>DASYHP010000060.1:0-3852 GCA_035998495.1 Mesorhizobium sp.
GCCGACGTCTACACAGGCCGCGGTTCAGCCATCCTGCTCAAGCGAGAAAGGATCAAACGAGACACCATCAACCAGCGCCGCTTGCTCCACCGCAAGGCGGCCGCATAAGCTCACAACCCAGATGCGCCAGAGCCTCCGCTAAATCAGCCCATCAGCTGTCTCAAAAAGCCCTGACGACGGACACCAGGCTCTCGACACCCCCCATCCTCAAGGATATCGAACATGACGACTATTCGACAACTGTTCCTGGAGAGCCCCGTCAAGACCAATGAGCTGTTTGGAAAGCTCGTCGACACCTCGGAAGCTGCGGTCAAGACGCGTGAGAAGCTGTTCGCTGAGCTGAAGGCGGAGATCGAGCGCCAGGCCAAACTCGAAGAGCAGAACCTGTTTCCTATCCTGCGCAAGCACGAGGAAACGAAGCTGCTCGTCACGGAAGCTGTGAAGGACAACCGGCAAACGCGCAAGCTGCTGGCTGACCTCGAGCGCACCCCGAAGGAAAGCCAGGAATTCACGTCCAAGATTGCCGATCTCCAGAAGGTCTTCCAGCAGCATGTTCGTGACGAGAAGAAAGAGCTTCTTCCCGCCATCCAGAAGGCGTTGAGCGCCGAGGAAGCCAGTGCTGTTGTCGTGAAGATTGAAGACGCCAAGGCGGAGGTCGAAGCGGCGCGGCGTGCAGAAGCAAACGAGCGCCGGGCAGAGATGAAGAGCGAGCGCGAAGCTGCCGAGACGGCGTCGGAGGTGGTTCAGGCCAGCATCAACTCTGCCCTCGAGCCGGCTCGAGCTGCGCAAGAGATCGTGACAAGCACCGCCAGCGTAACCAGGGAGGCGACAAAGCGCTCAAATGGCAAGACGCTAGCCGACACGCAGGGGAGCGAAAGAGACCGTGACCAGAGCACAGGGCAGGCCACAAAGGTCGAGGCCGCCGTGCAGTCGGGCACAGTTGTGTCCCGCAGCTATCAGGACTTTTCCCAGGAATGGCTCGCCATGTCACAGGCGCGCTTCCAAAAGAACATGGAGGGGCTAAACGCCATGACGCGTTGCAGATCTCTGCCCGAGCTGATGCAAGCGCAGCTATCCCTGGTGCGGGAGAACGTGGAGCTGACCGTCGCGAACAGCCGCCGCCTCGCCGAGCTGTCCGCCAATGCGACGTTCAGTGCATTTCGAGGCCATCGCTGATCGGAGCGAGCAGATCACGCGGGGCAAGCTCCTCACCCGCGCCTGCTTTTGCAAAGCGGTGTCCCCACTCTGAGTGGGTGGGGACACGAAGTTGCGTGTGGAAAAGGAGCGCTAGTCCGAGGTCGGAGGTTATGCCGCTTGAGGCATGCGATCCCCAGTAGCCTCGACGGAGCGCAGCTTCACAGGATACGACGCCAGTGCAGGACGGGGTGGCGGGTCATCATCGTCGTCCCGCCAGACGCGCCATGCGGTTGGCCTAAGGCGCTTTGTCAGCAGGTTTACCTGCCGCCGAGTAACCGGCAGCTGCATGAGCAGGCCCTTCTCGCTGCGCTTTGAGCGGTCACCATCACCATCGAGCGATCTAAGTGCCTCTAGAAGGTCGTCCACATCGGCGGTCGCACCATTCTCCAGCCGACGCAACGCAGGAGCGTCTTGCACCGCGTGAGAATCCGAGAGCCAAAAAGCCAACGCTGCGCGCTTCTGCTGGCGGGTCATGTCTGGACTATTCAGGACATCATCGGGCCGAGTGAGCCCTGCTGGAAATCCCTCCGGCCTGCTCTCGTTGTGGAGGACGACGGCCGCTTGCGTATCTTCACTCATCTCCCTTCTCCGTAATCGAGGCCTCCCGGTTCGCCCGGGAGGCTGACCACAGATCTCCTTTGTGGGTTGGCTCAGGCTGCCTTGCGCTGGCGCTCGGTGGCCTGTTCGACCTGCTGCGTCTGGCTGTTTTGGTCCGGCAGCTCGCTAGCCGACCCAATCGTGATCCGGCGAGGCTTCATCTGCTCAGGAACTTCGCGCATCAGCTCAATGCTGAGCAGCCCATGTTCCAGATGTGCGCCGGCGACCTTCACATGGTCGGCAAGGTTGAACGTCTGCTTGAAGTTGCGGAAGGCGATGCCCTGATGAAGCATCTGCCGCTCGCCCGGCTCAGCCTTCTTCTGGCCCGTGACGACCAAACTCGGGCCCTGCTGGATAAGTTCGATCTCATCGGGACCGAAGCCCGCAACCGCCATGCTGATGCGATATTCGTTCTCACTCTTCTTCTCGATGTTGTAGGGGGGCCAATCTGGCCCTGCAGTGCTGTTATCGAGGAGATCGAACAGTCGATCAAAACCAACTGTGGAGCGATAAAGGGGGGAGAAGTCGAAGGTTCTCATAGCCACATCCTCACTTGAGCAACATGGATAAGAAGCCGCCGCACATGAGGCGGCCTTCCTGCAGTCGAGCCCGATAGGCCTCGACCGCACAAAAATCTGGTTGAACGCATTCCACTCGTCAAGAGCAGCGCGGAAGACGCGCGATCAAATTCGTTTGGATAAATCTGGACGGAGGGCCGCGTTACGAGCGCCCAGCGGCTCCTTCGCTTCGATTTGAAGCCACCTGCTTCGCCATCACGCATAGAAGCTCAAACATGATGGTAGCGCCCGTGAGCGCCGTCATGCCTCCCACGTCAAAGGGCGGGGCGACCTCAACTATGTCCGCACCTACGATGTCGAGGCCATCCAGCAGGCGCACCATCTCTTGGGCCTCGCGCGTAGAGAAGCCGCCAATCTCTGGCGTGCCTGTGCCCGGGGCCATGGACGGATCGATGCTGTCGACGTCAAAGCTCACATAGGTCGGTTCCTCACCAGCAATCTTATGAGCCTCTGCCATCACCCCTTGAGGTCCGCGGCGGACGAACTCTTCCATGTAGATGATGCGGATACCTTGGGTCCGCGCCCAGTCATGCTCGCCTGGCTCGTAGATCGATCCGCGAATGCCGATTTGCACGATGCGCTTCGGATCAAGCAGGCCTTCTTCGATGGCACGGCGGAAAGGCGTGCCGTGGGTGAAGCGATTGTCGCCGAAATAGGTGTCGTTTGTGTCTGAATGCGCATCGAAATGCACGAGCCCCACTGGCCGCTCCTTTGCCACCGCGCGGAGCACGGGCAATGTCGTCAGGTGATCTCCACCCGCTGAGAGCGGCAGCGCACCGGCGGCTACAATCGCTGCCATGCCGGCCTCTATGCGCGTGAGTCCATCGGCCAAGTCGATGGGGTTGACGGAGAGGTCGCCAACATCGGCCACCCGCGCGACGCTGAAGGGCTCGGTGCCTGAGACGTGGTGAACCCGTCGCATAAGACTCGATTGGCTGCGGATCTCCCTTGGGCCATGCCGCGCGCCAGCCCGGTTTGTCGTGCCGCTGTCCCAAGGGATGCCCACAAGGGCGATGTCGAGCCCTGCGGCAGATGCGACAGCTGGCAGCCGCATGAAGGTGGCATGGCCAGCAAAGCGCGGCACGACCGCTGCATCGACGGGCTGGGGGAACTGTTCGAACAATGTGCCTCTCAACTCAAATGGGTTGCCGCGCCAGCTTGAACACGCCGGCAGACAGTGTCGTCCCTACAGAGGTCTGATGGCTAGACGTGGCATTGGATCCTAGCGGCTCTGGCTCCATGAATGCCACCCTCTGCCATCGCTTTCGGTCCTCCGCTGGCAAGCTCGTCTGGCTTACCACCACACTCTACGCTGCAGCATCATGCAACGGAGGTGAAAGCGCTACTCGCCGCTGAGATACCGGCGATTGACCCATCCTTGCCAGCCATCAACACGGATCTTCTGCCACCCACCCTTGGCATAGGGCAGGAAGGCAATGTCGCACTGGTTGCGAGGGAGACGGGTGACGATCCGAGACTC
>DASYHP010000049.1:0-12551 GCA_035998495.1 Mesorhizobium sp.
CGGCTACAGACCCCCTGCACCAGAGGCCCTGCTGTGGCCGGCTGCGCCACCTCGATCCGCTCCGCCGGCCACACCAGCCGTAGCTGCAAGGCCCGTCATGAACTAAGATCAACCCCGGACCACCTGATTGGGGCAGGTCACAGCCGGTGCTAAGCGCCTCGTCGCAGGTCAAGCTGATGCTGGCGCTTGTGGCTACCGGCCAAAGCCGAAGAGCCTCGGCACCGGCCGCTCCTTGCGCCCTGGCGCTTCCCGCTCACCCACAGTTACCCGACCCGCCCCTTGCACAGGTGGGGAGCCCGATTGCGTCGACACCCCAGCGACCATGGCGGCGCCGCGCAACTGCACTCCTGAACGACAACCCGCTTACGGAGCAGACAACTTATGACCGACTGGTAGTATGAGGAAGGCGGCGCGACGCGAGGACCGCTGCCGGAAGAAACGATGCGGCTGATGGTTGCCCGCGGCGTCTTGCAGCCGGACACGATCGTGTGGACGCCGTCGTTTGGGCCGACCTGGAAAGCTGTGCAGGAGACGAGCCTCGCAGAGGCCGTGGTGGCCAGCGCAGCGGCTCCCCCTCCCCCGCCGAGAATGCCTGATCGCGAGCGGCCGCCCCTCGTTGAGGCTGAAGCGCGGGCAGGTTTGGTTCGCCGGCCCGCCGCTGGCGATGACGAGCCAACAAAGTATGCCAGTTGGCTCGCTTTCCTCCCACTCTTGTTCGTCGCGGCCGAGGTCACCATGCTGCTCGGTGGCAGCAATCCCTATGGCGGCTCACCCAATCTCTTTGGGCTGCTCGCCGCCGTGATCGTTCCCATCGTGCTGGCATGGCGCGACAGCCGAGCACTGTCGGCAGCAGGGTTCAATCCGCACGACTGCTGGCTCACCCCTTTCGTGCTGCTCACGCCTTTCGGCTATTTCTGGAGGCGTGCGGCCGTGACCAAGACGTCCTATAGCTACATGTGGATCTGGCTCGGCTGCTTCGTGGTGCAGGTGCTTGTAGTCTCCGTACTGGTTGGAGCTGTTGTCGTCGGTGCCGAAAGCAGCGTTGGAACGAGGCCACGGCCGTTTTGAGCACTTATCAACGTCATCTGCTTCGCTCCGACGGAAAGTGAGCTGCAGCTTGCTGGCACGCGACCCCCGCTAGAAGGGTGAGACTCGCGGCGAACGTGCACCAGCCATCCTAGATACATTCAGCACATCTATCGCGCACTGGGTTCTATTCGGGATCACCCCATGAGAGTAGACCACACTCACAAGAGTGTCCGGTCTAATTGACATGAGTTTGTCGGCCTGGCCGATGCAAGCGGCTCAGGTGGTCTCAGACAAAGTCACTTGCGCTCGCGGAGAAGTTGCGAGAGGATACCCGTGGCGGAACGTCGCAGGCTGGCGACTGTCTCGCCAGGGAGGCGCCCGTGACTGGCAAGCTGTTCCCCTTGGTTTCAGCGCTTTGTGCGTCATTGACGAGCGCGGCGTTCGGACAGAATGGCAGCGACACTCACACCTCCCCTTCCGAAGGACCGAGGGTCGTCCATGCCGATGTGGTCGCTCTCGACCACCTGATTGTCTACAACCGCTTCGGATCGTTCGACCCACACGGAATGATCTTCGCCCTCAGGCGCGATGTGTCGAGCACCTCCGAGGTTCCACGGCGGCCCGATGCGGCGTATTGCAGTGGTCGCCTCGGCATTGAGGCCGGCAAGGGAGAGCTGCAGGCCGGCAAGGTACGGCTCAAGGACTGCAAGAGACCCCGTCCGCTGGTGCTCAGGGCACGTGCCGGTGACATTCTCGAAATCACCGTCACCAATCTCTTGCGGGAGCAGCAGCCCGACTTCTCGCAGACATTCTGCAAAGACATTCGCCCGAGCGACAAAGCCAAGACGCCTGTGCCGGCGGATATCCGGGCTGCCGCCGCGCAAAGCTGCAGGGAGCACAGGCCATCGTCTGCCGACGAGGCAGAAACCAATTGGCCGGCAACCCGACAACTTTCCTTTGTCATTCCCGGTTTGGAGCCGGTTCCGGACGACAGCGGAACCGTCGACCTTCGCTGTCTCGGCACGGACGCAGTTAATCCAGGAACCGTCCGTTCCGGCACTTTCACCTGCCGGTGGCACCTCGACCGGGAGGGAACCCACCTTTTCTCCAGCTTGGCCGCACCCGCCGGTGGCCAGGGCGATGGAGGCTCACTGTCGCACGGCCTCTACGGCGCCCTGATTGTGGAGCCTAGGGGCTCGGAGTTCTTCCGAAGCCAGGTCACGTCGGCGGCTTTCAATGAGAGCTGGGCACCCAAAGTGGAGGGGCAGCTCGGTTACGCGCAGCATGCCCGCGAAGGCGATCTGGCACTTGGCTCCACGAAAAGCGGCGCGCCTTACGAAGATGTGCGCTCCCATGATGGCATGCCTAAGCTTGACTGCCGCAAAGGTGTGCCGGTCCTGATCATGCTCCGGCCCTGCGAGACGGAAAGAGACATCAAGGGAACCACTCTGCCGGTTTACGAACTCGTCCATGCGGACTTGAACGCGATTATCGTCCCTGGCAGCGAGGCTAAGGGCGAGGCCGCAAAACCATTCCGCGAGTTCACCGTTATCTTCCAGGACGAGCTGAAGACCTTCTACACGGACGAGTTTCGGGAGTTGGAGCGCTTCGGCCAGTTGTCGGGCGTCCGCGATGCCTTCGGCATCAACTACGGCGCGAGTGGCGCCGGATCGATCGTCATCGCAAACCGCAAGGGAATCGGCCCGACCGCAAACTGCGTCGAGTGCCTTTACGAGGAGTTCTTTCTCCAGAGTTGGGCCAATGGTGACCCCGCGCTCCTCGAGGCTTATCCCGATGATCCCTCCAACGTTCATCACTCCTACCTGAACGACAAGGTGATCTTCCGCAATCTCCATGCAGGGCCAAAGGAAACACACGTCTTTCACCTGCACACGCACCAATGGTTCGCAGGGAACGACGAGAACCGCGGTTCCTATCTAGACAGCCAGACCATCGCGCCCATGCAAGGTTTCACTTACCGCATCTACCATGGTGGACTGCGGCACTTTGCTGGTGGGGGAAAGGCGACCGGCTGGTGGGAAAGCCTGGGTGCGGGCAACCGAAACCGCACACCGGGCGACGCCATTTTCCACTGCCATCTCTATCCGCATTTCGCGCAAGGCATGTGGGCCCTATGGCGCGTGCACGACGTCCTGGAGGACGGCACAAGGCTGTTGCCCGATGGACACCCTAAAGCGGAGCTGACGACGACACCCCTTGCGAGTGGAAAGCGCGGAGCTCGGGACGGAAGCGTAGATCCCGAAACTGGCAAGCACCTAGGGCCCAAGGCTGAAGGCACCCCCATCCCAGGTTTGATCCCCCTCCCCGACCGTGGCGCTCCCCTTCTGCCGACTTATGATGCCCATCAAGGCATGCCCGGCTACCCGTTCTATGTCGCGGGACGCCCCGGCCACCGGGCGCCACAACCGCCGCTCGACATGGCGCTCGACGAAGCCGGCAAGCCGATGGATGGAGGCTTGCCTCGCCACATCGTCCTTGACGGCAAGCGCAAGCCGGCCGGCTCGACCATTGCCGAGGCTCTGGCGATTGGCGACATGACGGCGGAACTGGAGGAACTCGAGCTTGAACTCCTGCCGCCTGGCGGCACACGCCTGGAACGCCGCGCCATGGCGTTTCACCATGACGGGCAGGCCGAAAGCGGGGGCCAGCTGGTGCTCCGGGAAGCGACCGGCAAGCCGATAACGGGAGCGGGTACCGGGCCCGATGCGTCGCATACCGACGCGGGGTCATACAAGACGGTCCATGTCGATCGAACGGGGCTCGTCACCGAAAGCGCGAGTTTGTTCTCCGTCAACGGGGCACCTGCAGCGCCGGGCGCGCCATTTGCCGACCCTTGCGGCGCACCGGAGGGGCTGACGGCCCAACGCTGGCCCGATGGCTCGCTACGAACGCGACAGCTGCCCAGCATCTTCGATCCCTTCGACGGGGGTGCCTCCGGGTCACGCGATGCGACCCCCGTGATGCATCCCGACCCAGGCTTGGTCGGTTTCCGACGCTTCGAAGTTTCCGCCATCCAGCTCGACACGGTGGTGAACCGCGCTGGCTGGCACGATCCACAAACCAGGATGAACCGGCTTTCCGCCGATGTGCATGGCTGGAAAGGCGCCAAGCGCGCCGACGCCGAACCTTTCTTCTTCCGCGGCTTTTCCGGCGAGTGCGTCGAGTTCCGGCACACCAATGAAACACCCAAGGACCTGGAGCTTGACGACTTCCAGCTGCGCGTTCCCACCGACACAATCGGTCAGCACATCCATTTGGTGAAATTTGACGTCACTTCCGCTGACGGGTCGGGCAATGGTTTTAACTATGAGGATGGAACTTTTGCCCCCGATGAGATCCTGGCGCGCATCTGCGCAGCGACGGGTGGCGATCCCGAGGGCGAGCGCGTCACGACGCGGCCCGGAGAAAGCGTCGACACGACCTTGGGCGAACGGCTGGCGGAATGCGAGGCGCTGCGGAAGGCCAAGGCCAGCGACGATCCGCGAAGGGCCATGGAGGCCATCGCGCTTTGGAAGCGAAACCGGGTCGACGAACAGGGCGAGCTGACATCAGACGCCAAGTATTTCCAGACAACGGTGCAGCGGTGGTTCGCCGACCCGATCCTCTCCGAAACCTCCCTGGCTGCCGGACAGGGCGGAGGCGGTGGAGCAGCGGTGTCGGCAATGCTCGATCGCACGATGCGCACGGTCTTCACCCACGACCATTTTGCGCCGTCGAACATCCAACAACACGGGTTCTACTCGGCCCTTTTGGTCGAACCCAATCACAAGCAGTTCTGCGTGCAAGCCTCGGCCGAGGGCGGACCCGTCGAACATACATGCCAACCCACGCCCGACGGCACCGCAACTGTCACGATTGCCCTTGACGATGGTCAACGGCAGAAGGACTCCCAGCGGCGGCCACTCGATCCACCCATCTACCTTGCCGAGGGCGACCGCCGTTCGGTTGGCCCGCAGGGCTCGATCCTGTCGCCGCAACCGGTGGCAAACCTCGACGCCATTCACCCCGACCAGCGTGAATTCGCCCTGGCGATCGCCGATTTCGCGCTCCTTTATGACGGCAAACCGGATCCGGTTCTCCGCGTGCAAAGCTCACCCAAGGGTCTTGAACGGCTGGTGGCGGAAGCGGAAGGACGGCGCTCGAGCGACGAGGAGGATGACGACGGCGAGGTTCCACCGGCGTCCGAACACGCGCTGAGCGAAGAACAGAAGGTTGCCTTGCGCGCTCATGCCGAGGAATGGCGAGCAGCTCATGGACGCCCCGTCGCGCCGCCGCCGCGGCCCGAAGCCATTTCGCAGAAGCACCATGATCCCTACCTGATCAACTACCGCCTCGAAGCCATCCCGCTTCGGGTGGGGAGCAATGACTCCGAACGGCCCTTCGTCGATCCCGATCGACCCTGCCGGACCACTGCGCCGGCTGAGGAGGCCGCCCGCAACCTGAAGCGCCAGCGCGACGGCGAGGACGGGAACCTTGCCAACGTCTTCCGAACCGAGACACATGGCGACCCGTGCACGCCCGTGCTCGACGCCATTCAGGGTGACCTCGTCTCGTTCCGCCTGATCCAGGGGGCTCACGAAGTCCAGCACATGTTTACCGTCGAAGGCAGGCCCTTCTGGCGGAACGGCGACCAGGATTTCCCCTCGTCCTACCTCCGGTCCGGTGGTGAGGTGCCACAGGTCGTGCAACAGCAGGGCCGACTGAGCCATTGGCACCGGTGTCAGGAGCTCGCGCTCGGTGGCATGCCGCTCCAGTACGATGCTTGGCTTACTTCTTCTTCACTGCCTCCAAATGCGGCGGCTTTCTTTGATCGGCATCAGGAACTGCTGGAAGGCTGCGACAACATTGAAGGCTATGTGGCATCGCAGGAGGTCGGTATTTCGGAGCATTTCGAGATGGCAGCTGCGTTTCGCGCTGATATTGCAGCCATCAGAAATCTCGCCAAAACGGAAGCGATCGAAACAATCCAACCAGTTGCTGGCTCACTTGCCCTAGCGCCTGGAGTCCTGCCTCGTGCGACTGATTATCTCTACCACTTCGGAACGCACGACGCGTTGTGGAACGGAGCCTGGGGGCTGCTGCGGGTGCACGAGGCGCCTCCCCCACATTCAGTTCGGGCTCCCGGAACCACACCGGGCACAGCTGAAGGACCATACATCCTCAACACGCCTGACCTGACGTCTTGTCTCGGTGAGCGCAATGCGCTGACGGCCTGCCTGGCAGACGCGTCGTTCCCTATTGGGCGCAGGCTGCCGCGGCTTAGGTCAGGTAGCGAACGGGCGCAGGACAACAAAGCTGTGCCCGCAAATGCGCTTACCCCTTTCCAGGCCAACATTCCGTCAGCGGCCTGCCCGCCCAGTGCCCCCCAAACGATTGGCGCCATTGCCGCCGTCCAGGCGCGAGATGTTTTCAGTACACTGAGGGGGATGTCGGGCACGATCTATGACCCAGCAGGCGGCTTGTTTGATCCCGATGGACTGATGTTCGTCGCAGTTGACCCCGACGAGCTGGGATTGACGCCGAACGATTTTCTGTGGCCAGGTGCAAAGCCGGCGATCGATCCGGCAGACATCCGCAAGGCCGCGCTCAGGAGCGTGCAAACGAGCTTGCGCAGTGGGCAACATCCTTTGACCTTAAGGGTCAATGCGGGAGACTGCCTGCGACTAGCCGTGGTCAACGGCCTGCGTGCAGAAGAAGCAGTCCTGCTTCCCGATCGGCCTGGGGATGCTCTGATGCCTCAGATCGTACCGTTGAACGTCGACCAAAGTCACCGCGGGGGCGGAGCGGACGACCTCCGGCCGTCTGACCGCATTGCCGTGATCGTGCCAACCTCTGTGGTTTCACCGGCCCAGGCAATTCCAGCCCCGTTCGGCGTTAACGCCGGCGAAGCAATTGCCCCGACCGGTGGCAGCACACCCAACTGGTACCTTCTGGAGATCTACGCCGGCCGCCTTTGGATCGGCGACAACATCGATGACGTAATTGCCGCACTCGTTATCGAGGTGCCCTTCGACCCAACCTTAAGAGCGAAGGTGAGGCTCACGTCGCTCCCGACGCAAGCCTCATCCTGCACCGATCCGCGCGCCGCGATCAATTACTCTCCGATCATCGTCCTCGGCCGTCGCTTTTGCTTGAGTGACATCACTGGCGTGGATGACAGGGCTTTCCTGCTGAAGTTCGCCGATACGAATACTTCCTTGCGAGCAAATTTCACACGAGCAACATCAGCCGCGTTGAGACCAGGCCCCAATAAGGCTGATCCGCTCCAAGGGCAGATTCACGAAATCCCGTACGCATTTGGTCCGTTGCCGATCAAGTCGCTCGGCGACCCGATCTCACACGCTTCCCATGGTTTGCTGGGCACGCTCATTGTTGAACCAGAAGGCGCAAGATACGACGGGCGCCCACGCGACCCGAGTGCCGACGAAACGCTCAACATCACCGCCGTTCCGCCACTGCCCAGCGCGATCGTCACTGTTCCAGACATCTGCAAAGTGGCTCCTGGCCAGCACCAGCGGCCGAGAACCTGCCAGGCGGAAACGACATTTCAGGAGCATACCCTCGTTTGGCAGGATGGGCTGAACCTTTGGGACGCTGCTAAGGCACCGCTGCTTCCGCCTAGGTTCGGCCCGGCCATACCCGTCGGAGCGCCCGTGCCGGACTGCCGCGTTTGCGACGACAGCTACGATCGGGGCGAGAAAGGCGTCAGCTACCGTTCAGCCAACTTCATCAACCGGCTGCGCGGCACAGATCAGGAAATTCCGACGGACCTGGGATTGAGGCCGCAGGACGAGAACCGCGACCAAAGCACGGTGGATCTTAACGCGTTCGAGTTCCCACAACGCTTCTTTCATCCAGATTTCAAAACCATTCCCACCCCGGTGCTTGCGCTGGAGCCCGGTGGCGAAACCCTGATCCGGGTCGTTCATCCGCAGGGCCGCGCCCGCCAGCGCGCGTTTGTCCCGCTTGGCTCCGACTACGAAGACATCTTTCTCGGGTTTGGATCAGGGCATTCCGCCCTGCTCGCGCCTGGCAAAGGCATCACCGCCGCCTCGTGCGCGCCGCAAGAAGTGGGGAAATACCTCTGGTTTGATGGTGCCAGGCATGTCTTCGCCGGGGGTGCGTGGGGTGTTTTCGATGTGAAGGAAGGCGACGCGAAACCTCAGCAGGCCCAAGAGGAGGCTCTACGTGTGACCACAGCCTGCGATCGCCGGCCAGACTGGCAGCAGTGAGGAGGGCCGCCATGAGGGTTGGAGCTCTGACGGGCATCCTTCTCGTAGCGGCACAACCGCTCGCCGCCCAGGATCGCGCAGCGCTGAGCGTTTCCGTCGAGCTCATCGATGGAAACGGAAGGCCGACCGACGCCGCTAAAGCCGGCGAGGCCTTCGGCGTCCGCATCGTTTTCCGTGACGCAGCCACCAACGCGCCGGTCAGAAGCCTGCGCCCCTTCGGATGGCTGCGGCAGCCGATGCCTGGCCAACCGACTTGCGTGGCCGCCACGGATGCCACGAAATCCTTCAGGGCGACGGGACGGCTCTCGCAAGGCGACGTCGCCTTGGAAGGCAGATGGCTGCTGTCCCTCGATCATGCCGGGGTCTTGGCCATTCACGACCCAAAGCTCGCGTCAGCCCGCACCAACCTCATGGCCCTTGCCCCCCTTGGCGGCACCCCTGGATCGGTGGCCACATCGCAGACCGGCTTGGCTTATGCGTCGCGGCCCGAGCGCGGCGATGTCGTCGCGATCCGGCTGCCCGGAAGCGAGGTCGAGACGTTCGCGTCTAGCTTCGAGCGGCCAGTCGGTCTGCTGGCGGAAGCCAATGGCGGGGTTTGGGTTGCCGACGAGGCAAAGGGTGAAATCGCGCTGCTCGACCGGGATGGCAATCGCCGTCAGACGGTCAAGCTTCCGGCCGGAGAGCTCGATTTGCACGCTGTCGGTCCCCAGCGTGTCCTTGCCGTGGCGGCGGACGGAAGCGCCGCACTCGCCCAGGCATGGGGCGGCGTCGTGACGATGCTGCCCCCGGGCACTCTTTCGCAGTCAGTGGCGGTGACCGCCGATTCCGTTCTCGTCGCCAGACCTGACCGAAAGGCCGTGGAGGTTCGATATGTCGACCAGCCCTCCGCGGCTCACGAACTGCCGGTCGGCATTCCCGGAACGAATCTCGCGGTTTCTCAAGACGGCACCAGGGGACTCGCGTGGTCGGCTGAATTGCAACTGGCGCTCTTCGACGTTGCGATTCTTGCTCCCTCAGGCAAGCCCTTCCAGGTCGAGGACTCGATTCACTCGGTGACCTTCGCTGGCGATGCCGCCTTCATCTCCTATGCCGCGCTGCCGATGGTGACGGTGGTCCACACCAAACAGCTTCAGGAGAACGGCGAACCGGCGCGGCGAAATGTGTGGTTCGGTGAGCGCGGGGCTGAGCTGGCGAAGGGACCGAGCATCGTTTCGCTGCACCCCGAAGCTTCCGTCCTCGTGGCGGCCCCCGGCTCGACCACCCTATACCAGATCTCCGAGGGCGGTGGGCTCTCGGCCGCGCCGATGACAGCGATGCGGCTGAATGCTGAAGCTCCTCGCGAAATACTGGTTGCCGAGCGCCGACTGCGGGAAGTGTCAGACGGGGTGTTCGAGGGGTCGGCCGTCCTGGAGCAAGGCGGCGCGTGGGAGGTGGTCGCAACGACCGGCACAGGGGGAACCACCGCCTGTGCGGGGTTCGATATCGAAGGCGACGACGACACGAGGAGCGGTGTCCACCTGGTCGTCACCACTCCTTCTACCCCGCAGGCTGGCAGAACAGTCCAGCTGCACGCCCGCCTTGAAAGTTTGCCTGAGGGTTTGCTGCCCGACACGATACAACTAGATGCTATCGCGCTCGATGGAGGCTGGCGGGAAACAGTGTCAGCTCGACTCGGTCCAGACGGCGTTTACCGAGTTCAGACGTCGTTTCCTTGGGCGGGCCATTTTCCGATCACCGTCGCTGGCCACCCAGAGGTGGAGCCTCATATGGTGGAGGTTCAGCCGTGAAGCAGCTTATGGCAGCTTTGCTTCTCTCGACCCTTGATCAGGCTCACGCGGTCGAAGCGATAGTCACCGATGCACCCATCCTCTTCGCTGATCGGGTGCTCATCGGCACGGACGGCGAACCAGTTCGGTTCAGGGGTGATATCATCGGTGCGGGCCCAACAGTGATCTCCTTCACCTTCACCGGATGCCAAAGCATCTGCCCCGTGGCTGACATCGTGATGACCGACGTGGAACAAAGCATTGCGGGCAGTAACCAAGTCCGCCTTGTCACCATCACCCTGGACCCCCTGACAGATAGCCCCCAACGCCTTGCCCGCCACGCCTCTGCCATCGGCAGCGTCGGACGACAGTGGCTGACCGGAGAGCCTCATGCCGTATTCGACGTGCTCGAAGGGCTCGGGATGCAGTTTGGGTCCTTGGATGAACATGCCTCGTTCTTTGTTGTTGTGAATGGCGCGGGGACCGATGCCACGCGGGTTCCGGAAGTTACGTCGGGTGCTCAAGAGATCCTCGAAGCCTTGGGTGCTCTGGACTAAACCCCTTGGGGTGGTTGCGACCATCGCGGTTGGACTCATTCCGGCGCCTGAGGTGTCGGCACTCGGGCAGGATGCAGTTGGGAGCGATCTGTACCACGGTACGAGCGAAGCTATGGGAACAGCCATAGTCGGCGCCATTTCAGTGCCGCTGGCCCAGCTGCCATGTTCCGGCTGCCATGGCCGCGGCGCTCAGGGTGGTGGCGAAGGGAGCAGGATCGCGCCAAACATCGAGAGAGGTGTGCTCGAGACTGCGTCAGACGAGCGGTCGGCTTACGATTTCGAGACCTTCCTAGCTGCCCTTCGCGAAGGAAGAAATCCGAACGGCCGGGAGTTCGCTCGGGCTATGCCGCGATATCAGTTCGGCAAAGCCGAAGCCCGAGCGATCTATGATTACCTGGGAGGTATCGGCGCCGAGCAGAGAACTGGGGTTGAACCCGATCGCGTGCGCTTTGCCGTGGCCGTGCCTCCAGGGCAGACAGAACTTGGTCATCGGATCAAGGACGCTTTTGATGCGGCTTGGCGACGGCTAGGCCAGGCAAGACCCCATGGCCGTTTTCCAGACCTTCGGGTCGTGGAGGTGGCCGGAGCCGATCAGTTCGGAGACGCATCTCCGTTCGCGTTCCTGCTATCGGTACCGGACTCTTCACGCAGGTTTTTCGCTGAAGCTGCTCGTGCGCGCATACCCGTGCTGTTGCCCTTCTCTCAAGCCGAAGGCACGGAGTCGCCCGAGGATATTCGAACTGCCTTCACCACTGTGGATGACCAGATAACCTCTTTGCTGGAGCATGTTGGCAACGAGGTCATGATCGTTGTCGACGCTCAGGGGCAGCAAAGGCTGGAGCGGGTAGGGCTTACGGCGCGATACAACGCTGTTCCCATCGACGAGTTCGTGGCCGGCGACGCGGCCGCTGCCACGATCATCCTGCTTGGGGGAACGAGCGCCGCTGCAAGGCTCGAGCAGGCAGGTATGCGGCTTGAGGAGTCCACCATTTATCAGCTCTGGATCGACGCCGCTCGGCGGTCGAACGCGTCTCTCAAGGCGACCGGCGCAAAGATCGTGGTTGCGGTTCCCTACGATGCCAGGAATTGGGAAGGCGCAAAACTCAGCATCGACGCTCTGGCAGAAACTGCGGCCCTCCTCGTTCAAAAGGGTTTGGTTGCAGCTGGGCGCGACCTCACGCGTCAACGGTTCCTGAACTCATTCGGAACCCTGCGTCTCGCTCCGCCAAGTTGGCCAGCGCTCGACTATACTCGACATGAACTAGGGGGAACAGCCGACACTGGCTACATTCCCGCCCAGTAAGCGGTTCCAATACCCTCACGAGGATCTTCAAACGGGCACTTCCTTCAGCGCAGTCCAACACCTGCGCGCAAGAACGCGCTTGTATCGCTCCCATCTTTCTCAATCATGATATAGTGCTGTGATGATATTACTCCTCTCTGCACGACACGACTGGATCGCCGTGTTTGCTGCTACACTGTTTGGCACTTCGGGCGATAGAGGTAAGATCGGGAAGAAGATCTTTGTTGTGCCGATCACCGTGTCGGACCTGCATGAGGCGGGAAAGAAAGTGCTGCCCAGCTGGGGCTCCGTTCGCAGGCGACACGTTATCAGGCCAGTTCATGAACGCGTTGGCCAGCACATGCCTGAGGAGGCTCGCGTCAATGACAACCGAGCGAACCCTGACGTTCGCTCGCCAGGCGTGGAGACTAGCGGCTAAGAGGCTGTCTTGAAACTCGGTGGCGGGGGTGGATGGCCGGGGCGAGGTATGGTTCCGGACGGTTGTCGAAGCCAGTCTGGACAACCTCATGTGGACCCCGGCCACCCGTCGGCGGCATAGCCGCGCGCAGCTTCGTTACGCAAGCGACCTGACCGACGCGGAGTGGGCGCTTTTGGAGCCGCACCTGCCGCCGCCCAGCGTCACGGGCCGTCCGAGGGCTTGGCC
>DASYHP010000077.1:0-99320 GCA_035998495.1 Mesorhizobium sp.
GCCCTGCGACACCAACACGTCAACCTGCCGCAGCTTGGCAACGATCTCCTCAGGCTTGTGCTTCCTCTGGCTCATTCTCACGTCCTCCAAATGCCCCTCGGGCATACTTCAGGGAGGACCACTTTTCAGGGAGAAGGCCACTTTACCGAAAACACTCTTTCCACAGCCGCTCACCCCCATCACCACAATGGCGGATGGCGTGCCGATGCTAGGGCATTCAGGGGTGAGGTCGTCTCGCATAGGCTGCCTGCAGCTCAACTCGCAGGGCCAATAGAGTGGAACTGGGATCCAGGCCATCCAGTGGGGAGGCCTGCTGAGTGACGCTCTCTGACGAGCAGCAGTATGGCCGACCGCAGCGACGGATCTGGGAGTGGGCACAGCAGCGGTAACGTTGACGGATACCGTAGCTCGTGATTTGTTCGGTGACAGAACGAATTAATGCCGGCGTTATGAACGACGCGTCTCGCATCTCCCGACGGCTATCTTTGTGCATGGTTCTGGAAGCCATCGTGCATTGCGCTCCCATTTCGCGTGCAAGCATCGCGAAGCAAACGGGGCTGTCAAAGCAGACGATTTCCGATATCGCTCGCCAGCTTGAAGAAGAGGGTTGGATCCGGGAAACTGGACGCACCAGCGGGCATGTAGGGCGCACTGCGCTGACATATGAAATCGTGCCCGATAAAGCTGTCATCGCAGCGGTCGACTTGGGTGGCACGAAGGTTAGGGCTGCCATCGCAGATCTCTCCTGCCGCGTTCTTGCCGACGTTTCAGAGCCCACCGACAAGCGGGGCGGCCTGTCTACGGTCCAGCAGATTGCTCGACTTTGTAGGAAAGCCGCAGCGCTTGAAGGTGTCGACTTCGCAAAGGTGCAGCTTGCTGTTGTAGGCGTCCCAGGCGCGCCAGAAGCCTCCACCGGCCGTGTGCTTATGGCGCCCAATATTCCGAATTGGGAAAACATGGATGTCGCTGCGGCGCTCGAAGAAGAGCTCGGTGTGCCTGCTGTCGTTGAGAACGACGTCAACCTCGCCGTGCGTGGTGAGCACTGGATCGGAGCGGGTGCCGAGTGCGATGATCTCGTCTTGATAGCGCTTGGAACCGGCATTGGCGGCGGAGTGATGGTGCGAGGCGAGCTTGTCCGAGGCGCCTCCAATGCGGCTGGTGAACTCGGTTTTCTGCCCTTTGGCTCCGATGCGTTCGATCCCCGCTCGCTACACACCGGAGCTCTTGAACGTAGCCTCGGCTCCAGTGGTATCTGCGAGCGCTACAGAGAGCATTCCGGCGAAACGCGCGACGTAGACGTAAGGGATATCTTTGAAGCAGCAGCCACAGGCGACAAGGCGGCAGTGGTCACGCTGGACGAAACCGCGCGGCTTCTCGCCCGAACCGTTGTGGCTGTGGCCGCAATCACGAACCCTGCAAAGATCATTCTAGGTGGATCGATCGGGGTCCGACCGGAGATGGTCGAGCGCGTCAGGAAGCTGATGCCCTTGTGCTTCCCACGTCAAGTCTGTGTTGAACCTTCTGAGCTCGGCCCGAAGGCCGCTCTGATTGGAGCGGCCGCCATCGGATTGGCGAGCCTTCATGCCACCTTGTTCACGAGGGGCGTGCAAGGCGCCAGCATCGCGCTTCCACCGGCTGAAGTGCTGCGCAGCAGAGAGGCTGCCGCATGAGCGAGGCTACTGCGCTGCACGAGAGATTGGCTGGGCTGCTCGACCAGGGTCGTGCCGTCAGCTTTCTCCAGGAGGCGGTCGGATGCCAAAGCGTCACGGGCCATGAGGCGCACTTCGTGGACTGGCTTGAGAAGCAGATGGCGGTGTTGGCGCTCGACCCGCGCACATCTGAGTTTGCCCCCGGTCGTCCTAACGTTTGGGGCATGCGCAAAAGCGAAGGTGCCGGGCCGCGACTTCTCTTCATTGGGCATTCGGACACGGTTCACGCTCGCGGCTGGACCGAGCGCTGGAAGGGGACTGAACGTGAGGATGCTTTTGGTGCAGCCGTTGTCGCGGGCGAGGTCTGGGGCCGTGGCACAGGCGATCTGAAAGCAGGCATCTGTGCAAGCCTCCTTGCCCTCGACCTATTGGACAGAGCAGGCCATCGACTTGGAGGTGACCTGGCGTTCGCGTTCGTCGGCGACGAGGAGAGCGGCGAACCCAACATGGGCATCAGCGCCGGCGTAAAGGATCTCGCTCGCCGAATCCGAGAAGGTGAATTCGCGAAACCTGACTTCGCCATCTACGTCGAACCGACCCGCCTCAACGTCTTCCCTGCCCAAATGGGCTTCTTTATCGCCGAGGTAACGATAACGGGTCGATCCGCCTATTTCGGGGTTCCGGAACAAGGCATCGATGCGCTCAAGGCAGCTCACAGCGCCCTGAGCGCGATCTGGTCGCTGTCTGCGCGCATGGCGGGTCGTGCGAGCCATCCTCTAGTTGGGCGAGCCTTTCTGCTCGTCACGGAGATCAAGGCTGGCGGGCTGATCGCAGTGCCAGGCGAGTGCCAGTTCTCACTAATTGCGAAGCTGTTGCCAGGCGACAGACTCGACGATGCTGTGGCCGAATTCGAGCAGGCGGTCCGGACAGCTGCGGGCAGCGAGGTTCAAGTCGAGATTGCCTATCCCGCCGGCCGCGACCATGCTTTCGGCGGCACGGGAACAGAAATACCAGCCGCTCAACCTGAGGTCAGACTCTTAGGGCAAGCAGCCGCATCAGCCCTGCACGGCCGCGGTCAAATAGAGGGTGCCCCCTACTGGTCGGAGATGCCGTTCCTGACCGAGCACATCGGCTGCCCGGCGGTTTACTGCGCACCCGGTGACATCAGCAACTGCCACACGCTCGAGGAGCGCGTGAATGTCGACGAGTTCCTTGCTGGCATCGTCGCATTCGCAGTCTTCATGGCCAGCTACTGCGGCATCTCGGAAACGTAGTGCCATCGACCTGAGATCAGGGAGGAAAGATTATGCGTTGGAAGCAACCTTTAGCAGCAGCACTGGCGGCTGTGCTCATGTCCACTGCAGCGGCGCAGGCACAGACCGTAGGTCCACAAGGCGAGAGCGCGACCCCCTCCGCCACGATCATGGTTCCGGAGGACAAGGCGGCGTCACTCAAAGGCAAGAAGGCGGCCCTTCTCTGGCACGAAGAGTCGGATTTCGTGAACGCAGTGACGACCGGCGCGACCGACGAGTTCAAGCGGCTCGGCATTGAAGTCGTTGCCACTGCGAGCGCTGGCTTCGATGCTGCCAAGCAGCGGTCAGACGTTGAGACCGCGCTTGCGCAGAATCCGGACATCATCCTGTCGCTCCCGGTCGATCCCGCAACGTCCGCCGCGGCATTCCAGACGGCCAAGGAACAGGGCGTCAAGCTCGTCCTCCTGTCCAATCTGCCTCAGGGCTACAAGCATGGCACCGACTACGCAGCAATCGTCACCGACGACCTCTTCCAGATGGGCAGCCAGGCGGCAGACGCGCTCGCTCAGGCCATGGGTGACCAGGGCACGGTGGGCTGGATCTTCCACGACGCTGACTACTACGTCACCAACCAGCGCGATCAGGCCTTCAAGAGCACGATCGAGCAGAAGCATCCGAACATGAAGATCGTGGCCCAGGCTGGGATTAGCGATCCGGCGCGAGCGGAGGAGATCGCCAATGCAATGCTCCTGCAGAACCCGGATCTGGGTGGAATCTACGTGACTTGGGCCGGTCCTGCCGAGGGCGTCCTGGCGGCGCTCCGGGCCAACGGAAACACGACAACCAAGATCGTGACACTCGACCTGTCAGAGCCCGTGGCGCTTGACATGGTCAAGGGTGGCAATGTCGCGGCCATCGTTGCTGACGAAGCCTACGAGCTCGGTCGCACTATGGCGGCAGTTGGCGCACGCGCGGTGCTTGGCGAAGAGAACCCGCCCTTTGTGGTGGCACCAGCTTTGACCGTGACCAAGGACAATGTCGCTGAGGCATGGCAGCGCTCGCTGCACCGCGAGGCGCCCCAGTCCGTGCTGGACGCCGCGAAATAGCGGCCAGGGCTCGAGGGAGGGGCTCGTTTCTGCCCCTCGACTCTCAATCAGAACAGGGAGGACACTATGGTCAAGCATCTTCGAAAAGCCGCAGGGGCAGCCCTGCTGATGTCGGCGGCTGCCTTGTGGGCTGTAGCGCACGCCGCCGACGGCAAGACGGTAGGCCCCAATGGCGAGGCGCCCACGCCGGCCGAGACATTCAGGCTCACGGCGGACGAAGAGACGAAGATCAAGGCGGGCAAGCACACGGCCGCCTTGGTCTGGCACGAGATGAGTGAATACACGAGCGCCGTGAACCGGGGCGCGCGCGACGAGTTCGAGAGGCTCGGCATCTCGGTCGTGGCGGAAACGGATGCCGGCTTTGATGCCGCGCGGCAGAAGGCGGATGTGGAAACAGTGCTTGCGAAGCAGCCCTCGATCATCGTCTCTCTGCCGGTGGATCCGGCCACAGCCAAGACCGTCTACGACCCGGCGCTCGCAGCTGGCGTGAAGCTCGCCTTTGTGGACAACGCGCCGGCTGGCTACGCGCATGGGCGAGACTATGCCGCGATCGTCTCCGATGACCTCTTTCAAATGGGAGCCAAGGCCGCGGCTGCGATGGCCGACGCTTTAGGCAAGAAGGGCAAGATCGGCTTCATTTTCCACGATGCCGATTTCTATGTGACGAACCAGCGCGACAACGCCTTCAAGGCCGCAATCTCTCAGGATTATCCTGACATGCAAATCGTGGCGGAGGCTGGCATGGCCGATCCAGCCCGATCGGAAGAGATTGCACAGGGACTCCTGACTCAGGCGCCCGACCTAGATGGCATCTACGTGACTTGGGCCGAGCCAGCGCTCAGCGTCCTGGCGGCGCTCCGGGCTGCTGGAAACAGTCATACCAAGATCGTGACGCTCGATCTCAACGAGCCTGCCGCTCTCGATATGGTGAAGGGCGGCAATGTCGCAGCACTCATTGCGGATGAGGCCTACGTGATCGGCGTAACAGCCGCACGGACAGCTGCCGGTGCGCTGGTGGGCAAGGAAGCTCCAGCCTTCCTGGTTGTCGACTCGCTGGCTGTCACCAAGGACAACTTGGCTGAAGGCTGGAAGCAGTCCCTCGGCAAAGCTCCGCCATCTACGCTGACCGAGGCTGCCCAATAGCGACGCACGGCGGATTGGGCGTCGACACGAAAGGTAGGTCGATGATGGTTGAAGCCAGAGCGGCGCCTCCGGCCCTGGAACGCCTTCGGCGGATCGATCTGCAGCAGTGGGTGGTCTATCTCGGCTTCCTGCTGATCTTTCTGTTCTTCGCCATCACGCTTCATGACAGCGGCTTTCTCACGGCGCGCAACCTCTCAAATATCGTGCTTCAGACCGCGCCGGCGACCGTCATGGCCGTCGGCCTAGTTTTCGTTCTATCCGCTGGCGAGATCGATCTTTCGTTCGGCTCGATTGTGGCGGTTTCGGCGCTCGCTGCTGCGGTAGTCATGCAGAGTTACCCTATGCCGCTTGGTGTGCTGGCGGGACTGGGCGCTGGGCTGGCGATCGGCTTCGTCAACGGCTGGCTCGTGGCCTACGGAAGGCTGCCGTCCTTTCTTGTGACGCTTGCGACCTTGGGTCTTTTCGCCGGAATCGCGCGCTCGATGACGGAACTCCGGTCGATCCCCGTTCAGGACCCCTTGTTCACCGGTATCTTCGGCTCCGGTGCACTCTGGGGCGTGCCCTCGCTCCTCATCTGGACCGTTCTCGTTGTGCTCGTCGGGCATCTGCTCTTTCGCGAGACACGCTTCGGCGCACATGTGGCTGCTACGGGCGACAACCCGCGAGCCGCGCTCGTGTCCGGCATCCCGATCAAGCGCATCCGGCTTGCAGTCCTGACGATCAGTGGGTTTTGCGCGGGTCTAGCCGGCTTGCTTTACGCAGGCCGACTACAAGCCGCGAAATATACGCTGGGCGAAACCGACCTCATGACAGTCATTGCGGCTGTGATTGTCGGCGGCACTGCGCTCAATGGAGGCAAGGGCTCGATGATCGGTGCTCTCGTGGGCTCGCTGCTCATGGGCATGCTGAATAATGGCCTCATCCTAATGGGGCTGTCGGTGTCGGATCAGATGATCGTCCGTGGTCTCATCATCCTGGGCGCAGTAGCCGTGTCGCTGCGCGACCCTTCGCGTTGAGGAATAAGCCATGTTTCTGGATGTTCTGCGCCGCCGCAATCCACGGTTCGTTGAAGCAGCGATGGCGCTTCACCAAGCCGGGAAGATCCCGGCGAATTCCTATGTGCTCGATCTCGACGCCGTCGAGAGCAACGCGCGGACCTTCATGGGGGCGGCACGTCCGCTAGGACTCAAGGTCTTTGCGATGACAAAGCAGGTTGGTCGCAACAGCGGCTTCTGCAAGGCGGTGATGCGCGGTGGCATCGATCGTGCCGTTGCAGTCGACATGGCCTGCGCAGTTGCGTGCCAAAAGGCAGAGCTCAGTATCGGACACTTAGGGCACCTCGTCCAAATCCCGCGTCACGAGGCCGATCATGCGGCGCGCACCATCCGGGCTGACTTCTGGACGGTTTTCAGCGAAGAGAAAGCCCGCGAGGCCGCGAGCGCCGCGTATCGGGCGGACCGAACGCAGCACATTCTCGCGCGCATACAAACAGGGGGCGACATCTTCTATCGCGGTCACGAAGGCGGCTTCCCCGCCGACGAGATCGTGGAAGTGGCAGCGATGTTGGACGGGCTGGATGGCACCCGATTTGCTGGTGTGACCAGCTTCCCGGCCCTCCTCTTCGACGCTGAAACCAGAAGCGTGAAGCCGACCCACAATCTGCAGACGCTGCACCAGGCCGCCAGTGCGCTGCGGCGCGCCGGCCGCAACGACATCGAGATCAACGCCCCGGGGACGACCTCCACCGTCACGCTGCCTGCGCTTGCGGAAGCGGGCGCCACCCAGGTCGAGCCGGGCAATGGATTGCACGGCACCACGCCGCTCCACGCGCTTGAGGACCTGCCGGAGCTTCCAGCCGTGCTCTACGTGACGGAGGTGTCGCACCTCCATGGTGACCGCGCCTACTGCTTTGGCGGCGGTCTCTACATCGATCCCGTATTTCCTCCTTACGATGTGAAGGCGATCGTGTCGCCGGAGCCGACTGTGGACGGCCGGTCCCTGCTGAGCGTAGAGATCCCGCCCCCGTCGGCGATCGACTACTACGGAATGATCGACGCGACGGGCGCACGCAAGCCAGAACCGGGCGACAGCGTGGTCTTTGGCTTCCGAGGTCAAGCATTCGTCAAGCGCGCTTTCATCGTAGGCGTGTCTGGGATCTCGCGCGGCGCGCCCAGCATAGAAACGATCGAGAACATCTTCGGCCAGCCGGAAGCGTGGCCGAACCTGCAATGAGTGCGCCCGTCCTTTCTCTGCGACACATCCACAAAACCTTTGGTGGAGTAGTGGCGATCGAAGATTTCTCGCTCGATCTTCATGCCGGCGAGATCGTCGCACTGGTCGGCGACAACGGGGCCGGCAAGTCGACCCTCATTAAGATCGTCTCGGGCGTTCACCCGCCGACTTCAGGCACGATAATTCTCGATGGCCAGGAGGTCCATTTCCCGGACGCGAGCGTAGCGCGGGCTCGGGGCATCGAGGTTGTCTACCAAGATCTGGCTCTAGCGGAGCAGCAGCCCGTCTATATGAATTTGTTCCTGGGGCGCGAGCCCGTGCGTGGGCCGTTGCGGCTCCTGGACCGCCGCGCTATGATCAACGCGACGGAAAAGCTGGTGCGGGATCTCGACGTGCGAATCCCATCTGCGCGCGCGAACATCCGCAACCTATCGGGCGGTCAGCGGCAGGGCGTTGCCATCGCCCGCGCCACGCACTGGGCAACCAAGCTGATCCTGCTCGACGAGCCGACGGCTGCCCTCGGCGTTGCCGAAACGGCCAAGGTCGAAAAGATCGTGGCCTCCTTGCGCGCCCGC
Organism: Mesorhizobium sp.; assembly: GCA_035998495.1. Lineage (GTDB taxonomy): Bacteria > Pseudomonadota > Alphaproteobacteria > Rhizobiales > Rhizobiaceae > Mesorhizobium_B. The sequence goes on from DASYHP010000077.1 coordinate 7,959, forward strand.
GACATCGCCGTGCTGATCATCAGCCACAGCCTCGATCAGGTCTTTCGGCTCGCCGATCGGATCTGCGTGCTCCGTCGAGGCAGTCAGATCGGAGTGCGGGGAACTGCGGACACCGACAAGAACGAGATCGTTTCGATGATCACTGGTGTAGCGTGACCGCCGGACGCAAAACTGTTCCAGAAGTTATCCGTCAGCTGCGGTTCGGGAACACAAGTCTACCCACTCGGCGCCCACCAGCTCTGCCATTCGCTCAGGGCTGATCCGAACAGCTGCATTAGTAGCTCCAGCTGCCGGAACGACCTCGTCAAATCGCTTGAGCGACAGATCGCAGTAGACTGGAAGGGGTGATGGCAATCCGAATGGACAAACCCCGCCCACTGGATGGCTCGTCAGCGTGAGCACCTCATCCGGGCCCAACATACGTGCTTTGGCGCCGAACCGATGCTTGAACTTGCGATTGTCTAATCGCGAGGTGCCGCTTGTGACGAGCAGCATCGCTTGCTCTCCTGCCCGTAGGCAGATTGTCTTGGCAATCTGGTCGGGTTCAACGCCATGAGCCTGCGCGGCCAACTCCACTGTCGCAGAGCTCAACCCCGTTTCGAAAACGGGGATGTCGCAAGCCTGCTGGGCGAAGAAGGCACTCACAGACTCTAGGCTCATCGGAACCCCTGAATGGACTGCGGCGGCACACTGAGGAAAGCCCGAGTGTGGCCCGATTGTGCCGCAGCATGCCTGAAGCGCTCTACCGAGCGTTGGGCTGCATACACGAACCCTGGAAAGAGCTGGGCTTTCGCTCTAGTGCCGGCGAGCCCTTGTGTTCCCTTCGGAGGGCAACGCTCTATCCAGCTGAGCTACGGGTGCGGGAATGTGCTGGAAACTCTTTAGCCCAAGACCGCCCGCGCGGCAACGCCCAACACCCGCCCGTTGCCCAAAGGCGCAGAGGGTTCCGGCCCCCGCATGACGACCCGCAAGACGCATTGAGGTCGGGGACAGAGCCCGCCCTCCCCGTTGCGCGGGCGTCCGCCTTCGGGGCAAGCTGGATCACAAAGGAAGCGGCGCGTGATGGACGCAGAAAAAATCCGGGATGCCATGCTGGCGCGGGCCAAGGGCGCGTCGCGTTTCCTTGTCGCCCTGGCCGGGCCGCCGGCGGCGGGCAAATCCACCCTGGCCGAGCGGCTCCTGGTGCTGCTGCCGGAGGGCCAAGCCGCGGTGGTCCCCATGGACGGCTTCCACTACGACGACCTTGTGCTTGCCCAAAAGGGACTGTCCCACCGCAAGGGCGCGCCCGAAACCTTCGACTTCAGGGGCTTCGAGGTGCTGCTCGAACGCCTGCGCTCGGGCAAGGACGACGTGGCGATCCCCCTATTCGACCGCGGCATGGAGCTGTCGCGGGCGGCGGCGGCGATCGTCGGGCGCGCCCACCGCACCGTGGTCGTCGAAGGCAATTATCTTCTACTCGACGAAGAACCCTGGCGGCGGCTGAAGCCCTTGTTTGACATGACCGTGTTCGTGGACGTGCCCCAGCACGAACTGGAGCGGCGGCTGGTCGAGCGCTGGCGCTTCCATGGCCGCGAAGAGGAGGCGGCGCGGCGATGGATCGACACGAACGATATGCCGAACATACGCCGCGTGCTCAGCCGCCCGCTGCCGGCCGATCTCGTGGTCGGCATGCCACCTGAAAAATAGCGCGTAAAAATTCGGGAACTTTCCCCCTTCACGCGCGTTTGACCATCTCGACCAGAATTACGGACCTGTCGAGGAGGGGTGATGCCTGTGAATGTGAACCGGACCGCAGAAACCGCGCGCGCGGCCAAGCCGAACGCGGCTGTCGTGAGCAGCACCCTCAAGGCCACGGGCCTTCTGCCGCGCGCTTTGCCGAAGACGACGCGCCTGGCGGCGGTGAAGCCCGAAACGACCAAGCGCGCGATTGAAGCCGCGGCGCCCGTCGCGGCCAAGCAGGCCCAGCCGGCCAACACCATCAGCCCGTCCTTCGCGCGCATGGCCGCCTGCATGCGCTTCCGCGGCTATATCGGTTCCTGACCGAACAGCATTCCCTGAAAAAAGCCCGGGACGGCGGTCCCGGGCTTTTTTCGTGCCGCCGAGCCGGCGTTCGGCCATCGCAGGCCCGCGCGTCGATCGCAAAACGGGCTGAACGGACCGGCCCAGCCTCCGGCGCCCGACCGCTCGGCCGCATGGCTTGAAACGTTTCTACGCTTCGTCGGGGTCGGTGCGGCTCTGGCTCGTGTCGTCGCCGAAGCGGCCGCGCTCCATGCGCCTCACCAGATCCTCGCCGATCGCGGCCTCCTCCCCTTCGTCGGGCAGGGCCTCGTCGGGGAACTGGTCGGCGTTGTCGCCGTCGTCGAACAGGAGGCTGTCATTGTCGTTGGCGGCCTCATGCGCCATGAGGTCGTCGAGCGACACGGTTTCCCCAACCTGAGGGTCGATGCCGTCCCAGTCGTCCACCGACATCTCGTCGCGCTCGACCGGGCCTGCCCCTGCGCCGGCCTCCTTGTCCAGCGCCTCCCCGGACGCCAGCGGATCCTCAGTCGCGTCGTTCTCCTCGCCGAGGCCGAGGTCCTCGAGCCCGAGGTCGTCGGCCACGCGGCGCGTGTCGAGCCGGCGGAGGAATTCGTCGCTTTGGTCGCTCATGGCCGTTCTCCAGAAACAGGCGGATGCGCTGATGAAACGGCCGGCGCGCGAAGGGGTTGCGGGTTTTTCGCATCGGCTCCCTTGCTGCGCGGACGATCCTCAGCCGGTGGCGGGCATCTTCAGGCCGCGCTGCACGGCCGGCCGCGCCAGGTTGCGGTCGAGCCAGGCGAGCACGCGGGGCATCTCGTCGAGCCCGACCAGTGGGCCGGCCTCGTAGAAGTCGCGGATGGCGCGCACCCAGGGAAAGATCGCGATGTCGGCGATCGTCATCTCGTCGCCCAAGAGGAAGTCCCGGCCTTCGAGCTGGCCCTCGATCACGCCGAGCAGGCGGCGGCTTTCGTCGCGATAGCGCTCGAAGGGGCGCTTGTCCTCGATCTCGCGGCCGGCGAATTTGTGGAAGAAGCCCAACTGGCCAAACATCGGCCCGACCCCGCCCACCTGGAAGAACACCCATTGCAGGCAGTGGAGCCGCGCCGCCGGATCGGACGGGATCAGCCGGCCCGCCTTCTCCGCGAGATAGAGAAGGATCGCGCCCGACTCCCACAGCGCCAAGGGCGCGCCGTTCGGCCCGTCGGGGTCGAGGATGGCGGGGATCTTGTTGTTGGGGTTGAGCGACAGGAATTCCGGCGTCTTCTGCTCGTCCTCCATGATCCGCACGAGATGCGGCTCGTAAGGAAGGCCGAGCTCCTCCAGGGCGATCGACGCTTTCACCCCGTTGGGCGTGGGAAAGCTGTAGAGCTGGAGGCGGTCGGGGTGCTCCGGCGCCCAGCGGCGGGTGATGGGAAAAGCGGACAGGTCGGCCATGGGGAGTCCTTGGAGCCAGGGAAAGCAGGCCACCACATAGTGCGGCGCTCCGCCCGGCGGGAGAGGGCGCGGGCGACTGCCGCCATGGGCCTTTACGTCCTGATCACCAAACTCTGCTCAACTCGATGTCCGGGCGAGGTTCATGAGGCGGAGAGCGGGCGCCGTGAACGGCATCGTCTATTTCGTGGGCTGGCTCGTGATCGCGCTCTCCGTCCTGGCGCTGATCGCCTTCACCTGACGGGAGTGCCCGGGCCCCGCGAAGGAAACGGCCGGCTAAGATAGGGTGAGCCCTTGAGGCCGAAGCGCCAGGGTTCTTCCGCCGCCTTGGTGATGCCGATGCGCGGCCCGCTGACGAGCTCGGCCTCACCCTCGGCCTCCTGCAGGGCAAAGGCGGGCGGGCCAAGCGGCAGCCCGTCCATGCCGCCATCGACGCCGAGCGCCTGGCTGAGCCGCCCCGGCCCGGCGCAAAGCAGGCGCGCCACCGCCGTCCCTCGCCGCGCGGCCATGGTCTCCAGGCCATGCCCGGGCTCGACCGCGCGCAAAAGCACCGCGCTGCCGGGCAGGCACACGAAGTTCAGGCACCAGTGGATTCCGTAGGAGCGGTAGACATAGGCATGGGCGGGTGGCCCCCACATGGCCCTGTTCCGGCGCGTCACCCCGGTGAAGCTGTGCGAGGCCGCGTCGTCCGGCCGATAGGCTTCCGTTTCCACGATGCGCCCGCCGACGCCGTGGACCAGAAGCGTGACGCCGATCAGCTCGCGCGCCACCATCACCGCGTCGCGACGGAAAAAACTCTCGTCCAGGTTCATGCGCCTCCCTCCCGCCGGCGGGTGATTCCCGCCGAGGCGCGGGAACCGGCAGCGCGCGCGCCGAGTTCCAGGGGCCGGCGAAAGGGGCAAGCGATGGCGCATTCCGGCCTGATCCACGGCCCGCTCGGCGAAAACGTGGCGCATCTCTGCGTGGACATGCAGAACATGTTCGCGCACGGCTCCGCCTGGGCCGTGCCCTGGTTCGACCGCGTCCTGCCCCAGATCGTGCGGATCGTCTCGCGCCGCCCGCAAGACACGGTCTTCACGCGCTTCATGCCGCTTGACAGCCCCCAACAGGGCCAGGGCACCTGGAAGCGTTACTACGAGCGCTGGGCCGACATGACGGCCGCCCGGCTCGCGCCGGGCCAAGCCGACCTCGCGCCTGACCTCAAGCGCTTCGTGCCGCCGGCGACAGTCGTGGACAAGACCGTCTACTCGCCCTGGCTGGGGCCCGACCTCGACCGTCTCCTCGCCGAGCGCGAGATCGACACGGTGGCCGTCACCGGCGGCGAAACCGATGTCTGCGTGCTCGGCACCGTGCTCGGCGCGGTGGACCGGGGTTTCCGCGTGATCCTCGTGCGGGACGCGCTGTGCTCGTCGTCCGACGAGACGCATGACGCGTCGCTCGCGCTCTACCACCGCCGCTACGGCCAGCAGGTCGAGCCGGTCACCACCGACGAGCTTCTCCAGGCCTGGCGCTGATCGTCGAGCGGCGACTTCGCCGCCGCTCCCTTCAGGTGAGGTGACCGCCCGCTCGCGAGCCGTCTTGCGTCCGCGTGTTTCCGACCAAAGAGAGAACGAACCGCGGCGCACACCTATCTTTTGGTATTTCCGTTCCCGGTCGGGCCGGATAGGCAGGGTGCAGGGGGATGCGGACGGCCCGTCCGGCGGGACGGCGATCGTGCGCCAACGACAACACGAAGCATGGCGTCGATGCTCGCTCGAGGGGTGCATCCAACAGGACCGTCCGCGTTCCGGGCCGACAGGCCCCGCGCGCGCCGCCATCCGGGCAGGGACGCCCGGCTGCGAGCCTTGCGCCGGCGGGCGGGGACCACGGCCGGCCGGGTCCGGCCATGAGCAGGGCGACCAACCCGCTCGCGGCCAAGCTCCGCCAGTTCACCGATCTCCCCGACCGCGACATCGAGATCCTCGACCGGCTGATCACCGAAACCGAGGTCTTCGAGGCCGGCGCCGACGTGATCCACGAGGGGAGTCGCGTGGACTGGGTCAACGTCGTGGTGGACGGCATGCTGTGCCGCTACCACGTGCTGGAGAACGGCCGACGCCAGATCACCGCCTTCCTGGTGCCCGGCGACATGTGCGACCTGCATGCCTTTCTCCTCAAGGAGATGGACCATTCCGTCGGCGCGCTGACGACGAGCCGGATCGCCAAGATCCCGCGGCAGACTGTTCTGGAGATCACGGAGAAGCATCACCTGCTCGCCCGCGCCTTCTGGTGGGCCACCATGGTGGACGAGGCGGTGCTCCGGCAGTGGATCGTCAATGTGGGCCGGCGCACGGCCTATGAGCGCACCGCCCATCAGTTTTGGGAGATGTTTTTGCGCATGACCGTGGTCGGGCACACGCAGAACAACAGCTTCCGCTTTCCCGTCACCCAGCAGGACCTAGCCGACACGCTGGGCATGAGCATCGTGCACACCAACCGGACGCTCCAGCGGCTTCGCGCCGAGGGCGTGGTGTCGATGCAGAACGGCGCGATCACGGTGCGCGACCCCGACCGGCTCCAGGCGATCGCCGGCTTCAACCCGACCTACCTGCATTTCTACGAGCATATCGGCGTGCGCCGGGTCTGACGCCCGATCCCAAAACGTCGCGGACGTTCCGGATGAGATCAGGCGCGGAAAAGAGCCCGTGCTCGTTTCCCCTCGCGAATCGCTCGGTGAGGAGGAAGGCCGCCCTCAATAGCCCCCGATGATCGGCAGGATCTCCCCCGTGACATAGCTCGACATCTGCGGCGAGGCGAAGAACACATAGGCCGGCGCGATCTCCTCGGGCTGCGCCGGGCGCTTCATCTTGGCGCCCGCGCCGAACTGCGCCACGCTTGGGGCCTCCTTGTCCGAAGGGTTGAGCGGCGTCCACACCGGGCCGGGCGCGACGCAGTTCACGCGGATGCCGCGCGGCAAAAGATTGCCCGACAGCGCGCGCGTAAAGGCGTGAATGCCGCCTTTGGTCATGGAATAGTCCACCAGCTCCTTGGAGCCCTCGATGCCCGTCACCGAGCCCGTGTTGATGATGCTCGACCCCGCCTGCATGTGCGGCACGGCCGCCCGCGCCATCAGGAAATAGCCGTAGAGATTGGTCTTGATGGTGAGATCGAAGTGGTCGAGCGAGATGTCCAGAAAATCCTTGGCGTGAACCTGGAAGGCCGCGTTGTTGACGAGGATGTCGATGCCGCCGAGTTCCGAAATCGTCCGCTGCACGGCGTTCTCGCAATAGCTGGGGTCCGACACGTCGCCGGGCAGGAGGATGGCGCGCCGGCCCTCCTTCTCCACCGCCGCCCTGGTTGCTCCCGCGTCACCGTGCTCGGCGAGATAGGCGATCGCCACGTCCGCCCCTTCGCGGGCGAACAGCACCGCCACCGCGCGGCCGATCCCTGAATCGCCGCCGGTAACCAGCGCGACCTTGCCGTCGAGCTTGCGCGAGCCAATCCAGAAGGGCGCGTCGTACATCGGCTGAGGATCGAGCGCCGCCTCCTCGCCGGGCTTGGGCTGGTGCTGCTCGGGAAAAGGCGGCTCGGGATATTTGCGCGCGCCGGCCTGCATGGGTTTTTCGGAGGGGCTCCCCGCCCGGTCGGCGGCCGCGATCTCCGCCTGGATGTTCTGCTGGTGCTCGACGACGCCCTTCGGATCGCCTGTTGCGTCTGACATGGAACGGCTCCCTGCGCGTGGAAAGCCGCCCAACGCGCCTGCGCCCGAAAGGTTGAGCGTCAGGCGCCCCAGGCCGTCATTTCCTGTCGAGCGGGCGGTTGCGGTCGGCGGGCGAGTAGAGGTCGCGCGTGGCCTGCTCCGTGGCCCTGTGCTGGGCGGGCGGGATGCGCCGTTGCCGCATGAGGGCAAAGGCGATCAGGAGGCCGAGCAGGATCGGCCCTCCGACGATCACCAGCCAAACCCAGATGTTCTCTATGACCGCATAGTCCGGCATCGCGTCACCCATTTCCCTATGGGTCAGCAACGCGCGGGCCGGCGAAAGGCTGCGAATAGCCTCAGGCCGCCCCTTCCAGCAGGGCGCTGGAGAGCGCCTCCGCCGTCGCGACGGTTCGCGCGCCGGCCGGCGGGTCGAGCGCGATTTGCGCCCAGAAGAAGGTCAGCATGCCCGCGGCCAGGCCCGACGCCGCCCCGGTGCGGGAGTCCTCCACCACGGCGCAGCGAGCGGGCTCCACGCCCAGGAGATAGGCGGCGCGCAGATAGGGTTCGGGGTCCGGCTTGCCGAGGCGCACGTCGTTGCGGCTCACGCTGCGCAGGCCCGGCGCGGCAAGGGCGGTCGCGCGCAGGTTCGCGTCCACCACCATGCGGTCGGAGTTCGACACGATGGCCTGCGGCACGCCGCGCTTTTCAAGCGCGCGGAAAATCTCGATCGCGCCCGGCCGGGGCCGCAATCCTCCCGCCTTGTTGAGATAGTGGAGATGGACGCGCAAGCTCCAGTCCTCGAAGGAGAGCGGCATGCCCACCTCGTCGCGCACCAGCGCGAAGACGGCGGGCGCGGCGAGGCCCAGCGTGCGCAGGTGGAAGTCGGGCGGCGGCGCGAGCCCCAGGCTCGACAAGGCCTCGTCCATCGCCTCCTCGTGCAGCGGCTCGCTGTCCACCAGCGTGCCGTCCATGTCCCACAAAACGGCCGCCGGCCTCATCGCCCCACCCACGCTCGCTGCATCGCGCCTGGGCCGCGCGAACGAAGCGCGACCGCAAGCGCGCCCGCCCATACAGCATGATCCCGAAAAGTTGCAGACTTTTCGGAAGAGATCATGCGGCGAAACGAAGAGTTGCGGAGCATGGTCGCTTTCCGGAGCGATCATGCTTCAAGCGCTCGGGGCGCCCTTCAACAAGCCCTGGGAGGACCAGGGATGAAGATGGCCCGGCAGACGGTTCAGCGATGCGGGCCGGCCGGGTCGTTGCCGTCCAGCAGGCCGAGATCGCGCTTGAGGTGATCCGAAAGCATGCGCGGGTCGAGGCGCGCCGCCCTTCGGCGGGGCGTCAGGAAGGTCTTCGACAGGCTGCGGCCCAGGCTTCGCAGCGCATGACGCAGACGCGGCGCGGAGGGGGTCTTGGCGGAGGCGTTTGCGGCGGGCATGATGCTTCACTTCCACTGATGGGCTTGGGTCCGTAATCTGGCCGCCGCGTCTCCGTTGGGCGAATCGAATGTCGATCATGATCCATAAGGTGGTTTGATGCCGGACCGGCTGCTCCCCCCGCTCGCCGCGATCCGCGTCTTCGAGGCCGCCGCACGGCTCAGAAGCTTCACCAAGGCGGCGCGGGAGCTCGGCATGACGCAGGCGGCCGTGAGCTACCAGATCAAGGTTTTGGAGGAGCGCGTCGGCGCGCCCTTGTTCCTGCGCCAGCCCCGCCAGGTGGCGCTCACGCAGGTGGGCGCGCGGCTTGCGCCCGCCGTGACGGCGGCCTTCGAACAGTTGGCCGAGGCCTATGCGGCCGCGCGCGGCGCGTCGGGCGGCGTGCTGCGCGTCACCACCGTGCTGACCTTCGCCTCGCACTGGCTGGCGCGGCGGCTGGGCGCGTTCCAGATGGCGCATCCCGACATCGCCGTGCGGCTCGACACGTCGCAGCACATGCTCGACTTTTCCCGCGACGAGGTGGACGTGGCGATCCGCACCGGCGATGGCGATTGGCCAGGCCTGGAAGCGCATTTCCTCATGCCCGCCGACTTCTCGCCCATGCTGAGCCCCAAGCTCGCCGAGCGCGCGGGCGGCCTCAGCGAGCCGGCCGACCTCCTCAAGCTGCCCCTCCTCGATCCGCGCGACCCCTGGTGGCGGGAATGGTTCGCGCTGGCGGGCGTGGAGGCGGACGATCTCGGCAAGCGTCCCGACACGGGCCTGGGCTCCCAGGCGCATGAGGCGGCCGCGGCCATGGCGGGTCAGGGGGTCGCGATCCTGACGCCCGCCTTCTATGCCCAGGAGCTCGCCGAGGGCCGCCTCGTCCAACCCTTTGCGCTGAGGGGCTCGAACCCCTGCGGCTATTGGCTCGCCTACCCCAAGGCCAGACGCAACGCGCCGGCGATCCGCGCCTTTCGCGAGTGGCTGCTGCCGCAGTTCGCCAACGCGGCGAATTGAAACGTCTCGACTTCCCACGTCCCCGCGGCCATTCTCCGCGCTCGACTCGAGGGAGCGAGCATGGATCTGGGGCTCAAGGGGAAGGTGGCGGCGATCACCGGCGGCAGCGTCGGCATCGGCTTGGGCGTGGCGGAAGCCTTCGCGCGCGAGGGCGCGGCGGTTGCGATCTGCGCGCGGGGGGCCGAGCGGGTCGAGGCGGAGGCCGCCCGGATCGCCTCCGAGCACGGCGTCGGGACGCTGGGCGTGGCCTGCGACGTGGCGACGGCGGAGGGCGCGAGCGCCTTTGTCGAGGCGGTGCGGGAGAAATGGGGCGGGGCCGACATCCTTGTCAACAATGCCGGCACGGGCTCCAACGAGACGATCCAGGACGCGCCCGACGAGAAGTGGCAGGCTTATTGGGAGCTGCATGTCATGGCGGCCGTGCGGCTCGCCCGCGGCTTCGTGCCCATGATGCGGTCACGCGGCGGGGGCGCGATCCTCCACAACGCCTCGATCTGCGCGGTGCAGCCGCTCTGGTACGAGCCGATCTACAACGTCACCAAGGCCGCGCTGATGATGTTCTCGAAGAACCTCGCCAACGAGGTCATCAAGGACAATATCCGCGTCAACTGCGTCAATCCCGGCCTGATCCTGACGCCGGATTGGGTGAAGACGGCCAAAGAGCTCACGGAAGGCTCGGGCGGCGATTACCGAGCCTATCTCCAGTCGGTCGCCGACGAGCACGCGCCCATCAAACGCTTCGGCACGGTGGAGGAGTTGGCGAACTTCTTCGTCTTTCTGTGCTCGGACCGCGCCTCCTACTGCGTCGGATCCACCTATTTCGTGGACGGCGGCATGCTGAGGACGGAGTGAGCGCCTATTCCGTCGGGCTCGGGGGCGGAGCGGCCGGGCCTTTGCGCCGCAGGACTCGCCGGAGCATCTGGTTGTCCGCCGCGCCCAGCGCGAACACCAGCGCGAAATAGAGCACCATGGCGCCGAACACGATCGCGCCGATCGCGGCGGCCTGGCTCAGCACCGGCGCCGCCGAGTTGAGCCAGGGCTGGACATAAGGCAGCGCGAACCAGATGGCTGCGCCCATCAGCGCCGCCGCCAGCATCAGGCGCGGCACGCGGCTGTAGAGCGCCCGATCACCCTGCCAGTGGCCGCGGCGCATCAGGCCGAACAGCAGGAGAGCCGCGTTGAGCCAGCCCGCCGTGGCTTCCGCCGCGGCGATTCCCGCCTCCTCCAGCCGCGGAAAGAGCAGGATGGCGAGCGTCACATTCGCCACAACGGACACGCCTGCGAAGATCATCGGCGTGCGCGTGTCCTCGCGCGCAAAGAAGCCGGGCGTGAAGGCCTTTATCAGCACGAAGGCGGGCAGGCCCAACCCGTAGACGGCGAGCGCCGCGGCCACCGACTCGGTCGTTTCGGGCGTGAACGCGCCGCGCTCGTAGAGAAAGCGCACGATCTCGTCCGACATCACGAGGATGGCCGCCGCCGCCGGCAGGGTCAAAAGCAGCGTGAACTCGACGGAACGGTTCTGCAGGCCCGCGGCTTCCCGGTCCGCGCCGCCCTTCAGCGCCCGCGCCAGCTCGGGCAGGAGCACCACGCCAACGGCGACGCCGACCACGCCGAGCGGCAACTGGTAGACGCGGTCGGCATATTGCAGCACCGCGATCGCCCCGTCCTTGGTGGAGGCGATGATCTGGCCGATCACGAGGTTGATCTGGGTGATGCCGCCGGTGACGGCGGCCGGAAAGGCGAGCCAAAGGAGCCGCTTCACGTTCGGCGTGAGACGCGGGCGTCGGAAGCCGATGCGGATGCCCGCCGCCCGCACGGCGATGCCGACGATCACGAGCTGCACCACGCCGGCCGCGAGCACGCCCCAGGCCATGGCATAGCCCACGGCAAGCGCGTCCGCCCCCTCCCACCAGGCATAGGCCAGCACGGCGATCAGGATGATGTTGAGGAAGACGGGCGCGATCGCCGCGGCGAAATAGCGGCGCAAGGAATTCAGCATCCCGCTCATCATGGCGCCGAGCGACATGCAGATGAGGTAGGGGAACATGATCGCCGAGAGCCAGATCGTGGTCTCAAGCTTCTGCGCGTCGTCCGCGAAGCCCGGCGCGAGCACGTAGGCGACCAGCCAGGGCATGGCGAGTTCGATGCCGATCGTCAGGGCGATCAGCGCCGTGAAGAGCACCCCAAAAACTTCCTCGGAGAAGCGGCGCGCGCCGTCCAGGCCGTTGACCTCGATCTCCTTGGCGAAGAGCGGCACGAAGGCGGCGTTGAACGCGCCCTCGGCGAAGAGCCGGCGGAACAGGTTGGGCAGGCGGAAGGCGGCGTAGAAGGCGTCGGCCACCGGCCCCGCGCCCAGCGCCGCGGCCATCAGCATCTCGCGGGTGAAGCCGAGCAGGCGGGAGGCGAGCGTGCCCGAGGCGACGGTGGCGAATTTCTTGACGAGGCTCACGGATCGGGTCGTCCGGGTCAGGTGGCAGCGTGGGCGCGGGGGGAGCCGCCGTCCAGCACGGACACGAGCCGCTCCCTTATGGCCTGGATGCGGGCGGGGTTCTCGATCTTGGCGCCCGTCAGGTCGGTCACGTAGAAGGTGTCCACCACCTTCTCGCCGAAGGTGGTGATGTGGGCCGAGGCGATGTCGAGCGACAGGTCCGAAAGCGCGCCGGTGATCTCCGACAGCAGGCCGGGACGGTCGAGCCCCGTCACCTCGACCACGGAGAAGCGGTTGGAGAGCGCGTTGCGGATCACCGCCTGCGGTGTGATCGAGAAGGCCCTTGCGCCGCGCTTTGGCCTGGCGCGCCTGGCGATCACGTCCTTGAGCCGGGCCTTTCCCGACAGCACGTCCTCGATCAGCCGGCCCACGCGCTCCGCTCTGCGGCTCTCGTCTTCGTCGCGGTCGAACTCGCGCGCGATCAGGATGGTGTCGAGCGCGCGTCCGTCGGTGGTCGTGAAGATGCTCGCGGAAACGATGTTGCCCCCGGCGGCGGCGCAGGCGCCGGCGATCACCGAGAGCAGCCGGGGATGATCGGGCGCGAGCACGGTGATGACGGTGACGGCCTCGAAGCGGCGCGTCTCGACCGCGGTCGCCAGTCGCTTGCCCCCTTCTTCCGCCTCGTGGATGAAGCGGGCATGGCGGAGCTGGTCCGTGAGGTCCACCGAAAGCAGGTAGTTGTCGTAGTGCAGCGCGACCAGCGCTTTTCGCGCGGGTTCGTCCCAATCGGCAAGCGCCGCTTCCAGCGCCTCGCGCGCGTCCGCCGCCCGCGCCGCGCGCGACACCTCCGAGAAGCCGCCGGTCAAGAGAAGCTCGGTCTCGCCATAAAGCGTGCGCAGGAGCTGGCCCTTCCAGCCGTTCCACACGCCGGGGCCGACGCCGCGGATGTCGCAGACCGTCAGCACCAGGAGCAGCTTCAGGCGCTCCACGGTCTGCACCACGCCTGCGAAATCGTCGATGGTCTTGCGATCGGTGAGGTCGCGCGTCTGCGCGGTCATGGACATCAGGAGGTGATGCTCGATCAGCCAGGCGACCGTCTCGGAGTCCTCGGCCGACAGGCCCATGGCCGGGCAGATTTTTCGCGCGAGCGCCGCGCCGGCTGTGGAGTGGTCCGCGCTGCTTTTCGCCACGTCGTGCAGGAGCACGGCCACGTAAAGCGGCACGCGCCTGTGGCGCAAATCGGGCATGAGCGAATGCGACAGCGGGTGGATGTCCTCGCTCCCGCCCTTCTCCAGTTCGGCCAGCACGCCCACGCAGCGGATCAGGTGCTCGTCCACCGTGTAATGGTGGTAGAGCGAGAACTGCATCATGGCCGTGATCTCGCCGAAGGCGGGGATCAGCCGGCCGAGCAGGCCCGCCTCGTTCATGCGGCGCAGGTTGAGCTCGGGGTCGCGCTCGGAGGTGAGGAGGTCGAGGAAGAGGCGGTTCGCCTCCGTGTTGCCCCGCAAGCGCCGGTCCACCAGCGACCAGGAGCGGGTGAGGAGCTTCAGCGCATCGGGATGGATGTCGGCCTCCTGCCGATCGGCCGTCCAGAACAGGCGCAGCATGTTGACGGGATCGCGCCGAAAGGCGTTCTCGTCGGCGATGTTGACCCGGCCGTTGTCGAGCAGGAAGTCGCCGTCGAGTTTTTGGACCCGCGGCCGCCGTGATCGGAAGAAGCGCCCAAGGCCCCAGACGGGCTTGGCCTGCTCGGCCTCGAGGCCCGCGCAGAAGATGCGGGTCAAGTCGCCCACTTCCTTGGCCGTCAAAAAGTAGGCCTTCATGAATCGCTCGACCACGGAGAAGCCCATGCCGGGCTCTTCGTCCTCGGCCCCCTCCGGCCGGCCATAGCCCATGCGGCTCGCGATCTCGCGCTGGATGTCGAAATGCAGCCGCTCCTCGGCCTTGCCCGCGAGGACATGCATGTGGCAGCGCACCGCCCACAGGAAGTCTTCGGCTCGCAAGAAGCGGCGATACTCGTCCGCCGTGAACACGCCCTTCTCCACGAGTTCGCTACCGTCCCGCACGCGGTAAAAGTATTTGCCGATCCAAAACAGGGTCTGCAGGTCGCGCAGGCCCCCTTTGCCGTCCTTGACGTTGGGCTCCACGAGATAGCGGCTTTCGCCGACCCGCCGGTGGCGCTCGTCGCGCTCGGCGAGCTTTTCCTGCGCGTAAGTTCCGCCCGTGCCCGCCACCACCTCGCGGTCGAAGCGCGTCATCAGCCGCTCGAACAGCTCCTTCGAGCCGCCGAGGTGGCGCGCCTCGAGAATCGCCGTGCGGACGGTCATGTCGGACAGCGAAAGCTTCAGGCATTCCTCGACGGTGCGCGTGGCGTGGCCCACCTTCAGGCCCAGGTCCCACAGCGCGTAGAGCACCCGCTCCACCTGGGCATGATCGTCCGGGGTCTGGCGGCCGGGCAGCACGAAAAGGAGGTCGATGTCGGAATGGGGCGCGAGCGTGCCCCGCCCATAGCCGCCCACGGCGAGGAGCGACATGCCCGACTCGTTCCGGCCGCCTGCGTCGAACCCCTCGAACAGCGCGCGGACGATCGTGTCGAGCTCGGCCGAAAGGAACTCGGCGCAGGCGCGTCCGCCGCTTTCCTTCAGCACGGCTTCGGCCTGGCGGCGGCCGGCAGTCAGCTTTTCCTTCAGGCCGGGCGCCGAAGCGCGCAGGCTCGCCTCCGCCGCGCGGGACCCGCCCCCTCGCGGGGGGCGGCGCGCGGCGGCCTCCGGCTTGTCTGTCTTCACTGCCCTGGCGCCGCGATCGTCCACGCCGGCCTCATACCGGCTGCCGCGGCAAAAGGGAAATGGGGAGATGCCTCGCCGCCGCCACATGCTCCGGGCCGAAACGGCCGCGATTTTTCGGCTCGCGGACCTTCGGTCCGGGGTCAGGCTCCAAAAGCGAAAGGGCTCCCGAAGGAGCCCTTTGGAAATGGAGCGGAGGGGCCGGGTCTGGCCCGGCCCACACCATTCAGCCTCGCGCCGTCAGTGGATAGCGACGGGCGTCAGGTCGTTCTCGAAGGCGCCCGCGATGGCGCGGTCGCGCTCGTCCGACAGGAGGATCGGCTGGCCGTTGGCCGCGAACAGCGCCCACAGGCGCACGCCCGGCGCGATCTCCGGCAGGCTGGGGAACTTCAGCTTGAGCTCCTCGCTCCTCATCTCGCGGAGATAGGCCACCACGCCCTCGCCAAGTCCGGCGAGCTCCGCGGTGGAGAGAGGGGATTGGTCCTGGGTCATCATGAGCCTCCTGTCGGGGGGTCCCTACGCGATGCAATTCTCCGCCCACGAACTTGGTTCCGGCGGGGTCGCCCAAAGGGTTACTCTTTCACAGAAATGTTGATCTTTCTTGTCTTTTTCTCGGGCTCCGGCCGGTCGAGGTCGATGGCGAGAAGCCCGTTCCTCAGCTCCGCGCCGATCACCCGCATGCCGTCGGCGAGCACGAAGGAGCGCTGGAAAGCCCTCGCGGCGATGCCGCGGTGGAGGAACTCGCGCCCCTCCTCGTCCGCCTGCCGGCCGCGCACCGCGAGCTGGTTGTCCTCGGTCGCGACTTCGAGATCGCTTTCGGAGAACCCGGCCACCGCCAGGGTGATCCGAAGCCTTGTGGCGCCGTCGGGTCCGCGCAGCCGCTCCACATTGTAGGGCGGGTAGGAATCGCCGGATTTCGCCAGGCGCTCCAGCGTCTTTTCCATGGAATCGAAGCCCAGGAGAAGCGGGCTCGAAAAAGGCGTCATGCGACTCATCGTGTCCTCGAAAACGAGCGACAATCTCGGCAGGAGACCCGAAGCCGGCATTCCCCCGCAGAGCCCTGATATGGTTTCCATCCCGGGGCTTTGCAAGGTCGAGGCAAGCCGCTAGGCGGAGGCGACGAAGCTCAAGCCGGAACGGGGAAACGTTTTGCCGCAGAGGAAAATCATCATCGACACCGATCCCGGCCAGGACGACGCCATGGCGCTGCTGCTCGCCTTTGCGAGCCCCGACGAGCTCGACATCCTGGGCCTGACCGCGGTGGCCGGCAACGTGCCGCTTGATCTCACCGAGCTGAACGCGCGAAAGATCTGCGAGCTGGCGGGCCGGCCGGACGCGAGAGTGTTTCGCGGGGCCGACCGGCCGCTCCTCCACAAGCTCGTCACGGCCGAGCATGTGCATGGCCGCACCGGCCTCGACGGGCCGGACCTGCCCGAGCCGACCATGCCCCTGCAGGAGGAGCATGCCGTCGATTTCATCATCCGCACGCTTCTGGAGGAGGCGCCCGGCACAGTCACCCTCTGCCCGCTCGGGCCGCTCACCAACATCGCCATGGCCCTGATCCGCGCGCCCGAGATCGCGCCGCGCATCGGCGAGATCGTGCTGATGGGCGGGGGCTTCTTCGAGGGCGGCAACATCACGCCCACGGCCGAGTTCAACATCTTCGTCGATCCGCAGGCCGCGCAGATCGTGTTCCGGTGCGGCGCGCCGATCGTGATGATGCCGCTCGACGTGACGCACAAGGCGCTGACCACGCGGGCGCGGGTCGGGCGCTTCCGCGACATGGGCACGAAGGCGGGCGAGGCGTCGGCCGCGCTGCTCGACTTCTTCGAGCGCTTCGACGTGGAGAAATACGGCACCGACGGCGGGCCGCTGCATGACCCATGCGTGATCGCCTATCTCATCAGGCCCGAGCTGTTTGGGGGCCGCCGCTGCAATGTGGAGGTGGAGACCGCCTCCGAGCTGACCATGGGCATGACGGTGGTGGACTGGTGGGGCGTCACCGACCGCCCCAAGAACGCGCTGGTGATGCGCGACGTGGACGCCGACGGGTTCTTCGAGCTGCTGACGGAGCGGGTGGGGCGGCTCTCCTGAAGCGCTCGGCCTTCTCGCACAAAAGAAGGCGGGGCGCTCACGCCCTCGCCGCCATCCGCCCCGCCTCCCATCCCAGGATCGCCCGCTTGCGCGTCAGGCCCCAGTGATAGCCCGTGAGCGCCCCCGACGAGCCCACCGCCCGGTGGCAGGGCACCACGAAGGAGACGGGGTTGGCGCCCACCGCCGCCCCCACCGCGCGGCTGGCTCTCGGCGCGCCCAGCTCTTTCGCGAGCGCGCCATAGCTCGTCAGCCGGCGCATGGGCACCTTCAGCAGCGCGTCCCACACCCGCACCTGAAAATCCGTGCCGATGAGCACCACACGCAAGGGCTCGTCGGCGCGCCAGCGCGAGGGCTCGAACACCCGCGCGGCGTAAGGGGCGGTCGCCGCCGAATCCTCGACGAACTGCGCTCGGGGCCAGCGGCGCGTCATATCGGCCAATGCCGCCGCCTCTTCGCCCGCGTCGGCGAAGGCGAGGCCACACAAGCCCCGCTCGGTCGCCATCACCAGCGCCGTGCCGAAGGGCGAGGGGTGGAACCCCCAACGCACCGTCAGGCCTTCGCCCTTGAGCTTGTAGTCGCCCGGCGTGATCGCCTCATGCGTCACGAACAGGTCGTGCAGCCGGCCGGGCCCCGACATGCCGACCTCGAACGCCGCGTCCAAGAGCGGCGCGCCCGCGTCCAGCAGTTTTCGCGCATGGTTCAGCGTGACAGCCTGCAGGAACGCCTTGGGCGAGAGCCCCGCCCATCGCGTGAACAGCTTCTGCAGGCCCGTGGGCGTTTCGCCGACCTCCGCCGCGAGGTCCTCCAGCGAGGGCTGGGCCTGGTAGTCGAGCGAGATCTTTTCGATCACCCGGCGCACCACCTCGTAGTCGGGGCCGCAAGGGGTGACGTCTTTGAGCAGGATGGGGGCATGGGCGTTCATTTCTGGCGCTCCTCTGCATTCACGTTGCGCCCACTATCGCCCCGGCTTGCCCGCGCCGCCACCCGATTCCTGCAACTTGGCCAATCAAGGAAAAGAGGTCAGCCCGCCCGCGCCGCCGCGAGCGCGCTGCCGAACGCCTGGACGAAGCTTTCGCGGTCGTCGGGGTTCAGGAACCCGCCGACCGGCACCGACGCCTCCCGCCCCTCCACCACCATATGCGTGATGCCGATCTCGGGATGGCGACCGATGCGGAAGCGCGCCCACAACGGGTTCATGCGGTGCGTCACGCTGCGGCCCGACGGGGCGACCTTGCGGATCTTGAGCTCCGTACGCGACACCTCCACCTCTTCTCGCGCCCGGCCGGAGCGGTAGCTGAGCCGGAACGCCAGATAGACCAGAAGAAGATCGAGCCCGAAAAAGCCGAGCACGGGCCAAGCGCCAAGCGAGAAGAAGCCAAGGCCGATCAGGCCCCAGGCTCCGGCGAGCACGCCCATGACGACGAGAAAGCCGCGGCGCGGCAGCGAGCGGTGCGGGAAAAGCTCCGCCTTGAAGAGAGGCTTCTCGGCCGGATAGGGTTCGGCTTCAAGCTGGGACATGGCAGGCCCATATAGAAACGCGATGCGCAAGCCCAAGAGCCAAACTGTCGCCGCGGAGGATTCTTCGCGCGAACCGCCGTCGAACAAGACGGCGCCCCCGCCGCCCGGCCGCCGCGACGGCCAGAACGTCAAGCCGCGCCCAAGACCCCAGCGCCCGGCGCTCCTGCGCGCGGCGCAGGCCGCCGCCACGGGCGCGCCTGCTTACGCGCCGGCCGAGGTCGGGGAGATCTTTCGCCGCCTGAAGGTGCAGCGGCCCGAGCCCAAAGGGGAACTCGTGTCGGTGAACCCTTTCACGCTTCTGGTGGCGGTGGCGCTGTCGGCCCAGGCCACGGACAAGAGCGTGAACCAGGCCACCGAAAAGCTGTTTGAGGTCGCCGACACGCCCCGAAAGATGCTGGCGCTCGGCGAGGAAAGGCTTGGCGAACATATCCGCACCATCGGGCTGTGGCGCGCCAAGGCCAAGAACGTGATCGCCCTGTCGGAAGCCCTGATCCGCGATCACGGGGGCCAAGTGCCGGCCGACATGGAGGCGCTCGTCAAGCTGCCGGGCGTCGGCCGCAAGACGGCGAATGTGGTGCTCAACACGGCCTTCGGCCAGTCGACGCTCGCCGTGGACACCCACATCTTCCGCATCGGCAACCGCTTGGGCCTCGGGCCGGGCAAGACGCCCGACCAGGTGGAGGCGGCGCTCCTCAAGGTCATCCCGCAGGAATACCGGAAGGGCGCGCATCACTGGCTCCTCCTGCATGGCCGTTATGTCTGCAAGGCGCGCCGCCCGGAATGCGAGCGCTGCGTGATCGCCGATCTCTGCAAGGCGGCGGAGAAAACCAACTCCGTTCCAGCCCCGCTGGAGCCGATCCCCTAACTGCCGATGCCGCGCGCCATGGCGGCGGCGAACAAGAGGATCGCGACGAGAAGCAGCGCCTCGGCATGGATGAAACGCCGGGCGCGAAGAATCTCGGCGTCGGGCACCGAGAAATTCACATGCGTCTTCTGCCGCTTGCGCCAGCGCGCGATGGCGAGCGAGGGCGGCACGGACAGCGCGCCAACAGCCGCGAAGGCGATCATCTTGCCCCAGAAGCTGTGATTCGACGCGTAATAGTCCCACCCCTTGAGGCCCCACACGAGCCTTGCTGCGCCCGCGCCGATCACCAGAAGCGCCAGCGCGCCGTAAGCCGCATCGAGCCGGCCGAGCCGCGCGATCGCCGCGCCAGCGAGCCCCGGCCTGATCAGGATGAGTTCGGCCGCGATCACGGCCACGAGCGCGAACACCAGAACGTGGTGAAGCGATGCGAGCGCCCAATCCAGAAGCATGGCCAAAATCCCCCTCGCCCATCTTACGGCAGGCGGGGCATGGAACCAAGGCCATGGGGGCGCAGGGACGCCACCAGACGGCCCCCATGGCGCGATTGCGCAAAACTGCGGATTTTCGGGCGAGATCGTGCTTGAAGGCGAGGACTTGCCTGGACCATGGAAAGGCGTTCGCCCCCTTGCCCGAACGCCGCTCGGAGAAAGCCCGGAATGACGCAGTACGACGTTCTCGCCATCGGCAACGCGATCGTGGACATCATCGCGCCCTGCGAGGACGATTTTCTTGTCGTCAACGGCATCGTCAAGGGCGCGATGAACCTGATCGACGCCCCGCGCGCGAAGCTTCTCTACAGCCGCATGGGCGAAGCCGTGGAGGCCTCGGGCGGCAGCGCCGGCAACACGGCGGCGGGCGTCGCGAGCTTCGGGGGCCGCGCGGCCTTCTTCGGCAAGGTGGCCGACGACGCGCTGGGAAAGCTTTATCGCGCCGACATCCGCCGCCAGGGCGTCGCCTTCGACACGAGGCCGCTCGCCGCGCCGCCCCCTACGGCCACCTCCACCATCTTCGTCACGCCGGACGGCGAGCGTTCCATGAACACCTATCTCGGCGCCTGCGTCGAGCTGGGGCCGGAAGACGTCGAGGAGGACAAGGCGCGCGGGGCCGCCGTCACCTATTTCGAAGGCTATCTGTGGGATCCGCCCCGCGCCAAGGAGGCCATAAGGCTGACGGCCGCTCACGCTCACGAGGCCGCCCGCGAGGTCGCCATGACGCTCTCCGACCCGTTCTGCGTGGACCGCTATCGTGAGGAATTCCTGGAGCTGATGCGCTCCGGCACGGTGGACATCGTCTTCGCCAACGAGGCGGAGCTGAAATCGCTCTATCTCACGGAGTCCTTCGAGGACGGGCTGGAATGCATCCGGCGCGATTGCCGGCTGGCCGCTGTCACGCGCTCCGAAAAAGGCTCCGTCATCCTGCGCGGGGCGGAAACCGTGCCCATCCAGGCGCTTGCCGTCGAAAAGGTGGTGGACACCACGGGCGCGGGCGACCTTTACGCCGCCGGCTTCCTGTTCGGCTACACCCAAGGGCGCAGCCTGGCGGATTGCGGCAAGCTCGGCAGCCTCGCGGCAGGGCTGGTCATCGGGCAGATCGGCCCCCGTCCCAAGGAGGATTTGCGAGAGGAGGCGCGAAAGCGGGGGTTGTTGGAGTGATGCTCCGCGACCCTCATCATCTATTCCCGCCAGCCGCCTGCTCCTCCATGGTTCTGTTGCCGACGGCTGCGCGGGCGTGGCAGAATGCGCGGATGGAAGACGACCTGAAGATCGCCCCGGAACTACGCGCCCGAATCGGCGCCGTCGCAGTCCGCTCCCGGCGTTCCGCCTCCGAGATCGTCGCCGAGGCGCTTGAGGAGGGCCACTCGCTCGCTTGGCAGGAATATTACCTGGACAAGGTGACGGCGGGACTCGATGCCGCCGACCGGGGCGACTTCGCGACGCCTGAGGAGGTGGAGCAGGTCGTCAACAAATATCGCCCTGCCTGATGCGCGTGGTCTGGACGCGCGCCGCGCTCCAGATTCTTACAAGCAGGGGTTCATGACTGGCTTACGCGGCACGGACAGGAGCTTGGCAGTGCTGGAACGAAGAGCTTCGCCCCCGCGACTGCGCAGCCCCTCGTAAAGGGTCTGACCGTCGCCGCCGCAAAGCTGGCTTCTGTCTCGCTCTCGGTCGATATATTTCTGTTTCGACTGCGCGAGTTCAGCGGCGGACATGGATGAGTTTTCGAGAATGAAGGTTTCGATCCTAGCGAGAGACTCGTCCAGAGCCGACTGAAAAGCTTCATCCTCGCCTGGGTAGCAAACGCGACCGGTCAGAGCGGCATGGAGCGCGATCATGTAGCTGCAAAGCACTGCTCCATGCCCGCTCGTGTCGAACTCAGGCGCCTCCGATGCCGGCCGCCGGCCCGCTTCTCGCGGCGCTCACCGTCACGGCGAGGCCGAGAAACATGGGCGCAAGATGGGCACGTCATGACATTCTCCAAGGCATTTCGAACTCCCTTCCAAGCTGCCGGCTGACTAGCAGCCACAGCACGCGCCATCACGGACACGCACCTTGATCCCCGCCCCGCTTCCCGCCATAAGCGCCGCCGACTTCTCCTCCCGAACCGGCGACCAAGAATGCCTGCCCTGAAGCCTCTCGTCTTTTCCGGCGTCCAGCCGACCGGGAACCTCCACTTAGGCAACTATCTGGGCGCCATCAAACGGTTCGTCGCCCTGCAGGAGAGCCATGAGTGCATCTATTGCGTGGTCGATCTCCACGCGATCACCGTGTGGCAGGAGCCGGCCGAGCTGATCCGCGCCACGCGCGAGGTGACGGCCGCCTTCCTCGCCGCCGGCATCGATCCCGCCAAGCACATCGTCTTCAACCAGAGCCGCGTGCCCGGCCATTCCGAGCTCGCCTGGGTGTTCAACTGCGTGGCGCGCATGGGCTGGCTCAACCGCATGACGCAGTTCAAGGAGAAGGCCGGCAAGGACCGCGAGAACGCATCCGTGGGCCTGTTCGCCTATCCCACGCTGATGGCCGCCGACATCCTGGTCTATCGCGCGACCCATGTGCCCGTGGGCCAGGACCAGAAGCAGCATCTGGAGCTCGCCCGCGACATCGCCCAGAAGTTCAACAACGATTTTTCCGCGCGCATCGCCGAGCTGGGCCTGGGCGCCGACATCCCCATGGGCGAGGAGGTCGCGCAGGGCTTCTTCCCGCTCACCGAGCCCCTGATCGAAGGCCCCGCCCCGCGCGTGATGAGCTTGCGCGACGGCACCAAGAAGATGTCGAAATCCGATCCGTCCGACCTTTCGCGCATCAACCTGACGGACGACGCCGACGCGATCTCGAAGAAGATCCGCAAGGCCAAGACCGACCCGGACGCGCTACCGTCCGAGCCCGCGGGTTTCTCCGGCCGGCCCGAGGCGGAGAACCTCGTCGTGCTCTACGCCGCGCTCGCCGACCAGACGGTGGAGACGGTGCTGCGCGACTTCGGCGGCCGCAATTTCTCCGACTTCAAGCCGGCGCTGGCCGACCTGGCGGTGGAGAAGCTCGCGCCGGTGGCGACCGAGATGCGCCGCATCGCGGCCGACCAGGCTTACGTCGATTCCGTGCTGCGCGAAGGGGCCGCGCGGGCGCGGGTGCTCGCGGAAAGCACCATGAAGGACGTGCGCGCCATCGTCGGCCTGTTGAGCGGCTGACGCCCGAGACCCCTCCGCCTTGCCGCCCGCGCGGGGTGGTGGCACAGTCCTGTCCGAAGAACGTCCCTGCAGCGGACCCGTTTCCATGGTCACGAGACGCCTCAGCCGGGAAGCCGGCCACCGCCGAAAATTCCTGGCCATCATCGACGACACGCCCGAATGCGAGCGCGCGGTGGCCTATGCGTCAAAGCGCGCGCAAAGCACGGGCGGCGTCCTCGTCCTGATCTACGTGATCGAGCCCGGCGATTTTCCGGGCTGGCTGGGCGTCGAGAAGATCATGCGCGAGGAGGCCGCGGCCAACGCCCAAGCCGCCCTCGACGCCTATGCGACGCGCGTGCGCCAGAAGCTTGGTTTGGAACCTGAACTGGTGGTGCGCGAGGGCGTGCCGTCCGAGGAGATCCACCGGCTCATCGACGAGGACCAGGACATCGCGATCCTGGTTCTCGCCGCCGGAACCGGCAAGGAGGGGCCAGGGCCGCTCGTGACCTCGCTCGCGGGCAAGGGCGCGGGCTTCCCGATCCCCGTCACGGTGGTGCCGGCCGGCCTGTCCGACGAGGATATCGAGAACCTGGCCTGACCGCCGGTGCGCCTCCAACAGGCGCAGTCCCGCTTGCGGCGGGGCGAACGCCGCATTATTTTAGAACGGTTCCAGAAAAGCGCGGACGCGCGGGAGTTTTCCCATGTTCATCCAGACCGAAGCCACGCCCAACCCGGCCACGCTCAAATTCCTGCCGGGCCGCGAGGTGATGGCGGACGGCGCCACGGCCAATTTCCGCGACGCGGACGCCGCGGAAGGCGCCTCGCCCTTGGCGGCCAAGCTGTTTGCGATCCCCGGCGTGACGGGCGTGTTCTTCGGCTATGACTTCGTCACCATCACGAAGGAAGACGGGCCGGCCGAGAGCCCGCTGGAATGGGCCCACCTCAAGCCGGCCATCCTCGGCGCCATCATGGAGCATTTCCTGTCCGGCCGCCCGGTGATGCTGGAGGGGGACAAGGAGGCGGCGGGCGATGAGTTCTTCGATCAGGCTGACGAGGAGATCGTCGTCACGATCAAGGAGCTGCTCGACACCCGCGTGCGCCCGGCCGTCGCCCAGGACGGCGGCGACATCACCTTCCGCGGCTACGAGAACGGGGTCGTTTATCTCAACATGAAGGGCGCCTGCGCGGGCTGCCCCTCCTCGACCGCGACGCTGAAGCACGGTATCCAGAACCTGCTGAAGCATTTCATCCCCGAGGTGCAGCAGGTCGAGCAGGTGGCGTGAGCGCACGAAAGTCGCGCCAAAGAAAAGGCCGGGCATCTCTGCCCGGCTTTTTCTTTTCGGAGAGCCGCGGGAACGGCGTAGAGGCCGTTCGGAAAACCGCTGTGCCGTGGCGGATGGCGCAGTGAGCGAGAACCGGAGCGGAGCGGACTTACCGTCCGTGAGCACCGGAAGCGCAGCGAATTGCGTCAGGCGTCCGGCAGAGCGGATTTTCCGGGCGGCCTCTCAGCGCACGATCACCTTGGCGCCCACCCCCGCCCGCTCGTAGAGGTCGATGATGTCCTGGTTGATGAGCCGGATGCAGCCCGAACTCATGGCCTGGCCGATGGAGAACCATTCCGGCGTGCCGTGCAGGCGGTAGCCCGTGTCGCCGCCGCCGTTGTAGAGATAGAGCGCCCGCGCGCCCAGCGGGTTGGTGACGCCCGGCGGCATGCCGCCGCGCCATTTCGCGAGTTCCGGCTGGCGCCCGATCATGGCTGCCGGCGGGGTCCAGACCGGCCATTCGGCCTTGCGCGCCACGCGCGCCGTGCCCTTCCATTCGAAGCCCTCGCGGCCCACGCCGATGCCGTAGCGCATGGCCTTGCCTTCGGGCATGACGAAGTAGAGGTGCTTCTCGCCCGTCTCCACCACGATCGTGCCGGGCTCTTCCGACGTCTCGTAGTCCACGACCTGGCGGTGATACTTCTTGGGCACCTTGTAGATGGGAATGCCCGGCAACTGGTAGCCCATGTCGCGCCGCGCCCTATAGTCCGACGAGAAGATCTGCGCCGGACCCGACAGGGTGCAACCGCCGACCGCCAGGGTCATGGCGAGCGCGCCGGACGCGCTCAAGAAACTCCGCCTGTTCACGTCACGATCCCCGCGCTGCTTGCCCTGCCTCGCAAGGAGGCCGGCCTGCCCTCATCAAGCCGGCCGCCCTGTGAGGGGGCAGCCGCGCCGCTTCCCTCGGTTCTAGAGGCGCAAGCTTGCCTGTGCCAAGCGCGCGGCCCGTCGCCGCCGCAGAGGCGGTCGACTCGTGACATTTGCGCCACAGTCGCGCCTTGCGCCCGGCAGATAGAGGTTCTGGTTCAAAACGGCACAGGAAGCTGGCAAGCTGGGCCATGCCCGTTGTTTCGCCGATTCGCTCCCACCACCCCCTCTCGGACGGCCGCCAGTCCGACCGCGCGCTTCTCGTGCGCCGCGGCGTGCAGCGCCTGCTTGGGCAGCACGGCGCCCACGCGCTGCCCGAGATCGCGCTGCCCGGCGGCCGCCGCGCCGATCTGGTGGCGATCCTCCCCAAGGGCGATCTTTGGATCGTCGAGATCAAGTCCTCGGTCGAGGATTTCCGCGCCGACCGCAAATGGCCGGAATACCGGCTTCACTGCGACCGCTTCTTCTTCGCCACGCATCTCGACGTGCCCGCCGACATCTTCCCGGACGAAGCCGGCTTCATCCTGTCGGACGGTTTTGGCGCTGAACTTTTGCGCGATGCGCCCGAGCACCGACTCGCCCCCCATCACCGCAGGGCGATGATGCTGCGCCTCGCGCGCGCGGGCGCCGCGCGCCTCATGGCGGCCGAGCTCGCCGGCCTCAAAGTGCCGGCGCTGGAGGAATGACATCCCCGTGAGGGCGTCCATCAGGAGTTCGGTCCCCAGCACGGAGCCACAGGGCCGCCAGCCAAGCGCCGGAACGTCGCGGAAGCGGTCGCAACCTGTGCGTTAAACTCTTTACAAAATCGCAACTCTGGATTATTGTCTCCCGCCAGGGGGATGAAGGAGATGGCCGACATCAGCGCGGAACCGCCGTCGGGGACGGGCGATGCTGGCGGTCCAGCGCCACGCGCTCCGGATACCCTGCCGAACCCCCGGGAAGGAACCGGCCATTCCCACTGGGTCGAGCGCGCCGTCGCGCTCACCGTGGCCGTTTGGGTCGTCGTTCTGATCTCGTTCTTGATCCTCTCGCAACGGCCGTGGGACCCCACCGGGGTCTTCTTCCTCAAAATCCTTCTGTCCTTTTCGATGGCGGTTCTCGCCGCCACGTCTCCCGGCTTCGTCAACCTCAGCTTCAATCTCGCGGGGCTCGCCGTTCGGGCCGGCGGAGCGATCGCGGTGTTCATTTTCGTCTTCACCCAGGCGCCGGCCGTCCCGGCCCTCGGCTTGGATGAGCCGAAGATCGAGATGAACGACATCCGGACGATGGACTTTCGTTCTTTGGCAGGGCCGGGGGCTGAGGAAATGAATGCCTCGCCTGTCGCCGTCACAGTTCCCGTGGAGGTGAAGAAGGTTGCTCCCGCGTCGCGAACGGGAACGCTCAAAGGCAGCACCGTCTCATTCAGGTTCGGAGACAAGGACCTGGCCTACCAGTGGGAATATTTCGTGACGCTGCTGCCAGGGGTCGGCGGAACATGGCTTTCCAGCCGGGAGCTGGAGCCCGCCAGGGCCACCGATCTCGCGCCGGGCGCAACCTTCTCCCAGGAAGTCATGCATCTCGCGCAGGAAGGTCCTTCCTGGCTCGACTTCGTCGAACACCTGAGAGCGGCGAGCGCACCGATGGAGGTGTCGGTTCAAGCCGACGTGGATGGCGGCGTGCAGGTGAAGACCTGCCGGTTCACGCCGTCGCGCTACAGGGGCGCCATCGAGGCGCTCGAATCCAGGCAAAAGCGGCTTCCCGGCTATGTGAGCGTCCGATGCGAACGTTGAAAACAGGGCTCATCCTGCTGGCAGCCCTGTCGGGCGCCGCGCAACCAGCGTCCGGCCAGGAAAGCGAAACCTTGTTCTCCGGCGATGGGCCGTTCGTCTATACGCTGGAGCCCGACGGGGCTCTGCAAGGGGGTCAAGTTCTCGGTCCCGGCGGTTTGGCCCAGCCCGGAGGCAATCCCCAGGGACCTTGCGGCTACGATTCCCTGCCCGGCCGGGACATGTGGGCCGGCTGCCCTCCCACAACCGATCCCAGCGCGCCATCCCCGCCGCCCGTGAGCCCATGCGAGAACGGCATGTGTCCTCCCTCCGTCGGTTTGGGCGGCAGCATCGACCCCGAGTCGGGAGCCCCGCTGGTCGATGTGCTGCCCGGCTTCAGCGGCTTGGGCGTGCGGGTCGATTAGACGCTTGGTCGGCCCCTCACCGAGGGGCGCGTTTCGCCAGGATCCGCTGCAGCGTGCGGCGGTGCATGTTGAGCCGCCGCGCGGTTTCCGACACGTTGCGCTCGCACATCTCATAGACGCGCTGGATGTGCTCCCAGCGCACGCGGTCGGCCGACATCGGGTTCTCCGGCGGCGCGGCCGGCGTCTCGCCGGTGCGGGTCAGCGCGGAAAAGATGTCGTCGGCGTCGGCGGGTTTGGACAGATAGTCCACCGCGCCGAGCTTCACGGCGGTCACGGCGGTCGCGATGTTGCCATAGCCCGTCAGGATCACGGTTCGCGCGTCGGGCCGCTGGTCGCGGATGGCCGCCACCACGTCGAGCCCGTTGCCGTCGGAGAGCCGCATGTCCACGACCGCATAGGCCGGCGCGCGGGCGCGCGCCTTGGCCACGGCCTCCTCCACGCTCTCGGCCGTGTCCACCGAAAAGCCGCGGCTTTCCATGGCCCGCGCCAGCCGCTGGAGGAAGGGCTTGTCGTCGTCCACGATGAGAAGGCTCGCATCGGCCCCGAGGACCAGGGGGGAGGCGCCGCCCGCGGCAACCCCAAGCGCTTGTTCGTTCATGGGAAAACACCTTCGCTGATTGTCCTGGATATAGGCACGAAGGCTTCGCATTTCCATTTCGTCCCGAGGCGATTTGACGCAAAGGAAGCAGGCGTCAGGCCAGCGCCGGCTCGCGGGCGCCGGCCGCGTCCGAGCCGAGGTCGAACAGGGAGCGCGGCCAGGAGACCTCCACGGCCGCGCCCTCGTTGGGCGTGTTGGAGTTGTTGAAGGAAAGGCTCGCGCCGGAGCGCTCCAGAAGCGTCTTGGCGATGAACAGCCCGAGCCCCAGCCCCCCGCCGGGCTCGCTGCCGGCGCGGGTCGAGATATAGGGCTCGCCGATGCGGTCCATCACCTCGGGCGGGAACCCCGGGCCGTCGTCCAGGATCGAGATCCTTACACGGGCCTCGTCCCACTGGTAGCGCAGGCGGACCTTCTCCCGCGCGAAATCGACGGCGTTCTCCACGAGATTGCCCAGGCCGTAGATCACCCCGGCATTGCGCCGCGCGACCGGCTCGGGCCCGCGCCGCTCCTGCGCCTCCACCTCGATGCGCAGACCGAAGTCGCGGTGCGGCGCGGTCACCTCCTCGATCAGCGAGGTCAGCGGCATGCGCGCAAGATGCTCCTCGCTGGTGGCGGAAAGGCTGGCGAGCCGCTTCAGGATCTCGCGGCAGCGCTCGCTCTGGGTGCGCAGAAGCGTCACGTCCTCGTGGAAGCGCGGGTCCGCGCCCAGCGCCTTCTCCATCTCGCGCGCCACCACCTGGATCGTGGCGAGCGGCGTGCCGAGCTCATGCGCGGCCGCCGCCGCCAGCCCGTCCAACGCCGACAGGTGCTGCTCGCGCTGGAGCACGAGCTCGGTGGCGGTCAGCGCGTTGGCGAGCTGGCGCGCTTCTTCCGCCACGCGCCACACATAGACGGCGGTGAAGAGGATCGTGGACACGACGGCCACCCAGATGCCGGCCACGTAAAGGAACGGCATCTGCAGGTTCGCGCCCTGGGGCCAGGGCAGGGGCAGGCGGTAGAAGGCGAGGATCGTGGCGGCTGCCACCACGATGGCGCCGAGCCAGGCCGTGTAGCGCAAGGGCAGCGTGGTGGCCGACACCACGACCGGCACCACGAGCAGGAGCGCGAACGGGTTGGTGAGGCCGCCCGTCACATAGAGCAGGCCCGAAAGCTGGAGCGCGTCGAACACCAGCACGGCAAGCGCCGCGCCCGCCTTCAGGCGATGGGCCGCCGGAAAGCGGAAGGCGAGGAAAAGGTTGAGCCAGGCGGCGGACGCGATCAGCGCGAAGCAGACGCCTACGGGCAGGGGGAAGTCGAGCCCGTAGGCGACGAGGAGCACGGTGAGGCTTTGGCCGGCCACCGCCAGCCAGCGCAGGCGGATCAGCGTGTTGAGCCGGAGCCGTCGGCTTTGCAGGTCGGGCGGGGACAGATCGGCCATAGGGAGAATGTAGAGGGCCTGGGCCGCCAGGGGCAGTGGGCGTTTCGTCCCTGCCCTGCCCGGGAGACGTCATGGATGCCCCCTCCCCCTCATGCCCGCCTCGGCCCCCCCTCCCATCGTCATCCTCGGGCTCCGACCCGAGGATCCATTCCGTGACCTCGCCTGCCGCCGGCCGTCGAGAACCTGGCGCTCGGAGCCCTGCTGGCTCGAAGGCCGAGCACGCGTGGACAGATTTTCCGGCCCGCGAACTTTCTTTCCAGCCCGTTCAGGCGCTTAGCGCCACTGTGCCGAAAAAGTGCGGGCGTTTTGTCCACGCTCTTCCGCATGTCCCTTACTCTGCCCCTGCTTCTTCACGGGAAGGCGGGTCTAGAACCGAGGACGCGCGGAGGAGCCGGTGCTGGATCGGTCGGGCGACGGTGGCCCGGCTGGGCGATGAGCCCGTGAGGTCCAGGCCCCAGGGGAGGACGGCGCGCGCACGGCAAAAGCGTGCAAGCGCCGCCTGGATCCGGGGCAAGCAGCCGACGGCATGCGTGGCGCGAGCCACCTAACACAACAGTCGGAAGGCGAGCGCCACGCATGCCGCTTCCCGAACCTCTCAAGGAGAGGGGACGCTCTTTGACATTGGCCAGACGCGAAAGCGGGCGTGGCGATAATGAAGCTTGTCTGCCGCACGAAGCGCAGCGGCGGCGCAAGCACAAAAACCCACCTCCCCCTTGTGGGGAGGTCGCGAGCGCAGCGAGCGGGTGGGGGTAAATGACACGCCGTGCTGAGCTGGATCACCCCCACCCGGCCCTTGCAGGGCCGACCTCCCCACAAGGGGGAGATGGGCCGTTCAGCCCTCCCGCCGGCGTTCCAGAAACGCCCGCATCCGTTCGAGCGCGCGGGAAATGTTCTCCTCGGAATTGGCGTAGGACAACCGGATGTAGCCCTCGCCCAGCACGCCGAAATCGGGGCCGCCGATGGTGGCGACGCCCGCCTCCTCCAAAAGCGCGGAGGCGAGCGGCTTGGCCTTCCAGCCCGTGCCGGAAATGTTGGGAAAAGCGTAGAACGCCCCCTTGGGCGTCACGCAGGACACGCCGGGAAGCGCGTTGAGCCCCGCCACCACGAGCTTGCGCCTGGCGTTGAAGGCGCGCATCATCGCCTCCACGGGTTCTTGCGGCCCGTCGATCGCGGCGATTCCCGCATATTGGGCAGGCGCGTTCACGCAGGACCAGCAGTTGACCGCGAGCTTGCGCGCCTTGTCCAGGAGATGCGCGCCCTTGGCCCCCGCCGGCCACACCGACCAGCCCATGCGCCAACCCGTCATGGCCCAGGTCTTCGACCAGCCGTTGAGCACGACGAGGCGGTCGGCAAGCTCCGGGAATTCGAAGAGCGAGGTGTGCGCGAGCCCGTCATAGATCATGGCGTCGTAGATCTCGTCCGACAGCACGGCAACATGCGGGTGGCGGTCGAGCCCGCGAACCAGTTTCTCGATTTCTTCGCGGGGCGTCACCCCGCCCGTCGGGTTGGCGGGCGAGTTGACGATGAGCAGCCGCGTCCTGGGCGTGATCAGCCCCAGCGTTTCCTCGGCCGAAAACGCAAAACCGTTCTCTTCGCGGATCGGCACGGGAACGGGCGTTGCCCCCGTGAACTCGATCATGGAGCGGTAGATGGGGAAACCGGGATCGGGGTAGAGGATTTCAGCATTCGGCTCGCCGAACATCAGGATCGCCGCGAACATCGTCGGCTTGCCGCCGGGCAGGATCATGATGCGGTCGGGCGAGACCTCGACATTGGTGCGCGACAGGATGCGCCGCGCCACCGCTTCGCGCAGGGGCAGGATGCCGTTGGCGGGCGTGTAGCCGTGATGGCCCTCGCGCAGCGCCCGGACCGCCGCTTCCACGACATGCTCGGGCGTGGAAAAATCGGGCTGGCCGATGCCGAGATTGACGATGTCGCGGCCGGCTTGCGCAAGCGCTGTCGCCCGCGCGAGCACGGCGAAGGCGTTCTCCTCGCCCAGCCGGTCGAAGGCGGGAACGGTGCGCAGCGCGGAAGCGGTCTGGAGCATTTTTCGGGGCCCTGGTGGCGCTTGGATGTCGGCGCTTTTCTTGAAAGCCTCGTCGGGCGCTGTCAAATGGAGGCTTTCTCGTGCCAGCAGACGACCAGAACAACCCGGACCTCCGCCGCTGGCAGCCGCGGCCAAAGCCCCCGCGCGAGGTGCTGGAAGGCTTTTTCACGCGGCTCGAGCCGTTCTCGGCGGCAGCCCACGGTGACGGGCTCTTTTCCGCATCCAGCGTGCCGGACGCGGCGGACCGATTCCGCTGGCTGCCCGAAGCGCCGCCATCTAGCCGCGAGGCGTTCCAGCCCTGGCTGGAAAAGGCCGAAGCGAGCGAAGACCCGCTCTATTTCGCGGTCATCGATCACGCGACGGGGCAGGTCGGCGGCCGGCAGACGCTTTTGCGCATCGAGCCGGCGCACGGCGTGGCGGAGATCGGCCACATCTACTGGGCGCCGCCCGTCGCGCGCCGCCCGGCGGCCACCGAGGCGCTGTTCCTGTTCGCGGAACTTCTCTTCGACCGCCTCGGCTATCGCCGCTTCGAGTGGAAGTGCAACGACTTGAACGCGCCCTCCAAGCGCGCCGCCCTGCGCTTCGGTTTCCAGCCCGAGGGCGTGTTCCGCCAGCACATGGTGGTGAAGGGCGAGAACCGCGACACGGCGTGGTTCTCCATCATCGACAAGGATTGGCCGGCGCTGCGCTCGGCCTACCAGGCGTGGCTCGACCCCGCGAACTTCGACGCGCAGGGCCGGCAACGCCGCCGGCTGGAGGATTTCCGCGGCTAAGCCGTGGCGGAAGCCGGCGTGAACGCTCGATTGGCCCTTGCTGTTGACGCGGAAACCGCGTTTCTCGGGCAAGCCGGCTCCACGGGTTCGGAAAGTGGTCTAATCTGGCGCGGGCAAAGGGCGTGGGGCTGGCGATGGTTGAAGACGAGGAGCCGGGCAGGACGCGAAAAACGGTGGTCGCCGCGCTGGCCCTGTTGCTGGGTTTCGCGCTGCTCGCCTATTTCCTGCCGCCGGTCATGCTGTGGCTGGCCGACGTCTCGCCTTGGGCGGCCGCGGCCGCCGTGGCCATCTTTCTCCTGCTCCCCTTTGTCGTCTTCGGCCTGAGAGGCCGTTTCCAGCGGAGGAATGATCGGTGAGGGTTCTCATAACAGGGGCGGCCGGCATGATCGGCCGCAAGCTGGTGGCCCGGCTGGCCCAAGACGGAGAGGTGGCCGGCCGCAAAATCTCGGCGCTGGACCTGCACGACATCTTTCCCCCGCCCGCGCCCGAAATGCCAGGCGTCGAAATCACGCCCTTGGCCTCCGACTTCGCCGCGCCGGGAGAGGCGCAAAAGCTCGCGGCGCGGAGGCCGGACCTCGTCTTCCACCTCGCCGGCGTGGTATCGGGCGAAGCGGAAGCGAACTGGGAACTGGGCTATCGCGTGAACCTCGACGGCACGCGCGCCTTGTTCGACGCCATCAAGGACGCCGGCAACAAGCCCCGGGTGGTGTTCGCCTCCTCCATCGCCGTGTTCGGCGCGCCGTTCCCGGAGGTCATTCCCGACGACTTCCATCCTACGCCGCTGACCTCCTACGGCACGCAGAAGCTGATGGGCGAGTTGATCCTTGCTGACCACACGCGGCGCGGGTTCCTCGACGGCGTGGGCATCAGGCTGCCGACGATCTGCGTGCGGCCCGGAAAACCCAACAAGGCGGCGTCGAGCTTCTTTTCTGGCATCATCCGCGAGCCCCTGGCAGGCCAGGAAGCAGTGCTGCCCGTGCCCCGCGACGTCGTGCACACCCATGCGAGCCCGCGCTCGGCCGTCGGCTTCCTCCTCCACGCCGCCGGTCTTGACGGCGAGAAAATCGGCCCGCGCCGCAACCTCGTGATGCCGGGCGTGGGCGTCAGCGTGGGCGAGCAGATCGAGGCCCTGCGGCGCGTGGCGGGCGAGCACGTCGCGAGCCGCATCCGCGAGGAGCTCGACCCCGCGATCTGGGCGATCGTCCAGAACTGGCCGACGCGCTTCGAGGCCGCGCGGGCGCGCGAGCTGGGCTTTTGTGCCGAAACCAGCTTCGAGGAGATCATCCACGTCCATGTCGAGGACGAGCTCGGCAGCAGGCTGCCGGACTGAGCAAACCTCTTCAGGCCTGGAGGCTGGCCGAGAGCAGAAGCAGGCCGAACAGGAAGACGAGCCCCGCCCCTGCGATCTCGATGCCGTGATGCAGGCGGTCGGCGAAACCCCCGCCGCCGGCGAGGCGGATCGCCACGTCCTTGGCCGTGACCGCGAGGATGGCGAGCACGGAGACGGTGATGGCCGTGCCGAGCGCCATGGCGAGCACGGAAAGCACACCACCCATCCAGAGCCCGTTCAGGAAGGCGAAGGAGAGCACGATCAGCGCGCCCGTGCAGGGCCTGACGCCCACCGCCGCAACGGCCGTCCAGGCCGCGCGACCGCCCAAGCGCTCACCGCCTAGCAGCTTCGGGTCGGGCGCATGGGCGTGGTCGCAGGCGCAGGCTTCGCCATGGGCGTGGTGATGATGGACCTCTTGCACGGCCGCAGCGCCCAGGCTGTGCGCCCGGCGCGGCGCGCCCGGCGACGCGAAACCCGCTTTGCGCCACAGGAGCCAAAGTCCGAACAGCGTGATCAGCGCATAGCTCGCCACTTCCAGGAACCACGCCGCATCGGTCATGGACACGGCCGTGCCCCGCAGAAGAAGGAACACGAGCCCCATCAGCACGACCGCGCTCACGGCCTGCAGGAAGGCCGAGACGAAGGAGAGCAGGACGCCGCGCCTCAGCGTCGCCTCGTTGGCAAGCATGTAGGAGGAGATCACCGCCTTGCCGTGGCCGGGGCCCGCGGCATGGAACACGCCATAAAGGAACGACAATCCGACAAGCACGCCGATGCCGCCCTGGCCGTCGCGCATGGCTTTGAGCGCGCCGGTGAGCGAGCGGTAGAAGCTCTGCTGCTGGGCGTTGATCCAGTTGAGGGTGGAAGAAAACTGCCCCGTCGAGGGCATCTGGGCCTCGCTCGCGCCGATGCCGAGCGAGCTCTGCGCATGCGCATGGCCGATGAGGTGGGTCAGCACGTAAACCGCGGCCAAGACCCCGAACGTGACGCGAACCGTCTTCTTGTTCATCCCGCCTTCTCCGACGCGCCGCTCGGACGCTAATGCCTCAACCTTGCGCCCGGCAGTCGAGCTCGAGCTTCGTCGCGAAGATCTTGCTCATGTCGGTGCCCGTCGGGTCGGTGAAGAACTCTTCGGTCAGCGTCGCCTGGTTCTGGGCGATCACCTCGTCGGGGTCGGGCCGGATCACGGTTCGCGTGCAGGCGGCGGGGAGGTTCTCGACAGCCATCTGCTCGTCCTCTGCGAAGTCGATGGCCGTGTAGAAGGTCGGGTCATAGACGCCGAAGTCGACCTTGCCGTCGAGCTTGAGCGGCGCCTTGGGCGCGGATTCGAAGAGGATCACGAGCTGGTCGTTCTCGTAGTTGGCCATCATGATCGGCGGGGGGCTCATCTCGACATCCCTGCCATCGGCGGACACGAGCTGGAAATAGCCGAACTCGGCGAGCGAGGCCGCGACCGTGCTGCCGACCTCGTCGAGCTCGGCCTGGTCGAGCTGGAGGTCGGCGTTCTTGTCGAACTCCATCAGCACCGTCGAGGAGAACACGTCGTCGAAGCGCCAGAGGTGACGCAAGGCCGTCACCGCGCCGTCCGTCACCACCACGTCGAGCCGCGCCTCGGCGAACACATGGGGATGCGCCAGCGCCGCCATCGGAAGAAGAGCCAGGCCGGCCCCCAGAAGAATCGCCCGCATGGAGAAAACAGCCCCGCCCGAAAGGAGTTTTGGGCAAACAGGAGGAAGCGGGCGAAATTGGGACGCGCACCCTCACGCACCCACTCACGCCACGGCCGCCCCGTCCCGCTCCTTGAACCAGCGCGCCAGGAAATCGACCAACGCCCGCACCTTGGCGGGCAGGTAGCGGCGATGCGGATAGACGGCGAAGATGCCGCCGCCGTCCGGCATGAAATCGTCGAACAGGGTGACGAGCTGGCCCGACGCCAGCGCGGGCGCGGCCACGAAGTCGGGCAGGACGGCGAAGCCAAGGCCCGCCACCGCCGCCGCCCGGACGGCGAGCGGGCTGTTCACCTCGATAGGGCCGGACACGGAAACCGCGAAGTTTGGGCCGCCCGGTTCCTTGAAAGCCCAGTTGCCGAGCTGACGGCCGTTGGTGTCGACGATGCAGGGGTGGTTCGCAAGCTCACTGGGGTGAGCGGGCGCGCCACGCTCGGCGACGAGCGCCGGGCTCGCGCAGAGCCGAAGGCCGAAGGACCTCAGCTTGCGGGCGATCAGCGACGAGCTTTCCAGCCATGTGATGCGGATGGCGAGATCGAACCCTTCCTCCACGAGATCCACGAAACGGTCGTCGAGCCGCACATCGAGCACGACGCCGGGATGGGCCTGGACGAAATCGACCAGCGCCTGGCCGATCGGCGCGTCGGCATAGGTGCGCGGCGCGGACAGTTTGATGCGGCCGCGCACGTCGCCGGACGAGTCGCGAACCACGTCCGCCAGGCTGTCGATCTCGCGCACGATCTCCACCGCCCGCCGGTAATAGGTATGGCCGGCTTCGGTGAGCGAAAACTGGCGCGTGGTGCGGTTGAGAAGCAAGGCGCCGACCTCGTCCTCCAGCTCGCGCACATACTTGCTGAGGAGCGCCTTGGAGCGGCCGCGCTTGCGTCCGGCTGCCGAAAAGCCCTCCGCCTCCACCACGTCGATGAAGGCGCGCATGCGCGTCAGCGTGTCCACGGCGCTCCTCCTTCGCTCTCCTCCAGCAGCCGGCGCCCCAGGCTCAGCAGCAGGCGCTCGCCGCCGGCGGGGCCGACGAGCGACAGGCCGAACGGCGCGCCGTCCACCTGGCCCAGCGGCAGCGAAAGCTGCGGCAGGCCCGACAGGCCGCCAAGGCACAAGAGCTTCAACGCCCGCTCGCGATAAGCGCCGAGCTCGTCGGCCGTGCTCGCGGCCAGCGGCGCGGGGCCGGGCGCGGTGGGCAGCGCCAGCACGCCGTCGGGACCGAGGCGTTCGGTCAAGGTCGTGCGGAAGGCGGCGCGGCGGTCGGTCTCAAAGCCGGCGGTCGCCTCGTCGATGGTCCGGCCGAAGGCGAAGCGCTCGGCCACGCTTGGCGACAGCTTGCGGTCGCCGCCGAGAATCCAGGCGCCGTGGACGCCCCAGGCCTCGAAGGCCTGCAGGCGGCGAAAGGACCAGTAGAGCTCGTCGAGCGCCACGGGCAGATCGACGGGCTTCGGCTCGCCAAGGAGTTCGGCGGCACGCGTGAGAAGCCGCCGCCATTCCGGCTGCGCGTCGGGCAGGACGAGCGCCTCCAGCGCCGCCATGCGCAGGAGCCGGATCGGGCGGGGCTCGGCGGCCGGAGCGCCATCCTCCGAAAGCGCTGCCCAGCCCGCCTCCAGCACGCCCGCGTCGCGAGCGAACAGCCCGACCGTGTCGAAGGACGGCGCGAGTGGCATCACGCCGTCGAGCGGGATCCGTCCGTGCGTGGGCCTGAGCCCCAGGATGCCGCAGAAGCTCGCCGGCGCGCGCACCGAGCCGCCCGTGTCGGTGCCGAGCGCAAGGTCCGCCAGGCCGCCGCTCACGGCCGCGGCCGAGCCGGAAGAAGAGCCGCCGGTGATGCGATCCTTTGCCGCCGGGTTGATGGGCCGCGGGAAATGCTCGTTCATCCCGAACAGGGAAAAGGCGAGCTCGTCGGTCTGCGTCTTGCCGACCAAACCGGCTCCCGCGTCGAGCAACCGCGCCACGGCTGGCGCGTGGCGCTCGGCGATCGCGCTTTGCGCGAGCTTGGCCGGATTGCCGCAGCCGGTGCGCCAGCCCTGCACGTCGAAGAGATCCTTCACCGCCAGCCTCGCGCCGCCAAGCGGCCCCGCCTTCGGTTCCGGCGGGGACAGGCAGGGCGGCGGGGCGAGAAAGGCGTTGAATGGGTCGGAAGAGACGATCATCGGCGGATTTCGACCTTCTGCCGCGGCCCCCGATTTTTCAAGCGCGACCCCGATTTTCATTGATCCCGCCCACGGGATTCCTTATATGCCGGTCAGCCCATAGTCGCACGTGCCGATCGGGCGTCCGCCGCTCCCTCGAATGGTGAGGAAGACGGCAAGGTACCTGGACCTAACCGATCCAGTCGCTTCCCCGGCCAATCGGGACAAGCGAGGACGCTTTCAAGCAACGACGGTGAGGGCCTTTCTGGTGTCGTCCGGTCGTCCATAGACCGGGGTTACTGAAGAGGCACACCTTCATTGCCGGCAGTGCGGATGGTTCTCCATCCAAGCCAAGGCAGACAAAGCGGACCGACGCTCAGATTCCATCTGGGATAGGTCCATCGCCGCGAGGCGGATTCTTGCTGCGCCGGGGTCTCCACCGGCTGGTGCCGCAACGATCACGCTTCGCCTTTGTCCAACTGCGGGAAGAGCGCGTCCGGCGCGGCCCGCGAGCTTTTTTGCGCGCGAAAATTCGCGCGGGATGGAGCCCTGCCATGACCACCCAGCGTGTCCTCGACTTCCTGGCCGCCCGCCCCCATGACGGCCCCTGTCTCGTGGTGGACCTCGACGTCGTGCGCGACAACTTTTTCGCGTTCGAGCGGGCGCTGCCGGATTCCAAGATCTTCTACGCCGTGAAGGCCAATCCCGCGCCGGAGATTCTCTCGCTTCTGGCAGGCCTCGGCTCGTGCTTCGACACGGCGTCCGTGCGCGAGATCGAGCTGGCGCTCGAGGCCGGCGCGTCACCTGACCGCATCTCGTTCGGCAACACCATCAAGAAGGAGCGCGACATTTCTCGCGCGCATCAGCTTGGCGTGCGCCTGTTCGCGGTTGACTGTGAGGAAGAGGTCGAGAAGGTGGCCCGTGCCGCGCCCGGTGCGCGTGTGTTCTGCCGCGTGCTCACCTCCGGCGAGGGCGCGGAATGGCCGCTCTCGCGAAAATTCGGCTGCGTGCCCGAAATGGCCGCCGACGTGCTTCGCCACGCCCATGCGCTCGGCCTCGACGCCTATGGCGTCTCCTTCCATGTCGGCTCGCAGCAGACGCGGCTTGAGGCCTGGGATGGCGCACTCGCTGACGCGCGAAAAGTGTTCGAGACGCTCGCCGACGAGGGCATCGTGCTGCGCATGGTCAACATGGGCGGCGGCTTTCCCACCCGCTACCTGCGCGACGTGCCGGCGGCGGAAGCCTATGGCCAAGCGATTTTCTCCGCGCTGCGCAAGCATTTCGGCAACCGCATCCCGGAAACCATCATCGAGCCGGGCCGCGGCATGGTGGGCAGTGCCGGCACGATCCGCGCCGAGGTGGTGCTGGTGTCCAGGAAGTCGGCCGACGACAAGCTGCGCTGGATCTATCTGGATATCGGCAAGTTCGGCGGCCTGGCGGAGACCATGGACGAGGCGATCCGCTATCCGATCGTCACGCCGCATGACGGCGACGAGACCGCCCCTTGCGTGCTCGCCGGCCCGACCTGCGATTCGGCGGACGTGCTCTACGAGAAGGCACCCTACCCCTTGCCGCTCTCGCTGACGGTGGGCGACGAGGTGCTGATCGAAGGCACGGGCGCCTACACCACGACCTATGCGTCGGTCGCCTTCAACGGCTTCGAGCCGCTCCGATCCCATGTGATCTGAGGCTTTTCGGGCGGGAGTCTTCTCCCGCCCGGCCTCAAGCCAGAACCCCGCCGCAAGCCTCGTGTTTGCAGCGGTCGCTCCCCTTTGCTCTGGTTCCGGGTTCACGATCATGGACCTCCTGCCTCAACCCTCCACTTTCACCGTCAGCGCCGAGCGGCCGGGCGATGCGTCGCGCCGCGAAAACCTGCTCGACCGCGCGATGGGCCGCCGCCGCAAGCTGAAATCCTCAGAAAAGCTGCGTCGCGGCCGGCTGCCTTCGCCGGGACTGGCCCTGGCCGCCCGCGACGACACGGGCCGGCTCGTCGGCACCGTGCGGCTGTGGGATGTTTCTCTCGGCGAAGGAGGCGCACCCGCGCTGCTGCTCGGCCCGCTCGCGGTGGAGCCCTCCCTGAAACGCGCGGGCATCGGCTCAGGCCCTATGCGCAAGGCCATCGCTGAGGCGCGCCGGCTCGGGCACAAAGCCATCCTGCTCGTGGGCGACGCGCCCTATTACGCGCGCTTCGGCTTTTCCGCGCAGAAGACGGGCCGGTTCGCCATGCCCGGCCCCTACGAGCGCGAGCGGTTCCTGGCGCTGGAACTCGAGGGGGGCGCGCTGGACAATGCCGCCGGTGTGCTCAAACCCGCGGGCCGCAAGGCGCGGGAGGGGCTGAGAGCGGCGGCTTGAAGCCTATCCACGCCCCACGAAGGGCATGTTGGTGGCCATGACCGTCATGGTCAGCACATTGGCGTCGAGCGGCAGGCCGGCCATGAAAACCACGGCTTCGGCCACGCGGGCGACGTCCATTGTGGGCTCGATTGCGAACCGGCCGTCGGCCTGCGGCACGCCGCGCGTCATGGGCGCGGCCATCTCCGTCAAGGCATTGCCGATGTCGATCTGTCCGCAGGCGATGGAAAAAGGCCGGCCGTCGAGCGCGAGGCTCTTGGTCAGCCCCGTCACAGCATGCTTGGTGGCTGTGTAGGCGATCGAACCGGGCCGCGGCGCGTGCGCCGACACCGAGCCGTTGTTGATGATGCGCCCGCCCTGGGGGTTCTGCGTCCGCATCTGCCGGAAGGCGGCTCGGGCGCACAGGAACGCGCCAGTCAGGTTCACGGCGACGATGCGGTTCCAGTCGTCGGGCGACACCTCGTCGGGCAGGGTGGAAGGCAGCGACGCGCCCGCATTGTTGAAGAGAAGATCGACGCGCCCGAATTCTTCCGCCGCCCGTGCGAAGGCATCGTCCACGTCGCTCGCATCCGTCACGTCGGCGGGAACGACCAGCACCCGGTCGAGGTCCTGCGCCGTTTCGCGGAGCGGCGCCTCGCGCCGCCCGACCAGGACTACGCGCCAGCCCGCTTGGTGCAGCGCCCTTGCGGCCGCCCGTCCGATGCCCGTCCCTGCGCCCGTGACCAGTGCGACGCCCTGACCATCCGCCATGCCCGTTCTCCCGTGCCGATCGGCGCACGGGTAAGGGAGCGACGGGAAAAGCGCAAAGAAAAAGGGCGGCTGATCTGCTGCCGCCCTATCCAGATCGTGCTTGGGAGGAGGAAAGCCGATCCGATAAGGAGAGACTGCGCCTCGATCATTAACGAAAGGTAAACCGCTCGATTTTTCTTCAAAGGAACGGCAAAAAGGGCCTTCCGCTCAGCGCCTCGGCGAAGGCATAGGCGACCAGCCCGACATAAACCGCCGAAAACAGCCAGACGGGGCGCGTGCGCGCGCCGCCCCAGACCCATGCCGACACGAGGCCGAAGGCGGGCACGAAATGCATGGCGTGGGTGGCGAAGAAGTGCGGCACCCGCAGGTCGCCGTGCTCGCGCGACCAGCCCATGAGGAACAAGCCGTTGGCGCCCTCCGCCCCTGCCGCGGCTCCGACCGCATGGCCGCCCGACGCGCTCATGAAGCCGGCGGTGATCAAGGTGAGGGGCAGCACGAGCGCGAGCCCCAGGACGAGCGAGAGATGAAGGACCGGCGCAAGCCCCATGCGCGGGTTGCGCGCGATGCCCCAGGCATAGAACGCGCTGATCGAGGTGAGCAGTACGGCGAGCAGGCCCATGAGGTTGTAGATGGCCTGCCCCGTGGGCGTTGCGTTGAAATGCGAGGCCGTGCCGAGCGCGGCGGCAGCGCCGATCCAGGCGAGCTCGAGCACGATGGCGAGCGCCACCGCGCCGCTATACAGGCGATAGCCACGCCGGGCCGTGAGCCCCGCAGGCAGGAAACGCGCGAAAAAGGCGAGGGTGAGCGCGTAGGTGAGAAGCGCAAGCTCGAACTTCCAAGGCTTCTGCCAGACCGAGACTCCCCCGAACAAGCGGTCGTCCAGAAGCGCCGCCAGGGCCGTGAGCGGCATCAATGACAGGATCAGGACGGAGAGGCCGAACAGGATCGGCTCGTCGCGCCGGAGTTCTTCCACGATTCCGCGGAGCCGAGGCGGGGCGGGGAAGAAAGGCGCAGCCTGGACGGACATGGGGAAGACTCCGGGGTCGGGCGGGGATCAGGCGGCGAGAGCCATCGAACGCGACCGGGCGAGCCGGAGCACGAAGAACAGAAGCAGGCCGGCGGGCCCGAACAGGAAGGTGAGCGGCAGGCAGGGCAGCACGAGCCAGAAGGGCATTCCGGTTCGGCGGCCCTCGCGAGTGATCCAGGCGCCGATGAAAAGGTCGAAGGCGAGATAATGGATCCAGCCGGCCAGGAGCAGTTCGCGGGTCTGAAAGAGCTGCGCCACCTCGTCGAGGCTACCGAAGCCGCCTTGGCCGCTTCCCCAGTATGCGACGATCAGGCCGGCATAGGCGGCGGACAGGAGAAGCGGCACGAGCAGGCCTGCCACGGCGTCAGCAAATTTTGGCAGGACCGGACTGGCGAGCAGCGCGGCCCAGCCGACTAGCGCCAGCGTTCCGGCGAGGCTGAAAAGGATATCGGGGCTCATGGCGCGCTCCTGTTTTGCCACCGCATCGCTTCTTGCCCTCGCATCTTTACAGTGTCAACATATATCTTGACGTTGTCAAGCAGACGGTTTGCTGACAGGAGACGCAGCTTCAGCAGGAAGAGTTCTGGCGTGGTGAAAGAAACAGCAGAGCGCGACCGTTACCATCACGGCGATCTTCGGGCGGCACTGCTCGCGGCGGCCGAGACGGAACTGTCGGAAAAGGGCGTGGAAGGTTTCACGCTGCGCGGCTGCGCCAAGCGCGCGGGCGTCAGCCACGCCGCGCCCGCGCATCATTTCGGCGACGCGGACGGGCTGCTGACAGCCCTGGCCGCGGAGGGCTTTCAGCGGTTCACCTGGGCCATGCGCACGCGCCAGGCCATGGCGCCGAAAGGCGGCTGGACGCCGCTGGAAGCGGCGGGGCTCGGCTATCTCGATTTTTCCGCCGCGAACCCCGCGATGTTTCGGCTGATGTTCTCGTCCGCACGGCCGCGTTTCGACGATCCTTCGCTCAGCCCGGCGGCGGAGGAGGCGTTCGGCGTGCTGGTGGAGGCGGTGACGGACGCGCGCGGCGCGAACCCGTGGGCCGACGCCCAAGGGCCGGCCGATGTGGCCGCGGCCTGGGCCCTGGCGCATGGGATGGCCGACCTGCTCATGTCGGGCCGACTCAAGTTTCTGAACGTCGAGGCCGGCCCGCAGCGTGACAAGGTGCTGGCCGGCGTCCTGGCGCGGTTGCTGCTGGAGGCGCCGTCGGCGTCTTGAAGCGACGCGATGTCAACCTTTAGCCGCCGGCCCCCTCCACCACGCTTCGCGTGGTTCCATAGCCCTCCGCATGGCGCCGGGCGTTCAGAGCTCGGAAAGCCACCCTGTGTGGCTTTCCGCCGGCCTGCGGCCGTCACTCCTCACCCCCCGCGTCGCAGGGGAGGATCCACGGCGGATCAGATCTTGGCCGAGGAGACCGTGGCCTCGACGTGATCGACCAGCGCGTCGGGCAGGCGCAGCCGGCCGGCGAGGTGGTCGAGATAGCCGCGCTCGGCCCGGCTGTCGGGCTCGATGGCGAGCCGCGAGGCCGTGTAGAGCTCCACGCGCTGGGCTTCCGTCTGGGCCGAGGCGATCAGCGCGTCGAGGTCCACGGGCCGCGCCAGCTCGTCCACGAGGAACCGCTCGCTCTCGCTGTCGAGCCCCGCGAGCTTCACGCGATCGAAAATGCGCCGGCGCTCCTCCTCGTCGATATGCCCGTCGGCGCGGGCCGCCGCGATCATGGCGCGCACGAGGCTGAGCGCGAACTCCTCCTCGCCCTGCGGGGCGCGGGCGGGGTCGAAATCGGTGCCGGACGGTGGCGGCAGGAATTCGGGCTCGGCGGTCGGTGACGCGCCCGCGGCCCCGGTCTGCGCCGCCTGGCCCTGCTGGTGGTTCTGATAGGCCTGATAGGCCATGCTGGCGATGGCGGCCAGTCCGCCCATCTTGATGGCCGAGCCGGCCAGGCCCTTTCCAGATCGCGTGCCGAGAAGAAGGGCGAGAAGGCCACCGGCGATGATCGGGTTCTGGCGCGCGAGGTCGGCGGCCTTGCCGGCTTGGCTGCGCACGCCTTCGGGCGAGCCGAGGCTCTTGGCGAAATCGCCCAAAGCGCCGCCGCTCAGGCCTCCGAGCGGGCTTTGTCCGCCGCCCTGCCCGCCCCGTGCGCCCAGAAACGAATCGAGAAGTTTTTTAGCGTCCACGTCCAAACCTCCTGCCCTGGAGCATGATCGATTCAGGTCGAAGCGGTCATGCTCCGCGGGTCCTTGTTCTTGCGCATGACCTTGGTCCG
This sequence comes from Mesorhizobium sp., assembly GCA_035998495.1. Taxonomy (GTDB): domain Bacteria; phylum Pseudomonadota; class Alphaproteobacteria; order Rhizobiales; family Rhizobiaceae; genus Mesorhizobium_B. Next base: position 51,647 of record DASYHP010000077.1, read on the forward strand.
AAAAAATCTGCAACGTTTCGGGATCACGCGCCGGCGGCGCCCGGCATGGACGCTTCGTCCGGTCGGACAGGTAGGTGCGGCCGGGGGAATTGCAACAATGGGCGAAAACCGGCTTAGCGCAGGTGCGGCGCGCGGCCTCGTGTCGCCGCCAGCTCCACCTGCCGTTGGCGTTCGGCGAAGCGTCGCCGGTCGGCTTCGGTCCGCGCCTCGGCGCAATGCAGGCAGGACACGCCCTCGGAAAAATCCGGGCGCTGTTGCTCTTCGGGCGTGAGAGGCATGCGGCAGGCGCGGCACAGTTTCGCCTCGCCCGCTTCGAGGCCGGGGCCGACCGCCACGCGCTCGTCGAACACGAAGCACTCGCCCTGCCAAAGGCTTGCGCCTTCGCCGCGCTCGGCCAGATAGGCGAGGATGCCGCCCCCGAGCTGGAGGACGGGACCGAAGCCGTTGCGCTGCATCCAGGCGCTGGCCTTCTCGCAGCGGATGCCGCCCGTGCAGAACATGGCGATCCGCTTGCCCCGCAATTGCTCGCGGTGGGCTTCGGCCCAGCGGGGAAAATCGCGAAAGCTTTTCATGCCGGGGTCGAGCGCGCCGGAAAACGTGCCGAGCCGCACCTCGAACGCGTTGCGCGTGTCGATGACGGCCGTGTCGGGGGCTTGCAGGAGGGCGTCCCATTGGGCGGGCGGCACATGGGTTCCGGTGTCTCGGGCGGGATCGACGCCGGCCGCGCACAGGGTGACGATCTCGGGCTTGATCCGCACCTTGAAGCGGCGGAAGGGCGGGGTGGCGGCCCCGCTCCAGCACACGGGGAGCGGGCCGGCGGCGGCCGCGACCGCCTCCACGAAGATCTCGAGATCCTTTCGCGTGGTCGCCGACAGCGTGGCGTTGACGCCCTCGGGAGCCAGGATCAGCGTGCCGCGAACGCCCAAGCGTCGGCCCGTCGCCTCCCACGCCTCGCGGAGCGCGGGCAGGTCGGAGAGCGGCGCGAATCGGTAGAAGCCGGCGACGGGAACGGCGGAAGCGGCGGATGTCATGGCGCAGGACCTAAGCGCGGGATGGGGCGGCCGCAAGGCGGTTGAGGCCGCCATCGGCCAGCCGCAGTGACGGAGGTGTCTAGGAGCCCGTCTCGATTTCCTTTAAGCCCGAGCCATGGCCAACGCTTCCCTTCTCGCGCTGCTCGGCGCCCAACCCGTGATCCCCGTGCTGCGGATCGATGATCCCGAACATGCCGCGCCGCTGGCGCGCGCGCTCGCCAAAGGCGGGCTGCCCCTCATCGAGATCACCTTGCGCACGCCTTCGGCGCTGGAGGCGATCCGCCGGGCGGCGGACGGGGCTCCCGAAGCGGTGGTGGGCGCGGGCACGGTTTTGTCGCCCCGACAGTTCGAGGCGGCGGCGGGTGCCGGCGCGCGCTTCGTCGTGAGCCCCGGCCTGACCCCGGCCCTGGCGGCGACGGCGGACGGGAGCGGCACGCCATTCCTGCCGGGCGCCACCACGGCGAGCGAGGTGATGGCCGCGCAAGAGCTCGGCTTCTCGTTCCTGAAATTCTTCCCCGCTGAGGCCGCCGGCGGCGCGGCCTTCCTCAAGGCGCTGGCCTCGCCGATCCCGGATGTGCGCTTCTGCCCCACTGGCGGGGTGGGTGAAGGGAACGCCCGCGCCTATCTCGACCTGCCCAACGTGGCCTGCGTGGGCGGCTCCTGGGTCGCCCCGGACGCGTTTGTGCGGGACGGGCGCTGGGACGAGATCGAGCGCTTGGCGCGGGCGGCATCAAGCCTTCGGGGATAGCCGGCACGGCCGAAGGAGCCGCAACGAAAAACGCCGGTCCTGGGACCGGCGTTCTTGTTTCGGCGTTTTGGAAGAGCCGGAGGCGGGTTACTCGAACCGCGCCACCGACAAGAAGGTCACGGCGCTGCCCGTGAAGCGGTTGGCCGGCGCGGCCTGCCCGCTCGGCTGGAAGCCCGTGGTGTAGACTTCGCGCGGAGCGGTGCGCACCAAGTTCTGCGCGAAGGCCGGGGCCCTGGCGCCTTTCGCGCGGGCCGCCACGGCGTCGCCCTGGAGGGCCCAGCGCGCGGCATCGGGCTGAGCCGCCACCACGACCGGCTTGGGCTCGGGCTTGAGGTCGCGCCTGGTGGGCCGCGCCGCCTTGCCCGTGGTCTTCACCTCGGAGAAGGAGGCAGCATGACCCCGGGACGCCATCGAGGCCGGCAGGTCCGAGCGGGACGGCAAGGCGGGCTGCAGGCTCGCCACCGTCGTCGGTTCGCCATCGGCCGGCGACAGGCCGGGCACGGCGGCCGTTTCCGGCAGAGCCGGCGCAGGTTCCCGCGAGGGCAGGAACCCTTCGGCCAGGGCCGCGACCGTCGCGACGGCCGGCGCGTCCGGCCGGGCGGCGGGGATCGGCGCCACCAGCGTTTCGGCCTTCTCCAGCGTGGCCGGCTGCTCGGCCAGCGCCATCAGCACGGCGGCATCCGTCTCCGGCTGCGCCGCCGGCGTGGCCTCGGGACGCCGGGATTCGGGGCGCCAGGTCGGCAGCGGAACACCAGCGGCGAGTTCGGCCGGCGCTTCCTCGGCGATCGCCGCCGGCGCGGCTTGCGCGGCTTCGGCCACCATCTCCGCCACCGCGTCCACGGCCTGCGGCTCGTTCTCGGGCCGCGGCGCCCATTGCGGCAGCGGCACGTCGCTCGGCGACAGGCTGGCGATCACGGCCTCGGGTGTGTCGGGCAGCGCTTCTTGCACAGGCGCGGGCTCTTCCGCGGGCGGCAAGGAGGCGGGTTGCGCCAATTCCGGCGGCACGATCTTGATGCCGGGCTTTTCGGGCTCGGCGGGCTTGGCCTTCACCTCGGCCTTCGGCTTGGCCTTGGGCTTCACCTCGACGGCCTCCTCGGGGATGCCGCCGCTTTCCTCCTCCTCGTCCGCGCCTCCGCCGCCGAACAGGGTGGCGAGCAGGTTGCCGCCCTTGCTCTTCTTTGACGACGACGCGCTGGCGATGGCGAGTTCGCCCGAGCTCTTCCGCGACTTGTAGGCGGCGACCGCCTGTTCGAAGCCCGGCAGGGGCTTGCCGTCGGACGGCACATGCAGGGTCTTGCCGTTCGGGAACACCGCGACCAGCTCCTTGCGGCTCATCTTGGGCCAGTGGCGCACATTGCCGACGTCGAAATGCACGAAGGGCGAGCCGGACGAGGGGTAATAGCCCACGCCGCCGCCCTGCATCCTGAGGCCCACCTCGCGCAGCTTCTTGAGCTTCACGCCGGGGATGTAGAAGTCCATCGCCTTGCCCAGCATGTGCTGGCTCTTGTTGGCGACGCCCTTGGAGCGCTTGCGCAGCATGGAGTTCGTGGCCGGCGAGCGGTAGGCCGAGACCACATGGATGTAGTCCCTGGCGCCGGACTGCTGATAGGCTTCCCACACCAGGTCGAGCAGGCGCGGGTCCATCTTGGTGGGTTCGTTGCGGCGCCAGTCGCGCAGAAACTGATTGATCTTCTTGAGGCCCGCCGCGTCGTAGCGCCCGTTGCGCTTGTAGACGATCTCGGCGCGTTCCTTGGTGTGGATGAAAAAGAGCTTCAGCGTCCTCGTTTCGGCCGACGCTGGCGAGCCGGCGAGAAACAGAAACCCAAGAGCGGACAACAGGCCCGCGATCCACAGCCGGCCGCCCCTCTCGAAGAAGCCCTGGCCGCTGCGTGCTCGGTGATGGTCGGTCAAATCGAAGCGCCCCTTAGCCCGGCAACTGGGCTCGATGATCGGCTCGTCTTCCCCCAAGATCCTGTTCCGGAGCTTGCGTGAGCCACACCCCGGAGCATCGACCTTTTTGGTTAATCACCCCTTAGTGAAGCCGAAATGCGGTCACACCGTGGCGTTTTTTCGGCTCGACTGCGCCCTCTCCTCTTGTGGTGAATCCAATCTTTCGCTCGGCTGTCAAGAGGCGAGCCGTTCGGAAGCCTCTTCTTCCGGCTCTTCCCCGCCCTCGATTCCGTGCTCCCTTAACTTGCGATAAAGCGTCGAGCGGCCGATCCTGAGCCGGCGCGCCACCTCGCTCATCTGCCCGCCGTAATGGGCGAGCGCGAAGCGGATCATGTCGAGCTCGAGCTCGGCGAGCGGCCGCACCTCGCCATGTCCGTCGAGCGCCGGAAGCAGACCGGGGCTCCGCAGCGGCTCGGAGAACGACGGCGCGAGCCCGCGCGGCGCAGGCTCGGCGGCCGGCGCCGGATCGGACGCGGGCGAAAACGCGGGCGCTTTTGCTTCGCTTCGCGCCGGAAGGCTCATCTGCGCGCGGATCTGCGGGAACTCGTCCTCGGTCAGCGTGTCGCCCTCGGCCAGCACGGCGGCGCGCAGCACGGCGTTTTCGAGCTGCCGGATGTTGCCCGGCCAGTCGAAGCCCTGTAGCAGCGCGAGCGCCGAGCGCGAGATGCCCGTCACCCGGCCGATGGGCGAGGCCGCCCCCGCCTTGGCGATGAAGCGCTCGACCAGCATGGGCACGTCCTCGGGCCGGGCGCGCAGCGGCGGAAGCATGATCGGGAAGACGTTCAGGCGATAGAACAGGTCCTCGCGAAAGAGCCCCTCGCGCACGCGCTCGATCAGGTTGCGATGGGTCGCCGAGATCAGGCGGATGTCCACTTTCACGGTCTGCCGTCCGCCGACCGGATCGACCTCGCCCTCCTGCACGGCCCGCAAAAGCTTCACCTGAGCGGGGAGCGGCAGGTCGCCCACCTCGTCCAGGAACAGCGTGCCGCCGTCGGCCTCCACGAACTTTCCCGCGTGGCGCTCGCTGGCGCCGGTGAACGCGCCCTTCTCATGGCCGAACAGGATCGATTCCACGAGGTTCTCGGGGATCGCGCCGCAGTTCACCGTCACGAAGGGCTTTCCCTTGCGCGGGCCGCCCGCGCGGATCGCGCGGGCGAGCACCTCCTTGCCCACGCCCGACTCGCCCTCGATCAGCACGGGGATGTCGGCGGCGGCGGCCTTTCGCGCGAGCCTCAGCGCGCGCTCCATGGCCGGGCTCCTGGTGGACAGCTCCTTGAGCGACGGGCTGCCGCCGCCCCGCCGCCGTTCGGCCCGCGCCTGCGCCTCGCCGCCAAGCGCCGCGACCTTGAGGGCGTTCTCCACCGCCGCCCCAAGCTTGGGCGGGCTTGCTGGCTTGACCACGAAGTCGAATGCGCCCTCCCGCATGGCGCCCACGGCGGTGTCGATGCCGCCCTGCGCCGTCTGAACGATCACGGGAAGGGTGAGGCCGAGCTCGCGCATGCGGCGCAGCACGGCCAGGCCGTCGGGCCCGCCGGGCATCACGAGGTCGAGGATCACGGCCCCGAACCGGCCCGCCTCGGCTTCCAGCATTCGCAAGGCCTGCGCGCCGTTCTCCGCCGACGCGGTTTGATGGCCGGAGCGTTCGAGCGCCGCCTGCACGAGCCGGCGTTGAACGGGGTCGTCGTCCACGACGAGGATGGCGGCGGTCATGGCGTCGGTGCCTTGCTCAAGTGGATGCTCTACCGGTTTTCGGTTCGCGGCATGATCTTGCCTGGAAGTCTGCAACCTTTCGCTGCCGCGGACCTTCGCTTCGGGATCGTGCCGTTGCCCAAGAATCGCCGGGGATCCGCGGAAACTGGATCATTCTGGCGCAGCGGGATAAACAGGCCCTCAACAAAAGCCCTCGCCGCGCGCCTCGCCGCCGCGGAGAGGGCCGCACCACAGGATCGCTCGACACCCATGCCGCACGCCGCTTCCGCCTCCCCGACCTCCGCGCGCGCCGCCCCGGCCGCCTCGCCGCCCGAAGCGGAGGCCTTGCCCGAATGGAACCTCGCAGACCTTTATGCGGGCATCGACGCGCCCGAGCTTCACGCCGACATCCGCCGCGCGCTTGAGCAGGCTGCCGCGTTCGAGGCGCGCTGGAAGGGCCGCTTGGCCGATGAAGCGGGCAAGGGCGGCCAGGGACGGCTCGGCCAAACGCTGGAGGAATATGAAGCCTTGGAGGAGCTGATCGGCAGGATCGCCACCTATGCCGGCCTGCTTTACGCCGGCGACACCGCCGACCCCGCGCGGGGGAAACTCTATGGCGACGTCAACGAGAAGATGACGGACGCCGGCGCGAAGCTGTTGTTCTTCGCGCTGGAGCTCAACCGCATCGACGACGCGCTCATCGAAGCGGCGCTCGACGCCGATCCGCGCTTCGGGCGCTACCGGCCCTGGGTGCTCGACCTGCGCAAGGAGAAGCCGTTCCAGCTCGAGGATCGGGTGGAGCAGCTTTTCCACGAGAAGAGCGTGACGGGCCGCGGCGCATGGAACCGGCTCTTCGACGAGACCATGACGGACCTGCGCTTCGAAGTGGACGGCGAAAGCCTGTCGCTCGAGCCCACGCTCAACAGGCTGCAGGATGCGGATGGGGAGGTCCGCCGGGCTGCTGCCGAGGCCCTCGCCGGGACCTTCCGGGAGCATGTCCGCACGTTCACGCTGATCACCAACACGCTCGCCAAGGACAAGGAGATTTCCGACCGCTGGCGCGGGTTCTCCGACATCGCCGACTCACGCCACCTCGCCAACCGCGTGGAGCGCGAGGTGGTGGACGCGCTGGCCGAGGCCGTTCGCGCGGCCTATCCCAGACTGTCGCACCGCTATTACCGGCTGAAGGCGAAATGGCTTCGGCTGGAGCGCCTGAACCACTGGGACCGCAACGCGCCGCTCCCCGAGACGCCGAAGGCCGTGATCGGCTGGGACGAGGCCAGGAACACGGTGCTCGCCGCCTATCACCGCTTCGCGCCGGAAATGGCCGACATCGCCCGAAACTTCTTCGACCGTTCCTGGATCGACGCGGGCGTGCGGCCGGGCAAGGCGCCGGGCGCGTTCTCGCACCCGGCGGTGCCTTCGGTGCACCCTTATGTGATGCTCAACTACCTGGGCAAGCCGCGCGATGTGATGGTGCTCGCCCATGAACTCGGCCATGGCGTCCACCAGGTCCTGGCAGGCTCGCAAGGGCCGCTGATGTCGGCCACGCCGCTGACGCTCGCCGAGACGGCGTCGGTGTTCGGCGAGATGCTGACCTTCCGGATGCTTCTGGAAAAGACCACCGACCGGCGGGAGCGCAAGGCGATGCTCGCCCAGAAGGTGGAGGACATGATCAACACAGTGGTGCGCCAGATCGCCTTCTACGAGTTCGAGCGCAAGATCCACGCGGAGCGCAGGAACGGCGAGCTGACGGCCGAGCGGATCGGCGAGTTCTGGCTTCAGGCGCAGCGCGAGAGCCTGGGCGAGGGAATTGCGCTGCGCGAGGGCTACGAGCTCTTCTGGTGCTACATCCCCCACTTCATCCACTCGCCCTTCTATGTCTATGCCTACGCCTTCGGCGACTGCCTCGTGAACTCGCTCTACGCCGTCTATCTGAACGCCGAGGAGGGATTCCGGGAGAAGTATTTCGACATGCTGAGGGCGGGCGGCACCAAGCACCATTCGGAGCTTCTGGCGCCGTTCGGCCTGGACGCTGCGGACCCCGGCTTCTGGAGCCGCGGGCTCCAGGTGATCGAAGGGCTGATCGACGAGCTGGAGGGGATGGATTGAGGGGCACCTTGCCGGCCCACACGCCCTATGATGGCTCGGGAAAACTGTTCCAGATCGGGCTGAAGCCGCTCGACCTCTGGGATTGGATCGAGATCGACGGGTTTTTGGAAGATTTCTTGGCGGAGAAGGGCCGGCTGTTCGCGCTCCACGGCGAGAACGTGTTCGTGGCGGAAAAGGGCAGCGAAGCGGGGCAGCGCGAGGTGCTGGCGCTTCTGGCTGAGCATCTGCTGCGGCACTTCCCCCCGCTATACCGGCGCGAGGGCGATGTGCTGCGTGTCGGCGCGACGGGCCGGACGGTCAGGCTGGACGATGCCGCCGAGCCGCCGCTGTGGACGGCGGCCAAGCTCGTGCCGGAAGATTTGGTGCTGATGCGGAAAGGCCCGGGCGGCTGGCGGCTCGCCGCCGCGTCGCTGTCCTTTCCGTCCTCCTGGACACTTTCCGAAAAGTTCGGCCGGCCTCTGGGCGACATCCACGCGCCCGTGCCGGGCTTCGGGCGCGGCACGCGCATGGCCGAGGTGATCGACCGCATCTTCGACAATCTCAAGCCCGATCAGCCCGCCCAGCGGTGGAACTGGTCGCTGCAGGGCGACCGGACGCTTTACCTGCCCTTTTCGCATGCCGAGCGCGTGGACCGGACGGAAGCCGCGCCGACGCCGCGCCTTCCCGGACCCGACCCGGTGGCGGCCGCCTTCATTCGCGTGGAAAAGCAGACATTGAGGAAGCTGCCCGACACGGGCGACATCCTCTTCACCATCCGCATCCATCTCGACCCCATGCGCTGGATGCGCGAGCACAAGGAGGGACCGCAGGTCGCGCGCAAATTCGCCGAGCAGTTGGAAGCCCTGGACGAGCCGCAGCTCGCCTACAAGGGTTTCTCGGCCGACCGCGAGCGCCTGGTCCGCGCCCTGCGCGGTTTGGCCGAAGCGCCGGCCCCTTTATCCCGAGCGCCATCTGTGGTTTGAGCGGGCGACATTTCCTTCCGCCCTTCCGATCCACGAGCCCAAGGGAAAATCATGGCGAGCGACAACTGGCCCGTTCACCGAACGATTCGAGGTCCCATCGTGATGATCGGCTTCGGCTCGATCGGGCGCGGCGCCCTGCCCTTGATCGAGCGCCATTTCCGCTTCGACAAGTCCCGCTTCACCGTGATCGACCCCAAGGACACGGACCGCCGGTTGCTCGACGAGCGCGGCATCCGCTTCGTTCAGGACGCGGTCACGCGGGAGAATTTTCGCGAGCTTCTGACCCCCCTGCTGACGCAAGGCGATGGCCAGGGGTTCTGCGTGAACCTTTCCGTCGACACCTCCTCGCTCGACCTGATGAAGCTCTGCCGCGAGCTTGGCGTGCTTTATATCGACACGGTGGTGGAGCCTTGGGCCGGCTTCTATTTCAGCAAAGGGGCGGGCTCGGCTGCCCGCACCAACTACGCCCTGCGCGAGACCGTGCGGGAGGAAGCGCGAAAGAATCCGGGCGGAACGACGGCCGTGTCCTGCTGCGGGGCCAATCCCGGCATGGTCTCGTGGTTCGTGAAGCAGGCGCTCCTTGACGTGGCGGGCGCGCTGGGCCTGCCGACGCAAGCGCCGGCCGTGTCCGACCGCGAGGGCTGGGCGCAGCTCATGCGCGACGCCGGCGTCAAGGGTATCCATATCGCCGAGCGCGACACGCAGCGCTCGAAGGCGCCCAAGCCCATGGGCGTGTTCTGGAATACCTGGTCGGTGGAGGGCTTCATCTCGGAAGGCCTGCAGCCGGCCGAGCTCGGCTGGGGCACGCATGAGAAGTGGATGCCGGAGAACGCGCGCACCCAGGACTTCGGCCCACGCGCCGCCATCTATCTGGAGCAGCCCGGGGCCAACACGCGCGTGCGCTCCTGGTGCCCGACGCCGGGGCCGCAATATGGATTCCTCGTGACCCACAACGAGTCGATCTCGATTTCCGACTTCTTCACGTTGCGCGAAAACGGCGAGGCGGTCTTCCGGCCTACCTGCCACTACGCCTACCACCCCGCCAATGACGCGGTTTTGTCGCTGCACGAGATGTTCGGCGCGGGCGGCGTGGCGCAGAAAGAGCTTCACGTGCTCGACGAGGACGAGCTGGTGGACGGCGTGGACGAACTCGGCGTGCTGCTCTACGGCCATGGCAAGAACGCCTACTGGTACGGCTCGCAGTTGAGCCTCGATGAAGCGCGGAAACTCGCGCCCTACCAGAACGCCACGGGCTTGCAGGTCTCGTCGGCGGTGCTCGCGGGCATGGTGTGGGCGCTCGAGAACCCGGAGGCCGGGATCGTCGAGACCGACGAGATGGATTTTTCCCGCTGCCTTGACGTGCAGCGGCCCTATCTCGGCCCTGTGAAGGGTTATTATACCGATTGGCACCCGCTGGTGGGCCGGCCCGGGCTGTTCCCAGAGGACATCGACGAGATCGACCCCTGGCAGTTCCGCAACATCCTGGTGCGCTAAGCATGGCCCCGAGGAGTTGCAGACTTCTCGGAAAAGGCCCTGCGTGAAAAGACGGTCTTAAGGCGCGTGGTCGCCTCGACCTGAAGCGTTCGCCGTGCCGGCGCGAGCGGCCGGGCGCTCAGGCGCCGACCAGCTTGAGCTGCTTGTCGAAGACGGTGAGCACGCGGGATAGCTCGTGGCCGCGCTTGAGCACCGCGCCTGCTGCCGACAGCACGGCGTAGGCGCCCTGCTTTCGCGCGAGCTTCGGGTTCTTCACGATGCGGAAGAGCGGCGTCTCGCTGGTGCGGCGATAGACGGAGAACACCGCCTGGTCGCGCAGATGGTCGATCGCGTAGTCGCGCCACTCATTGGCGGCGACCATACGGCCGTAGAGGCGGAGGATCTGGTCGAGCTCTCTTCGGTCGAAGGTGACGGGAAGGTCGAGGCGGCGGCGCTGCACTTCGTGGAATGGGACGAGGATCTGAGAATCCTCCGTGCTCTCCCCCGCCAGGCGATCCATCATGCGTCTGATCCTTAGCCGATGCTCTCCATGCCGAAGGTGCGCGCACCCCGGCAGGATTTCAAGACCGATCCGGCAAAAGGGTTTCCCTGGTTGCGGTCGCCCCGAGCCGGGCCTGACGTCGAGCCTTGGGCGCGCCTTCCCGGCGAGAAATGAGAGCCGATCCACGTCGGTGAATGGGCCCTCACCGCCATGTTTTGGCCGCGCTTCGTCCTTGCTGGGGCCGCAATGGGGAAGGAGGCTTCCCCCGTCCAAAGGACAGTTCGGTCCGGCGCCGGCCCGGCATCCCCAAGTCCCCGCCCCAAGGGCCGGGGCCGGTCCGAACGACCAGGGCATGATCCCGAACCGAAGGTCCGCGCCAGCGAAAAGTTGCGGACCTTTCGGACAAGATCATGCGCAAACGAAGACAGGCCCGCACCGCGGGCAGTTTCTTCAGAACTTCCGGATCACCGCCGCGCCCAGGATCGGGCCGGGCAAGCCGCCCGGCTCCACCCTTTGCAGGAGCACGGCTGCGCCTTCGCCGGCCGCCGCCGTCCAGGGCACCTCGAAATGCGCGGGCTTGCCGCTCCACACGCCCACGGGCTGGATGCGCCGGACGGGGTTCCAGTAAACGATGGTGCGCCCCTTGTTCTCCCCTTCGGGGATCGTCACGGGCGTGGGCGGGCCGAAGGACACTGCGAGAAGATGGGCATGGCCCGGCGCGCCGTCGCTCACAACCTCGACGCCCGCGCCTTGCGTCCGGGCGGCGGCGACGTCGATGACGAGGCTGTCGCCGCGGCGTCCGGCCTGAACGGAAATCTGCGGCGCGGCCCCCGCCATCGCCATCTCCTTGAGCGCCCGCAGGATCGGCTCGCGGTCGCCGCCGTTCATCTCCGCGCGGCCGTTCAGCACGGCTTGCGGCGTGTAGATGGAGCGGCTGCCCAGCGCGTATTTGTACTGCTTCTGGCGTCGCGTGTTCTCGCGGCTCGCGAACGTATCGTGCCAGCCGAGATAGTCCCAGTAGTCGACGTGATAGGCGAGCACGACGATGTCAGGCCGTTGGACGAGCTCGCCCAGAACGGCGTCGGCGGCGGGACAGGAGTTGCAGCCCTGGCTCGTGAAGAGCTCGACCACGCCGGTGATCTTCTGGCCGTTCTCGGCCCGCGGCGCGGCGACGGCCAGGACCACGGCCGAAAGGCAGGCGAGCGCCGCGGCAAGAAGGCGGGCGGTCATGACCGGACCGAGGGGACATGGAGGCGGGACGGGCGGGGTGTCACGGGCGCAGACAACCGCATCCTCCTTCGTCTTCTCCCGCTTGGGTTCTCATGGACGGCCTTCAGCCTCTAGGCCGGGCAGGACCGGAGGGGAAGTCACTTCGCGGTGAGACGGGCATGAGGGAGAGCCCCTCCCTCCCCGTCCTGAGCCATGCCGAAAGGACGGGGAGAGGAACGCTCTCATTCACGCCGCGAGGTCGCGCAGGACGTAATGCAGGATGCCGCCGTTCCTGAAATAATCGAGCTCGTCCAGCGTATCGATGCGGCAAAGCAGCGGCACGCGCTTCTCCTCGCCCTGCGCCGTGCGGATCACCGCCTCCATCTTCTGGCGCGGGCGCACCGTCTCGATCCCCTCGATCGTGACGGTCTCGTCGCCCTTCAGGCCCAGCGTCGCCCAATTGGTCCCTTCCTCGAAGGTGAAGGGCGCGATGCCCATGCCGACCAAGTTCGAGCGGTGGATGCGCTCGAAGCTCTGGGCGATCACCGCGCGCACGCCGAGCAGCCGCGTGCCTTTGGCCGCCCAGTCGCGCGACGAGCCGTTGCCGTATTCGATGCCGGCGAACACGACCAGCGGCACGCCCTCCTCGCGGTAGCGCATGGCCGCCTCGTAGATCGCCATCTCCTCGCCCGAGGGCTGATGGATGGTGTAGCCGCCTTCGCGCCCGTTCTCGCCCAGCATGTGGTTGCGGATGCGGATATTGGCGAAGGTGCCGCGCATCATCACCTCGTGATTGCCGCGCCGCGTGCCGTATTGGTTGAAGTCGGCCACGCCCACCCCATGCTCAATCAGGTATTTGCCGGCGGGCGACGCCGCCTTGATGGAGCCGGCGGGCGAGATGTGGTCGGTGGTGATCTTGTCGCCGAAGAGCGCGAGGATGCGCGCCTCGCCGATGTCGCCGACAGCGCGGGGCTTGCGCTCCATCCCCTCGAAATAGGGCGGGTTCTGCACATAGGTGGAGTTCTCGTCCCAGGCATAGGTCTGGCCCGTGGGCGCCTGCACCTTCTGCCAGTTCTCCTCGCCCTTGAACACGTCGGCGTATTTGCGCACGAAGAGCTCGCGCGTGACGTTCTCCGCGATGAACCGATCGATCTCCTGGGAGGACGGCCAGATATCGCGCAAATAGACGGGCCGGCCGTCGGAGCCCATGCCCAGCGGCTCCTTCGTCAGGTCCGCCGCCACGGTGCCGGCCAGCGCATAGGCCACGACCAGGGGCGGCGAGGCCAGGTAGTTGGCCTGCACGTCGGGCGACACGCGGCCCTCGAAATTGCGGTTTCCGGAAAGCACGGCCGCGGCGATCAACCCCTTGTCGTTGATCGTCTTCGAGATGGCTTCCGGCAGCGGGCCGGAATTGCCGATGCAGGTGGTGCAGCCGAAGCCGACCAGGTTGAAGCCGATCTGGTCGAGCTCCTTCTGGAGCCCCGCCTTCTCCAGATATTCCGCCACCACCTGGCTGCCGGGGGCGAGCGAGGTCTTCACCCAGGGCTTCTGCTTGAGGCCCCGCCGGTTGGCGTTGCGCGCGAGCAGGCCCGCCCCGATCAGCACGCTCGGGTTCGACGTGTTGGTGCAAGACGTGATCGCGGCGATGACGACATCGCCGTGGCCGAGGTCGAAGTTCTCGCCCTCGACGGCAAAGCGCGCATCCGTGTCCGCCGTCTTCTTGTAGTCGGTCGCGAGCGCCTTGGCGAACTCGCCTGCGACCGCTTCCAGGGCCACGCGGCCCTCGGGGCGCTTGGGGCCGGCCATGGAGGGCACGACCGACCCGAGGTCAAGCTCCAGCGTGTCGGTGAAGACGGGATCGGGCGCGTCGTCCTCGCGCCACAGCCCCTGTGCGCGCGAATAAGCTTCCACCAGGGCGATGCGGTCCTCCGGCCTGCCCGTCATGGTGAGGTAGCGCACCGTCTCGCCATCCACGGGGAAGAAGCCGCAGGTCGCGCCATATTCGGGCGCCATGTTGCCGATGGTCGCGCGGTCGGCGAGCGTCATGGAGGACAGGCCCGGGCCGAAGAACTCCACGAACTTGCCCACCACGCCCTTCTTGCGCAGCATCTGGGTGACGGTGAGCACGAGGTCGGTGGCGGTCACGCCTTCCTTCAGCGCGCCGGTGAGCCGGAAGCCGATCACCTCCGGCAGCAGCATGGAGACGGGCTGGCCGAGCATGGCGGCTTCAGCCTCGATGCCGCCCACGCCCCAGGCCAGCACGCCCAGGCCGTTGACCATGGTGGTGTGCGAATCGGTGCCCACGCAGGTGTCGGGGAAGGCGAAGGTTTCGCCCTCCTCCTCGCGCGTCCACACCGTCTGGGCGAGATATTCGAGGTTCACCTGGTGGCAGATGCCCGTGCCGGGCGGCACCACGCGGAAATTGCGGAACGCCTGCTGGCCCCATTTGAGGAATTTGTAGCGCTCCTCGTTGCGCTGGTATTCCAGCTCGACATTGCGGGCGAAGGCGAGCGGCGTGCCGAACTCGTCCACGATCACGGAATGGTCGATCACAAGATCGACGGGCACGAGCGGATTGATCTTTTCGGGGTCGCCGCCCAGGGCCTCGATGCCGTCGCGCATGGCGGCGAGATCGACCACCGCGGGGACGCCCGTGAAATCCTGCATCAAGACACGCGCCGGGCGATAGGCGATCTCCACGCCCTTCAAGCCGCGGTCCTCGAGCCAGCCGGCGACGGCGGAGATCGCCTCCTTGGTGACGGTGCGACCGTCCTCGTGGCGGAGCAGGTTTTCGAGCAGCACCCTCATGGAGAAGGGCAGACGGGAGGCGCCCTCGAGCCCGTTCTTCTCGGCCTCGCGCAGGTCGAAATAGGTGTAGGTCTTGCCGGCCACGTCGAGGGTGCGGCGGCAGTTGAAGCTGTCAAGCGATGCGGTGGTCACAATGGATCCCATTCACGAAAGGTTTTTTCGGGCCGGCGCGGCTCGCAGCGGCGGCTGGCGTCCCATGGCAGTGAAGAAGCGTTTCACCGGAGGTGAGGCCCGAAAGCAAGCGGGTGCGGCCATTTCCGCGACGAGCGGCCCAGGCGCAAGCGCCTCGGGGAGGCGCGGTCGGGCCGGATGGAGCCGAGCCGGCCGCTGGCCCGGCTGTTTCGGATATAGGAATTTTCGGGCATGAGTCCAGCCGGAGGCCGGGGCGCTGTGCCCCGTCCGGCAGGGGCGGCGCATATGCGGCTGGTGGCCGAGGAACTGGCGGTTGAGCGGGGCGGCCGCCTCCTGTTTTCGGGGCTGAGCTTTTCGGTCGCGGCGGGCGAGGCGCTCGCGCTGAGAGGCCCGAACGGCGCGGGGAAGACAACCTTGCTGCGCGTGCTGGGCGGACTCGCGCAGCCGCTCACCGGCCGGATGCGGCTCGAAGGGGCCGTGGGCGCTCCAGGCGCGGCCTGCCATCTCCTGGCCGTCGAGAACGCCATGAAGCCGGCGCTGACGGTCGAAGAGAACCTGCGCTTCTGGCGGCGCTTCCTCCTGCCCGCCGAAACTGGGGGCGGCGAGGATCTCATGCCGCGGGCTGCGCTGGAGGCGGTGGGGCTTGCAGCCCTCGCCGGCCTGCCCTTCGGCGTGTTGTCCACGGGCCAGAAGCGCCGCGTGGGGCTGGCGCGGCTGCTTCTGCGGCATCGTCCGGTCTGGCTGCTCGACGAGCCCGCGTCCGGCCTCGACGCCGCGTCGGAAGCCATGCTCGGGCGGCTCGTCGAAGCCCATCTCGCCGGCGGCGGCCTCGTGGTGGCCGCCCTGCACGGAAGACCCTCCGCCGCCTTCGGCCAGGAGTTCCGCAT
This sequence comes from Mesorhizobium sp., assembly GCA_035998495.1. Classification (GTDB taxonomy): domain Bacteria; phylum Pseudomonadota; class Alphaproteobacteria; order Rhizobiales; family Rhizobiaceae; genus Mesorhizobium_B. Next base: position 67,150 of record DASYHP010000077.1, read on the forward strand.
CGAGGAGCCGGCGTGACGGCCACGCTCTTTCTCCGTGACGTCCGGCTGGCTTTTCGCGCCGGCGGGGCGTTGACGCCGCTGCTCTTCTTCCTCGCGGTGATCGCCACCGCGCCCTTCGCCATCGGGCCGGACCTCGCTTTGCTCGCCCGCATCGGCCCGGCCCTTCTCTGGACCGCCGCGCTTCTGTCGGCGCTGCTCGGGCTCGACCGGCTGTTTCAGGCGGATCGCGAGGACGGCTCGCTCGACATGCTCGTCGCGGGCCAGGACGCGCCCTCGCTCGCGCTCCTCGTGCTCGCCAAATGCCTGGCGCATTGGGTCACGGGGCTGTTGCCGCTCGCGCTCGCCGCACCCTTTCTGGGGCTCCTCCTCAACGTCGAATGGACGGGCGGGCTGGCGGTGGCGCTGACGCTTCTCGCCGGCACGCCGGGCCTCTCCTTCGCCGGCGCGGTGGGGGCGGCGGTGGCCGTGAGCCTGCCGCGCGGCGGGCTCCTGGTTTCGGTGCTGGCCCTGCCGCTCAGCGTTCCCGTGGTGATCTTCGGCGTGTCGGCGGCGCGGGCGGCGCTCGCCGATCCCGACCCGTTCCTGCCGCCCTTCCTTCTGCTCTGCGCCTCAACCCTGTTTCTGGCCGTGGTCGGCCCGCTCGGCGCAGCGCTGGCCCTCAAGGGCGGGGAGTGACCGTCATCCTCTCAGCGCTTCCGCGAAGCGCTCCACGTCCTCCGCGGTCGTCGCGAAGCTCGTGACGAACCGAAAGAGCCCCTCCCCTTCGCTAAGACCGTTCCAGCCCGCGGGCGGCTTCCAGTCGTAGAACACCGCGCCCGCCGCCTGGAGGCGGCGGGTGGTCTCATGGGGCAGCACGGCGAAGACCTCGTTGGCCTGAGGCTCCCAGGCGAGCCGGGCCGCGTTGGAGCCCCGGAACGCCTCGGCCAGCCGGGCCGTCATGGCGTTGGCGTGGGCGGCGCTCTCGAGCCACAGCCCATCGGCGAAATAGGCCTCGAACTGCGCCGCCACGAAGCGTGTCTTGGAGAAGAGCTGGGCGGCGCGCTTGCGCAGGTATGGGAAATCCTGCGCGCGCTCGGGCTCGAAGAAGACGAGCGCCTCCGCGCACCAGCAGCCGTTCTTGGTGCCGCCGAAGGAGAGGAGATCGACGCCGCGCTTCCAGGTCATCTCCGCGGGCGAGCAGTCGAGCGCGGCAAGCGCGTTGGCGAAGCGCGCCCCGTCCATGTGCAGCGGCAGGCCGTGGCGCTGGGCCACGGCTGAGACAGCCTCGATCTCGTCCAGTGCGTAAAGCGTGCCCAGTTCCGTCGATTGCGTGATGGACACGGCCATGGCCCGGCCGCCATGCACATTGCCCGGCGAGAACTCGGCGATCGCGTGCGTGAGCGCGGCGATGTCCATGCGGCCGCCTTCCCCCGCGACGGGCCTCAGCCGCGCCATCGGCGACAGGAACTCGGGCGCGCCGCACTCGTCTTCGATCAGATGCGCATGGGCATGGCAGAAGCAGACCCCGCCCGGCCGGTTGACGGCGGCGAGCGCCAGCGCGTTGGCCGCCGTGCCCGTGCCCACGAAGAACACGGCCACCTCGCGCTCGAAGATCTCGTTGAACAGCGTTTCCACGCGCCGGTCGAGGTCGCTCGCGCCATAGGCTGCGGCATAGCCCCCGGCGTAAGTGGAAAGCGACGCGGCGATCGTGGGATGGGCGCCGGCCCAGTTGTCGGATGCGAAGAACAAGAGGGAGCTCATCAATGGTGGCGGATGGGGCCGGACGGCCGTCGGCGCTTCTGCCACGTCGCGGAAAAATAGGCTTGCGAAAAAAGCCGCGACAGAATGTTGCGGCGAACACCCTTCACGGAAAATGATCCGGCGATCAGAAGGGCTTAGGAATGCAGAAAACGTCTTGCCAAGCCGCGGGATTGCTGGCATGACGATGATAGGACAGCATTACTGCCCTATTCCGCCGTCCCCCCTCGGCCCTATCTCTTGAGCGAAGCGGCGAACACCCCTTGGCTCCGAGCGAGGCGGGGCCGCCCCAGGCGCTGTGAAAAGAGACCGACCATGAGCGGCCAATCCCTTCGCGATCAGGCGACCGAGACGAACGAGCGCGCGCGTGGACATGCCGCAGCCAAGGGGCTCTACGCGCCGGCCCGCGAGCACGACGCCTGCGGCGTGGGCTTCATCGCCAACATGAAGGGCGAGGCGTCGCACGCCATCATCGCCGACGGGCTGCGCATGCTCGAAAATCTCACCCACCGGGGCGCGGTGGGCGCCGATCCGCTGATGGGCGACGGCGCGGGCCTGCTCGTGCAGATCCCCGACCGCTTCTTTCGCGAGGAGATGGCGAAGCAAGGGATCGAGCTGCCGCCGCTTGGGTCTTACGCCGTGGGCTACCTCTTCATGCCGCGCGACGAAGAGCTTCGGATCCATATCGAGGAGGTGATCCGCGAGGTGGCGCAGTCCGAGGGCCAGCCGATCCTCGGCTTCCGCGACGTGCCGGTGGACAATTCCTCGCTCTCGGGGGCGCCCGACATCGCGGCATCCGAGCCCGTTCACCGCCAGGTCTTCTTCGGCCGCTCCCCCGACATCGCCTCGGACGACGACTACGAGCGCCGGCTCTATGTGCTGCGCAAGGTCATCTCGGGCCGCATCTATGCCGAGACGGGCGGCCGCGACAACGGCTTCTACACCGTGTCGCTGTCCTCGCGCACGATCGTCTACAAGGGCATGTTCCTGGCCTACCAGGTCGCGTCCTACTACAAGGACTTGGCCGACGAGCGCTTCGAGTCCGCGCTGGTGCTGGTCCACCAGCGCTTCTCCACCAACACCTTCCCGTCCTGGAAGCTCGCCCATCCCTACCGGATGGTGGCGCACAACGGCGAGATCAACACGCTGCGCGGCAATGTGAACTGGATGGCCGCGCGGCAGGCCAGCGTCGATTCGGAACTTTTCGGCAACGACATCTCGAAGCTGTGGCCCATCTCCTACGAAGGCCAGTCGGACACGGCCTGCTTCGACAACGCGCTCGAATTCCTCACCCAGGGCGGCTACAGCCTCGCGCACGCCATGATGATGCTGATCCCCGAAGCCTGGGCCGGCAACAAGCTCATGGACCGCGACCGCCGCGCCTTCTACGAGTACCACGCCGCGCTGATGGAGCCCTGGGACGGGCCGGCCGCGGTTGCGTTCACCGACGGGCGCCAGATCGGCGCGACGCTGGATCGCAACGGGTTGCGCCCCGCGCGCTATGTCGTCACGTCGGACGACCGCGTCATCATGGCCTCCGAAGCGGGCGCGCTGCCCGTGGACGAGGAGAAGATCGTCAAGAAGTGGCGGCTGCAGCCCGGCCGCATGCTGCTCATCGACTTGGAGCAGGGTCGCATCGTTTCCGACGAGGAGGTCAAGCGCGAGATCGCGACCCAGCACCCCTACGCGGCGTGGCTCAAGAACACCCAGCTCATCCTCGAAGACCTCAATCCGGTGGAGCCCCGCGCGCTGCGCCGCGACGTGTCGCTGCTCGACCGCCAGCAGGCCTTCGGCTACACGCAGGAAGACACCAAGCTCCTGATGTCGCCCATGGCGACCACCGGCCAGGAGGCGGTGGGCTCCATGGGCACCGACACGCCGCTTTCGGCCATGTCGGAGAAGCCAAAGCTGCTCTACACCTATTTCAAGCAGAACTTCGCGCAGGTCACGAACCCGCCGATCGACCCGATCCGCGAGGAGCTCGTGATGAGCCTGGTCTCGTTCATCGGCCCCCGACCCAACATCTTCGACCTCGAAGGCGCGTCGCGCAAGAAGCGGCTGGAGGTGCGCCAACCGATCCTCACCAATGGCGATCTCGAAAAAATCCGCTCCATCGGCCATACCGAGGATCGCTTCGACACCAAGACCATCGACGTGACCTATGCCGTGCAGGAAGGCGCGGCCGGCATGGCCGGCGCGATTCTGCGGCTCTGCGAGCGGGCGGAGGCGGCGGTGGCCGGCGGCTACAACATCATCATCCTCTCCGACCGCCAGATCGGCCCGGACCGTATCGCGATCCCTGCGCTGCTCGCCACGGCGAGCGTGCATCATCATCTGATCCGCAAGGGATTGCGCACCTCGGTCGGCCTCGTTGTCGAGTCGGGCGAGCCGCGCGAGGTGCATCATTTCTGCTGCCTGGCGGGCTATGGGGCCGAGGCCATCAACCCCTATCTCGCCTTCGACACGCTTCTGGACATGCACAGGTCGGGCGAGCTGCCGGCCGAAGTGGACGCGGGCGAGGCCGTGACCCGCTACATCAAGTCGATCGGCAAGGGCATCCTCAAGGTGATGTCCAAGATGGGCATCTCGACCTATCAGAGCTATTGCGGCGCGCAGATCTTCGACGCCGTGGGGCTGGGCTCCGACTTCGTGGCGAAATATTTCACGGGCACCGCGACCGCCATCGAGGGCGTCGGGCTCGACGAGGTGGCGGCCGAGACCGTGCGCCGCCATGGCGACGCCTTCGGCGACGACCCCGTGCTCCGCAACGGGCTCGACGTGGGCGGCGAGTACATGTTCCGCATGCGCGGCGAGGCGCATATGTGGTCGCCGGACGCGGTTGCAACGTTGCAGCACGCCGTGCGCAAGGGCTCGTGGGAAACCTTCGGGCAGTATTCGCGGGAGATCGACGGCGACAGCGCCCGCGCCCAGACGCTGCGGGGCCTGTTCCACATCAAGTCGGCGGAGGAGGCCGGGCGGGCTCCGGTGCCGCTCGACGAAGTGATGCCGGCCCAGGACATCGTGAAGCGGTTTTCGACCGGCGCCATGAGCTTCGGCTCGATCAGCCGTGAGGCGCACACCACCTTGGCCCGCGCCATGAACGCCATCGGCGGCAAGTCGAACACCGGCGAGGGCGGCGAGGAGCCGGACCGCTTCCGGCCGCTCCCCGACGGCTCCAGGAATCCCGAACGTTCGGCCATCAAGCAGGTCGCCTCGGGCCGCTTCGGCGTGACGGCGGAATATCTCGTCAACGCCGACATGCTCCAGATCAAGGTGGCGCAGGGGGCCAAGCCCGGCGAAGGCGGGCAGTTGCCCGGCCACAAGGTGGATGCGACCATCGCCAAGACGCGCCACTCGACGCCGGGCGTGGGCCTGATCTCGCCGCCGCCGCATCACGACATCTATTCGATCGAGGATCTGGCCCAGCTCATCTTCGACCTGAAGAACGTGAACCCCGCGGCCGGCATCTCGGTGAAGCTCGTGTCGGAGGTGGGCGTCGGCACGGTGGCGGCGGGCGTCGCCAAGGCGCGCGCCGACCACATCACGATCTCGGGCTATGACGGCGGCACGGGCGCGTCGCCCTTGACGTCGCTGAAGCACGCCGGCGGGCCGTGGGAGATCGGCCTGGCCGAGACCCAGCAGACGCTCGTGCTGAACGGCTTGCGCTCCCGCGTCTGCCTGCAGGTCGACGGGGGCCTGCGCACGGGCCGCGACGTGATCGTGGGCGCGCTTCTGGGCGCCGACGAATACGGTTTTTCCACCGCGCCCTTGATCGCAGCGGGCTGCATCATGATGCGCAAATGCCACCTGAACACCTGCCCGGTCGGCGTGGCGACGCAGGATCCGGTGCTGAGAAAACGCTTCAAGGGCGCGCCCGAGCACGTCATCAACTTCTTCTTCTATGTGGCCGAGGAGGTGCGGCTGCATCTCGCCGCCATGGGTTTCCGGCACCTCGACGAGATCGTCGGCCGCACGGACCTGCTGGAGAAGCGCGAGGCGATCCGGCAGTGGAAGGCACGCGGGCTCGACTTCTCGCGGCTGTTCTTCCAGCCCGACGCGCGGCGTGAAAGCATGGTCTGGACGGAGCGCCAGAAGCACCCGATCGACGACGTGCTCGACCGCCGCCTGATTGCCGAGGCCGAGCCCGCATTGACGGCCCGCCAGCCTGTTCAGATCGAGGTGCCGATCCGCAATGTGGACCGCTCCACGGGCGCCATGCTGTCGGGCGAGGTCGCCAAGCGCTTCGGCCACAAGGGTCTGCGCGACGACACGATCTCGGTGACGCTCAAGGGCACGGCCGGGCAGAGCTTCGGCGCCTTTCTCGCCCGCGGCGTCTCGTTCGACCTGGTGGGCGAAGCCAACGACTATGTCGGCAAGGGCCTTTCGGGCGGCCGCATCGTGATCCGCCAGCCCGAAGAGAGCCGGCTCGACGCGGGAGCCTCGATCATCGCCGGCAACACCGTGCTTTACGGCGCGATCTCCGGCGAAGCCTACATCAACGGCGTCGCCGGGGAGCGTTTCGCCGTGCGCAATTCGGGCGCGATCGCCGTGGTCGAGGGCGTGGGCGACCACGGCTGCGAATACATGACGGGCGGCGTGGTGGTGGTGATCGGGAGCACGGGCCGCAACTTCGCCGCCGGCATGTCGGGCGGCGTCGCCTATGTGCTGGACGAGGCCGGCGATTTCTCGCTCCGCTGCAACATGGCCATGGTCGAGCTCGAGCCCGTCCCCGAGGAGGACGACATGCTGGAGAAGCTCCACCACCATGGCGGCGATCTCGCTCACATGGGCCGGGTGGATGTGTCCGGCGACATGACCCGCCACGACGAGGAGCGGCTCGTCACGCTCATCTCCAACCACGCCCGCCATACGGGGTCGGCCCGCGCCAAGGCGATTTTGGAGGAGTGGGCGGCATACCGTCCGAAGTTCCGAAAAGTGATGCCGGTGGAATACCGCCGGGCGCTGGAGGAGATGGAGCGCGCGCGGATGAGCGTGGCGGCGGAGTAGTGGCATTGTGCGGACGCCTCTTCTGGCATATGTCGCGGCATATGCCGAAGTGAGACCGCTATGCTCGATGATGCTAAAAGGGAACAGCGCGTCCGTGTCTTCCGCAACGGACGGAGCCGTGCGGTGCGCATTCCCAAGGAATTTGAGTTCGAAGGGGACGAAGTGACAATCCGCAGGGAGGCGGATGGGAGCCTGACGCTAGTGCCCGACAAGCGGGAAAGGTCACCGCGTGAGATCATCGAGTGGCTGCGGCAACAGCCGCCGCTCACAGCCGAGGATTTTCCCGACCTCAATGACAGCGACATGAAGCCGCTGGACGATATCGAGCTATGAGCGGCTACATGCTCGACAGCAATGTTCTCATCGACATGGCGCGTGACCCAGACGGTCCGGTTGCGCAGAACTTCGCGGCAAGAGTCTTGGGAGAGGTGGCCATCAGCGTGATCGTGTCGGGGGAAATCTTATACGGAATGGCAAAGCGGCCTGACGCACGCTCCAATCCCAATATGACCTACCTGCTGAACAGCCTCCGCCCCGAGCGGCTGGAACCGGAGGTCGGTAACATCTATGGCCGCGTCCGCCTGGAGGTCGAAAAATCGGGCAAAGGAATTTCCGCGAACGACTATTGGATCGCGGCGCATGCGATGGCGAAGGATGCGATCCTGGTTACGGGTGACAGGACCATCCACGACGCGAACATCAGCGGATTGAAGTTGGAGGACTGGCGAGTCGGGCTCGCGGTTCGTAAGCAGGACTGACATGGGCAAGGTCACAGGTTTCCTCGAAATCGACCGGCAGGTGCCGCGCTACCAGCCGGCGTCGGATCGCGTCCGGCATTTTCGCGAGTTCGTGCTGCCCATGCCGGAGGCGGAAGTCGGACGGCAGGCGGCGCGCTGCATGGATTGCGGCATCCCCTTCTGCCATGGGCCGACGGGCTGCCCCGTCCACAACCAGATCCCCGACTTCAACGACCTCGTGTGGAAGGGAGACTGGGAAGGGGCAATCCGCAACCTCCACTCCACCAACAATTTCCCGGAATGGACGGGCCGCGTCTGCCCCGCCCCTTGCGAGGAGGCCTGCACGCTCAATCTCGAGGACGTGCCGGTGTCCATCAAGGCCATCGAGCAGGCGGTCGGCGACAAGGCCTATGAGCTGGGCCTGATCCGGCCGCAGCCGGCGGAGAAGAAGACGGGCAAGCGTGTGGCCGTGGTCGGCTCCGGGCCGGCCGGCATGGCGGCGGCCCAGCAGCTCGGCCGGGCTGGGCACGATGTGCATGTCTTCGAGCGCGAGAGCCGGCCGGGCGGGCTGATGCGCTACGGCATCCCCGACTTCAAGATGGAGAAGCGCTTCGTGGACCGCCGCGCCGAGCAGATGGGCGGCGAGGGCGTGACCTTCTTCTGCGGCGTGGAGATCGGCGTGGACCGTCCCTTGCGCGAACTGCTCGACGGTTACGACGCCGTGCTCTTTTGCGGCGGCTCCGAAACGCCGCGGCCCGCCGGCATCCCTGGTGTGGAGCTCAAGGGCGTTTACGACGCCATGCCCTATCTCGTCGGCCAGAACCGCCGCATCGGCGGCGAGAATTCCCCCGCCCGCGCTTGGGCCTCGGAGGAGCCGATCCTGGCCTCCGGCAGCCATGTCGTGGTGGTGGGCGGCGGCGACACGGCGTCGGACTGCGTGGGCACGGCCTTCCGCCAGGGCGCGGTGCGCGTGACGCAGCTCGACATCCGCCCCCAGCCGCCCGAGCGCGAGAACAAGCTGGAGGTCTGGCCCTACTGGGCGACCAAGATGCGGACCTCTTCCAGCCAAGCCGAAGGGGCTGAGCGCGAGTTCCAGGTGGCGACGCTCGAATTCATCGGCGAGGACGGGCAACTGACCGGGGTGAAGTGCTGCGAGGTGGACGAGAGGCGCAAGCCGGTCGCCGGCTCCGAGTTCGTGATCCGGGCCGATCTCGCCTTCATCGCGATCGGCTTTTCCGGCCCGCTCCAGCGCGGCGTGCTTTCAGAGATGGGCGACGACCTCCGGCTCACGGTGGACAGCCGCCGCTCCACGAATGTGGCGGCCAGCGACCGCGACTACCGGACCTCGGTGGAAAAGCTCTGGGCGGCGGGCGACGCGCGACGCGGCCAGTCGCTGGTGGTGTGGGCGATCCGTGAAGGGCGGCAGGCCGCGCGCGCCATCGACGAGGCGCTGATGGGCGAGAGCGTCCTGCCGCTTTGAGAGCGGCGGGAGCCGATCAGCGGATCGCGAAGAAGTTGTCGGCCCGACCGTAAACGGCCGCGCCTGGGCCGGGCGGCGCTGAGGGCGCGAGTTTCGTTTCTGGTTCGGGGGCGTCAGGTTCGGGCGGCTGAGGCGCGGGGGGCGGAACCGCGACAGGCTCTTGCGCGCCCGCCGGCGCAGCCGCCGCCGGTTGGGCGACGCTCAACAACTCGGTCTCGCCGGCGCGCGGCGCGTTGAGCGCGATGGGCTGGGTGCGGTTCACCGGGCCCGAGGGCGGCAAGGGCGGTCCGATGAAGGGCGCGGCGGCTGGCGACGGAAGCGCGGCCACCGCCTCCGCCTCGGAGGCGTTCAGAAGCTTCTGCAGCGGCTTTTCCACGTAGAAGGCGAGCTTGCGCTTGCCCGCGCTGGTCATGTTGATGCCATCGCTGCCGCGCAGGCGCGCCGGCTGGCCGTTCACATCGGGCCCGGTGGCCGTGAAGGCGCCCGTCTCGTCCACGAAACCTTCCCAGATGTCGATGAACTCGCCGCCCGTGCTTTCGGCAGCCTGGCGGTAGAGGTCGTTGAAGGCCAGGATGTCGGCCGACATTTTCGAGAACTTGAAGGATGGCAGCCCGACCCACAGCAGCGGGACGCCGCGCTGGGCGGCAGCCTCGCCCAGGCTTCGGGCGCGCTCCCGATAGGCGGCCGTCCATTCGGGGCTGCGGGGAGCAGCGCTCGCGCCGTCCACGCGCATGGCCTGGCGGTCGTTGGAGCCCAGCATGGCCACCACGGCGACGGGCTTTTCCTCGTCGATCAGCTCGCCCACGCGCGCGGGCCAGTTCACGACGTCGTCGCGCACGAGCCCGGAATCGCCCTCCGAGCGGCTGACGACCTTGATCGTCAGGTCTTCGCTGAGCGCCTGCTCCAGGCCTTCGGCGAGGCTGCCCGCCAGGAAGTCGCCGACCACGAGCACGGTGCGGGCGTCCGCGTTCTTCGTGCGCGCGGGCTCGGGCGGCGCTTGGCGCACCACGCTCGCCGCCGGCGCCTTCGGCTTCTTGCGGGGCTTCTTCTTGCGCGCGCGCGCGGCGGCCGGTTTCTGCTTGGCCGGCCGCTCGACCCGGCGCTCGCCGGGCACGCGGAACAACTGGCGCAGGAGCAGGAAATTGCCTTCGCTGCCGCTCTCCTGCGCGACGGCCGGCGCCTCCCGGCCAAGTCCGCCCAGCACCAGGGCGAAGGCGGCGAGGACGATCGTCCCCACCCATGTCGCGCTGCTTCGCCTCTTGCCGTCCTGCCTTTCGGTCATGGCCGTTCCGGCTCCCTTTGCCTGGCGACAGCGCCGTCCGGGGAGCCGGGGACTCCCTGGACCGCGCCTAGCGCTGCCTGAGCGATGACAGCACCTCCAAGCTGGGATGGCCGTCCGGCGTCAGGCCCGCGCGCTCCTGAAAAGCGCGGATTGCCGCGCGTGACCCTTCGCCGATCTTGCCGTCCAGCTTCCCATCATAATAGCCATTGACCGAAAGACGTTCCTGGAGCTCCTGCTTTTCTGCGAAGGAAAGTTTGGTGAACGGCCGGTTCCAGTCCCTGACAAGGCCCTGGGTGCCGGCAATCTGGTCCGCCAGGATGCCCACGGCAAGGGCGTATTTGTCCGCATTATTGTAAGACTTAAGAACCCGGAAATTCTTGGTCATCAGGAAAGCGGGGCCCGACCTGCCGTCCGGAACCTTGAGCTCGGCCTTGTCCTTGGCGAGCTTGAAGGGTTTTCCGTTGGCGCGGGAAAGCCCCATCGACTCCCATTTGCCGAGCGTCGCCTGGCCGGCGGGGAATTTGCGCCCCTCGGGCAGCACGACCTCGTAGCCCCAGGTGCGCCCGCTCTGCCAGCCGTTCTTCTTCAGAAGGTTGGCGGCGCTCGCCAGCGCATCGGGAACCGAGTTCCAGACATCGCGCCGTCCGTCGCCGTCGGCGTCCACGGCGTAGAGCTGATAGCTCGTGGGGATGAACTGGGTGTGGCCCATGGCGCCGGCCCAGGAGCCGGTGAGGTGGCTTTCGTCGATGTCGCCCGACTGCAGGATCTTGAGCGCGGCGACCAATTGCTGCCTCGCGAACTTCGCGCGCTTCTTGTCGGCATAGGCCAGCGTCGCGAGGCTGCGCACCACGTTGCGCATGGACTTGTGGTTGGAATCGAGGATGCGTCCGTAATTCGACTCCATGGACCAGATCGCGAGCAGGATGTGCCGGTCCACGCCATAAGCCGTCTCGATGCGGTCGAGCCAGGGCTTCCACTCCCTCGCCATGGCGCGGCCCATCGCGACCGACTCCTCATGGACCCGGTTGTCGAAATAGTCCCAGACCGGAGCCTTGAACTCCGGCTGGTAGCGGGCCTTCTCCAGCACGTCCGGGTCGGCCGCGTCCACGCCGCGGAAGGCGCGCTCGAAGGTGGAGGGCGACACGCCGTTCGCCAGCGCCGTCTCCTTGAAGCCGGCCACCCACCGCTTGAATCCGGCATCGGCCATGGCATCGCTCATGCCGCCGGCCAGCACGGCCAGCGACAAGCCGGCAGCCGCAGCCAGGGCGCGGGCGGCAACCATTCTTGCTTTGATCCATTTGAGGGCGGGCATCCTCGACTCCGTTTCTGTGGCGAATTCTGTGGCGAAAGCCCATTGATCGCCGAAAGCGGTTATCAACCGGTTTACCATGCGCAGGTCCGTCCGGTCCCGTATTTGCGGCGGGAGAAGTCCCCGTTAGAAGCGGAATCCGGCATCAAGATGGTCGGCTCGGCGCAGGATCCCGAGAAGTTGCAGACGTCTCGGATAAGGTCCTGCGCGCAGACAAGGACTTGCAGACCACGATCTCTTCGCCTTGAAGCGATCGTGGTCGAACCGTAAAAAGGGAGAAAGCATGACGCGCGTGCGCAAAGCGGTGTTTCCGGTGGCGGGTCTGGGCACGCGGTTTCTTCCGGCCACGAAGTCGATCCCCAAGGAAATGCTGACGGTCTACGACCGGCCCGTCATCCAGCACGTGGTGGACGAGGCGCGCGAAGCCGGCATCGTGCATTTCATCTTCGTCACGGGCCGCAACAAAGGCCCGATCGAGGACCATTTCGACATCGCCTTCGAGCTCGAGGAGACGCTGAAGCGCCGCGGCAAGCAGGCCGAGCTCGATCTGCTCAAAAGCCTCGAGCCGCAGGCCGGCGCGACGAGCTTCACCCGCCAGCAGGCGCCCCTGGGGCTGGGGCACGCCGTGTGGTGCGCGCGCGAGCTCGTGGGAAACGAGCCCTTCGCGTTGCTTCTGCCCGACATGCTGATGCTGGGCGAGGACAAAGGCTGCACGGCGGGCATGGTGGAGCTTCACGCCCAGACCGGGGGCAATGTCATCGCGGTGGGCGAGTGCGACCCGGCGCAGGCGCACAAATATGGCATCGTGGGCAAGGGCGAAAGCGTGGGGGGCGAGGGGGCGGGCGCGGACGGCTTCCGCATCACCTCCATGGTGGAGAAGCCCAAGCCCGGCACGGCCGCCTCCAACCTCTACATCAACGGCCGCTACATCCTCGAGCCCGAGATTTTTCGCGTGCTCGAAACGCAGGAGCGCGGCGCGGGCAACGAGATCCAGTTGACCGACGCCATGCTGAAGCTGAGCGCCGAAAAACCCTTCTTCGGCTACGCCTTCAAGGGCGAGACCTATGACTGCGGCTCGCCCGACGGTTTCGTGGAGGCGAATTTCGCCTTCGCGCTGGCGCGGGACCGGGAAAAGACGGCGGTCATGGCGGCGCGGCTTCTGGGGCAGGCCGAGGCGCGGGGCTGACGTTCGGGCCAGTTTGGGAGTAACGGACCGACCGCTTTTGCCCCCTCCACCGCCTCCAGCGGTCCCCTCCCCCACCTGTGGGGAGGGGACCATGCGAAGAATGGTGGAGGGGGCCGATAGCTAACGGGCCGAAGCGTCAGCGCTGGAACCGCATGCCAAGAAGGGCGCTGGTCGCCTCATAGTCGCGCTCGGAGAAATCGCTGCGCAGCCGCTCGTGGCGCGCGCGGCCCGTCACGCCGACCTGCCGGTTGAGCCACCAGGTCAGGCCGATCTCGCCGAACAGGGTCGCCTCGCGCCCGTCCGTGCCGACATAGTCGCGCAACGACGCCCCGAGCGAGGAGAAGCCGGTCAGGTTGGCGCGCATCTCGCGCTCCACCGTGAGCTGGAGGTCATGCACCAGCGCGCCGCTCTGGCCTTCCGCCACCGCGCCTTCCACGGATGTCGCGGCGCGAAAGCCCACATCCGTGCCGCGCACGGGCGACCAGCGCAAGTCGGCCGTGAGGCTCAGGCCCTGAATGGCTTCGAGCCCATCGTCGTCGAAACTCTCGCGGAGCAGGCCGGCGGCCAGCTCGCCGCCGAATTTCTCGCCGCGGTCGAGCGCGACGCCCGCCCGGCCCGCGAGGCGCGTCGCCGTCCGGTCCACGCCGCACACGTCGCAGGGCTCGTCGAACAGGCGGCGGCCGATTTCCAGCTCAACGAAGGGCGCAAACGCCGGTGACACGGCGTAGCCCGTCCGCAGCGTGAGCGCGGCGAGCGTCGAATCCCGCTCGGCTTGGGACAGCGTCGTGCCGTCGGCAAGTTCCGCGTCGCCGAACCAGTCGCGGTCGAGGCTGGCCATCGCTCCGAGCTGGAGCTTTCCGAGATCGCGCTCCAGGCCGGCGTCCAGTTGCAAGCTGTGGCGCAAGGGGCGCTCGACCACTTCCGGGATCGCCAAGGGCGAGGAGGCCGCTTCCGGGCCGACGGCATAGGCGAGGTCGGTGCGCGCGCGCCAGCCGGCGGCCAAGTCCCACAAGGCCTTGGCCTCCAGCCCACCGTCGATCTCGTCCACCTCCTCGCCGCTCAGGGTTTCGCGCCAGGTCCCGAATGCGGCGAGGTCGAGCCGATGGCGGCTCCAGTCGGACTGCGCGTCGAGCCTGAGCGTGGTTTCAGCGTATATGCCGGACGTTCCGCCCGCCGCAGCCGACGCGTTGGTGCTCGCGCCCAGCCCCGTCTCCACCGAAGGGCGCAGGACGAAGCTTCCCAGGCGGATTCCGACGGCTGCGAAGGGCTCGTCCTCCTGCGCCAGCTTCAAGGGCGCGGCTTGCACGGGCGCCGCCCGCAGGGCGCGCTGGTTTTCGAACTCCTCGCCATTGGCGGACGCGCCCGTGGCGCTGGCCCGGCCGTTCGCCGCGGAGCTCGCGGCTGCGCCTTCCGTCCGCGCCGTCAGCCGATCGGCCTTGCCCGATGCCGCATCGGATGAAAGAGGCTCGTTTTGAGCCGCGCTATCCACGGCGGCCGTCCCGATGTCCGGGGCCGCTCCTTCGCTGAAGGGGATGTAGGGTTCGGCGGGAAGGAAGGGAGCGGCGGCCGTTTGCCTCTCCGTCACGGCGCGCAGGCCCGAAGCGTCCTGACTCCAGGCCTGCGGCGGGGACGCCAGGACGCCGCAAAGCGCCGCCGCGGCCAGTCGGGCCTGGCGCTGCCGGAGAAAGGAGGAGCGGGCGCCGCTCGGCCGCATGGGAGGGGGTTCGACTCCAGGCAAGGGGCGGCAGCCGGCGGGGCCGCGCGCCCGTTTCCTCCCAACTGGTAAACAGGGATGGTTAACGGGCCGTTTCGAAGCGTGACCGGCCGATCTCGGCGCCGGGGTTGATGGAAAGGGGTGGTCCGCGCTAATCGCTTGGCCCCATGCAGGCTTTGCTCAAACCCCAGCTCGATTCGCTCGCCGACCAACTCTCCTGCGACGAGGAGGCCGTTGCGTCCGCCCTGCGCACGCTCTCCACCGGCAGCAGGGGCCTGGACGAGCTCAGCGGCGCGCTCCGCACGGGCGAGCTCGGCCAGGCATTCTGCCGCGCGGCCACGCTCTTGGGCGGGATCGGCGGCCGCGTCGTCGTCACGGGCATGGGCAAGAGCGGGCATATCGGCTCGAAGATCGCCGCCACGCTCGCGTCGACAGGCATGCCGGCCTTTTTCGTGCATCCCGCCGACGCCAATCACGGCGATCTCGGCATGATCCGGCGCGAGGACGCGATCCTCGCCCTGTCATGGTCGGGCGAAAGCGCGGAGCTCAAGGGCATCGTGGCCTATGCCCGTCGCTTTGCGATCCCGCTCCTGGCGCTCACCGCCGGCCGCGACTCGGCGCTCGCGCGCGAAGCGACGGTCGCGCTCGTGCTGCCGAAAGTGGCGGAAGCCTGCCCGCATGGGCTTGCCCCCACCACGTCCACGCTGCTCCAGCTCGCGCTGGGCGACGCGCTGGCCGTGGCGCTCCTGGAGCGGCGCGGCTTCACGGCGGATCATTTCCGCACCTTCCACCCCGGCGGGCAGTTGGGCGCGAGCCTGCGCCAAGTCGGGGAGGTGATGCATCGCGGCGAAAAGATCCCATGTGTGCGTCAGGGCACGGACATGCGGCACGCGATCCTGGAGATTTCGAAAAAGGGTTTTGGCTGCGTGGCGATCCTCGACGGAGAGGGCCGCGTGTCGGGCATCATCACCGACGGCGACCTGCGCCGGCACATCGACACGGACCTGCTCGCGCTTTCGGTGGAGGAGGTGATGACGCCCGACCCGAAAACCATCGAGCCCGACATGCTGGTGGCGACCGCCCTTCAGATGCTCAATGACGCGGCCATCACGGCGCTCATCGTCGCCGACGAGGAGAACCGCCCACAGGGCATCATCCACCTGCACGACCTGCTCAGGTCCGGCGCGGCGTAGCCGCGCGGGGAGGTTCCTCACGCCTCCGCCACCACCAACCGCGTGTCCTCGACGCCCGTCACGCGGACGCGGGCGCCGGCCGGCAGGTCGGGGCCGCGCACGCGCCAGATCGTGTCGCCCAGCCGGATGCGGCCATTGCCTTCCGAGATCGGCTCCGCAAGCACGGCCGTCGCGCCGATCAACTGCTCGCCGCGGCGGTTCAACAGCGGCTGGTCGCTCACGACGTCCGTGTCGCTGAAGAACTTTCGGCCCGCCCAGACGGCGGCGAGCGCGAGCGCCAGGAAGGCCAGCGCCTGCCAGTGCCAGGTCCAGAACTCGAAGCCCCAGAGCTGCCAGGACACGGCCCCGGTGAGGATCGCCGCCGCGCCGATCCAGACGAGATAGACGCCGGGGACCACGATTTCGAGCGCAAGCAGGACCAAGCCCAGGAGCACCCAGGTCCAGGGGCCGAGATCGGCGACGAGCTGCGCGAGCATGGAGCGTCAGCCCGGCTCGTAAGCGCCGGCGGGCCGGCCGTCCGGGCCGGACGCGCGCACGGCCGGCGCGGGCGTCGTCACGCGCGCGCCGGGGACGGACGATCGGGCGGCTGCGGGCCGCGAGCCCCCATTTCCTTCCCCGAACACGTCGCGCGCGATCGCGCCGATGCCGCCGAGCGAGCCGATCAGCGAGGAGGCCTCGATGGGCATGAGCACGATCTTGCTGTTGGGCGCGGAACCGATGCGACCGAGCGCCTCGGTGTATTTCTGGGCCACGAAATAGTTGATGGCCTGCACGTCGCCGCTGGCGATGGCCGCCGACACGACCTGGGTGGCGCGCGCCTCCGCTTCCGCCGCGCGCTCGCGCGCCTCGGCGTCGCGGAACGCGGCCTCCTTGCGGCCCTCGGCCTCGAGCACCTGGGCCTGCTTCAGGCCCTCGGCCTCGAGGATCTGGGCGCGCTTGTTGCGCTCGGCCATCATCTGGCGGGCCATCGATTCCACGAGATTGGCGGGCGGGTTGATGTCCTTGATCTCGACGCGTGTCACCTTGATGCCCCAGGGCTGGGCCGCCGCGTCCACGATGCGCAGGAGCCGGTCGTTGATGGCGTCGCGGTTGCTGAGCAGCTCATCGAGGTCCATGGAGCCCATCACCGAGCGGATGTTGGTCATGGTGAGGTTGAGGAGCGCGTTCTGCAGCCCCGCCACCTGGTAGGCGGCCTGGGCGGCGTTCAGCACCTGGTAGAAGGCGACGCCGTCCACGGCGACGATGGCGTTGTCGCGCGTGATGACCTCCTGGGTCGGCACGTCCAGCACCTGCTCCATCATGTTCATCTTGGCGCCGAGCCGGTCGATGAAGGGCACGATGAGGTTGAGGCCGGGCGAAAGCGTGCGCGTGTAGCGGCCGAACCGCTCCACCGTGTGGTTGAAACCCTGCGGCACGGTCTTGATGCCGGCGAACAGTACCAAGAGCACCAGCGCCACGAGCACCAGCACCGTGACGTCGAACGCCCCGAATTCGAACGGCATGTCTTTCCGAGCCCCGCTTCCCCAAGCAGGCTCCATAGCCGCATGACTTTAAGGAAGCATGATGGCGGAAAAGGCTAGACCCAGCCCTGGAGCTCCCGGCGCGCAATCGTCTCGATCACGTCCATGCCGCCGGGCGTGTCGTTGAGGCAGGGCAAATAGGCGAAGTCTTCGCCGCCATGGTGCAGGAAGATCTCGCGGTTCTCGCCGTCGATCTCCTCCAGCGTCTCGATGCAGTCGGCGGAGAAGCCGGGCGAGAGCACGGCGATGCGCTTTGTCCCGCCCTTGGCCAGCGCTTCCACCGTCTTGTCGGTATAGGGTTGAAGCCATTCCTGCGCGCCGAAGCGCGACTGGAAGGTGGTCATCAAGCGCCCTTCCGGCCAGCCGAGCCGCTCAGCTAGCAGACGCGCGGTCTTCTGGCAGTGGCAGTGATAGGGGTCGCCCTTCAGGAAATAGCTCTTGGGAATGCCGTGGAACGAGGCCAGCACCTTTTCCGGCTCGAAGGAGAGTTTTGACAAGCCTTCCTCGACCGAGCGGGCGAGCGCCTCGATATAGACGGGCTCGTCGTGGTAGGCGGGCACGGTGCGTACTGACGGCATGTGCCGGAGCTTCATGAGCGCGCGGAAAAGCTGGTCGTTGGCGCTGGCGGTCGTGGTGGCGGAATATTGCGGGTAAAGCGGAAAGGACAGGATGCGGTCGCAGCCCTGATCGATCAGCTTCTTGACGGCCGAGGCCACGGACGGCGTGCCGTAGCGCATGCCCCATTCCACGACGAGCCGATTGTCGTCCCGGAGGCGCTCGGCAAGCTTTTCTCCTTGCGCGCGGGTGATCACGCGCAGCGGCGATTCGTTCCGCTCGCGGTCCCAGATCTTCGCGTAGTTCTTGCCCGTTCGCTGCGGCCGCGTGTTGAGGACGACGCCGTAAAGGATCGGCGTCCAAACGCTGCGCGGCAGCTCGATCACGCGCGGGTCGAGCAGGAACTCGCGCAGGTAGCGGCGGACGGAGAAATAGTCCGTGCCCTCGGGTGTGCCGAGGTTGAGGAGCAGCACGCCGATCTTGGCCTGCCGCACCTCGGGGTGGCCGGCCGGCAGCGGGCCGGCGGGCGCGGCGCCCGCGGGCAGGATGCGGCCGGGCAGGCCGGCAGAGACGGGTTCGGAAGGGGCTGCGCGCTCGAGGGCTGCGCTTGCGTCGGCCAAAACGGAGGTCATGCGCGAAAAAATTCCCGGCTTGCACCCGGCATTTGGGCGGGCGGGGAGCCGAGCGCAATGGCGCGTGTGGCCGCAGGCCAAAGCATGATCCCGAAAAGTGGCAGGCTTTTCGGGATCATGTGTCCCTGGATCAGTTCGCCGGAGGCAGGTTGAGCGTCATGCCGATCGCAAGCTCGTTCGGGTCGAAGCCGGGATTGGCCGCGACGATGTCCTTCCAGCGCTCGGCGTCCCCATAGAGACGCTCGGCGATCTCCCACAGATTGTCGCCGGCCACGACCACATAGGTGGATGGCGGAGCCGCGGTCGCCTCGGCGGGCTGCGCGGCATCGGCGGGAGCCGGTTCCGCAGGGGCCTCGGCCGGCATGGGCTCGGCAGGGGACGGCTCCGCCTGGGCGGGCTCCGTGGCCTGTGCGGGGGCCGCTTCAGCGGGTGCGCTTTCCGCCGGCGCGGCGGGCTCTTGCGAAACCGGAGCATCGGTCGCTGGCGGCTCCGAGGTGATGGCGTTCGAGCCGGCGGGAAGCTCGGGCAGGACGGGTTCCGCGTCGGCGGCCGGCGGCGCGGTTTCGGCGGGCGTTTCGGCCGCCGGGATGTCAGACGCGGCCGGTTCAGCCGGGGCCGGTTCGGCCGGCGTCTCGGCGGCGGGCGCCGCGGGCTCGGCGACCGGCGGCTCGTTGGCGATCTCGTTCGAGGCCGCTGGAAGCTCCGGCAGGGTGATCGTCTCTTCGGTCGCGGGCGTCGCCGCCTCGCCGGAGGCCGCGGCGGGCGCGGCCGGCTCGGCTTCCACTTCCGCGGGTTCGGCGGCGAGCTGCGCCGGCTGCTCGGGCTGCGCGGCCTGCGCGAGCGTGATGCGGCCTTCGATCTTCGGCTGATAGGGCGCGTTGGCCGCGAGGTAGTCGGCCACCACCTGTTCGAGGCTCGGCCCGAAGTCGTAGGCGTTCTGCGCCTTGGTCTCGAAGATCTCGTAGTCGTCGCCGCCCCCGCGCACGAAATTGTTGGTGGCGACCGTGTAGAGCTTGTCCGGATCGATCGGCTGATAAGCCCCGTTCTCCATCACCTCGACGTTGGACACGCGGCCGGCGTTGGGCGGCTTGGACGGGTCGAGCGCATAGCGCAGGCCGCCGACCTGCGGGAATTTCCCTTTGCCTTCCTCGATGGCGGAGACACCCGCTTCGAGCGAGGCCACGAGGTCCGCTCCTGAAAGCTGGAAGGTGGCGAGCGTGTTCTGGAAGGGCAGCACGGTCAGCACCTCGCCCATGGTCACGGGGCCGCCGTCGATGGAGGCGCGGATGCCGCCGCCGTTCTGGATCGCGATCGTCACGCCCTGATCTTTCGTGCGGTCGATCATGGCGTCGGTGATGAGGTTGCCCATCTCGCATTCCTGGGCGCGGCAGGTCTCGCGGCTGCCGTCGATGGCGTCCGCCGCTTCCGCGACTTGCCTGTTCTTGAGCTCCTCGATCGGCGCGCCGAGCTCTCTTACACGCGCGAGCGCTGCCTCATCCTGCTTCACGGCGTTGCCGAGCAGGATCGGCTCGCCTTGGGCGCTCTTCACCCGGCCAGAATCGTCGAAGGTGACAGCCAAGTCGCCCAGATAGCGGGAATAGGAGTAGGCCTGCACCACCGGCACAGAATAGCCGCCGGGGTTCTCCACCATGGTGGGATAGGGCCCCTCGGCCCCTTCCGCGGTGTTGGACAGAAGCGTGTGCGAATGGCCGCCGACCACCACGTCCACGCCGGGGATCTTCGCGATCGTATCGCGGTCCCGGACATAGCCGACATGGGTCAGCGCGATGATCTTGTTCACGCCCTGGGCTTCGAGCTTTTCCACCTCCTCCGTGACCGCCTGGACGTCGTCGGAGAACGACAGGTTGGGGCCGGGCGAAGCGATATCGGCGGTGTCGGTGGTGACGACGCCGACGATGCCGATCTTCTCGCCGCCGATCTCCACCACGACCGAGGGCTTGATGCGGTCGGCCGCCGGGAATTTTTCCGTGGTCTCCACATTGGCGCCGAGCACGGGAGCCTCCGAGGCCTGCAGGAAGGGCACGAGCGCCTCCTCGCCGTCGTCGAACTCGTGGTTGCCGAGCGTGATCGCGTCGAAGCCGATCCGGTTCAGGAACTCGGTCTCGGCCGCGCCCTTGAGGGTCGTGTAGAAGAGCGAGCCCTGGAAATTGTCGCCCGCGTTGAGCACCAGCACGTTCTGGCCCTGGAGCGCATTCCTGCGGTCGGCGATGGCCGTCACGAGCCGGGCCGCGCCGCCGAAGCACTCGCCCTTTTCCTCTTCCTCGGCCGAGCAGGTCGAATCGAAGCTGTTGTTGCCCTCGATGCGCGAGTGCCAGTCGTTGATGTGCAGGATGTTGAGCGTGTAGTCGGCCTGCGCCGCGCCGGCCGACAGCGCGGAAGCGGAGACCGAAAGGGCGAAGAGGCTCAGAATGCGCTTCATGGGAGAAAGCCTTCGATGGAGAGGGGCGTCTGGCAGGATCGCGTGACCGTTCGCCGACAGGGCGTCAGGCCGTCGCGCCGCGGCGCGTCAGGATGAACTGCTGGCCCGAAGAGCTTGTGCAGTTGAGCTGGTTCACCGAGGCGAGCAGGCAGTTGAAGGCGATGTCCGCCGGCTGGTTGCGCCGCTGGCGCGCGAGCGAGGTGCCCGAGATGGCGACCGAGTCGGCGCCGGTCAGCGTGTAGCGCCCTTCCGACAGTTTCTCGCCGGTGTCCGAGGCCACGGTCTGGAATGCGCCGCCCGAAAGGGTGGAGACGCCGCCGGTGTTGTCCTGCCAGCTCCCTTCGACGCCGGTGGGCCGGGCGGCCACCGTGCGGCCTGTTCCCCCGCCATCGTTGCCTTCGATGACGCGCGTCTGCTGGCAGGCCGACAGGCCCGCCGCGGCGGCCATGAGGCCGGCGAGGAGGATGGATTTCTGTGCCACTGGAAAGAACCTCGTGAAAACCTGTTCGGGGATTCACTTGCCCGTTTCGGCGGCAAAGGCAAGATTGTTGCTGAGGGCAAGTGTTCGCGAGGCAGCGGAGCCTGGCGCCCAACCTCCCCAAAAGGACAGGGCGATTGCATGTGGGCCAGGAAGGCCCCTTCGGCCTCCTCCAACACGCTTCGCAGGGGAGGATCACGCGTCCACGGCCTCTCGCGCCATCTCACCCTGCGCTGAAGTCGGAAGAATGAGCGCGAGTGATCCTCCCCCATTCATGGGGGAGGTGGGGAGGGGGCCAAAACCTACCCCTCCCCCCGGAACCGCCGTTCGGGCAGGGAATCCGGGTCGGGGTCGAGGCTCGCCCCGCCGTTGAGCGGCAGTTGCATGAACACCGTGTCGAGCCAGCGTCCGTGCTTGAAGCCGGAGCCCTGGAGCCTGCCGGCATGCCGGAACCCCAGGCGCTCGTGCAGGATGACCGAGGCGCTGCCGTCCCGCCCGTCACCGATGACGGCCACGAGTTGCCGAAAGCCCCGCGCCTCGCATTCCGCGATCAGGCGCTCCAGAAGCATGCGGCCGATCCCGCGGCCCTTGGCGTCACGCGCGACATAGACCGAATCCTCCACGGTGAAGCGGTAGGCGGGCCGCGCCCGGAACGGGCCGCCATAGGCGTAACCCAGCACGAGCCCGTCCTCCTCCGCCACGAGGAACGGGTAGCCGGCCTCGGCGAGATCGAGAAAGCGCCGCGCCATCTCGGCTGAGGACGGGGGCTCCAGCTCGTAGGTCGCCGTGCCGTTGAGCACGGCGTCGGCATAGATTTCGGCCACGCGCTCGATGTCGCCGGGCGTGGCCGCGCGGATCGTCCTCGTCATGAACAGCCCCCCGTCACGCGACGCCCCAAAAGCAGAAAGGGCGGTCCGAGGACCGCCCTTCTGGCATTGCTTTTTCGGCTTGTCAGCCCGTCCCGTTCGGGACGACGTCCCTTCCTTACTCGCGGTTCTGGCCGAGGAACTGCAGCATGAACATGAACAGGTTGATGAAGTCGAGATAGAGCGTCAGCGCGCCCATGATGGCCTTGCGGCCGGCGACCAGCACGTCGTCGCCCTCGAAATACATCTCCTTGATCTTCTGCGTGTCATAGGCGGTCAGCCCGGCGAAGATCAGCACGCCGATGGCCGAGATCGCGAACTGCAGGGCGGACGACTGCAGGAAGATGTTGACGAGCATCGCGATGATCAGGCCGAACAGGCCCATGATCAGGAACGAGCCCATCGCGGAAAGGTCGCGGCGCGTGGTGTAGCCATAGAGCGACAGCGCGCCGAAGCTCGCCGCCGTGATGAAGAAGGTGCGCACGATGCTCGTGCCGGTATAGACCAGGAAGATCGTGGACAGCGACAGGCCCACGAGCGCGGCATAGGCCCAGAACGTGGCCTGCGCCGCCCCCACGCTCATCTTGTGGACGCGGAACG
The DNA here is from genome assembly GCA_035998495.1 of Mesorhizobium sp. Classification (GTDB taxonomy): domain Bacteria; phylum Pseudomonadota; class Alphaproteobacteria; order Rhizobiales; family Rhizobiaceae; genus Mesorhizobium_B. The sequence continues at coordinate 89,886 of DASYHP010000077.1, forward strand.
ACAGGAAGAACACCACGGCCAGCGGCGCGAAGATCACCACCCAGCGGAAAGCGCTGGCATAGATCAATTGCCCGAAGGCGGTGAGTTCGCCCGAAGGTCCGACGGCGGCGTTGAAGGCGCCCCAGGCAGCCAGGCCCGTGATCGCCAGGCCCAGCGCCATGAGGTTGTAGACCTTGAGCATGTAAGCGCGCAGGCCCTGGTCGATTTCCGCTTCGACGCGGACGCCGGCCGGGCGCGTCTGGTAACTGCGAAGGGGTTCAGCCATGGAAAGACATCCTTTTGCCTGTCCCGTCGGGTGTCGGCCCATCCGGGGACCAGTCCGGATGCACGGCCAGGCGCCGCTGGCGGGACTCCAGCATGCCTAGGGGCGAATATGAGGGTTCCGCGGGGCAAGAACAAGACCCCGCAACAGGTTGAAACGTCGCGTGATCAAGGCGCCGTAAAGCGGTGTTCGGAATTCGAAGGAAAACGTCTCGCCCCGCGGGATCGAAGCGTTAATTTCCCAGGGCACGCAGGGCGGCCCGGAGATCGCCGGGGTCCAGCCCAACCAGCGCGGTATCCAGTTCGGCATGGGTTTCGCGCCAGGCCGGCAAGGCTCGGGCCAGCAAGGAACGGCCTTCGCCCGTCAGCACCAGAAGGCGGCTGCGCTTGTCCCTGGGATTGGCCGACGCCGCGACCAGCCCGCGCCGTTCCAGCGGCTTCAACGCCGCCGTGAGCGTGGTGCGGTCCATGGCGAGCAGGGAGGCCACCGAACCCATGACCGGCGGCTCCGGGCGGTTGAGCGACATCATGAGCGAGAACTGGCCGTTGGTCAGCCCGAACGGGCGCAGCGCCTCGTCGAAACGGCGGGCGAGCGCGCGAGCGGCCCGCTGGGTGTGCAGACAAAGGCAGTGATCGCGCACATGCAGGGTCGTCTCGAAGGGGACAGTGTTTGACATGACCCGAATATGTTGATATCAATCTATTTGTCAATGAGTCGCCGGTCTCGTCCGGCGGTTCCAACCCAGCACTCCAAGAATTTCCCCAAGGGAGGACACCATGTCCGACGCCGCAATCGCCGAACGCCCCGCAGCCGCAGCGCCCCTCAAGGGCGGCGTGGTGCCCTATCTGATGCTCGACGGCGCGGCCGCGGCCATCGACTTCTACAAGCGCGCGCTGGGCGCGGAGGAGGTCGGCGAGCGTGCCAAGATGGAGGACGGCCGGCTCATGAACGCCCGCATCGACATCAATGGCGGCTCGGTCATGCTGATGGACCCGATGCCCGAGCATGGCTATCCCGCCACCACGCATGACGGCTACAACCTCCACCTTCACGTCGATGACGCCGACCGCTGGTTCGAGCGCGCCGTGGCGGCCGGATGCACCGTCGTAATGCCCATGGAGCTGCAGTTCTGGGGCGACCGCTACGGCATGGTGCGCGATCCCTTCGGCGTCGCCTGGGCCTTCGGCACGACGCCGGCTTGAGATGGGCATAGGCTGCAGGATCGTCCGCAACGCAACGAGGGGGAATTTCCATGGACGTCATGCCAAGGCCGAGGCCTGCGGAGGAGCTGGCGGCGAGAAATGGCGTCCGCTTTCCGAACGAAAGCGAGGAATACCGCGCCGCGCGAACCGCGCTTCTCGCTGAGGAGATCGAGCTGCGCAGGCAGATCGAGCGCGTCGCCGAGATGCGCCGGGCGCTGCCGCCGGGCGGCGAAGTCGCGGGAGACTACTGGTTCGAGGGAGAGGAAGGCCTCACCGATTTCGCGGGCCTGTTCCGCGGTCACCAGACGCTTGCGGTTTATAGCTGGATGTTCGGGCCGAAGCGGGCGCGGCCCTGCCCCATGTGCACCTCGCTGCTTTCGGCCTGGGACGGCGAGGCGGCGGATGTGGAGCAGCGCGTCGCGCTGGTGGTGATCGCCCGCTCGCCCATCCAGCGGCTGGTCGCCTTCAAGCGAGAGCGCGGCTGGAAGCATCTGCGCCTCTACAGCGATCTGAACGGCAACTACTCGCGCGACTACCACGCGATCGACAAGAAGGGTTCCGACGCCGATCAAGCGGCCTTTGATGTCTTCAGCCGACGCGACGGAACGATCCGCCATTTCTGGAGCGGCGAGATGGGTTTCGAAACGGCCGATCCGGGTCAGGATCCGCGCGGCGCGCCCGACCTGATGCCGCTCTGGACCATTCTCGACTGCACGCCCGAGGGGCGGGGCACGGACTGGTACCCGAAGCTCGAATACCCCTTCACATGATGTCGACGGAGGAGCGCCGAGGGGGTGACCTGACCCTCACAACCTTTGATTGGGTGCCCGAGACACCGCGGGGCTTTGTGCGCGACCTGCGCATACGATGGGCGCTGGAGGAGGCAGGGTTGCCCTACCGCGTCCAGAGCGTGCCGTTTCGCGACCGGAGCGCCGAGCACTTCGCCCGCCAGCCCTTCGGCCAGGTGCCCTGGCTGACCGATGGCGACATCTCCATTTTCGAGAGCGGCGCGATTCTGTTGCACCTGGGCGAACGGAGCCCGGCGCTGATGCCGGCCAGTCCGCTCGGGCGCAACGAGGTCATCGAGTGGCTGTTCGCAGCGCTCAACTCCGTCGAGATGCCGAGCGTGCCCTGGTCGTTGTTCAAGTTCACCGGTGACACCGCCGAAACGCCGGGACGCAAGGCGTTGGACGCCTTTCTCGCTTCACGGCTCAAGCATTTGGAATCCGTCCTGGCGGGACGCGAATGGCTGGCCGAAACCTTCTCGGTCGCCGACATCGCCATGGCGGACGTGCTGCGCCTCATCGATCGGTTTGATGGGCTGTCTCGTCATCCGGCCTGCCGCGACTATATCGGGCGCGCCAGCGCCCGTCCGGCCTTCGCGAAAGCGCACGCCGACCAGATCGCTCATTTCGCTGCGGCCGATCGATAAGAAAGGCGGCTAAAGGCTCCGCAGCACCGGCGCCGCCTTTTCGCCGAGAACCCGCCAGGTGCCGATCAGGCCGAAGCCGACGGTCAGCACCAGCGCGCCGAGAATGGTCAGAAGCGCCACCTCGGGCTGAAATGTCGCGGGCAGACCCATGATTTGGCTGATGACGAACCAAGCCGCGACCGAACCCGCCAACAGCGCGAACGCGGCCGTGGCGAGGCCCAGGAGCCCGTATTCCAGGCCGAAGGCGGTGATCAGCGTTTTTCGCGTGGCCCCCAACGTCTTCAGCACCACGGCGTCATGCACCCGCGCGCGGTTGCCCGCGGCGAGCGCGCCCGCCAGCACCAGCACCGAGGCGACCAGCGCCACGCCGGCGGCCGCCCGGATCGCCGCGCCGATCTGCCCCACCAGCCGGTTCACCGCGTCCAGTGCATCCTTGATGCGCACGGTGCTGACGGCGGGAAACGCCTTCGTGGTCTCGTTCAGGAGCCTCGCCTCCTGCTCCGCGCTCGCCCCCGGCCAGGCGAGGGTCGCGAGCCAGGCATGCGGCGCGCCGGCGAATGTGTTGGGCGAAAAAACCATCACGAAATTGATGCCGATCGACTCCCACTGCACCTCGCGCAAATTGGCGATGCGCGCCGTGATGTCGCGCCCCAGCACGTTCACCGTGACCGTGTCGCCGAGCTCGAGCCCGATTTCGCCGGCCTCCTCGGCGGCGAAGGAAACGAGCGGCTCGCCCGAATAGTCCGCCGGCCACCACTCGCCCGCCGAGAGCGTCGCGTTTTCCGGTACTATTGGCGAATAGGTCAGCCCACGGTCCCCGCGCAGCACCCAGGCGCCTTCGGGCGGCACCTCGATCTTGTCCACGTCCACGCCGTTCAACTGCGCGATGCGGCCGCGCAGCATGGGCACGGCCTCGAGCGCGGCCTCCGGCGCTTGGGCGTCCATGAAGGCGCGGAAGTCTTCGATCTCGGCGCTCTGGATGTCCACGAAGAAGAAGTTCGGCGCGACCGCGGGGATGTTGCCGGTGATCTGCCGGCGCAGGTTTCCGTCGATCAGCGCCAGCGCCACGAGCAGCGTGAGCCCCAGGCCCAGCGAGAGCACCACCGAGGGCGTCAGCGCGCCGGGGCGGTGGATGTTGCCGATGGCCAGGCGAAGGGCGGTGGAGCGCACGCGCGGGCTTTTTCGCGCCAGCCATTGCACCAGTTCGCCGACGAGCCGCAGCACCAGGAAGGAGGCGGCCATCGCGCCCACAAAGATCAGCGCCACGCGGCGGTCGGTGGAGAACCACACGGCGAGCGCGGCCAAGGCAAGCGCGATCGTTCCCGCCGCCAGCCAATAGGGCGGGCGCGGCCAGCCGCGCGCGTCGAACCCCTGCTCGCGGAAGAGCGCCGTCGCCGGCACGTCGCGCGCGCGTCCCAGCGGCAGGAGCGCGAAGACCAGCGTCACCATGATGCCGAACAGCACCGCGAGCCCCAGCGCGTCCCAATAGACGCCGGTTTGCGCCGGGACGGGGATGACGCTCTGCAAAGCCGCGGCCGCGATCGGCGGCATGGCCACCGCGATCAGGAGACCGAGAAGGATGCCCAGGCCCGCGATGAGAAGGATTTGCGTGAGATAGGTGGCGAAGACGAGCCCGCCCGGCGCGCCGAGGCTCTTGAAGGTGGCGATCACCCCGCGCTTGGCATCGAGATAGGCGCGCACGGCGTTAGCCACGCCCACCCCGCCCACCACCAGCGCGGTCAGGCCCACCAGCGTCAGGAATTGGCCGAACCGCTCCACATTGCTGGAGATGGATGGCGCCGCGTTGAAGCGCGAGCGCACGCTCCAGCCGGCCTCGGGAAACGTCCTCGCCGCCTCTTCCCTGATCCCCTCGATCCGCGCCTCGGTGGCCTCGCCCGCGAGCCGGATCTTGTAGGCCTGCTCCACCAGGCTGCCGGGCTGCACGAGCCCCGAGGCGTCGAGCCCCCGGAGGCTGATGAGCAGCCGCGGGGCGAGCGCCAGCCCGTCCGAGATCGCGTCCGGCTCGCCTTCGATGACCGAGCGCAGCTCGAACGTGGCCGTCCCCACCCGCACCCGGTCGCCGACGGCCAGGCCCAGCCGGTCGAACAGAAGCTGCGGCGCCGCCGCGCCCCAGGCGCCGTCTCGCTCGCCCAGGGCGTCGGGCAGCGGCAGCGCCGGCACGCTTCCAAGCTCGCCATAAAGCGGATAAAGCGCGGGATCGACGGCCTTCACCTGGACCAGCGTCTGGTTGGTGCCGTCTTCGCGGAGCGCCATGGAGCGCATGTTGGCGTTGCGCGCCACCGTGCCCAAGCTCTGGAAATAGGCGAACTCCACCGGCGTGGCCTCGCGATGGACGAGCTCGAAGCGGATGTCGCCGCCCAGCAGCGTCTGGCCCTGCTCGGCCACGCCGCCATTGATCGCGCGGGCCACCGAGTTCACCCCGCCGATCGCGCCCACGCCCAGCGCGATGCAGGCGATGAAGATGCCGAAGCCGCGCAGCCCCGCCCGCATCTCGCGAAGCGCGAAGCGCAGCGCGAGCCTGAAGCTCGCCGTGCTCACGCGCGCGCCCTTTGCGGGAGCACCACCGGCTGCTCGGGCGCGCCGCCCTCGATCGTTCCCGCGCGCATCGCCACCTGGCGCGAGCAGCGCGCGGCGAGCGCCGGGTCGTGGGTGACGAGCACCAGGGTCATGCCGCGCTCGCGCGCCTTGGCGAAGAGCAGGTCGGCCACATGCCCCCCCGTCGCCCCGTCGAGATTGCCCGTGGGCTCGTCGGCGATCAGCAGCGTGGGTGACGGCGCGAGCGCGCGCGCGATCGCCACGCGCTGCTGCTCGCCGCCCGACAGCTCGCCGGGGTAATGCGTCTGCCGGTTGGCGAGGCCCACCGCGGCGAGCTCGGCTTCGGCGGCTGCGAACGCATCCGCGCGGCCCGCGAGCTCCAGCGGCACGGCGACGTTTTCGAGCGCCGTCATGTTGGGGATCAGGTGAAAGCTCTGGAACACGATCCCGACATGCCGGCCGCGGAACGCCGCCACTTCGTCCTCCGTGCGGCCGGTGATGTTTTGACCGGCGATCCGCACCTCGCCCGCGTCCACCCGTTCGAGCCCCGCGATCACCATGAGCAGCGTCGACTTGCCCGAGCCCGACGGTCCGACGATGCCGAGCGTCTCGCCGCGCCCCACATCCAGGCTCACTCCATCGAGCACCTGCACGGCGGAGGCGCCCTGGCCCAGGCGCAAGGAGACGTTGCGTAGCTCAACAGCGGCTTCTGTCACGGGAAGGGCGACCTATATGGGAGGCGAAGGCCCGGCAGATATGGGTGGCAGGGAATGGCGTTCAAACAGATACTTTTGGCGATGGCTTTTCTTTTGGCGGGGTTCTCCCCTGCAAGCGCGGAAACATTCCGCATCGTGGGTCTCGGCGACAGCTTGATGGCGGGCTACGGCTTGCGGCAGGGCGAAGGCTATCCGGCCAAGCTCGAAGCGGCCTTGCGGGCGCGCGGCCATGACGTGGCGGTTGAGGACGCCGGCGTGTCCGGCGACACCACGGCGGGCGGCCTCGCCCGGCTCGACTGGTCCGTGCCCGACGGCACCGATCTGGTGATCCTCGAACTCGGCGCCAACGACATGCTGCGCGGCGTCTCTCCGCAAGTGGCGGAGCGCAACCTCGACGCCATGATCACGCGGCTCAAGGCGCGCAACATCCCCGTGCTGCTCGCGGGCATGCGCGCCGCGCCGAACTGGGGGCCGGATTATGTCGAGCGCTTCGACGGCATCTTCCCCCGACTGGCGAAGAAGCATGGCGTGGCGCTCTACCCGTTCTTTCTGGAAGGGCTGGTGGAGGGTGGCCGCATCGACCGCGCCCTGCTTCTGGAGGACAACCTGCACCCCTCCGCCGCAGGCATCGACCGCATCGTGCGGCACTCCCTGCCGGCGGTGGAGGCGCTCCTGCCGGAAAAGACTGCGGGCTGAGAAGGGGAACCGGACCGAGAAGCCTGTTCATGACGGGCCGGGGCGGGTTGCCTCGTCCCAAAGCGGGTGGTTCCCTGGACACAAGGGATTACGCCCCGCCGCAATCCACAGGAATCTGAAAGGTTCTCTGCGTCTGATGGCGGGGGAAAGTGGTTGAAAGGGACCATGGCCTTCTTGAGCCGGGGCCGGATGCCGCGGCGGGTCATGGGCCGAGCGAAGGAGAGTCTCCATGCCGCGCTTGTTCACCGCCCTTGAGATCCCGCGTGACGCGAGCCTGTCGCTTTCGCTCCTGCGCGGCGGCCTGCCCGGCGCGCGCTGGATCGACGCCGAGAACTACCACCTCACCCTGCGCTTCATCGGCGACGTGGAAGGCCATGTCGCAGACGAGATCGCAGGCAGCCTCGACCGCGTGCGGCGGCCGGGCTTCGACCTCCAGCTTTCCGGCGTCGGCGCCTTCGGCGGCAGGAAGCCGCATGTCGTCTATGCGGGGGCTACGCCCTCGCCCGAGCTCAACGCGCTGCAGGGTGAGATCGAGCGCATCTGCCAGCGTCTCGGCCTGCCGGCCGACACGCGGCGATTCACGCCGCATGTGACGCTGGCGCGGCTCCGGAACGCAAGCCCGGCGGACGTCGCGCACTATCTTTCCGCGCGCGGCAATTTCTCGACCGCGCCCTTCCCCGTGGGGCGTTTCGTGCTGATGTCCTCGCGTGACTCGGTGGGCGGCGGGCCCTATGTGGTGGAGGAGGCTTGGCCGCTCGGCGCGGGCGGCCGCTTCGAAGGCGCGGACCGCCACCTGCCGGCTTTCGAGCCCTGGGCCTGAGCCGGGCAAGCCTCGACAATGAAGCGGACGGCATTGCCGGATGGGGCCGTCCGCGAGGCTTTGGCCGGGCTGAACGGCTGGACGCTTGCGGAAGACGGCCGGAGCATCGCCAGGGATTTCGCCTTCGGGAGCTTCTCCGAGGCTTTCGCCTTCATGACCCGCGCGGCGCTGCTGGCCGAAAAGATGGACCACCACCCGGACTGGTCGAACTCTTATCGCCGCGTGTCGGTGCGGCTGACCACCCATGTCGCCCAGGGGCTGACGGAGCTGGATTTTTCCTTCGCGCGCGAGCTCGACCGCCTGGCTTGAACCCGCCCGCCGAGCGCCCACATCGACAGGAAGCAAGGGAGGGCGTTCCATGTCGGAGACGGGGGAAAGCGGCGCGACGGGCGACAAGGCGTCCGAACGTTTTTGGCGCACGGCCCGCCGCGCCGCGGGAAGCATCCCGTTCATGGAGGATGTGGTCGCGGCTTGTTATGCGGCGCGCGACAAGAACACCCCATTGCAGGCCAAGGCGGTGATGCTGGGCGCGCTCGCCTATTTCGTGCTTCCCGCCGATGCCATCCCCGACGTGCTGCTCGCCTTCGGCTTCACCGACGACGTGGCGGTTCTGGGAGCGGCCATCGCCGCGATCGCCAAACACATCACGCCCGAGCACCGCGCGGCCGCGCGACAGGCGCTTCAAGAACATCTCTGATCCCGTCCGCGGCCGGCGCGCCGGCGGACAAGCGCCAAAGTGTTGCCGCTTTCCTCGTCTTGACGGAACGGCACGGAGATGAGCCTGCCCGAAACTCTGGACTCACGAAAGCGTGAGAAGGTCCGGGCGTTGCTTGCCGGTCGGCCGTTCACCCTTTGGTAAGGCTGATGAATCCATAATGAAGAGGATGGCGGGGCGCGCCGCGGCTCTTGAGAGAATGGGATGGAGGATCGATGCGTGGCATGATCGTGGGCGCGGCATTGGCTCTGGCGATGACGGCAACGCCTGCGCTGGCGCAGTCGGCCACCAAGATCGGCAGCCATGACGCCTGGGGCACCTACAGCTATCAGGCGCAGAACGGCAAGGTCTGCTATGTTCTGACCGTGCCGAGGGACAAGCAGCCGCCCTCGCTCGACCACGGCGACATCTTCTTCTTCGTGAGCCAGCGGCCGGGCCAGTCGGTCGCCTACGAGCCCCAGTTCATCGCGGGATACGACCTCAAGGCCGATTCCAAGGTGACGGTCTCCATCGGCGGCAAGACGTTCAACATGTTCGTCAGGGATCGCTCCGCCTGGGTGGAGAACGCAGCCGAGGAGCCCGCATTGATCGCGGCCATGAAGGCGGGCGCCGAGATGAAGGTCTCGGCCACGAGCAAGCGCGGCAATCCAACCAACTACTCGTTTTCGCTCAAGGGCGTTTCGGCCGCGCTGGGCTCGATCGCCGAGTGCAAATAGGCGGCCGGAGCAGTTTCTGGCCGGCCGATCGTTGAAAATGCGGCAGGCCATGCGCCGGCTTCCCGATGCTCCTCGATGAGAGAGGATGCTCTTTGACAGAAGCCGGCCCGGCTGAACTTGGGCGCGGCGATGAGGACGCATGCTCACAGCCCAGCCGAAGAACGGAGCGGCGACTGACACGCGCGCCTCACCTCCCCCTTGTGGAGAGGTCGGCCCTGCAAGGGCCGGGTGGGGGTGCTCCAGCTTGGCGCGGCTGGCGCCATTTACCCCACCCGCTCGCTACGCTCGCGACCTCCCCACAAGGGGGAGGTGGGGTGCGC
>DASYHP010000096.1:0-13857 GCA_035998495.1 Mesorhizobium sp.
CGGCTACAGACCCCCTGCACCAGAGGCCCTGCTGTGGCCGGCTGCGCCACCTCGATCCGCTCCGCCGGCCACACCAGCCGTAGCTGCAAGGCCCGTCATGAACTAAGATCAACCCCGGACCACCTGATTGGGGCAGGTCACGGCTGGAGGTCCATTCCGAGGCTGGCGGAACGGGTGAGCAGCGTCGGCAGGCGCTCGTCGAAGAGGAAGTAAGTGGCCGCCTCACCTCGCTTCAGTGCAGCCACCAGGCACTGCACGACCGTGGTCGTCTTGCCGACGCAAAAACGCAGCGATCTCAAGGGCAGGGTTCGCCTCCAGTGCTCTCCGCCTAAGCGGCGGCCCCGCAAACTGACATGACCTGCCGGAGCCGAAAACCTCAACAAAAACAATGGTTGTGCAGCTCAGGTTAGAGTGCCCCAGCTCCAGAGCTTTGGGGAATGTGAGTCCGGAGAGACGGAGAATGGCGCTTGCCGGCATTACCGCTAACCAAAACTCGAACGTGAAAGACCCCCGCTTCTGCGGGCATTCGGTGCTCTGACAACGCCCCGGGGCACGTCGCCGCCGAGCTATGGTAGTGCTTCGAAAAGAGCGTTCCCAGGCGAAGGCGGACCGACGATGCTGCGCACCTCTTTCACGCAGATGATGGAAATCGATCATCCCATCCTGCTGGCTCCCATGGGCGGTTCGGTCTCGCTCGAACTCGCGGTGGCGGTGGCGCAGGCCGGCGCATTTGCCATGTTTGGAGCTTCGTGGGACACGCCTGAACAGTTGCGCGCCAGCATCGCAGGTTTTCGTGCAGCGTCTGCGCGCCCATTCGCCGTCAACCTCTGCCTTGAATGGGACCAGCACGAACGTCTGGAGATCGCTCTGGCGGAAGATGTCCCGGTGATTTCCCTCTTCTGGGGTGATCCAAAACCCTACCTGGCCAAGATCCGGAGCGCCGGGGCGAAGTCGATGGTCACAGTAGGGTCGGCCGAAGAGGCGAGACGAGTGGCCGATCTCGGGGCTGACATAGTGGTGGCCCAAGGTGTTGAAGCCGGCGGTCATGTCTGGAGCAAGGTTGGCACCATGGTTCTGGTGCCTGCCGTGGTCGACGCGGTTACGCCGCTGCCCGTCATCGCCGCGGGAGGCATCGCGGACGGCCGTGGCATTGCCGCAGCCTTGGCTCTTGGAGCTGCCGGTGCTTGGATGGGCACTCGTTTCCTTGCCACGCCAGAGGCTCAAGCAGCCGAGGACTACAAGCGCCACCTGATCGCGGCATGTGAGACCGATACGGTCCACACTGAATTGTTCGACTTGGGTTGGCCGAGAGCGCCGCACCGGGTGATTCGAAACTCGACATACGAGGCCTGGGATGGCGCAGGTCGGCCACGGTCAGGCGAGCGCCCGGGAGAGGGCCAGCCGGTTGCTTGGCAGGCGGATGGCTCTCCCTTGCTGCGCTACAGTGACGACACGGCCAGACCGGGTGCAACCGGCAATCTCGAGGGCACATGCCTTTATGCTGGCCAGTCGGTCGGCCTGGTGCGTGACATCCTGCCAGCCGGCGAATTGGTCAGGCGTCTCATCGCCGAGGCACAAAGCGCGCTTTCCGCTGTTGCGTTCCGAGCAGCGTCATCGAGCAAATAGACCCACGACTGCCTAAATATCCGCCTCGGAGCCACAGATGCGTGACGGGCGAAGCAGCTGATCGCCGGCTCGAGCTGGCGGGGAACTCGCGAGCGGAGAACGCACGAAAGAACAACGATAGCGACAACGATGTTCGTTCCCAGAGTTCTCCGCCTATGCGGAGCCACCGCGAACTGACATGAGCCACTCAATCCAAAAAGCGTAGCAAAAACAAAGGTTGTGCAGCTCAGGTTGGAATGGGCCAGGTCCAGAGCTTTGGAGAAAGCGGGCCTGGAGAGAAGGAGAATGGCGGCCGAAGGCAGAGGCGCCAGCCAGAGCGAGAGGGCGAAAAGCCCGCGATTTCAGGGACTTTGCAGACTGGACGAGCGCCCTGGAGAATGTCTGGAGCCGCCGAAATGGTGGAGGGGAGGGAACCAAGAAAATCTCTTCTCCAGTGCGGCTGAGGATGTAACCGGGCCTATTGTCTGCAACTACCACGCGAGCATTGATCCGCCTGGTTTCCGGGAAGCTGCTTGGGTGTTCGAACCGATCCAATTTGAGTTAGAGCAATCGGCTTTTCGGGCGCATGCAAGGGCTCTTCGTCTTCGACCTCCGCAGAAACGCGACGGCACTACCCATCGGCGCAGCGATGCAGGAAAAACTCAGACGAGCCTCTTAATGTGTCAGCCTGACCACTCTGAGCGACTGTGCAATGGCGCCGAAGGCGGCCAAGAACTTCGATGAGTCGCTTGCATTGTGGACCTGCGGGTGCCTGTGGCCATCTAAGTAGGTGCATCAGGCATCCCCTCTCGGATCGCCACGCCCGTCACCGTGGTTCAGATCGATCTGCAAATCGCGGATTCTGGCTGCCGCAACTCGTAAGATGGGTGGCCACGTCGGCTGAGCTGTTGTTCGACGACTTGCGAGCGGCGGAATCGAGCTCGTTCACGAAGCTTTCGAGCGCGGCATCCCCCTGAAAAGACTCTCCAATGAGATGGTCGCGCAGGTCACGCAGCATGGCCGCCGACCGCTGCAGCAGCCTGGAGCGGTCCTCATCACTCGCTGAGTTGATCGTGTCGGCCACGCGCTCGAGTTCGGCGGCAAATGCTTTGGTGCTCACACGTTCGCTCATGGCCCACTCCCGGCAAGACTTTGACTCACCCGTGGTACCATCGGGGCTTGGGCTCGCTAGCGAGAAACTGAACCCCGACCCGCTCGCGGCCACGCCAGCGCACCTCACACCTGTAGCAGATGCGCTCAGCCTGCATGAAGAGCAGAAAGCTCTCGGGCACGGCAGCGTCGCCTGGCACCCGAAGCTCTGCGCCGCCCTCGTGCATATTGCGGATCGTGCAAAGGATGGAGGAGTCGTTCATGCCCTGGAGGATCACTGCGCCCTTGAGCACCTTAGGTCGGCGTATTCGTGGGGGTGGGATGACACTCATAGGGGCTCCGGCCAGGAGAGTTTTCTCAGGACCCTAATGGCTTTTGACGGTTTGGCGGACTTCTGGCGTGCGGGCCCAAGTGGTTACTGCGAGCGGAGAAACGCAGCTTGTTCTCGGACGCGACGGCAGTATGCCCGCAGGCTATCAGGGTGGCTGAATCGGGCATTGCCAAGGAAGGTAGCCAGGAACGCTTCGCCAGGCTCAGGGCCAATCGCTGCCATGTAGGCTGCTGCGAACGTCTCGGTCACTGGATCGTGGCCGCTCAAGAATTCGTTTATCCGGCGGTCTGACGGCATTGGACTCCTCGCGCATGAGGCGGGAGCACAGCTTTGTCTCTCAGTCTCGGCAAGCCGGTCGCGTCGTGAGCCGATGATCCAGCACTCAGTACAGCAAAAGCTCGGGAAAGCTAGCGGAGCAAGTCCTTCTCCCGCAGTGTCACACCTGGCCGCAAACCGCGGCCCTTGGGAAGGTGCATGAGCGGGTTGAAGGCCCTTTGTTTCAGAGACACGGGGCGCCAGAGGCGCAGGACAGGGTTCGTTCCCGGTGCTGATCCTCAGTCAAGCCCCGGCAGGCATTAGGCCGAGCCTTCCGCGGCCAGCTGCATCATGTAAGCGGTGCTCATCTCGCCATAGGTCGGTTCACGCCCGCTGCATTGCGCGGCAACCGCTGCGCCGATCTGCTCGAACTCGCGCTCGAACCGGAGCGGTTCCTCCACGACCCGGCGCATCCACTCGTTGAAGCAGTTCACCATCTGGATATTGGTCACGGAGCACTCCTGTTTACGGGAATCCCGCCGGCGTTTGGCGACCTACTCGGGCGGGAGGACGCCTCTGCTCTCGCACCGCACGCGGAAGAAGGCTGTGCAAAGAGTGGGCTCTCGTGGGGCTCACCACAAGGTACGGCAACTGGAGCTGAACTTGGTGTGGCTGCCGGGGAACACCCAGGGGCAGAGATTTTACCTTGCAAAGTTCTCGGCGGGCGATTATATCAACCTTATCGGTCTTTGTTTGCGACTTTTGTTGCCTCGCCTCTTCGGCGTTTCTGACGATCTTCCTTCCAAAATTCGATATGACCGGCTGGGGATATTCTCCGGCCAACTTCAACATGATGGAAAGGTATCGTCATGACGACTGGCACAGTGAAATGGTTTAACTCCACCAAAGGCTTCGGCTTCATCGCTCCCGATCAGGGTGGACCGGACGTGTTCGTCCACATCTCCGCCGTCGAGCGCGCTGGGATGCAGAGCATCGTTGAAGGCCAGAAGCTCGGCTATGAGCTGCTGCGCGACAACAAGTCGGGCAAGATGGCTGCATCGCAGCTTCAAGCAGCCTGACCAGCATCCATCCCACGGGAAAGCCACGGATGTACTGGCATTGCCAAGTGGATGGATAGCAGCAGAAAGCCAGGCAAACGCCTGGCTTTTTTGTTTCTGATTTACCTGGGTTGGATCCCAGAAAGGCTAAGCGAATGACAGACACCGTGCGCGGGTCACGCGAATGGGCAAACTCTGCGTTTGCCAAGATGCAAACAGCATCATTGGCCAAAGGCCGACTGGTTTCCGAGCAGGACCAGGCCGATGCGGCCCGGGTCTCGAAGACACAGCGCCTGCGGGCACTTCGGCTCAAGAAGGAAGCGAACGACCTAGCCCGAAGCTGACCCCGAGTTTCTCTTCGGCGGAATTCCGGGAGCGTCTGCCAGAGGCGCTGAGGGTAGCTAGCTCAATGGCAGCTCAATGCTTCCTCGCAGTGCGAGTGAGGCGAAGCGGGAAGAGACGCTCATCTGGGCTCCAGGCGCAATTTGACACGCCCGACCTCGCCACTGGACTCGCGGGTCTCATCTAGTCTCCGGACTACGAAGATAAGGAAAAACGAATGTTCACCGATCTCAGTCACGAAAACGAAGCCTCCAACCGCGGTGAGAAGAAGCCTCGGCGGAAAGCCAAGGACAACCTATCGGCGCTGGACCGTCTGTCATCGGAGGAACTGCAGACACTTCGGCTTGATGAGGCCTCTCGTAGCGAGTTCAATGGTCTGGTGCAGCGGTTTAACGGCAGCAGGGCGGATCTGCGACCGTTCGAACGTGAGGATACCGCATCCATGGACGATGCCCGGTACGATGAGCTCTCGGCAGCCCAAGCCAAGCAGTCCTCAGACGGAATGGGTGTGGTCCACTTTCTTGCGCCACGCATTCTTCGGATGCGCGATGGTGCTGCCAAGCGGAAATGGCGGTCGTTCCTGACGAAGTTCAGAAAAGACGAAAGGCTTGGGTGACACCCAACCGGCAATGGTGGGTGGCGGCGAGCGGGACGAAACCAGATAGCGTGCGGCCGCTGCATTCGTAGCATGGGGACAATCTGCGAGCGTCCTTCATGCTCCGGAGCCTGCGTCTGATGCGGTTGTGTGCGAGGCCCGGAGCAGCCGCTCGGCTTCGTAGGTCCCGTCGCGCACATCAGGAGGCGATCATGAACGACGAAGAACACCTGGAAATGCAAGGGCAGATCGATGGCCTGAAGATCATCGTGAGCTCGCTGCTGCACGCTCTCCCTGATCAGAGGCCGTTCGCGCTTCGGTTCAAGGAACTGGAAGTTCTTGCCAGAAAGCAGAACGCGCTGCCCTCTACACTTGAGACCCTGCGTTGGTTCCGAACACAGTTGGAAAGCTCAATACCGAGCGCTCCAGTGGCTGCATAGTTCACTCGCAGGGTTCAATCAGTGCCTTGACGGCGAGAGCGTCACCCGTTGCGGCACCGGACGCAGCGCATCCAACGCGAGCCACCATGCGCGGCGAGGCTTGCACACGTTCCGCCTTGCTGCGTCCCCTTGTGAAGAGTTCGATCGTGACGGGGCCGTTCCCGTGAGCATGTGCGATCACAGCCCTCCCGCACTTTTCCCCGTGCAGATTGACGATGTTGGTCATCACCCGGCCCCGTGTGCTGGCTCGCGCCCGCCCGGGGGCGGATACCGCGACGCGTCAGAGAAGGAGTTCGTGACGGTCACGCCAGCGTCGCCTAAGACGTCGTTGTGGCGCTCCCATGATGAACCTGGCCCATAGTGCCTCCTTCCATTGATGCGAAAAGAATGCACCATCAAAGCCCGGGATCAAACAGTGGTCGCGACGCGGCATCTGGCAGCGCGTCTTTGAGCAACTGTCGGCACAAGGTGAAGCGCCTGACGAGATCATGATCGACACCAGCCATGTCCGTGCCCATCGCTCAGCATCAGGCGCAAAAGGGGGGAATGGGAACAAGCGGTCGGCGTCTCGCGGGGTGGCAGAACGACGAAGATCCATTGCTTGGCCGATGGTTGCGGCAGACCGGTCGCGTTCGCGCTGACACCCGGCAACCTAGCCGACGTCACCCTGGCGGTCCCGCTTCTGACCCATGCTCATGTGAGCCGTATCAGGCCCAAACGCCTGATCGCCGACCGAGCCTATGATGCCAACTCACTGCGTCGCTGGCTCAAAGTGCGCCGCATCAGAGCCGTTATCCCCTCGCGAACCACACGCACCAAGCCTTTCGGCCTGGACCAGAAAGCCTACAAGCGCCGCAACCTCATCGAACGCCTCTTCGCACGCCTGAAAAACTGGCGACGCATTGCTACCCGCTACGACCGACTGGCCAGAAACTACCTCGCAGGCCTGGCGCTCGTTTCCGCAGTCATCGCATGGACCTGAATGACCTAGCGAACGAACCAAGCCATAGCCAAGAGACCTTTCTCGGTAGTTGGTCATCCCAACACCATTGTCACGGACCACAATCTCGACGCGCCCTGGCCCACTTCGCCTCGCCTGAACCAGGATCATGCCAGACCGCCCTTGGGGGAAGGCGTACTTCACGGCGTTCGTGATCAGCTCGGTGAGCACAATGCCGATCGGGATGGCCGCATCGGCATCGGTCAAGAGCCGCTCTCGTTCGGCAGCATCGCGGACACGCTCGGCCCGCTCGAAGGCAAGCAGCACTTGGCGGCGGATGCGAAACGCATCTCCAACGTCTTGAGCCCCGGCGCGAAGGCCGCCCATTCCGGATGTCCGAAATAGGAGTGCGTGGCGCCGGTCGCGAGAACAAGGCTGTCATAGGTGAGACGCTCGCCGCCCTTGAGGTGCACGGCCCGAGCTTTGGTCTCGACCCACTCGACCTCGCCCAGCAGCACCTGAACGTTGGAGCAGCGCCCAAGAAGCCCCCGCAACGGCTGCGCGATCTCGCCCGGCGCGAGCACGGCTGTGGCCACCTGGTAGAGAAGTGGCTGGAAGAGATGGTGGTTGCGCTGGTCGACCAGCGTCACGCGCACGCCGTCAGCGCCGCCAAGCGCCTGCGCCACGGCAAGCCCACCAAAGCCACCGCCCACCACCAAGACGTGGTGACCAAGAGGCGCAGCCCAAGTAGTTGTGCTCGACAGGCCGAAGTGGCGTTCGGGTGATGCTGTCTCGGCGCGCTGAAGCAGGGCAGAATGCGACATCCAGTGACTTCCTGCTAACAGGCGTGAGTTCTGGGCCCGGAGGCGATCCGCGTGGGCCCTGAAATATCATAATCCCGTAAGCCGCAGTCCGTTGCACAGCACGGTGCTTATTAACATTTGCTGCTTCTCAGGTGCTGTGCTCAACCAAGTGCAACATTTGTTATCGAGAGGTAAGATTGATCTCAATTCATGCAGTCGAGTCGGAACTCCGAGCTGGCAGGATCATTGGACAATGCCTCTGACGACTTCCGCAACAGTCGCCGGTAAGCACCTCCCAAGGGGTTCCTTGTGTTCGAACTGCACTCCCCCGGCGGAACGAGCTCAAGGAACCCCATCCAACTTGCATCGTGGCTCCCTGACTGTTCCTCGCTGGGGTTAGGGTAGCCCGCGGGAGGCTCGGACTTGTCTGGGCCTCCTAGCTTCCTAGGCGCGCGCAGCCCTGCCGTTCTCCCGGAACCACCCACAATGAACTTGCTCGACCTGACCGGCTATGCCGCAGCCCTTTGCACGACGGGTGCTTTCGTTCCGCAGGTGATGCGGGTTTGGCGCACCCGCTCGACGGAGGACATCTCGCTCAAGATGTTCCTGATCCTGGTGACGGGGCTGGTGCTGTGGCTCGTTTACGGCGTCTGGAAAGGTGAGTTCCCGATCATCGCCGCCAACGGCGTCACGCTGGTGCTCGCGGGCATCATCCTCTTTTTTAAGCTTCGGCAAGGGCGAGCAGGCGCATGAATGCCACATCTGCGCGTCCTGTGGGTCGCCAAGCTGGCGCAAGGAGCATGCCGATGCCCAAGGCCGTGGTCTTCGACATGGACGGGACGCTGATCGACACCGTCGGCCTGCATGCCCGGGCCTGGGAGGACACGTTCCGGCAGTTTGGTCACGAGGTGCCGGCCGAGCGCATCCGCGGCCAGATCGGCAAGGGCGGGGATCAGCTCATGCCCGTGTTTCTGGATCAGTCGGTTGTGGAAGAGAACGGCGAAGCAATGGAGCGCTTCCGGGCCGCCCGGTTCAAGGAACGCTATCTGCCGGAGGCGCGAGGCTTCCCCGGCGTGCGCGAGCTGTTCCAGCGCATCCGCGCCCAGGGCAGCCGGATCGCGCTCGCCTCCTCCTGCAAGACCGACGAGATCGAGGGCTATATGGAGCTGGCCGGCATCCCCGATCTCGTGGATGCGAGAACCACGACCGACGATGCGCAACGCTCGAAGCCCGAGCCGGACATCTTCCAGGTGGCGCTGAAGCGGCTGGAGGGCGTGACGCCAGAGGAGGCGATCGTGGTGGGCGACAGCCCTTATGACGCCCTGGCCGCGGCCAAAGCCGGGATCAGAACCGTGGGGCTGCTCAGCGGCGGCTTTCCTGAAGCAGAGCTGCGCCAGGCCGGCTGCATCGCCATCTACAAGGACCCGCAGGACCTGCTGCAGCACTTCGAGAGCTCGCCGCTTGCAAACGGCTGATCTGCACCCGTGAGCACCTGCAGTTCGTCACGCTGGTTCTCGTTCTGTTCGGGCCAGTTCTCGCTCAGGTTGCGGAGAGCTGTGCATCGCCCGGCGCAGGACCACCCAGCCCATGAACTGGAACTCCAAAGCCGCTGGCATTCTGATGGTGCCTGCGGCCACGTTGGCCTGGAGCTTCAGCGGGCTCTTCACCCCCATGCTCGCGATCGACATGTGGACGGCCGTCGCTTGGCGCTCGTTCGCGGGCGGTGCCATCCTGCTCATCCCCATGCTGATCCACCGCCGCTCGGCCACGCTCGCCGAGTTCGCCGGCATCGGGAGAGCCGGCTGGATTGCGGTTGCGGCCAGCACGGTGGCGCAGGCCTGCACCGTCATGGGACTCTTCCTGACCAGCGTCGCCCATGTGACGGTGATCTATGCAATCTGCCCCTTCATCGCAGCCATCGCCGCCTGGCTCTGGCTGGGAGAGGCGATCCCGCGCAAGACGCTTGTCGCCATAGCCGTCTCGTTCGCAGGCGTGGCGGTGGTCGTTGCCGGATCACTCAGCGGGGGCACGCTGCTGGGCGATGCCGTGGCGCTCCTGATCACGCTGGGCTTTGCGCTCATGATCGTGCTGTCAAAAGCCTATCCCGATTTGCGCATCCTCGCGGTGATGATCCTGAGTACATTCCTGACCTTCCTGCTTTTTCTGCCGTTCTCGACGTCGGCAGGCTTCGATGCTGCGAACATGGCCATCATCGCCGCCTATGGGTTTACCAATGTGGTGCTCGCCTATTTCCTATTCGTGCGCGGTGCCCCCGTGCTCCCGGCTGCCACAAGCGACCTAATCTCAACCCTTGAGACCGTGGTTGCGCCGTTCTGGGTCTGGCTGTTCTTCGACGAGCAGGTGGACACCGCGACCTTCGCAGGCGGCGCTCTCGTCATCGGAGCGGTTGCCGGTCACCTCCTATGGTCGAGTAAAGCGGCCGCCGGGAGCGGAACGTCCGCCCAACGAACCACGACCGCGTGAACGAGCGGCGGCTGCGTAAGCGGGCGCGTAGAGATATGCCTCCTCTAGCACTGCAGGCCTCCTAGAACCCGCTCGGCTCCTCCTCGGTAGGCAGTTCGCAGCGGTTGTGGATGCTGGTGGCTGCAATGGCCGCCTGGCCCATCGCCACCACGATCTGGTCGAGGCCCCGCGTGACCCCGCCCGCGGCGTAGAGGCCGCGGACGGTTGTTTGGTTGTGGTCATCGACAACGAGGGCACCAGAATCGTCGCACTCCGCTCCGAGCGCCATAGCTAGGTCCGCTCTGCGCTTCAGGCCCAAAGCCGAATAGAGCACCTCGAAGCGCTGCTCTTTGCCTTCCATCCGGAACGCCGCGATGCGGCCGTCCTCCACCTCCAGGCCGACCACCGGCTCGTGGACGACCTTGATGCCGTGCTCGTCGAGACGGTGCTGCTGCTCGGGCTCAAGCTCCATTGGCTGCCCGAGCGTGAGAAGTGTGACGTCACGCGAGTAGGTGCGCGCAACGAATACGGCCTCACCTATTCCCTGATCCCCATAGCCAATTACCGCAATGCGTTTGCCTGCTGCTTCGTACCCGTCGCAGATCGGGCAATAGCGGATCAGGCCTCGCTGAATAGCATTCGGCAGATCGGGAAGGTCAGGCTCGATATCGGCGGTGCCGCTCGCCAGGAGGACGCGCTTCGCCTTCACTCGTCGGTTGGAACCGCCGGCATGCCGAGTGTCGGCCAGGAAGAAGTCCGGCCGCTTTTCCAGACGAACGACCTCCCCCTTGAGCGGCTTCACCCCGTAGCGTTCGAGGTGCGCCCGCTGCATGGCCAGAAGCTCAGGCCCGCCGAGTCCTTCTGCAAACATCGGGATGTTATGGCTCGTTGGGATCCATTCCGCCCGACTCTCCCCTTTGTCGACGAGAAGAAAATGCCGGTTGAAGCGCGTGAGATAAAGTGCCGCGGTCAGGCCCGCGGGTCCGCCGCCGACCACCAAGCAGTCGATCATCTCGGCGTCATCAGGGAGGGTCACAGCGGCGGTCCTCACACATCTGCTCGTCTCTCCCCGATTCTAAACTCTTGACCCGCAGCCGCGTTGCGCGACGACCAGCCTCTATAATCATCATGGCTGTCACGGACCTGAGCTGGAGCCGCTACCTCGGTCAGACGCCACATGCGGCTGGCTTAAGCAATAAAGAGCATGGCTCTAAGCCGACCTCCTCGACCGGAAATGTTTGAGCTGTCCGGCCACAGCACGTTGACGAGCCCAGCTGCTGCGAGTCCCAACGTGATGACCGCGTCGGTGAGCTCAGGCCGTACAGCGATGCCGAACGCACTGAGCAGGGCAACGAGGCCCTGCCTGGCCGAGCGCTCGGCCAGGCGGTCGAGGACCTAACAACGGGGTTTCTCCCGCCTAGAAAAGCCGCTCCCGCCCCTCTAGTGCCCGGGCCGCTCCTTCTGGTGCTCCCACCCGTCTCAGCACGTTCCTGACATTGCTGACCTGCCATGTGCCGCCGCGTGCTGTTCGGATGCCGCGGGCGTTGAGCGCAGATGCAATGCCGCGCAGGCTTGTGGTGCCCGAGCTCTGGATGGCTTGGATGGTAGGCAGCATGGAGCGAGCGAAGGCTTCTGCCCCTTGTTGTGACACCTGCCGGCCCTTTGCAGCAGCATCTGCTACATTGGACGGGTTGCCCAGCCTCGCACCTTGGCGCTTCCGGCTCGCCAGCGCTGCCCTGGTCCGCTCCGAGATGAGCCTGCGCTCCTTCTCGGCAAGGGCTGCGTAGAGGTGCAGCATGAACGGATCGGCATCGGCCCCAAGCTCGGCCACGATGAAAGGCACGCGTGCTGCCATTAGCCCTGCGATGAACGCCACGTCACGCGAGAGGCGGTCGAGCTTGGCAACGATCACAGGACAGCGCTGCTTCCGGGCGGCGGCAAGTGCTTCGGCCAGGCGAGGGCGCCTGTCGAGCGCATCACCACCCTTACCGCTTTCCACATCCACGAACTCGGCCGTAATCGTCAGGCCCTCGGCTTCGGCGAACCTTGTAATTGATTGCCGCTGTGCCTCAAGTCCAAGTCCAGACCGGCCCTGGCGCTGGGTGGAAACGCGGAGGTAAGCCACGGCAGGGGAGAGGACGGGCGCCGCGCTTACCAGCCCTGCAGCATGCGCCTCTCCGGCCCTGCCATGTTGCACTGCGCCCTCCCGCGTTTCTGCTGTTCAAACTGCAAACCACCGTTTGCTGTTTGCTCAGAGGCGGGGAGAGGGCAAGCCAAGCTGCTGTTCCGTCAGTGGTTTAGCGCGTGGGTGCAGGGCTGCGCTGAGGACCGGGCTTTTGGTGCCGTTCAGCCAGCCGCTCGGGTCCGGGGCCTGTTCTGCTGCTCCACGGCCTGTGGGCGAGTCAACGTCAGCTCGTGCGGCAGGAGGTCAATTTCGCTTCCAACGTCGGCCGTGTCCGCCAAACCAGTGGCCACCACCGACACCCTGAACACGCCACCCAGCTTCTCGTCCGAGATGGCTCCAACGATGATTTCAGCATCATCGCAGACCTCTTCGCGCACCCGGGTGGCTGCCTCGTCAATCTCAAACAAGGTCATGTCCGACCCGCCGGAGATCGACACCAGAACCCCTTTGGCTCCCTTCGTGGCGACATCGTCCAAAAGCGGGTTGGCTATCGCCGCTTCAGCAGCCTTCAGGGCTCGGTCAGGACCTGAAGCCTCGCCCGTGCCCATCATCGCTCTGCCCATGCCCTTCATCACCGTTTTCACGTCGGCAAAGTCGAGGTTGATCAGCCCTTCCTTGACGATCAGGTCCGTGATGCAGCCAACCGCGGCATAAAGAACGTGGTCCGCGGTCACAAAGGCCTCCGCAAAGGTTGTCTTGGCGCTGGCGACCCTGAAGAGGTTCTGATTGGGCAGCACGATAACGGTGTCTGCACTTTGCCGAAGCCGCCGGATGGCCTCGTCGGCTGTCTGCATCCGCCGCCGGCCTTCGAATGCAAACGGTTTGGTGACAACGCCAACGGTCAGGATGCCGGCTTGGCGCGCCGCTTGCGCGATGACGGGTGCAGCGCCACTTCCCGTGCCTCCGCCCATTCCGGCGGTCACAAAACACATGTGAGCACCAGCAAGGTGCTCCATGATCTCGTCGAGGGACTCTTCCGCTGCTGCTTGGCCGACCGCTGCCACTGATCCGGCCCCAAGCCCCTCGGTGACGGCAGCGCCGAGTTGGATCAGGGTCGGCGAGGCAGACATGGCGAGCGCCTGGGCATCCGTGTTGGCGGCCACGAACTCGACCCCTTGCAGGCCCGCAGCGATCATGTTGTTGACCGCATTGCCGCCGCCGCCGCCCACACCCACCACAGTGATCTTCGGCACCATCTTCGGAACTCCGTGCTCGCGACTGAGCGCTTCGAGAGCAGACACCAGCCTGGGTGATGCCGGTCACGACATCGGAAGATCGGTACCTGCCAGACAGGGCTTTCCGGGAGCTTGTGCACGCTGCTCAGCGTGGTGCTTGCCATGTGGCCAGTACTTGGCGCGCAGCTGCCAGCGCGTCCCCGTCTGCGGGCCCAAACCGCCCGAATCGCCTAAACAGCCACTTTGCCCCGCTTCTCGGATCAAAGCTCCGGGCGTGACGCAAAAGGGCTGATATGCGCGGTTTGGCGAGTTTCGCAGTCCGGCGTAGCTGGCAAAGCGCAGCAACGCTGGGTACGCCCTGCGCGTCCCAGCTTATCCAGCGCCTTGGCCGCGCTGGCCTCCAGCATCTTCTCGACCTGCTCGAGCAGCTCATCGGGCCAGCCGCTCAGGTCGATGCCGATCGGCTCGCCTGGAACGCCCGCATGCTCGTGCACGGAGACCTCCTTCCAGCGGGCGCGTGTCTTGAGCCAAAAGATGGCGGCCGTGACCGCCTCG
>DASYHP010000040.1:0-12821 GCA_035998495.1 Mesorhizobium sp.
GGTGAAGAGATAGGCGGTCGGTCGTCGTTCAAAGATGCGGGCGATCTGCTGGGCGATGAAGGCGGCCCGGCAGTCTTCGTCGTAGACGCCGGCAAGCCGCAGGATCACAGTCTTGATGTCCCCGCGCTCGCTGGCGATCAGTTGTTCGGTTTCGGCTTTCGAGCGTGGGTAGGCCCAGGGTGGATCGAGCGGCGCGTTCTCGTCGATCCTGACGCCCTTGTCCGGGCTTGGGGCATGAACGAGCAGCGTGCTTGAGAAGATGAACTGTTCCGTGCCGAGTTCCTTGAGCGCCGACAGCAGCCGCCCTGTGCCCTGCACCGTGACCGCATCGTACTTCGGGTTGTCCTCTCCGGTCGTGTCATAGTAGGCGGCGAGATGGACAACGGAAGCGATGCGCCCGCCGCTGAGCTTGCGCACGCTCTCGACCGCCTGCCTGACGCTCTCGTCTGAGGTAAGGTCGATCTCGATCGTCTCCATGCCAGCCGGCGCGTTCTTGGGCTTAGCGACATCCAGGCCGATCACGCGGTAGCGGTCGGTCAGACCTTTGGCGATCGCCTGCCCGAGAAAGCCGCTCGAGCCGGTGATCAGGACAGTTGGACGAGCAGTCTTCTCCTGCATGCCAGAGCCTTCTCCGGGAGATCACTTGCAAACAGCCCCCGGATCGGGATGTTCCCAGCACCCGGCTCGGCACCCGATCGCATTGTCGCTTTCGCTGCCCAAGGAACCGGAACGGCCGATTCCGAACGCGGCGCTTTGCTCGGGCGCCTCCAGGGCGGAGGTCGACCTAGCCGCGCCAGAACTGCGGGACCAACAGCACCAAAACGGTGAAGAGGTCGAGGCGGCCCAACAGCATGGCGAAGGAGAGAAGCCACTTGGCGGCGTCAGGCAGGGTCGAGTAGTTGCCGGCCGGTCCGATCACCGGCCCGAGCCCCGGCCCGACATTCGCCAGCGCGCTCACCGCCGCGCTGGTGCTGGTCAGGAAGTCGAGATCGAGCGCCATCAGCAGGATGGTGAGCGCCCCATAGCAGATGAAGAAGAAGGCGAAGAACACCACCACGGAGGCCACCACGTCCTCGGGCAGGGGGCGGCCGGCGTAAACGCGCTGGAACACGCCGCGGGGGAAGATCAAGTGCCGCAGATGGCTGCGGAGCACCTTCGCCACCACCTCGAAGCGGAACACCTTGATCCCGCCCGCGGTTGAGCCTGTGCATCCTCCCACGAAGCTGAGGGCGAAGAACACCCCGACGGCAGCATTGCCCCACAGGCTGTAATCGGCCGTGGCGTAGCCGGTGGTCGTCACAACCGAAACCACGTTGAAGGCCGCAAGCCGGAGCGCCGGCTCGAACGCATACCGTCCGGACAAGAAGAGCCATGCCGCGATGGCCGCGATCACGACCAAGAGGAAGCCCAGGAACACCCTTGTCTGGCTGTCCCGCAGGCTGGTCCGCTCGCCTTTGAGGACACGCACGTAAAGCACGAAAGGAATCGCGCCCGTGATCATGAACACGGTCCCGATCCACTGCGCGGCCGGGCTGAAGCCACCCAACGAGCTGTCCGACGTCGAGAAGCCGGCCGTGGAAACGGTGGTGAGTCCATGGGCGAGCGCCTCGAAGGGCGTCAACCCGGCGAGCCAGTAAAGAAGGCAGCAAAGGGCGGTCAGGCTAGCATAGATCAGGGCGATGGCGGTTGCGATCTCACGCACCCGAGGCATCACCTTTTCCGAGCGGTCGGAGGACTCGGTGCGAAAGAGCTGCATGCCGCCGACGCCAAGCGCCGGCAGAACAGCGATGGCAACACCGATTACCCCGATCCCGCCGAGCCATTGCAGAAGCGCCCGCCAAAGCAGCAGCCCCGGAGGAGCCGTGTCGAGACCGACGAGCACGGTCGCGCCGGTGGTCGTCAGGCCCGACATCGTTTCGAAGAACGCGTTGGTGAAGCTGTTGGCGAACTGCGGGTGGTCCGATGCGTAAAGGGGCAGCGCGCCAAAGAGCACCAGCGTGAGGTAGGCAAGCGGCGTCAGCACGAAGGATTGGCGCAAGGTGAGCCCGCCCGTGAGGCGGCAGTCGGTCATCCGGTGCAGGGCCGCCCCCGAGGCCGCCGTCGCGCCGCTGCTGACCAGGAACGATTGCCAGTTCAGGTCTCCGGCGATCCAGTCTGCTAAGGCCGGCAGAAGCATCGCCGCTGCGAGCGCAAACAGCATCTGCGAGATGATGTAAAGCACCGGCCTAAGGTGCGGCGGCGACCACGGCCCGCGGGTCAGCCATGCTTGCTCAACCATCGAGCTTGTCGCCGGCTGCGTCGGGGCCCACCAGCAAGGCCTCCCCTTTGCGGAGATCGTCGTAGGTGACGATCGCGATGACGCGGTCACCGGGCATCACCACGGTTTCGGTTGCTGGAATGATGACTTCGTCCCCCCGAACGATGGCTCCGATCAGCATGCCAGGCGGCAACCCCACTTTGCCGAGATCGCCGCTCACCAGCTTGGAGCCCTCCTGAGCGGTGGCCTCGATCACCTCCCCGAAGTCTTCGCGTAGGGCATGAAGAGCAGTGACCGAGCGGTGACGGACATGCCTCAGAATGCTGGAGATCGTGATGGCGTTTGGCGCCACCACCACATCGATGCCCAAGGTCGGCAGAAAGGGCTCGTAGTTCGGCTTGTTCACCAGAGTGATGGCGCGAGCGCAACCTTCGCGCTTGGCCAGGACGGACGCGAAGATGTTGGTCTCGTCGTCGTTCGTCACGGCCACAATTGTTTCGGCCGCGCGGATGTTCGCTTCATCTAGAGTTTTAACATCCAGCGCATCCCCGTGCAGGACCACAGCACGGTCACCAAGCTCCTGAGACACGAACTCCGCGCGCTCGCGGGAGTGCTCGACGATGCGCAAGGTAGTCGAGGGCGAAAACTGCACAATGCGCTTGGCCAGGTTCAGACCGACATTGCCGCCACCCACGATGACCACGCGCCGGGCCACTTTTTCCTCATGGCCGAAGAAGCGCATGATGGCGCCAACACGCTCGGTTTCGGCGACGATGTAGATGTCGTCCCCAAGGCTGA
Organism: Mesorhizobium sp.; assembly: GCA_035998495.1. Lineage (GTDB taxonomy): Bacteria > Pseudomonadota > Alphaproteobacteria > Rhizobiales > Rhizobiaceae > Mesorhizobium_B. Next base: position 3,056 of record DASYHP010000040.1, read on the forward strand.
TGCGGTCCCGTCCGCTTGGCACGATGGCGCGTCCGTCCCGTAAGATTGCCAGCACCACGAGCCGGCCACCGGGTAGCAGCTTGGGGAGTTCGGCAAGCGTGTGCTCGAGGGCAGAGCAACTCGGTGTGTTGCAATGGATCCCGAGAAGCTGCACTCGCCCGTCTGCCAAAGGAACGGTGTCGAAGGCGCCGGGCACCTTCAGGCGCCGTTCGATGCCCTTTGCAACCTCGATCTCGGGCGAGATGATGACGTCGATCGGCAGCTGATCCGCTGCATAAAGCGCTCGCCGGCGTTGCTCTAGGTAGCCGGAATGACGAAGCCTAGCCACACGGCGCTTCACGCCGAAGAGGGAGTAGGCGACCTGACAGGCGACCATGTTGACCTCGTCCGACCGCGTCACCGCGATCAGCATGTCGGCATTGCGCGCGCCAGCGCGCTCCAGCACCTCCGGGTGGGAAGCGTAGCCCACCATGCCGCGCACGTCATAACTCTCATCGACGCGCCGAGCCTGCTCTGGCGAGGAGTCGATGACGGTCACGTCGATGCCTTCTGTGGCGAGTTGCCGGGCGATGGACGAGCCTACCCGGCCCGCTCCGCACACGATGACCCTCATGAATGAATTCGCCCCACACCCCCTGGACTTAAGCGGACAATGCTGACGGGCCGGGGCGTCAAACACCAGCCGCGTTGCGGAGCCAAACCTTGGCCGCATAGCGTCAGTTCACTCTAGCTGGTCGACATCCCGCTTCATCAGAGCCGAAGAAGCGCTTCATCGCTCGAATTGCACACCGTCCAGAACAGCGCAGGATCCCTCAAGCTGTGAAAGACTGAAGCCCGTCGGCTCGGGCTGCACGCGGCACCGCATCGGGAAGGTGGCGTCGCCCGTGTCGCCGACCACATCGTTGAGCGTCAGAACATCGCGCTCGACTAGATAACGGCCGGTCACATTGTCTTCCGTGTTCCTGTTTGACATGCGGAACGTGCCGTCTGTGGCGAAGAACGCTTCAACAGCTCCGGCCTGGTAGCGCCCTGGCGCCAGCCCGGAAGCTGCCGCCCCGGTCAGGGCTGCGCCTTGCGCTTGCAAGTCGCTGATCCGCTGCTCCAGCTCGGCAAGCTCTGCGCTGCGCTCGCTGAGATTGCCCGACAGCTCGGTCACCTGCCCTTGCACCGCCTGCCGCTGTTCTTCCGCTGCCGTCACGTCTGCTGCAACTTGGTCACGGCGTGAAGTAAGTGCCGTGATGGCCTGCTCGAGCTCCGTTCGTTGCTCGGCGATACGGCTGGCCTCCAGCCTTGCGGCCTGGAGCTGCTCCTGGGCCGAGGCCTCAGCAACGCGCGCTTCTTGCACCCGGCCCTCAGCGCTCGCCGCCTGCTCGGACAGCTTGGCAGCGTCTTCGCTGAGCTGCGTGACGGTCTCACGAAGCTGTTGCTCCTCGTTGCGAGCGGCCTCGACGCGGCTGCCGACATCGGCCAGAGCCTGCGTTTGTTCAGCCAGGCGCGCCTCGGTCTGCACGAGCTCGGCCTTGCTGGCTTGCAGCTCTTCCCGACCGGCCTGCAGTTCGGCCTGCAGAGGTTCAAGCGTGCTGCGCTCCCTGCTGATCAGCTCCCTGGTCTCCGCCAGCCGAACCTCTGCCGCTTGCTGCTCGCCGTTGATGCGGTCGCGCTCGGCGGTTGCACGGCTCAGTTCCGCATTGGCTGCATCGATCTGTTTGCGCAGATCCTCCAGCCGTCCACCTGTTTCCCGGAGCTCGGCGAGCTGAGTTTGCGTTTCCGTGAGCTCGGACTGCGTCTGCACCAGCCGCGCTTGTGTTTGGCCGATGCCTTGCTCCAGATCAGTCACAACGGACGATTGGTAAAGCCACGCGGCAAGCGCCACGATCCAGCCGAGTGCAGCCAGAGCTGCGAGCGCAAGGGGCAGCGGGCGGCGCATGTCCCTTGCGAAACTTCCGGCCATGTCATGCTCTCCTTGTGCCACGGTTCAGCTCAAAGCCCCTTCGTAGATGAGCAATCTAGCGCTCACATTCAGGTTCCGCAGAGCGGCTGTGCGTTTTGAGAGAATACTGAATACGAGGCTTGTCGGGACTTGGCCATCGCAGAAGGGGGACGCGCCCGCTTCGGTTGTGACTCAGCGCGTTAGGTTGTATTCGCCCCACTGCGTAGCGGTAGTTACCGTGTTGTGGGTCAAGCGGGGGTGGTGGCCGGCATGGCGACCCGTGCATCGAAGGGCACGCCTGTTTTCAGCACGCCAAAGCAGAGCACCAGCAGCTTGCGCATCGCCGTGACGATGATCTGCTTTGGCTTGAGGCGGCCGGCGGATCTCAGACGTTCGGCAAGTGCCGAGACGACCGGGTTGAAGCGCATGGCAGACAAGGCCGGCATGTAGAGTGCTGATCTCAGCGCGGCGTTGCCGATTTTGGAGATGCGCGTCGGGTGGTCGATCGACGTGCCTGACCTGTGGTGGCGCGGGTTGTCCATGGCGCTCCACGAGCTCGCAACCAACGCAGCCAAATGTGGTGCGCTCTCCAATCACGAGGGCCACGTTCGCTTCGACTGGAACGTGGTGGGCGGCTCCAAGCCGGATCGCTTGTGGCTGCGCTGGGAGGAGTTCGGCGGTCCGCCCGTCACAGCCCCGACCCAGCGCGGCTTCGGCTCGCGCCTGATCGAGCGCACGTTGGCCATCGAGCTGGGCGGCACGGCGGAGGTCGACTACAGGACCAGCGGCATCGTGTTCACGGCAGAAGCGCCGCTGCCCAACCCTCGTGTGCCGGATGGCGAGGCATTGGAGCCGCCCAACCATGCGGCACACGACGTCTAGCCACGCACGTCCGGCGCATGGCCAGTACCGACCTCTCTCACGCGGCTGAGGTCTTGCGCCACAGGGCTGGAGGCTTGCCATAGCGGCGCGAGAATGCGCGATTAAAGGCGGCTTCAGCAGCATAGCCAGCATCAAGGGCGATCTCGGCGATGCTCGCGCTTCCCGATCTCAGCCTGACGCTGGCCAAGAACAGCCGCCAGTCCCGGATGTAGTGCATCGGCGAGGACTGGAGCAGCTTTGCAAAGCGATCGCAAAGTGCGCTTCGGGACAAGCCGCTCGCCGCGGCAAGCTTCTCAACACTCCAGTCGTGCCCTGGATCCGAATGGATGAAATGCAAGCACCGGCTGAGCGCGGGGTCCTGAATGGCAGCGAGCCATCCCGTGGACGAGGCATCTGCCGCGAGGATCTGTCGCCGGAGCACTTCCAGGAATGCCAACTCCGTCAGCCTTTCAAGGACTGATCTGCCGCCGCCTTGTGGATGATCTACCTCAGCAACGATCTGCTTGATCGTTGCGGCGAGCCAGTCAGTTGCGCCTGCTTGCAAGGTCCGAACATGTATGAGGGTCGGCAACAACTGGCTGAAGTGCCGAAAGTTCATCGCCTCGCACTGGATGTAGCCACACAGGATGCGAACGATAGGTCCTTCAGACTCATAGCGCAGGATGGGCGTTTCTCGCCATGGCGCAGGTGGAAGATCACCACCTGGATCGATCAGACGGCCCCCGTCACCTGCGCCGATCCAATGAGGCGTGCCGAACGGAAAAGCGGCGATGTCACCGGCCTCCAAAACGGTGCGAACTCCTTCGAGCTCGAGCCAGCAGGTTCCCGCCGTCATGATGTGGAAGCCGATAGCGTCCCGCGGCTTGTAGGCGCCAGGCGTCGCGTCCGTGATCCAGGCGCCGCTTGGCATATAGCAGTATTGGAGCGAGCCGGTGATGCGGATCTGCCGCAAGGCTTCAGACAAAAGATCGCCCACGCGTTCGCTGGCCGGCGTTTCGGGCAAGTTGTTCGGTAAGGCGGCCAAAGACATGGCTCCGAGAAAGCGGTTACCGGTGGCGGAGCAACCGCAACCGAGGACTCCTTACCGTGCCTGATGCCACTGACAAGCTCGTCATCCTGGTTACCCGAGGGATCGAGTCGGAACTCTCGTCGGTCGCCTTCACGATCGCCAATGGCGGCCTCACGGCGGGGTTGAAGGTGTCGATCTTTCTGACCAGCACCGCCATCGACCTCGTGCGCAAAGGCGGTCAGCGGCTAACGCAAGTGGCGCCGCTTGATAGCCTTGCCGCACTCATTGAGGACTTTCAGAAGCGCGGCGGCACGATCTGGGCCTGCACGCCTTGCGTCAAGTCGCGCGGCTACGAGCAAGCCGACCTCATCGACGGCGTCGTCATCACGGGCGCGTCCGCCATGCACGCCGAGATCAAGCAAGGTGCCGCGACGCTCTCGTTCTGAGCCCGCGGCGATTCGAAACAAGCAAGGAGATGTGACGATGGATGTGAGAAGACTGGGTCTTGTGGCAGCCCTCGCCTCCGTTGCGATCGCCTTCGGAGCTCCCGCAAGCGCAAAACCGCTTCCCTACCAAACGCCCCAGCAGCTCGAAAGCAAGTGCAAGAAGGGCGGCGGCACGTATGGCCCGCCCTCGGAACAGGGTGTTTACACCTGCATCGGCCAAAGTGGCAGCTTCGTGGTTTGCGGGGGCACCGGCAAGTACGCCAAAACATGCGAGGGCGATGCGGCGCCAGCGCGCACCGCAGGCCGCGAGCTCGCCGGTCGCGCGGTCGAGGTCCGAAGCGAGGCGGCCGAGTCGGCTCAGTAGCCGACGCTTGAACCCGCAGCGCGCTCACGAGAGCTGTCGAGCCGCTGCAGAAACCTTTGGACAACACCGGAGCTTCTCATGCGCCCTCGCACGGCAAGCCGCAGCCCAAGGCGGATTCAGGCCTCGAGCGCCTTTCTCGTTGCTCTGGCGGTGCTGACAAGCATCGGCGCTTGTCCCGGTTTCGCGGCCCAAAAGTTAAGCGGCCCGCCGGAGACAAAGGATCAGCCGGCACCCCGTCCCACGAAGGGCAAGGTGACGATCTCGCAGCTGACAGCCGCCGAGTGCACGACCTTGGGCGGCAGCGTCAAGGACCTCGACACCTGCAACTCAGGCAAGGTGTGCCTCACCAAGGATCAGAACAGCAAATCTCATATGGTCTGCCTTGAGGCTGCGAAATGAGAGCAGCAACGATGCAGACAGCCTCGATGAGGGTCGTCCTGGTCGCAATCGCTGTTTCGACAACGGCGTTCTTGGGGCCTGCGCATGGGGCAGGCAAGCAGAGGGTTCAAGAGGGGCCCGCATCCACACAGCAGGCAGCGAAAGGGGTGAAAACCGCATCGACGCCGCTCACGCCGCAGGAATGCGCGGGCTTGGGCGGCCAAGTCAGGCCCAGTTTGACCCTCGGGTGCCCGCTCATCTGCGCCACCGTCGACCAGCATGGCGTCGTTCGCGCAGCGTGCATCAATGAGTTGGCGCCGAATTGACCGTCCTTGGTTGGCCCAGGGCGAGGCTGGCGAAAGGAAAGAACATGATCGCAAGAGCAGCATGGCTTCTCGCGCCGGCTTTGGTCGCAGCACAACAATCATGGGCTGCGCCAAAGAAGGGAGCCGATTTGGTGGAAGCGCCCGGGACAGCGTCGCAGCCGACCACCACCATCACCACTCCGCTTACCTCCCAGGAGTGTAAGGGCTTGGGTGGCCAGGTGTCGTGGACAGCCGGCTGCAGCAACAAGGGCCAGGGAGCTTGCATCACCGTTGACAAGCATGGGGTCGTGCGGACGGCGTGCATCAACGAGACAAAGGAGAACTAAACGCAGCTGGGAGTGGACGTTCCGAGCTGCCCCACGCCTCAGCCGTCGGCCTGAAAGGACGACGCACAGAAAGGCCCGTGATGGAGTGCGACCTCCAGGCCAGCCGCCGCGTCGAGCATTCGCAACCACCTGTTGTGCGCCAGAGTTCGGGTTGTATCTGCGCCCCGGCGGAGAATGTTGGATTTGTGTACCCTCAGCTCTACCATCATCCTCGGAAGCAGCAGAAGGGCGCTTCTACTCCGTCCACGAACACGGCGCCGGATGCCTCGGAGCCGTCGTGAGGCCCGACCTAACGCCCTATTTGAACCCCCTCGTCATCACCCGCGCCAGCCTTTGTGAGAATGCCTTTGGATCAGCTGGCAGCTCCCCATCCAGAATGCGCGCCTCGTCCAGCAGTAGGTGGGCTGCGTCTTCCTTCAGGGCCTGCTCGCCTTCGGGCAGGTTGGCAAGAGCTGTGATCAGCTCGTGCTCAGGGTTGATCTCGAGGATCGGCTTTCCCGCAGAACCCACCTGACCCGAACTGGCCAACAGGCGCTCGAGCTGCCGGTCAAGCCCACTCTCCGGTGCAACGAGGCATACAGCACTTTCCGTCAGCCGCTCGGAGGCGCGCACATCTGACACTTGGTCTCCCAGTGTTGCCTTCACGCGCACGATGAGACGCGTCACCGCCTCTGACGCAGAAGCGCTGCCCAATGCCTTGGGCTCAAGCAGCGCGATCGCACTGAGATCAGCGGCTCCCTGCGTGACCGACCGGAAAGGCTTGCCCTGATATTCCAGGCCGGCCGTCACCCAGAAGCTGTCAACCGCGTCGGGCAGAAGCAGCACCTCGATGCCGCGGGCACGATAACCCTCAAGCTGAGGCGAACTTTCAAGCCGGGTGAGGCCCGAGCCCGCAACGTAGTAGATGGCCTGCTGACCTTCTTTGAGTGCACCCACATAGTCCTTGAGCGAGCGCCAGGCTGAACCTGAGGCCGTGCTCTTGAAGCGAGCCAGTCCCAGCAGCTGCTGCCGGCGCTCGTAGTCCTCGTAGAGCCCCTCCTTGAGCACGGAGCCAAAGTTCTCCCAGACCTTGGCGTACGCCTCAGCGCCGTTCTCAGCGAGCTTGCCCAGCTCGCTCAGCACCCGATTGGTCACGGCCTTCTTGATGGCTGCCAGAATCGGGCTTTCCTGGATCATCTCGCGAGAGACGTTGAGCGGCAGGTCCGACGAGTCCACAAGCCCACGCACAAAGCGCAAATAGCGTGGCAGGATCTCGGCCTCGTCGGTGATGAAGACACGCTTCACATAGAGCTTCACGCGACCGCGCCGATCGGGATCAAAGAGGTCAAACGGCTTGGAGCCCGGCACAAAGGCAAGTGCCGTGTATTCGTGGCGGCCCTCGGCGCGAAAGTGCACGGTCACCGCCGGCTCATCCCACTGGCCGGCTAGGCTGCGGTAGAAGTCGGTGTACTCTTCCGGCTTCACATCGGCGCGCGGCTTGGCCCAAAGTGCTGCCCCATCGGCGATCTGCTGGGGCTCGGCCCCTGGCTTCTCCACGATCGAGATCGGCACGGGCACATGGCCCGACTGCTGGCGCAAGATGCGCTCGAGCGTATGGCGCTGGGTGTAGGAGCTTGCATCCTCCATCAAGTGCAGCGCAACACGGGTGCCACGCTGAGGGGCATCAGCAAGATCGGCTGCAGCTACCGTGTAGGAGCCCTTGCCGTCTGAGGACCAGATGAAGGCCTCGTCTGCGCCCGCACGCCGGGAGATCACATCAACCCGGTCCGCCACCATGAAGGCGGAATAGAAGCCAACGCCAAACTGACCAATCAGCTGTGCGCCCTCTCCGGCTTGGGCAGCCTCGATGCGGTCCATGAAGGCCTTGGTGCCAGAGCGTGCAATGGTACCCAGCGCCTCCACCATCTCGTCGCGGCTCATGCCGATGCCGTTTTCCTCCACCATGAGTCGGCGGCTCTCGGCATCAAGACCAAGGATGATGCGAGGCTGGGGATCGCTGCCCGACAGCTCTGGGCTCGCGATCGCCTCAAACCTCAGCTTCTCGCAGGCATCAGCGGCGTTCGAGATCAGCTCGCGAAGGAACACATCCCGGTCTGAGTAGACCGAGTGCACCATCAGGTGCAGGAGCTTGGCAACATCAGCCTCAAAGGCGCGGGTGTCAGGCGCAACCACATCAGCCGTCGACATGGCAAAGCAATCCCTTCTCTCGTGGGCAGGCGAGCCGCGAGATGGCGAGAAATGGGGCGGAAATCAAGCGGAACTCGGCCGAATCAGCAGGCGAGCAGATGCAGCCTAATCGAGGGTCTGGCCACCGGCTTCGGGTCCGCAAGGCGTCGGTCTCATGCCTACTCGCCCTTCTTTGGATATGGAGCACGATTTATCGGAGCGGCGGGTGGCTGTCGTCGACAGTGGAGTGGTCACTGGGCAGATCACTCATCGCCAGCGGTGAGTAGATAGTGAGCGAAATCTTGCAGCCGTCCTGAAACCGTCGCCTGGCAAGGCATCAAACATCCTAATGGCTGCCTTCCTTGGGCAGGTCGGCCGGCGCCAGGTTCACCGTCACCTTCTTGTTGGGCATGGACAGGCCCGAGGCGTGCAGCGCCGCCTGCACGCGCTCTCGGCTTTCCGCCACCGCCTTGTCGGCGAGCCCCACGATGTGCATGCCCATCTTGCCGGGGCCGACCATCACCTGGACATCGACGGGCACGGCCTCGATGCCCTGAAAGGCGACCGTGCGCACATGGCTGACCATTTTTCGCCCCGCCGCCCCTGCCCCGGAGTCCCAGCGCCGCTCGCACCGGAACGTCAGACAAGCATGGATTGTGGATGGGGGGCGATTGTATCTTTGACAAACCCGGAGGTGGTGATATGAGTCGGGAATGTGGAAAGTTCTCGGCTGGGCTTGGTGGACGTTGGCAGGGCTGGCGGGCATAATGATGTTCGCTTCCCAAACCTCCTTTGAGAACGCCTCATCTAACCTGGCTTCGTGGTTCCCAGAGGGGCTTGTTGGGGCTTTTCCTGCCTTGGCGCTACCCAGTACGGATCATGTGCTAACCGCAGCGAGTCTTGTGTTGGTGGCACTACTTTTCGGCTACGCTGCGCTCGCACCTAGACGGGCTGCGGGCGCTCTAGCTCCGCAGGTCGAAGCGCGCGCGGAGGTTCCCATGTCAGGCGACAACTACAACAACCACGGCAACAACTTCGGCCACATGGGGCCGCTTAACATCGGTCGGCCAGAGTTCAAAATTGATCTCGCCTTACAGAACCGGATCGAGGCCGCTCTGGCAAACTGCGACTCCGTCGCCATTGAGGCCCTTGGGGGTCAACGGGCATGGGGGCTGGGGCACGCGATCGACAAGCGGGCAAAGGAGCTTGGAAAGTCCTCAAGCCTTATGACGATCGGGGTTGAGGCAGGCGCGCTAGAGTCGCCCTTCAATATGACTGCCTCGGGCCGCCACCTCTCAATCTACATCAACAGCGCCTTCTTCTAGCCGCCTCCACAAGGGTGCGGCGCTGGCACTTGCTGACTATCGACCCGCATCGGGCTTGTTCGCCCCATCCTTCGGAGGCGGCGCTTTCGCTACCCTCTTCAAGGCCGCGTCGAACGCCTCTTCCCGGTCGTCCGTTTCCAGCTCGCGGGCGGCCTCGCGGAACTTGTCGATTTGGGGCTTATCAGAACGGGAGGCCGTCATCGGGGCTGTCATCCCAGAAATCGTCCGCAAACTTCATATCGTCGGGCGGACAGGGTTCCACATAGAGCTTAACCACCGTTCGGTCGGCGTGTTCGGGTCGAAACCACATTCTCAAGGCCGGAACCCAAGTGCCTTCCATCACCCTAAGGCGGGTCTTCGCAAGATGGATGCTGCTCAATCCAGGCACAAGCGGGTAGCCGAGCGGATTGCGCTTAAGGCCATACTCCACGAACGCAAGCGCCAGATCGATGATCCGAGGGCCGCCGCACGCTCTAAGAGTCCGACTCGAAACTCATGCTGAGCTTGCCAGTCGGCGAGTGAGCAGCAGGACCGAGGCGGCGTAGAGGAAGGCTCGGGCGGAGTTGATCGTGCCTTCGAAGTCCTTGGCGAGGCGTCGGCTGCGGTTGATCCAG
>DASYHP010000063.1:0-34364 GCA_035998495.1 Mesorhizobium sp.
TGGATCAACCGCAGCCGACGCCTCGCCAAGGACTTCGAAGGCACGATCAACTCCGCCCGAGCCTTCCTCTACGCCGCCTCGGTCCTGCTGCTCACTCGCCGACTGGCAAGCTCAGCATGAGTTTCGAGTCGGACTCTAAGCGGAGCCTTGGCGTCGTGCGCCTCCGGGCGGATTTGCGCTCAAGCTGGAATGGGCCGCGCTGTGCTTTTCCTGCCCAGTTGCTCGTGACGGGTGATCAGTTCGTCGCTCCAGGCGATGTCGTCCTGCATCGCCGCTCGAGCGGCGTGGGGATCGCCCGCCTTCAGCGCGGCGATGAAGCGGAAATGAAGGTGGTTGTCGGCAGTCAGGCGACGCGCCGGCATCTCTTCATGAAAGATGCGCAGGAAGGGGCCCATCAGGGTCCACATGTTTTCACAGATCGCCTCGACGTAGGGCATTTCCGCGAAGCGCAGGATGAGGAAGTGGAAGTCGCGGTTTGCTTGTGCGGCCTCCCGCGGATTGGACGCGGCAGCCTTGATGAAAGTGGCGTTCTGCGCGTCGAGTTCCTCTATCATGGCAGCCGTCGCGACTTGGCCGACGCGATAGGCTGCCATTCCTTCCAGATCATTGCGGATCGCAACGATCTCGCGCAGATCTCGGCTTGTCAAAGCCGGCACGATCACTGATGTCGCAGCCTTGACCTCCAGCGCCTGTTCGCTGGCGAGCCGGAAGATCGCCTCGCGCACCGGTGTTATAGACGTGCCGTATTGTTCCGCCACCGATGAGATGGTGAGGCGCTCGCCAGGGCGATATTCACCATCCATCAAGGAAAGACGCAGGTTGCGATAGATCTGCTCTGACAGGCTTTCCTTGACGACTGTTCTCGGCGGCATCACGTTACCCTCGCGACTGAGATCATGATATGTGAAGCCGCCCTGCGCCGCCAATATCAATGGATGCGCTAAGGCGCGGAGGCTGCAGGATCAACCGCCGTATCGATACTCCGGCAGCCCCTTCACACCTAGGCCATCAATTACGAAGAGCGAGCCCGCCAACGGCCCGGTTTCAACGACTCCAGGCACCGGGGCGCGCAGCATGGAAGTAGCGTAGAGCCGGTCGAGATTTGGACCGCCGAACATCACGGAGGTGACGCAGACGACAGGCATGTCGATGACCTGCATGCGCTTGCCACTTGGGTCAAAGCGGTGAATCTTGCTCTTGTAGACGCCCGCACTCCAGACGCAGCCCTCCGCATCGACTGTGGCTCCGTCCGGGAGCCCATCTTCAGGTCCGAACTCGCAAAACTTGCGCTTGTTGGTCGCCGCACCCGTCTCAAGATCGTAGTGATAGGCCCAAATTGCGCGCGAGCGACTGTCAGCGAAGTAGAAGATTTGGTGATCGGGGCTCCAGCACGGCCCGTTGGAAACGGTGATGTTCTCGTCGATCTGTGTGACCTTATGGTCGACGTCCAGGCTGTAGATGAAGCCAAGGGGCGCCTCTTCTGTGGTATCCATGCTGCCGGCGACGAAGCGACCGCGCTTGTCCACCTTGCCGTCGTTCATGCGCACGGTCGGTCCCTTATGCGCGATCTTCTCGATCACCTCAGCACGGCCGGTCTTGAAGTCGAACAAGTAGAAGCCATCGGCCAGCGACAGCACCGCGCCGTCTTTCTCGCGCAGCGCCATCGAGCCGATCCTCTGCGGCACTTCCCAGCTCTCGACGCCATCGCCGTTCTCGTCGGCCCGGAAGATCCGGTTTCCATAGCTGTCGATCCAGTAAAGCTTCTGCTCGGACTCATCCCAGAGCGGTCCCTCACCCAAGATCGTCTTGCAGTCGACGATGGCCTTGATCTCCATGATGTTCCCTTTCTCACGGCTGAGCGCCAGGATTCAGAGGCCCGGCTGACTGCGGCGATGGGCGCTGACGGCAACGATCAGCAGCGCGCCCTTGATGATCATCTGGTAGTACGTCGAAATATTGAGCAGGTTCAGTCCGTTGCCGAGCAGCGCGAGGAACAGCACGCCGGTCACCGGTCCCGTGACGCCGCCGAGCCCGCCCGAGAGCTGGGTGCCGCCCAGCGCGGTCGCGGCGATTGAATCGATAGCGAAGGACGCGCCGACCAGCGGATCACCGCTGGCGAGACGGGCAGCGAGATTGAGCCCGCCGAGGCACGCGAAAAGCGACGACAGCAGGTACGCGACGAGGACGACGCGCCCGGTGTTGACGCCACCCAGCAGCGCGCTCTCCTGCGAGGCGCCGATCGCCATCAGGTGCAGACCGAAGCGGCTTCGTGAAATGATCGCGGCGGCGATTAACACCAGCACCGCGGTGCAGACCACCGGCAGCGGAAGGCCGAGGACCACGGCCGAAGCGTAGTCCGTCATCCAGTCGGGCACCTGTCCGCCAGGGATCGGGCGAACGAAGAGCGCGATGCCCTGTACAGCTGTCATAGTCGACAGCGTCATCAGGATCGGATGAACACCGAGACGCAGGATGCCAATCGCATTCACCAGCCCGACCGCCAGCGCAGCAGCGATGGCCAGCGGCACGGCGAAGGGAACATCGTGGCTGACGATCGCTGTCGTCATCGAGACGACCGAACCGACCGAGAGGTCAAGCCCAGCAGTCAGGATCACCATGACCTGCCCGATCGTCACGAGAATGAGGCTGGCCTGCTGGTTGAGAATGTTGATGAGGTTCTGTGCCGACAGCGCATAGGGCGAGGAAAGGCCAAGCGCGACCGCCAAGATGATGATCAGCACGACCACCGGCAGCGCCGACAGGCGCCGCAGGCGGATGGCGGTAGTTGCGTTCGCGGTCCTCATGCCCGCCCTCCGTCGATGGCCGCAGCCATGATCTTCTCTTCAGTCGCTTGCTCCCAGCGGAACTCGGCCACGGTCGAGCCCTCGCGGACCACCACGATCCGGTCGCAGAGGCCGATCAGCTCTGGCAGTTCGCGCGACGTGACGAGCACCGGCACGCCGCTGTCGGCTAGTTCGCGCAACAAGGCATAGATCTCCGACTTGGCGCCGATGTCGACGCCGCGTGTGGGCTCCTCGCAGATCAGCATCTTCGCTCCGCGGACCAGCCAGCGGGCCAGGAGCGCCTTCTGCTGGTTGCCGCCTGAGAGCTCTCGAATGGTCTGACCGACGTTGCGCAAGCGGATGCGCAGGCGTCTAACCTGCTCGGCGATTTCACGGCGCGCCGTCGCGGCGGGGCTCGCAAGTCCGCGCCCCGGCAGCAGGCCAGCCGATATGTTGCGCCTGACGCTGAGCGAAAGAAAGAGCCCTTCCGCCTTGCGGTCCTCCGGAATGAGGCCGATGCCGGCGCCAATGCCACCAGACGGGCCGGAATGGCCGAGGTTTCGGCCCTCGAACAGAATCTCGCCGGAGACCAGCGTGTGGCCTTCATAGATCGCGCGAGTGATCTCAATTTGGCCCTGCCCCTCAAGCCCGGCGAGGCCGACGATCTCGTTCTTGCCGACCGTGAAGTTCACCGGCCCCCGCAGCCCCTCAACCACGATGTTTCGCAGTTCCAGCGCTGGCGCACCGGCGGATTCCGCCGGCCGTCGCGGCGGGTAGAGCTGATCGAGCGAACGGCCGACCATCGTGGTTACCAGTTCCTCGGGGTTCGTGTCCTTCATCATGAAGTGCCCGGCGAATTGACCGTCCTTGAGCACGGTCACCTCGTCGCAGAGCTCGAAGAGTTCGGGCAGGCGGTGGGAGATGTAGAGAATACCCTTTCCTTCCGCCTGAAGCTTGCGGATGAGTTCGAAGAGCTTCTGCGACTCGCGATCTCCGAGCGCGGCGGTCGGCTCATCGAAGACGAAGATGCGCGCGTCGCGCATCACGCCCTTGGCGATCTCCACCATCTGCTGTTCGGCAACACGCAGGCTGCCGGTCAGCACATCCGGATCAAGGTCGAGCCCCACGCCCTCAAGGATGCGGTGGCTTTCTTGACGCATCCTCGCACGGTCGATCAGGCCCACCGCCGTGCGCGGTTCGCGGCCGAGAAACAGGTTCTCGGCCACCGAAAGGTTCGGCAGGAGAATGAACTCCTGGAAGATCGTGGACACACCGGCGGCTCGCGCCTGTTCGGCACGACGCCAGTCCACCTGTTCGCCTTCGACGGTGAGCGTGCCTGACGTAGGCGAGAAAACCCCCGAGATGATCTTCATCAAGGTGGATTTTCCCGCACCGTTCTCGCCAAGCACGGCGTGGACGCTGCCGGACCTCAAACGAAGCGACACGCCACTCAGCGCATGCACTGACCCGAAGGACTTGGTGATGTCCTGCGCTTCCAGAAGCATCCCTCAGCCTTTGCTCACTTCCCGTACATCTCGCGAAGTTTCTCGTCGGGCAGGGTCGAGCCCACCCAGTATGCGTCGCTGAGATCAGGGCGATAGTACTGGTCGATCTGATCCTTGGTGATCGGCGCCGGATTGACGAGATTATCCTTGGCGATCGGCGCGCCCTTTAGAACACGCAGCGCGGCGACGACGCCCTGCTGACCGAACCAGGTCGGGCTGATCGGCGCAACGCTCTGCAGGTCCTTCTCCTTCCAGATACGCAGGAAGCCGTTGTTGGCTTCGCCAGTCATTGGGACCAGCGGGAGGCCGTTCTCCTCCGCCACCTCGGCGCAGGCCTGCGTCATCGCACCGCCTGAAGACCAGATGCCCTGCACGTCCGGATGGGCGATCAGCAGGGATTCGCAGACCTGCTTGCCCTTGTCATAGGCCCAGTCGCCGAAACCCTGGTCGAGCACCTTGATGTCTGGATAGTCAGCCAGGACTTCCTCGACGCCGCGCCAGCGATCGTTGTCGATGGAGTTGCCCGAGATGCCGCGGATCGAGAGGATGTTGCCTTTGCCGCCCATTGCCTCGGCCAGATACTTCGCGCCGTCACGGCCGAACTGTGCGTCGTCGGCGAGCAGCTTCACGGTGTAGTTCTTCGGCGTGGCATTAGACGAGAAGATGATGACGGGAATGCCCGCGTCATGGGCCTTGTCGAGTGCGCCGTTCAAGGCCACTTCCGAGCCCGGCGCGACAAGCAGCGCATCGACGCCGCGGGTGATCAGGCTCTCGATGTCAGCGACCTGCTTGTTCACGTCCCCCCCGGCATCCGCGACGATCAGGTCGGCGATCTCCGGATGCAGCGAGGCTTCGTGCTTCAGCTCCTCGACCATCTGGACGCGCCACGTGTTGACCACCGAAATGTTCGAGAACCCGAGAACAAATTTGTCCTTCGTGGAGGCCGGGCGGTCGACCATGGGCGAGCCCTGGACGGGTGACAGGGCTGGGTTCAGTTCCGGTACTTCCTGCGCAAGGACCGGCGCAGGGGCGAGGGCAACCAGCAGGGCGCCGGCCAGCAAGAGCTGTTTCAGTCTCATGTCTTTCCTCCTGAAAATCGCGCGCCCTTCAGCACGCGTCTACTCCCCGGCTCATCCGGGGAAATCTCGAATGTGGACTAAGCCTCCCGCCAGCGCGCGAGCGCCGCGGCTCCGGCGATGATTGCTCCCTGGACAATGAGCTGAGCAGGCTTGCCGAGGCCCATGCCAGTCATCAGATTGGCGAGAAATGTCAGAGCAAAGGCGCCCGCGAGCACGCCCACCACGCCGCCAGCGCCGCCGCCGAATGTCGTGCCGCCGAGCACGACGGCCGCAACCGACGCCATGACCAGATCGGCGCCCAGATTGAGCGTGCCGGTGCCGATGTAGCCGGTCAGCACAATGCCCGCCCCGCCTGCGAAGATTCCGCTGAGCACATGGGCGGCGACGAGCTCCTTGCGTACGGCGAGGCCGCCGAGCCAGGCGGCCGCATAGCTCGAGCCAGTGGCATAGAGCGCATGACCGAACGTGCTACGCTGGAGCGCGACCGAGGCCGCGGCTGCGATCACGAGCAGCAGAATGCCAGCGATCGGGACCGTGGCCACGCGGCCAGTCGCGATCTCACGGATGAAGGGATGCACCGTCCCGCCGGGAGCGCCGCCGCTGACCAAATAGCTGACACCGACCAGCATCACGGAAACCCCGAGCGTGACGACCACGGCAGAGGCCCGGACGAACGCGATGAGGCCTGCGTTGAACAGTCCGACCGCCGCGCCGAAGACAAGCGGAAACGCAAGCGACATCCAGACGGGTCCGCCGGAGAGCGTCGGCAGCGCAAGCGTGACATTGACCACTGCGATCACGCCGCCCAGGGAGAGATCAATCGAACGGCCGATCATCGGCAGACATTGGCCAAGCGCCGCGAGCGCCAGCGGCACTGCTTGGCGCAGCACGATCAGTAGAAAGGGAATGGTGAGGAGACGCGGCTGCATGACTCCCGCCGTCGCGAACAGCAGGATCAAGGCGGGCCAAGCAGGAATCGCGAGGACGCTTCTAAGTAGCGCTGGCAGCAGCTCTCCAAAGTGTCGCTTTGCGCTGGCCTCCCTCCCGATCATCCACCCTCCCAAATCCACGAGCCGGGCATGGATCGCAACTGCTGCCTGACGAGCGCGGACGCGCGTGGTTGGATGCCCGGCACCCTCAGCCACCTGAGAAATTTCAGGCTTGAGGCTACATGAGCTAGTCGGCCGCGGCAAGCATCATACATGATGCATCTTGAAGGTCGAGGCAAATTCTGTGACTGTCGAGCCCCACCGAGCCGCGGCCGGAAGGATCGAAGATAGTGAAGTCCGCCATCCCCGATGGAATCTCGTCTGTCGGCCCCGAATTGACAAGTGCTGCCCATATCATGGCCAAGGTCGTCGTGCTCGGCCTTGGTGCCCCCCGCCCCGTAGGTTCGGTCTCCGAGACTTTCGGCTCCGCGGCCGCTGACCTCAATTCCCCCTCACGGAGCTAAATATGCCAAGAACCGACGACTGTCTTGCGGTTGTGACCGGCGCTGCCGGAACAATGGGGCAGGCGATCACCCGCCAGCTCGTTGCCGACGGTCACCGCGTCGTCGCGGCGGATCTGAAAACCGAGCCACTTTCCGCTCTGCTCGATGAGATGCCCGGGCGCGTTACCCCGCTCGCCCTAGACATAGCCGATCCCGAGGCTGTCGAGCGGGCATGGAACGAACTCAATGTCGCGCAGGGAGCAGTGCAGATTCTCGTCAACAACGCCGGGGTCCTCTCGAACAACAAGGCGATAGAAACCTCGCCCGAGGAATGGCGGCAGATCATGGCGGTTAACCTCGACGGTCCGTTCTATCTCTCGCGGCTTGGCCTGCGTGATATGCGCAAGGCCGGCTGGGGCCGGATCGTCAACATCTGCTCGCTCTCGATGAAGACGGGAGGATTGACCGCGGGGACTGCATATGCGGCCTCCAAAGGCGGGCTCGGGGTGCTGACGTTCTCGCTGGCTCGGGAGTCGGCCTCGCAAGGAATCACGGTCAACGGGATCGCCCCGGGCTATGTGCTCACACCTATGGTCACCGAACAACTGACGGAGGCGCAACGGCAGGCTCAGCTGCGCGACATACCCGTGGGACGCTTCTGCAAAGCCGAGGAAGTGGCGCATTGCGTTTCGTATCTCGTAGGAGCGAACGCCGGTTTCATCACAGGCGAGATCATCGACATGAATGGTGGGATGCTGATGGATTGAGGCCTTGGCTGCCTCAGAAAGAGAGGTCGGGTTTACTGTCGCTGTGTTGAAGCGCCACCCTAGGGCTGTCAGAAGACGCATGGGGGTGACCATGCCACCATGTTCATGGCACGATGCTGTTGGAGCAGAGCTCCTTCTTCGGACATGGGAGCCAGTGACGTGGTCGGACTTGGGCCGTTGAGCGCGCTCAAGGCACGGCGTCTTCTGGCGAGACCGAGAGCCTCATCTATGGCTTCCGGCAAGGAGCAAAAGGCTGCGTCGATCGCGCCTGATGCGCACTCCTGTTGCTCATTGGCCTTGATCCGCTGGCGCCACAACGGCCGAGCGAACAAGTTGCACCTATAAACACATCAGTTTGCGCTGAGCTCCGCCTGAACATCGTCAAGCGCCCGGCCGAGGCCGCTCACCACGAACTCGACCTCATCTTCCGAAAGGATGAAGGGTGGGCAAAGCGCGATTGTGTCGCCGAGGTTGCGGACAATGACCCCGTATTCGCGCGTCTTACGCTCTACCATCGCGCCGACCTTTCGCTCCGGCGGAAAGGGCTCCCGCGAGCGGCGGTCGGCCACCAGTTCAACGCCCGCGAGGAAGCCGCAAGTCCGGACGTTCCCGATGAGCGGATGCTCGGCGACTGTTTCTAGAGCGGCCGCCAGCTTTCGGCCGAGGCAAGTGGCAACGTCAGGCAGTTCCATCTCGCCATAGATCCGGAGCGCTTCCACCGCGATTGCTGCGGAAACGGGGTGACCAGAATAGGTGAAGCCGTGGCTGAATACGCCGTTGCGGCAGCTCTCCTCGCTGATTGCTTCGAAAACGGGCGATGACAGAACGACCCCGCCGATCGGCGCATAACCGGACGATAGTCCCTTGGCGACCGACATCATGTCCGGCTCGATGCCGAAGGTTTGGCAGCCGAACCAATTTCCTGTCCGTCCAAAGCCGCAAATGATCTCGTCCGAGAGGAAAAGGACGCCGTGTCGCTTCACAACCGCATGCATCGCGGGGAGATAGCCCTGAGGCGGGACAATGACTCCCCCGGCCCCCATGACAGGCTCTGCAATGAAGGCGGCGATGGTTTCTGGTCCTTCGCCTAGGATCACTTCTTCCAGTTCGCGGGCGAGCCGCGCCACGAATTCGGCTTCGCTCTCGCCGGGCAGAGCGTCGCGGTAATAGTGCGGCCGGCCCGTGTGGATCACACTGCAGTCCGGCAGGTTAAAGCTCTTGTGCATCAGCGGCAGTCCGCTGATGCGGGCCGCCATCACAGTCGAGCCATGGAAGGCGCCATGGCGCGCGATGATCTTGCGCCGTGACGATTCCCCACGGGCCGAATGATAATACCAGGCCATCTTGACCATGGTGTCGATTGCTTCGGAGCCGCCATCGGTGAAGAAGACGCGGGCACCATCCATCGGCGCGAGGGCGGACACGGCGCGTGCCAGTTCGGCTGCATAAGGGTTCGAGCGATGGTTGAAAGTGTGATAGACAGGAAGCGTTTCGAGCGCCCGCGCGCCGGCGGCCGCCAGCCGGGCGTCGCTGAAGCCCAGGCTTGCGCACCATAGCGAGGCAACCGAGTCGAGATACCGCCTTCCCCGGACATCGAACACATAAGGGCCGCTGCCCCGCGCGATCATGAGGGGGCCGGCTTCCAGGTGGCGTACGGCGTCGGTTTGTGAATGGAAGTGGAAGGTCGTATCAGCCGCCTCCAGATCCGCTGCGGAGTTGGAAAGGTTCATGGAATCACCCTGATGAAGGTCGGCAGGGCCGGTCATGCGCCGGCGCCAAGCACATATTCGGCCTTTTTCTCGTCGAAGCGGACACTGACGCCATAGACCTCCTCCGCCTTCTCCGAGCTGAGCCAACCGCGGTTGATGCTGCGCAGCACGCGTTCTGGCGAGCGCGCCTTCGGGTCGCCGTAGCCGCCGCCGCCACAGGCTCTAAAGGCCAGCTTCTCGCCGTTGCGGCAGAGTTCGGCGTTGAAGGCGGGAAGGTCGACGATCTCGCCTCCGGGCAGCCACTTGCGACTGAGTGTGGGCGCGGCCGGACGCCCGCCCAGAACGCCTCGTGGAGCATAGGTCGAGCCGTCAGCGGCATAAACCAGCGTCATGTCGTGATCGACGGGGTAGAACACGCCGCCAACGCCGGGCGCGCCCTCGAACTCGCCAAAGCCCTGCGTGTCCTTCTCTACGCCGCGCGACTCGATGATGAAGGGGTACATCGCTTCGTCGACCTCGACGGAATCGAGATTGATCATTCCGCCATTGGCAGGCCCGCAATAGGTCAGCCAACCGTCGTAGCCGTGGCGCGCGCCGCCGCCGGAATAAGCGACAAAGACCTGATTGACATAGGGCTGGCCGTTCTTGAACGGATCGAAACCGGATACGACGCCGATTCCGATAGGCAGGTGCTGCCCGCCCTCAGCCTGGCCGAAGGGCGCGCCCATCTCGGAGAAGGCGCAGCTGCCCGCCGAGATCAGGCGGTCATTGACATTGGTCGTGGCAACGGAGGTGCCAACCGGGTAACGCGGCTTGCCGATGACGCTGCCCTCGCGCATCAAGACCTTGACGCGGCTTGCGCTGCCATGGTTGTGCGGCATGTCGGCGCTGAGATTGTTGAACACGCTCATCCGACACGAGCCCGTGCAGGTGTTCTCCGTCAGGTTGAGGCCCCCCGGCACGTTGTCGATATTGTCGCGGACATCGACCGTGATCATGCCCTCATCGGAATCGACAGTGATCTCGACGCGGACCGGCACGCCCTCTTCGGCGACGCCGGGTACGGGATCGTGCCGGGTCTCGTAACGGTAGACGCCTGCAGGCAGCCTCTTGATCTCGGCGACCGCCATGGCGCGGCCATAGTCAAACCAGTCCTCGACAAAGCCGACGATTGCGTCGCATCCGTATTTCGCGAGCAGCTCGCCCAAGCGCCGCTCGGCCGTCTTGCAGGCTCCGATCTGCGCGCGCAGGTCGCCCAGCCACAGCTCCGGAACTCGGTTGCGCAGGAGGCCGATGCGGATGACGTCGTCGAGCTCTTTGTAGTCCCGCATGATCCGCACGCACGGGTAGTGAATGCCCTCTTCGTAGACCGTTTTGGCGAACGGCAGATACGTGGTCGGCACAGGAGCGCCCGTGTCGGCGTGGTGCGACAACGCCATGGCCCAGAAAAGTGGCTCGCCCTCGAAGAACACGGGCATGGCGAGCGTGAAGTCCGCATGGTGCGTGCTGCCATGATACGGCGAGTTGTTGATGAAGATGTCGCCCGGGCGAATATCGTCGAAAAGCTCGGTGATAGGGCTTGTGACGAGATCCATCGAGGCGACGTGGATCGGCAGGGCGTTCTCCGTCGAGACGATCCGGTGGTCATAGGTCAAGATGGCGCAGCTGAAGTCCCGTGCGTTCTTGATGACGGCGGAACGGCTTGCGCGCATGACGACAAGAGTCATCTCGCGCACGATGGCTTCGAATCGGCTTTTCAGGACCGACATCAAGAGCGGGTCACTGCGCGCCGAGCCAACGGAAGAGTCGGGATTCGGGCTGTTCATACGCTGTTCTCCTCGCTTCCAGCCGATCAGGCGACATCGACCAGGAAGTTTCCATATTCGTCGGTCGACGCCGAATGCCCCTCCTTCAGGAGCGCAGTGAAAGTGGGTGTCTCGATCAGGCAGGGTCCGAAGAACCTTGCGCCGGCGCCGACACTCTCGCCGTCGAACACGGGGACGGTGGCGATCTCGCCCAGCTCGGGCAGGTAGAGCTGGCGCCGCGCCTTTGGCTCGGGTGCCCCGCCCTGGGCCGTAAGCTTGAACTCGCGATAGAGGTTCTGCTCGGGCCGGTGGCCGATGGCGCGCACCTTCCAGGTGATGAACTCCACCACATCCATGTCGGCGCGGATCGAGTAAATGCGCTCGTGCATGCGATGGAAATCTTCCATGAGACGGGGGAGGTCGGAATGCGTGAGGGGCTTGTCACGCTCCAGTCCGACCTCGATTTCCCAGGACTGATACTCATAGCGGCCCATGAAGGAGAATTCGAAGCGCCGCCGCTCGACAGGGATGCCGGCTCCTTCGAGGAAGCTATCGCCCTCCACCATGAGCCGGTCCAGCATGGCGTTGACGAGATCGGGGGCGAACCGTTTGCTGTCGGTCGGGGCGACGCCGTTCTGCTCCCAGCGGATGTCGGAGATCAGCCCACCGAAGGCGCTAAGCCCAGCCACATAGCGCGGAATCATGTAGCGCTTGAGTTTCAAGATATCTGCCATCTCGGCGATGTGGCAGGAGGTGGCGCCGCCGCCGCAAACGAAGTAGCTCTCGCGTGGATTGATGCCTTCGCGGATGGTGATCTCCTCGATCGCCGCGACCATGTTGTGGTTGCTGGTCGTATGGATTGCATGCGCCGCGCGCATCAGATCGACGCCCAAGCGGTCGGCGATGCGCTGCACGGCGCGCTCGGCCAAAACGCGGTCGAGCTTGATCCGCCCGCCCAGGAAAAAGTCGGGGTCGATGATTCCGAGAACGACATTGGCGTCCGTCACCGTCGCGTCCTGATTGCCGTTTCCATAGCAGGCGGGCCCCGGCCAGGCGCCGGCGCTTCGCGGCCCGACATGGAGCAGCCCGCCCGCGTCGACGAAGACGATCGAGCCGCCTCCCGCGCCAACCGAGCGCACATCGACCTTGGGGATCCCCAGCGAGTCGTCGTGGATCATGGAATCGGGGGTCACGATGATCTGGTGGTTGCGCAGCGCCGAAACGTCGAAGGTCGTGCCGCCCATGTCGCCGACGATGACGTCCGGCTCGTTCGTGAGCGCCAACGCCGCCATAGGCGCAAGGGTGGGGCCGGACATTACGCTGTAGATCGGCCGGCGGATCATATCGGGCACCGGCATCATGCCGCCGATGCAATTGGCGAGAAGAAGCTGGCCGCCGAAGCCTTCTTCCTTCAAGGCGCCCTCGAGCGCTTCCACATAGGAGCGCACGATCGGGCTGATGGAGGCATCGATCACGGCTGCGATGATGCGCTTGTACTCGCGCGGCATGGGATTGATCTCGTGGCTAAGCGTGACCGATACCTCCGGCCATTCACGCCTGATGATCTCACGGGCGCGCAGCTCGTGGGCAGGATTGACGACAGACCACAGGAAGCCGACGGCGATCGCCTCCACGTCCCGCCGGCGGCATGTGGCCACCGCCTTCACCACGTCCTCGTCGCTGAACGGGACGATTTCCCGGCCACGCGCATCGATGCGGCCGCGCACGGGCATGGTGAGGTTCCGACTCACATAGGGCTCTGGATAGTCGAGCCGCCACTCGAAAGCGCCTTTCCTCGGTCCTTCGCGCAGCACCAGTATGTCCTCGTGCCCTTCATTCAGAAGCACCGCGGTGCGCGCCACCTTCCGCTCCACCAGGGCATTGGTGGAGACCGTCGAGCCATGGACGATGAGGCCGATCGAGCCGATGAAGTCGCGAGGCGCCAAGCCGAGTTCGCGCGCCGCCACATGCAAGACGTCGACGAAGCCCCTTTGGAAGCGGCCGGGCGTGGTGGGCGACTTGAAGAGCATCACCTTTCCATTGTCGTCGGACACCAAGCAGTCCGTGAATGTGCCGCCGATGTCGATGCAGGCGTGAAAGGGCATGCGCGAGTTGTCCTAGGAGGTACGGGAAGTGCGGTGAGAAAGGCGGTCGGCGATCAGGCTCAAGACGATGATCGCCCCGATGCAGAGTTGCTGGACATAGCCGTCGATGCGGGCGAGGTTCATCCCGTTCGAGAGGACGGTGACGAAAAGCGCCCCCGCAAGGGCCGAAAGCACGCCGCCTTCCCCGCCGCGCAGCCGAGCGCCCCCGATCACCGCCGCCGCGATGGTTTCGAGGGCGAGGCTGCCGCCGATATTGGGCTCACCGGAACCCGCGCGCGCGGTCAGAAGTGCCGCCCCGACAGCCGCGAGCGAGGAACACAGGATATAGGCGCCGAGCAGATGCAGACGGACATTGATGCCGGCTGCGAAAGCCATCCGCCGGTTCGAGCCGATCAGATACAGGCTGCGCCCAAAAACGCTCCGGTTCAGCAGCACGGCGGTGGCGGCAAAAAGAACGCCGATGATGACGATCGGGATTGGGATGCCGGCCACGGCGGAGTTCACCAAAGCGCTTCCAAGCAGCGGAGGAAAGCCGCTGACGGGAAACCCGTCGGTTATCGTGGAGCTCAGGGCGAGCAAGATGTTGAACGAGGCCAGCGTCACCACGAAGGGGTTGATGTCCAGCACCGCGACGAAGAAGCCGTTGAACCCGCCGATCAGGACGCCAACGCCGACCGAGGTCGCTATGAAGACCAGGACCGCGAGCCCCGGTTCATCCGAAAACTGCATCATCGCAAGCGCGGAAACGACGCTGGCATAGGAAACCGTCAGCCCGATCGAGAGATCAAGCCCTGCCGTCAGCAACACGACGACCTGCCCGAGGGTGAACAGCGCGAGATAGCTGGTCTGGAGGGCAATGTTCCACAGGTTGCTTGTTGAGGCGACGGCCGGCTCATAGAAGGCGAAGCCGGCGAACATCAGCAGCGTCGGAAGTATCCTCTGCAGGAAGTCGATGTGGGTCCACCTGAGCCCTTGGCGCGTGATAACGGCTTCAGCCATATTTGCGGCGCCCGCGCAGGAGGAGCTCGAAGCACAGGGCCGCAAGCAGGACCGCACCCAGGACCAGCGTTTGAAATTTGCTGTCGATGCGCATGAGGTTCATTGAGTTCGACACAAGCGAAAGAAACAGCGCGCCGAGCAGAACTCGCTCGGCCCGGCCTGAGCCGCCGAGCAGCGACACCCCGCCGACCACGGCTGCGGCGATCGACTCGAGCACGAAGGTGCCACCCAACGTGGACTGACCGGAGCCGATCCGCGCGGTCAGCAGTATGCCGGTGATCGCCGCGGTCAGACCGCTGATCGCATAGGTCGCCACCAGGACGGCGTCGACGGGGATTCCTGATTGGCGCGATGCGACGGGATTGCTGCCGACCGCATAGACGTGCCGGCCGAAACGCGTCAGCCGCTGCACGGCAATGGTTGTCAGCACCACGAGAAGGCCGACGACCACCACAGTCGGAACCCCGAGCAAGAAGCTTCTGCCCACGCCATGCGTGAAGAATTCCGGCATGCCGTAGACTGGGATGCCCTTGGTCACGTAGAAAGTAGCGCCGGCAATCACCGAACTCATGGCAAGCGTGACCATGAAGGGCGAAAGAGACAGCCGGGCGACGAGCACGCCATTGACCATGCCGATCGCTGCTCCGCTTGCTAGCGCGATCGCAACCGCGAGCACCACCGCCAGGAACTGCATCTCGGGCATCCACTGCAGAAGCGCGCTCATTACGAGCGCGGTCTCGATCGATGCGAAGGCGACGATCACGCCCACCGACAGGTCGAAACCTCCCACAATCATCACCAGCATCTGCCCCATCGAGATGATCGACAGGATCGCCGTGTTGCGCAGCACATTGAGGATGTTCTGCTGGTTGAGGAAGCGCGGCTGGATGATTGCCGTGACGACAGCGATCAGAAGGATCAGCAGCAGAACGATGCCGCCATTCGCGAGGAAGCCGTTCAGCCGCGTGGTAAAGGCGCGCCGCGGCAAGGAAGGTTCGGCGAGGCTCATGCTGCGGCTTTCGTGCGGTTCTTCCCAAAGAATCCGGAAAGCACCTGTGCCTCTGTGCGCTGCTCCCCTTCCAAGTGCGTGACGATCTCACCCTCGTGCATGACATAGATGCGGTGGGACAGGTTGAGGATTTCCGGCAGCTCCGACGAGATCAAGAGGATCGCGGCACCCCCTTCAGCCAGGTCGCGCATCAACTGGTAGATTTCGGCCTTTGCACCCACATCGATGCCCACCGTCGGCTCATCAAAAAGGAAGATCTGGATTTCGCGCATCAAACCGCGGGCGAGCATCACCTTCTGGCGGTTCCCCCCCGAAAATTGCAGAACGGTTTGTTCGAGCCGCAGCGGACGCACCCCAAGGCGCTCGAAGACTTCCCGAACCTTCGAGTTCTCGGCCCTTCTGCGCAACCAGCCGCCGCCGCCGAAACGCTTGAGATCGAGGGCGGCCGCCGAGGCGTTCTCCCGAATCGGGCGATTTGGCGCCAAGCCGTCGGTGGCTCGATCGGCCGGGAAGTAGCAGACGCCGCGCCGCAGCAATGCGCGCGGGCTGAACCTGGCGACAGGCTTGCCTTTCACCCGAACGGAACCTCCCGAGATCGGATCCAGTCCGAAAACGAGCCGGCCGATCTCGCCTTTGCCGCAGCCCACGAGGCCGGCCAGTCCGACAATTTCGCCCTCTCTGACCGCCAGCGACACGTCACGGACCCGGCCGTCGACACTGCTGAGCTTCTCGATCTCCAGCAGCGGCTTGCCTGGCTTGTGCGCGATGGCGGGATAGAGGTCACCCACGGGCCGGCCGACCATCATCTCCACGAGCTGTGCCTCGGAAACATCCGCGCCTGCGACGGTTGCCACCTTCCGGCCGCCGCGCAAAACCGTGACGCGGTCAGCAAGCAGCCGAATTTCGCGCATTCGATGGGATACATAGACTATACCGACCCCATCCCGCTTCATCTCGAAGAGAAGATCGAAGAGTCTGTCGGCATCGGTATCGGTCAGCGACGCCGTCGGCTCGTCGAGGATCAGGATGCGCGCTTCCTCGAACAGCGCCTTGGCAACTTCGAGAAGCTGCCGCTGCGCCCTTGGCAGATCAACAACTAACCGATCGAGCGGGAGGTTAAAGCCGAGCTTCGCAATGAACGCGTCCGCCTCGCGCCGCATCTCGGCTCGCTTTAGAAGCCCGGCAATCCTGCGCTCCCGGCCGAGAAATAGGTTCTCCAGGACGGTTAGATCCGGCACAAGACTGAATTCCTGGAAGACGGCGGCGATACCGCGCCGGCGCGCCTCCTGCGGCGTCATCGTCCGCACCTCGTTCCCCAGGAGCCGGTAAGATCCGCCGTCCGGCCCCACATTGCCGGTAATAACATTGATCATTGTGCTCTTACCTGCGCCGTTTTCGCCGAAGAGCACATGAACCTCGCCCGGCATCACGTCGAAGTCGACGTCGTCAAGCGCAAGCAAGGGCCCGTACCGCTTACTGATACGTGACAGTTCCAGCAGCTTGCTCGCGTGGGTCATCGGAGCAGGCAGTCCTCTCGATGATGGGCGGTAGCGGAACGCGCGTGCCCCGTTCAGCAATCGGCGGTGAGCGGCCGGCCAGCCAGGCGGGAGGTCGCGCATAAGCGCGCGGCCTCCTTGAAGGCGTGCAAATCATTCGGTGTCGAAGACTGGCTGCCAGTCCTGAGGAGCGTAGATCTGAGTCAGGTCGACTGAGCCGATATTCTGCTGATCGACCATCCCCGGTGTCGCGCGGAGCACACGCACGTCGGGGTGCGAGGCCAAGAACTCGATCGGCTTGTTCTCGAGCGCGCGGACCGCGAGATCCACGCCGATCCGCGCCAGGATGACAGGGTATTCAGCCGCGAACCCGATGATCTGCCCCTCCTTGATGCGGTCGGGCATCTTCTGATCTTCCCAGGAAGAAACGATTTTGATGTCATCGCGCCCGGCTTCGGCCACGGCACTCAGTGCCGCTTCGGCCGTCGGAGCGCCCCCCCAGATCGCATTCATTTCAGGATAGGTCTGAAGCGCGTCCTCTACCAAGGTCAGCTGCTCGGCCACGCCTGCCTCTCCGAACTTGGCCTCAAGCATCTCGACCTTGGTGCCTTCGATCGCCTCCTGGAAGCCCTTCAGATAGGTCTCCGCCCAGCCAGAGTTCTGCGGGCCGGGGAAAGCAACAACCTTGCCACCCTCCGGACCCAACGCCTCGACGAGCTCCTTGCCTGACAGGAAGCCCTTCTGTCGGTGGTCAGTCGTGATCAGTGCCGTGATCGGCGTCTCATAAATCGGATTGGCCACTGCGATGATCGGGATGCCTTTGTCCATGCCTGCCTTGAGACGCCCCGCCACGCCGCCTTCGGTGATTGCCGAGATCAAAATCGCATCCGGGTTTGAAGCCAGGCAGTCGTCGAACTGCGCCAACTGCTTCGGCAACTGATCGTAGCCGCCGGCCTGGAACGTGTAGGCGCGCACGCCAAGACGTCGAGCCTCGTCGACGATACCGTAGTTTGAGGCGACCCAGTAGCTGTCCTTCAAGTGCGGGAAGAGAACACACAGGTTCCACTTCTTGGAAGCCTTCTCGAGGGGGACATAGTCAATCGGTGTGTTGTCGGGCCCATCGGGAACAATCTTGAACGGCCACCACTCCGCAGCATGGGCGGGAAATATACATGAGAGTGATGTGGCAAGTGCGATCGCTGGAAGTAGGTTCTGACGAAAATTCATTGGATGATCTCCTCCTTGTATTCCCCTCGTTCCGTTCACGGCCAGCCGAGGCGGCATGTACGCCCGTCGATACTCGGTTGCGCCGCGGAGCTGTCTTCCCGCAGCTTTTTTTGATATACGATATATGACGCCGGAAAATGCTAGCCAGTCAAGCGCGGATTTCTCCCGACACCGTGCCGTGCTCAAACGCTTTGGTCTGCGGCCGGCCGGCGCGTCGCGAACGATGCTGGCCACCGGAATGGTCTGGGAACATGTGTGGATCGCGCCGCCGAAACAGGAGAGCTGCTGCACTCCAGGTGCAGCTCACGCATGCCAAATACGACGGGTCACACGTCCGGCTTCCTAATCGGCCAGACCGAAGACTCGGAGGCGACTTCGTGAAGACGGCCGCAGGGGATCGAGGGTAGCCGAACTTGGCTGCTCGTCACCTGCCCTCGGCAAGCGCCCGTCTTACCTCCGTGCGGTGCCAGCCATTGTCATGCCGCTTCCAATATTCCGCTTTGAGGCGCATCGAAATAGGCCCCGGACGGTCATTGCACAGGATGCGGGAGCCGACCCGGGATACCGGCATCACGCCGCCTGCAGTGGTTGCCGCGAAAACCTCGTCGGCCTCATCAAGCAACGCGCGCGGAACCGCAGCGACGCATGCTTCGATGCCGAGGTCCGCGCAGATCTCCAGAATGGACCGGCGAGTGATGCCATGCAAGCTGCCGCGATCCGGCGTGAAGACCTTGCCGTCCCTCACGATGAAGATGTTGAAGCCCGGTCCTTCGGTCACGAAGCCCTGGGCGTCACAAAGGACGGCCGTGTCGTAGCCCCGCTCATGCGCCTCCATGGCGCCGGATGTAAAATCGCTCCGTTGATAGTTCTTGACGGTAGGGTCAACTGACGCGTCGGGAATGCGGGGCGTCGAAGCAATCCAGACGTGGGCGCCCCGCTCCTGGACTTCCGGTGAGATGACGTCGATCCATGGAACGGCATAGGCAATGAAGTGGTTGTCACAGTCCGCCGGCCGGAGCGATCCTTTAACGCGCGGCTTTCCGCGTAGCGTCATCATTGCGACATAGGCGTCGGGCAGACCCGAAAGAGCGACGCAGTGATGAAGTATCTGTTCCATTTCCTCGCGCGTCTCGTCAGGTCTAAGCTTTTTCTCTCGCATGGAGCGCTCAAAGCGGTCGAGGTGGTCGGCGAGCCGGAAGAAGCCGTTTCGATAAACGTGGACCACATCGTAAACGACGTCGGACCGGGTGAAGCCCCAGTCCGTGACGGGAACAGCTGCCTCGGCCACCGGCACGAAGCGCCCCCTCACATATGCGGCGCCTTCGCTGAAGTCCTGTTGCTCCATCTCGCTCATCCCTTGGAACTACACTGCGCGTCGCACTGTATCGAGGTTGCGACCCGCTGCGCAATTCCGCGGGCGCAGTCGATTGCGGTCTCTGTTTTTTCGCGCAGGCGGATCCGGGAACACGGCTCCCGCCGTCCGTCCGGCGCGACGTGGGGCGCACCATCGACAACGTGGTGGTGGCGCCCTAGCGCAGGCGCATCAAGCACCCACTCGCAAGCATGAGGACGAAGGTGATCGGGGAAGCTCAACGCTGGTCCGCACAGGGCTACAGGGAGAACGCCGCCTTCGTGCCCGCCCTCGGAAGCGCGGTTCTCGATCTGCTTGGGCCCTGCTCCGGCTTGCGCGTCCTCGATCTGGGCTGCGGGGACGGGGCGCTCACGCTTGAGATCGCGCAGCGCGGCGCGGACGTGCTGGGCATCGACAGCTCTGCCGAGCTGCTCAGGGAGGCGCAGGCCAAGGGCCTGAGTGTCAAGCGGGTGGATGGGCAGGCGCTTGGGTTCGCAGCCGAGTTCGACGCCGTTTTCACCAATGCGACGCTGCACTGGATGCGCGACCATGAGGCCGTCATTCAGGGCGTGCGACGCGCGCTGGAGCCGGGCGGACGGTTCGTGGGAGAGTTCGGCGGGCATGGAAACGTAGCTGCGATCGTCACGGCTCTGGTGGCTGCGCTCGACCGTCGCGGCCTGGATGGCGCAGCCAGGATGACGTGGATCTTCCCGACCGCTGAAGAATGGCGGGAGCGCCTGGAGCAGAACGGCTTTGTAGTTGAGACAGCAACGATCATCCCGCGTCCTACACCGCTGCCGACCGGCATGAGCGGGTGGCTCAAGACGTTTGCAAACCCGTTCTTGGTCGGCATGGCTTCAGATGAGCAAGAAGCTCTCCTTGAGGAGGCGGAACGGTCGCTCACACCCTCCTTGCGGGACTGCAAGGGCGGTTGGACGGCGGATTATGTCCGGCTAAGGTTTGCGGCGACGAAGCGGTGAGAGATGCAGAGGCCTCGACCACAAGCCCATGACGCCAGTTGCATCATAGATCGCTCGACCACCAAAGCACACTCGCTGGCACCGCTATCGGGCCAGGTTAGGTTTCCGCTGTGCGCCGATAGAAAGTCCATTTCGGTGCCCTTCTGGCCGGCTGTCGGAGTGAGCTGAGGAGCCACGTTCCAGGATCAGATTGTCGGAAGAACAACATTGTTGCGGCGGCGTCAGCTGCCCTCGTTAGCATTCCACTCCAGCTCGACTCGACGAGTTCGTGGACCACCGAGTTTTTCAACACAATCTGCCCATTACGGACGTGCAGCAGCGGGGCCGATCTGCCGGAAAGCAGACGTTCGTTGCGTTGCCTGCCTTGTGTCTGAGGCCATGAGCCGACGTTCACAATGGCCAACCGGCACTGTGTGCCCTTGCTTCCACTCCCAAGCCAGATAGCCTTGCCCCGGCAGAGACGGTCGTGAGCTCATCCCCATGAACCAGCACAGTGTCCTTCTAGCCCAAGCCCCGGCAGACTTCCCTGTCCAGCAGATCCGGGCGCAGTTCCCCGCCTTATGCGAGGCGGGCTCCTTCATCTTTTTCGACAACGCGGGCGGATCGCAGATCCCGCAAAGCGTGCTTGACGCCGTCACGCATCATCTCGTCGCTCACAACGTGCAGCGCGGCGGGCGCTACAGCCGCAGCATTGCTGTCGATCATGCTATCGCTCAAGCCCGCGAGAGCGTGGCGCTGCTGGTGAACGCCTTCAGCCCGGCTGAGATCTGCTTTGGCATGAACGCCACCTCGTTCATTCGCCTGGTCAGCTTGGGCATCGGGCAGATGCTGGAGGGCCAGAACGAGATCGTGGTCACAGACATGGATCACGACGCAAACATTGCCACCTGGATGGCGCTTGAGCCCATGGGTGCCAAGATCGTCTGGTGGCGCATGCGCGAGGATGGGATGCTCCATCCTGAGGATCTGGCTTTGATCGTGTCTTCCCGCACGCGGCTTGTGGCCTGCGCGGCAGCGGCTCACGCGGTGGGCACGATTGTGGACGTGGCCCAGGCTGGCCGCATCGCTCATGAGGCGGGAGCCGAGCTGTTTGTGGATGCCGTGCATTTCGGCCCGCACGGCTTGATCGATGTGCAGGCCTGGAACTGCGACTATCTCGTCTGCTCCGGCTACAAGAACTTCTCGCCGCATATGGGCTTTCTGTGGGGCCGCTATGAGGCGCTGAAGCGGTTGCCCACCTTTCGCGAAGACTTCATCCCCGACGAGCCGCCCTTGAAGGTCGAGGCGGGCACCTTTGTCTACGAGAACGTCGCGGGCATGGACGCAGCCGTGCGCTATCTGGAGAGCATCGGCCGCAGCACACAGCCGGCTCCAGGCCGGGATCGCCGAGGTGACCTCGTGGCCGGTATGGAGGCTATCCGCCAGTACGAGCTTGAGCTTAGCCGAGCCATGCTGCGCCAGCTCACAAGCTGCGGGGCGATGGTCTATGGCATTTCGGAGGAGGCGCACCTGGAGCAGCGCGTGCCAACCTTCCTGTTCAACATCAAAGGCCTTCGTCCGAGGGCCGTCGTCGAGCAGATGGCGGAGCGCGAGATCGGCATCCGCGATGGTCACATGTATGCGCCACGCCTGATGAACAGGCTGGGGCTCAGCCTCGACAGCGGCGCCGTTCGTGTCTCACTCGTCCACTACAACACGCTTGAGGAGATAGCGCGGTTTGGTGCGGCTCTCAGGGAGATCAACGCCTAACTCATTCCAGCTAAACCGGGCAGGCGGGCACCCGGCGTCCCAAGGTCAGCCGCCCGCGGGAGGGTGATTGCGATGAGGACGTTCGTTCAAAGTGCAGCGATACTGGCCGCCACATTGCTTGGGATCAGCGGGGCGGCAGCGGATTCCATTCCTGGCATGCGCGGCCATGATCACACCGGCGTCACTGTGCCGGACATGAAGCAGGCCGTCACCTTCTTCACGGAGGTGATCGGCTGCAAGAAGGCCATGTCCTTCGGCCCCTTTGCGGACGACCAGGGCACCTTCATGCAGGATGTGCTCGGAGTTCACCCGAGGGCCGTGATCGAGGAGATCACGCTTCTCAGGTGCGGCTTCGGCTCAAACGTCGAGCTCTTCAAGTACGCCGCGCCGGACCAGAAGGATGCCACGCCCAAGAACAGCGACATCGGCGGCTATCACATCGCCTTTTACGTGGACGATGTGGCGGCAGCTAAAACCTATCTGGAGGGCAAGGGGGTGGCCACGCGTATGGGTCCGTTGCCCGTGAACGAAGGGCCGGCGGCCGGCCAGACGATCCTCTACTTCCAGGCACCCTGGGGCCTGCAGTTCGAGGCGATCAGCTATCCGGACGGCATGGCCTACGAGAAGGATGCCGAGACGGTTCTCTGGAGCCCCAAGGACCCGGCGCGGTAAGCTGCAGTGTCATGTAGCCGAGGCGCTCAGGCCGAATCTGCAGGAGCGCCTCGGCTGTGTGGCCAGGTTCTTCTATGCAGCCTTCGCCACTGGCTCGCTCTCGGCCTCGGTGATCGCGCGCATGTAGACGTCGAGCAGCGTCTCGTGTTCATCGCGCTCCTCCTGGTCCTGCTTGCGGAGCTTCACGATCTCCTTGATGATCTTAATGTCGAAGCCCTCGCCCTTGGCTTCGGCAAAGATCTCCTTCTTGCCCTCGGTCAGCTCCTGGATCTCGCGCTCGACCTGCTCGATGCGCTCCACGATTGAGCGGATGCGACCGCCCGCCAGCCCTGCGATGTCCGCCATGGTTTCTCCTCCGTGACTCGGGAGCCGCAATATCGAAGCAGCGTGTAAGCGTGGCGTTAACGGGCAGCACCAACCGAGCCGTAGGCTGCTTGGTTTCGAGCATCCACCTTGCGTCCATCTCGGCCGCTCAGCCTTGCGCTGCTGTTTCTCCAAAGCAGACATGCACTCGCGGAACGCGCCCGTTTCTCATGTGATGCCCGAAGCGCGTTGGCTGATGAGACTTGAACCAGGAGGCTCGGCCATGCCCGACAGCGAGGTGCACGACTCCAGGTAAGCGATCTGCACTGCGAGCGGTTTTCAAGCTGCCGACGGCTCGGCGATGGAGTATCGGTCAATGACCCACAGCCATGTTCCATCGCTCTGCCGCCGTGCAACCTCTGTGGTGACATCGCCATCGGGCAGGCGGGTGGACGTGAGGGCCAGATCGCCACAAACCAGGGCCGGGCGTTGCTGGCCACTCGCGAACTTTTGCCCGCTCTCGACGGCCTCGACATAGAAGGCGCGTATCGCTTCCAAGCCTCGCACGAGGCGTCCGCCGCCACAGTCGATCACTGCATCAGGCTCAAACAGCGCGACCATGCCATCAACGTCGCCTGCGTTCTGTCGGGTCACGAGCAGTGGCTCCAGATCCTGCGGATCGTAGACCGGCTCGCGCCTGATTACGTCATTCATGATGGCACCTCCTGCTGTTTCCGTCCGCATGCGTGGCTGGAACGCCGGTGCGCTTGCCCATAAAGGTGCCAAATGGCTGCACGCGTTTCATTACGACCTGCCACGGCTGTTCGCATCTTCTGCCCCGTCCGCCTTGAGACGCTCAGAAGGCTGGCCGCGGGAGAGTCTGACGCCCTCCATGCCGATCCAGTGCTTGGCAGGATGCTCGCGATCATCAGGGCCGAGAACCCGCTGGGCGACTTCGGCCTCTACAAGGGTGTTGTGGAGATCTCGACTGGCTTTGAGAGCTTCAGCCCCACTGCTGAGGCCAAGCCCACATCCGGCGGGGCCGGCGAAGTGGCTGTCTCCCCCACTGTGATCATCACCACCTACATCCGCGACGACGCACCGGAGGAGCTGGTTGCGGCATCGCTCAACGAGCTTGTGGCAGCCCATCCTTGGGAGGTGCCGGTGATCGAGGTATTCCAAACCAGCCTCGTCGGACGCTGACAGCCGCTGGCCGATGCAGCCGTCTGCCAGTGTTGACGTATGGCACCGACCGAGCAGGAATAGATTGCCCATGCTCTCTCATCGCCCACCTGAAACCTTGATGTTTGCGGCTGTGATATAGGACGCCTCCTCAGACATCAGGAACAGAACGGCCGCGGCGACCTCTTCTGCCAGGCCGGGTCGCTCCATGGGGATGAGCGGCTTGAGGCGCTCAAGCCGGCCGGGGTCGCCTGTGCTCAGCGCATGGATCTCGGTTTCGATCATGCCAGGCGAAACGGCATTGACTCGAATGCCGTCGGAAGCGAGCTCCTTCGAAAGGCCGATCGTCATTGCATCCACGGCCCCCTTGGATGCCGCATACCAGACATACTCGCCGGGGCTGCCGAGCGTGGCTGCCACAGACGAGATGTTGACGATGCTCCCACCCGAGCCACCCTGCCGTTTTGACAGCCGGCGTGCGCTCTCCCGCGCCACAAGCAGAGCGCCTGTGACGTTCAGGTCGATGCAGGCCCCGATGATCTCGGCCGACGTGTTCTCGAGCCGACCGGATCGGCCCGTGATCCCGGCATTGTTGATGACGTGCCGCAACTGACCCAGCCGGCTCGCCTCATCGAACACACGCAGAACGTCAGCTTCCACCGCCATGTCGCCTGGGCAGGAATGCACTTGGGCGCCTAAGGCTCGGCAGTCGGCCACGACACTCTCTGCTGCATCTCGATCCGAGCGATAGTTGATGAGAATGTCATAACCGCGCGCTGCAGCGAGCCGGGCAACAGCAGCCCCAATGCCGCGGCTTGCGCCCGTGATCAGGACGAGGGGACGATGCAGGGTCATGCTTGCTGATCAAATCCTTCGCCGCGAGAGACCTGACGGACGTCGCCTGTCATGTCGGTGTCGGTCAAGCCGCCAACCTGTGCTAACCCGCCGGCCGAACATCCAAAGGAGGGCACCCGTGAGCGAGCCAACCGTGGCCGAGGCAACCGACAGGATCTATGCATCGCTCCAAGCGGACAATGCCGACCTCGACGCACATATCGCGACCCTCAAGGCGGCGCTGAGGCGAGAGGGGATGAAAGAGGCCGTGTTCGATCCGGCCAGGCTGGCGCAAAACAACCGTGCGGGCCGCAAGCTGATGCAGGCCTATTTTCGGCAGCGTGGCGTGAGCGTGACGTTTTCGGCCCAGTAGAGCCACCGGCTGAGGCGATTGAAGCACGCTGTCGGGAAGGCTCGGCCAGGGGGCGCTGAACGCGGTCGGAGGTCGAGCGCGGCATGCGAGCTAACACTGGCCGATAAGCCACTTTTGTGGTCAGCGCCAGCCCAGAGCCGGCGCGACATGGGTCAGAATGGCTTCGATGACATGGGCGTTGTAATCGACCCCAAGCTGGTTGGGCACGGTCAGGAGCAGTGTGTCGGCTTCGGCTATGGCCTCGTCCTTGGCCAACTGCTTGATGAGAACGTCTGGCTCAGCCGCATAGCTTCGCCCAAAGATCGCTCTCGTGTTCTCTTCGATGAAGCCGATTGTGTCGCCGCTTTGGTTTGAATGGCCGAAGTAGGCGCGATCACGGTCATTCACCAGCGCAAAGATGCTGCGGCTGACCGAGACGCGCGGCTCGCGACCGTGACCGGCCGCTTTCCAGGTCTCTCGAAACGCTCTGATCTGCTCAGCTTGCTGGATGTGGAAGGGCTGTCCGCCTTCGTCGAACTTGAGCGTGGAGCTTTGGAGGTTCATCCCGAGCTTGGCGGCCCATTGTGCCGTGGCGTTGGTAGCGGCACCCCACCAGATGCGCTCGCGCAAGCCCTCTGAGTGGGGCTCAAGCCGCAAGAGACCCGGCGGGTTGGGGAACATCGGCCGCGGGTTGGGCTGCGCAAATCCTTCGCCGCGCAGTACGTCGAGAAAGACTTCGGTATGCTGACGGGCCATGTCGGCGTCGGTCTGACCTTCCGGCGGGACGTAACCGAAGTAGCGCCACCCATCGATCACCTGCTCAGGCGAGCCGCGGCTGATGCCAAGCTGCAGGCGCCCGCCCGCGATGATGTCGGCGGCGCCCGCGTCTTCGGCCATGTAGAGCGGGTTCTCGTAGCGCATATCGATCACCGCCGTCCCGATCTCGATGCGGCGTGTCTTAGCCCCAACGGCGGCCAACAGCGGAAAGGGCGATGCGAGCTGGCGTGCGAAGTGGTGCACGCGGAAATATGCGCCATCGGCGCCCAACTCCTCAGCCGCAACAGCCAGATCGATAGACTGCAGGAGCGCGTCCTGGGCCGATCGCGTCTGCGATTGCGCTGAGGACGACCAGTGCCCAAACGAGAGAAAGCCGATCTTCTTCATGGAGCTTGTCTGCTAGAGGTCGAAATTGCTGGGCATCATCACGACGTCTCGGATCGTCATGCCGCGCGGCCGCGTCAGCATGAAGAGCACCACCTCGCCCACTTCCCTGGCTTCCAGCAAGCTTCCCGATTCCCTGGCCTCCTTCAGCTTCTCCGGCGGCCAGTCCGCGAGCAGCGCAGTGATGACGGGGCCCGGCGAGATCGAGCCGACACGGATCCCGTGCTTGAACACCTGCCGCCGGACCGTTTGGACAAAGCAGTTGATCGCCCACTTGGACGACGCATAGACGGGTTCCCACGGCGTCGGAAAATGAGCGGCCAGGGAGCTCGTGACGATGATGTCGCCGGTCCCGCGCTCGATCATGTGAGGCAGCACGTCATGCACATTCTTCATGACGACGTTGACGTTCAGATTGAGCATGCGGTCGATCGCGCCCACGTCGGCATCGACCAAGTCGCCACCCACATAGGTGCCCGCATTGGCATGCAGGATGTCGAGTTGGCCTGCCGCTTCCAAGACTCTCGGCAGCAGCGTCGCGCAGCCCTCGGGGTCAAGCAGATCGAGGACCAGGGGGATCACCGCGTCGCCATGCTTGTCGCAAAGCGCCTGGAGAGCCGCGTCGTCACGGTCGATCATGACCACGCGGGCACCTGCGGCCAGCATTGCTTCGCTGCTTGCCAGGCCGATGCCCGATGCCGCACCTGTGACGGCGGCAACCTTGCCTTCCAATTCTCTTGCCATGGCGCTTCGTCCTCTTCGGGCCACGTCCTGTTTGCGAACGAGTGAACACCAATGTGGTCCGGCCGGGAACCGCGGACAGATCTTCCCTGGGCCGAAGGCGGTCAGTCAGCCCAGCCAAGGCGAAGGTGTGTGCCAGCCTCTCTACGGCGGAAAGCAGCCACTTCAATCTCAGGATATACGTGGTCGCGGCCGCTTCGCGCCCACTGCCCCAATGGGAGCTACAGCCCGTGCTGCTAAAAGGCGGACGCTGATAGAGTGCTGCCGCCCCTTAGAGGTGCTGCAGTAGCGTAACGCGCGAGCGCGCCGGTTGGCTGAGTCGAACGCCAACACCTACTCGCAAGAGGCAGGTTGACATACATACCAAATAGTTTGTATGTTTTAGCCATGTCGAGACCGACCAAACAGCATCCGGAACGGGGCGACGCGCGCACCCGACTTCTCGATGCAGCGCGGGACGTGATCCGCGCCAAGGGTTTTGCGGCGACCTCGGTTGACGACCTCTGCAAGGCGGCCGGGGTCACCAAGGGCGCGTTCTTCCATCACTTCCCGAGCAAGGAAGCCCTGGCCGTTGCTGCTGCGGGCCATTGGGCGGAAACAACGTCAGCCTTCTTCGCGGGCGCGCCCTACCACCGTCACCAAGATCCGCTCGACCGCCTGCTGGGCTATGTCGAGTTCCGCAAGTCGATCATTGAAGGCGATTTGGTCGAGTTCACCTGCTTGGTCGGGACCATGACGCAGGAAGTCTATGCGTCCTATCCCGCAATCCGCGACGCATGCGCGGCGAGCATCTTCGGCCACGCGGCGACGCTGGAGCCGGACATCGCGGAGGCTATGAGGACGCACGGGATCAAGGCGGATTGGACGCCCGCGAGCCTCGCGGCACATACCCAAGCGGTTCTGCAGGGTGCCTTCATCCTCGCAAAGGCGACCGGCGATTGCGTCGTGGCGATTGAAAGCATCGATCACCTGAAGCGCTATCTCGCGCTGCTCTTCTCCCAAACCCGACCACAAGGAAGCCCACATGGCTGACGACGCCAACGATCTCGTGCTCGAACGCGTCATCGAGGCGCAGCGCGACAAGATATGGCGCTGCTGGGTCGAGCCTGAACTCTTGAAGCAGTGGTTCTGCCCGAAGCCCTGGTTCGTGTCGGAGGCGCGTCTCGACCCGCGTCCGGGCGGCGAGTTTTTCACGGTGATGAACGGCCCCGATGGGGGGCGGTTTGAGAACCACGGCGTGTTCCTCGAAGTGGTCGACAATGAGCGGCTCGTCACGACTGATGCCTTCCGCCCGGGCTGGCGCCCGTCTGGGCACTCCTTCATGGCCGCAGAGGTGCTGCTGGAGGAGGTTGGTCCCGACCGGACGCGCTACACCGCCCGCGCCATGCACTGGAGCGCCGAGGCGCGGCAGGAGCATGAGGCCATGGGTTTCCACGAAGGCTGGGGCAAGGCCGCCGACCAGCTCGAGGCCTTAGCGAAGACCATTTGAGGGACGGGAGCCAAGCTGATGGAACCAACGATCTACCTCTTCTTCAACGGCAACTGCCTTGAGGCGATGACCTTCTATGCCGAGGTCCTCGGCGGCGAGATCCGGGACGTGTTCCGCAACGCCGACGCGCCGGGCGCGGAAAACCGCATGCCAGGCGGAGATGACCTGGTCATGAACATGTCCATGAAACTGGGATCCGCCACGGTGATGGCTTCGGACGCGCCCGCCGAATGGTACAACAAGCCGCAAGGCTTCCGGGTGTCGATCTCGCCACCTTCGCTCGCCGAGTTCGATCGCATCTTCACGGCTCTCGCGGAGGATGCGCAAGCCGTGGCGATGCCGCCGGGCGAGACGTTCTGGGCCGAACGCTTCACGATGTTCACGGACCGCTTCGGCACGCCCTGGATGCTCAGCTTTGCCGGCAAGAAAGCCCAGCAGCCATGATGCGGATGGGGAAGACCAACAACGCCGCCCTTTAGGCGGCCTTCGCGGCGGTGTGACGGAGACAGCACATGGGCCTTGTCACGCAGGTTCCTTATCGCTGGGTGATTGTCGCAGCGGGCGGGTTGCTAGGCTGCATGGCGATTGGCGCCATGTTCTCGCTCCCTGTCTTCCTGCTGCCGATCTCCCAGGACACCGGCTGGTCGGTGACAGGCGTCTCCAGCGCAATGACCATCGGCTTTCTCGCGCTTGCCATCGCCAGCATGGCTTGGGGCTTGCTGTCGGATCGCATCGGTCCGCGATGGGTTGTGCTGATCGGCTCCATTGTCTTGACCGCAGGCCTTGCGCTGGCCAGCCGTGCGACGTCGCTCCTTCAGTTCCAGCTTGTCTTCGGACTGGTTGTTGGCGGTGGGACGGCAGCGATCTTCGCGCCCATGATGGCCGCCGTTACGGGCTGGTTCGACGCGCACCGCAGCTTGGCCGTGTCGCTGGTCTCCGCCGGTATGGGAATGGCGCCCCTGACCATGTCGCCTTTGGCGGCATGGCTCGTCTCGGTCTACGACTGGCGCACCTCCCTGCTGGTGATCGCCGCTCTCGCGGGCGCCGTGATGATTCCTGTTTCGCTGCTCGTTCGCCGCCCACCGGCTCTGGATGCCCGCTCCGATGGCGCTGCCACGGACGGCGAGGCGCCGTCCGACATGTCCGTGAGCGATGCAGTGAGATCGCCGCAGTTCATCATTCTGCTTCTGACGAACTTCTTCTGCTGCGCCACGCATTCGGGTCCGATCTTCCATACCGTGAGCTATGCCCTGACCTGCGGCATCCCGATGATCGCGGCGGTTTCGATCTACAGCGTGGAAGGTTTGGCAGGCATGGGCGGCCGCGTCGCTTTCGGGCTGCTCGGCGACCGCTTCGGCGCCAAGCGCATCCTGGTCGCGGGGCTGTTGCTGCAGGCCTTCGGCGTGCTCGGCTACGCCTTCGTCAGCCAACTGAGCGGGTTCTATGCCGTCGCTGCCCTGGTGGGCTTCATCTATGCGGGCGTGATGCCGCTCTATGCCGTGATCGCGCGCGAGAACTTCCCTTTGCGCATGATGGGAACCGTGATCGGCGGCACGGCTATGGCGGGCAGTCTGGGCATGGCCACCGGCCCGGTGGTCGGGGGCATGATCTTTGACCGCTTCGCCACCTACAGCTGGATGTATGTCGGCGCCTGGGGCATCGGACTTGGCGCCTTCCTGATTGCGCTGACCTTCCGGCCGTTTCCCAGGCCACAACCGGCACTAGCGGCGGCTTAGCCTTCTGGCGGCAGGACATAGATGCACAAGAAGGCAGTTGCGGCCCCTTATTGCCGTCCGGTGCCAGATACTGCGGCCTTCGGCGAACGTTCTTTCAGTAAGCGGCCTCCAGCTGGAGGCCCACTCAAGTGAGGAGAAACAGCGTGGCCAGCAACAAGCTCACGACCTGCCTGTGGTTCGATCATGGGCAAGCCCGTAAGGCAGCGGAGTTCTACGCGGCAACCTTCCCCGACAGCCACGTCGGCGCTCCCATGCACGCTCCATCGGACTTTCCGGGTGGGACGGAGGGCACCGAACTCACGGTCGAGTTCTCTGTGCTCGGCCGGTCGTTCGTCGGCCTGAACGGCGGACCCAACTTCAAGGCCAATGAGGCGGTCAGCTTCATGGTCCTGACCGACGACCAAGAAGAGACCGACCGCTACTGGAACGCCATCGTCGGCAATGGCGGGCAGGAAAGCGCTTGCGGCTGGTGCAAGGATCGCTGGGGCTTCTCATGGCAGATCACGCCGCGTGCGCTGTTGCGGGCCAACAGCAATCCCGACAGGGCTGCGGCCAAGCGAGCCTTCGAAGCGATGATGACCATGCGCAAGATCGACATCGCCCGGATCGAGGCTGCAGAGCGCGGAGAAGCAGTCGGTGCGTAAGATCATCGGCTCCCTTTTCCAGTCGCTCGACGGCGTGATCCAGGCACCCGGCGGGCCGGAGGAGGACCAGACCGGCTTTGCGCACGGCGGCTGGGTGTTCCCCTATTTCGATGACTCGCTGGACGAGCCGATGGGGCGGCTGCTGGGCGGCAGCTATGAGCTGCTGCTCGGCCGGCGAACCTACGAGATCTTCGCGGCTTACTGGCCCCACAACGGCGACCAGCCGATCGGCGAGACGTTTAATGGCGTTCGCAAGCACGTCGTGACATCGTCCGACCGGCCACTGACGTGGAACAACAGCCAGCGCCTTCTCGGCAATCCCGCCCAGGCTGTCGCGCAGCTCAAGGCGAGCGATGGACCGGACCTGCTCATCCAGGGCAGCAGCATGCTCTACCAGACGCTGCTTCCCGCAGGCCTCGTTGATCGGCTCGCACTGATCACCTTCCCGATCATGCTTGGGCGCGGAAAGCGTTGGTATTCCGACGATCCAGCTACAGCCCATTCATGGAAGCTCATCGAACAGGTGCACTCGCCGGCGGGGGTGCATTTCGCATCGTTTGCGCGTGATGGAGAGGTTCGCACTGGCAGCTTTGCCACAAAGCCCCCGAGCGAAGACGAACTTGCACTCCGTCGGCGTCAAGCAGAGGGTCGTTGGTGAGGGCACTCCGCTTTCAGGCGATTACGCCGGGAAAGCTGCCATGCACCTCGTCATTGACTAATCGCAAACCCCAGCAGTCGGCGCTAAAGGTGTCGCGACCTGAATAGATGGGTGTCACTGTGAGCCTTCTCTCTTAACCGTCCATACGGCATGCGTCTGGTCGCCAGCCTGGGCCAAGACCTCGCTTATGTCGACCGGAAAATAGTGCTTCGTGACAGACGAAATAGGATGAAACTCGGGCGTGTAACTCGTGACCTGTCCCGCCTCGTCGCAGAAGTGGTGCGCAGCGCCCGGGAACATCTCCATCGGCAGCGGGATGTTCGCGTTGGGGTTATGGTAGACGTTTAGCCCCTCGATCCAGTCCTCCTCATAGCCGGCGGCATTGACGATCACGCGGAAGATCTTCGGCTCGAGCGCATCGGGATTGTGATCGACCATCAGGCCTTCCCGTATGATCAGCACCTGTTTTGATCCGAACTTGCCGAGAATGCCCATACGGTTGAATTTGGCGATCGTGCCGCCGTTGCTTGAGATCACCGCGCTCACATGCGCCGCCTCCGGCACCCGGAAAAAGCCTGAAGGAACAGGCGCCTTGTCCCCCCACTGGTGCGTCTCGATCCGCACGGGGGTGATCACCAGCTTGCCCTTGTCATCGAGGGAGCCCGTATGCTCGAAGCCAAACAGATAGCGCTCCAGCGCCGGCTGCGAGTGCACCATCGACATCGGCGCCGAGAAGTCGGCGATCGCAAAAACGAACGGCTTGCCGGCCACGTGCGGCTGTTCCCAGTATTTCTTTTTGAGTTTGGAGAAGAGGGCGCTGCCGAACTTGATGGGCATGTACTGCTTCACATAGTGCTCCAGATCCTCCGGCGTGTCGAACGGCGGGGGAGGGGCGACCGCGCCATCTTTGAAGGTCGGCCCGACGGTGACGGCCTCGACATAGAGCTCGCCTAGGATGCTGGAGCAGCAGAAGTCCGGCACCGCATGGTCCCGCGGGAGTTCGTAGTTCGCCTCGATCAGCGTGGCGAACAGATAGAGCTCCCAAATCCGCTGGTCGAAACCTGTGGTCTGGAACTGCTCGACGAAGTTGCCGTCGGCATCCTCGTACCAGCGCATCATCGGTTCGATGATCTGCCGCGCCGGCGAATACCCTTCATTGGTGGTCAGCTGCACAAAATTCGGGTGCAGCCGGTGTTCCGCGTGCAGGTGGGTGAAGAAATCGACAGGCGCCCCTTTCTCGTCTCCCTGATGATGCTCTTCGGCATTTGCCTGGGCAGCCTTGGTCATCCCCGCGAACAACGCGTCCTGTGCCTCCACGGGGGTCGCGCAAAAATCTGTCACATTGACGGCGCGGAAACGCAGCTTGCCATCCCGCGCCAGCACGATCCCGCCGAAATCCTGATCGGCAATGTCGAGCACCGCGATGCCCAGCACGTCACCGTCCCCGGTCTCGTAAAATCCCAGCTCCTGGGTCGTCAGGAATGTCAGCGGTTGCCGCGCATACCCGCCAAGGGCGTTGAAGCGGGTC
Source organism: Mesorhizobium sp. (assembly GCA_035998495.1). Taxonomy (GTDB): domain Bacteria; phylum Pseudomonadota; class Alphaproteobacteria; order Rhizobiales; family Rhizobiaceae; genus Mesorhizobium_B. The sequence continues at coordinate 33,297 of DASYHP010000063.1, forward strand.
AGCGAGATCGGTGATATAGCGAAGTCGTCCATCGTCCTCTCGCCCTCAGCTGCGAAGGGAAGCATCCTGCGGGTTTCCGCATGCAGAAGGGAAGGTCAATATCGTATGATGATCCCGAAATTCGACAAGCGGAATCACCACTATATTCCTCAGTTCTGGCTACGAGGATTCAGAGATAGCAAGCGTCAGCTATTTGCTCGCATCGGAAACGACATCCGGGTTGTCTCGCCCGCAAAGATGATGCAGATCGACTGGCTCTACACACTTTTCGATGATCAGTGGCGGCCGTCTGACGCGCTGGAAGATGCGCTCTCAGGGGCCGAAGCCCACCAAGCGCAATTGCTGAAGCGCCTGCAAGCGCCTGGCTACATACCAACGGTGGAGGACAAAGCCCAGCTTTGTGCCTTTCTCGGGTTACAGTCGAGCAGGCATCCTGATGTGCTCCGGCGCGGGCTTAGCCTGGCTCGCGAATTTGCCACACTTCTCGCGGGCGTTCATGGCCATTCTGCTGAAGAATTTCTGGCTCTGGTCGGCCGCTATGGCATCCACCGATCTGAAGGGGAGTACCTCTACGAAAGAGCGGCCAGCCGCAGCAAGGAGCAACTGGCAGGGGAACTGGCCGACGTGCTCGCGCTCTCTCCACAGTCGCCGCACCTTCCGGTGCAGGATGCGATCAGGGCAGCGCCGCAGATCGAGGCTGCCATCGCCAATATGCAGCTGTGCCTTCTGGACGCCACGCCGCCATCCGCGTTCGTCCTTGGTGACACGCCAATACCCCAGTCGGATCTGGGTCAGGGCTTCTCGGTGCCTTTATCCAGATCTCTTGCGGTGATTGCTTGCCCCGCCAAGTCCGAAAAGAGGGACATGACCCAACGGGAGGCGACCCAAACCGAAGTCGACGCAATCAACCGAGGTCAATTTGACAGTGCTGACCTGCCCCAATCAGGTGGTCCGGGGTTGATCTTAGTTCATGACGGGCCTTGCAGCTACGGCTGGTGTGGCCGGCGGAGCGGATCGAGGTGGCGCAGCCGGCCACAGCAGGGCCTCTGGTGCAGGGGGTCTGTAGCC
>DASYHP010000083.1:0-132673 GCA_035998495.1 Mesorhizobium sp.
TGGATCAACCGCAGCCGACGCCTCGCCAAGGACTTCGAAGGCACGATCAACTCCGCCCGAGCCTTCCTCTACGCCGCCTCGGTCCTGCTGCTCACTCGCCGACTGGCAAGCTCAGCATGAGTTTCGAGTCGGACTCTAAGCAGAAGGCGCGGGCCTTTCTCCGCTGGCGAAAGAAGCGTTAGGCTCTGGCCTCAACGAAAAGGGAGCGGCATGTCCACGCGTATCCAAGACACGCAACGGCAAATTGAACTTGCTCTTGCCGAGTTGACCGCTGATCAAGCTGTTAATCGCGTCATCATGCAGGTTCTCCTCCTGAACATGACGAAGAAGGTGGGGCCGGAGTTTCTAGAAAGCCTGAGAGGCCAGGTATTAGGGGCTCTCGCGCGATCCACGCCAAATCCGGATGACCCCCAGGGCGGGCAGCGTTGGAAAGAGCTAACGCAAATGCGCGCAGAGAGATTGTTTCAGGAGCTTGAAGAAGCGCTTGGTGTATCCGGGGGCAGCAATCCGCGCGCAGGATCACACTAACTGCCCTTCTCGCGCTTCGGCTTCGTGGGCTTCGGCTCTTTCTGCTTCACCGACTCCTGTTTAGGCTTCGGTGGGGTTGAGAGGGCGCGTCGCAAGGCATCGTCGCGACGGCGCTCGACTTCTTCCTGATCGCTGTCTTCAATACGCTGGCCTGACATGGAACCGCTCTCCGAAATGCAGGTGTTTGGCCCGGTTGGCCAGTGCATCTACTGCTGCCGCCCTAGCAAGAAGCCTGATTATCGCGACCTTTCCGATGAGCACATAGTCCCTGCGATGCTCAACGGCCAATGGCTGCTTCGCAAGGCGAGCTGCGCTGATTGCGCTGACATCACAAAGCGGTTTGAAGGCTATGTGGGCAGGAAGCAATTCTGGCAATTTAGGGCAACTGAGGTGCCAAGGAAGCGCCGCAAGAAAGACGCTCCAGAAACCCTTCCCCTTCTAGTCCGCTATCCCGATAGGGTCGAGGAGGTTGCTATTCCCGTCCGTGACCATCCTTCGATCATTTCCTTTCCGGTCTGGAATTGGCCCACTCTCCTTACCGGAGGGAGCCCAGAAGACGTGTGGGCGGAAGATTATGAGGTCACGTTCTGGATTGCCAAGCCCATAACTATGATGATCCCCTCTAACATTACCAAACTCATGGAAAAGTGGAGGTTCGATGGCGCACTGTCGTTTTCGTATGATCCGCAAGTGGACACGAGAAAGTTTGCCCGATTTATAGCCAAAATCGCACACTCGTATGCAGTAGCGAACTATGGCTTAAACCTGTTCTGCCCATTTCTATTGGACATAATCTTGGGAAGAGCCGATTGCACTCCTTACCTCATTGGGGCCAACCCTGAAAGGCAACCCCCAACTCCGTTCAAGAGCCACGAGTTATCCCTGCGTATTCGGGAGTTCAACGGGACCACCTATGTCTTTGGCCGCGTCAGGCTCTTCACAGACCTCGGTTCGGAGTCCAACAGCCCTGGCACTCCCGATTACTGGGTCGTCGTCGGAGATATACCCCGGCCACCGCGCATCTAGCTTCCGCAGAATGGCGGAGACACACTGCCGATAGAACTCCCTCCGGTCGCCGGAGAGGTCGTGCCAGAACTCGTCTTCAGTGGGATCGAGGCGCTCCAACTCGGCATGAAGCGCCTCAGCCAATTCTTCGATGAGTTCTGGCGAGAACTCGACATTCAATATCTCGGCCAAGGAACATCATCCTGCTCCCTGACTGCCGGCCTGTCACGCCCCTTGCGTGTAGCAGATCGAAACGGCTATGTAGGTATATAATTAGGAAAATAATCCTAATTATATACGTGACAAAGCACGGCCTGGGTGCTAGAAAGGTCGCAAGGAGTTACCCCGATGCGCCTCGACAGCCCCATCTTCACCGACGCCAACGCCGCCCGCGAGCATTTGGAAGCGCAGCGTTGGCCGAATGGCCCAATCTGCCCTCATTGCGGCAACATCGATCCGACCCGCATTCGCAAGATGGCGGGCAAGGCGCACCGTCCCGGCCTCTACAACTGCATGGAATGCCGCGAACAGTTCACCGTCACCGTGGGAACCGTGTTCGAGCGCTCCAAAATCCCGCTCAATCAATGGCTGCTCGCCACCTTCCTGCTTGCCTCAAGCAAGAAGGGCATGAGCGCCCACCAGCTCCACCGCATGTTGGGCGTCACCTACAAAACCGCTTGGTTCATGGCCCATCGCATCCGCGAAGCCATGAAGGAGGACGTTGCTTCATCCGGCCCGCTTGGCGGCGAAGGCAAGACGGTCGAGGCCGACGAGACCTACATCGGCAAGCGCGAGACGCCGCGTCCGCCCTCACCGCAGCGCCGTGGCTTGCCCTACACGAAGAAGGGCAAGGGCGGCGGCGCGCAGAAGCGCATCGTTGTCGGGCTCGTGGAGCGCGGCGGCTCGGTCCGCACCTTCCATGTCCAGACCGCCACTCGTGACACCGTGCGCGACATTCTGGTGAAGAACGCCGACCGCAAATCCACGCTCTACACCGACGAAAGCAACCTCTACCCCGTCACTGGCCGCGAGTTCGCCGGTCATGGCACCGTCAAGCACACCGCCAAGGAATACGCCCGCCGCGAAGGCGAGACGGTCATTCACACCAACACGATTGAGAACGTGTTCTCCGTCTTCAAGCGCGGCATGGTCGGCGTCTATCAGCATTGCGGCGAAGCGCACTTGCACCGCTACCTTGCCGAGTTCGATTTCCGCTACAACCGCCGCACGGCGCTAAAGGTGACGGACACAGAGCGCCACAACCAGTTGCTCGCCAAGATCGAAGGCAAGCGCCTCACCTATCGGCGGATTGGTGAAGCCCGTCACGCCTAAGCAGAAGGCGCGAAGGCTGCTTGCCAAGCGTCGTAAGAGAAGCAGTCAGTCAGGTTGATGCATCCGGTCAGATAGCTGATACAACCCAAACATCGTGATAAATATAAGTTGACCCAGGAGAAAGGTGAAAATCGCCAAGAATGCAGCTCTGCCGACATTGAGGGACTTTTCACCGATAGCTTCGGCTAAAGTCGGTGAAGCGATCTGGCTCAATATGCACAAGAAGTAGAGGGTAAAGCAAATAAACGTGAGATAGCCAAACAGCATTGCCAACATGCGACGGCGGGTAAGCTTTATCTCTTCGTTCTTACCAGAAACAGAGATGCTAACCGTTGGTGCCGGGCTGGGCATCAACTGATCCATGTCCGGCCTGTTGAACGTTGCAACGGCAGCTAGTGCTGTTAAGTAGAACCCCGGAAGTATTTGGAGCAACCCAACGAACAGCGGGATAATGCCGTTGGCCCCGAATAAGGTTGTCCTCTCAGGTAGATAGAAGAAAGACAGTGTTAGAAATATGGAGAGCAAGGTTGGCAGAAGAATGTCTATCTTCCACTTACTCGCATCCCGAATGGTCATATAAGAGAGAGGACGTAGCAACTGATAAAGAAGCATCGGCTCATCCCCGCAATTCGCGCAGGTGGGATTGAATGAGCGCAAGTAACCGCTGCCTGAGAACCAGATGAACCTGCGTTGATGCTTCGGGCAGAAAAAGCTCTTTTGTATGCAGTCGAACTCTCTTGATGTATCCTTCGTTCATTACGTTGCCCGTTTCTGTATCGAGCAGAGATGTGTGCGATGTCTTGTCAGCGGAGGTGAAAACAATCCGCGCCGTTTCGAGCCCTTGCCTGCGCCCCATATTAAGCGCCTCCCGCACAAAGCCTTGTGCGTCATCCTTCCATGACCCTCGCGGCGTAAGTTTGACTATCTTCCGGGTTGGGATGAGCCGTCTGCCCTCGCCAAATCCGATTTGGTCGCGTTGACCCGTTTCCAACGTTATCCCGAGAAGCTGACCGGCCTCAATGTCGGTCTGGAAATCGTCAGACAAATGCCCCATCAACTCGATGCTATTGCGGTAAGGAACAAGTTTGGGATTGCCTGCCGCATCGCGTTCCCCGCTTCGGTCCGGGTGCCGGAACGCATCGGTATCGTCTTTCCGGATTTGGCGAAGAAGGAAATTGAGATACTGCTCCACACGGGGACGCGGGAGCGTCTTAGCCTCTTCCAGCAAGCACAGGTGCCGTCCCGGCTTGTCTGGCAGCGCTTCGAGCGAAATCGCAAGGTGGGCGCTTTCGGGCCTACCCTCGCCCTCTGCCTTGGGCTCCTCTCGTTGCACGTCGGTTTGCAGATGAGCAAACGATGCGTCTGGGGCATCGGCATCGTTTGAGTAGAGAAGTAGCCACAGGACCTGGTTGTCCGCGTCGATCTCGACATCCCGAATTATGACCTTGCGGCGCTTATCGCGCGACCAATAGGTCATCTTCCCAGCGTCCTGGGCCAGTTGGCGGATTTGGCCCGCTATCCAGTCCATCGGCTTGACCGGCGACATCTCTGGTTCCGCAGAAATCTGGCAGTCCAGAAACAGAATGTCGCGCGCGTGTTGCGTCCTCATTCGCCACCCCCACCAGGGCAGCATACCTCCTAAGCAGCCGACATCAAGCTTGCCGCTCAGGCTTATGGTAGGTTGGGGAAGGCTCTTCATCTGAAGAGGACTTCGGCCTAGGAGGTTCGCCCTTGTGCGGCTTCGGCGGCGTCTGAAGCATCCGCTTCAGGGTTTCGTTGAACGCCTTATCGGCATTGTCTTCTTCGGACTCTTCCATGGAACAGGGTGCCCCCTTTGACGAGTTTTCGCGCCGCATCGGACGCATCTTCGTCGCCTGGGCCGTCCTAGAAGCGGCTGTGAACGGCTTGCTTCACGCTATCCTCTTGCTTCACGCTATCCTAGAGAACTACGTGGACACCAGCGCGGGGTTCGACAAGCCGCGCAACCTATCCAAAAAGACGGAGTTCATCCGCCGCTTCTTCAAGCAGCATCCGGCTTGGGAGTTCGTGAGCGAAACCGTCAACTCCGTAATGGACAGGGTAGATTTTCTCGCGGACGGTCGGAATGCGCTCGCGCACGGACTAATCAAGGACATGGACAGCGCCATCATCGGCCCCGACGTCGAAATCCTACTCTCGAAGCGTGCAAAGGGGCAGGAACTGCGTATGCGCTACACATTCACGCACGACCAACTCCTGAGCCTTGGCAATCAAGCCTTGGTGCATGCTGTGTTCGTCGGCCATCTAGCGGAGATCGTTAACGGCCATCTCGGAGAGCACGATATGCAAAACCTCTTGCGCGAGGTCGTCGGCCAACTCCGATGACCACTCCCAGTCGCTGATCTTCGCAGAAATCATTCTGACCAACTCCCTCTCTCGATCAGGAGAGATGGCCATCGGAGCGCCGGCCTGTCGGCTCGAACACTAGCGATTTCGGTTTGCTTTGTCACGTATATAATTAGGAAAATAATCCTTGACACCGTGACGGTGGTTTGGTAGCTTCTCGATATCGTCGGAGAATTGCGGCTGGGGCGCGGGAGAGCGCCGGGACGGGCCGCCGGCCGGACGAGCTTTTCCAGACAGTCCAAGAGGTTTCGGATGCCCCGCATGGTCACGGAGGCGCAGTGGGACGCCGCGCGCCGCATGATGGGTTGCGAGCCGCCGACCCTCAGGCTTACGGCTGGGGTGATGGGCGTGACCGTCCGCGCCGTGGAGCTGCGCGCGGAGGAAGAAAGCTGGCCGCGCTTCGATTTCCGCCTGAAAGAATCCCGCGCGGCCTGGCGCGACGCGATGGACGCGGCCAAGGCCGCAGGGTTGCGGAAGAAGTTCGGGCTGCCCGCAATCGACGCGCCGGGGGGTTCGGCATGGATGCCGGGCGGCGGCGGCGCGGCGGCGGATGGCGGCGAGGGCGGGCCGCAACGGCGCGGGGCCGAGGGGACAGAGGGCGCGGTCGAGCCGTTCGAGGCGCGGTTCGCGCGCGTGATGGGGGCGCTGCTGGACGAGGTGGAGGCGGTGGGGCTGACGCCCGGCCGCTGGGGCGCGGGCGTCGATCGGGAGCGCATGGGAACGCTGTGGACGGTGATCCGCACGCTGGAGCGCGCCGAGCGCTTCCTCCCGAGCGGCCCGGCGGCGGAAGGCTCGGGCGAGGACGCGGCGGAGCGCTCGCGAAAAGCGGCCGAGGTGCTGGCCAGGATCGACGAGCGCGTCTTCGAGCTGGCCTACGCCATCGCCAAGGACATGGTGGAGGAGGGGCGGCATGGAGGGGGAAGCGGCGGCGTATCTGGAGGGGTTGCCGCCGGTCCGGCGAGCGGCGCTGGGGCTTGACGGCTGGACCGGGCGCAAGCTCGGCGCAAAGGGGCTTCTGGCCGCCGAGGACGGATGGATCTGGACCGCGGGGTCCAAACAATATGGGCGGCAGAAACAGCCGCCGATCTGGCTGGTGACGGGCGGACGGGGCGCGGGCAAGACGCGGCTGGGCAGCGAGTGGGTGAACTGCCTGGCGCGGGGCTGGGCGCCCTTCGCCGGCGAGCACGAGCGCTATGCGAGCTTCGCGCTGGTGGGCGAAACGCTGAGCGAGGTTCGCGAGGTGATGGTGGACGGGCCTTCGGGCATCCGCGCGCTGGTGGCGTGGGACCGGCCGCGCTTCGAGACGAGCCGAAGGCGGCTGGTGTGGGACCGTTCCGGCGCGGTGGCGCACTGCTTCTCCTCGGAAGACCCGGAGGCGTTGCGGGGGCCGCAATTCGCGGCCGCCTGGTGCGACGAGCTCGCCAAGTGGAAGCACGCGCAGGCGACCTGGGACATGCTGCAGTTCGGCATGCGGCTGGGGGAAAAACCCCGGCAGCTCGTGACCACGACGCCCCGGCCCACGCCCTTGTTCAAACGGCTCTTGGGCGAGCCCGGCGTGCTGGTCACGACCATGCGCTCGGAGGAGAACGCGGCCAATCTCGCGCCGGGGTTTCTCGGCGCCGTGCGGGAGCGGTTTCGCGGCACGCGGCTGGAGCGCCAGGAGCTCGACGGGGAACTGGTCGAGGATCGCGAGGGGGCGTTGTGGAACCGGGCGCTTTTGGAGCGCGCCTTTCTGCGTGAGCCGCCGGCGATGCGGCGCATCGTGGTGGCGGTGGACCCGCCGGCCTCGAGCCGCAAAAGCTCGGACGCCTGCGGCATCGTGGCGGCGGGGCGCGACGCCGAGGGCGGGATCGTGGTGCTGGCGGACGCGACGGTCCGCGCCGCCGAGCCGGCCGCCTGGGCCACGGCCGCGGTGGGGCTTTATCGAAGGCTTGAAGCGGACGCGATCGTGGCCGAGGTGAACCAGGGGGGCGACATGGTGACGGCGGTGATCCGCACCGTGGATGCCGCGGTGCCCGTGCGGCCGGTGCGGGCCACGCGGGGGAAGTGGGTGCGCGCCGAGCCGGTGGCGGCGCTTTACGCGCAAGGACGGGTGCGGCACGCCGGCCGCTTTCCCGATCTCGAAGACGAGATGTGCGACTTCGGCCCCGATGGGATGTCGGGCGGCCGCTCGCCCGACCGCGTGGACGCGCTGGTCTGGGCAGTGACGGAATTGATGCGCGGGGACCGCGCGCAGCCCCGGGTGCGCGAGCTGGGGTAGGGGCGCCGCCCCAGGTGTAACTTCCAACGAAAGGTGTTCCATGCCCTGGACATGGCCGAAGCTCCGCCGGGCGGAGAATGCCGCCGCACGCCCACGCGAGCGAAAAGAGGCGGGCGGCGCGTTCGTCGCGCTGCACGGGGCGGGCGAGGCGCGCTGGACGCGCCCCGGCTATGCCGCGCTGGCGAGGGAAGGGTTCATGAAGAACCCCATTGCCTATCGCGCGGTGCGGCTGGTGGCGGAATCCGCCGCGGCCCTGCCGTGGCTTGCCTTCGAGGGCGAGGAGGAGCGGCAAGGCCACCCGGCGCTCGACCTGTTGGCGGCGCCCAACGGGCGGCAAAGCGGCACGAGCTTCTTCGAGGCGCTTTACGGGCATCTCCTGATCTCGGGCAACGCCTATCCCGAGCTGATCGGCGCGGGAGGCGGAGCGCGCGAGCTGCACCTGCTGCGGCCCGACCGGGTGAGCGTGGTAACGGACGCGTCCGGCTGGCCGGTGGCGCTGGAGCATCGGGAAGGGGCGGGCAAGCGGCGGGTGGCGCTGGGTTCGGGCGCTTCTTCGACAGGCTCGGGCGCGCATCTGACGCTGTTCCATCCGCTCGACGACCATTGCGGCTTTCCGCCGCTGGAAGCCGCGGCGACGGCGCTCGACACGCACAACGCGGCGAGCCGCTGGAACAAGGCGCTGCTCGACAACTCGGCGCGGCCCTCCGGCGCGCTGGTCTATGCGCCCAAGGAGGGGGGCAACCTTTCGGACGAGCAGTTCGACCGGCTCAAGAGCGAGCTGGAGGAGAACTATGCCGGGACGCGGCGCGCGGGGCGGCCGCTGCTGCTCGACGGCGGGCTCGACTGGAAGGCGATCGGACTTTCGCCGAAGGACATGGACTTCATCGAGGCCAAGAACGGGGCGTCGCGCGACATCGCGCTCGCCTTCGGCGTGCCGCCGATGCTGTTGGGCATCCCCGGCGACAACACGTTTTCGAACTACCAGGAGGCGAACCGCGCCTTCTTCCGCCTGACCGTGCTGCCGCTGGTGGGGCGCACGGCGCGAGACTTTTCGGCCTGGCTGGGCGGGAGCTTCGGCGGGCGGCTGCGGTTCGTGCCTGACCACGACGCGGTGGAGGGGCTTGCGGCCGACCGGAACTTGCTATGGGCGCGGGTGGGGGCGGCGGATTTCTTGTCCGAGGACGAGAAGCGGCAGGCGGTGGGGTATGGGCCGAGGGGCTCCACCTAGGTCCACCCTTCTCCCCGCTTGCGGGGAGAAGGTGTCACGACGTGACCGATGACGGGCGGCGCGAAGGCTTCAAGGTCGGCGCCGCCCCTCACCTGCCTGCCGGCATCCCTGCGCGACGGCAACAGTCACCCCTGTGACTGTTGCTGCTCCTCGCTCCGACCCCGTGAACGGGGAGAGGAAGGCTGCGGCCATGCTGCGCCTCTCCGTCCTGACATCATAAGGACTCCAACATGACCGATTTCTGGGACGCCGCCTGGCTTTGGGCGGTGAAGGGCGCGGGCGCGGTGGCGGGGTCGGCGGTGTCGCTGGCCTATGTGCTGCCCAAGGGGCGGCGCGAGGCGGCGGCCCGTTTCGCCACGGGGCTGACCTGCGGCCTCGTGTTCGGCGGCACGGCGGGGCTCAAGATCGCCACCGAACTCGGCATCGCCGCGGCGATCGGGGCGGGCGAGATCGTGCTGATGGGTTCTGCGGCGGCGAGCCTTTGCGCCTGGTGGGCGCTGGGCTTCGCCATGCGGATGTTTTCCGGCCCGCCGGCGGCAAGAGGCGACGGTCCTTCGATCCTTCGACAAGCTCAGGACTCAGGGGGGAGGGAGGACGGGCATGGCTGAAAGCCGAGTGGAATGGGCGGGCGAAGGCGTCTTCGCGGGCTATGCCAGCCTGTTCGGACGGACGGATCTCGGCGGCGACACGGTCGAGCGCGGGGCGTTCGGCCGGTCGTTGGCGAAGCGGGGCAGAAGCGGCATCCGCATGCTGTTCCAGCACGACCCGAAGGAGCCGATCGGCGCCTGGGAGGAGATGCGCGAGGACGCGACGGGGCTTTGGGTGCGCGGGCGGCTGGCGTTGGGGACGGCGCGGGGCCGCGAGGTCTTGAGCCTGTTTCGGGCCGGCGCGCTGGACGGGCTCTCCATCGGCTTCCGCACGGTGCGGGCCGAAGCCCACCGGGCGACGGGCCTGCGGCGCATCCTCGAAGCGGATTTGTGGGAAGTGTCGGTCGTGACCTTCCCCATGGTGCCCGGCGCGCGGGTGAGTCACGTCAAGGCGCTCGCGGGCGCGGACGCCGCCCGGCTCGGGGCGGCGGCGCGGGCGGCCAAACACACACATCAACACCAAGGAGGCAAGGCATGACCGACAGAGGCGAGGCTTTGGAGACCAAGGCGGGCAGCGGGAGCGAATGGGAGCTTACCCAAGGCTGGGGCGAGATGAAGAGCATCTTCGAGGCCTACAAGGAGGAGAACGACAGGCGGGTTCGCGAGATCGAGAAGCGTGGCGCCGCGGACACGGTGACGGCCGAGAAGGTGGACCGGATCGCCGCCGCGCTCGACGAACAGAAGCGGGCGATGGACCAGATCGCGCTGAAGAGCTTGCAGCCGGAGCTCGGACGGCCCGGCGGGCAGGCCGAGGCGCCCAGCGAGCACAAGACCGCCTTCGAAGCTTACGTGCGCGGCGGCGACGAGCGGGGCATGCGCGCGCTCGACCAGAAGGCGATGTCCTACGGCTCGGGACAGGACGGCGGCTATCTCGTGCCGGCGGAAACCGAAAGCGAGATTGGCAAGCGGCTCGCGGCCCTTTCCCCGATCCGTGGAATCGCCACCGTGCGGCAGGTTTCCACCGCGCTTCTGAAGAAGCCGTTCTCGGTGGCGGGCCCGGCGTCGGGCTGGGTGTCTGAGACGGCGGCGCGGCCGCAGACCGCGAGCCCGACGCTTAGCGAACTCCAGTTCCCCGCGATGGAGCTCTACGCCATGCCGGCGGCGACCCAATCGCTGCTCGAGGACGCGGTGGTGGACCTCGACCGCTGGATCGCCGACGAGGTGGAAGCGGCCTTCGCCGAGCAGGAGGGCAAGGCCTTCGTTTCGGGAGATGGCGTCAACAAGCCGAAGGGCTTCCTGGCCTACCCCACGGTTGCCGAAAGCGCCTGGGCCTGGGGCAGTCTCGGCTATCTGGCCACGGGCGTTTCGGGCGGGCTGCCGGCCTCCAATCCTTCGGACGTGCTGATCGACCTGGTCTATTCGCTCAAGGCGGGCTACCGGCAGAACGCGGCCTTCGTGATGAACCGCAAGACGCAAGCCTCGATCCGCAAGTTGAAGGACGCCGACGGCAACTATCTCTGGCAGCCGCCGGCGGCCCCCGGCGCCCGCGCGCAGCTCATGGGCTTCGCGATCGTCGAGGCCGAGGACATGCCGGACGCCGGCGCGAACGCCACGCCGATCGCGTTCGGGGACTTCGGGCGCGGCTATCTCGTGGTGGACCGGGCGGGCGTGCGGGTGCTGCGCGACCCCTATTCGGCCAAGCCCTATGTGCTGTTCTACACGACCAAGCGCGTGGGCGGCGGCGTGCAGGACTTCGACGCCATCAAGCTGCTGAAATACGGGGTGAGCTGACGGTTCGCGCCCTAACCTCCCCCTTGAGGGGAGGTCGGACGCGCAGCGGCCGGGTGGGGTAGGTTCGGCAGCGCGGGGCGCTTCTGAACCGAGGTTCACCGAAAAGAACGGACGCCGAGCGCTGCCGCGACAGCCCCACCCGTCCAACCGCCTATGGCGGTTGTCCACCCTCCCCTCAAGGGGGAGGGAAAGCAGCGGCTATTTGCCACCTAGGTCTCACCATTCAAGGACATCCCATGACTTTGATCCGCACGGCCGGGCCGGCGCTGGAGCCTATCACGCTGGCCGAGGCCAAGGCGCACTTGCGCCTGACGCATGCGAGCGAGGACGAGCTGATCGGCGGGCTTATCCGAGCGGCGCGGGAGGATTTCGAGCGCGCGACGAGGCTCTGCCTCATCGAGCAAGGCTGGCGGCTGGTGCTGGACGCCTGGCCGCGCGAGGGGACGGCGCGGATCTTCCGGCATCCCGTTCGCGCGGTGACGGCGGTGACGGTGTATGGCTATGACGGCGCGCCGGCCGCGCTGCCCGCGTCGAGCTATTTCGTGGACCGCGAGTCGCGGCCCGCGCGAATCCATCTCGACGCGCCCCCTGAGCGGGGAAGGGCGCTGAACGGCGTCGAGATCGATTTTTCCGCCGGCTTCGGCGAATCCGGCCCGGATGTGCCGGACCTGCCCAAACGCGCGATCCTGATGCTTGTGGCGCACTGGTACGAGATGCGCGGCGGCTTCGGCCCCGAAGACCAGCCCGTGTCGTTTCCCCCGGCCTATGAGCGGCTGATCGCCTCCCAGCGCCTGCGGAGGCTCTAGATGCGGATCGACCCCGGACAGTTGCGGACCGAGCTGACGCTGCAGGTCATGACGCCGCAAAGCGACGGCGCGGGCGGGCACGCCGAACAGTGGAATGACGTGGCGAGCGTCTGGGCGCTGGTGGAGCCGGCCGCGGCGCGCGACCGCTTCGGCGCGGACCAGCGCCTGCCCGAGTTGACCCATCGCGTGACGATCCGCTTTCGCGGCGATGTGCGCGGCGGGATGCGCTTCGCATGGGGCGGCCGCACGCTTGTGATCCGCACCGCGCACGACCCGGACGAGACGGGCCGCTTCCTGTTGTGCCGCACCGAGGAGGAAGGACGATGAAGGCGCATGTCGATGTGAGGAGCGGGCGCATGGCGCGCGTGCTGCGGCTCAAGGCTCACGACCTGGCCGCGCGCGCCGAGCGCGATCGCGCGGGGCGGCAGGCGAAGTGGGCGGCGCGACGCAAGACGCTGTGGGCGTCTCTCGCGCGCGACAAGGAGGAAAAGCCATGAGCGCCGCGCGCGCCCTGCAGAAGGCGATCTGGGAGGCGCTCAGGGGCGATGCCGCGCTCACCGCGCTGATCGGGCCCGAAAAGGTGTTCGACCGCGTGCCGCCGCACACGGGGTTTCCCTATGTGAGCTTCGGCCGCACCAGCGTGGCGGACTGGAGCACGGCGACGGAAGAGGGCGCGGAGCATCTCGTGACGCTGCATGCCTGGTCCAAGGACAAGGGCCGCGCCGGCGTGCTGGCGGTGCTGGAGCGCGTGCGGGCGCGGCTGGGCGAAGGGGTTTCGACCGCCGGCCACCACCTCGTGAACCTGACCTTTCTCAGCGTCGAGGCGGCGTTCGAGGACGAGGCCGGCGTGGAGCGCGGGACGATCGTCTTCCGGGCCGTTACCGAGCCTCTTTGAATCTCAACCTGAACTGGAACGGAGGCCGGGATGGCGGCGCAGAAGGGCAAGGATTTGCTGCTGAAGATCGAGAGCGGCGGGGGCGGGTTCACGACGGTCGCGGGCTTGCGCACCAAGCGGTTGAGCTTCAACGCGCAAGCCGTGGACGTGACGGACGCGGACTCTTCGGGCCGCTGGCGCGAGCTGTTGGCCGACGCCGGCGTGCGGCGCGCGAGCGTGTCGGGTTCCGGCATCTTCAAGGACGCGGCCTCGGACGCGGCTATCCGCGAAAGCTTCTTCGCCGGCGCGGTGAGGCCCTGGCAGGTGGTGATCCCCGGCTTCGGCGCGGTGGCGGGGCCGTTCCAGGTGACGGCGCTGGAATATGGCGGCGCGCATGACGGCGAAACGAGCTTCGAGATCGCGCTGGAGTCCGCGGGCGCGCTGAGCTTCGAGGCTTCGGCGTGAGCGCGAACCGGCGGCGGGGCGAGGTGGCCGTGGAGCTCGACGGCCGGGAATGGCGGCTCTGCCTGACGCTGAACGCGTTGGCGGAGCTGGAGGACGCCTTCGCGGCCGACGACCTGGGCGGCCTCATGGCGCGGTTCGGCTCGGGCCGGCTTGGCGCGCGGGACTTGAAGCGCATTCTCGGCGCGGGCCTGCGCGGGGGCGGGGCCGACATTTCCGACGAGGCGGCGGGCGCGATGGGCTGCGCGGGCGGCGCGACCGGCCTGGCGAGGGCCGTGGCGGAGCTGCTGGAGGCGACGTTCGGCGGGGCGGTGGTTTCGGCGCGCGCGCGGGGCGACGTTTCGGCGGATGGAGGCGCGGCTTCCGCAAACCCTTGAATGCCGCAGGACGCGGGCCGTCCGCCTTTCCCGGGGAGGAGGCGATGGCGCTTGGGTTCGGCGTCCTGCGGCTTTCGCCCGAGGCGTTCTGGCGCATGACCCCGCGCGAGCTGGAGCGTGCGCTGAGCGTGCTGATGCCACCGGCCGCGGCACGCCCGACAAAGGCGGGGCTGGAGGACATGATGCGGATGTTTCCGGACTGAGCGCGCCTGCTTCTCCCCTTGTGGGAGGAGAAGGGAGCCAAGCTTTCAATCGCTCGCGCCGCAGTGAGGGAGGACTTCAGGATGGATGAAGACGTTACCGTCCGCGTGACGGCGGACACGGCGCCGTTTCAGGCGGCGTTGAACGATCTGAGCCGGCTGGCGGATGGGTTCGGGCGGCAGCTCTCAGGCGCGCTCAAGAGCGCGGCGGTGGGCGGGCAGGAACTCGACGACGTGCTGAAGCGGCTGGCGCTGAACCTCGCCGGCATGGCGCTGGGGCAGGGCTTGAAGCCCG
The DNA here is from genome assembly GCA_035998495.1 of Mesorhizobium sp. Taxonomy (GTDB): domain Bacteria; phylum Pseudomonadota; class Alphaproteobacteria; order Rhizobiales; family Rhizobiaceae; genus Mesorhizobium_B. The sequence goes on from DASYHP010000083.1 coordinate 14,131, forward strand.
TGGAGAACTTGGCGAGCGGGCTGTTCGCGAAGCTGCTCGGAGGCTTGGCGGGCGGGGCCGCCCCGGTGATCCACTTCGCCAAGGGCGGGGTGGTGTCGTCGCCGACCTTCTTTCCAGCGGGCGGCGCGGTGGGCTTGATGGGCGAGGCGGGGCCGGAAGCAGTCATGCCGCTCCGCCGCGGCCCGGACGGGAGCCTGGGCGTGGCGAGCGGCGGAGGCGGCGCGCCGGTGCAGGTGGTGTTCAACGTCTCGACGCCCGACGCCGCCTCCTTCCGCAAGTCGGAGGCGCAGGTGACGGGCATGCTGGCGCGGGCGGTTTCCCGCGGCGCACGAACCTTGTGAGGGGCCTATGCCGGAGCTTTCTTCCTTTCACGACGTGCTGTTTCCGACCGCCGTCTCGTTCGGCGCGACGGGCGGGCCGGAGCGGCGGGTGGAGATCGTGGGGCTCGTCTCGGGCCGCGAGCGGCGCAATCTGCGCACGGCACAGGCCCGCCGGCGCTATGACGCCGGCACGGGCGTGAAGAGCCTCGACGACCTTTATGAGGTGCTGAGCTTCTTCGAGGCGCGGCGCGGGCCGCTGCACGCCTTCCGCTTCCGCGACCCATTCGACCAAAAGTCCTGCCGGCCGAACGAGACGCCCTCCGCCGCCGACCAGCCGCTGGGGGCGAGCGACGGCGCGCGGACGCGGTTTTTGCTCGTGAAGACGTATGGCACGGGCGAGGAGGCGGAGCGCCGGCCGATCCGCAAACCCGTGGCGGGCAGCCTGGCGGTCGCGGTGAACGGCGCAGCCGTGAGCGGCTGGAATTTTGACGTGACGGGGGAGGTGGTGTTCGCTGAGCCACCGCCCGCCAACGCCGTGGTGACGGCCGGCTTCAGCTTCGACGTGCCCGTGCGCTTCGACGCCGAGCGGCTGGAGGTGAGCCTGACGGCGTTCCGGGCCGGACAGATCCCGACCATTCCGTTGATCGAGGTGCGGTTATGAGCACATATCCGCCGGAACTCGCCGCGCATCTCGCGCGGGAGGTGACGACCGTCTGCCATTGCTGGGCGCTCCAGCCGAAAGAGGGCGCGGCGCTGGGCTTCACCGAGCACGACCGGGCGCTGGAGTTCGAGGGCGTGGCGTTCGAGCCCGACACGGGGCTTGTCGCGAGCGAGGCGCGGCGCAGCATCGGGCTCTCCACGGACGCGATGGATGTGGAGGGCGCGCTGTCCTCGGCGACAATCGGCGAGGAGGACATTTCGAGCGGCCGGTTCGATGACGCGGAGGTGACGTGCTGGCTCGTAAACTGGCGCGCGCCGGCGGAGCGGACGGTGATCCGGCGGGCGGTGCTGGGCCGGATCGCGCGGCGGGACGGCCGCTTCTGGGCGGAGCTGAAGAGCTTGGCCCATCCGTTCGACCGGCCGGGAGGGCGCTTCGTGGCGCGGCGCTGCGATGCCGAACTGGGCGACGAGCGCTGCCGCGCCGGCGTCGGAGGCGCGGCGTTCAACGGCGCGGGCGCGGTGCTGGCCGACGAGGGGCTGGGGCTGTTGCGGGTGAGCGGGTTGGGCGGCTTCGCGGCGGGCTGGTTCGCGCAGGGGCGGCTCACCTGGGCGAGCGGGGAGCGGGCCGGTCAGGCGGCGCGGGTGCGGGAGCACCGCGTGGCTAGCGGGGCCGTTCACCTTCTGCTTGAGGAGGCGGTCGAAGCGGCGGTGGGGGAGGCGTTCACGGTGCGGGCGGGATGCGACAAGAGATTCGCGACGTGCAAACAAAAATTCAGCAACAGCATAAACTTCCGTGGCTTTCCTCATCTGCCGGGGAATGACGCGGCCTATGCCTATGTGTCGGAGGAGGCGGTGTTCGACGGCGCGCCGCTGGTGCGGTGACGGAGGCGGAAATCGCCCGGGCCGCCGTTCGCGAGGCGCTGACCTGGGTGGGCACGCCCTATCGCCACCAGGGCCGGAAGAAGGGCGTGGGCGCGGACTGTTTGGGCCTGGTGATGGGCGTTTATGCGGCGCTGCGGGGGGCGGCGCCGGAGGAGCCGGGGCCGTATGCGCCGGACTGGGCGGAAGCCGGCGGGGGCGAGCGGCTGCTCGAAGCGGCGCGGCGGCACCTGGTGGAGACGCCCTTGGGAGAGGCTGGGGCGGGATGTGTCGTGCTGTTCCGCTGGCGGCCGCATCTCCCGGCCAAGCATGCAGGCATCCTCTGCGCCCCAGACCGCTTCGTCCATGCCTATGAGGGCCACGCGGTGACGGTGTCGCCGCTCGTGCCTTCCTGGCGGAAACGGATCGCCGGGGCGTTCCGGTTTCCCAATCCCTGAACATCAACCCAGAAGAGGGTTCTCATGGCGACCGTGATCCTGCAGGCGGCGGGGGCGGCCCTGGGCGGGCTGTTCGGCCCGGTCGGAGCGGCGCTCGGCACGGCGGCCGGCGCGCTGGCGGGCTACGCCGTCGATCGCGCGCTCTTGGGCGGCGAGCGGCACGTCGAGGGCGCGCGCCTCAACGCGCAGAAATTCTTCACGGCGGAAGAAGGCGCGGCCCTGCCGCGCGTTTATGGCGCGGCGCGCGTGGGCGGCACGCTGATCTGGGCCACGCGCTTCGAGGAGAAGCGGCAGACGCGCCGCCAGGGCGGCAAGGGCGCCGGTGGCGGCGGGGCCAAGGTCACGGAATATTCCTATTACGCCAATGCCGCCTTCGGGCTGTGCGAGGGGCCGATCGCCGGCGTGCGCCGGGTGTGGGCGGACGGGCGCGAGCTCGACCTGACCGAGGTGGAGCTGCGGGTCCACCGGGGCACCGAGGACCAGTTGCCCGACCCGCTGATCGCCGTGAAGCAGGGGGAGGGCTTTGCTCCGGCTTATCGCGGCACAGCCTATGCCGTGGTGGAGCGGCTGCCCATCGGCGATTTCGGCAACCGGCTGCCGCAGCTCCAGTTCGAGATGCTGAGGCCCGTGGGCCGGTTGCACGAGGATCTGCGCGCGGTGTGCCTGATCCCTGGTGCGACGGAGTATGGCTTGTCGCCGGAACTCGTGACGCGGGAAATCCGCGGCGGCGAGGACGAGGCGCTGAACCGGCACGTGCTCTACGCTGAAAGCGATTTCGAGGCTTCGCTGGACGAGCTTCAGGCGCTGTGCCCGAAGCTCGAGCATGTGGCGCTCGTGGCGACCTGGTTCGGCGACGATCTGCGGGCGGAGCACTGCCGCATCCGGCCCATGGTGACGGACAAGAACCTCTCGGGGTTCTCGGAGGCGTGGAGGGTCTCGGGCCTTTCTCGCGGGGAGGCCGCGGCGGTGTCGCGGCACGGCGGCGGGGCGGCTTATGGCGGCACGCCGTCCGACAGGAGCGTGATCGCGGCGATCGAAGCCATCAAGGCGCGCGGGCTGAAGGTGACGCTCTATCCCTTCGTGATGATGGACGTGCCGCAGAACAACGGCCTGCCCGATCCCTATGGCGCGCCGGAGCAGGCCGCCTATCCCTGGCGCGGGCGCATCACGGTTTCGCCCGCGCCGGGCCGCGCGGGCACGCCGGACAAGACGGCTGGGGCGAGAACGGCGGTGGCCGCATTCTGCGGGGCGACCCTGCCTGGCCATTTCGATGCCGATGGTCAAGGCGTGGACTATTCCGGCCCGAGCGCGGACTGGGGCTATCGCCGGCTCGTGCTGCATTACGCGAGAATCGCGCAGGCCGCGGGCGGGGTGGACGCCTTCCTGCTGGGCTCGGAGTTGCGCGGGCTGACGAGCTTGCGCGACGGCGCGGGCGCCTTCCCCTTCGTGGAGGAACTGTGCCGGCTCGCGGGCGAGGCGCGGGAAATCCTCGGGCCGGCGACGAAGCTGACCTATGGCGCGGACTGGAGCGAGTATTTCGGCCACCAGCCGGCCGACGGCAGCGGCGATCGCTTGTTCCACCTCGACGCGCTCTGGGCGCATTCCGCGATCAGTGCCGTGGGCATCGACAACTACATGCCACTCAGCGACTGGCGCGACGGCGACCTCGAAACCGGCAACCCGGACGATGCCAAGGGCCAGGCCGATCCGGCCGCCTTGCGGGCGGCGATCCGGGGCGGGGAGGGGTTCGACTGGTTCTATCCCGACGAGGCCGCGCGGGCGGCCCGGGCGCGGGCGGCGATCACGGACGGCGCCTACGGAAAGCCGTGGGTGTTCCGGCCGAAGGATCTTTGGAGCTGGTGGGCCGAGCCGCATTTTCAGCGGATCGGCGGGGTGGAGGCGGCGCAGCCCACGGCCTGGGTTCCGAAATCCAAGCCGATCTGGCTGACGGAGCTCGGCTGCCCGGCCGTGGACAAGGGCGCGAACCAGCCCAACGTCTTCCCCGACCCGAAATCGGCGGAAAGCGCGCTGCCCCATTTCTCGAATGGCGGGCGCAACGACCTCGTGCAGCGGCGCTTTCTCGAAGCGCATCTCGGCTGGTGGTGCCCCGATGCAGAAGGCTTCGCGGAAGCCGACAACCCGGTGTCGCCGGCCTATGGCGGGCGGATGCTGGATTTCTCCCGCATCTATGCCTGGGCCTGGGACGCGCGGCCCTTTCCGGCGTTCCCCGCCCGCGCCGACCGCTGGGCCGACGGCGCGAACTGGACGGGCGGCCACTGGCTGAACGGACGGCTCGACGCGCCGGCGATCGCCGATTTGATCCAGGCGATCCTTCGCGATCACGGCCTACCGGCGGCCGACGTTGCGCAGGCCGAGGGAAGCCTGCAGGGCTATGTCTGCGAACCGGGCGCGGCGCGCGAGCAGATCGAGCCGCTCGCCGACCTGTTCGGGTTGAGCATCGTGGAGGGGGCGGAGGGTTTTGCCTTCCGCGCGGACGGCGCGCTGATCGAGCGCGACGTGGACCCTGAGGAGATGGTGCTGCCGGAGGACGGCGCGGCGCTGGAGCGGGTGCGCGAGCCCGACCGCGAACTGCCGACGGAAGCCGTTCTGTCGTTTCGCGACGCCTGGACGGGCTATCAGGCGGCGACGGCCCGCGCATTTCGCGAGAGCGGCGGCGTCACGCGGCGGCATGCGACCGCGCTTCCGGCCGTCATGGAGCCCGCCCAGGCCTCGGCGCTCGCCTCGGACTGGCTTCGGCGGCAATGGGCCGGGCGCGAGGAACTGCGCTTCGCGTTGAGCCCCGAGGCCGATGTCGAGCCGGGAATGCTCCTGCGACTGGCTGAAAGCGGCGATCCGTTCCAGGCGCTGGAGGTGGAGAAGGGCCTCGTCCGCTCCGTCCGGGCGCGGCGTCGGCCGAAGGCGCTGGCCTCCGCGTGGGCGGCGGCGGAACCTCCCCAGCCCAACGCACTGAACGCGCCCGCCGGGCGGCCGCTGATGCTGTTCCTCGACCTGCCGGCCAACGGCTCGGCCGCAGCCCCCGAGGAGCGGTTCCGGGTGGCGATGTGGCAGAAGCCGTGGCGGCCACAGGCGCTGTTCGCCTCGCCCGATGGCGGCAATTTCGCCTTGCGGACTTCCGTGCCGCACCCCGCCACCGCGGGCAGGCTCCTGGAGCCCCTGCGGCCCGGTGTTTCCGGCCGGTTCGACCGGGCATCCAAGGTCATGGTGGAGCTCAACGAGGGCGCGGCGGCCAGCGTTTCGCGCGAACAGCTCCTGGCCGGGGCGAATGCGCCGGCCGTCCGCTCGGCGGCAGGCGCCTGGGAGGTGTTGCAGTTCGAAGAGGCGGAGGAGGTCGCCCCCGGCGTGTTCCGCCTTTCCAACCTGTTGCGAGGCCAGCTCGGCACGGAGGATGCGGCGGAGGCAGGCGCGCCGGCGGGCGCCGACGCGGTGATGCTGGACGACGCGCTTGTGCCGGCGGGGCTGAGAGCGGGCGAAGCTGGGCGGACGCTGGTCTGGCGCGGCGGTCCGAGCGGGCGCATCTTTTCCGACCGCTTCTTCGCCTCGCAATCGGTTGTGGGAGGTGTCCGGGCGCGGCTGCCGCTGCGGCCCGCCCATATCAGCGCCCGGCCTGAGGCAGGCGGCATCCGCTTTACCTGGGTCCGGCGCGGCCGGGTGGACGCGGATGCGTGGGAAGGCGACGACGTGCCGCTCGGCGAGGAGCGCGAGGCCTACCTCGTGGAGGTCGCGCCGGCCGGCGGCGCGCCCGTGCGGCAAGCGGAAGCGCCCGCCCCGAACTGGCTCTACGGGGCGGCTGAGCTCGCGGCCGACTTCCCCACCTTGCCCGCCGCGCTGGACCTCCGGGTACGGCAGCGCGGCACGGGCGTGGGCTGGGGGCTTCAGGCGGCCAAGAGCTTCGCCCTGCCGATCGCATGAGTTTTCAACGAAGGAGGAAAAGCATGACCGACGTGAAGCCGTGGTATCTGTCGCGCACGATCTGGGCGGCTGTCGTGACCATCCTGGTCGCCTTTCTCGGGCTCTTCGATGTGCCTACGCACGGCATCGAGCACGGCGCGCTGACCGATGCGATCCTGGAACTCGTCACGGCCGCCGCCGGCCTGACGGCCATCGCCGGCCGGTTGCTCGCGCGAGACCGGATCGGGTAGGGAGAAGGAGGGCAGGGGGAAGAAGGGATGAACCGTGCGTCGCCGGGGGCGTTCATGGGAGGTTCAGTTGAGTCTTCCTATGGTCGCGTCATGCCTGCTTTCCCTTCTCTCACCTCCTGGCTTCGCAATGCGCTCCTGAGCGCGTTGCTGGCCTGCGGCCAGGTGCTGCCGGCCGCAGCCCAGGACGCAGCGGCGCCGGAAAGCTATGAGGTGGCGCAGGCCGATTGCTATGCGGTCGGCGAGCGGGTGGCCGCCGAGAACGGCGGGCAGTTGGCGCGTGCTTCGGCGCGCGACCAAGGGGGCCGCACGGTCTGCGTGATCGTGGTGCTCGTGCCTGGGCGCGACGGCGAGCGTCCCCGCCGACAGGAATTCGTGATACCTGTGGACTGATCTAGAGGCTGTTATAGGTCATGAACGAGCGTTGCGCTGCCCAGGCGTGAGCGCTGGGTAGGAGCCGGGCGCAGACCGATAGCGGGACTATCGGCAAGCCCGGCGACGCCCTCCGGCGCTCACGCCTGGCCTTGCTGACGCGACACAACGCCCGTTCATGACCTATAACAGCCTCTAACGTTGCAGGGACAGACTCACACAATGCGCATTCTCGTGGTCGAGGACGACCGCAACCTCAATCGCCAGCTCGTCGCGGCGCTGGAGGACGCGGGCTATGTCGTGGACAAGGCCTTCGACGGCGAGGAGGGCCATTTCCTCGGCGACACCGAGCCTTACGACGCCGTGGTCCTCGACATCGGCCTGCCGCAGATGGACGGCATCAGCGTGGTGGAGCGCTGGCGGCGCGCCGGGCGCAAGATGCCGGTCTTGATCCTGACGGCGCGCGACCGCTGGAGCGACAAGGTGGCCGGCATCGACGCCGGCGCCGACGACTATGTGGCGAAACCCTTCCACATGGAGGAGGTGCTGGCGCGGCTGCGCGCGCTGATCCGCCGCGCGGCGGGCCATGCCTCGTCCGAACTGGTCTGCGGGCCTCTCAGGCTCGACACCAAAGCATCCAAGGCCGACCTCAACGGCATGCCGTTGAAGCTCACCTCGCACGAGTTCCGCCTCTTGGCCTATCTCATGCACCATATGGGCGAGGTGATCTCGCGCACGGAACTCGTGGAGCACCTCTACGACCAGGACTTCGACCGCGACTCGAACACGATCGAGGTGTTCGTGGGGCGCTTGCGCAAGAAGATGGGCGTGGAAATGATCGAGACCGTGCGCGGCATGGGCTACCGCATCCGGGAGCCGCAGAGCTGAAATCGCCGGCTTCGCTCGCGGCCGCGGTCTCGCCGCGGTCGCTCACTTTCCGCGTGATCGCCTTCTCGACGGTGTGGGCGATCGTCGCGCTGGTGGTGATCTCCACCGTCATCGTGCAGCTCTACCGCGACGTCAGCGAGCGCGGCTTCGACAGCCTCTTGTCGGCGCATCTCTTCAATCTGATCGGCTCGGTGGGCGTGAGCGAGGACGGCGTTCTGACGGGCAGCCCGGATCTCGGCGACCTGCGTTTCTCCCGGCTTCGCTCCGGCTGGTACTGGTCGGTGGAGCCGGTCGGCCAAGGCTTGATCGACGCGCGGCGGTCCTTGTCCATGACCGGCGACATCCCGTCGCCGTCGCCGCGGGAAGCGCCGTTCGACGAGAGCTTCCGCCGCACCTATCGGGCCGACGGCCTGAACGGCGAGGAGATCGAGGTGCTGGAAAGCGAGGTCGTGCTCGACGCCGAGAACCGCGTGGCGCGGTTCCGGGTCATGGGCAACCTGACGGAGCTCGAAGCCGAGATCGACCGCTTCGAGGGGCGGCTCTTCACCTATCTCGCGCTGTTCGGCGCCGGCATGATCGCCATCAACGCGCTCGCGATCCTGCTGGGCTTAAGGCCGCTCAACAGGGTGCGCGCGGCGCTGGCCGCGGTGCGGACAGGCGCCGCGCAGCGGCTGGACGGTCGCTTCCCCGCCGAGATCGAGCCGCTCGCCAGCGAGACCAACGCGCTGATCGAGAACAACCGCCGCATCGTGGAGCGGGCGCGCACGCAGGTGGGCAACCTCGCGCATTCGCTGAAGACGCCGCTGGCGGTGCTGGTCAACGAGGGCCGGCAGATGGGCGGCGAGAAGGGCCGGCTCATCGCCGAACAGGCGAGCGCCATGCGCGACCAGGTGGAGCATTACTTGAGCCGCGCCCGCGTCGTCGCCCAGCGCGACACCGTGGTCTTTCGCGCGCCCGTCGCTCCCACGGTCGAGCGGCTGGCGCGGGTGATCGGCAAGCTGAACCCGCAGGTCGAGCTCAAACTCGCGCTGCCCCCAGTGGAGATCGTCTTCGGCGGCGAGCGCGAGGATCTGGAGGAGATCGCGGGCAACTTGCTTGAGAACGCCGCCAAATGGTGCCGCTCGACTGTGGCGGTCTCGACGCGCCCGCTCGACAGCGGCGGGCGGTTCGAGCTCATGGTGGAGGACGACGGCCCCGGCATTCCCGACGATCAAGCGCGCGAGGCGCTCCAGCGCGGCCGGCGGCTGGACGAAAGCAAGCCGGGCACGGGCTTGGGGCTCGCCATCGTGGCGGAGCTGGTCCAGGAATATGGCGGCGAGCTGTCGCTGGGCCGCTCGGGCCTGGGCGGGCTGGCGGCGCGGGTGCGGCTGCGGAGCGTCGAGTAGGGACCGGCTTGCCGCTGTCGGATTTCGCCCATAGATGGAGGCCGGCACGCTCTATCGAGGGCGTGTCGGCCTATCGATCAACCCAGCAGAAGAAGTTTCATCGCTGTGCCTCGCGAGCTCGCCAGACAGGTTTTTGCCTTGCCCCGATCGGGCGCGGCCGGGCTCGTTCTCAGCGGCGCGCTGCTTGCCGGCTGCACGACGCTGGGCGGCGGACCCTCTATCGGCCTGCCCGGCGCCTCCGGCTCGAGCGCCGTGCAGGCGACCATCATCGCGCAGATGAAGGGCGGGCTGATCGGCGGGCCGATCGGCGAGGATTTGAGCGGGGACGAGAAGGCGCGAGCGCTGGAAGCGGAATATCGTGCGCTGGAGTACACGCCCGCTGCCCAGAAGGTCGCCTGGAGCGGCGAGAGCCCAGCGCGGCGCGGCGAGGTGGTGGCGGCCCAGCCCTATCGCGTCGGCGCCCAGGACTGCCGGCAATACAAGCAGACCGTGTTCACGGAAAAGGGCTCGCGGACGGCCCGCGGCGCGGCCTGCCGCAACCCGGACGGAAGCTGGACGCCTCTTGACTGATGCCGCTCCGGCAATCCGCCGCAGGGCGGCGACATTGTTCCGCCATGCGGGCGTCACTATCAATGTCGTCCGGCCACGGTAGAACCTCGCGATGCTGTTCTGGATCATCGCCGCCCTTTTGACGCTTGGCGCGAGTCTGGCGGTTCTCTTGCCCCTGTCATCTCGGGATGAAGAGGCGGAGGATGGCTCGCATGCGCCCGATCTCGACATCTACCGTGACCAACTCGGCGAGATCGACGGTGACGAGGCGCGCGGGCTGATCGGGCGCGCCGAGGCGGAAGAGGCGCGCGCCGAGATCGGCCGGCGCATCCTCAAGCTGGACCGCGAGCGCTCAGGCGCGAAGGCCGCCGGCTCGGGCGCGAGAAAGGTTTTCGCAGCGGCGGCCGTGCTGGCGGTGCCGCTCCTGAGCTGGGGCCTTTATGCCGGCCTGGGTTCGCCGCACCTGCCTTCGCAGCCGCTCGAGGCGCGGCTCAACAAGGATCCGGCGCAAAGCACGCCGGAAGAGCTTTTGGCGCGCGCGGAGCGGCGGCTGAGAAGCGCTCCCGAGGACGGGGCGGGCTGGGACGCGGTCGCGCCGGCCTATCTGCAGATGGGGCGTTTCGCGGACGCCGCGCAGAGTTTCGGCAACGCCATCCGCCTGCTTGGCGCCACAGCAGTGCGCGAGGCCGGTTTGGGCGAGGCCCTGACGGGCCAGGCGCAAGGCGAGGTCGTGCCGGAGGCGAGAGCGGCCTTCGAGCGGGCGCTTGCGATCGACCCGCGGAACGGCCTCGCCCGCTTCCGGCTGGCGCAAGCGAAGGCGCAGGACGGCGACAGGCAGGCGGCGCTTCACGCGTGGCGGGCGATGCAGGCGGACCTGCCGGAAACTTCGCCCTGGCGGCCGGTGGTGGCCGAAGCCATCGCGCAAAGCGAGCGGCAGGCCGGCGCGGCGGCCGCCCCTGGGCCGACGGAGGAGCAGGTCGAGTCGGCTTCGGCGCTTCCCGAAGAGGAGCGCTCGGCCATGATCGAGGACATGGTGGCGAGCCTGGACGCCAAGCTGCGCGAGGAACCGGGCGACGCCGAGGGCTGGATGAAGCTCGTGCGCTCCTATGCGGTGCTGGGCCGGCAGGAGCAGGCGCAGGACGCGCTCCTGCGCGGGACTGAAGCGCTCGGCCGGGAGAGCGACGGGGCGAGGACGCTGGCGGCGCTGGCCCGCTCGCTGGGCGTTTCCGTGGGCGCGCAGCCATGACGCGCAAGGGAAAACGGCTGGCAGTGATCGCGGCGGGCGGCGCGTTTCTGGCGTCCGCCGCCGGGCTGACCTTCTATGCGCTGGGGCAGAAGGCGTCCTACTTCTTCATGCCGACCGAGTTGCGCGCGGCCACCCTCGAGCCGGGGCAGCGCATCCGCCTGGGCGGGCTCGTGGCGCCCGGCACGGTCAAGCAGGATACTTCGGCCGTGGTGTTTTCCGTGACCGACAACCAAGAGGCCGTGTCCGTGAGCTATTCCGGTCTGCTGCCCGACCTTTTTCGAGAGGGGCAAGGCGTGATCACGGAAGGCAGCTTCGGCGCGGATGGCGTGTTCCGGGCCGACAGCGTGCTGGCCAAGCATGACGAAAGCTACATGCCGCCCGAAGTGGCCGAGGGCCTCAAGGCCAAAGGCGTGTGGCAGGAGGAGGCGACCCCGTAGACATGGTGGAGCTCGGGCATTTCGCGCTGGTTCTCGCGCTGGCGCTTTCCCTGATCCAGGCCGCCGTGCCGTTCGCCGGCGCTTGGGTCGGCGACCGCCGCATGATGGCGGCCGGCGATGCGATCGCGCTCACCGGCTTCACGCTGGTCGCGATGTCCTTCGCGGTGCTCGTCGCGGCCTATGCGGGCTCGGATTTCTCCGTGCTCAACGTGTGGGAGAACTCCCACTCGCTGAAGCCGATGCTCTACAAGATCACGGGCGCGTGGGGGAACCACGAAGGCTCCATGCTGCTATGGGTGCTGATCCTGGCCCTGTTCGGCGCGCTGGTGGCGCTTTGGGGCGGCAACCTGCCCCAAAGCCTGCGGGCGAACGTGCTTGCCGTGCAGGGGCTGATCGGCGCGGCCTTCCTGCTCTTCATCCTCCTGACCTCGAATCCGTTCATCCGGCTCGACCCCGCGCCGGTCGAGGGCCGCGACTTGAACCCCGTGCTCCAGGACATCGGCCTGGCAGTGCATCCGCCGCTGCTTTACCTGGGCTATGTCGGCTTCTCCGTCTGCTTCTCCTTCGCGGTGGCGGCGCTGATCGAGGGGCGTATCGACGCGGCCTGGGCGCGGTGGGTGCGGCCCTGGACGCTGCTTGCCTGGACCTGCCTGACGGGCGGCATCGCCATGGGTTCCTACTGGGCCTATTACGAGCTGGGCTGGGGCGGGTTCTGGTTCTGGGATCCGGTGGAGAACGCCTCCTTCATGCCCTGGCTCGCGGGAACCGCGCTCCTGCACTCGGCCGTGGTGATGGAGCGCCGCGCGGCGCTGAAGGTCTGGACGGTTCTGCTCGCGATCCTGACCTTCTCGCTGTCGCTGCTCGGCACCTTCCTCGTGCGCTCGGGCGTGCTCACATCGGTCCATGCCTTTGCGACCGACCCGTCCCGCGGCGTGTTCATCCTGGCGATCATGTGCGTTTTCGTGGGCGGCTCGCTCGCGCTCTTCGCAGGCCGCGCCGCCGCGCTGACGCCCGGCGGGCTGTTCCACTCGATCTCGCGCGAGGGGTCTTTGGTGCTCAACAACCTGTTCTTGTCGGCGGCGACGGGCACGGTTCTGGTGGGCACGCTTTATCCGCTGGCGCTCGAGGCGGTCACCGGCACGAAGATTTCCGTGGGCGCGCCCTTCTTCAACCTGACCTTCGGCCTGCTGATGGTCCCGCTGCTGCTCGCTGTGCCGTTCGGGCCGCTGCTCGCCTGGAAGCGGGGCGACGCGCTTGGGGCCGCGCAGCGGCTGATGGCGGCGTTCGGGGCGGGCGTTCTTGCGATGCTCGTGACGGCGCTGTTGTTCGACCGGCGCTCCGCCTTCGCGATGCTTGGCATCGGCTTGGGCGTTTGGCTGATCGCTGGCGCTGCGACGGATCTGTTCCTGCGCTCGGGCCTGCCGCAGGTCCGGCTGCGGGTGGCCGCGAGCCGGCTCCTGGGCCTGCCGCGCGCGGCCTTCGGGGGTGCGCTGGCCCATGCGGGGCTCGGCATCACGGTGCTGGGGCTCGTGGGCGCGCTCGCCTTCGGCACGGAAAGCATCGTCGCGGCAAAGCCGGGCGACGTGATCCGGGCGGGCGGCGGGCACAGCCTGCGCTTGGAGGGAACGGTCGAGGCCGCCGGCCCGAATTTTCGCGAGGAGCAGGCGCGCTTCACGCGGCTGGGCGCACACGGAGAGGCATTGGGGACGATCGTTTCGGCGAAGCGCTTCTACCCCGCGCGCCAAAGCGCCACCACCGAAGCCGGCATCGAAACGCTCGGCCTGAGCCAGCTTTACGTCGCCGTGGGCGACGCGACGCCGGGCGGCGGCTTGGTCGTTCGGGTCTGGTGGAAGCCGCTGGTGACGCTGATCTGGCTGGGCGCGCTCGCGATGATGGCCGGCGGGATGCTTTCGCTGAGCGACCGGCGTCACCGGGTCGGCGCGCCGGCTCGGGCCAAGGCTCGTGCAGCCCTTCCGGAGGCCGCGGAATGAGGCACGTTCGGGCCTTGCTCCTCGTGCTGGCCTGGGCCTGGATCGGTCCGGCTCTCGCCGTGCAGCCCGACGAAATCTTGGCCGATCCGGCCCTTGAGGCGCGGGCGCGGGCGATCTCGGCGGAGCTTCGCTGCCTGGTCTGCCAGAACCAGTCCATCGACGATTCGGACGCCGAGTTGGCCCGCGACCTCCGCCTGCTGGTGCGCGAGCGGCTCCAGGCCGGCGACAGCGACGCGGCGGTGCTGGACTATGTGGTCGCGCGCTACGGCGAGTTCGTGCTGCTCGACCCGCAGTGGAACACCCGCAACATGCTGTTGTGGGTGACGCCTCTGATTCTTTTGCTGGGGGGAGGGGCTGCGGTCTTCTTGGCGTTCCTCCGCCGTAAGCCGGCGGCATCGCCACCGCTTACGGCGGAGGAACGCAGACGGCTCGACGCCTTGCTGGGGGAACGAGGTGAAAGCATCGGCAGCTAAACGACGAGCCGTTTGTTTTCACCTCGGAGGCAGTATTCACGGTCGAGACCGATCCTCGACCACGCTGTTGCCGCCGTCCACCACGATCAGTTGGCCCGTGACGTAGGATGCGTCCGGCGAGGCCAGGAAGGCGATGGCGGCGGCCACCTCCTCCGGCCGGCCAGAGCGCCCCACGGGCGTGGCGAGACCTGCTCGCGCCTCGGCCTCGGTTTGTGAGCCTGTGGCGATCCAGCCCGGCGCGACGGCGTTCACCGTGATCCCGAACGCCGCGACTTCGAGGCACAAGGCGCGCGTCAAGCCGAGCATCCCCGCTTTGGCCGCCGCATAGGCCGCGTCGCCTGCGACGCCTGCCACCGCGCCGGTCGTGGACGAGATGTTGACGATGCGCCCCCAGCCCCGCGCCTTCATGCCGGGCAGGACGGCTCTCGTCATCAGGAAGGCGGTGAGGAGGTTGCGCTCCATGCTCGCCGTCCACATGGCGGGCGTCATGGCTTCCAGCGGGGCCGAAGCGTCGAGGCGGCCGAGCACCGCCATGCCCGCATTGTTGACGAGCACGTCGGCGCGGCCGATCTCGCCGGCCAGCGCCTGGACGGCGTCCGCATCTGTCAGGTCCGCCACGAAGCCTCGCGCCGAAAAGCCCTGGCGGCTGAGCTCTTCGGCGCGGTCGTGGATGCGGCCCGTCGTGGAGACGAGCGAAAGCGCAAAGCCCTTTCGGCCCAGCGCGGCGGCCGCGGCGAAGCCGATGCCATGTGGGCTGCCGGCGCCCGTGACCGTGGCGCAAAGACCGTGATCCGATTGCATGCGTTCGGTCGAGGTTCTCTTGAAAGCGTGACGCCCGCAGTCGGCGCGCCCTTCCGCTTCCTTACCAAAGTTTCATCCAGAGGCCATCGCCGCGTAATGTGAGTCTTCCTATCTCTCGCGCCGAAGGACGCTGCGAAAGCGTCTTCGTGCTTGAGAGGAATGGAACGCATGAAAAACATCTCTTCACGTGCGCGGAACCGGCTCCTGGCCGCGGTCGCCTCCGTCGCGATCGCCGGCTCGATCGGCTTCGGCGCGGTGACGACCGGCGTGGCTCCCGTCCAGGCGCAGCCCGTTCCTGTGGACAACACCGTTCAGGTGCCTTCTTTCGCCGACGTGGTGGAGCGCGTGTCGCCTGCCGTGGTCAGCGTGCGGGTGGAGGCGAGGGCTGCACCTGCCGCCGCCGACATGGAGGGCATGGAAGGCTTCGAGCTGCCTGAGGGTCACCCGATGGAGCGCTTCTTCCGCGAGTTCCGCGGCGAGCGCCGCGATGGCGATCGTCCCTTCGGCCGCCGCGACATGCGGCCCCAGAGCTCGCAGGGCTCGGGCTTCTTCGTGTCGGAGGACGGCTATATCGTTACCAACAACCACGTCGTCGAGGGCGGCACGGGCTTCACGGTGGTGACCAACACGGGTGAGGAGCTGGACGCCAAGCTGATCGGCACCGATCAGCGCACCGACCTGGCCCTGCTCAAGGTCGATCGACCCGAGAAATTCACCTATGTGGATTTCGGCGACGATGCGCGCGTCCGCGTGGGCGACTGGGTCGTGGCCGTGGGCAATCCCTTCGGCTTGGGCGGCACGGTGACGGCCGGGATCGTTTCGGCGCGCGGCCGCGACATCGGCGCGGGCCCCTATGACGACTTCATCCAGATCGACGCGGCCGTGAACCGCGGCAATTCAGGCGGCCCGGCCTTCAACCTGGCCGGCGAAGTGGTCGGCGTGAACACCGCCATCTTCTCGCCCTCCGGCGGCAGCGTGGGCATCGGCTTCGCCATCCCCGCCACGACCGCTCGGCAAGTGATCGAGGAGCTCAAGGCCGACGGCAACGTGGAGCGCGGCTGGCTCGGCGTTCAGATCCAGCCGGTGGATCAGGACATCGCCGAGTCGCTCGGCTTGAACGAAGCCAAGGGCGCGCTGGTGTCCGAGTCGAACGCCGACACCCCTGCGGCCAAGGCGGGCATCCGGGCGGGCGACGTGATCACTCAGGTGAACGGCCAGCCGGTTGAGGGTCCGCGCGAACTGGCCCGCACCATCGGCGGCCTCGATCCGAACCAGACGGTGACGCTGAACGTGTGGCGCGACGGCAAGGCGCAGGACATCCCCGTCACGCTGGGCGAGATGCCGAGCGCGGAGCAGCTCGCTGCGGCCGAGCCGACCGAGGACGCCGAGCCGGCGAAGCCGGAAGGGCGCTCGCTTGCCTCGCTCGGCCTGACCGTGACGCCCGCCGAGGACGGCGAGGGCCTGGTCGTGACGGATGTGGATCCCGACAGCGACGCCGCCGAGCGCGGCTTCCAGGCGGGCGACGTGATCACCCAGGTCAACTCCACCCCCGTCAAGGCGGCGGCCGACGTGCGCAAGGCCATCGACGAAGCCGTCAAGGCCGGCCGCAAGTCGGTTCTGATCCAGGTGACTCGCGAGGACAACAACCGCTTCGTTGCGGTGCCCGTCGATCAGGGCTGACCGCAGCCAAGCATCGCGACATCAGGGGCGGTCGGGCCGAAAGGTCCGGCCGCCTTTTTCGTTGGGGTGAGGTGGTTCTATATGAGCGGCATGAAGATTCTGGTGATCGAAGATGACCGCGACGCCGCCGACTACCTGCAGAAGGCGTTCACGGAAGCCGGCCATGTCGCGCATGTCGCAGGCGACGGCGACACGGGCTTCGCGCTGGCCGAAAGCGGCGGCTACGACGTCATGGTGGTGGATCGCATGCTGCCCCGGCGCGACGGGCTTTCGCTGATCGCCGCGCTGCGTTCGCAGGGCAAGGCGACGCCCGCCCTCATCCTGTCGGCGCTGGGCGAGGTGGACGACCGCGTGACGGGCCTGCGCGCCGGGGGCGACGACTACCTTGCCAAGCCCTACGCCTTCTCCGAGCTGCTCGCCCGCGTGGAGGCGCTGAGCCGCCGCGGTGGGGCACGCGAGGCCGAAACCGTCTACCGGGTGGGCGATCTGGAACTTGACCGCCTGAGCCGGGAAGTGCGGCGCGCAGGCCGAGACATCACGCTCCAGCCGCGGGAGTTCCGCCTGCTCGAATACCTGATGCGCCATGCCGGGCAGGTGGTGACGCGCACGATGCTGCTCGAAAACGTTTGGGACTACCACTTCGATCCGCAGACCAACGTGATCGACGTGCATGTGTCGCGGCTGCGCGGCAAGATCGAGAAGGGATTCGACAAGCCGCTCCTGCACACCGTCCGCGGCGCGGGCTACATGCTGAAGGCGTGAGCCCTTGCCGCTTCTGCCCACCCTGATGCGCACGACGGCGGCGCGGCTGTCCGCGCTGTTCCTCCTGCTGTTCGCGATCTGCGCGGTGGTGCTGGTCTTGTATCTGACGTCGCTGTCGTCGCGGATGCTGACGACGCAGACGCGCGAGACGATCATCGAGGAGGTGCAGAGCCTCGACCGCGCCTATCAGCGCGGGGGCTTGGCGCTTCTCGTTCGAACCATCGGCCTGCGCTCCCGCCAACCGGGCGCCAACCTCTATTTGATCGCCGACCCCGCCGGCCAGATCCTCGCCGGCAATGTGGAGAGCCTCGATCCCGCGATCCTCGGCGAGGAGGGTTGGACGGAACTGCCTTTCACCTATCAGCGCTACGGCGAGTTTCAGCAGCCCGACGCGGGCGAGCGGCCGGCCCCGCATTACGCCATCGCGCTGGTGATGCGCCTGCCCAATGGCATGATCGCGCTGGTCGGCCGCGATCTGGGCGAGCCCGAACGCCAGCGCGACGTGGTACGGCAGGCCTTGATGCTGGCGATCGGCATGACCGCGCTGTCGGGGCTGGCCATCTGGTTCTTCGTGGGCCGGCGCGCGCTCAAGCGCATCGACGGCATGTCGGAAGCCAGCCGCCGCATCATGGAGGGCGATCTTTCCCAGCGCTTGCCCGTCTCGGGCAGCGGCGATGAATTCGACCGCCTGTCCGAGAACCTCAACGCCATGCTGGCCAAGATCGCCGCGCTCAACAAAGGCCTGAAGCAGGTTTCCGACAACATCGCCCACGACCTGAAGACGCCGCTCACCCGACTGCGCAACCGCGCCGAGGAGGCCATGGCGCGCAACGACGCCGACGCCTATCGCGACGCGCTGGCCGCCACCATCCATAACTCCGACCAGTTGATCCGCACCTTCAACGCCATCCTGACCATCTCCCGGCTTGAAGCCGGCCGGACCTCGCCCGACATGCTCGCGCCCGTTTCCCTTGCCGAGACGGTGCGCGACGTGCTGGAGCTTTACGAGGCCTTGGCCGAAGAGAAGGGAGTGGCGCTGGTGGCGGACACGCCGACCGACGCGGTCGTGGAGGGCAGCCGCGAGCTGATCGCGCAGGCCCTATCGAACCTGGTGGACAACGCGATCAAGTATGCGCGCCGAGGCGATGGCGCCGCCAAAGTGGTCCTGCGGCTGGAGGCGGACGAGCGGGAAATCCGGCTGAGCGTGGCCGACAACGGTCCCGGCATCCCCGAGGCGATGGATCGCGAGCGCGCCACCGAGCGCTTCGTCCGGCTGGAGGCGAGCCGCACGGAGCCGGGCTCCGGCCTGGGGCTGTCGATCGCCAAAGCCGTGATGACCTTCCAGAGGGGAGAGCTGCGCTTGGCTCCGGGCGACCCAGGGCTCATCGTCGTCATGGCCTTTCCCCGATCGAGGGAACGGCCATGAGCGTCCCAGCCGATCGACCCCTGCTGGCGCGCGCGCTCCCGGAGCTCCGCCCGCTCGATGCGTCGGCCGCGGGACGCGCGCTCGACGAGTTGCGGCTGGCGGCCGACCGGGAGGGCGAAGAGGCGCTGGCGGAGGCCTTGGCGCGATCCTCGCCCGTTTCCGCTTTCCTGGCGGCCGCGCTCGACCTCTCGCCCTTCTTTCGCGACACGCTGCGCAAGCGGCCCGCCATCGCCGGCCGGATGCTGGCGCAGGCGCCAGACGCGCGTCTGCGTGAGATCGAGGAGGCCGTCGCCGCCGCGGCCGCGGCGGCGGAGACCGTCGAGGCTTCGCTGATGCGCGAGCTGCGCCTGGCCAAGAACGAGGCGCAAATCTGGATCGCGCTGGCCGAGCTGGCGGGCGAAGCCGACACGGCCCAAACCGTTGAGCGGTTGAGCGCGCTCGCCGACGCCTGCGTGAGGGCGAGCGTGGGTTTCCTGCTGCGCGAAGCCTGTCGCGCGGGCAAGCTTTCGCTCCCCGACCCGTCTCAGCCCGGCCAAGGCTCGGGCTTCATCGTTCTCGGCATGGGCAAGCTCGGCGCGCGGGAGCTGAATTTCTCCAGCGACATCGACCTGATCCTGTTCTTCGAGCCTCAGGCGGAGGCGCTGCGCGGGCTGGCGGACGCGGGCGATCTCTTCGTGAGGCTCGCGCGCAGGCTGGTGCGCATCCTGTCGGAGCGTACGGAGCACGGCTATGTCTTTCGCACCGACCTGCGGCTGAGGCCCGACCCCGGCTCCACCCCGCTCGCCATTCCCGTGGAGGCGGCGCTTCACTATTACGAGGGGCGCGGCCAGAACTGGGAGCGCGCCGCGATGATCAAGGCGCGGGCGCTGGCCGGGGATCTGGACGCCGGCGAGCGCTTCCTGGCCGAACTCCGCCCGTATGTCTGGCGCAAGCATCTGGACTACGCCGCGATCGCCGACATCCATTCCATCAAGCGCCAGGTCCATGCGCATCGCGGTCACGCGGCGGTCGCCGTGCGCGGGCACAATGTGAAGCTCGGACGCGGGGGCATCCGCGAGGTCGAGTTCTTCGTGCAGACGCAGCAACTGATTGCCGGCGGACGCTTCCCCGAGCTGCGCGGGCGGCAAACCGTCACAATGCTGGACGAGCTCGCGCGCCAGGGCTGGATCAGCGTCGATGTGAGGGACGCGCTGGCGCGCGACTACTGGTTCCTGCGGCGGGTGGAGCATGCGCTGCAGATGGCGCGGGACGAGCAGACACACACGCTTCCCGAGGACGGAGCCGAGCTCACACGCATCGCAAGGCTCCTGGGCTTCGCCGGCGAAGAGGATTTTTCCGAAGGGTTGCGCGCCACGCTTCGGGACGTGGAAACGCACTATGCCGCGCTGTTCGAGAAGGCGCCGGAGCTTTCGGCCGGGATCGGCAACCTCGTCTTCACCGGCGATGTGGACGACCCCGGCACGCTGCAAACCCTGAGAAGTCTGGGCTTCGAGCGGCCCAGCGACATCAGCCGGGTGGTCCGCACCTGGCATTACGGCCGCTACCGCGCGACCCGCTCGGCGGAAGCGCGCGAGCGGCTGACCGAACTCACGCCCGCGCTTCTGGCCGCCTTCGCCCGCACCGGCCGCGCGGATGACACGGCGATTCGCTTCGACGCCTTTCTCGCCGGCCTGCCCGCCGGCATCCAGCTCTTCTCGCTCCTCCACTCCAACAGGCCGCTGCTCGAACTGCTCGTCACCGTCCTGGGCGCGGCGCCGCGGCTCGCCGCCATCATCACGCGGCGGCCGCATGTGTTCGACGGGCTGCTTGACCCCACTCTGATGAGCGAGTTGCCCGACCGCGCCCATCTGCATGGACGGCTTCAGGCCTTTCTCGCCGGCACGGGGCGCTACGAGGACGTGCTCGACCGGCTGCGCATCTTCGCCGCCGAGCAGAAGTTCCTCGTCGGCGTGCGCTTGCTGACCGGCGTGACCGGACCCGCGCGCGCTGGCCGCGCCTTTTCGGACCTGGCCGATCTCACGCTGGCGGAAACCTTGAAGGCGGTGGAGGCCGAGTTCGCGGCCAAGCATGGGCGCGTGGCGAACGGCGCGGTGGCGCTCCTGGGCATGGGCAAGCTCGGCAGCCGGGAGCTCACGGCGGGATCGGATGTGGACCTGATCCTGCTTTACGACCACGCGCCCGATGCCGCGGCGTCGGACGGGCCGAAGCCGCTCGCGCCGTCGCTCTACTACGCCCGGCTCACCCAGCGGCTGATCGCGGCCGTGTCGGCTCCCACCGCCGAGGGCGTGCTGTTCGAGCTGGACCTTCGGCTCAGGCCGTCCGGCAATATGGGGCCCGTGGCCGTGGCCGTCCAAACCTTCGGCCGCTACCAGCGCAGCGAGGCCTGGACCTGGGAGCACATGGCGCTCACCCGCGCGCGCTCGGTCGCCGGCGACCCGGAGCTTTGCGCCCGCGCGGAGGCGGAAGCAGCCGAGGTGATCGCCCTGCCGCGCGAGCGGGCCAAAGTGCTGGGCGACGCGCGGGAGATGCGCGCGCGCCTGTTGAAGGAGAAGCCACCGCGCGACCTGTGGGACCTGAAGCTCGTCCGCGGCGGCTTGATCGAGCTCGAATTCATCGCCCAGTGCGCCAACCTGTGCGGGGCCGTCGAGGGCAGCCCACGGCGCGAAACGGGCGAGGCGCTCGGAAGACTGGCGCCGGATTTCGCCAGCGCCGCCCAGCGGGACGCGCTCAAGGACGCCTTCCGCCTTTTCTCGGCCCTGACCCAGATCGTGCGGCTGTGCCTGACCGAGTCGCTCGACCCAAGCGCCGTCTCACCCGG
Organism: Mesorhizobium sp.; assembly: GCA_035998495.1. Lineage (GTDB taxonomy): Bacteria > Pseudomonadota > Alphaproteobacteria > Rhizobiales > Rhizobiaceae > Mesorhizobium_B. Next base: position 35,412 of record DASYHP010000083.1, read on the forward strand.
GCTGACGGAGCTGATCCTGCGGGCCGTCGATCTGCCGGACTGGGCGGTGCTCGAAGCCCATCTCAAGGACGCGCAGCATCGGGTCGCGGCGATCTTCGACGAGATCGTCGGCTCTCCGGCCTGAGGCCTGCCGCGACCCCGTCAGGCGGCTTTGGCGAGCTGTGCCTGGGGCCGGACGGGCAGCCGCACGGACACGATGGTGCCCAGGCCTTCCGCGGAGCGGATCTTGAGGGCGCCGCCATGCAGTTCGGCGAGGCTGCGCGAAATCGCCAGCCCGAGCCCGGAGCCGGTATGGCTCTTGGTGAACTGGTTCTGCACCTGCTCGAAAGGCCGGCCGAGCTTGGAGAGCGCGTCCCTGGGGATGCCGCAGCCATTGTCCTCGATGGAAAGCATCACCGCGCCTGCCACGCGGCGCGCGCGCACCTGGATGTGCCCGCCTTCGCCCGTGAACTTCACCGCGTTGGACAGGAGGTTGATGACGATCTGCTTGATCGCGCGGCGGTCGCCGAAAAGCTGCATGGAGGTGGCGATCTTGGTCTCCACCGCGATCTTCTTGCCGGCCGCCTGCAACGCGATCACGCGGACGGTTTCGTTGATGAGTGGGCAGAGGTCGATCTCTTCGCGCTCCATGGCGAACTGGCCGGCCTCGATCTTCGACATGTCCAGAATGTCATTGATGACGCCCAGGAGATATTCGCCGCTCGACTGGATGTCGCGCACATATTCCTCGTAGCGGGAGCTGCCGACAGGACCGAACAGTTGCGAGCCCATCACCTGGCTGAAGCCGATGATGGCGTTGAGGGGCGTCCTGAGCTCATGGCTCATATTGGCCAGGAACTCGGATTTGGCGCGGTTCGCGGCTTCCGCCCGTTCTGTCTCCTTGGCCATCTTCTTGTTGAGCTCGGCCAACTCCCGCGCGCGCTCTTCTTCCGCGCGGCGCGCCAGGCTCAAGTCATGGATGGTGGCCATCAGCCGCCGCTCGCTGTCCACCAGCTTTTCCTGGTGCTGCTTGATCTGGGTGATGTCGGTGCCCACCGACACCATGCCGCCGTCGCGCGTCCGAAGCTCGTTGACCTGCAGCCAACGGCCGTCCGCCAATTGGCGTTCGAAGGTGGCGCCGCCCTTCGGCCCGTGGGCGTTGGCGAGCCGGCGCTCGGACACGAAGGCGCGCATCCGCTCCTCCAGCGCCTCGCGCGACGCGCCCGGCACAACGTCGCGATCCGACAGGCCGGTGTCCTGCTGGAACTTCGTGTTGCACATCACGAGCCGCTCGTTCGCATCCCAAAGGACGAAGGATTCCGAGATGTTCTCGATGGCGGTCCTGAGCCGCATGTCGGCCGCTTCCGAGCGCAGCGCGAGGTTCTGCTGTTCGGTCACGTCCACGGCGATGCCGATCAGGCGCAGTTCCGGCGCGTGCGGATCGACGATCTGGGCGCGGGCGCGCAGCCAGATCCAGTGCCCGTCGGCGTGCCGCATGCGGAAGATCTGATCGATGTGGTCGGCTTCGCCCGCGACGATCTTGTTGGCGAGCGCGAACAGGTCGCCATCCTCGGGGTGGATGATCTCGGCCACCTTGCCGAAGGGTAGCATGGACGCGCAGGGCTCGTAGCCCAGCATCCCATACATGGAGGGCGACCAGTACATCTTGCCGCGCGCCATGTCCCAGTCCCACAGCCCGCAGCGGCCGCGGACAAGCGCCTGGTCCATGCCCTGATGGGCCTCGGAATAGATGCGGTCGGCGGCCTGGGCGCGGGCGGCCTGGCAGAAATAGGCGTAGAGAATGATCATCAGGACGCCGGCCGTGAGCACGAACAGCGTCACGTTGAGCGACGCGGTGCGGCGCCAGTCGGCGAACAGCGCCTCGTCGGGCACCAGCGCGGCGGCCGCATAGCTCCGCTCGGGACCGAGATGGAGTGCCGCGAGCCAGGGCTCGCCGTTGATCTCGACCTCCATGACGCCGGCCCGCTCGCCGAACAGGAACAGCGGCTGGCCGCCGTCGAAGATCGCGTCCAGCGCCTTGCCTTTCCAACCCGGCGCGTCCGAGGACAGGGCCGTGATGCGCAGCGCCTCGTCGGTCATCACGAGCACATGCTGGTCTCCCAGCATGCCGAGCGCGTCGGTGGCGTCGATGAGGGTCTGCGCCGCCTCGGGCGTGGTCGCCGTGTCGCCCGCGTTTTCCGCATCCTGACCCAGATTGCCTGCGGCCAGCGCCAGAACCGTCCTGCCGCTCCGCTCGACCTCCTCATAGGCGGCCATGAGCCACAAGACGCGCGTTCCCGCCACCATGACGAGGAAGAACACGATCAGCGCCGGGATGGAACGCCTCAGCCAGGGTTCGGCCGCGAGCAGGCGACGATAGGTCGGCTCCGCGAGGATGCGAACATTGCTCGCAAGCGCCCTGTTCGGCTCCGCCTGCGGTTCCGCAAACGCCGCACCCTCGGCCGCGCCCCACGCGTCCGCATTGGCCATGCCCGGCCCCCCGAAGCTGTCTCGTTGAAGCGATCCGGACACGCCGCACAGCCGAATCAGCCCCACAAAAGCAGAGCCGAATCCGGTTGTCCACAGAACTTTAAAATTTGTCGAAAACTGGAGCCATATGTCGATCGAAGAAGCCGAAGCACTGCCCGCTCGGCCGTCAAGCCAGCGTACGCTCAACGATGTCGCGCACGTCAGTGGACAGGTTCTCGCCGCCCGCGATCTTCAGCAAGGCCTCGCGGGCCTTCTCCTGCCGCTTCGGCTCGAGCGAGCGCCAGGAGCGCATGGCGGTGGCCAGACGCGCGGCGAGCTGCGGATTGCGCGCGCCCACGTCGAGCACCACATCGGCGAGCAGGCGGTAGCCCGCGCCGTCCGCCCGGTGGAAGCCGGTCTGATTGGCGCTGGCGAAGGCGCCGACCAGCGAGCGGACGCGGTTCGGGTTGGCACGGGCGTAAGCGGGGTGGCCCATCAGGGCGCCGACCCGATCCGCCGTGTCCGCGCCCGGCGTGGTGGCCTGGATCGCGAACCACTTGTCCATGACCAGCGGATCGCCGGCGAATCGCTCCTCGAACCTCTGCAGCGCGTCGGCGGCCAGCGCCGAGCCGCCGAAGCGATGCGCGAGCACGGTCAGGCCCGCCGCGCGATCGGTCATGTTGCCGGCGCGAGAAAAGTGTTCGAACGCGAGATCTGGGCCGGCCGCGCCGGCGGAGAGGTAGTCGAGAAGCACGTTTCTGAGCGCGCGCCGCCCGGCGCTCCTTGCGTCCGGGCTGAAGGACCCGTCGCCGCCCAGCCTCGCGTGGAGCTTGAGGAAGGTGGCGCGATGCGCCTCGGCGATCTCGGCGATCAGCGCCTCGCGCGCGGCATGAACGGCATCGGGGTCGATGTCCGAGCCGATCTCGCGCGCGATGTCGGCTTCGGCGGGCAGCGAGAGCGAAAGCGCGCGGAAGGCGTGCTCCAGCGTCTCGTCGGTGGCGATCGCGCCGGCAAGCTCGACGACCTCGGTGGGGAAGTTCTGCGCCTTGCCCCCGCGGTGCCGGCGGAAGGCACCAATCAGGCTTTCCGTCACCAGCGTCGTGAAGCTCTGCCAGCGCGAGAACAGGTCGCGGTCGTGGCGGGCCAGGAAGACCGCGTCCTCGCGCTTCTGCTCGACCGACAGGGTTACAGGCGCCGAGAACTCGCGATTGAGCGAGAGCACGGGCCGCTCGGGCAGGCCCGAGAAGCGCACGACGTGGCGGCGCTTGCGCAGGTGGATCACGCCGTTCTCGACCGCCGCGCCCTCGACCGAGCCGAATTCCATGTCGCCGCCGTCGGGGCCGACAAGGCCGAAGGCAAGGGGAAGGTGCATGAGCCGCTTGCGGCTTTCGCTTGGGGTGGGCGGCACCGACTGCTCGATCTCCACCACCAGCTCCGCCCGGGCCGCGTCGAAACGCGAGTTGACCGACAGGTTGGGCGTGCCCGCCTGATGGTACCAGAGCGCGAACTGGCCGAGGTCGCGCCCCGACACCTCCTCGAAGCAGCGCAGGAAGTCCTCGATCGTGGCGGCGTCGCCGTCATGCCGCTCGAAGTAGAGGTCCATGCCGCGGCGGAACTGCTCGGGACCCAGGATGGTGCGGATCATCCGCACCACCTCCGATCCCTTCTCGTAAACGGTCGCCGTGTAGAAGTTGTTGATCTCCTTGTAGCGCCGCGGCCGCACGGGGTGGGCGAGCGGCCCCTGGTCCTCCGGGAACTGGTGCGCGCGCAGGGTCCGCACGTCACTGATGCGCTCCACCGCGCGAGAGCGCTGGTCGGCCGAGAATTCGTGGTCGCGAAAAACGGTCAGCCCTTCCTTGAGGCAGAGCTGGAACCAGTTGCGGCAGGTGATGCGGTTGCCCGTCCAGTTGTGGAAATATTCATGCGCGATGATCGCCTCGATATTGGCGAAGTCGGCATCGGTGGCGGTCTCCTCGTCCGCCAGCACGTATTTGTCGTTGAAGATGTTGAGGCCCTTGTTCTCCATCGCCCCCATGTTGAAATCCGACACAGCCACGATGTTGAACACGTCGAGGTCGTATTCGCGCCCAAAGATCTCCTCGTCCCACTTCATGGAGCGGATCAGCGCGTCCATGGCGTAGCCCGCCTGGTTCTCCTTGCCGTGCTCGACATAGATGCCGAGCTCCACCTCGCGGCCCGACATCGTGGTGAAGCGGGATTTCACATGGCCGAGGTCGCCCGCCACGAGCGCGAACAGGTAGGAGGGCTTTGGCCAGGGGTCGTGCCACACGGCATAGTGCCGCCCACCGTCGAGTTCGCCGCGCTCCGAGAAATTGCCGTTGGAGAGCAGCAGGGGCGCTTCGGCTTTGTCCGCCTCGATCCGCACCGTATAGACCGACAGCACGTCGGGGCGGTCCAGGAAATAGGTGATGCGCCGAAAGCCCTCGGCTTCGCATTGCGTGCAGTAGTTGCCGTTCGATCGGTAGAGGCCCATCAGCGCCGTGTTCCTGGCGGGCGCGATCTCCGTCTCGATCGTCAGCGCGAACGGGCCATGAGGTGGCGACGCAAGCGTGAAGCGGTCGGGCGTGGCCTCGAATTCGTCAGGCGCGAGCGGCCGGCCGTCGAGGATTGCGCTTTTCAGGGTGAGCCTGTCGCCGTCCAGGGTCAGCGGCGTCCCCGGCTCCGTCCCTGCGCGCCGTTCGATCGCGAGCTCGCTGCGCACGAGCGTGGCTTCGGGCGAAAGCCGGAACAGAAGCGCCGTGCGGGGGATCGCATAGGCGCTGGGACGGTAATCCTCCAGGCGGAAAACAGGGGTGTCGTCCTTTCGCGCCATGCTCCGCGCAGTCCTCATCTGTTGGGCCAGAAAGCCGGGCGAGCCGCTCCGCCAGCGCGGGCAATGGCTCGGGGTGGCGCTGTTTACACGTTTCCACCTCTCGACAAAATGGCGGCGTTCCGTATTTGAGGGGCGGCCCCGCTCGTTCCTGCCGGACTCTCCCATGATCCTTGCCATACCCGGATGCGGGTTCGCCTCGCGCGTCGAGCCGCCGGCCAAGCCGCTAACGGCGTGGGGGGTGACCCAGGCGGCCATGCGGGGCGCGGAACGTTGAACGAAGGCGCGCAAGCCGCCAACCCGCTCAGGGGCATCGGTCTGAAGGTCGCCTCGGTCATCGGTTTCGTGGGCATGAGCTCGCTCATCAAGTCGGCGGGCAGCCTGCCGCCGGGCCAGCTCGTCTTCTTCCGCTCCTTCTTCGCGATCTTTCCCATTGTGCTCATCCTCGCCTGGCGCAGCGAGCTGAGGGGCGCGCTGCGCACATCCCAGCCCTTGGGCCATGTCATTCGGGGCGGGGTCGGCGTCGTCTCCATGGGGCTCGGCTTCTACGCGCTGACGCTCCTGCCGCTGCCGGAATGGATCGCCATCGGCTACGCCCAGCCGCTCATCATTGTGCTGATCGGCGCGCTGTTCATGGGCGAGACCGTGCGGATGTTCCGCTGGGGCGCCGTGATCGTGGGCTTTCTCGGCGTGCTCGTGATCTCCTGGCCGAAGCTCACGCTGCTTACGTCGGCCGAGGGCCTTCAGCGCACGCAGGCGGTGGGCGTGCTGATCTGCCTGGCCTCGGCCGCCGTGTCGGCCGTGGCGCTCACATATGTGCGGATCCTCGTGCGCACCGAGCGGACGCCGACCGTCGTGCTGTGGTTCTCGCTCACGGCGTCCACCGCGGCGCTCATGACGCTGCCTTTCGGCTGGGCGAGCCTTTCGCCCGGCCAAGCGGCCGCCCTGATCGGCGCGGGCTTCTGCGGCGGCGTGGCGCAGATGCTGATGACGGAAGCCTACCGTCACGCGGAGCTCTCGACCGTCGCACCCTTCGAATACGTCTCGCTGCTGCTCGGCGTGGTGATCGGCTTCTTCGCCTTTGGCGAGGCGCCCAGCGCCTATGTGCTCGTGGGCGGGACGATCGTGATCGCGGCGGGCCTCGTCATCATCTGGCGCGAGCACCGGCTCAACATCGACCGGATGAAGCTGAAGCCGCTGGCTCCGCCGCAATAGCGGACGGCGCTTCCCCTCGTTATCCCGCGGCCATCGCCCGCAGGATCGCCGCCGTCTCGCCGTCGGCCGGAAAGAACGACTCGATCGCGATCTCCGACAGCGTCACGTCGAGCGGCGTGCCGAACACGGTGACCGTGCTGATGAGCGACAGCGCCCGCCCGCCGAACCGCAGCCTGAGCGGCAGGGCGACGGCGTGCGCCGGATTCGTGCGCCGCAGAGGCCGCCCGCCGCCGGGATAGCCGGCCAGCTCCTTTTCGAGCGCCGCCAGCGTGGGATCGGCCGAGGCGTCGGCCTGCCGCCGCAAACGCTCGATCAGGTGTCCGCGCCACTCGTCGAGGTTGAGGATCAACGGCGCGAGCCCCTTGGGATGCAGGCTCAACCGCAGCACGTTCACCGGCGGCTGAAGCAGCGAAGGATCGGCCGCCCCGAGGAATGGCTGGATCGCCGCATTGGCGGAAACGAGGTTCCAGTGCCGGTCCACGGCCATCGCGGGATGGGGCATGTGGCCCGTGAGCACGAGTTCCACCGCCTCTCGCGCCGCGGTGAGCGACGGGTCGTGAAGCGGCCGTTCGGAAAAGCCGGGCGCAAAGCCGCCGGCCACCAGAAGCCGGTTGCGCTCGCGCAAGGGCACCGAGAGATGCTCCGAGAGCTTGAGGATCATGTCCCGCGACGGCTTCGACCGTCCGCTTTCCACGAAGCTCAAATGGCGTTGCGAAATCTCGGCCTCGCTGGCGAGGTCGAGCTGGCTCAAGCGGCGTTGCCGCCGCCACTCGCGGATCATCGCGCCGACGGGCGTTGAAATGGTTTCCATGCGGCCAAGCTAGCCTGCCGGATTTCTCGCTTCCATTACCTCCGACGTCATCGCTTTCGCGTGGGCCTGCGGTGAAAACGGACCACCGGCGGCGGAAATGGGTCCGCCGCCCGAACCCAGGAGTTTTCCCATGGCGATCCCCATGACCCCCTTCCTCCGCAACGCGCTTCTCCTCGATGCGGTCGCGACCTCCGCCTCGGCGCTGGTCATGATCGCCGGGGCAGGCGTCCTTTCGCCCTGGCTGGGGCTGCCGGCCAACCTGCTGTTCTGGGCGGGCATTGTGCTGGTCCCCGTTGTCGGCCTGCTGGTCTTCGCCTTGCGCCGCTCGGCCGTCCCGCGTCTGATCATCATCGACATCGTCGCCCTGAACGGGCTCTGGGTCGCCGGGAGCGTGGGCCTGCTGCTGTCGGGCTTCGTGGAGCCCACGATCCTCGGCGCCGCCTTCGTGCTGGCCCAGGCGGCGGCCGTGGCGCTGTTCGCCGGGCTGCAAGCCTCTGCCCTCAGCGCGGCGCGCCAAGCCGCCTGACCGGCTCGGGAGGAGCTTCGGCTCCTCCCTCAGCCCCCGCCCAGCGCCCTCAACCTCGCCTTGACCTCCAGGAAATCGCGCCAGGCGAGCTTCTTGTGGGCCGGGTTGCGCAGGAGATAGGCGGGATGGAGCGTCGGCATGATCGGGATTTCCGTGCCGCCGGGCGTCACATAGGTCTGCCAGCCGCCGCGCAGCCGCATGATGCCGTCCGCCGTGCGCAGCAGCACTTTCGCCGACGACCCGCCCAGCGCCACCAGCACGCGAGGATTGGCGAGCTCGATCTGCCGCTCGATGAAGGGGCGGCAGATCTCCGTTTCGAGCGGCGTGGGCGTGCGGTTGCCGGGCGGCCGCCAGGGCAGCACGTTGGCGACATAGGCGCTCGCGCGGTCGCGCCCGATGGCCTTCAGCATCCGGTCGAGCAACTGCCCCGAGCGGCCCACGAAGGGCAGGCCTTCGATGTCCTCGTCGCGGCCCGGCGCTTCGCCCACCAGCATCAGATCGGCCTGTGGGTCGCCGTCGGCGAAGACGATGTTCTTGGCCGTGAATTTCAGGTTGCAGCCGTTGAACGCCTCCATGGCGGCTTTGAGCTCGTCGAGCGTCCTGGCGGCCGCGGCCTGCTCGCGGGCGAGCGCGGCTTGGCCCTCGTCAGGCACGGCAGGCACCGCGCGGGGTTTTGGCGGTGCCGCTGGCTGCTGGGGCAAGAGCGACGTGCGGGCCGGCCGCTGGGAGGACGTCTGAGGCTCGGCGGGGAGGATCGGTGGCGGCAGATCGGCGAGCGCGAAGCGGTCCACCGCCGCCTCCTCCACCGCGTCGGTCACGCCCGCATCGCGGTAGAATTGGAGCAGGCTCAACAATTCGCCGCGCTCGTCCGCTCGCTCCGCCATCCGTCCTCCTCGCAGGGCTCCTAACATAAGTTCAGGAGGATGGGATGCGAGGGTCGAGCACGAGATAGAAGGTGCGCCGCGGCGTGAAGTCGGTGACGAGGAAGCCGAACTCGGCGGTGCCCAGCGGATCCACCTTGCCCTCCTGGAACAGAAGACGGTCATAGGGCTCGAAGTCGCGGTTGTAGCTCGCGAAGTTCGAGGACAGGATGTTCTCGCCGTCGGCCTGCCTTTGATCGAAGGAGAGCCCGTCGCCGAAGACGCTGGGCTCGCCCAAGAGCTCCTGCAGTTCCAGCTCGAACTCCACCCAGCCCAGGCCGCTGGCGTTCCGCACGACGAGCCGCAGATGGAGGATGCCGTTGGCCCAGGAGCCCGGCCGCGCGAAGGGGCGGATGGGGCCGACGGCGCGGATCACCAGCGTCACGGGGCTCGCGGACTGGAGCTCCTGCGTGAGCACGACCGGCTCGTCCTTGATCCCGAAGCCTTCCGCGCCCGTGATACGGAAGCCGCCAAGCTCGTCGGAAAAGGAATAAGGGCCGGCGAACCAGAATTTCGGGGGAGGCGGTTCCTGCGCCGAGGCCGCCGATGCGATCGCCCAAAACCCGGCTGCCGCGCCGAGCCAAGCGCGGCGGAAGGAGGTGGAAAGGCCGGGCGCGCATGCTCGCCGCATCGGCGGACTATGCCGCACGGAAGCCGTCTCGGCACCTGGAAATGTGAATGTCGCGCCCGCTCGCCGCGCGATTCGGGCCGAACGCCCGCTTTCCCCAGCGGAACAAGGGGATAGCTTGATCGGTGCGACCCGCCGCCCGTTTGTTCCGCTCGTGGTTTTGCCTTATGTGAGGTCCAACGGATCAGTCGGGAAGGCGCGCGGGCCAAGCGCGGGATGAGATGGACGAGATCGAACGCGAAAGCATGGAATTCGACGTGGTGATCGTCGGCGCGGGGCCGGCGGGCCTGTCGGCGGCGATCCGGCTCAAGCAGCTCGACCCCGACCTCTCCGTCGTGGTGCTGGAAAAGGGCGGCGAGGTGGGCGCGCATATCGTGTCCGGCGCCGTCATCGACCCCATCGGCCTAGACCGTCTCCTGCCGGGCTGGCGCGAGGAGAGCGACCACCCGCTCAAGACGCCCGTCACTGACGACCAGTTCCTGTATCTTGGGCCCTCGGGCTCGATGCGGCTGCCCAATGCGTTGATGCCGCCGCTGATGAACAATCATGGCAACTTCATCACCTCGCTGGGCCAGGTGTGCCGCTGGCTCGCGGGCAAGGCCGAGGCGCTGGGCGTGGAGATCTATCCCGGCTTCGCCGGCGGCGATCTCGTCTATGGCGAGGATGGCGCGGTGAAGGGCGTCGTCACCGGCGATATGGGGATCGGGCGCGACGGCGCGCCGGGCGCGTCCTTTGCGCCGGGCATGATGCTGCTCGGCAAATATGTGCTGATCGCCGAAGGCGCGCGCGGCAGCCTCGCCAAGCAGTTGATCGCCCGCTTCGGCCTCGATCGAGACCGCGAGCCGCCCAAATGGGGCATCGGCATCAAGGAGGTGTGGGAGGTTCCACCGAGCAAGCACAAGCGCGGGCTCGTGCAGCACTCCTTCGGCTGGCCGCTCGGCCTGCGCACCGGCGGCGGCTCTTGGCTGTATCATTTCGACGAGAACCTCGTCTCGGTGGGGTTCGTCATCCACCTGAACTACCGCAACCCCTATCTCTCGCCCTTCGAGGAGTTCCAGCGCTTCAAGACGCACCCCGCCATCCGCGACACCTTCGAGGGGGGGAAACGCATCTCCTATGGCGCGCGCGCCATCACCGAAGGCGGTTGGCAGTCGGTGCCGAAGCTGACCTTCCCCGGCGGGGCTCTCATCGGTTGCGCCGCCGGTTTCGTGAACGTCCCGCGCATAAAAGGCACGCACAACGCCATGCTGTCGGGCATGCAGGCGGCCGAGCATGTGCAGGCGGCGATCGCAGCGGGGCGCGCAGGCGATGAAGTGGTCGAGATCGAGCAGACCTGGCGCGACTCGCCGATCGGCGCGGACCTCAAGCGGGTGCGCAACGTGAAGCCGCTCTGGTCGCGCTTCGGCACGCTGCTAGGCATCGGCCTGGGTGGCATCGACATGTGGACGAACACACTCTTCGGCGGCTCGATCTTCGGCACGATCAAGCACGGCAAGCCCGACCATCTCGCGCTCGAGCCGGCCGAAAAGCACAAGCCCATCGCCTACCCGAAGCCCGACGGCGTGCTGACCTTCGACCGTCTCTCCTCGGTGTTCCTGTCCAACACCAACCACGAGGAGGACCAGCCCGTTCACTTGCAGGTCCGCGATCCCGAGCTGCAGAAGCGGTCCGAGCTTCTGGTCTTTGGCGGGCCCTCGACGCGCTACTGCCCGGCCGGCGTCTATGAGTGGGTGGACCGCCAGGGCAACGCGATCCCAACCGCCGCGCTGGCGTCGGCCGACGGCGCTAAGGCGGCCGTCGCCGACGGCGCGCGCTTCGTCATCAACGCGCAGAACTGCGTCCACTGCAAGACCTGCGACATCAAGGATCCGAACCAGAACATCAACTGGATTCCGCCGCAGGGCGGCGAGGGGCCGGTTTATGTGAACCTGTGACCGGCTCTCTTCTTCGGCTCTTCTTCACCACGTCGTGAGGTAAGGGAAGATCAACCGCTCTTGCGCAAGATCGACGGCCATGTTGATGTTGCGGAAAAAAGGGCGGGAGATCATCGGGATGCGGCTGGCGGCTTGGTTGTTGGCGGGAGCGCTGGGCGTCCTGACGGCGGGCGGAGCCCTGGCCGGCGTCAAGGTCGGCGTGGAAACGAAGACTTACTCGATCAACGGTCGGACCGGCGAGGAATTGATCCGCTCCATGGATCGTCGCGGGCCGCGGCACGGCTTCATGGCGCGCGCCATCGCGCAAACCCGCTATGTCGTGGGCTGGGAATTCGAGTGGGCCATGCAGGGCAAGACTTGCCGGCTCGGCCAGGCGCTGGGCACGCTCGACGTGACCTACAGCTATCCCAAGCTGACAGGCAAGGCCTCCAAGGACTTGAAGCGCCGCTGGGACCGCTTCCTGGTGGGCGTTTACGCCCATGAGGAGATGCACGGGAAGATCGCCCGCGACATGGTGCGCGCCGCCGATAAGTCGCTGAAGGGCTTGGCGGTCCGCAACGATCGGAACTGCCGCAAGGCGGCGGCGGAGGCCAAGCGCCGGGTCGAGAAGGTTTACGCCGTCTATGAAGCCAGGCAGGCCGAATTCGACCGCAAGGAGCACAAGGACGGCGGCAATGTCGAGAACATGCTCCGCGGCCTCGCCGGCCTGAAACGGCGGCAATAAACCTCGACCGCCCGAAGCCAGCCGCTCGGCTATCGGCCCTATCGCGGCAGCGAGAACGCCAGCAGCACCGGCAGGTGATCCGAGCCGACGGGCTCCAGCGTCCGAGCTTCGTGCACGACGATGCCGCCCTTGAGCATCGCTTGGTCGATCGGGAGCCCCAGCGGCAGAAGCGCTCGGGGCAGGCTGTGATGCAGCCAAGTGGTGCCGAGCCCCGAAATGGCGGCGAGTCCGCCCGCCTGCCGCACGGATGCCGCCGTGGCGCTCCAGGGTGTGGCGTTGAAGTCGCCGACGAGAATGGCGGGATTGCCGAGTTTGGCGAGTTCAGGTCGCACCTGCCCGACATTCCAAGCCTGCTCGTAAGGCCAAGGCCAGCCGAGATGCAGCGCCGAGATGTCGATCTTCGTTCCGCCGAAGTCCAGTGTAGCCATGGCAAACGAGCCGCGTTCAAGGCAGCGCGGCTCGCCGGCAGCGCTCGCCCATGGACGACGCGACAGGATCGCCACGCCCCCGATTCGATGCCGCGCCTCGCAGACGATGTGGAAAGGATAGACCTCCAACAGCCGCGGCAGCCTTTCCCGCCATTCGGCCGACACCTCGTTGAGCGCCAGCACGTCCGGTCTGGTGCGCGTCACAAGCTCGAACACCGCTTCCGGCGTCGGATTGTCGAAGCGCAGGTTGAGGTGAAGTAGCTTGAACGTCTCCCCGCCGCCCGGCGCAGGCGCACGTTCCGGCGCGACATAAGCGGACGCCACGGTTAACAAAGCCGCGACGGCTGCAATGGCGCCGACCGCGCCGGGCCCGCGAGCGCCTGACCCGAAGAACAGCAGCGCTAGAACGAAGCCCGCTGCGCTAAGGTGGGCACGAAAATGCGCGAACGAGTCGAACGCCGGATGCAGCCTGCCTCCGAAGCCGATCGCGATCAGCACAAGGCAAGCCGCCAGCGCGGCGCCGATCAGCCAGCGAAGGACAGGCGCAGCGCTCAAGCGTGGGCTTACTGGAACGCCGTCTCGGAGAACGAGCGCAGCTTTCGCGAATGCAGCCGCTCGGGCGGCATCTCGGCCAGCTTTTCGATGGCGCGGATGCCGATGGAAAGGTGCTGCGAAACCTGCCGCTTGTAGAACTCGGTCGCCATGCCCGGCAGCTTCAGCTCGCCATGCAGCGGCCGGTCGGACACGCAAAGAAGCGTGCCGTATGGCACACGGAAGCGGAACCCGTTGGCGGCGATGGTGGCCGATTCCATGTCGAGCGCGATGGCGCGGGATTGCGACAGCCGCTGCACGGGGCCGCGCTGCTCGCGCAGCTCCCAGTTTCGGTTGTCGATGGTGGCCACCGTGCCCGTGCGCATGATGCGCTTCAGGTCGTAGCCCGACAGCCCCGTCACCTCGGCTACGGCCTCCTGGAGCGCCACCTGAACCTCCGCGAGCGGCGGGATCGGCACCCACACCGGCAGGTCGTCATCGAGCACATGGTCTTCGCGCACATAGGCGTGCGCGAGCACGTAGTCGCCCAGGGCCTGGGTGTTGCGCAGGCCCGCGCAGTGGCCGAGCATCAGCCAGGCATGCGGCCGCAGCACCGCGATATGGTCGGTGATGGTCTTGGCGTTGGACGGGCCGACGCCGATGTTGATCATGGTGATGCCGCCCGAATTGGGCTTCACGAGGTGATAGGCCGGCATCTGCGGGATGCGCGGCGGGGTGGCGCCGCTCGCGGGATGCGTCTGGCCGGCCTCGGTGACGAGGTTGCCCGGCTCGATGAAGGCGCTATAGCCGCGCCCGCCCTCGGCCATCAGCTCGCGCGCCAGCACGCAGAACTCATCCACGTAGAACTGGTAGTTGGTGAAAAGGACGAAGTTCTGGAAATGTGTGGGGCTCGTCGCCGTGTAGTGCGACAGCCGGTGCAGCGAATAGTCGATGCGCTGGGCTGTGAAGGGCGCGAGCGGCATGGGCTCGCCGGCCATCGCCTCGAAGGTGCCGTTGGCGATGTGGTCGTCCGTGCCCTTGAGGTCCGGCACGTCGAAGATGTCTCGAAGCGGGCGCTTGAGCTTGTCGGCGACGGCGCCGTCCACATGCGTGCCCTCGAAGAAGGCGAAATGCAGCGGGATCGGCGTTTCGGACTCCGCCACCGTGACCGCCACGCCGTGATTGCGCATGATGAGCCTAAGCTGCTCGGTCAGGTAGCGCTCGAACAGGTCCGGCCGCGTGACGGTGGCGGCGTAGTGGCCGGGCGCGGGCAGGTGGCCATAGGCCAGCCGCGAGTCCACATGCGTGTAGGACGAGGTGATGACGCTCACCTCCGGGTAGAAGGCGCGGAAGCGCCGCAGCGGCGCGTCCTCGTCGGCTAGCGAGGCGAAGCTTTCGCGCAGAAACGCGGTGTTGCGGTCATACAGCGCCTGCAGCGCCCGCACGGCCTCTGCGGCGTCCGTGAAGCTCCGCGGCGGCGCCTTTTCGGGCGTGACGACCGATTCGATGGGCTCTGGGTAGATTCGCTTGTCCATGCGCCAATATAGAGAGGCGCATCGCCGGTGGGGAGAGGGGTGAGAAGCGACGCCCGAGAGGGCCGGCCAAGAGCCATGGCGATGGCTGTTGGAGCGGCGAACGGTGAACGTCCGAGAGGGCAAGGGAGCCATGCGGAAGGGCCGGAACGACGGCCGAAGGCCTATAGGCCGCCGCTCACGCCCGCTGCAAGCTGACCATCAGCACGAAGCCCGCGCCCTTCTTCTTGATCTCGGGGGCCTCGATCACGCCGGATTGGCGCGCGTCGAGGTCGGGCAGCGCCAGCACCGGCGCCGCCAGGGCCAGGACGATCAGCGCGGCGCGCAGCATGAGCACGAGGGTGGCGCGGAAGGACAGGGCGGCGTTCGTCATCTTCGTGTTTCCTTCGCGCTCAGAAGCGCGCCCGGCGCAGTCGGCAAACCGGCTGGTCGCCCCAGCCGCATCCCGCATGAATGCTCCCCGCCGCGAAGCGCACCCGCTCGCCCCGTGCCGCGAGATCGGCGAAAAGAAGGCCGAACAGCATGGTGACGAGGCAGACGATGGTGAACCGGCGGGCGAGCATCGCAGCGTTCCCTTTGGATGGCCGCTTCTTCTCACGCCCGCACTGAACTCCTTGTGAGACCCCCGTTCATCTGCCATTCAGGCCCGCCTTTCGGGCGACTTGCCTCAGGCAGCGGTTTCGGCTTGGGTTGCGGCCCCTGATTCAGGAGGCGCATCGATGGCTGAGCAGCAGAAACCGATCGAACTTCACTACTGGCCGACGCCCAACGGCTGGAAGATCACGATCATGTTGGAAGAGCTCGGCGCGCCCTATGAGGTGCGCACTGTGAACATCGGGGTGGGCGAGCAGTTCACGCCCGACTTCCTCAGAATCGCGCCCAACAACCGCATGCCAGCCATCGTCGATCCCGAGGGGCCGGGCGGCGAGCCGATCTCGGTGTTTGAGTCGGGCGCCATCCTGCAATATCTCGGCCGGAAGTTCGGGCAGCTCTACCCCCAGGACGAGCGCAAGCGGACCGAGGTGGACCAGTGGCTGTTCTGGCAGATGGGCGGCTTGGGCCCCATGGCCGGGCAGGCGCACCACTTCCGGCAATATGCGCCGGAAAATGTGCCCTACGCCATCGAGCGCTACACCAATGAGGTGAACCGCCTCTACGGCGTCATGAACAAGCGGCTCGCCGACCGCCCTTATCTCGCCGACGAATATTCGATCGCCGACATCGCCTGCGTGGGCTGGATCGTGCCGCACGAGAACCAGGGCCAGGATCTGAACGATTTCCCGAACCTCAAGCGCTGGTTCGAGACCCTGATGGCGCGCCCGGCCGTGGAGCGCGGCCTGAAAATCGGTCAGGAGCACCGCAAGAGCATCGCCAACGACGAGGAGGCGAAAAAGGTGCTGTTCGGGCAGAAGTCGAGGCAGTAGGCAGTAGGGCCCAGGCAGTAGGAGGCTTGGCGGCGCAGCAGCCTTTCGGTGGATCCCTTCTACTGCCTACTGCCCTCACATCCTCTTCCAATTCTGGCTCCGGCAGAAAAGCCCGCCCAGCACGCAGCCGCTCATCTTGAGCGTGGCGCCGGAGATGCTCGCCTTGCCCGAATAGGTCTCGTCGGTAGCGGGATCGGTGATCTCGCCGGTGTAGCGGTTCTCACCCGCGGGCGACATCTTGCCGATGCGCTTGCCCGCATGTTCCCCGCTTTTCATCGTGACGCAGAAACCGCCGCCGCAAGGCGCGATCTGAGCAGTGGAGCCGCTCTGGGTGCGCCATTGCCCTTCGATCGGATCGGCATGGGCCGCGGCGACCGAGAAGCAGGCGATGCCGGCCGCCAAAGCCAGTGTTCGAACACGCATGAAAACTCCTCCCGTGATCGGCGCCGCGTGAGAGCCGGCGCTCTTTGCTGGCATAGAACTAGCGCACCCTTGCATTTGCCGGCAAGCGAGCGCAGCGCGCCCCGCCGGCGACGCAAAGGCAACGTCCGGAAGACGAACCTCCTATGCGCTCTCTGGCGGCATGGTTGAAGAAGGCTTTCCGGGCTCGGCCGATGTTTGCGTCGAATTTGAAGCGAAGGCCTTTGTTTCCAAGCCCTTCGATGGTTGACGAAATGCGGCTTAACCGCCGCTTCATCCTTTGTTTTCAGCGCGTTAAGCCTGCCGCTTAAGCCGGGCTTCAAGGCTTGGGGCCATTCTCGCGTCATCAGGGAAGCGAAGCCCGACGACAAAAAGGGACAGCTTCCCGGGCGTGAGACAAAGGAGCGGAACATGGCGCGCTTGGAGATGGTGGAAACGGGTTTCGGCACGGCGGAGGCCGACATCCTGTTCGAGCTCGGAATGATGTATGCGGCGGGCCGCGACTGCGAGCCCGACCTCGTGTCGGCCCACAAGTGGTTCAACATCGCCGCCATCAAGGGCTCGGCGCGGGCGGCGGAACTGCGGGCCGAACTCGCCGCCGCCATGAGCAAGCAGCAACTCGCCCGCGCGCTTCGCGAAGCGCGCGAGTGGATGACCATGCACTGAGCGCATGACCCCGAGACGTTGCAGACGTCTCGGACAAGGATCATGCGAAAAGAAGGGGGCGATCCCCGCCCGAAGGACGCGGCAGCCCGAGGCAGGCCAGCCGCGCGAGAAGGGCAGGGGCAATGAACAGGCCGCGACGGGCGCTCCAACGCCCGCGCGGCCTTCGCCTATTCTTCGGCCGTGAGCCGCGCGAGCACCTCGCCTTCCGAAACCTGCCTGCCCGCCGCGACGATCTCAGACACCGCGCCGTCATGCGGCGCGGCAATGGTGTGCTCCATCTTCATGGCTTCGAGCACGAGAAGCGGGTCGCCGCGCCGCACCGCGTCGCCCTTGGCCGCCCGCACGAGCTTGACCAGCCCCGGCATGGGCGCGGTCAAGCCGCCGGCCGCTGCACGGTTCGCGTTCTCTTCGCCGGCAGGAATTGAAAACTCCGCCGCCCCTCGTTCATCGAACACGGCGACGCCGCCGGCCCATGCGACGAAGCGAAAGGCCTGGCCGCCTGCCTCCGCCCGGCCCACGCGCAGTTCGGGGCGCGTCGGCGCCGCTTCCGCAGCCGGAAACGAAACGATTGCGGAAGGCTCGCCCTCGCGCTCGACCCGGAACCGGTCGGGCGCGAGGGCATGGATGTAAGCCATGCTCGCAGCCCCGCCTTGGCGCAGCTCGACGGCGCGCTTGAGCGGGTGGTGATGCGCATAGCCCGCGAGAAGGTCCCAAGGATCTCGGCCATCGCGCGCCGGGGCGGCGCCCGACGCGGCCGCAAGCGCGACGGTGATGGCCTCCGGCGATGGCGCGGGCGCGTGGGCCAGTTCGGGCTTGCGCGCGATCAGGCCCGTATCGACGTGTCCCGCGCGGATCTCCTCGTCGCGCAGGAGGCTGACGAGAAAGGCGCGGTTGGTGGCGGTTCCCGCGACCTCCGTCTCCTTCAGCGCCTCGGCCAGCGCCTCAAGCGCGGCAGATCGGTCCGGCCCATAGGCGACGAGCTTGGCGACCATCGGATCGTAGAACGGGCTCACCTCGTCGCCCGAGCGCACGCCGGTTTCGACGCGAAGCGCGGCGCTCGGGGGCGGAAAGCGCAGGTGGCGCAGCGTCCCTGGCGCGGGGAGAAAATTCCTGGCCGGGTTTTCCGCGTAAAGCCGCGCCTCGACAGAATGGCCGGAAAGCCTGATCTCTTCCTGCTTGAGCGGCAGCGACTCGCCGGCGGCGACCCGCAACTGCCATTCCACGAGATCCACGCCCGTCACCATCTCGGTCACAGGGTGCTCGACCTGGAGCCGGGTGTTCATCTCCATGAAGAAGAAGCGGTCGGGCCTCAGCCCTTCGCTCGCGTCCGCGATGAACTCCACAGTCCCTGCGCCGATATAGCCGATGGCCCCGGTGGCTTTCACGGCGGCGGCCGTCACCGCCTCGCGCATTTCGGCTGAGATGCCGGAGGCAGGAGCCTCTTCGATCACTTTCTGGTGGCGGCGCTGCAGCGAGCAGTCGCGTTCGAAAAGGTGGACGACGTTGCCGTGCCGGTCGCCGAAGACCTGCACCTCGATATGGCGCGGCTGCTCGACATATCTTTCGAGCAGCACCGCGTCGTCGCCGAACGCGGCATTGGCCTCGCGCTTCGCGGCGGCCAGCGCCTCGGAAAATTCTTCTGGGCGCTCCACCCGACGCATGCCCTTGCCGCCGCCGCCCGCCCGCGCCTTGATGAGCACCGGATATCCGATCGCCTCCGCTTTCCCGGCAAGCAGCACTAGGCCCTGGCCTTCGCCGTGATAGCCGGGCACCACCGGCACGCCAGCCTTCTCCATCAGCCGCTTGGCGGCGTCCTTGAGTCCCATGGCGCGGATCGCGGCCGGGGTGGGACCGACGAAGACGAGCCCCGCCACCGCCACGGCCTCGGCGAAGTCCGGGTTCTCCGAAAGAAATCCATAGCCGGGATGGATGGCCTCAGCACCCGTCTTCAGCGCCGCCTCAATGATGCGGTCGCCGCGCAGATAGCTCTCGGCCGCGGGCGAGGAACCGATATGAAGCGCCTCGTCCGCCATCTCCACATGCAGCGCGCGCCGGTCGGCGTCCGAAAACACGGCGACGGTTCGGACGCCCAGCCGCCGGGCCGTGCGGATGATCCGGCAGGCGATCTCGCCGCGATTGGCGATGAGGAGGGTGGAGAACATCGCCGGGCTACTCCATGTGGAAGCCGATCCACTTCGCGAGGCGGATCCCGGCCGGGACCTTGATCCGACGATCACCCGAAATGAAAATCGTGCATGCCGTGATCTCGGCGGTCGCGACGTGAATCGCGTCGGGAAGTGGCATCCTTGTGTTGGCCCGCAGTTCGGCGGCACGGATCAGGATTTCCCGAGAGATTGGAACCACTGCAAGAGTTCCGCCGTCGGTAAAGAACTCTTGGAACGCTGCGGCTGCCGCCTGATTGTGTTCGACCATCGGCTTGACGAGGCATTCCGCGAGCGCAAGTTCGCTTGTCACCGCGAGCACTTCGCCGCGTTCAAGGCCAGCCAGAAATCTGATCTGTCCGTCCTAGATCGGTGATGCGCCTTCGACGATCTCGATAGCGACATTGGCGTCCAGATAGTGGATCGCCGCCATCCTGGTCAGCGGTCCCACTCGTCCCTGAGTTTTCTAACATGCTCGACGATTTCCTCAGTGGTTCGTCCCTTTTCCCCAGGTCGGACACCTGCCCCGACGAGCGACATGATCGATCGCCGGGCTTGTTGCACTGGGCCTACCGCCTCAGCCAGGATGGTTCGAACCTCCGCTTCGGTGGAGCGCTGGTTCGCCTTTGCCCGCGCCTTCAGCTTTTCCATCACTTCGTCTTCGATCTGCCGCACGAGAATCTGGGCCATGGCTATCTCCGTGAAAGCAAAATGATATCGTCGACCCCGCTGGACATCAAGGACTTCACATCCGGAACACGCCGAACCGCGTATCCGGGATCGGCGCGTTGAGCACGGCCGACAAGGACAATCCCAGCACGTCCCGCGTTTTCCTGGGATCGATGATGCCGTCGTCCCAAAGCCGCGCGGAGGAATAGAGCGGGTGGCCCTCGCGCTCGTATTTCTCCAGGATCGGCGCGCGGAAGGCTTGCTCTTCTTCCGCCGACCACGTCCCGCCCTTCCGCTCGATCGCCTCGCGCCGGACGATCGACAGCACGGAGGCCGCCTGCTCGGCGCCCATCACGGAGATGCGGGCGTTGGGCCACATCCAGAGGAAGCGCGGGGAGAAGGCGCGGCCGCACATGCCGTAATTGCCGGCCCCGAACGAGCCGCCCACGATCACCGTGAGCTTGGGCACGGCGGCGCAGGCCACCGCCGTGACCAGCTTGGCCCCGTCCTTGGCGATGCCGCCGGCCTCGTATTTGCGCCCCACCATGAAGCCGGTGATGTTCTGCAAAAAGATCAGCGGGATCTTGCGCTGGCAGCACAACTCCACGAAATGCGCGCCCTTGAGCGCGCTTTCCGAGAACAGCACGCCGTTGTTGGCGACGATGCCCACGGGCATGCCGTAGAGCCGGGCGAAGCCCGTCACCAGCGTCGTGCCGTAGTTCGCCTTGAACTCGTCGAACTCCGAGCCGTCCACGACGCGGGCGATCACCTGGCGAATGTCGAAGGGCTTTCGCGGGTCCGCCGGCACCACGCCATCGAGTTCCTCCGGCGCGTGAAGCGGCGGAATCGCATTCGCAACATCGAATGGCAGGCGCTTGCTTCGATTGAGATTCTTGACAATGCGCCGCACGATTTTGAGCGCGTGCCGGTCGTCGGCCGCGAGATGGTCCGCCACGCCCGATTGCCGCGTGTGCAGTTCCGCACCACCGAGGTCTTCGGCCGTCACCTCCTCGCCCGTGGCAGCCTTCACCAGCGGCGGGCCGCCCAGGAAGATGGTGGCCTGGTTCGCCACCATCACCGTTTCGTCCGACATCGCCGGCACATAGGCGCCACCCGCCGTGCAGGAGCCCATCACGCAGGCGATCTGGGGCACGCCCTCGGAGGACATCCGCGCCTGGTTGAAGAAGATGCGCCCGAAATGCTCGCGGTCGGGGAACACCTCGTCCTGGTGCGGCAGGTTGGCCCCGCCTGAATCCACGAGATAGACGCAGGGCAGGCGGTTCTCGCGCGCGATCTCCTGCGCGCGCAGATGCTTCTTGACGGTCATGGGATAATAGGTGCCGCCCTTCACGGTGGCGTCGTTGATGACCATCATCACCTCGCGGCCCTCGATACGCCCGATGCCCGTGATGATGCCGGCCGACGGCACGGATTCGCCATACATGTTCCAGGCCGCGAACTGCCCGATCTCGAGGAAGGGCGAGCCGGGGTCGAGCAGGGTCGCCAGCCGCTGCCGCGGCAGGAGCTTGCCGCGTTCCATGTGCCGCCGCCGCGCTTCCTCGGGCCCGCCCTGCTCGATCATGGCGGCCTTGTTCGCGATCTCCGCCGCAAGCCCGCGCATCCAGGCGGCGTTGGCCTGGAAGGCTTCCGACGAGGGCTGAAGCTCGGAGCGGATCACCGCCATGTTAGCGGTCCTCGCCCGCGATCTCCCGCCCGATCAGCCAGCGGCGAATCTCGCTGGTCCCGGCCCCGATCTCGTAGAGCTTCGCGTCGCGCAGGAGCCGCTCGGCCGGATAGTCCTTCGTGTAGCCGTTGCCGCCGAGAAGCTGGATCGCGTCGAGCGCCAGGCGGGTCGCGCCTTCCGCGGCGAATAGGATCGCGCCCGCCGCATCCTTGCGGGCCGGCTCGCCCCGGTCGAGCGCCTGCGCCACCGCATAGACGTAGGCGCGGGCGGCGTTGAGCGTCACATACATGTCCGCGAGCTTGCCCTGCACGAGTTGGAACGCGCCGATCGGCTGGCCGAACTGCTTGCGATCCCGCGCGTAGGGCGCGGCCACGTCCAGGCAGGCCGCCATGATGCCGAGCGGGCCGCCGGCCAGCACCGCGCGCTCGGCATTGAGCCCCGACATCAGCACCTCGACCCCGCGCCCTTCCTTGCCCAGCACGTTCTCGAACGGAACTTCGACGCCATCGAACACCAGCTCGCCCGTGTTGGAGCCGCGCATGCCGAGCTTGTCGAGCTTCTGGGCCACCGAGAAGCCCGGCCTGTCCGTCTCCACCACGAAGGTCGTGATGCCATGCGCCCCGGCCTCCGGCTCGGTCTTGGCATAGACCACCACCACGTCGGCGTCCGGGCCGTTGGTGATCCACATCTTGGTGCCCGAGAGCACAAAGCGGTCGTTGCGCCTTTCGGCCCTGAGCCGCATGGACACCGCGTCCGACCCCGCGCCGGGCTCGGAGATGGCGAGCGCGCCCACCCACTCGCCCGAACAGAGCTTCGGCAGGAAACGCGCCTTCTGCGTGGGGCTGCCCCAGCGGCTGATCTGGTTCACGCAGAGATTGGAATGCGCGCCATAGGAAAGGCCCACGGAAGCCGAGGCACGGGAAATCTCCTCCATCGCCACGACATGGGCGATGTAGCCCATCCCCGTGCCGCCGTGGTCCGGATCGGCCGTTATCCCGAGGAGGCCCAACGCGCCCAGTTCAGCCCAGAGTTCGGCGGGAAAGTCGTTGTCCCGGTCGATATTTGCCGCCAAAGGCGCGATGTGCTCGCTCGCGAAGCGTCGCACGAGGTCGCGCAGGGCGTCGATCTCCTCGCCGAGCGGCAGGCGCAGGCCCTCATCGAACATGTCGTTCTCCTTCGGGCTTCGCTGGCGATCGAGCCCGTGCGGTCAAGCAGCCGCCTCAATGCGCGCTGCGGCAAGCGCATCCGGCAGGGCGCTTGCGAATAGGTCGAGCTCCTCCTCCGGGCCGGCGCTGATGCGGATGCACCGGTCGAGCTTCGGCGCCATGGGCTTTCGCACGAACACGTCGCGCTCGATCAGCGCGTTGAGCACGCGCGCGGCGAACGCGCCGCCGTCGCCGCAATCGACCGTCACGAAATTGGTGGCCGAGGGCAGGGGCTTGAGACCTTCTGCGGCCGCAACGGCCGCGATCCGCTCCCGCGCGGCTGCGATCCGGGCGACGTTCAGCGCGAGATGCGCCTGGTCCTCAAGCGCGACGAGGCCCGCCGCCTGCGCCATGCGGTTGACGCCGAAATGGTTGCGCACCTTGTCGAAGGCGCGGATCGCCTGCCGGTGGCCGACCGCATAACCGAGCCGCAGGCCCGCGAGGCCATAGGCCTTGGAGAAGGTTCGGAGACGCAGCATGTTCGGCCGCTCGGCCTCGACCGGCGGCAGGGCGGAAGGGGGCGCGGTCTCGCCATAGGCCTCGTCCAGGATCAGCATCGTGGCGGGCGGCAGGTTGTCCGCGAAGCGCAGGATGTCCGCGGCCCCCCACCACGTTCCCATCGGGTTGTCGGGATTGGAGAGATAGACAAGCGCGGCACTCTCTCGCCGGGCGGCGTCCAGCAGCGCGTCGAGGTCTTCGCGATCGTCACGGTAAGGGACGGTGATGAGCCGCGCTCCAAAGCCCGCGACGTGAAAGTTGAAGGTGGGATAGGCGCCGAGCGAGGTCGCCACGGCCGAGCCCGGCCCGGCATACAGCCTGACGATCAGGCCGAGCAGGCCGTCGATGCCCTCGCCGACCACGACGTTCTCCACCGCCACGCCCAACCGGCGCGCCAGCGCCTGACGCAGCTCCTGGTTCTCGGGATCGCCATATTTCCACATCTCGGCGGCGTGCCGCGCTATGGTCTCGGCAACCTGCGGGGAGGGGCCGAACCCATTCTCGTTCGCGCCGAGCCGCGCCCGGAACGGCGCCCCGCGGATGCGCTCCTGCGCCTCCGGGCCGACGAAGGGCACGGTTGCGGGAAGCGAGGCGGCGAGCGGCGTCAAAGGTGGCAGGTCGGGCATGGGTCTTGAGCGTGGAGCGATGCGGCGTTCGTCCTTTATGGCGCATCGAGTGGGCAGGCCCAAACGAAAACAGCGGGCCCGAAGACCCGCTGTTCCCATTTTCAGACCGGCTGAGAACCGGGCTTACTGTGCGGTGGTGCCCTGGGTCGTGAAGGCGTCGCAGAAACGCTCGAAGCCCGCCGGGCTCGCGCATTCTGTCACGATCGCGGCACGCTGTTCGTCAGTGAGGGCGTTGTAGGCATTGGCGAAGTCGTCGCCCTCATACATCGTGGTCATGCCTTCATCGCTGTAGAACGTGCCGACATTATCCCGATTGCCGAGGAATGGCGCGTTCGGCGCATTGGTGGTGCCCGCCGCGGTATCGGTGTCGGTGCCGGAGAAGTCGGTATCGCTGGCGTTGTTCGTGCCCGTGCCGGCTCCGTTGTCCGCGTCAGCCCCGGTCGTGGTGTTTCCGGCCGAACCGTCGGTGTCCTGACCACCGGTGGTGTCCTGCGCGAATGCCACGCCGCCGGAAAGCGACAGCACCAGGGCGGAAATCGTAAGCAGCTTGTTCATGGCGAACTTCCTTGCATGATGAATGGATCGATCGTTAGCAGGCGATCAGGGTCAAAACGCCCTCTCTTTCCGATGGTTCCGAGGTCACCCGCCTCCCGGCCGGCGTTCCGGCCGCGCATCTTTGCCTCGCATAGGCGCTGAATGCCGCCGACAGCCCGGTTCGGATGCTCGAACATCGGAACCCCGGCTTGAACGAAAACAGCGGGCCGATGGGCCCGCTGCTGGTTCTTCTGGACTCTGCCTAAATCGAGCTTAGTTGGAGCCTGCCGCCGTAAAGGCGTCGCAGAACGCGCGGTTCTGGCCGTTGTCGCTGGCGCATTCCTCCGTCACCTGGGCACGGTCTTCATCCGACATCGCATTATAGGCGCTGGTGAAGTCATCGCCCGTCAGCATCGTCGTCATGTCTTCGTCGCTGAAGAAGGAGCCGATCCGGTCCCGATTGCCGAGGAAGGGCGCATTGGGCGCGTTCGTGGTGTTCGATACGTCGCTCGAGCTGCCGTCGGAAGAGCTGGAGCCGGAGGTGGCGCCGCTGCTCGCATCCGCGCCGCCTTCTTCACCGCTGCCGGTTTCTTGCGCGACGGAATAGCCGGACATGACGGAAAGCGATGTGGCGAGCATCGCGAGCATGAGCAGTTTCTTCATGGTGGGAATCCTTGCAGCGTTGAAATGTCGATCGTCAGCAGTCGATCGATCTTCAAACGTCAGCCTTTTCCGATTGTTCCGGGCCACAGCAGGTGGGTGCGTGGCAGGATGGCGGAGAGGAAGGGATTCGAACCCTCGAGAAGCTTTTGACCTCTACGCCCTTAGCAGGGGCGCGCCTTCGACCGCTCGGCCACCTCTCCGGTGCGGACTTGGATAGAGAATCTCCGCGCGACAATCAACACGGCTTCCGCGTGAGCCGCATGTGGCGACGCGCCCCGAAGTGATCAAGGTCGCGGCCGGGCGCGTCTGCGGGGTCGGTCTTTGGGGCTTCGCGAACCCCTATAGTTAACGAGAGGTTAAGGCCAAGGCGAAAACGTGGCTTTTGTGCAACATGGCCGTGGCAACCCTGCCGGCTGGCCCGGCGGACTCGCGGATTGCGATTGAACGCCTCCCAGGCCGCTGGCATGAGTCGAAACACGGAGAGGGGACGGTTCGCCGGAACTTTTTCGAGTGGGGATGGGGCAGGGAAACGCTGTCCTTCAGCAAAAGAATCCCAGACCCGTTTTGAAACTTTGACTGGAGGTCAGAAAATGAACATCAAGAGCCTGCTTCTCGGCTCTGCTGCGGCTCTGGTCGCAGTTTCCGGCGCCCGCGCGGCCGATGCCGTCGTGATCGCCGAGCCGGAGCCCATGGAATATGTGCGCGTCTGCGACGTGTACGGCGAGGGCTTCTTCTACATCCCGGGCACCGAGACCTGCCTGCGCATCCATGGCTATGTCCGCTTCGACGTGTCGGGCGGCGACCTGGTCGCCAACCGCGTGAGCGGCAATATCATCTCGACCGCCGATCTGGACGCGGATGGCCTTATCACGGCGGACGAAGTTTTCTCGGACGAGTTCGAAGGTCCGGACGATAGCTATAACACCAACGCCCGCTTCTCCTTCCGCACCACCACCAAGTCGGAGACCGAGCTCGGCACTCTGACCACCTACACCGAGACCCGCTTCAACTACGGTGACGGCAACCGGGTGATCACGGAGACGCCGTTCTTCAATCCTGGTGTGGAAGGCGGAGATCCCACGTTCGCTGGGACCACGATCTCCGATTCCAGCTCCACTGGGACCAGCGTTTCGCTGAACTTCGCCTGGATCCAGCTCGGCGGCCTGCGCGTCGGCAAGGACGAGTCGGTGTTCACCACGTTCACCGGCTATGCCGGCAACGTGATCTTCGACGATCTCGTGCCCTACGGCCCGTTCGACACCAACCTGATCAGCTACTACTTCGACGCGGGCAACGGCTTCTCGGCGGTGGTCTCGCTCGAAGAAGGCGAAGGCACAGACGAGATCGACGATTACATCCCGCATGTGGTGGTCGGCGCTCGCTACGCCCTCGCCTTCGGCGCGATCTCCGGTGTTGCGGCCTACGACTCGCAGAACGAGGAGTTCGCCGGCAAGCTCCGCCTCGACGTGGCTGTCAACGAGCAGTTCTCGGCCTTCGTCATGGGTGGCTACAAGACCGACGACGGCGACTTCGAGGATGATGACGATCACTTCGACGCCAATGACGGCACGAACTTCTACGGCAACTGGCAGGGCGGCGACTGCGACGACGGTGACTTCAGTGGCGGGAACTGCGGCGACGGCTTCGCCGTGTGGGCGGGCGCGAGCTACGTCTTCACGCCGCAGGCGACCGTCAACGCCCAGGTGGCGTATGACGAGGGCGAGAACTTCGCGGCGAACCTGAACGTCGCCTACGAGCTCGTTCCCGGCTTCACCATCACGCCGGAAGTGGCCTATGCCGATAACTTCGGCGACGATGACTTCGACGGCAATGACGATGACGGCGAGTTCGGCGCCATCGTTCGCTTCCAGCGCTCGTTCTGATCCTTCGATCGGTTGAGACAAAGAACCCGGCGGGCGACCGCCGGGTTTTTCTTTTTGGGAAGGGCCAGCCCGCGATTCCGCTTTCCCCTGTGGGAAGGCCGGCGCGTGAGCCGTGATCCGCCTTTCGCGTGGCGGCGCTCGTGCGGGGTCATCTTTAGCTTCCGGCCGGGGCCGCTTCGTCCAGGAACGCCGCGATTCGCTCGGGCAGGCCGGCCATGTCGAGCAGCGGCGCATGGCCCTGGCCCGGCACGGTCAGCGACTGCATGTCCTTGTGCTTCGCATGCATGGCGTCGAGGATCTCTTCCGTCAGCAGGCGTGAGTTCGCGCCGCGGATCGCGAGAAGCGGCACGCGCCCGAGACCCGCGAATTGCGCCCACATCTCGGGCAGGGGCAGGCTCAGGTCGATCGCCTTGACCGTGTTCACGAGCGCGGGGTCGAAGTCGAGCACGGGCCGGCCGTTCTCCTCCCGGTAAAGCGCCGCCGTGAAGCGTTGCCAGTCGGCCTCGGCGAGCGCGGGAAAAGCCGCGCCGTGGATCCGCTTCTGGGTCGCGACGGCTTCCGCGAAGCTTCTTGGCGCCCCCGGCGGCCGTTCGAGATAGTTCTTGATCTGCGCCATGCCCGCCCCGCCCAGCGCCGGCCCGACATCATTCAAAACCACCGCGCCGAGCACGCCCGGCCGCATGGCGGCGACGAGGTGGACGATGAGCCCGCCGCGCGATGTGCCGATGAAGGCGGCCCTTTCGAGCCCCAGCGCCGTCAGCCCGGCGAGCACGTCCTCGGCTTCCGTGGCGAGGTTGTATTGCCGCCAGTCTCGCGCGTGGGCGGAAAGCCCGCGGCCGCGATAGTCGAAAGCCACGACTCTGCGGGGGTTCGGCGTGTTCCCCGCGAGGTGTCGCGCCAGGCCTGAAAAGTCCCGCGCGTTGCGCGTGAGCCCCGGCAAGCAGACGACGGCCAAGCCGGGGGAGGGCTCGCCGAACACCCGCGCGTGGAGCCGCAACCCGTCCTGGGCCGAAAAGAACACGCTCTTTTCCGTCGCCTCGCCCGCCATGCCTGCTCCGCCGTGCTGTGGATGACCAGGGGCATAGCGGCTTTGCCGGAGAAGGGAAATGCGGGATCCCAGGGCCGGCGACGCGCGGGCGATTTCCCGGATCCCGCCTCTCCCCATCGCCACAGTTCCGCGCTACCACTCCCACCCGAATCATGAGGGGAGTTCAGTCGTGGCCCAGGGCTTGCTCGATCGCTTGAAGGCGCTGTTCGACGGCGATCCGGGCGTGCGCCGCGTGGCCGACGACCCCGCGCTCTCGGCGGAGCTCCTGCTTCTCTTCCGCATGATCCTGGCCGACGGGGAGGCCAACGCGGCGGAACTCAAGGCCTTCCGGCGGCTCTGCACGGAACAGTTCGGCATTCCGGCCGAAAGCCTGGACGGCGTGATCGAGTTCCTTCGCGATTTCGGCTACGAGACCACCGGCAGCCAGGCGCTTTCCGTGTTCCGCGAACTGCCGGTCGAGCGAAGGCGCGCCCTCGTCCGGCACATGGGCCTGCTCGCCAAGGCCGACCGGCACCTGGCCGAGCGCGAGATGCGGCTTCTGGCCCGCGCGCTCGAGGTTCTCGGGCTTCAGCCCACCGACGCCGCGCCCGCCGTGGGCTGAAGGGCCTCGCGCCTCGCGATCGCCTTGGCGAGATCGGGAGCGGCCGCCACCAGCGCCCGCGCCGGCTCCGTCTGCGGGTCGTCGAGAACCGCGTTCACCGGCCCACGCTCCACAATCCGGCCCTCATGCATGACGAGAACCTCGTCCGCCACGGCGCGCGCGACCTGAAGGTCGTGCGTGATGAAGAGCATGGCCATCCCGAGCTTCTCGTTGAGATGGGAGAAGAGCTCCAGCACTTGGCCGCGCACGGAAACGTCCAGCGCCGACACCGGCTCGTCGGCCACGAGCAGTTTCGGCCGAAGGATAACCGCCCGCGCGATGGCCAGCCTCTGCCGCTGCCCGCCGGAGAACTCGTGGATGTAGCGGTCCATGCCGTCGGCAGGCAGGCCGACCTCGGCCAGCGCCTGCGCCACCAGCTCGCGCCGACGGGCGGTCGAGATGGGTTCGTCCAGGAGGTGAAGCGGTTCGGCCACGAGCTTCTCCACGCGAAGCCGGGGGTCGAAGGAGCCGTAAGGGTCTTGGAACACGACCTGGATGTTCCGGCGCAGCGGCCTCAACGCGCTCTGGCTCTTGTCGTGAAGGCTTTCGCCTGCGAGCCGCGCCTCGCCGGCCTGCGGCCGGTCCAGCGCTAGCACCAGGCGAGCCAATGTGGACTTGCCACAGCCCGAGCGGCCGACCAGCGCGACCGACTGGCCGGGCGTGATCGCGAAGGACACGTCGTCCACGGCGTGCACCGGCTCCGCCCGTGAGAACAGGGAGCGGCGGCGGCCGCGATACGCCCGCACGAGGTTTCTCACCTCCAGGAGCGGCGGCCCGCCGCCCGGCACGACTTGCCGGCGGATCGGCAGGTTCATTGACGCCTCCGCCAGTTGTCGCGTGTAAGCATGCCGCGGGCGGGTCAGCGTGGGCACGGCAAAGCCGTCCTCCACCACTTGGCCCTCGCGCATGACCGCGATGCGGTCGGCCATGTCCGCTACCACGGCCAAGTCATGACTGATGAGCAGCAGGCCCATGCGCTGTTCGGTGACCAGGTCCCGCAAAAGATCGAGGATCTGCGCCTGAAGCACCACGTCGAGCGCCGTGGTGGGCTCGTCGGCGATCAGGAGCTTCGGCTCGCAGGCGCAGGCGATGGCCGTGACCACGCGCTGGCGCTGCCCGCCGGAAAGCTCATGCGGATAGCGCGACAGCGGGAACGTCTTCGCAGGGAGCCCCACTCGATCCAACATCTTGCCGGCCCGCTCTTCCGCCTCGGCGCGGCCAACGCCCAAGTGGAAGCGGATGCCTTCGGCCACCTGCTCGCCGATGGTCTTGACCGGGTTCAGCGCCGTCATGGGCTCCTGAAACACCATGCCCACCATGCGCCCACGTACCCGGCACATCCGCTCCTCGGAAAGCGCCAGAAGGTCATGGCCGTCGAGCCGGATGCGGCCGGAAGCTTGCGCGCCGCCGGGCAACAGCCGCATCACGGCCAGCGCGGTGAGCGACTTGCCCGAGCCCGATTCTCCGACCAGCGCCACGGTCTCGCCAGCGCCCACGGCGAGGCCGACCCCGTCGAGCAGTATTCGATCACGGATGGCGACGGAGAGGTTCTCGACCGCGAGCAGCGTCATCGCGCCCTGCGGTGTTTCGGGTCGAGCAGGTCGGAAAGCCCGTCGCCCAAAAGGTTCAGGCCGAGCACGGTAAGCACGATCGCCATGCCGGGAAAGATCGCCATATGCGGCGCGGTGGCCATGCGGGTCTGCGCGTCGAACAGCATCCGTCCCCAGGAGGGCATGGGCGGCTGCGCGCCGAGGCCGAGATATGACAGGCCCGCCTCGGCCAGGATGCCCAGCGCGAACTGGATCGTCGCCTGCACCAGCAGCAGGTTCGCGATATTGGGCAGGATGTGCTCGACCGTGATGCGCACCACCCCCTTGCCGGCCGTGCGCGCCGCGAGCACGAACTCGCGCGGCCACAGGCTCAGCGCGCCGGCGCGGGCCACCCGGGCGAACACCGGCACGTTGAAGATGCCGATGGCGATGATGGCGTTCACCGCGCCGGGGCCGAAGATCGCCGTGATCATGATGGCCGAAAGCAGCGCAGGAAAGGCGAAGACGAGGTCGGACAACCGCATCACGGCCTCGTCCAGCGCGCCGCCTTTCGCCGCCGCCAGGCAGCCCAGGGGCACGCCCAGGCCTGCGCCGATGCCCACCGCCACCAGCGCCACCGCGATGGAATTGCGCGCGCCCACCATGATCATGGAAAAAATGTCGCGGCCGAAATGGTCGGTCCCGAACCAGTGCGCCGGCGAGGGCGGCTGCATCCGGTCGGCGACCACGAGCCTGGTCACGTCATAGGGCGTCCAGAAGAAGGAGGCGAGCGCCAGCGCCGCCACAGCCAAGGTGATGCAAAGCCCGACCACGAGCGAGCGGCTCTTCAGCGCCTCGCGTCGCCAGTCCTCGGGGCCGAGCGACAGGGGCGCAGGCGCGAGGCTCATGCCGTCCTCAGCCGCGGGTCGATCAGCGCGTAGGACAGATCGACCAGGAGGTTCACGAGAACCACGCTCGCGACCAGCAGCATGACGACGCTTTCCACCACGATCAGGTCGCGCTGGGTGATGGCCTGGAAGATGAGCCGCCCGAGGCCGGGAAGGTAGAACACGTTCTCGATGATGACCGTGCCGGCGAGCAAAAAGGCGAATTGCAGCCCGATGATGGTGACCACCGGAATCATCGCGTTGCGCAATGCGTGGCGCCGGAGCACCAGTGGCCTTGGCAGCCCCTTGGCGCGCGCGGTGCGGATGAAATCCTGGTCGAGCACTTCGACGAGCGCGGAACGCGCCACCCGCGCCAGGATGGCGGCCTGGGGCAGGGCCAGCGCCACGGCCGGAAGGATCAGCGCCTTCATGCCCGGCCAGAGGTCGTTCTCCCAGCCGGGAAAGCCGCCCGCCGGCACCCATCTGAGCCAGACGGCGAAGACATAGACGAGCAGGAGGGCGAACCAGAAATTGGGCACGGCCACGCCGAGCTGCGCCGCGCCCATGGCGAGCGTGTCGCCCGCGTGGCCCCTGCGGCTCGCGGCGAAGAGCCCGACGGGAATGGCGATGAGGGTGGACAGCACGAGCGCGCCGAGCGCGAGCGGCAGGGACACGGCCAGCCGCTCGGCCACGAGCTGGGCCACGGGAACGTTGTAGGTATAGGAGCGGCCGAGATCGCCGGAAAGGAAGCCCAGCGCCCAGTGGGCGTAGCGGACGAGCAGCTTCTGATCGAGGCCGAGCTCCTGTCTGAGCGCCGCCACCGCGTCGGCCGTCGCGTTCATGCCCAGCATCAGCCGCGCGGGGTCGCCCGGCAGCACCTCCAAGACGCCGAACACGACGACCGAGGCGAGAAAGAGGGTCACGAGACCGACCAGCAGCCGCTGGAGCAGGAAGGCGGTCACGGCCGAGGGCTCGCCATCCGACTCGCACCCCCCTCTGTCGGCTTCGCCGACATCTCCCCCTCAAGGGGGGAGATTGGCAGCTTCCACCACCCTGCCAGTTCTGCGACCCTGGTGATTGGCGAAATCCTGAGCGCCTTCCAATCTCCCTCGAGGGGGGTAAGAAGCGACGGCCGAAGGCTGACCAAGAGCCATAGAGATGGCTCTTGGAGCTTCGAACGCCTGGAGCCATGCGACGGGCCAGCGCCGGCAGGGCAGAGGGGAGTGCCGAAGGCCATATCCTCAGCCAACCTCGCCGGTTGCTGCTGGCCTCACTCCGTCCAGCGCACGTCCGTCAGGTCGTTGGCCTGGACGGGCGAGTTCTCCCAGAGCCCCTCGACCTTCGCGTCCCACACGCCGATCTTGGGCAGCTCGAACAGGAAGCCCGCCGCCGCGTCCTCGGCCAGGATCCGCTGCGCGCTCGCGTAGAGCTCGTTGCGCCGGGCCTCGTCCGCCGTGCGACCCAGCTCGGCGATCACCTCGTTGAAGGTGGGGTTCTGATAGTCGAAGTAGTATTCAGGGCGCGAATAAATGTCGATGTCGTTGGGCTCCGTATGCGACACGATGGTGAGGTCGTAGTCCTTGTCCGTGAACACCTGTTGGAGCCAGTCGGCCCATTCGACGGAGATGATCTCCACATTCAGGCCGATCTCGCGCAGGTTGGAGGCGATGATCTCCCCGCCCTGCCGCGCATAGGGCGGCGGCGGCAGCTTCAGCGTCACCGTGGCGCCCTCGGCGCCGGCTTCCTTCAGCAGCGCGCGGGCCTTTTCGAGGTCCAGCGGATAGGTGCCGGTCAAGTCCACATAGGCGGGGTGGTGCGGCGCGAAATGCGAGCCGATCGGCTGGCCGAAGCCCGCCGACGCCCCGTCGATCAGCGCCTGCCGGTCGATCGCGTGCGCGATCGCCTGCCGGACCTTGAGGTTGTCGAACGGCGGCTTCTTATGGTTCATGGCGAGGATCGTCTCGCCCTCGGTCGTGCCGACCACCACGCGGAAGCGCGGATCGCCCTCGAGCTGCGCCACCGCCTCGCCCGGCATGTTGGGGAAGGCCTGGACGTCGCCCGAAAGGACCGCCGGCACGGCCGCGGCCGCATCGGGGATGATGCGGAACTCGGCGCGCTCCAGCGCCACGTCCTCACCCCAGTGGTCGTCTGCTCTGACGAGCGTGATGGAGGAGCCGCGCGCCCAATTGCTGAAGCGGAACGGCCCGGTGCCGACCGGGTTCTCCTTGTTGCCCTCGGCCGACTCGGGCGCGACGATCACCGCGTCGCCCCAGCCCATGTTGTAAAGGAACGACCCCTGCGGGTTCTTGAGCGCGACCCGCACGGTCAGCGGATCGACCGCTTCCACCGTGTCGATCTCGGCGAACAGGGTCTTCTGGGCGTTGGTGGAGTTCTCCGCCCGGGCGCGGTCCAGGCTGAACTTCACGTCCTCGGCGTTGAAGTCGGTGCCGTCGTGGAACTTGACGCCCTCGCGCAGCCGGAAGGTGTAGACTTTGCCGCCGTCTGACACCTCCCAGGTCTCCGCCAGGGCGGGCAGGACTTCGCCGCGCGGACCGATGCGGGTCAGCCCCTCGAAGACGTTGGCATAGACGATCTCGTCGATGGCGGCGGCGGCGCCCGCCGTGGGATCCAGATGCGGCGGCTCCAGCACGACGCCCAGCACGAGATCGGTGCGCGCGGCATGCGCGCCGCCCGCCGTCGCCAGCGCGAGGAGCGCCGAGCCCAGCCAAAGTTTCCAGTTCTTCATCGCGAGCCTCCCGGAATGCACGATTTGGCGGCGATTGAAGCCGCATTTGAACCCCAAGTCCATGCCGATTGTTTCGGCCGGAGCCCATGCGAAATGGATGAGGCGTCCGGCGCGGCTTCCGGCAATCGCCTCAAAGCGCGGTGCCCCGCGGCGGCACGATCGGCTCGCCGGCCTTGATCCTCGCCAGGCCGTCGAGCGACCGCGCCCACTCGTAGAACAATCCCTTGGCGTGGATCACCTCGATGCCCAGTGCGGTCGCGCGCGCCAGGCCCGTTGCGTGCTCCGCGCCCGGAGCCCCGGTGGCGTCGCTGACGACGATCGCCCGGAAGCCGTTCTGCTTGAGGCCGACCGCGCTATGGAGCACGCAGACATCCGTTTCGAGCCCGATCAGGACGGCCGTGCGCCGGGGCTGCGCCAGCGCCGTCGCCCGCAGGTCGTCCTGCCCGCAGAGCCCGAACACGCGCTTGTCCCGGTCCGCTCCCTGGCTCCCGAGCACCCGCCGCAGGCGCTCGATCGTCGGCCCGTTCAGCGCCGGCTCCTCGACGGTGACGATCGATGGGATGTCGAGGCGCTTGGCCACCTCGACCAGAAAGCGGCAATTGTCGATCACCGCCTCGCGCTTGTCAGTGTCGAGCTTCCGCAGGAAGCCGTCCTGGACATCGATGACGAAGAGCGCCGAGTCCGCGCGCTCCACGAGCCCCGGCCCCTGGGCCGCGGCCGCACCCGCGATCATGCCTTGGCCCCGAGCAGCAGCGCTTGCAGCGCTAGCGCCATGACCTTGGCCGATTCCACCATGTCGTCGATCCCGACCCACTCGTCCGGCCGGTGCGCGAGATCGAGGATGCCGGGGCCGTAGGCGATGCAGTCGTGCAGATGCCCGATGCGCGCCACATGCTTCTGGTCGTAGGTGCCGGGCGAGACGACATAATCCGGCTCGCGCGCGAAGACGGAGCGGATGCCCTCCGCCACCGCGTGGACCACCGGCGCGTCGCGGTCCGTCATCAAGGGATGGACCTCCATAAGATCGCGCAGCCGGTAGTCGAACTTCGGCCTGGTCAGCCTCAGCCGGTCGAGGATGCCCGTGACCTCGCCTTTGACCGTCTCCAGTTCCTCCTCGATCAGGAAGCGGCGGTCGATCACCAGCCGGCAGGAATCCGGCACGTTGGGCGAGGGCAGGCCCTCATGTCCCTCCGCCTGCCCACCATGGATGGAGTTGATGTTGAGCGTCGAGCGGCGCGCGCCTTCAGGCGCCACCGGCATGCGCGTCCGCTTCTGGTCGAGCAGCGGAAACAGCTCTTGCTCAAAGGCCTGCAGCACCGCGCCCATGTGGCGCACGGCATTGTCGCCCAGAAAGGGCATGGAGCCGTGCGCGATCTCGCCCTTCGTCTCGATCTCCGCCCACCACACGCCGCGATGGCCCAGGCAGATGCGGTCCTTGTTGAGCGGCTCGGGGATGATGACGTGGTCCACGCGCGGCTTGGAGAAGTAGCCGAGCCGCGCCAGATGCGCCACGCCGCCGAAGCCGCCCGACTCCTCGTCCACCGTGCCGGAGATCTCGATCGCGCCGGGGTGGTCGGGGTGGAGGACGAGGAACGCTTCGACCGCGATCACGGCGGCCGCCAGCCCACCCTTCATGTCGCAGGCGCCGCGCCCCCAGACTTTCCCATCGCGCGCCACGCCCGCGAACGGATCGACCGTCCAGCCTTCGCCCGCCTCCACCACGTCGAGGTGGCCGTTGAAGTGAACGGTCGGCCCCGGCCGGCCGCCTTCGCGCCGCCCCACCACGTTCACGCGGGGAAAGCGGTCGGTGTCGCCCGGGCTGCCGTGCCCACGCACGAACTCGATGGCGAAGCCACCCCTCCTGAGCCGCTGTCCCAGGAACTCCGCACAGGGCCGATAGGCTTCGCCCGGCGGGTTGACCGTGGGAAAGCGGATCAGCTCGCGCGTGAGATCGACAAGCTCGTCGGTCCGCTGGTCGACGGCGCGCAGAAGATGCTGGTTCATGGGGCAAAGGTGCAGGCGGGCGGCAGGCTTGGCAAGCGGTGGATAGTCCACAAGGCCGGGTTGACGGCGTGACAGGCGTTCACGCGATATTCAGCGCGGGGGCGGCACTCTTGAACCCACCATAAAAAAGGAGGCGGGGATGATGAAGTGGATGTTTTCCTTAGGCGTCGCGGCCGGACTTGTGCTGGGCGCGCCGGCGGCGGCCAACGCCGCGAGCCTTGTGGCTCGCATCGACGTCTCGAACCAGACCATGACGGTGTCCCTGCACGGCGACGTGATCGCCCGCTGGCCCGTCTCGACCGCACGAAAGGGCTATGTGACCCCGCGCGGGAGCTGGAAGCCGACGCGGCTGCACCGCATGTGGCACTCCCGCAAATACGACATGTCGCCCATGCCTTATTCCGTGTTCTATCACGGCGGCTATGCGGTCCACGGCACGAACTATGTGAAGAGCTTGGGACGGCCGGCGAGCCACGGCTGCGTGCGGCTCCACACCTCGAACGCCCGGGAGTTCTATAACTTGGTGCGGGAAGTCGGGCGCAAGAACACGCGGATCGTCGTTCAGAACTGAGCGCCCGAAGCGGCCGGCCTCGGGGAGGATTTTAGCGCCCCGAGCGTGGTCGCGAGCACGTTTTCGCCGCGAGCGGCCGTTTTCGCGCATTCCCTTTCCCTTTCCTCGGTTTTAAAGATCAGGCCGAGGATCAGCCATGCCGCCCGAACACCGCATCGACCTGTCCCGCCCGGTCGGCGACGAGGTCTACAAGACCACCTGCTATATGTGCGCCTGCCGGTGCGGGATCGACGTCCACTTGCGGGACGGCAAGCTCCGCTACATCGAAGGCAACCGCGACCATCCCGTGAACCGCGGTGTGCTCTGCGCCAAGGGTGCCGCAGGCATCATGCAGCAGAACTCGCCGGCCCGGCTGCGCAGCCCCCTCATGCGCGTGGGCCCGCGCGGCTCGGGCGAGTTCCGGGAAATCTCCTGGGAGCAGGCGCTGCAAACGGCGGTGGACTGGCTCGCGCCCATCCGCAGGACCGATCCCAGGAAACTTGCCTTCTTCACGGGCCGCGACCAGTCGCAGTCGCTGACCGGCTTCTGGGCCCAGCAGTTCGGCACGCCGAACTACGCCGCCCATGGCGGGTTCTGCTCCGTCAACATGGCGGTGGCCGGCATCACCACCATCGGTGGCGCCTTCTGGGAGTTCGGCGCCCCGGACTGGGACCGCGCGAAGCTCTTCATGATGTTCGGCGTGGCGGAAGACCACGACTCCAACCCCATCAAGCTCGGCATCTCCAAGCTCAAGCAGAACGGCGCGCGCTTCGTTTCCGTGAACCCGGTCCGCACCGGCTATTCGGCGGTGGCCGATCACTGGATCGGCGTCCGGCCCGGCACGGACGGGCTGTTGATCCTGGCGCTCGTGCATGAGCTGCTCAAGGCGCGCCGGATCGACGTGGACTATCTCAGCCGCTACTCCAACGCGCCCTGGTTGGTGCTCGACGCCCCCGGCACCGCCGGGCACGGGTTGTTCGCGCGCGACGATGCGGGCAAGCCGCTCGTCTTCGACCTCCATGCGCGCCAGCCCGTCGCCTCGGGCGCTCAAGGCTGCCGGGCGGCCTTGTCCGGCCGGTTCACATTGGCCGATGGCGGCAAAGCCGTACCGGTCTTCCAGCTTCTGGCCGAGCGCTATCTCGACTCGGCCTATGCGCCCGAAGCCGTGGCAGCCCGCTGCGGCGTGCCGGCCGAAACCATCCGAGCCCTGGCCGGGGAGATCGGCCGCGTCGCCTTCGAAGAGACGATCTTCGTGCCCCAGCCCTGGACGGACATGAACGGCGAGGTCCATGACGGTTTCGTCGGCCGGCCGGTGGCGTTTCACGCCATGCGCGGCATCTCCGCCCATTCCAACGGGTTCCAGACCGCCCGCGCCCTGCACCTGCTCCAGGTGCTGATCGGCGCGGTGGACTGCCCCGGCGCCTTCCGCTTCGAGCCGCCTTACCCCAAACCTGTCGAGGCCCATCCGCGCCCGCACGGCAAGCCCGAGCATTTCGGCTCCAGCCAGCCGCTTTCCGGGCCGCATCTCGGGTTTCCGCGCGGACCCGAAGACCTGCTCCTGGACGAGGAGGGCCGGCCCGCGCGCATCGACAAGGCCTTTTCCTGGGATGCGCCCTTCGCCGCCCACGGGCTCATGCACATGGTGATCGCCAATGCGGTGGCGGGTGATCCGTACCGCATCGACACGCTCTTCCTCTACATGGCCAACATGGCCTGGAACTCGGCCATGAACACGGCCGAAACCATCAAGATGCTCGAAGCCAGGGACGAGGCGAGCGGCGAATACGCGATCCCACGCATCATCGTGTCGGACGCCTATGCTTCCGAGACGGTCGCCTATGCCGACCTTGTCCTGCCCGACACCACCTATCTCGAGCGGCACGACTGCATCTCGCTGCTCGACCGGCCGATCTCCGAGCCCGACGCCGTGCAGGACGCGATCCGCTGGCCTGTGCTGACGCCCGATCGCGACGTGCGGCCCTTCCAGTCCGTGCTCATCGACCTCGGCGCGCGGCTGAAGCTGCCTGCCTTCGTGGACCATCGCGGCCAAGCGCTCTACCACGACTATGCCGACTACATCACCCGCCACGAGCGCCGCCCCGGCATCGGGCCGCTCGCCGGCTTTCGCGGACCCGACGGCGACAAGGCGGGCAGGGGGGCCGTCAATCCCGACCAGATCGAACGCTACAAGGAGAATGGGGCGTTCTTCTCCGCCCATGTCCCGCCCGAGGCGCGCTTCTTCAAGCACGCGAACCGGGCCTATCAGGATTTCGCGGTGCGGATGGGCTTTTTCGACACGCCCCAGCCCGTCACCTTCCAGCTCTATGACGAGGCGCTTCAGAAATTCAGGCTCTCGGCCCAGGGGCTCCGCGAGCCTCGCGCGCCCGAGACGCATCGCGCGCGCATTCTCGAAACCTTCAACCCGCTGCCCATCTGGTACCCGCCGCTCGACGACGGGGCGACGGAAGCCGAGTACCCCGTCCACGCCATCACCCAGCGGCCGATGCCGATGTACCATTCCTGGCACTCGCAGAACGCCTGGCTCCGGCAGATCCACACCCGCAACGTCCTTTACGTGCCGGGCCGCGTCTGCGACCGGCTCGATCTCCGCGACGGCGACTGGGTCTGGCTGATCTCGCACCATGCCCGCATCCGCGTTCCGATCCGCCGCACCGACGCCGTGAACGCCGACACGGTATGGACCTGGAACGCCATCGGCAAGCGCCGCGGCGCCTGGGCGCTCGACCCGGATGCGCCCGAAGCGCGTGAGGGCTTTCTCATCAACCACTTGATCCACGAGCTTCTGCCGCCCAAGGGCGACGGCATGCGCTGGTCGAATTCCGATCCCGTGACGGGCCAGGCCGCCTGGTTCGATCTGCGTGTCCGTGTCGAGAAGGCGGAAGCGGGAGAGGGCGTGTTCCCGAGCTTCCCGCCTGTCGCAAGGCCGCACCCGACGGCCGGCGTCCCCGAAGAATGGCGCTATGGCGACGAGTGGCGGACGGCGGAGGAGGAGCGCGCGTGACCAGTCTTCCTTCGCTCCCCACCGAGAAGAAGCTCGGCCTCGTCATCGACCTCGATGTCTGCGTGGGCTGCCATGCCTGCGTGGTGTCCTGCAAAGAATGGAACACCGGCGGCTACGGCTCGGCGTGCTCGGACCAGGAGCCCTACGGACGGGACGTGTCAGGGGCTTGGCTCAATCGCGTCCACAGCTTCGAGATCATCCCCGAAGGCGGCGAGGTGATCGGCGAGGGCGGCCAGGCGCGCATCGTCCACTTCCCGAAATCCTGCCTGCATTGCGAGGACGCGCCTTGCGTGACGGTGTGTCCGACCGGCGCCTCCTACAAACGGGCGTCCGACGGCATCGTGCTGGTCGATGAAAGCCTCTGCATCGGTTGCGGGCTCTGCGCCTGGGCCTGCGCTTACGGCGCGCGGGAGATGGACCTGGCGGCGGGCGTGATGAAGAAATGCACGCTTTGCGTGGACCGCATCTACAACGCGACGCTCGCCGAGGAGGACCGGATTCCGTCCTGCGTGCGCACCTGCCCGACCAATGCGCGGCATTTCGGTGATCTTGGCGACCCCCAATCGGACGTGTCGCGCATGGTGCGCGAGCGCGGCGGTTTCGACCTGATGCCCGAGCAGGGCACCGCGCCTGTCAACAAATACCTGCCGCCGCGGCCCCGGACCGCGCTTGCCCCCGCGCCCATGCCGCAGGAGGGCGAAGCATCGCCCGAGGGCTTCTTCGGCTGGCTCGACCGCGTGCTGGAGCGGCTGTGAGCCGCTCCTGACCCATGCACCCCGCGTCTTCCATCATCGTCTTCTCGACGCTATCCGGCGCGGGCTATGGCCTGGCGGCCCTGCTCGGCGTCGGGCTGCTCGATGCGGCGGCCCCGGCCACCAAGGCGGCGCACCTTACGGCGCTGCTCCTGATCGCGGCGGGCCTTGTTTCCTCTACGCTTCATCTCGGCAACCCGCGGCGCGCCTGGCGCGCCGTCTCGCAATGGCGGTCGAGCTGGTTGTCGCGTGAGGGCGTCCTGGCCGTGCTCGCCTTCGTCCCGCTGGTCGGCGTTGCCCTGTTCGCATGGCTGGAAGGTCGACACCCGCCTGTCCTGGGGCTGCTCGGCGCGGCGCTGGCCCTCGGCGTCGTCTATTGCACGGGCATGATCTACGCCTCGCTGAGGGCCGTGGACGCCTGGGCGACGCCGCTCACGCCGCTCTGCTATCTTCTCTTCGCGCTGTCCTCCGGCGCGCTGCTCGCCGCCGCGTTCCGCCCCTCATCGACGGGGCTGCTTGCTTTGGCGCTCCTGGCGCTCGGGGCGGCGTGGGCGGCCAAGCTCGTCTGGCGGCGTCGGATGTTCGGCGTCACGCCGCTCTCCTCGCCTGAATCGGCGACCGGGCTGGGCGAGCTCGGCCGCGTCCGGCTCTTCGAGCCGCCGCACATGACGGACAACTATCTCACCCGCGAGATGGGATTTCGGATCGCGCGAAAGCACGCGGCCAAGCTTTGGCGTCTCGCGCTGCTGGGTGGTGGAATCGTGCCGGCCGCCCTGCTGCTTTTGGCGCTGATCGCGCCACGGCCGGTTTTGGCCGGCGTGGTGGCCGCCCTTGCCGCGGGCCTTCATCTTCTTGGCCTGCTGGTGGAGCGCTGGCTGTTCTTCGCCGAAGCGCGCCACGCCGTCTCGAACTATTACGGCCGCTGAACGGCCCCTCAGTTCAGGGCCAGGGGCTCCCGCTTCGCGGCTTCGGTGTCGCGCATGCGCCGCACCATGCGCTTGAGGCTCGCTGGACGGCTGTCGGCGCGAGGCACATGCTGCTCGCCCCACGGCGTCCACACCGTCACCATGGGGGTGTCGCGTTCGGAAGACTCGTGACGTTCGTTCTTCATCGCTGCCATCCCGTTTCTCTGCCGGACGTTTACCCCTCACAATATATTAACGATTGTGACGCGGAAAAGGCCGGTCGCGCGGATGTGGGCGGCCGTGAGGTTCGCAGCCCTTCAACTTTGGGCGGACTGCCTCTTCTTCTGCGCGCGCCTGTAACGTTTCGACAGCGCCCAGCGCTTGTGGAACCACATCCACTGCGCCGGGTCCTCGCGCACCCATCCCTCCACGATGTCGTTGAGGCGCTGGCAGGTGGCGTTCACGTCGACATCGCCGCCGGCGGTGCGGGGAAGGTCGATTTTCTCGCCGATCTCCAGCCGGAAGCGGTTGCCCGGCAGCCGGATCGAGCGTGCGGGATAGACGTCGCAGTCGTGATGGCGCGCGAGCTTGGCGAGAAGCGGGTTGGTCTCGCAGGGCCGTCCGAAGAAGGTGGTGGGCACGCCTCCCTGGAACCGCTGGTCCACGAGCAGGCCCACATTGCCGCCGCCGTCTAGGATGCGCGACAGCGCGAAGCCCGCGCCTGCCTGCGACGCCAAGAGTCCGCCCATGCTGCTTT
Organism: Mesorhizobium sp.; assembly: GCA_035998495.1. Taxonomy (GTDB): domain Bacteria; phylum Pseudomonadota; class Alphaproteobacteria; order Rhizobiales; family Rhizobiaceae; genus Mesorhizobium_B. The sequence continues at coordinate 77,213 of DASYHP010000083.1, forward strand.
CGCGCTGCTGGAAGACGTAGCGCGCGATATAGGGGTTGTTGGGCGGGCGGAAGAGCGCCGTCATCTCCAGCCCGAAGGCGACCGCTGCGACTGGCAGCAGCTCGAAATTGCCTAAATGCGCCGTGAACAGGATGTGCGGGCGTTTCTCCGCCGCGATGCGGGCGAAGATCTCCTCCCCCTCGACCTCGACATTGCCCTTGCCGGGCTGGCTCGGGTCGAGATCGACGAGGTCGCCCAGGAAGATGTATTCGGCGGCGAGCCGCGCCATGTTGCTCCACATGTCGAGCGCGATCGCCTCGATCTCGTCAGGGCTCTTTTCCGGGAATGCGCGCCGCAGGTTATCCAGCGCCGTGCGGTGGCGGCCCATCAGCGGCCCGAGCCGCCGCGCCGTGCGGTCGGCGAATTCAAGCGCCTGCTCGGGCGGCAAACGCCTGAGCACCGCGAGCGCCCCGCGCGCCGCCTGGCCGATCATCCAGTGATTGGCGCCCCGGACCCGCCCGCCCCAGCGAAAGGCCAGCGGCTCCAAACGCTTGCGCAAGCGGGACTTCATGCCGGATCGGCCGACACCTTGAGCACGATCTTGCCGAACACGTCCCGGCCTTCCATGCGCTTCAGCGCGGCGTCGATGCCGTCGAATTCCACTTCCGTGTCGATCACCGGCGCCACCAGCCCTCGCGCCATCTTCTCCATGGCGTCGGCCATGTTGCGCATGCGGCAGCCGAAGGAGCCGATGATGCGGAGCTGTTGCTGGAAGAGCTGCATCAGGTTGGTCTGCGCGGACACGCCTGAGGTCGAGCCGCAGGTGACGAGCCGGCCGCCGCGCTTGAGCGAAAGCATGGAGCCCGCCCAGGTGTCCGCGCCCACATGCTCGAACACCACGTCCACGCCCTTCTTTTTTGTGATCTTCCGGACCGCGCCCTCGAACCGATCCTCGCGGTAGTTGATGACGTGGTCCGCCCCGAGCGCCCTGGCCTTCTCCATCTTGTCGGAGGAGCCCACGGTCGTGATGACCGTGCAGCCCAGGCGCTTGGCGAGCTGGATGGCGGCCGTGCCGATGCCCGACCCGCCAGCCTGGATCAGGATGGTCTCGCCGGGCTCGAGCCCGGCGTTGTCGAACAGCATGTGCTCGACCGTGCCGAAGGTCACGGGCGCGACCGCCGCCGCGACCGGGGAGACGCCCGGCGGCGCGGGCACCAGCAGCCGCGCCGGCAGGTTGATGCGCTCCTGCGCGAAGCCGTCCAGATGGAAGCCATGCACCCCGCTGACGTTCTCGCAGAGATTGTCGCGCTCGGCCCGGCAGGCGCGGCAGAGCCCGCAGGTCCGCGCGCCGTAGATCGACACGAGCTGGCCGGGCAGCACGCCTGACGCGCCCGGCCCGATCGCCTCCACCACGCCCGACGCCTCCGCGCCGATGGTCAAGGGCAGGCTGCGCTTGGCGAAAGCCATGCCGCGCCAGCCCCACACGTCGATATGATTGAGCGCCACGGCCCGGATCGCGACGGTCGCCTCGCCGGGACCGGGCGGCGGCGGGGGAGGAACATCGCGCAATTCGATGCGGCGGTCCTCAATGAGCTGGAGAGCGCGCAAGCCTATGCCTTGGTGCTGGTGAACGAAGCGTGCCGCCTAGACCGGCTCGCGCGCCATGACAAGGCAGGTGTTCTGGCCCCCGAAGCCGAAGGAGTTGGACAAGACCGTCGCCACGTCGGCCGGGCGCGCCCGGTTCGGCACGACGTCGAGCTCGATGCTCGGGTCGGGCTGGTCGTAGTTGATGGTGGGCGGCAGCACGCCTTCGCGCATGGTCAGGAGCGAGAATGCCGCCTCGATAGCGCCGGCCGCCGACAATGTGTGGCCGATCATCGACTTGTTGGACGAGACGGGGATCGCGCGCAAGCCTTCGCCGAACACGGTGGAGAGCGACAGATGCTCCATCTTGTCGTTCTCGGGCGTCGAGGTGCCGTGCGCGTTCACGTAAGCCACGCCGTCCGGCTCCAGGCCGGCATCGGCCAGCGCCGCGCGCACCGCCCCGATGGCCGGCGAGCCGTCGGGCTTCGAGCGCGTGCGGTGGAAGTCGTCGGCCTTTTCGCCGCAGCCGCGCAGGATCCCAAGCACGGTCGCGCCGCGCGCCAGCGCGCTTTCCAACGATTCGAGAACCAGCGCCGCCGAACCCTCGGCCAGCACGAAGCCGTCACGGTCCCTAGAGAATGGCTTCGAGGCCTTCTCCGGCGCGTCGTTCTGGGTCGAAAGCGCCGAGAGCAGCGAGAATCGGATCAAGGCTTCCGCCGTGGCCGAGCCGTCCGCGCCGATCGCCAGGGCACGGTCGGCCTCGCCGCGACGGATCGCCTCGACGCCGAGCTGGATGGAGGTGGCCCCCGAGGCGCAGGCGGTGGACAGCGTGATGGGGAGCCCGCGGGTGCCAAAACGGTCGGCCAGGCGGTCGGCGATGGTGCCGAACTGGGCGGAGGCGAAGATGTCGGTCGAGTTGGCCGCCCGCGCGCCATCGAGCAGGCGCTTGGCGCCGGTGCCGCCCTTTCCCTGCTCGTTGAGCCGGAAGCGGCTGTCCCAGTCGATCTCGACGGGGGGCGCGGCCAGGAAGAGCGGGCCACCGAAATCGGTGGCCGAAAGTCCGGATTGCGCGATCGCTTCCCCGGCCGCGCGCTCGGCCAAGTCCAGCGTCAGCGCGCAAGGCCCCTTGCCGCTGGAGGGCAGGAAGTCCACCGTGCCCGCGATGCGCGTGTTCAGGTGATCGGTCGGGAAGCGCGTGATCGGATGGATGCCCGAGCGGCCGCCCGTCAGCGCCGCCCAGTTCTCGTCGCGGCCCTCGCCCAGCGAGGTGACGATGCCAATGCCAGTCACGGCGACAAGGTGGCGTCCGAGATGATCCCTGGTCTTCGGCATGAGCGTGCCCTCGCTCTCTCAGTCGGCCGGCGCGACCAGCGCCATGCCCTCGAAACGGTTGAAGCCCACGCACACCGCGAGCGCCGCGGTGGGCTTGCCATCGAACTCGGCTTCGGCTTGGCGGTCGAGGGGCGTCGTCGCTTCCCCTTTCGACATGGCGAGCGCCGCAATCGCCACGGCGAACGGGAACTGCGCTTCCTTGAGATGCCCCGTGGCGCTCGTCACGCTGCGAACCGCCGCGCCCGGCAGGCCATCGAGGAACGCCTTTTCGGCCTGCGTGGCCTCATGGGCGCCCGAGGCCGCGGAGAACACCAGAAACTCACGCTCGGGCGGCGCGACGCGCACAGCCATGTCCGTCAGCGCGGCCGGCAATTCGCCCCTGTCCCGCCGGGCCCGACTAGAAGCGACAGGCCCCAGTTCGGCATAGGCCGCGCGGCCGCGGGCGTCCGCATGTTCGCGCGACTCCAGCACGAGGAACGCCGCGCCCGAGCCCGTCACCACGCCGCCGCCCGCGCCGCCATGCCGCTGCCAGACCGGCTTCCACGGCCCGCGATGGAGCCAGCCGCCGGTCTCGTAGCTGAGCAGCATGTCGGGATGCTCGGCATTGTAAGCCGCGCCCACCAGCACATGGCTGGATTGGCCCGAGCGGATGCGCGCCGCCGCCGTTTCGATGGCCGAAACGCCCGCGCCTTCCTCGCCCATGAAGGTGCGCGAGGAACCCGTGACCTTGTGGACGATGGAGATGTTGCCGGCGAGCAGATTGGAGAGCTGGGCGAGGAAAAGCGTCGGCCGCAGATCGACCGTCAGCTTCTCGTTGAGCAGCACATCGCGGTCGGAGCGCTCGCGCGAGGCGTCGAGGATGGCGTTGTCCACGGCCTCGTCGCGCTCGCCGCCGCCCGCCGCCACGATCATGTCCATCGCGCCGCACAGATCCTCGCGCTCCTTGAGCCCGGAGTCCTCCAGCGCGAGCCCCGCGCCATAGGTGCCGAGGCGCTGCCACGTCTCCATCTGGCGCTGGTCGCCGCGCTTGGGGATCTGCAGGGACCAGTCGATCGGGGGCAGGGGATGGACGGTGAAGGGCGCGAAGCGCGCGGAATCGATGACGGGCTCGAACGGCGTGACGGAAAGCGCCCGCCAATGCGCATCGTTGCCCTCGCCGAGCGAGGACACAAGCCCGATCCCGGTGATGAGGACGTCGCGCGGGCTCATGGCAGGGTCAAGGGAGAGGGCAACGCCTGGCCGGTTACGCGGCGGCCTTGGCGGCCACCAACTGGTCGATCTTGGCGCAGAGGTTCTTCATGACGAAGTAGTCGTCGGTGGACGCCTTGCCGTCGTTCACCTCCTGCGTCCACTTCTCCAACGGCACCTTGATGCCGAACTCCTTGTCGATCGCGAACACGATGTCGAGGAAATCGAGGCTGTCGATGCCGAGATCGTCGATGGTGTGGCTTTCCGGCGTGATCTTCTCGCGCGGGATTTCGCTGGTGTCGGCGATGATCTGTGCAACCTTATCGAATGTGCTCGACACGTCTGGACCTCGGCATTGTCGGGGTAGCTTGCGCGGCTGTCTAATGCGTTTCGCCGGGCGAGAAAAGAGTGCAGTTCGTCCTGCCCGTGGGCCGCGCCCGCTCAGTTGAAGACGACGCGGCCGATCACGCGCAGGCCTTCGCCTTCCGCGCGCACGATGACCGCTTCGCCTTCGCGAGCGCTTTGGCCCGTCAGCGCGGAAATGTTCTCTGCATGGGTGACCATCACGAAATTGCCCGAGCCGGTGAACGAGCTCGCGAGGCCGAGCACTTCGGCCAGGGTCTTTTCCCCCAATTCGTTGCGCGAGAACCGGTCCAGGGGCGCGAATGGCTCCACGAGTTCCTCGCCGAACGCGATCCGGGCGGTGTCCAGCGCACGGCAGTAGCGGCTGGACAGAACGCGTTCGGTCGGAGCCGCGCGGGCCGCGAACAATGCCCCGATGCGTCGCGCCTGGCTTTCGCCGGCATCCGAAAGGTTCCGCTGGGTGGCGCAGTTCTCCACATCGAAGTTCGCGGGATCGGACACGCCGGGCGCCCGGGCATGGCGGAGCAGAACCACCTGGCCGCCCTCGCGCAACAGGGCCCAGCCGGCTTCGGTCGCTTGCGCCGGCAGGGCCAGCAGCAGCGAAAGAAGGGCGAGCAAGGACATGCGGACCATAAGGTTCTCCCGCCTCCGATATAGGCGGCCGAAGCGCCGATGAAAACCGGAGGGCTTTTGCCGTGCGGTGACGCGGCCGAATTGCTAGAGCGCCCCCATGCTCCCCCTGTTCGACACCGTCGCCTTCGTGTTCGCGCTCATCGCCCTGGGCTGGGCGACGGGCGCGACCCGCTACCTGCCCGAGGCGACCGGCGAGGGGCTCGCCGGATTCGCGGTCGGCGTGGCGCTGCCGCTGCTCCTGTTCCGCACCATGGCGCAGGCGGATTTTTCGGGCGCCGCGCCCTGGGCGCTGTGGGCCGCCTATTTCTCGGCTGTCGCGGCCGCCTGGACCATGGGCCATCTCCTGACCACGCGGCTGTTTGGCGGGGCAAGCCAGATGGGCGTGGTGGGCGGCGTGTCGAGCGCGTTCTCCAACCTGCTTTTGATCGGCATCCCGCTGGTGCAGGGCGTGTTCGGTCAGGCGGGCTTCGAGGCGCTTTCGCTGATCCTCGCCGTCCATCTGCCGGTGATGCTGCTGGCCTCGGTGCTCCTGTTCCAGCTTTTCGGACCGCGCGGCGACGGCTCGATCCGGCTCGGGGCGGCGGTCCGGCAGTTCCTGAGCAAGGTGTTCGCCAATCCGCTCATCATCGGCATCCTTCTGGGCCTGCTCTGGCGCGCGGGCGGCCTGGACATGCCGGGGCTCATGCGCCGGCTCGTGGAAGCGCTGTCGGGCGTGGCGAGCCCGCTGGCGCTGTTCGCGGTGGGGCTCAACCTGAGCCGGTTCGGCCTGAGCGGCCAGTTGGGTCCGGCCGTGGCTCTCTCCGCCCTCAAGCTGTTCGTCATGCCGGCGGCGGCGCTGCTCGCGGCGTGGGCGCTGGGCCTGCCGCCCCTGGCCGCCAAGGTCGCCGTGCTGGCGGCCGCGCTCCCCGCGGGCGTCAACACCTATCTTATCGCCACGCAGTTCGGCACGGGGCAGGGCATCGCCTCGAACGTGATGACGGTCGCCACGGCGTCCGCGATCCTGACGATCTCGCTCTGGCTCTGGGTTCTTCAGGGGCTTTACGGCTGAGCGGCCACACCGCGGAGCGAGGTTGATCCGTTTCCGACCCCGGATTACTTAAGGCGCGCCGTTGGGCGCGAGGCGAGGAGACTTCCATGCTGCAGAAAATGAGCGCGTTCCTCCGCGAGGCCAACCTGATCGACGGCCAATGGGTCGGTGCGGACAGCGGCGAAACGGTCCCGGTCAACAATCCGGCAACCGGAGCCGTCATCGGCACCGTGCCGAAATCCGGCGCAGCCGAGACAAGGCGCGCCATCGAAGCGGCCGAACGCGCGTTCCAGTCCTGGAGGAAGACGTCCGTGCTGGAGCGGCACAAGCTGTTGCGCAAGCTGCATGACGCGATCCTCGATAATCAGGATGCGCTCGCCGAACTCCTGACGACCGAACAGGGCAAGTCTCTCACCGAGGCCAAGGGCGAGGTCGGCATGTCGGCGGCCTATGTGCTCTGGTTCGCCGAAGAAGCCCGCCGCGCGGGCGGCGAGGTGATCCCGAGCCCCTGGGCCGACAGGCGCATCCTCGTGACCAAGGAGCCCACGGGCGTGGTGGCGGCCATCACGCCCTGGAATTTCCCGTCCTCCATGCTGGCGCGCAAGATCGCGCCCGCGCTCGCCGCCGGCTGCACGGTGGTCGTGAAGCCCGCCTCGCAGACGCCCTATTCCGGCCTCGCCTGGGGCGCGCTCTGCGAGGAGGCCGGTTTTCCCAAGGGCGTGGTCAACATCCTGACGGGCTCGGCCGGGCCGATCGGCGACGAGCTCTGCTCGAATCCGCTCGTCAAGAAGATCACCTTCACCGGCTCGACCGAGGTGGGAAAGATCCTGATGGCCAAGGCGGCGGGCACCGTGAAGAAGGTGTCGATGGAGTTGGGCGGCAATGCGCCCTTCATCGTCTTCGATGACGCAGACGTCGACCGCGCCGTGGAAGGCGCGATGGTCGCCAAATACCGCAATTCCGGCCAGACCTGCGTCTGCACCAACCGCTTCTTCGCGCAAAGCCGCATCTACGATGCCTTCGTCGAGAAGCTGGTCGCCGCGAGCGCGAAGCTCAAGGTCGGCCCCGGCCTTGAAACCGGCGTGACCCAAGGCCCGCTGATCGACGAGAAGGCGGTCGAGAAGGTGGAGGAGTTGATCGCCGACGCCAGCGCGAAGGGCGGGCGGATCGCCGGTGGGGGCAAGCGCCACACGCTGGGCGGTTCCTTCTTCGAGCCCACTGTGATCGCCGACGCCGGGCCGCATATGCGGCTCATGCATGAGGAGATCTTCGGTCCCGTCGCGCCGGTGTTCCGCTTCGCCGACGAGGCCGAAGCAGTGCGGCTCGCCAACGAAACCGAATACGGGCTCGCCTGCTATTTCTACACTTCCGATCTCGGCCGCGCCTTCCGCGTGATGGAGGGGCTGAAATACGGCATGGTGGGCGTGAATGAGGGCCTCATCACCACGGTGGAGGCGCCGTTCGGCGGCGTGAAGGAGTCCGGCATCGGCCGCGAAGGCGGCCGCCAGGGCATCGAGGACTATCTCGACACCAAATATGTCTGCCTGGGCGGGCTCGGGCTTTGAGCCGCCGGCCGGGGCCATCGATGAATTCTGACTCTGAGCAGGACGAAATCCGCCGCGTGACGCTCAAGGGCGGCGGACTCACGGCCATCGTGCTGTCGGCCGGCGCGGCGATCCAGGACCTGCGCCTGGACGGCCACGCGCCGCCGCTGGTGCTCGGCTTCGCCGACCCGGAGAGCTACCGCGAGAACCGGCCCTATTTCGGCGCGGTCGCCGGCCGCTACGCCAACCGCATCCGTGACGGTCGTTTTTCGATTGATGGCGAGACCTTCCAAGGCCCGACGAACTTCATGGGCAAGCACAGCCTGCATGGCGGCGCCAACGGGCTCGCCAAGCGCAACTGGCGGATCGCCGAGGAAGGTCCTGACTTTCTGACGCTTTCGCTCAACAACCCCGATGGCGCTGAGGGCTTCCCCGGCACCCTCAGCGTTCGCTGCACCTACCGGCTCCAGGCTCCCGGCACGCTTTCTGTGGAATTCGAGGCGACGACGGACCGGCCCACGCTCTGCAACCTCGCCCAGCATTCATACTTCAATCTGGAGGATGGCGGCGCGGACGACATCCTCGGCCACCGACTCACGATCGCCGCCGGGGCCTACACTCCGGTGGATGGCGAGCTCATCCCCACTGGCGTCGTGCAGCCGGTCGAGAACACCGAATTCGATTTCCGCGCGCCGAAAGTAATCGGCGGCATGCATGGCGGCGAATTCGACCACAATTTCTGCTTGGCCTCCTCGCGGCGGGCGCTGAGCTTCGCGGCAAGGCTGGAAGCGCCGCGCTCCGGCTTCTCCCTGGAACTCTGGACCACGGAACCCGGCGTGCAGTTCTATTCCGGCGGCCATCTGCCCGTTCCGGGCGAGGGGCTCGAAGGCCGTTCTTACGCCAAGCATGCCGGCCTCTGCCTGGAGCCGCAGGTCTGGCCCGATTCGCCCAACCGGCCCTATTTCCCGCAAGCGATCCTGCGGCCCGGCGAGACGTATCGCCAACTCACCGAGTTTCGCTTCGCCCGAAGCTGACCCCACTCACTCCTTCACCGTCTCCATGGCGACGAAGGTGGAGGTCTGCGCCACATGGGGCAAAGCGGAAATCTTCTCGCCCAGTACTCTCCGGTAGCTCGCGATGTCGCGCGCCCGCACCTTCAAGAGATAGTCGAAGCCCGCCGCCATCATATGGCATTGCTCGATCTCCGGCACGTCGCGCACCGCCTTGTTGAAGGCGTCGAGGGCGGCGAGCCGCGTGTCGGAAAGCTTCACCTGCACGAAGGCGAGATGCGCCTCGCCCATGCGTTCGCGGTCCACGACCGCCGCATAGCCGCGGATGAAGCCGGCTTCTTCCAGCCGTCGTACGCGCGCCTGCACGGGTGTCTTGGACAACCCCACCCTTTCCGCAAGCGCGGCCATGGAAAGCCGCCCGTCGCGACTCAGCGCGGCGACGATGTTGCGGTCGATGCGGTCCAGTTGGTCCAGGTTGCGCCCGATTTCAGCTCGAAGTCACGATGAGCACATCATTCTACAGGCGAAACGGCCTGCCGGCGAGCGAAAATCGGACCGGCTTTGCTCCGGCGGAATGCTAGGTTTGTCGAGCCCTGATCCCCATCTCTGGCGCACCATGACCCCGCTCGATTCCCCCCGCCAAGCCATCCGCGAACACTACCTGCCCGACGAGGACCAGGCGCTTTCGCGCCTCGTCGCGGTGACTGAACTCACGCCCGACGACCGCGCCGCCGTCACGCGCGACGCCGTCCGGCTGGTCGAAGCCGTGCGCAATGAGGCCGATCCGCGCCTCGTGGAGGCGTTTTTGTCGGCCTATGGCCTCAACACGGAGGAGGGCGTGGCGCTGATGTGCCTCGCCGAGGCGCTTCTGCGCGTGCCCGACGCGCCCACGGTGGACGACCTGATCCGCGACAAGATCGCCCCGCACGACTGGTCCTCCCACGCCAGCGCCTCCTCCTCCATCTTCGTGAACGCCTCCACCTGGGCCTTGATGCTGACGGGCCGGGTGCTCGACGAGGGCGAGGGCGCGATCGAGCGCACGCTGCGCGGCATGGTGCGGCGGCTGGGCGAGCCGGTGATCCGCCGCGCCGTGGCCGCCGCCATGCGCGAGATGGGCGAGCAGTTCGTGCTCGGCCGCACGATCCGCGAGGCCGTCAAGCGCGGCGAGGAGATGACCCGGAAAGGCTATCTCTACTCCTTCGACATGCTGGGCGAGGCCGCCCGGACCGAAGCCGACGCGCAGCGCTATCTCAAGGCTTATGCCGATGCGATTTCGGCGCTCAAGGCCCATGCGCGGGAAGACAACGACATCCGCCGCAATCCCGGCATCTCGGTGAAGCTTTCCGCGCTCCACCCGCGCTACGAGGCCGCGCAGCGCGCCCATGTCGTGCCGGAAATGGCCGAGCGCCTGCTGGGCCTCGCCCAAGCCGCAAAGGTCGCCCGCATGGGCCTCAACGTGGACGCCGAGGAAGCCGACCGGCTGGACCTGTCCCTTGATGTGATCGAGCGCGTGCTGGCCCACCCCTCGCTCGAGGGTTGGGATGGCTTCGGCGTGGTCGTGCAGGCCTATGGCCCGCGCGCGCCCTTCGTGATCGACTGGCTTCATGCCCTCGCGGAACAGCTGGACCGCCGCATCATGGTCCGCCTCGTCAAGGGCGCCTACTGGGACACGGAGGTCAAGCGCGCCCAGGTTCTGGGCCTCTCCGGCTATCCTGTCTTCACGCGGAAGACCAACACCGACGTGTCCTATCTCGCCTGCGCGCGAAAACTGCTCGGCCTCACCGACCGCATCTACCCGCAATTCGCCACGCACAATGCGCACACGGTCGCCGCCGTGCTGCGGATGGCCGGCAACGACCGCCAGAAATTCGAGTTCCAGCGGCTGCATGGCATGGGCGAGGCGCTGCACGAGACCGTGCGGGTGGAGACGGGCGCGCGCTGCCGTATCTATGCGCCGGTCGGCGCGCATTCCGACCTGCTCGCCTATCTCGTGCGCCGGCTGCTCGAGAACGGCGCCAACTCCTCCTTCGTCCACCAGATCACCGACCGCGACGTGCCGGCGGAGGCGATCGCTCGCGACCCGCTGGAGGCGGCGGAGCGCCAGGGTCCTGCGCGGCATCCCAAGATGCCCCTGCCCGCCGACGTCTATGGTCCCGAACGCCGCAACGCGTGGGGCTGGGACATTTCCGACCCGCTCACGCTCGCCGCGATCGAAGCCGAGCGCGCCCGCTTCGAAGCGCCGCATCAGTGGCAGGCCCGGCCGCTCAGCCCCGCCATCCCCAGCACCGACGCCGCCCCAAAGCCGCTACGCAACCCCGCCAAATCCGACGAGCTGGTGGGAATGGTGGTGGAAGCCACGGCCGAACAGGCCAAGGCGGCAGTTGGCCTGGCGGTCGAGGCGCAGCCGCGATGGGCCGCCATGCCCGTGAGCGAGCGGGCGGCGATCCTGCGCCGCGCCGCCGACCTCTATGAGGAACATGCCGTCGAGTTCTTCGCCATCGCCGCGCGCGAGGCCGGCAAGACGCTAGCCGACGGTGTGGCCGAACTGCGCGAAGCCATCGATTTCCTGCGCTATTACGCCGCCGAAGCACCGAAGGCGGAAGCGGGCACGCAGGCCCGCGGCGCGATCGTCTGCATCTCGCCCTGGAATTTCCCGCTCGCCATCTTCACCGGCCAGGTCGCGGCGGCGCTCGTCACCGGCAACGCGGTGCTGGCGAAGCCTGCCGAGCAGACGCCCCTCATGGCGTTCCCCGCCGTCGAGTTGCTTCACGCGGCCGGCGTGCCCACGGACGTGCTCCAACTCCTGCCGGGCGACGGTGCAGGCGTCGGCGCGCCGCTGGTGGCCGACCCGCGCATCGCCGGCGTCTGCTTCACCGGCTCCACGGACGTGGCCAAGAACATCGAAAAGCAGTTGAGCCAAACTGCTGCGCCCGAAGCCATGCTGATCGCCGAGACCGGCGGCATCAACGCCATGATCGTGGACTCGACGGCGCTTCCCGAGCAGGCGGTGCGCGACGCGCTCCTCTCCGCCTTCCAGAGTGCGGGCCAACGCTGCTCCGCCCTGCGCGTGCTTTACGTCCAGAAGGATGTCGCGCCGAAAGTGCTGGAGATGCTGCAAGGGGCCATGCGGGCGCTCCGCATGGGCGACCCGCTCGACATCGCCACCGATGTCGGCCCGGTGATCGATGCCGATGCGCGGAACAACATCCTTGATCACTGCCGCAAGATGGCGGGCGAGGGGAGGGTGCTGGCGAAACTCGACGCGCTGGACGGCGGGACCTTCGTGGCGCCCCATGTGATCCGCGTTGCCGGCATCGAGGACGTCGAGCGAGAGGTGTTCGGCCCCGTGCTGCATGTGGCGACGTTCGACGCCGAAGATCTCGACGACGTGATCGCTGCCGTCAACGCGCGCGGCTATGGCCTCACCTTCGGCCTGCACACCCGCATCGACGCCCGCGTGCAGCACGTCATCGACGGCATCCATGCCGGCAACATCTATGTGAACCGCAACCAGATCGGCGCGGTGGTCGGCGCGCAGCCCTTCGGTGGGGAGGGGTTGTCCGGCACGGGGCCGAAGGCCGGCGGGCCGCACTACCTCAGGCGCTTCCGCCGCGCCGCCGGACCCACGCCCGCGTCATCCCCTGATGCAGCCGCGCCGCGCCATGCCCTTTCGGGCGCAGCTTTTCCGGACGCGGGAGACTGGCCCAGCCGTCCCGATCGCCTGGCTGTATTGCGAAAACTCCTGCGGGGCCGGGCAGGGGCGGCGCTCGCTGCGGCGGCCGCGCTCGATCTCGGCCCCGTCGATCTCCCCGGTCCCACCGGCGAGGCCAACACGCTGATGCTGGCTCCACGCGGCCGGGTGCTGTGCCTGGGGCCGGACGCCGAGTCGCTCCTGGCGCAAGCCGTCCAGGCGCTCGCCGCAGGCAACGCCGTGCTGGCCGTCGCGCCGCAAGCGACCGCGACGCTCAAGCCGCTCCTCGGCAAGAATCTCCCGCTGAAGGCGCTGGAAGGTGTTGTCGATCCGGTCGAGCTGGAAAGCCTCGCGGTTGAGGCCGTGGCGCTCCACGGCGCGACGGACAAGGCGAAAGCCGTCCGCCAGGCGCTGGCCCGCCGCGACAGTCCCATCGCGCCGCTTGTCACCGAACTGATCTACCCCGCCGCCTATATGATCGAACGCGCGGTCTGCGTGGACACCACGGCCGCCGGCGGCAATGCCAGCCTGCTGGCGGGGCTGTGAGGGGCTGAAGAAAGCACCCCACCTTCTCCCCTTGTGGGAGAAGGTGGATCGGTCCTGAGCGGTAGCGAAGGGCGGAGACGGATGAGGGGTGTTGAAGGAGCGAGACAGCTCAAGAGGGAGTGCTAACCGGCACCAGGGCCGTCTAACGCTCACTCCGTCCAGCACCCCTCATCCGACTTCGCCTCCGCTTCGCGTCGGCTCAGCCACCTTCTCCCACAAGGGGAGAAGAAGGAGCCCTCAGCTCGCCAGCGCGCGCTCCGTCAGCGGCTCGATGCCCAAGAGCGCCGGCATGTTGGGACGCGAGCTCACCAGCTCCGCGATCGTGTGCCGCGACAAGACCGTGAAGAACGCGTCCAGCGCCTCGCGCAGCGCGACGTTCAACCCGCAATCGTTCACCAGCGGGCAGTCGCTGTCGCGCTCGAAGCACTCGGCCATGGCGAAGTTCTCTTCCGTCACCCGCACCACGTCGAACAGCGTGATCGCGTCCGCCGGGCGGCCGAGCCTGATGCCGCCATTGCGCCCGCGCACCGTTTCCACGAGATTGTTCTCGACGAGCGGCTGCAGGATCTTGAACAGGAACAGTTCCGAGACGCCATAGGCATTGGCCACCTCGGACACGCGGCTCAGCCGGTCCTTGTTGGTCGCGCAATACATCAGCATGCGGATGGCGTAGTTGGTCTGGCGGGTCAGCCGCATGGACGTCCTCGAAGCTCGCGCGCCCAGCCAAGCCTGGCCTGGGCGCCTGCGTGAAAGGGCCGGGGGCCGGCCGGCGAAGAGAAGCCTGATATATGGACCCTTTTTCTCCGGGATGCCAGCCAAAGGCCCGGCGGCGCTTTTCTCGGCTGCCGGCTTGAGCCATCTTGCGCGCCATGCGCAAGCTCGACACCCTTTCCCCCACTGACCTCGAAAAGCTCCGGGCGCTGCGCCGCGTCAAGGCGATCGCCACGGCCGCGCTCGCGCTCTGCCTGGTCGTCTTCCTTCTGGCCAAGGCTTACGAGGATCAGTTCCCCTGGCTCGGCTTCGTGGCCGCCTTCGCCGAAGCCGCCGCCATTGGCGGCCTCGCCGATTGGTATGCGGTCGTGGCGCTCTTCCGCCATCCTTTGGGAGTGCCCATCCCCCACACCGCCATCATCCCGGAAAACCAGAACCGCATCGCCGAAAATCTCGGCCGTTTCATCGAGACGAACTTCCTGGCGCCCGAGCCCGTGCGCGAAAAGCTGCGCCAGGTCGATTTCGCCCAGCTCGTGGCGGACTGGCTGGCCGACCCGAGCCGCTCGGCCGGCCTGTCGCGCTTCGTCATGAAACTCGTGCCGCAGATGCTGGCCGCCGTAGAGCGCTCGGGCCTGCGCGATTTCGTGTCGTCGCGCATGCTCAACGAGTTGGGCAAGATCGATGTCGCCCCGCTCGCCGCCGATCTCCTGGGTTCGTTCACCGAGGACAGACGCCACCAGCAGCTCTTCGACGAGATGGTCAAGGTCCTCGGCCGCTTCCTGCGCGACGAGCAGGCCTTGGGAACCGTTCGCGAAAAGATTCGCGATGAGCTGCCGGCACTGTTCCGAACCTTCCGGGCAGACGCCTATCTCCTCAACAAGATCGTGAACTCCGCCACGACCCTGCTGGACGAAGTGCGCGCCCAGCCCAACCACCCCCTGCGCGGAGAGTTCGACCGCTTCGCGGAAAATTTCATCGAGAAGCTGCGCCACTCGCCCGACTACGCCCGCCGCGCCGAGCAGCTCAAGGCCGATTTCCTGGGTCGGCCGGAATTGCGCGACATCGCGCAGAGCATGTGGACGAGCCTCACCGCCTTCATCGAGGAGGACGCGCGCTCCCGCCGCTCCACCCTGCGCGAGCAGCTCGCGGGCATCTTCGTGAATGTCGGCAAGCACCTGGCCGAGGACCGGCGAGTGCGCGCCGACATGAACGCGGGCTTCGTGGTGGCGCTTTCCGCCTTCGTGGAAAGCCAGAAGAGCGGCGTGTCCACCTTCATCGGCGACCAGGTGAAGGGCTGGGACCTCGGGCAGCTCACCCGGCTCATCGAGTTGAATGTCGGCCGCGACCTTCAGTTCATCCGCTTCAACGGCATGGCGATCGGCGGGATCGCGGGCCTCGTGCTCTACATCCTGGAGCTGGCGACGGTGGCGAATTGACGGGCTTTCCGGCCCGTCTATCTTCCCCTTGAGTTCACGCGCGAAAAGCGTCTCGGGAGGATTCTTCGATGGCCAGCAGCAACGATCATCCGTTCTTCGACATGTTCGCCCGCTTCGGCGAAAGCTTGGCAATGCCGCGGGTGGACGTGGAGCAGGTGCTCGACAGCCATCGCAGGAATATTGAGGCGCTGGAGCGGTCGGCCAAGGCCGCCGCCGCCGGCACGGCCACGCTCATGAACAAGCAGCGCGAGGTCATGGAGCAGGGCCTGCGCGACGCCGCTGAGATGGCGCAGGCATTCCGCGCGCCCGGCACGCCGCAGGAAATGGCCGGCAAGGGCACGGACTGGGCGCGGCGCAGTTTCGAGGCCGCCGTCAAGAATGCCGGCGAGATGGCCGAGATTTTGCGCCAGTCCGGCACGGAATCGACGGAAATCCTGCGCGAGCGCATCCGGCAGTCCATGGACGAAGCCATTCGCGGCATGACGCCGAAGAAATGAAGTTGAGAAAACAAGACAGGTTTCAACTTTTGGCCGCGCGCCAACAAACCTCTTGCGGGCCGGCTTTCGCTCATCAATGAATAGACGCAGCCGCTTCCGGGAGGACGGAAGCGCGATCTTGAGCGGGTGCGGGAGGACGCATGTCGGACGTATCGATGACGGTCAACGGCCGTCAGGTTTCGGCCAATGTCGAGGGCCGGACGCTTCTGGTTCATTTCCTGCGCGAGGAATGCGGCCTGACGGGAACGCATGTGGGCTGCGACACCAGCCAGTGCGGCGCCTGCGTGGTGCATGTGGATGGGGTCGCGGTGAAGAGCTGCACCATTCTCGCCCCCCAAGCGGCGGGCTCGGCCGTTCTGACCATCGAAGGCTTGGCGGACACCGGGCAGCAGACTCAGGACGGCTTGCATCCCATGCAGGCGGCGTTCCGCCAGCATCACGGGCTGCAATGCGGCTTCTGCACGCCGGGCATGATCATGACGGCCGTGGACATGGTGCGCCGCCACCCCGAAGGCTTGGACGAAAAGACCGTCCGCCACGAGCTCGAGGGCAATATCTGCCGCTGCACGGGCTACCACAATATCGTCAAGGCGATCCTCGCCGGCGCCGAAGCTATGCGGGCCGGCGCGGGCGTCAGCGCGCAGGCGGCGTGAGAAATGTGGCAGTGGGCAGTAGGGAGTAGGCAGTAGAAGAGGACGAAACCCGAACGGTGGCCGGGAAGCTTTTTCACCACTGCCTACCGCCTACTGCCGTCTCTCACCGCCTCACACAATCTGGGAGGTTTCCAATGGGCATCGAAGGCATCGGCGCGCGGGTCCTGCGCAAGGAGGATCGCCGCTTCATCATGGGGCTGGGCCGCTACACCGAGGACATGGTCGTTCCCGGAATGAAGCGCGCGGCGTTCGTCCGTTCCCCTTACGCGCATGCCAAGATCAAAAGCGTCGACGTCTCCAAGGCGAAGTCCATGCCCGGCGTGATCGCCGTGCTGACCGGGCGCGAGCTCAAATCCGACGGCATCGGCAACATCATCTGCGGTTGGATGATCCACTCCAAGGACGGCAGCCCCATGAAGATGGGCGCGTGGTCGCCGCTCGCGGTGGACACCGTGCGCTATGTGGGCGATGCCGTGGCCGTCGTGGTGGCGGAAACGCGCGGGCAGGCGCGCGACGCGGCCGAAGCCGTCGAGGTCGATTACGAGGAGCTGCCGGCCGTCACCGAGGCTGTGGACGCGCTAGGGGGCGGCGCGCCGCAGATCCACCCCGAGGCCGACAACAACCTGATCTTCGACTGGGAGTTGGGCGACCGCGCGGCCGCTGAATCGGCGATCGCCAATGCCGCCCATGTTACGCGCATCAGGATCGTCAATAACCGGCTCGTGCCCAACGCCATGGAGCCGCGCGCCGCGCTCGGGCATTACGACAAGGCCGAGGATCACTACACCTGCTGGACCACCTCGCAGAACCCGCATGTGGCGCGGCTCGTGATGAGCGCTTTCTACAATGTCGCGCCCGAGAACAAGCTGCGCGTGATCGCGCCCGACGTGGGCGGCGGCTTCGGCTCCAAGATCTACATCTACCCCGAGGAAATCGTCTGCCTCTGGGCGTCCAAGCGCGCCGGCGTGCCCGTGAAATGGGTTGCCGACCGCACGGAAAGCTTCCTCACCGACGCGCATGGCCGTGACCACGTCTCGGAGGTCGAGATGGCCTTCGACGCTGACCACAAGGTGATCGGGCTCAAGGTCGACACGGTCGCCAATTTCGGCGCCTACATGTCGCTCTTCTCCTCGGCCGTGCCGACCTATCTCTACGCGACGCTTCTGTCGGGCCAGTACGGCATCCCGGCGATCCACGCGAATGTCCGCGCGGTCTACACCAACACCGCACCCGTGGACGCTTATCGCGGCGCTGGGCGGCCCGAGGCCACCTACCTGCTCGAGCGCACCATGGAAGTGGCCGCGCGTGAGCTCGGCGTCTCGCCGGCGGAGCTGCGCCGGAAGAACTTCATCCGCTCCTTCCCGCACCAGACGCCCGTCATCATGAATTATGACGCCGGCGACTACGAAACCTCGCTCAACGCCGCGCTTGCTGCCGCCGACTACGAAGGCTTTCCCGCCCGCCGCGAGGAGGCCAAGGCCCGCGGGAAACTGCGCGGAATCGGCATGAGCTGCTATATCGAGGCCTGCGGCATCGCACCCTCGGCCGCCGTCGGTAGCTTGGGCGCCGGCGTCGGCCTCTGGGAATCGGCCGAGGTGCGCGTGAACGCGGTCGGCACGGTGGAGATCCTCACGGGCTCCCACAGCCACGGCCAGGGTCACGAGACCACCTTCGCCCAGCTCGTCTCCGATCGCTTCGGCGTGCCGATCGCCCAGGTCTCGGTCGTTCACGGCGACACCGACAAGGTGCAGATGGGCATGGGCACCTATGGATCGCGCTCGGGCGCGGTCGGCATGTCGGCCGTCGTCAAGGCGCTCGACAAGGTCGAGAAGAAGGCTAAGCGCATCGCCGCACACCTCATGGAAGCCGACGAGGGCGACATCGTCATCGAGGACGGCGCGCTCAAGGTGGCCGGAACCGACAAGTCTGTTCCGTGGTTCCAGATGGCGCTCGCCGCCTACACCGCCCACAACCTGCCGGGAGGCATGGAGCCGGGCCTCAAGGAAGGCGCGTTCTACGACCCCGCCAACTTCACCTTCCCCGCGGGCTGCTACATCTGTGAGGTCGAGATCGACCCCGAAACGGGCAAGACGGACATCGTGCAGTTCGTGGCCGCCGACGATTTCGGCAACATCATCAACCCGATGGTCGTGGAGGGCCAGGTGCATGGCGGGCTCGCCCAGGGCATCGGCCAGGCGCTGCTCGAGGGAACGAGCTACGACCCCGGCACGGGCCAGCTCCTGACGGCCTCCTACATGGACTACACCATGCCGCGGGCCGACGACCTGCCCTCCTTCCAGGTTTCGACCTCGAACACGCCGTGCCCCTCCAACCCGCTCGGCATCAAGGGCTGCGGCGAGGCCGGCGCGATCGGCTCGCCGCCCGCCGTCATCAACGCCATCACCGACGCCCTCGGCATCCGGGATATCGCCATGCCGGCCACGCCGCAGCGCGTGTGGCAGGCGGTGCATGGGGCAGGGCAGTAGGGAACAGGCAGTAGGCAGTAGGAAGAGCGGGGAGTTGCTGGTGGCGCGATAAGGGCAAGTTGGCGGGTCACTACTGCCCACTGCCCACTGCCCACTGCCTCCTCCAGGGAGGACCACACCAATGTACGCACTCCAATACCACCGTCCCCAGAACCTCGTCGAAGCGGCGGCGCTCGCCAAGGGCGGGGCCGGCGCGGGGCAGGGCGGGTCCGCAGCCCAGCCGAGCGGCGTGGGAACGGGCGGCCATGTCGGCGGCCACGGCGTCACCGACACCGGCGGCGACGCGAAATTCCTGGCCGGCGGCCACACGCTGATCCCGGCCATGCGCGCGCGGCTCGCCGCGCCCGCCCATCTGATCGACCTCGCCCACATCCCCGACCTCAAGGGGATTCGGGTGCACGGCAACGCCATCCGCATCGGCGCGATGACGACCCACGCGACGGTGGCGGGCTCCGCCGAGATCGCTTCCGTGTTTCCCGCGCTGTGCGATCTCGCCAGCCATATCGGCGATCCGGCCGTGCGCCACTGCGGCACGATCGGCGGCTCGATCTCGAACAACGATCCGGCCGCCGATTATCCTGCGGCGCTGCTCGCCGCCAACGCCACGGTCCACACCGACCGGCGCGACATCCCGGCGGACGACTTCTTCACCGGCCTCTTCGAGACGGCGCTGGAGGACGGCGAGATCGTCACCGCCGTGAGCTTCGAAGCGCCGGAAGCCGGGGCTTACGAGAAGTTCCGCAACCCGGCCTCGCGCTACGCGATCGTCGGCGTATTCGTGGCAAAAACCCGCGGCGTGCGGGTTGCGGTCACCGGCGCGGGCGCGGACGGCGTGTTCCGCTCGACCGAGCTCGAATCGAGGCTCGACGGCTCTCTCGACCCCTCGCGCATCGAAGACGTTCCGGTGCCTTCGGACAACCTGATGAGCGACATGCACGCCTCCGCCGAGTACCGCGCCAACCTCATCACCGTGATGGCCAAGCGCGCGTTGCGGAAGGCGGCCGGCGCGGGCCGCTGAGCCACGCCGGCGCTCCGAATCTTCCCCTGAGAAGCGACGGTCCTGAGCCTGTCGAAGGGCCGGCCAGGAGCCACAATGAAGTGGCTCTTGGAGCGACGAACGGTGAGCGTCCGGTTCGCCCCTCGGGTGAATGCAAATGTCCAGTGACCTTTGCAAGAACAGCGAACGCCTGAGAGGGCAGGGAGCCAGTGCAGTGCCAGAGACCGCCGAAGGCGGTGGCCTGAGGCTTCTTGCGGGTTCCGACGCTGGAGAGGGCCGAGGAGCAGGTCCCCGACCTCGGGTTTTGGTATTCGGCTTCTGAGGACCCCGGTGAGGCATTGCAGCGAAGCCTCACAGACAGCTACCCCGTGAGTTAATCAGGACAGGAAGGCCAGCACCTTCCGTATCTCCTCGGGTTGAAAGGCTTCATCCCAACTGGTGGGCCAGTTCACCTTCGACCCCGCCAAACGCGCTTCCACGTCGTCGGCTCTCGACATAGCCTCAAGAACCATGTCTCGAACGCCTTCGATGGTCGGCTCGGCGGCTAGGATGTTGGTGGAGATGTCGCGCAGGCGCTCCGCCGTCTTGTTCATGAACGTGTTGGTCACCGCCCACATGCCGGCGGCAGCCATTTCGAGCGGCACCAGGCTCGGATGTGGGGTCAGCATCAAGGACACGCCCACATCATGCCTGGGGAGCATCTTGCGATACTCTTCCAGGCTGGTCTTGGGCAGCATCTCGATTTCGCGGCCGTTGCCCAGCGGCAAGGATGTCGCTCCGCCAAGGGAGCCGATGCCGTGGAAGGTCCAGTTCTCGCTTTCCGGGCGGGCGGCCACCTGCATGAGAGCCGCCATGCCGATCTCAAAGAGGTTGCGCGCGGCGTGTTCCTCCGGCCGGGCATAGAAGACAAGGCGCTTTGTCTCGCGCTGCATGTCGAGCGCAGTGGGAGAGAACGACAGGATGGCGTTGGAAAAGACGGCGGAATTCGCTTTTCCGCCTCTCTGCGCAAACACGCCCAGGCGCTGCTCTTGGAAGAAGTCGCGCAGGAGTTCGGTCGAGAACAGGGTGAATTGGGGGAGATCGTAGGCTTGCCGGAACAGCGCCTGAATCGTGCTCGCTGGCATGAAGAACGGCTCGTAATCCTGAGCAAGGAACAGGAAGCGTTCACGCCCCAGCACCTTGAGCGTGGAATGGGCGACGTGCGCGCCCCACCCATTCGTCGCCACGAACTGATCGTTCGGATTGCACTCCACCGGCTGGCTGCGATCGTGCCGGTAGATTACCTCCACATCCTCGAACAACGTCTCGACGCCGGGATAGCGTTTGATCTCTTCTCGCCATTTGTCCGGCGCGAACTCATGCTGCTCCAGCAAGATGATGCGGACCTTGTAGCCCTCGCGGACGAGCCGCAGCGCCAATTGGAACATGCCGAGATAGCCACCGTAGACGTACCTGAACTCGATGCGGGCCATGAGGATGTTGACCCGCCGCGGTTCCGTTTCCTTGAGAGCTGGTGTTAGCCGTGACGCCGAGTGGAAGATGTCTCTGATGTATTCCGCCTTCGGGATTTCCGGTGGAGAGTCCAGGCTCATCTTGGGCGGTCCGAAGCGTCGGTTACGAAAGCGATGGTAGCGAGTCACTCCGTGCGTGGCGGCCGCACAATAGAGGAGATAGCCTTCGAGATTGAGCGTTGGCCGTCTTTCGATGGTGGCCTTCACCTTCTCGGAAAACGGTGTCAAGAGCGACGCGTCGAACCGTGCAAACTTCTCGAAGATGCGGCGGCGCTTGGGCTTGATGTCGCTGTGGCGCAACAGGATGCACTTGGCGAACAGGACCGTTCGCAGTACGTATTCGAACTTGATCTGCCCCTGGTTGGCAACAGTGCGTGCCGCGCGGAATGCTTGTCTGGGATTGTGCAGCCGCCGAATGACTTCGAAGCCATAGCGCAGGAAGCCTGGCGCGCTCCGATAGTTGTGGCCGATTACGTTGGCGTCGTGCTGGACGTAGTCGTAAAGCGGACGGTCCACATAGACGATGTTGCCGTTGGCCATAGCAACCACGGCAAGCCAATGGTCATGATAGGCATCGCCGATGCGAGGAGGCAGCGGAAGCACCTTATCTAGAAGAGCCGCGCGAAATAGGCTTGCTGCACCGGTTACGGTGTTGGCCACAAGCAGCGCCTGGAGGTTGGTGTAATTGTTCCGGCGGTTGTGCCAAAAAGTGTGAAAATAGACTTTGCCCTCTGCGTCCGTGAGCCGGCAGTCGCTGTACGCGAGCTGGGTATCCGGCTCGAAGGCGTTGAGCAAAGTTTCCAGCTTGTCGGAGTCCCACCGATCGTCCTGATCGCACAAGGCTACAAAGTGCGCATCAAACGGAACGCGCAGCATCGCCTCTTCGAAGTTCCGGTAAAAGTTCAGGCGCTCGGCGTTGCGGAAGAGATGAAAGCGAGGATCGTCCCCGACCGTTGTCAGCATCTCCCGCCAGATTTCATCCGACGACTGATCGTCGGTTACAATGCAAATCCAGTTGCTGTGAGTTTGGCTTTTGAGGCTTTCGACCTGCCGGCGGAATAGGGCAACGGGCGGATTATAGGTTGCCATGCAAATCGCCACGCGGGGCCCGTCCTCCAGCCATTCCGGCCCGAGGGGCTTCCGGACGGTTGGTGTAATCCAAATCGCTCCGACGGTGCGCTTCGCTGTTCGCCCATCCTCTGCGGTGGCGATGAAGGTCACCGGAACACTGTACGCGTATTCCTGCCGTGAGAACGGGACCATCGCCCAAAACCCGCTGAACAAGCTGTGTCCGGCGGGGTCCTTGACGGGGAAAACTTGCTTGAAAACATCCGGCCTGCCCATGGAATGGCGGTCCACGAGATGCACGATTTTTCCGACCTGCACCTCGAGGCGATGCGTCGGAAACTGAGGCGAGAACGCCCATCCCCTCAGAAGGAGGTAATTCCCCTCCATGACCGGGAGCACCAGAGGGAGCGGGTCATCGAGGAAGAGTTCGAGTTCGTTCAGGACCAACGCGGCACCTCAAGTTGAGAACCCGCGAGCACTGTGACCTGTGAGTTCACTACGTAGGCTTCTTTTCGGCGACAATGATGTCCTGCCCGCTCAATGCCTGAGCGCGGAGCGTGCTCCACTTGCCGTAGTGAATAGGCTCGATGATCGTCAATCCGGCAGCATCATAGCAGGACCGCGCGTAGGCTTCCTCGTATCCCACTGCCTCTTCGGGTCTCTTGTCATGCTCGACAGACACCACACCCGGAACGATGATGTGAGGAAACTTGAACGCAGATCGGCTCTTGGGGAACTGCTGGCGCAGATCGTCATCAAGCAGGAAACACGTGATCAGCGAGCGACCACCCGGTTTCAGGACGCGGGCGATTTCGTACATGTAACGGTTCATTGCTTCGGGAAGCATGTGAGTGAAGACTGAGGTGAGAAGCACGACGTCGAAGGAGTTGTCCTCGTAGGGGAACGTGAAACTGGCTCCGTCCGTCTCTCCTGTCTGGTTGTAGCTGCTGTTGGCCACATCCACGTGCTGGAACTCGAAATTCGGGAACTTCGCCGTGATGTTCTTCCGGCACCATTCAACAGGAAGCTGAGCGACATCGAACCCGCGGTAGCTCCCCTCTGCACTGAGGACGCCGGTGAGCTTGCGTGCGATGCGGCCTACACCACACCCTACATCTAGCACGGCGTGGTGGGGCTGAAGACCACAAAGGTTCTTCAAGTGGCCAAGGAACTCTTCGCCGACGGCATTGAACTGCTTGACGTCAAGGCTTCCAGCACTGCGGGCCATCAGCTCTTGAGTAGGGTAGGGGAGCCCGTCAGAAGGTAGTTCAACGAATGACGCCTTCACGAGTTGAATGTCTTTCTCGATGGCGCGATCCGAGATCGCCGTTTGTATCAGGCGCTCAACGTACTCACTGCAGCGGCCTGAGATGCCATGATCAGGAACGAAGTCAGGGTCATATCCAAGGGCGCGGACGGCGGGGCCAAGCGCTGCATCGATCCATTCGCGGTCCCGATCGAGGATGAAGGCGCCCCAGTCATCAACGCCGTTCGAGCGGCGGGTCTTCTCAAGGTCCTGGCCGAGTTCCCGGCTGCCAGACAGAAGGTCACCGATCGGGCCGTTGAGCTGGCCCGTCACGAAATCCTCGTATCGCACAAGGGTCTTTCGCTCATCGGCGATGGTCGCAAGGTGGTTTGCATACTGTCGTTGCACCGATGCGCCAACCTGCAAAGCATGACGGCTGAATTGCCCGAACTGCTCGTGGATGATGTCGATCATCTCACCGAGCGAGAGCGATTGAGGATCTGCCTCCTTCCGGCGGAACAGGTTGACCCATTTATCCGCGTCTCCGCTGGGGCGGTCGGTATCGAAAAAGTAGTGATAAGGCAAGTAGTTAAGACGACTCACCATCTCGGCGCGTGGGTCACGCGTGATGAAGATGTTGCGCTCGAACTTCGTGCCGAGCTCGTCGTGGACAATCGCGTTGAAAAGGCGGGGACGATGCTTCCACTGGTCGTACAGGATCTTGACCACGGCATCGTCGCCGCTTCTGCCCAGTTTCTCGAAGAAGCTGATTTCATCAGGCTCAAGGTGGTAGTTCTTGACGCCAACCGTATTCTGCAGGGCTTTCGAAATGACCGTCGTGCCGGTTTTCGCCAAGCCCACCACCAAGTACCGCCGCAATTTCATAGCCGCATCTGCCCCCGCTCGTTCGACCGGGCGCGTCTTTGACACCGATCCTCAGGCATTTCAACCGAAGACGCGGCTACTGCTGATCTAGGAATCCGAGAAGCTATCCAGGGTTGCTGTCCTGCTTTGCGATCTGCAACGGCGGCAGACAAACAGTCTCGTTGTCCAGCAGAGCATAAGCCGTGACTTCATCATGAGAGGGCGGCTCGCCCTCTCCCGTGACAGACCAGCCGACCCTGTCTGAAGTCACTTCCAGGATGGCCTGAGCGACATCCGGGCGTTCTTCATCTATCTGTGCGAGCGCGATCACCGTGTCGTCGGAGCCGACCAGAACGACGCTTTGGGGAGCTTCCCCTTGAGCCAGGTTCCATGCCCACCCTGCCGATGACCAGCCGCTGCCTTCCGCTGCGGAGAGGACATCGACAAACCCGATGCAGCCCTCTTCGGTCTTCGCATTCTCCATCACGAATGTGCCGCCCACCGCGTACTGATCTTGTGAGTGTGCGGCGACCGGCGTCAGCGCGAATGCCGCGGCTGCCGAGACGTTGATCCAATAAGGTTTCACGGCGCTTTCTCCATCCTGAACGGTTGGAAGAAAGCGTCCGCGACCTCTCAGAGTTCCCAAACCCCAAAAATCGGAGAAACTGCACGACCTTCGAAGAGTGTCTGCAGAGCCGCTTGACGGCGCACGGCTGTGCCACGGGGCTGATCGACGGTGTTCTTGGCCCTGTCAGCATGGCCGCGCTGCGAGCCTTCGAGAAGGCCCAGGGCCTGCCGGTGGACGGCACGGCGGATCGGGCCGTCGTGCAGCTTCTGCGCGCACCAGCCTTGAGCGTGGGTCCGAATTCGCTCTTGCCGGTGCCTGACCGGGACTGCGATCCTCTCACGCGGGCCGGTGAAGACGCTCTGGCCGCGGCGAAGGGGCGTGCCGGCATGCTTCGGAGGAAAAGATCGACCACGTCCCTTGGTTCGAAGTCGCTCGTGACACGGATACGCCGATCGTCTGGCTCCACGTCCGGGTCCGAGAAGACGCGGCGATGATCCCTTCGCTACGAGCCTCAGGCCGCTTTCGCAGCCCTCTTGAGCCGCCGGCGCACGAAGTAAGCTGTGATCAGCATGGTTGGTATCGAGATCATGAAGCACCCCTCAGGTGCTCCCGCCTTTAGCGGAAAGAAGTTGCCGGCTGACGTCCGGGAACCATCAACCTTTACCTACCGGGACGGTGCTGGTGATCGCGCGGCAATCCTTGACGGCGATGTCATGGCCCTTGAGCGCCCGAGCTTTGGTTCGGCCGATCTCCTTCACCGACATGGGCGATACAGCAATCGATCGCCGCAAAGAGTGTGGCCACACGCTGCTTGGCCTGGGCAAGCGCGCCGAGCGCCGACAGTTCGGCTTCGCGCTTCGCGATCCATGCGGTGGTGGCGGGCCGGCGATCGAACGTCTTGGCCTCGGAATGCGTTTGCCCATCTCGATTGATGCGGATCTGCGCTGTATATCCCGTCTTGCCGTTCGAGCGCTTGCGCTTGGTGATGGCGCCCACGATCTGCTGCACGGCCCACGAAACTTGCTGCGCCGTAGCAATGGCGCTGGCGAAACGGGCAGGAAAGAGAAGCGACAGGCGGGAATGAGCGTCATCGACAGCCCGGAAAAGCCTGGAAGTCTGCGGAAAAGCCAGCATTCCGGCCGGCCGGCGTTCGCCGTGGCGCCGATGATGGACTGGACCGACCGCCACTGCCGGTTCTTCCATCGCCAGCTCACGAAGAAGGCGCTGCTCTACACCGAGATGATCGTCGCCGACGCCGTGATCCACGGCGACCGCGAGCGCCTGCTCGGCTTCGACCCCGCCGAGCAGCCCCTGACCTTGCAGCTCGGCGGCTCCGAGCCGGCCAAGCTGGCCCATGCCGCGCGGATCGCGGAGGGTTTTGGCTATCGCGAGATTAACTTGAATGTCGGCTGCCCATCCGACCGCGTGCAGTCCGGCGCGTTCGGCGCCTGCCTCATGCGCGAGCCGGACCTCGTGGCCGATTGCGTGGCGGCGATGAAGGCGGCGGTTCATGTCCCTGTCACCGTGAAATGCAGGATTGGGGTGGATGAGCAGGACCCTGAGCCCGCGTTGGACGCGCTCGCCGATGCCGTCTTCGCGGCGCACGCGGACGCGCTCTGGGTCCATGCGCGAAAGGCCTGGCTCGAAGGACTGAGCCCCAAGGAGAACCGCGACATCCCCCCGCTCGACTACGCCCGCGTGTATCGGCTGAAGGCGCGGCTGCCGGAACGATTCATCGGCATCAATGGCGGCATCCGCACGCTGGCTGAGGCGCTCGGGCATCTGCAGCATGTGGACGGCGCGATGCTCGGCCGCGCGGCCTACCAGACCCCGAGCCTCCTGGCCGAGGTGGACCGCGTCGTGTTCGGGGTCGCCGATTCCGATTCTGACCTCGCCGCCATGGTGGAAACCATGGCCGATCATGCCGATCGCCACATCGCGCGAGGCGGCCGGCTGAGCCATGTGAGTCGCCACATGGTGGGGCTTTTCGCGGGGCGTCCCGGCGCGCGGCGGTTCCGCCAAATCCTGTCCGAAGAAGGGACGCGTCCCGGCGCAACAGGCGACGTGCTTCGCCGGGCGCTCGCGGAGGTCGATTTGTCCGAGCGGGCCGCGGCCGCCTGATGGGCTGGGGCGAGATCGCCGCCTTCGCGGCCGGCGTCGCCGCCGCAGGAATCGCGTCCGGCCTGCTGGCCGGCATTTTCGGCATCGGCGGGGGCGCGGTGCTCGTGCCCGTCTTCTTCCAGGTCTTCGAGATGCTGGCCGTGGACGACGGCGTGCGCATGCACCTTGCCGTCGGCTCCTCGCTCGCCATCATCATCCCCACCGCGATCAGCTCGTTTCGCGGCCATCGCGCGCGGGGCGCGGTCGATGAGGCGGTGCTGCGCTCCTATCTCGTGCCCGTTCCCGCCGGCGTCGTCCTGGCCTCGCTGGTGGCGGCTGTGATCTCGTCGGAGGGGTTGCGCTTCGTCTTCGCCGCCATCGCCGCCCTGGTCGGCCTGCGGCTCCTCTTCAACCGCGAGCATTGGCGTCTCGGGGCGGCGCTGCCCGGCGGCTGGGGCAGGGGTCTTGCGGGCGTGGTGATCGGCTTCTTCTCGACGCTGATGGGCATCGGCGGCGGCGTTCTCAACAACACCTTCATGACGCTTTACGGCCGGCCCATGCACCAAGCCGTGGCGACGTCCGCCGGCGTCGGCATGCTGATCGCGATCCCCGGCGCGCTCGGCTATGTCTGGGCCGGCTGGGGCCACCCCGACCTGCCGGTCTTCTCCACCGGCTTCGTGAACTGGCTGGCGGTCGCGCTCGTGATCCCGCTCGCGCTGGTCTTCACGCCGGTCGGCGTCCGCATCGCGCATGGCGCGTCCAAGCGGCAGCTCGAGATCGGCTTCGGCCTGTTTTGCCTCTTCGTGTCGACGCGCTTCATCTGGAGCTTGCTTTAAGTCGCCGCATGATCTTGTCCGAAAAGTCTGCAACTTTTCGGGACCGTATAGATGCAGTCTGATTGGCTCGGCCTGAGCACCAGTTGCCAAAACCCAAGCCGGCGGCAAGGCAGGAGATCGCTCAATCACGATTCCATGGGAGAATGCCGATGAGGGCAAGGCCGCGCATCGTCGTTGTTGGCGGCGGCGTCATGGGAGCATCGGTGGCATGGCACCTTGCGCGTGCCGAAGCGGACGTGCTGCTGTTGGAGCGGTTGCCGGTGAGCGCTGGGGGCGTGACCCGGTGGTCCTATGGTTGGGTTGGCACCAGTGCCGGGCGGCCCTCTGACGACCCGGTGTGCTTCGCTCTTCAGAGGCGGGCAATCCAGGAGTTTGCGAGCCTCGACATGGCTCTCGGCGGGATGCCCAAAGCCGCCCTGGGAGCGATCGTCTGGGAGGCGACGGCGGACGCGACCGCCGCACTCATCGCGGAACAGCGGCAGGCCGGAATTGGAATGGAGGCCCTCTCGCGCCCTCAGATCGCCGCTATTGAGCCACGCTTGGCCGTGCCTCATGATCTCGCCGCTTTCGCGCCCGACGACTTTGCCGTTGAGCCGATTGATTTCGTCCAGCGGCTGCTTGCGGGTGCGGAAAGTGCTGGGGCGACGATCCGCTTCAACACCCTTGTGGTGGCGATCGAGACGCGAAATGGCCGCGTCACGGGTGTTCGCACAAAGGCAGGGCAGGTGCCGGCCGACTTCGTCGTGCTGGCGAACGCCATGGGCGCCCTGGATCTCGCTGCGCCGCTCGACGTGGCGCTGCCGCTGCGAAGCGAGCCTGCCGTGCTGATGCGCTTCAAGGCCGAGCAGGGCCTGGTCCGGCACATCCTTTATGGAGACCGGTCTGGAAGTCCGCCCTGGGCTGTTGCCGTCCGGCCTTGCTTCGGCGGCGGCTTACCCGGAAGACGGCGAAAGCGCCATGGAGGGGTTGGCATCTAGCACGGCCGAGCGCATTGCGCGCCTCTTTGTGAAGAGGCCGAAGCTGTCGCTCCTATCCATCCGAGCCGCATTCCGACCAATGACGGGGGATGACCAGCCGCTGAATGGGTTCATCCCTCATGTTGAGGGACTCTATGCGCTGGTCGCTCATCCCGGGGTGATGCTGGCGCCTTACCTCGGACGGCTGGCGGCGAAGACCATTGCTGGAGCCTGAGAGCCGCCAGAATGGGCCTGAACGGGTCTGCTTACCTAATCCCTCAAGATCAGCCGGTCGCCGCGCATGTCGAAGCCGGTGAGCGTGCCGATGAAGTTCATGCCGAGCAGGCTCTGATCGAGCGCATCCGGCTGCGCCACGAGCAGCGGCACGCGCCGGCGCACGATCTCGCCCACCGCGATCTCCTCGGCCACCGCGCGCGCGGCCCGCGCCGTGCCGTTGGCGGTCGCCACCGGCACCGTGAACGAGAGGCTTTCAGGGTCGAGTCCGATGCGGGCGGCATCCCGCGCGGTCAGCACGGTTGCCGAGGCGCCGGTGTCCACGAGCATGGTGACCGGCTCGCCATTGACCGTGACCTGCGCCTCGAAGTGCCCGGCCAGGCCGCGCTGAAGCATCACGGCGGCACGGCCGTCCTCGTCCTGAAACGCCAGCGGGCTGCCGGGCACGAGCCCCGCCGTCAACCGGCTCGCCACGTCCTGAAGTTCGTAGCGGTACTGATAGCCGCCGACCAGGGCCAGCAGGATCAGGAGCCAGAGCGCGGCGCTGCGCAGCCCGGCGCCACCCATCGATCCGCGCCGGAATAGGCCGGCGGCGATCAGGAGGCCGATCGCGCCCAGAAAGACCATCCGCGCGAAATCGTCATTGGCCACGCCGAACGTCGAGCCGGCGTCGTTGTTGAGGAGCAGCAGTGAGAGCCCGCCGCCGAGCACCGCCATCAACACCCAGAACAGGCGGCTCATGACAGCGTCTCGCCGCGGTCGCGCGCAAGCCTGGCGCGCCGGGTTTCCCGCCGGGGCCGCCGCTCCACGGTCTCGAGCCGCGCGGGCAGTTCGGCCATCACCTGGCGGCGCGCCTCGGGCGTCATGCCGATCCAGGCGCCGATCTCGTCCTTCGTGCGCCCGCAGCCGAAGCAGAAACCCGTCTTCAGGTCGATCGAGCAGACGAGGATGCAGGGGGATTCGATGAGGCTCACGCTGGGCCGTCCTGTGTCCGGCTTGAGATGGGCCAAGCTTGCCGGCGATGCAAGTCCGCGCCATTTGGCGGACCGAAGCCTTCCAGCCCCGAAGGGAGCCCCCATTGCCGCCAGACGCAAGCCCGCTCGACGACGCCCGAAGGCTGGTGCTCGATCTCCGCCGGCCCGAGGGCCTGGCCAAGGGCGGAACGCATAAGGCGGACGGCCTCGGCCGGCCGGGCCGCTTGGTCGAGATCGCTGACCGGATCGCCGCTCTTCGCGCCCCGCGGCCGCTGCTGGTCGATCGGGGCCATATCGTGGTGTTCGCAGGCTCGCATGGCGTCGCCACGCGCGGCGTCTCGACCATAGCCGCAACGGAAGTGGCGGCCGCGGTGGCGCGAATCGGCGAGGGGACGGACCCGCTCAACGCGCTCTGCGCGGCGGGCGATCTCGGCCTGAAACTGTTCGAGCTGGCGCTGGAGGTTCCCACGGCCGATTTCACCGAAGCGCCTGCGCTCGACGAGCGCGCCTGCGCGGCGACGGTCGCTTTCGGCATGGAGGCGGTCGCGGGCGGCGCGGACCTCCTGGCGTTGGGCGCGCTGGGCGCGGGCGGGGAGGCGGCGAGCGCCGCGATCTTCGCCGCCCTCGGCGGGGGCGGCGCGGAGACGTGGGCTGGCGGCGACCACCTGCCCGAGCACGTCCGCCGCCGGCAGGTGGAGGCGGTGGAGGAGGCGCTGATCCGCCATCGGGGGGACCTGAACGATCCGCTCGCCATCCTGCACCGCGTGGGCGGACGCGAGCATGCGGCGATCTTCGGCGCGATCGTCGCCGCACGCACGGAGCGCGTCGCCGTGCTGCTCGACGGCCCGGTGGCGGCCTCGGCCGCGCTTCTCCTCCACAGGCTGAACCCGGAAGGCTTGGCGCACTGCTTCCTGGCCCATCGGCTCGCCGTTCCCGCGCAAGGGGAAGCCGCGGCGCAAGCGGGCCTCCTGCCGCTCCTCGATCTCGGCCTGTTCGCCGGCGACGGGCAGGCCGGCGCGATCGCCGCCGGCGTGGTCAAGGCTGCGGTCGTCGCCGCCAATGCGGCGAAGCCCGCGCGTTGAGCGGCTTCTAGCGCCGTCCGCCGGCGCGCCCGGCCACGGGAAAGGCCGGCAGCGCCTCCATCACCCGGTTGGGGGGGAAGAGGGCGAGCGCCTCCGTGCCCTCGCGGAGCTTCGACCGGAGCTCGAAGCTTCCCCCATGAATGGTGAGCAGCTTCTGCACGATGGGCAGGCCGAGCCCCGTGCCCTGTTCGGCGCTCTTGATGGCGATCGAGCCCTGGCCGAACGCCGAAAGCACCACCGGAATCTCGTCGGCGGGAATGCCCGGTCCCCGGTCCTTGATCGAGACATATTGCCCGCCGCCCGCCGTCCAGCCCACGCGCACGGCGATCTCGCTTCCTGTGGGCGCGAACTTCACCGCGTTGGATAAAAGGTTCAGCACGATCTGCCGCACCGCGCGCGCATCGGCGAACAGCCGCGGCAGGCCGCGCTCGAACTCAGGCGCGATCTTGAGATCCTTGTTGCGCGCCTTGATCTCGAACATGCGGCAGCAGTCCTCCACCACCGCTGTGAGCACCACCGGCTCTTCGTGGAGCTGGTAGCGGCCCGCCTCGATGCGCGACAGGTCGAGGATCTCGTTGATGAGATCGAGCAGGTGCTGGCCCGACTGGTGGATGTCGCGGGCATATTCCCGATAGGTCGGGTTGTGGATCGGCCCGAGCACCTCGCCGGCCATCACTTCGGAGAAGCCGAGAATGGCGTTGAGCGGCGTGCGCAGCTCATGGCTCATGGAGGCGAGAAAGCGCGACTTGGCGAGGTTGGCCTCTTCCGCCCGTTCCCGCGCCTCATCCGACATCGACTTGGCGGTTTCGAGCTCGGCGATCAACGCGTCCTTTTCGCTGCGGAAGCAGAGGATGGCGAGCGCGGATTGCCGCAGGTTGCGGGCGACGAACATCAGGAACGGCAGCGCGCCTGCGGTCAATGCGCCGAGCGCCGCCTCTTCCAGACTTCCCTGCCGCAGGCCTTGCACCGCGAAAAGGGCGACGGGCGGGACGAAGCCGGCCACAAGCGCGCCGCGAAGC
Organism: Mesorhizobium sp.; assembly: GCA_035998495.1. GTDB lineage: Bacteria > Pseudomonadota > Alphaproteobacteria > Rhizobiales > Rhizobiaceae > Mesorhizobium_B. The sequence continues at coordinate 109,348 of DASYHP010000083.1, forward strand.
GCCCAGCCCGTCAGCGTCATGGCGGCCATGGCGACGGTCAGTCCCGCCGCCTTCACCACCGCGGAAAGGCCAGGTTGGCAGGCCTCGCAGGCCGAAAGCGTCAGCGCCACCCATCCCGCGCCCGCCAGCATGTGCGACGCCAGGAAGAAGCGCTCCCGGAAGGCCAGACCTTCGCCTTCGTCCTCCCGCTCGAAGAGCAGGGCCGGCAGAATCGGCGCGAGCTGCAACAGGCCGGCCGCCAGGCCCCAGCCGAACGCCGCGGCCGGAGCCATGCCGAGCCGCCAGAGCGCAAGCGCGACAAGCGCGGCGATCCCCGCCATGACCGGCGCGCCGCGGCGCGAGGCGTCCGCGTGGATCCGGAGGAACTCGGCGTCGTAAGCCGCCGTTCCCGCCTGCTGCGACAGGCGCTCGCGCGCCCTGCGGATCGTCTGCGCCACCTCGGTGTTGCGGCGCGCGTGCCTGCGGTCCACAATGTTCTTGTCCGGCGTGCCGGAGCGGTGCAGCGCCATGACCGGCTTTGGGATCGAGGGGTACTTGAGCTGAGGGCAAGCCTAGGCCGCAATGATTAAGGCTCCCTTTGCCATGTCGGACGAATGGCCATGACCGTCTTGCGGCGGGTGCGCCGGTCGCGGAAGAGCGGGCCGCTTGGCCGGCTGGGCGACGTGCTGCTGGCCTTGGCGATCCTCGCGGCCGCGGCCTTCGCGGCGCACCGCATCGACCCGCCGCAGACGTTTTCCCGTTCCGGCCCGGTGAAGGTGCATGACGGCGACACGCTGACGGTCGCGGGCGAGCGCGTTCGGCTCATCGGCATCGACGCCCCGGAGCTCAAGCAGACCTGCCGGCGCCAGAACGGGGATTATCCGTGCGGGCGCGTGTCGCGCGACGCCCTGGTGGCGCTGATCGGCGGGCGCGATGTTTCCTGCCGGGCCGACAAGCGCGACCGCTACCGCCGGCTCCTGGGCCGCTGCCATGCGGGAGGGACGGATCTCAACGCGGAGCTGATCCGCAGCGGCTGGGCCGTGGCCTATGGCGCGGAGTACCGTGACTTGGAGGCCGGCGCCCGCGCGAAAGGCGAGGGGCTCTGGGCCGGCAGTTTCGAAACACCGCGCGACTGGCGCACGCGGCATGGCGACGCCGCCGATCTTGAATTCGGCGTCGTGGCGGAGTGGATCGTCAGTTTGGGCGAGGCGGTCGGGCTGATCGACCCGATCGAATGGCAGGCGGAAAGCGAAACGGAGGGTTTATGAAGCTTTACGACGGCGGCCGCGCGCCCAACCCGCGCCGGGTGCGCGTGTTCCTGGCCGAGAAAGCCATTTCCGTGCCGCTCGTGCCCGTCGACATGGCGGCCCTTGAGCACAGGCGCGACAAATTCGCCAAGCTCAACCCGCTCCAGCGCCTGCCCGTGCTGGAGCTCGACGACGGCACGGCGCTGACCGAGTCGATCGCGATCTGCCGCTATTTCGAGGCGCTGCAGCCCGAGCCCGCCCTGTTCGGCCGGGGTCCGCTCGGGATCGCGACCGTGGAGATGTGGCAGCGCCGGGTGGAGCTTCACCTTCTCGCGGCTGTCGCCGCCGCCTTCCGCCATACCCATCCCGCCATGAAGGACTGGGAAACGCCGCAGGTGCCGGAATGGGGCGAGGCCAACCGGCCCAAGGCGGTCGAGTTCCTGCATTTCCTGGACCGCGAGCTGGCGGAAAGGCCCTTCATCGCGGGCAAGGATTACTCCGTCGCCGACATCACCGGCATGATCGCCATCGACTTCATGAAGCCGGCCCGCATCACGGTGCCGACTGAGCTCGAAAACGTGCTGCGCTGGTACGAAGAGGTGTCGGCCCGGCCGAGCGCCAGGGCGTGAGCGAGCTGGGCGGGCTCGCCGCCGAAATCCGCGCCTGCCGCATCTGCCGTGACCGGCCCGTCGGCAGGCCCATGCCGCACGAACCACGGCCGATCCTGATGGAGTCGGCGACCGCGCGGATCATGATCGCGAGCCAGGCGCCGGGCGCAAGGGCGCATGCGAGCGGGGTGCCGTTCGACGACCCGTCCGGCGTCCGGCTGCGAAACTGGCTCGGGGTTTCCCGCGAAGAGTTCTACCGGCCCGGCAACTTCATCATCGCGCCGATGGGCTTCTGATTCCCTGGCCATGACGCGGCGGGCGGCGACCTGCCGCCACGGCGCGAATGCGCCCCCGCCTGGCGGCCGAAACTCCTGCCGCTGATGCCGCAGGTCGATCTCGTCCTCGTCATCGGCCTTTACGCCCAGACTTGGCACATCGGCCGCCGCCGCGCCGCCTCGCTCACTGAGACGGTGCGGAACTGGCGCGCGGTGTTCGCAGCCTCGGGCGCGCCGCGCCTCCTGCCTTTGCCGCACCCGTCCTGGCGCAACACGTCCTGGCTTAAGCGCAACCCGTGGTTCGGGGCCGAGTTATTGCCCGTCTTGCGCGATCAGGTGCGGGAGCGGATCGGCGCGCCTGGCGCAACGACAGCGGACAAGAGTCGGCATCCCGGAGAAAAATCGTCTTGTGGTGATGCCTAATAGGCGGATAAGTGGCAAAAAATACCCGGAGCCCCTCATGGACCGCCTCGACCGGAAAATCCTCCGCCTCCTTCAGGAGGACGCCACGCTCGCCGTGGCCGACATCGCCAAAAAGGTGGGACTTTCGACCACGCCATGCTGGCGGCGCATCCAGAAGCTGGAGGAGGAGGGCGTGATCCGCGGCCGCGTGGCCGTGCTCGACCCCGTCAAGGTGAACGTGCGCGTCACCGTTTTCGTGTCGATCCGCACCAACACGCACAGCCTGGAATGGCTGCGCCGCTTCTCCGAGGTGATCGGGGAGTTCCCCGAAGTGGTCGAGTTCTACCGCATGAGCGGCGACGTGGATTACCTCCTGCGCGTGGTGGTGCCGGACATCGCGGCCTATGACGCCTTCTACAAGCGCCTGATCGCCAAGATCGAGATCCGCGACGTCTCGTCTGCCTTCGCCATGGAGCAGATCAAGTACACGACCGAACTGCCGCTCGACTACATGCATCTCGACAAGGAGCACCCGGCCTCCAGCGCGGCCTGACGCCGCGGTTCGGCCGCGGACAGTGCGCGCGGGAAACTCGGGCGCGGGCTCGCCGTTGGGCGGAAAGGAAGCGGCTGTGGCTCAGATGGACGACATCGCGCATCTCACCCATCCCCATGATTTCCTGGGCCGTGCGCATGACCAAAACGCCCGGCGCACGCTGTGGGTGGTGGGGCTGACAGCCGCCATGATGGTGGCCGAGATCCTCGCCGGCTGGGCCTATAACTCCATGGCGCTCCTGGCCGACGGCTTTCACATGGCGACCCATGCCGGTGCGCTGGGGCTTTCAGCGGCGGCTTACGCCTATGCCCGCCGGCACGCGAATAGCGCCCGCTTCAGCTTCGGCACGGGCAAGGTGAGCGATCTCGCGGGCTTCGCCTCGGCGCTGATCCTGGGCGTATTCGCGCTCGGCATCGCGGCGGAGTCGGTCATGCGCTTCCTTGACCCCCAGCCTGTCGCCTTCGCGCAGGCCACGTTGGTGGCGGCCGTCGGCCTGGTCGTGAACATCGTCAGCGCATTGCTTCTGTCAGGCGGGATGGCTGGGCGTCATCACCATCACGGCCACGGTTCCCACCATGAACATGGGCACCAGCATCACGCGCATGCCGGCCAAACTTCGGACAACAACTTGCGCGCGGCTTATTTCCACGTCTTGGCGGATGCGCTCACCTCGCTGCTCGCCATCGCCGCCCTGCTTCTCGGCTCCATGCTTGCATGGGTGTGGCTCGACCCGGCGGTCGGCATCCTGGGCGCCGTCGTGATCGCTCGCTGGTCGCTGGCGCTGATGCGCGACTCCGCCGCCGTTCTCCTCGACATGTCCGACCCGGAATTGGAGCGCGAGGTCCGCGAGGCCGTTGAACGGGGCGACGCCCGCATCACCGATCTCCATGTCTGGCGCGTGGGGCCGGAATCGCATGCGGCGATCGTGAGCGTCGCCGGCCCGGCGGATGCCGACACCGTCCGCCGCCGGCTCGCCACGATTCACGAACTCGCCCACGTCACCGTGGAGCGGTGCTGATCAGACCTGCCGAGGCGCGTCGCTTATCCGTGCCACACGGACCAAGGCACTGCTGCGCCCTCACTCATCAAGCCCCGCGAGACAAGGATCGAGCATGATTTGGCGCTCTCCGACGCGGCTGTATCCTCCGCCGAAAAGGACGGTGTCCCCGACATCGCGATCATCCTTGCTGTAGGTTACGCACAGCACCTGGACATCCGCCTCATTGCACATGATCAGATAAGCAAGGGCGCCATCCCACTCTGCCGCAACCAGTTCGCCCTTGATCGCGAAGCTGACCCGGCTCTCCGTATCCGGGGCGTGGTCGATCCAGTATTTCACCGTCTCGCATGTCGCGGCGACTTCCGGATAGGCTTCGCCGAGCGTGAAGGGACTGTCAGCTCTCTGCCATTCCTGCGCATGCAGGGGTGACGACGTGAGCCCAAGCACGAATGCGCCAGCGATGTGCGGCAGAGAGGCAGAGCGGCCCAAGGATCTCATTTCTCTCCTCCTTCCAGCGTTTTCGAGAGCGTGGCAGCGTCATTGCCGGTGCGAGCTGATACGGCTTGAGTTCGCTGCCGACACCCATGTTCGAGTCCGTCAGGACGCCGGCGGGAAATGGGCGATGGTCGCGTGACCGGCCGATCAGGGAAAGAGCATCACCGCTCCAGCCGCGCCAGCAGCGAGGACGTGTCCCAGCGCCCGCCGCCCATCCCCTGCACTTCCTTGTAGAATTGGTCCACCAGCGCCACGACCGGCAGCTTCGCGCCGTTGCGGTCGGCTTCGTCCAGGCAAATGCTCAGGTCCTTGCGCATCCAGTCCACGGCGAATCCGAAATCGTAGCGGCCCTCGTTCATGGTCTTGTGGCGGTTCTCCATCTGCCACGAGCCGGCCGCGCCCTTGGCGAGCACGGCGATGAGCTGGGGCACGTCGAGGCCTGCGCACTTGGCGAAATGCACGCCCTCCGCCAAGCCCTGCACGAGCCCCGCGATGCAGATCTGGTTCACCATCTTGGCCAACTGCCCGCTGCCGGCCGGCCCCATCAGGCCCACCATGCGGGCGTAAGCGTCGATCACCGGCTTGGCGCGGTCGAACACCTCCTGCGCGCCGCCCACCATCACCGTGAGCGCGCCGTTTTCCGCGCCCGCCTGGCCGCCCGAGACCGGCGCGTCGAGGAATCCGAAGCCGGCCTCCTTCGCGCGGGCGTCGAGCTCGCGGGCCACTTCGGCCGAAGCCGTGGTGTGATCGACGAACACCGCGCCCTTCGCCATGCCGGCGAAGGCGCCGTCCGGGCCAACCGTGACCTCTCGCAAGTCGCCGTCATTGCCCACGCAGGCGAACACGAAGTCGGCGCGCTCGGCGGCTTCCCGCGGCGTCGCGGCCACGCGGCCGCCATGTTCGGCCGCCCACTTTTCCGCCTTTTCGCGGGTGCGGTTGAAGACCGTCACCTCGTGCCCGCCGCGGTTCTTGAGATGGCCGGCCATGGGAAAACCCATCACGCCGAGCCCGATAAACGCCGTCTTGGCCATTGAACACCTCGGAAGTTGCAAATGTCAGCGTTTCAGATGCCGGGTCAGGCGGCGCTCGATCCATTCAACCGCATGGCGGAGGGTTTCCACGATGGAGAGATAGATGAGCGCGGCCCAGATATAGGTCTGGAAATCGAAGCTGCGGGAATAGGCGCGGCGCGTCTCGCCCATCAGATCGTAGACCGTGATGATGGCGACGATGGCCGAGCCCTTGATCATCAGGATGATCTCATTGCCATATGGGCGGAGCGCCACGATGAGGGCCTGCGGCAGGATCACCTTGCGCAGCGTCTGCAGGTTGGTGAGGCCAAGCGCGGCCGCGCCCTCCCACTGGCCGCGGCCCACGCTTTGCACCGCCCCGCGGAGGATTTCAGCCTGATAGGCGGCGGTGTTCAACGTAAACGCGAAGACCGCGCACCACCAAGCCTCCCGGAAGAAGATCCACAAGCCCACCGCCTCCAACTGCGGCCGGAACGGGCCGAAGCCGTAATAGACGAGGAAGGTCTGGGCGAGCAGCGGCGTGCCGCGGAAGAAATAGACATAGGCGTAAGCCGGTCCCGACAGCACGGCGCTTTTCGACATGCGCGCATAGGCGATGGGCACGGACAGGATCGCGCCCAACAGGATCGACGTGCCCACGAGTTGGAGCGTGACGAGGAGGCCCGACAGGTAGTTCGGCGCATAGCGGGCGAAGAGTTCGGGATTCCAGGCGTTCACCAGATAGAGCGCGAGCGCGAGGCCGAGCATGGCCCAAAAACCCAGCAGGATCGCGCCGGCGACGCGCGCGCGGCCCCAGCGGCGCGCCTCGGGAGGAGGCCGCTCGATGCGCTCGGCGAGGCTTGCGGGCATGCTCATCGCGCCTGCGCCTCGCTGCCCACGGCGCGCTCGATAGCGTTGAAGACGAAGGAGGACAGGATCGCCAGCACGAGATAGATGAGGCAGGCCACGCCGAAGAAGAGGAAGGCTTCCTTGCTCACGCGGGCGGCGATCCCCGCCTGGCGCAGGATGTCGTCGAGCCCGATCACGGACACGAGCGCGGTGTCCTTGAGCAGGATCAGCCAGAGATTGCCGAGGCCCGGCAGGGCGATGCGGACGAGCTGCGGCAGGACCACCAGAAGCATGGTCTGCGCGCCCGTCAGCCCGATAGCGTGGCCGCCCTCGTATTGGCCTTTGGGGATCGCGCGGAAGGCCGACAGGAACACCTCGCTGGCATAGGACGAGAACACCACCCCGAGCGCGATCATGCCCGCGACGAAGCTGTTGATCTCGACCGCCGCGCCCGCGCCGAGCAGCGCCAGGAGCCGCTGCAGCCCGATCTGCGCCCCGTAATAGACGAGGAAGAGGGTCAGCAGCTCCGGCAGGCCGCGGAAGATGGTCGTGTAGATGTTGCCGGCGAGCCTCAACAGCGGCTCCTCGGACTTCTTGGCGAGCGCGATGAAGAAGCCGGCCAGCAAGCCGAAGGGCAGGGTGGCGAGCGCCAGCGAGACCGTGACGACGACCCCGCGGAAGATCTCGTCGCTCCAGCCCTGCGGGCCGAAGCTCAACAGCGTGAGGACGCTCTCCACCTCAGTTCACGCCAAAACCGGCGGCGGACAGGGCGTTCTGAGCGAAGCGCCCCGCTTGCGCCGCCATGTCGCCGGGTCCGGTTCTTAGCTGCCGTAAACGTCGAAGTCGAAATATTTGTCCTGGATTTCCTTGTACTTGCCGTTGGCGCGGATCGCTTCGATGGCCGTGTTGAACCGTTCCACGAGCTCGGTCTCGCCCTTGCGGACGGCGATGCCCGCGCCTTCGCCATGGATCTTCGGGTCGGGCGTGACGGTGCCCAGCATCTTGCAGCATTCGCCTTCCGGCGACTTGAACCAGGAGTCGATGACGATCACGTCGTCCATCACCGCGTCGATGCGGCCGTTGGCGATGTCGAGCTTGTATTCGTCCGGCGTCGGGTAGGAGCGGATGTCGGATTCGCCATAGGCCGACTCGGCATAGTTGGAGTGGGTCGTGGAGCCCTGGACGCCGAGCGCCTTTCCGGCGAGCGCCTCGGGCGTGATGTCGGCGATGTCGGAGTCCTTCGGCACGGCAATGGCCGGCGGGGTGTTGTAGTATTTGTTCGTGAAGTCGACCTGCTCCCTGCGCTCGTCGGTGATCGACATGGAGGCGATGATCGCGTCGAACTTGCCGGCCTGCAGCGCGGGGATGATGCCGTCCCAGTCCTGGGTGACGAACTCGCAGGTCACCTTCATCTCGTCGCAAAGGGCGCGGGCGATGTCGATATCGAAGCCCTCCAGCTCGCCCGCCGCGTTGAGGCTGTTGAAGGGCGGGTAGGCGCCTTCCGTGCCGATCTGCAACGTTTCCTGGGCAAAGCCCGCACTGAGCGTGAACGTGAGAACGGTGGCGGCCAGGGCCGCCCGCATGGAGAACCGCATTGCTTTCCTTCCTGTCTGATCGTTTGGGACGAGGCCTGCGGCGCGAGCGCGCGGCCGAAGCCCAGCCGTCCATGGGCCGGCATCATCAACGTCAGACGCGGAAATGCAACGGCTAATGCTCGCATCCCCTTGGTTTTCTTGGGGGCGCTCAGCCCCGCAATCCGGTTTCCCTCTCGATCAGGTCGGCAATGCCGGCGACATCGTCGAGGTCGAAGACCGGCACGGTCCCATCCGTGACGGGATGGTCGGCCGCGATCGCCACGATGGAGCTGTCCGAAGCGCCGATCGGCTCACGCTTTCGGGCGTCTAGCCGGCGAACTTCGATCTTCTTGTGAGCTTCGGCCTTGTAGCCTTCCACGAGCACGAGGTCGCAGGGGCTGATCCGCGCGAGGATGTCGCCGAGCTTCGGTTCGTCCTCGCCGCGCAGCTCATGCACTAGCGCCCAACGATTGGAGGAGACGATCGCCACCTCCTTCGCCCCGGCTTCGCGATGCCGGAAACTGTCGGTGCCGGGATGGTCGATGTCGAAGGCGTGGTGCGCGTGCTTGACGGTCGAGACCGCCCAGCCACGGCGCGAGAGTTCCGCCACCAGCTTCTCCGTCAGCGTGGTCTTGCCCGAATTCTTCCAGCCGGCGATGCCGAACATCCTCTGCATCACAAGCCTTGTCCGCCCAGCAGCCGCTCCGCCTCGGCGAGGTCGGCCGGCCTGTTGATGTTGAAGAAGGGGTCGACCGCGCCGGATCCGGCGGTGAACTCGACCTCGGCATGCGGGCGCGCGTCGATGAAATCGTTGACCCGCCGCGACCCGCCGCTCGCCAGGTGCGCCTCCAACCTCTCCGCCAGCGCGACGGGCCACAGCGCCACGATCGGGTGCCGGCGGCCTCCGCTCCCGGAAACGGCGATCCCACCCGGCCCCGCGGCCTCGGCGAGCCGCGCAGGCGCGTCGAGCGGGTAGAAGAGGGTGTCCACGGGCGCGGTGAAGAGCGTTTCCGCGCCCAGCCACGCCGCCCAGCACAGCCCGACGTGGAGGCCGGCGAGCGGCCCCGGACGGTCCGGGAACGCATCCGGCAGGATCTCTAGGCCAAAGCCCGCCAAGCGCGCAGGATCGGCGTTGCTGCTGACCGCGATCGCCTCCACGCCGCTCTCCCGCATCCGGCGGGCGGCGTGGAGGAGGAGGGGCTCGCCGCCAAGCAGGGCGAACGCCTTGTCGGCGCCGCCCATGCGGCTCGAACGCCCGCCCGCCAGGATCACGCCGGCGATGCCCATCGTCACACGCCGTCCGGCGCGACGCCGGAATTGCTTGTCGCCCGCGCGAGCGCGCCCCGGCTCCGCACCCTGTCCCTATGGAGCGCGTAGATGCCCGATCCGACAATGAGCGCCGCGCCTGAAATCGTGAGGGTGTCCGGCACGTCGCCGAACATTGCGTAGCCGAGCGCCATTGCCCAGAGCAGCGCCGTGTAGCGAAAGGGCGCCACCGCCGAGATGTCGCCCGAACGCGTCGCCAGGATGATGAACTGATAACCCACCACGAGCGTCGCGGCCGCCACGCCGAGGGTGAGCGTGTCGGCGCCCGACATCGGCCGCCATTCGTTGAAGGGGATCATCACCGCGCCGAAGAGCGTGACCGCGAGGGCGGTGGCGAGGGAAACGAGAAGTGAGGGAACATGGTCGGGCAGCCTGCTCGTGGCGAGGTCGCGAACTGTGCAGAAACCCACGCAGACCAGCGCCGACAGCACAAAGAGGTCAACTCCCTCCGCGCCGGGGCGTACAATCATGAGCACGCCAACGAAACCGGTGGCGATCGCCGTCCAGCGCCGCCAGCCGACCGCCTGTCCCAACACCAGTGCCGCGCCCATGGTGACGGCGAGCGGCAGCGCCTGAAGGATCGCCGATACCGTGGAGATCGGCAGATGGAACAGCGCGATCAGGAAGAAGATGGTGCCGCCGAGCTCCCCCGCCACCCGTATGCTGAGGAGCGGATGCAGGTTGGCCCGCCAGCCCCGGAGCGCGCCCGCTCGCCAGGCGAGCAGCGCCACCAGCATGGAGGCGAAGATCCCGCGCACCAGCATGATCTGGCCGAGGGAGGCATTGCCGGAGACGAGCTTGACCAGGCTGTCATTGATCGTGAAGCCGGCCATCGACAGCGCCATGAATGCGGCACCGCGCAAGTTGGGGGAAAGGGGCAAGAAGGCGTGTCCAGGCGAAAGCTCCAGCGCCCTTGCCCCATCGCAGGAGGCTTGGCAACGGCGGGGGCTTGGGCCAGCCGCGCGGCGCGTCTTGAACTTAGGCTGGAAGCGGGCCCGCGCCGCGGCCCGCTCAGCCGCCCGTCACGCTCATGTGGCGGCCGACCGCGGGTTTGCTTGTCAGCCGGTCGATGATGAAGTCATGGCCCTTGGGCTTGCGGCGCAGCGCTTCGTCGATGGCCGCCGAAAGAAGCTCGTTGCCCTCCGAAGCCCTGAGCGGCGCGCGCAGATCGGCCGAATCCTCCTGGCCCAGGCACATATAGAGCGTGCCGGTGCAGGTCAGCCGCACGCGGTTGCAGCTTTCGCAGAAATTATGGGTCAGCGGCGTGATGAAACCGAGCTTTCCGCCCGTCTCCGCCACCTCCACATAGCGTGCCGGCCCGCCGGTGCTGACGGCCAAGTCGCGCAGCGTGAATTTTTCCGCGAGCCGCGCGCGCATGACGGAGAGGGGCAGATACTGATCCGTGCGATCCCCGTCGATCTCGCCCAGCGGCATGGTCTCGATCAAGGTGAGGTCCATGCCGCGTCCATGCGCCCAGCGCATGATCTGCGGGATCTCGTCCTCGTTGAAGCCCTTCAGCGCCACGGCGTTGAGCTTGATCTTCAGGCCCGCCTCCTGGGCCGCGTCCAGCCCGCGCAGAACCTTGCCGATCTCGCCCCAGCGGGTGATGGCCCGGAACTTGTCGGGGTCGAGCGTGTCGAGCGAGACATTGATGCGCTTGACGCCCCCCTCGGCGAGCTCGCCCGCGAAGCGCGCGAGCTGCGAGCCGTTGGTGGTCAGCGTCAGCTCGTCGAGCCCGCCCCCGTTCAGATAGGCGCCGAGCTGGCGGATCAGATGCATGATGTTCTTGCGCACCAGCGGCTCGCCGCCGGTCAGGCGCAGCTTCTTGACGCCCTTCTGGATGAACACCGTGCAAAGGCGCTCCAGCTCCTCGAGCGTGAGCAGGTCGCGCTTGGGCAGGAATGTCATGTCTTCCGCCATGCAATAGGTGCAGCGGAAATCGCAGCGGTCGGTGACCGACACCCGCAGATAGCGGATCGTGCGGCCGAAGGGATCGATCATGCTCATGGCGGCGGGAAAACTCCTCGGTGCCGGCAAGGTGAGAACGAGACCGGCGGAAGTCAATCCGGCCCGGCCGGCCCGCCTCGCGGCGATGTCGTAGCACTTCCGGCGGCCTCGCCGCAATGTGGGCAGGTCCGCGCCCTCTTCGCGGGGAGCGCCGAAGCTGGCATAAGCGCCGCGTCCGTCCGTCTGGAGAGCCCATGCCCGCCCCCGAAGAGCTCCGCGTTTCGCCGACTCGCGACCTTCTCACCGTGACCATGCCCGGCGGCGAGCGCTTCGATCTGGCGGCCGAACTCCTACGCGTGCTTTCGCCCTCGGCCGAAGTGCAGGGCCACTCGCCCGAGCAGCGGGTTACGGTGGGCGGCAAGCGGCATGTCAGGATCGTCCGCATGGAGCCAGTGGGGCACTACGCCGTGCGCATCGTTTTCGATGACGGCCACGACACGGGCCTCTTCACCTGGCACTATCTCCAGGCGCTCGGCCGCGAGAAGGAGACACGCTGGCAGGCTTATCTCGCGGAGCTCGAAGCCAAGGGCCTGTCACGCGACCGCTGAGGCAGGCCCGCGTCTGATCGCGCGAGCGTCTCGAATCAGGGCCGGAAGCGCACCGAGCAGAGGCCAGCAGGCAGGGAAATCTTCCGTTGCGGAAGATCGGTGCAGTCGCGTTTCGAACAGAAGTGGAACAGGACCGAATTCCTAAGCAGATTTAAGGGCTTCGTACCCTTGCCAAACCAGAACAAAAGCGGTACATACGTCATCCGACGGGGCCCGGCTTTCGGCCTTCTTTCAGCACCCAGGGGTGATAAAATGTCTCAAACCAATCTGCGTCTCGTGGAGGAGAAGTCGGTGGACAAATCCAAGGCGCTGGACGCGGCGCTCGGCCAAATCGAGCGGGCTTTCGGCAAGGGCTCGATCATGCGCCTCGGCGCGAACGAGCAGGTCGTGGAGATCGAGACCGTTTCGACGGGTTCGCTCGGCCTCGACATCGCGCTCGGCATCGGCGGCCTGCCCCGTGGGCGCATTGTCGAGATCTATGGGCCGGAAAGCTCGGGCAAGACCACGCTGGCCCTGCACACGGTGGCGGAAGCCCAGAAGAAGGGCGGCGTGTGCGCCTTCGTGGACGCCGAGCACGCGCTCGACCCGGTCTATGCGCGCAAGCTGGGCGTCGATCTTGAGAACCTGCTGATCTCCCAGCCCGACACGGGCGAGCAGGCGCTCGAGATCTGCGACACGCTGGTGCGCTCCGGCGCGATCGATGTGCTCGTGGTCGACTCGGTGGCCGCTCTTACCCCGCGCGCCGAGATCGAGGGCGAGATGGGCGATTCGCTGCCGGGCCTGCAGGCGCGGCTGATGAGCCAGGCGCTGCGCAAGCTGACGGCTTCCATCTCGCGTTCCAACACCATGGTGATCTTCATCAACCAGATCCGCATGAAGATCGGCGTGATGTTCGGTTCGCCCGAGACCACGACCGGCGGCAACGCGCTGAAGTTCTACGCCTCCGTGCGGCTCGACATCCGGCGCATCGGCTCGGTCAAGGACCGCGACGAGGTGGTGGGGAACTCGACGCGCGTGAAGGTGGTCAAGAACAAGCTGGCCCCACCCTTCAAGCAGGTTGAGTTCGACATCATGTATGGCGAGGGCGTCTCGAAGACCGGCGAGCTGGTCGATCTTGGCGTCAAGGCCGGCGTGGTCGAGAAGTCGGGCGCCTGGTTCTCCTACAACTCCCAGCGTCTGGGACAGGGCCGCGAGAACGCGAAGCTGTTTTTGCGCGACAACCCGGACACAGCGCGCGAGATCGAGCTGGCGCTGCGCCAGAACGCGGGCCTGATCGCGGAGAAATTCCTGGACAACGCCTCCGAGGACAGCGCCGCCGATATGTGATGCGTGGGCGTGTGCCGCCTTCGGACAAAGCCGCCGGCCCGCGCCGGCGGCTTTTTCTTTGGACGAGTGATTGTGCTCGGAGCTGAGCGATGAGCCTAGGGTGGAAGATCTACATGGCAGCAATCGTTGTCGTGGTTCCTGCCGCACTTGTCGGTGTCATCATTTACCAAAGTGAAGACTGGGCAGCGATGCGACGGTGGCCTATCAGCGACCTTCAAGCGATGGCCGAAGAAGAGCGCTTGGGAGACGGCTACCGGCCGTTCACAGATCCAACTATCACCGAGCTCTGCATTGTTGGCGGGGGTGTCGATATTGCTCCCCACGTGCGCGGCTTGGAGGAGTGGACGTCCACTTATGATCTGTTGGCTATTGTGGAGAGACGCGCCGATGCCGATCGCGTGTCGCTGATCAGTAGCGGGAACTTCAACGTGCATACGTTGCAGAATGACATATGCACGTCGCAGCCAGGAAGCATCTTCGTTCAAAAGAGCCGAGAGCATTACAACGTTGTAGACAACGAGAAGGTGTGGAACGTGTATGAACTGAGGGAGGCTCCATAAACGGGCCGCCTACTACGTACCAGCAATCCAGCGCCCGGAAGTTCAGCTTCTCTGGCGCGACATCTTTGCTGGGCTCGCGTGGAGTCCGTCCCGAAGACGATGACCCGCCGCGTGACAAGCGCCCGGAGTCAGGGAGGACCGAAACCAGGCGGAATGCTTGATGGAAGGCGCCTGCGGCAAATCCGCAGGGCGGGAAGGGACACGGACAGGTTCCGCTGACGCTCCCTGCCCGTGGACAAAATCTTGCCGCCCGGCAGGCCCACAAACTTTGTTCCCAGCCGTTTCAGTCGCTTAGGTTCGCTGCGCGAAAAAAACGCGCAAAAAAAACTGCATCCACTTTGTCCACGCCCCTTCCGCGCTCCCGTAATCTCGTTCTCGCCTTCTCGCGGGAAGCCTGGGTGCGTGACCGGGTGTTCAGGGAGAGGGCCGGTGCTGGGTCGGTCAGGTTACGGTAACTTGGCTGGGTGGTGAGCCCGTAGGTCCAGGCCCCAGGGGAGGGCGGCGTGCATGGCAGAACCGTGCAGGCGCTGCCTGGATCCGGGGCAAGAACGCCGACCGGCGCATGGCCGCGAGCCATGCACAAAAGTTTCGGAAGGCGAGCGCCATGCGCCGGCTTCCCGGACCTGTTCCTCACCGCACGAGGAGCGTTCTTTGACAATGGCCGGACGGCGAGAAGCCGGGCGCGGCGATGATGAAGCATGTCTGCAAGCAGGCTGATGGCGTGATGGTGCGTCCTTCGAGGCTCGCCCGCTGCTCCGCAGCTTGGGCTCGCACCTCAGGATGAGGAGCATGGGTGCTGAATACTCACCTTCGAGAGCGGCGCCTGGCTCCATCCTCTCCCATTTTGGGGCGCCCGCGCCAGCGGGCCTCGAAGGACGCACCGTGGAGGCGAAGATCGATGCCGTCAGCGTCCAACCGGCCATTCGCCGGCCCGGCTCCCGCCTTCCTGGACAGGCCTTCCCCGCCTGGATAGAAGCATCCTGAAATCTCCTTGGGAGCCTTCCCATTTCCCTCCCGCCGGTAATCGTGTCGGCGGCCTTTCCGAGCACCTTGCACCATGAGCGGCGTCAACGAGATCCGGTCGACCTTTCTCGACTACTTCAAGAAGAACGGCCACGAGGTCGTGGCGTCGAGCCCGCTCGTGCCGCGCAACGACCCGACGCTGATGTTCACGAACGCCGGCATGGTGCAGTTCAAGAACGTCTTCACGGGTCTGGAAAAGCGGCCTTACAGCCGTGCGGTCACCTCGCAGAAATCAGTGCGCGCGGGCGGCAAGCACAACGATCTCGACAATGTCGGCTACACCGCGCGGCACCTCACCTTCTTCGAGATGCTCGGCAACTTCTCGTTCGGCGACTATTTCAAGAACCAAGCGATCGAGCTGGCCTGGAACCTCATCACCAAAGATTTCGGCCTGCCCAAGGAGAAGCTGCTCGTCACCGTCTATCACACCGACGACGAGGCGGCTGATCTGTGGAAGAAGATCGCCGGCTTCTCCGACGAGAAGATCATCCGCATCGCGACCTCTGACAATTTCTGGCAGATGGGCGACACCGGCCCCTGTGGCCCCTGCTCGGAAATCTTCATCGACCGGGGCGAGCACATCTTCGGCGGCCCGCCCGGCAGCCCGGACGAGGATGGCGACCGGTTCCTGGAGTTCTGGAACCTCGTCTTCATGCAGTTCGACCAGATCGAGCCCGGCAAGCGCGTGCCTTTGCCCAAGCCGTCCATCGACACCGGCATGGGCCTGGAGCGCATGGCCAGCGTGCTCCAGGGCGTGGACAGCGTCTTCGACACCGACCTGTTCCGAACCCTGATCGACGCCACGGCGTCCGCGCTGGGCCGAGGCCCAGGCGAAGACGACGCCGCCTCCTTCCGCGTCATCGCCGACCACCTGCGCTCGTCCTGCTTCCTGATCGCCGATGGCGTGCTGCCTTCGAACGAAGGCCGCGGCTATGTGCTGCGCCGCATCATGCGCCGCGCCATGCGCCACGCGCAGCTTCTGGGCAGCGCCGACCCGCTGATGTGGAAGCTGGTGCCGGCGCTCGTTCGTGAGATGGGCCAGGCCTATCCCGAGCTTGGCCGTGGTCAAGCGCTCATCACCGAAACGCTGAAGCTCGAAGAGACCAAGTTCCGCAAGACCTTGGCGCGCGGCCTTTCTCTGCTCTCGGAGGCGACGCAGGGCCTTGGCGAGGGCGACGAACTGCCGGGCGAGACGGCGTTCCGGCTCTACGACACCTACGGTTTCCCGCTCGACCTCACGCAGGACGCGCTGCGCCAGCGCGGCGTCAAGGTCGATCTCGACGGCTTCAACGCGGCCATGGAGCGCCAGAAAGTCGAGGCGCGGGCGAACTGGACCGGATCGGGCGAAGCGGCGACGGAAACCATCTGGTTCGGCATCCGCGAGCGCACGGGTGCGACGGAGTTTTTGGGCTATGACACGGAAACGGCCGAGGGCGTGATCCAGGCGATCATCGTGGACGGCCGGGAGGTCGAGGCCGCGACGGCCGGGCAGACCGTGCGGTTCGTCACGAACCAGACCCCGTTCTACGCCGAATCCGGCGGGCAAGTCGGCGACACCGGCGAAGCGCGCGGCGAGGGCTTTCGGATCGAGGTGACGGATACCCAGAAGAAAGCGGAGGGCTTGTTCGTGCACCAGGGCCGCGTGGTCGAGGGTGAGGCGCGAACGGGCGCTGCCGTGGAGCTCAGGGTGGATCACGCCCGCCGCTCGAAGCTCCGGGCGAACCACTCGGCGACGCACCTGCTTCACGAGGCGCTGCGCGAGGTGCTGGGCGGCCACGTCGCCCAGAAGGGCTCGCTGGTCGCGCCCGACCGGCTACGCTTCGACTTCTCGCACCAGAAGCCGATCGGACCCGACGAACTCGAAACCGTGGAGCGGATGGCGAATGGCGTCGTCGTGCAGAACAGCCCGGTGACGACCCGTCTGATGACCCCGGACGACGCGATCGCCGAGGGCGCGATGGCGCTGTTCGGCGAAAAATATGGCGACGAGGTGCGCGTCGTCTCCATGGGCACCGCCGCGGAAGGGGAGAAGGCCGGCAAGACCTACTCGATCGAGCTCTGCGGCGGCACCCATGTCGGCGCCACCGGCGACATCGGGCTGGTGCGCGTGGTGAGCGAGAGCGCGGTGGCCGCCGGCGTGCGGCGCATCGAAGCGCTGACGGGCGAGGCCGCGCGAAAGCATCTCGATGAGCAGGAGCGGCGACTCAAGCAAGCGGCGGCGCTTCTGAAGGTCTCACCGGCCGACGTGCCGGCGCGCGTCGAGGCGCTTGTGGAGGAGCGACGCCGGTTCGAGCGCGAGCTTGCCGAAGCGCGACGTCAGCTCGCCATGGGCGGCGGAGCCTCGGCCGGCAATGGCGGCGCGGCCCGCGAGGAGGTGGCCGGCACCGGCTTCCTTGGAAAGGTCGTGACGGGCGTCGCGCCCAAGGATTTGAAGCCGCTGGCGGACGCGGGCAAGAAGCAGCTCGGCTCGGGCGTCGTGGTGTTCGTGGGCTCCGGCGAGGACGGCAAGGCGAGCGTGGTGGTCGGCGTGACCGAAGACCTGACCGGCCGCTTCAGCGCCGTCGAACTCGTGCGCCAGGCCTCCGCGGCGCTGGGCGGGCAGGGCGGTGGCGGCCGGCCCGACATGGCCCAGGCCGGCGGGCCGGACGCAAGCAAGGCCGCAGCCGCCATCGATGCGGTCAAGGCGGCGCTGGCTGCCCGGCAGGCCGCTTAGCCGCGGCCGGGCAGGGGCGGCGGGACGACCTGCCGCTTGCGTCCGTCACTCGGCCACGCCGCCCGGCGGCAGTGGTTCCCTGGGTTCGTAGAGCGGGTATTCGGCCGTCCGCTCGGGATCGACGGTCAGCACCACGATGCCACCGCCGAGCTGCACATCGGCGAGCGGCACGATGACGCCCTTGCGGTCGCCATAGGCGCCGCCGGCGAAATCCACCGCAACAGCGGTCGGCGTGCCGCCTTCGGTGCCAAGCGCTTCGGCCACCAAGCCGACCGGCGCGCCCTCGGAGCCGTTCACCGGCAGGCCTTTGAGCTGGCCGGCCTGGGTTTCCAGAACCGTCACCTGCGTCTCGGGCGCGAGCGGATAAAGGTCCGCCATGCTTTGCGCCGCCGCACTGGCGGCGAGGCCCAGGCTTGCGGCGAAGGCAAAGAGGCTCGTGCGAAAGGTGTGGCGCATGGGTCGGGCTCCTTTGGGCATGAGGGGCTGCAATGCAGCCACCCCCCGAAGGTTGCGGAGCGAACGCCCACATCGTGAGCTGAATTCCGGCTAGGCATGTGTGAGCTTGGCGCGGCGGACCACGCCGCCCGCCAACCGGGCGATGCGTGTTCAGCCATTATTTCTGGACGCGCGCCATGGCCTCATTGTCGATCGCCGTCGCTTTCAGGAAGGCGGGCCGGTCCTTGAGCTTGGCGTGATAATCCACGAAGGCCTGACGCTTCTCGATCGAGCCAAAGTTCAATCCCCAGCCGATATGCGCTCCCACATAGACGTCGGCAGCCGTGAACTCGTCGCCGGCGACGTAGGGCGATTCTGAAACTGCGGCCTCCAATGCGTCCATCACGGACTCGAACGTGCCGTAGCCGACCATGCCCTGCTTGTCGGACGGCGGGGTAAGCCCCAGGGAGCGGTTGGTGACAGCCGCCTCCAAGGGGCCGGCGGCGAAAAACAGCCAGCGGTAGTAATCGGCGCGCCGGTCGGTCGGTGGAGCGAGCTTGCGGTCTGGAAAGGCGTCGGCGAGATAGGCGCAGATGGCGGCGCACTCCGTCACAGTCCTGCCGCGGTGAACGATGGTGGGCACCTTCCCCATCGGGTTGATCGACCTGTATCCGGGAGTTTTCATTTCTGGCCCATACGCCAGATATTCCGTCCGATAGGGGACGCCGACCTCCTCCAGCATCCAGCGAGCGATCCGCCCGCGCGACATGGGATTGGTGTAGAACAGGACTTCTTCCGCCATTGCCGCCGTCCCTGCAGTGTTGGGATGCGGCCCCGTCAGGCCGCCATGGCCTTCTGGAGGTTCTCGTCAACCTTGTCGAGGAAGCCTGTCGTGGAGAGCCAGGGCTGGTCGGGGCCGATGAGAAGCGACAGATCCTTGGTCATGTGGCCGCTCTCCACCGTGTCCACGCAGACGCGCTCGAGCGTGGCGGCGAAGCGGGCGAGTTCCTCGTTGTTGTCGAGCTTGGCGCGGTGCGCGAGGCCGCGCGTCCAAGCGAAGATCGAGGCGATGGAGTTGGTGGACGTTTCCTCGCCCTTCTGGTGCTGGCGGAAGTGGCGCGTGACCGTGCCGTGCGCAGCCTCGGCTTCGAGCACACGGCCGTCGGGCGTGGCGAGAACGGAGGTCATCAGGCCGAGCGAGCCGAAGCCTTGGGCCACCATGTCGGACTGCACGTCGCCGTCATAGTTCTTGCAGGCCCAGATGAAGCCGCCCGACCATTTCAGCGCCGACGCCACGAGGTCGTCGATCAGGCGGTGCTCGTAGACGAGCTTCTTCTCCTTGAACTTATCCGCGAACTCGGCTTCGAAGACGCCCTGGAAGATGTCCTTGAAGCGGCCGTCATAGGCCTTGAGGATCGTGTTCTTGGTCGAGAGATAGACGGGGTAGTTGCGGCTCAGCCCATAGTTCAGGCAGGTGCGGGCGAATTCGGTGATGCTTTCGTCGGTGTTGTACATGCTGAGCGCCACGCCGCCGCCTTGGAACGCGAACACCTCGTGCTCGATGGTCTGGCCGTCCTCGCCCTCGAACCTGACCGTCAGCTTGCCCTTGCCCGGCACCTTGAAGTCGGTTGCGCGGTACTGGTCGCCGAAGGCATGGCGGCCGACGATGATGGGCTGGGTCCAGCCCGGAACGAGCCGCGGCACGTTGCGGGCGATGATGGGCTCGCGGAAGATGACGCCGCCCAGGATGTTGCGGATGGTGCCGTTGGGCGAGCGCCACATCTTCTTGAGGCCGAACTCCTTCACCCGCGCCTCGTCGGGCGTGATGGTGGCGCATTTAACGCCCACGCCGTGCTCTTGAATCGCGTTGGCCGCATCCACCGTGACCCGGTCCTCGGTGACGTCGCGGTTCTCGACGCCGAGGTCGAAATAGAGAAGCTCGACGTCGAGATAGGGATGGATCAGCTTGTCCTTGATGAGCTGCCAGATGATGCGGGTCATCTCGTCGCCGTCGATGTCGACGACGGGGTTTTGGACCTTGATCTTCGCCATCGGGAAACGTCTCCGCCCTTGGAAGTGGACCGCGCTCCAAAGGCCGGCGCGGCCGTTGGCGGCGCTTGTAGCACAGGGTTTTCGGGGCGCAACGGGGCCGAAGGAAAGCCCCGGGCGTCAGCCCGTTCCGCCCTGACCAAATTTGTGCCAGGGAAGCGCGGGCAATCGGAACAGGCGATGGACCAGGACAGAAGCGGCCAAGGCGACCCCGTGGGCGGCCCCGTAATCGTGCTCGTCGAGCCGCAGCTTGGCGAGAACATCGGCATGGTGGCGCGGGCTATGGCGAATTTCGGTCTCGGCGAGCTCAGGCTCGTGAACCCGCGCGATGGCTGGCCCAGCGAGAAGGCCCGCGCCGCGGCGAGCCGCGCCGACCATGTGGTGGACGCGGCGACCGTGTTTCCCGACCTGCGCGCAGCGGTCGCCGACCTCCACTTCGTGCTGGCCACAACCGCGCGCGAGCGGGACAACTTCAAGCCGGTGCTGGCGCCCGTCGAGGCAGCACGTGACATGCGGGCGAGGAAGCGGGGCGGGCAGCGGGTGGGCGTGCTGTTCGGCCGCGAGCGGTTCGGCCTCTACAACGAGGAGATCGGGCTGGCGGACGCGATCGTCACCTTCCCCGTGAACCCCGCCTATGCCTCGCTCAACATCGCCCAGGCGGTGCTGCTCATGGCCTATGAGTGGCGCAAGTCGGGGCTGGCCTTCGAAACCGAGACGAACTTTTCCGGGCCGGAGATGCGGCCGGCCACCAGGGAGGAACTGCACGGGTTGTTCGACCACCTCGAGGCGGCGCTGGAGGCGCGGGGCTATTTCCGGCCCGCGGCCAAGAAGCCCAAGATGGTGGACAATCTTCGCGCGGTTCTGACGCGGGCGGGTTTTTCCGAAGCCGAGCTGAAAGTGCTGCGCGGCGTGGTCGCCTCGCTCGACTATTTCTCGCCCAAGGAGCCGCGCGGCGCGGGCTATCCGGAACGGAAGGCGGCAGCCGACCGTGCGGGCGGCAGCCCGCGCGCTTCCGCTGCCGATGAGGCGAACGATGCCTGACGGCCCGATCCTGATGTTCGACTCCGGCATCGGCGGGCTGACCGTGCTGCGCGAAGCGCGCGTGCTGATGCCCGGCCGGCGCTTTGTCTATGTCGCGGACGACGCCGCCTTTCCCTATGGCGATTGGGAGGAGGAGGCGCTCAGGCGACGCATCGTGAACCTCTTTGGAGAACTCATCGCCAAGCACAAGCCGCGCCTTTGCATGATCCCCTGCAACACGGCCTCGACGCTGGCGCTCGGCGACCTGCGCGCGGCCTTTCCCGACATGAAGTTCGTAGGCACGGTGCCGGCCATCAAGCCGGCGGCCGAGCGCACGCAGTCGGGGCTGGTCTCGGTGCTCGCCACGCCCGGCACGGTGAAGCGGCAATACACGCGCGACCTCATCACCCAATGGGCGGCGAAATGCCATGTGCGGCTCGTGGGCTCGTCCTCGCTCGCAGCCCTCGCCGAGGCCTATATGCGACACGGCTTCGTGGACGAGGAAGCGGTGCGGGCGGAGATCGCGCCTTGCTTTGTCGAGCAGGACGGGCGGCGCACCGACATCGTGGTGTTGGCCTGCACGCATTACCCGTTCCTCGCCAACCGCATGCGGAAAACCGCGCCCTGGCCGGTGGACTGGCTCGACCCGGCGGAGGCGATCGCGCGCCGGGCGATGTCGCTGCTTGACGGCGATGGCGATGGCGGAGGGGAGGGCGCGCCGGGTGAGGATGTCGCGATCTTCACCTCGGGCGGGGCGGATTTCGTGACGCGCCGGCTGATGCAGGGATTCGGGCTCGCGACAGGTTAGCGGGAACACGCGCCGCCAGTCGGCTGTTTCCGCCCTGAACAGGGGAGGCAAGAATGCCGGCGAAATCCCAGGCGCAGCAGAAGGCGGCAGGCGCGGCGCTCGCCGCCAAGCGCGGTGAGATCAAGAAGAGCCAGCTCAAGGGTGCGTCCAAGAGCATGGTGGAATCCATGAGCGAGGACCAGCTCGAGGAGCTTGCGCACACCAAGCGCAAGAGCCTGCCGGAGAAGAGGGGCTGAGGGGCAGACCGACCCCTCCGTCTTGCTCTTCGGACGATTCACCTCGATCGGGTTTCGGCAAACTCAGGAGGGGAGAGGATGGGCGCCAGGCTTGGTCCCGCCGCGTTGACTTTGCCCGGCTTGCCCCTTATGTCGGCGCCACGTTGGCGGCATCGTCGCCGGCGTGAAACCGACGTGTCCCGTGGATCGGCCCCGTTTGCGCGTGGGCGTGGTCCTGTCGGGTTCCGAAAGGAACCAGAGGAGGGCGCGTTTCCTCGGACCGAAACTCTGAGGTTCTCTTATGGTGGCCGATCTGTCGGTTGCCCGGTGAGGACTTCGGAGGCTTGGTCCTTAATCCTTTGAAGGAAATGCGATGAGCAAGCGCGAATCCGCGAAATACAAACTCGACCGCCGTCTGGGCCAGAACATCCACGGCCGGCCCAAGTCGCCCGTCAACCGCCGCGAATACGGGCCGGGCCAGCACGGCCAGCGCCGGAAGGGCAAGCTGAGCGACTTCGGCCTGCAGCTCCGCGCCAAGCAGAAGCTGAAGGGCCATTACGGCGACATCACGGAAAAGCAGTTCCGCCGCACCTATGACGAGGCCAACCGCCGCAAGGGCGACACCTCCGAGAACCTGATCGGCCTTCTGGAATCGCGCCTTGACGCGATCGTCTATCGCGCGAAGTTCGTGCCGACGATCTGGGCCGCGCGGCAGTTCGTGAACCACGGCCATGTGAACGTGAATGGCCGCCGCACCAATATCGGCTCCTACCGCTGCAAGCCCGGCGACCTGATCGAGGTGCGCGAGAAGTCCAAGCAGCTCGTGATCGTGCTCGAAGCCGTGCAGCTCGCCGAGCGCGACGTGCCGGATTACATCGAGGCCGACCACAGCAAGATGACGGCCACCTTCGCCCGCGTGCCGGGCCTGGGCGACGTGCCCTATGCCGTGCAGATGGAACCGAACCTCGTGGTCGAGTTCTACT
Organism: Mesorhizobium sp.; assembly: GCA_035998495.1. Classification (GTDB taxonomy): domain Bacteria; phylum Pseudomonadota; class Alphaproteobacteria; order Rhizobiales; family Rhizobiaceae; genus Mesorhizobium_B. The sequence continues at coordinate 132,353 of DASYHP010000083.1, forward strand.
CGCGGTGAGTTTGGCCCGCAGGACTCTTCAGGAAGCCGCCTTCGGGCGGCTTTCTTTTTTGCGGGGGAATCCTGACGCCGAAATGCGGTGTTGCGCCACTTGTGCCTCAACGGCTTGACCACATGAGGCTCCTCCGTGCCGCCTGGCGGCAAAGACGACAGGGCTTGCCCTGCCTGCGAGCATGCTTATTCATCGCCGCGCCCGGCTTGTGCCGTCCGGCCCTTGTCACAGAGCGTCCCCTCTTGTGAGGGGTTTGGACACAAACGCCTGTGGCGTTTGGTCGGGGGAAGCGGCATGCGTGGCGCTCGCCTTCCGACTGTT
>DASYHP010000015.1:0-30690 GCA_035998495.1 Mesorhizobium sp.
TCCTTGACGACCTGTTCCGCAGGGGCCTTTTGCGGCCCGGCTTTCTGTCTCATCTGCGCTCCTTGATCAGCTACGATGAGCCAGAAATCCTCCCTTCCTCAACCTCGCCAATCTGTCCCATCAGTGCTGACGGCGGACAAGCCATCCTGGACGGCAGGCAGGCGCCTGCCATGCAGCGGCAGACGCTGCTGCGCGGGCGCGGGGGTGGGACAGCGGGCGATGCTCCCTATGGCGTAATGCGCGTGGCCACACCGGCATGCTGGTTGGGAGAGGGACTTGCCTGTTAAGCTCCTCCCATGGCGCGCAAACCTGTTCTTAACATCGATGCTTTGACTGCGCTTGGGCCCGAGAAGCTGGCGAGGCTCGTTCTGGACGAGGCTGGCCGCAGCGCGCCGTTCCGCAAGGTGGTCAACGCAGCCCTTGCCGGCGCGAAGGGGCCAGAGGCAGTCGCCAAGCAGATCGACCGGCGCCTGAGCGCGCTCGAGCGGGCACGCAGCTTTGTCGATTGGCAGAAGGAGCGCGCCTTCCGTCACGACCTCGAGGCCACGCTGCGCACCATCTTGGACGAGCTTGGCCGTGCCTCACCTGAACTCGCTATCGATCGCCTGCTGCGTTTTGTTGCGACCCACAGAACTGTGTTCGAGCGCATCGACGACTCCAGCGGCCGCATCCAGAGTGTCTACCGAGTGGCAGCCGAAGGGTTGGCCGGGCTTGTTTCTGCCATACGCGAAGAAGACCGGCGTTTCCTGCCGCAGCGCCTCCAGCCGTTGCTGCGCGACGACAGCCACGGCTTGGGCACCGCCATGGCACTCAGCATCGTGCCGCTGCTGCCCGCTGGCGTGCTCGCCGCCTGGGACAATGAGCTTGCACGCGAGCATGGCCAAGCCGACAAGAGCTCGACTGCGGACACATGGGATCAGGCGATAACAAAGTGGGCTGCGCTCGACCTCCGCCAAGCCATCGCAGACGTCCGAGGCGATCTGGATGCGTTCATCGCGCTAGAGCGCACCAAACCGCCAAGGCGCCAGAACTGCACTGACATCGCGGAACGCCTGCTTGCAGCAGGCCGCCCGACCGAAGCCCTCGACTGGGTTCGCCAAGAGGGCAAGCGCGCTATCGCCGACACTGGCCACGCCCCGTTGGCCCGTGGCGCCCTGGAGCCGGACCTCGGCTCGTCGGAACGGTTGCTGCTCGAAGCGCGCATTTTAGACGCGCTGGGGCGCAAAACCGACGCCCAGGCCCTGCGCTGGCAGCTGTTCGAGGCTTCGCTCGACGCGAAAGCGCTGCGTGCTTTTGTCGAGCGGCTGGGTGACTTCGAGGAGTTCGAGGTGCTGGACCGAGCTTTCGCGCACGTGATGGGCTCGAAGCATCGCTACCGGTCGCTCCACTTTCTGCTTACCTGGCCAAGACTCGATCTGGCCGCCGAGCATGTCATTGTCCACGCATCAGACTGGGACGGGCGGCACTACGACCTGCTTGCACCGGCAGCAGAAGCCCTGGAAGGCAAGCACCCCCTTGCAGCAACCATCCTATACCGCACTCTGCTCGCCGACATCCTGAACCGCGCCAAGTCGCAGGCCTATGGCCATGGGGCACGCTACCTTGAGCGCCTGGAGGCGCTTGCAAAGAGAGTTGCTTCCGACCTGACGAAAGCCGGACTAGCCGAGCACCAAGCCTACAGGACGGCGCTGCATTCGGCTCACGGGCGAAAGACTGCCTTCTGGAGCAGCGTCGAGGGCGGAACGCGTCGGTTCCTAACGTGAACACCACGGCTGCCCAGATCCGTTCCCAAGCCTCGCCTTCCCGCGAGACGCTTGTGGGCAGTGTGGAGCGAGTGACCTTCCACAACGAGGAGAGTGGCTTTGCCGTGCTTCGGGTGAACGCACGCGGCAAGCGCGACCTCGTTAGCGTTGTGGGTCACGCTGCCACCATCTCGGCGGGCGAGTTCATCCATGCTGTGGGCTTGTGGATCACGGACCGCACCCATGGTCTGCAGTTCAAGGCAGACGTGCTCAAGACCACGCCGCCCACCACGGCCGAGGGTATGATCCGCTATCTCGGCTCGGGCATGGTGCGTGGCATCGGGCCCAAGCTGGCTGCCCGCATCGTAGGTCAGTTCGGCCTTGAAACCTTCGAGATCATCGAGGCCGATCCCGCAAAGCTCAAGGAGGTGCCCGGCATCGGCGAGTGGCGCGCCGGCCGCATCGCAGCCGGCTGGGCCGAGCAGAAGGCTGTGCGCGACATCATGGTCTTCTTGCATGGCCATGGTGTCAGCACGTCTCGTGCCGTGCGCATCTTGAAGGCGTATGGCCACGACGCCATCAGCGTCATGACAGAAGATCCCTACCACCTGGCTCGCGACATCCGAGGAATCGGCTTCAGGAGTGCCGATGCGATCGCCATGCGGCTGGGGCTGACAAAAGAGGCTCCCAAGCGCCTGCAGGCCGGCATCTCCTATGCCCTGCAAACGGCTACTGACGAGGGCCACTGCGCTTTGCCTGTCGAAGAGCTCGTCAAGCTTGCGGTTGGGCTCCTGGAGGTGCCAGAGGCGCCCATCCGCGCAGCAATCGACGCGCAGCTTGCGGGCGGCGAGGTGGTGCTGGACACGATCGAGGGCGAGCCCTGCTTGTTCCTTAAAGGCCTGCACTTGGCCGAGCAGGCCATTGCCGCCCGTCTCCTGACGCTTGCGAGAGGCGCACTGCCTTGGCCTGCTATCGAGGTGGAGAAGGCAATCGCCTGGGTCGAGGGCAAGACGGGAAAGCCGCTTGCACCTTCTCAGCGCCTGGCGGTCGCCTCCGTTCTCTCGACCAAGGTTGCCGTGATCACTGGCGGTCCCGGTGTGGGCAAGACGACGCTGCTCGACACTATTCTGCGCATCCTCTCGACCAAGGGCGTGAAGATCATGCTGGCAGCCCCAACCGGTCGGGCCGCCAAGCGCATGAGTGAGCAGACGGGGCTTGAGGCCAAGACGATCCACCGCCTGCTTGAGATCGACCCCGCAAACGGTGGCTTCAAGAAAAACAGCGAGGAGCCGCTCGACTGCGACCTGCTGGTGCTGGACGAGGCGAGCATGGTGGACGTGCCGCTGATGAACGCCATCACCAAGGCCTTGCCACAACGTGCTGCCCTGTTGCTGGTGGGCGATGTTGACCAGCTACCCTCAGTGGGACCGGGCCGGGTGCTCGCCGACATCATCAACTCTGGTGCGTTCACCACAGCACGGTTAACGGAAGTTTTTCGCCAGGCAGCTCAAAGCCGCATCGTCACCAACGCGCACCGCATCAACGCTGGCCAGATGCCGGAGTGGCTAAAGCGGGGCGAGCAGTCTGACTTCTTCTTCGTGGAAGCCAAAGATCCGGAAGACGGGGCAGCCAAGGTCGTTGAGATCGTGGCCGAGCGCATCCCCAAGCGCTTTGGGCTGGACGCCATCCGTGACGTCCAGGTGCTCTGCCCCATGCAGCGGGGTGCCATGGGTGCGCGCTCGCTCAACGCTGACCTCCAGCGGGCGTTGAACCCAAGCCCAGCCACCACGATGGAGAAGTTCGGCTCCACCTTTCAGGTGGGCGACAAGGTCATGCAGACCGAGAACGACTACGACAAGGAGGTGTTCAACGGGGACGTGGGCACCATCAGCCGCATCGACCACGAGGAAGGCGTGCTGGTGGCAAGCTTCGAGGGGAAGGAAGTTGAGTACCCGTTCGGCGAGCTGGATGCGCTAGTTCCTGCCTACGCCACCACCATCCACAAGGCGCAAGGCTCAGAGTACGCAGCTGTCGTGATCACGCTGGCCACCCAGCACTACACCATGCTGGCGAGGAACCTGCTCTACACCGCTGTCACGCGCGGCAAGCAGCTCGTCACCATCGTGGGCCAAAAGAGGGCACTCGCCATTGCGGTCAGGACCTCAGACGCGCGCCGCCGCTGGACCAAACTTGACGAGTGGCTCGCAGCCTGACCATCGTCTGCCTGGCTGTGCCCCCCATTCTTCGGCTGACGCTTCTTGCGCCTGACATCGCGGAATCCATTCTGGACGGCAGGCAATCGCCAGCTGTGCGGCAGCAGTCACCGCTGTATGGCTTTTGCTGCAATGAGAAATGCAGCGAGCGACAGCTAGGGTCGCATAGCCGAGCCGACTACGGTGCGAGCCACTTAGCGTAAGCCCGTATATCGATCATTGGTACGGTTGCTGTTGCTTGCAGCCGAGCGATGAGTTCGAACAGAAATGCGGTGGCAGGCCTTCCCTCAGGAGTCCACGTGTAAGCGCCACTTTGTTGGTCTCGGCAGTAGTGGCCGTGCGCTGCAACGCAGCCGAGATCGATCAGAGCGTCACCCGTACCCGCCTGAAGCGCTCTGCTGAATGCATCACCGAACGGCGGCCGCCAGTCGCTCTCCAAGGTCACCAGACCCGCGAGGATATGTGTGAGCGGCCTGGGTGGGTACACGCCGCCTGCATGGGGAATTGGAAGGCTGGTGCGCTTGAGCCGTCGCACCGTAGCCGCCTTCCTCTGTGCGTACTGCACAAGGTCTGCGTTGGCCGACTGCTTGGCTTCGAAAACCGCGTACACGCTCTCGGCCGGGACAACCATCTGCCCTTCGGCATGGAGGATGAATGGCGAGTAGTGGCGATCGTAGACCACCACGTCGATCTGGTCGCTGAACGCGCCCTGGCTATCGACCACCGTCGCCTTGTCCGCCTTGTAGCGCGCGGGCAGATAGGTTTGGAGAAGCTCGAGCCAAACCCCTTCACTGGCATCCCCCTTAGCTACCGGATGCCCGAAGGCGGCACGCGCCCGGATTAGGCGCTGTTGGATTTCCTCATGGAGCCCGGCGAGGAGAGTGGAAAGATCCCAAGTCATCTGACGAATTCCTGCCAAGTGGTGGAAGCTGCGGCCACTCTGGCTGACTCGGCGATCTTCGCCTTTTCGGCGGCGTTCAGTTCGTCGGACAGGACGTTATTAGTGTTGGCTGGATCAACTATGCGGGCGTTCGGGAAACGGTCACGCAGGTAAATAAGCGCTGTTTGCAGGTTGCTCTCCAGGCCCTGCAAAAGGCTCTGCCTCAGCGCCTCGATGATCGTGAGCTCAAGATAGAACGACGGGAAATCCAGGCCCTTCTGGTTGCGCCACAGCTTCAACAAACGGATCTCATCGCGTCGGCCGCAGTTGGCGATCTGGTTGATATGGATTGTGATGTTCGTCTTGGTCCACGTGTCGGCGCGGCGTCGATATATGCTGTGGTCCAGCGAACCGTATGTCTGCTGCTTGGCAGGAACGAGGTCCACGTCGTAGTTGCCGACTTTGATCCCAATCGACACATTCTGCCGGCGCGGCGTGTAGCCCAAGCCATGCATGACCCCCGCGAGGCTGTTGTAGATCTCCTTCAGGGTCGCGGAAACGGCAGGAGACAACGAGATGAACAGGTCGATGTCGGTGCCGCTCGCGATCGCGGTGCCCTTAGCAAACGAGCCGCTCGGGCTCACGCCGTTCAAGACGCCTGCTGCCCACGTCCGGATCGCCGGCTCCAAGGTTTGCTGGACACGACGGATCGGAGACTGCGGGCCTGTGTCCACCATCTCCCGCGCGAGGATGTTGCGAAGGTATTGCTCGCCGCTCATGTCGTGCCTTTTGCCGGAAGGATTATGACACTGTAACCGAGTGCCCCACACTTACCTGCACCCAAAGTCTCTTGTCGCATAATCTTGCCGAAGGGCATGGATCGCAAATGCATGCTGCTCGCGAGTGGCGACTGGTGGGTTGCACTAGCATCTGTGTGGCCTGCTGGAGCCAATCGGCCTGGGAGCGGAGAACATATGAGAGGCCAACAAATCTAAGGGTGGGGTTTGCCTCTAGTCCTCTCCGCCCTACCGGCGGCACCGCAAACTGAAATGAGCTGCTGGAGCCGAAAAGCTCAACAGAAACAAAGGTTGCAGAGCTCAGGTCGGAATAGGCCAGGTCCAGAGCTTTGGAGAATGTGGGCCTGCAGAGAAGGAGAGAGCCTCTCACAGGCGGGGATGCCAGCCAGAGCCAGAGGGCGAAAAGCCCGGATTTTCAAGGGCTTTGCAGGCTAGACGAGCGCTCTGGAGAATGTCTGGAGTTGCCGGATTGGTGGAGCTGAGGGGGATCGAACCCCTGACCTCGTCATTGCGAACGACGCGCTCTCCCAGCTGAGCTACAGCCCCGTCCGGCGAGACGCTCTTTGCGGCTTCCGCTCCGCCCTGTCAAGCGCGCATGCGGCGCGCGCCGCATGCGCGGCCGATTCCCGCGAACGGCCCGGCCGTCCGGCCCTTGCCGCCCTTCCGCCCAATGGCTACATCACCCGCCAGGTCCGCCGGAGTTTTTCATGATCGCGCTCATCCAGACCATCCTGCTCGCGCTCGACATCTACTGGTGGATCATCATCGGCTCGGCGGTGTTCTCCTGGCTCTACGCCTTCAACGTCGTGAACGCGCGCAACCAGTTCGTCGGCGCGATCGGCAACTTCCTTCACCGCGCGACCGAGCCGGCGCTCAGGCCGATCCGCTCCATTCTGCCCGACTTGGGCGGCATCGACATCTCGCCCATCATCCTGCTGCTGCTCCTGTTCTTTGTTCGCCAGTTCATCATCACGACCGTCGCGCCGGCGGTGATCTGATGAGAACAACCCTTCCCGCCGCCGCGCTTCTTCTGGTCGCAGCCATGCCGGCCTGGGCCAACACCTCGGCCTATTCCGACCTCGACGTCGAGAAGACCTGCGTGCAGCTCGACGCGGCCGGCCCGGGCGAGGGCGAGTGGGTCAATTTCGTGTGCGAAGGGTTTCGCGGCTTTCCCGTGTTCCTGTCCACAGCGGACGGGCGGGACTCCGTGTTCTTCGGCTTCCCGCCGCCCGAGGGGCCGCCTTGGGAAGGCTTTTCAGCCTTCAACTCGGCGGGCCCGAAGGTCGAGTGGCGTCTCCTCGAACAGGGCGAGCCCGGCCTGCCCGTCGCCGCCATCCTGCGTTTTTCCGTCTCCGACCCAGAAGACCCGGACAAGCCGAACCGCGAAGTGCTCGTGGTGAAGAAGGTCGGCCGGCCCGGCGCGCATGAAGGCTGCATGGTCGGCCTCGTGATGGCCACGGGGAACCCGCGCGCCAACGAGACGGCGCGGGAAATCGCCGACAGCCAAGCCTATGACTTCGCCTGCGGGGCCGACCAGCCCGCCTTCGTCAGCGACGACCTTCCCATGCCGGAATGGAGCGGCGCGAGCGAGGGAGGCGGCGGGGGCGGCTGACGGCCGGAAGCGGCTCCGCCAGCGGCCGCTCAAATGCCCGCATCGTGAACCTTGATGCCCTGCTTCTCGGCTTGCCTGTAGCGCTCGATCGCCTCCACGATCATGCGCCGAGCGACGTCGGCGTCGTGCCAGCCGCCCATCTTCACCCACTTGCCGGGCTCCAGGTCCTTGTAGTGCTCGAAGAAATGCTCGATCTGCTGGAGCGTGATCTCCGGCAGGTCGGTGTAGTTGAACACCTTCTCGTAGCGGCGCGTCACGCGGGGCGAGGGCACGGCCAGCACCTTTTCGTCCTGGCCGGCATTGTCCTCCATGATGAGCACGCCGATCGGCCGCACATTGATGACGCAGCCCGGAAGCAGCTCGCGCGTGTTGCAGATCAAAACGTCGATCGGGTCGCCGTCGCCCGACAGCGTGTGCGGCACGAAGCCGTAATTTCCGGGATAGGCCATCGGCGTGTAGAGGAAGCGGTCCACCACCAGCGTGCCGGCCTCTTTGTCCATCTCGTATTTGATGGGCTGGCCGCCCACCGGCACCTCGACGATCACGTTCACGTCGTCGGGTGGGTTCTTGCCGGTGGAGATGGCTTCGAGACGCATGAGGGCTCCTGTTTGGCGCCCCCTTAATCCTCCGCGCCTTCCCGCGCAACGTCGCGCGAAGAGAGCCGGCCGGCTCCAGCCGGCGGTCAGCTCCAGACGAAAGCGATCTTTCTCAGCGCTTTGCCGTCGAAGATCTCGACGCCTTCGGCCACGTCGCGGCCGCCGGCGCGGGCGTAGAACTCGATTGCCCCCTCGTTCTCTTCCAGCGCCCACACGACCATGCCCGACAGGTGCTCGCGCTTGAGCCGCTCGCGGGCGGCCCTGAACAAGCGGGCGCCGAGGCCGATGCCCTGGCAATGGGGGGCGAGGTACAGCTCGTAGATTTCGCCGCCCTGCGGCAACTGGCGCGCGCGGTTCTTGCCCAGCGTCGCATAGCCGCCCACCGTGCCGCCCACATCCACCACCGACACCGACGCGCCGCGGCGGATCGCGTCCGCCCACCACCGCGTGCCGCGCCGGTTGATCATGGCCGAGAGCGCGCGATGCGGGATGATGCCGGCATAGGCGTTGCGCCAGGCTTCCGCATGCACCAGCGCGATGGCGTCCGCGTCGCGGGGTCCGGCCTTGCGGATGTCGATGGTGAGGAGCGTCATGATTCGGCGGTCTTCATGATTTCTTAACCATAAAGGGCGGGCTCGATTCGTGGCAACGAGTCCAAAGCCAGAACCCTTTTTGAGAGCCGCATGACGGAACGGCAGGGCGGCCCCGCCCGCTGCGGCGAAGCGACTCACCGGCTCGGTCGGAGGGGCCGGGCGCGTCACCGCCCGGCCCCTCCGCTTCGCCCTTGCTTTGCCCTCGCAAACGGGCCTATTGCGGGCCTGCGCGGTTCGCCCGATCCGCTTGGCGGGCCGCGGCGAGGGCTGTTTGGCGAATCCGATGAGCGAAGTTTTCCAGCCCCAAAAAACCTCGCCCCGCGAGCGCGACGCCCAGGCCGTCCTCCGGCGCGTCGGGCAGGAGTCCGGCCTCCCGCCGCAGGCGGATGCGGAAGAACTGGACTGGGCCGAGCATTGGGGCCGGCGGATCGGCCGCTTCCTGTCGGGGGCGATCACGGCCGCCATCGTGGCCTGGCTCGCGCTTTACGTGTTCGGCGGCTGAAAACGCGATGAGCCTTTCAGGCGAGGACGCCCCCCGCGCCGTGATCGTGCTGTCGAGCCATGTGGCGCGCGGCTCGGTGGGCAACCGCGCGGCCGTGTTCGCGCTCGAAACGCTCGGCTTTCCCGTGTGGGCCGTGCCCACCGTCGTTCTGCCCTGGCATCCCGGCCATGGCGCCGCCACGCGCATCGTGCCGGAGCCGCAAGAGTTCGCGGCGCTGCTCGGCGACCTCGAAGGCGCGAAATGGCTGGGCGAGGTGGGCGCGGTGCTGTCCGGCTATCTCGGCGACGAAACGCAAGGCGCGGCCGTGGCCTCGCTGGTCAGGGCGGTGAAGAAGCGCAACCCGCGCGCGCTTTATGTCTGCGATCCCATCATGGGCGACGAGGGCGGGCTTTATGTCGGCCAGGCCGTGGCCGAAAGCATCCGCGACCGGCTGATGCCGCTCGCCGATCTCGCCACGCCCAACCGCTTCGAACTCGAATGGCTGAGCGGGGCGGAACTCCCCGACATGGGGGCGGTGACGGCGGCGGCTCTCGACGCCGGCCCGCCCGCCATGCTCGTGACCTCCGCGCCAGTGCCCAATCCGGGCGGCATCGGCAACTTCCTGCTCACGCCCGCGGAGGCCATGCTGGTGGAGCACCGACGCATCGAGCGCCCGCCCAACGGCCTGGGCGACCTCACCGCGGCCGTGTTCCTGGCGCGGCTGATGGGCGGCGCCACGCACGCCAAGGCGCTGCAATCGGCCACCGCGGCCGTGTTCGAGATTCTCGCGCGCACCGCCAAAAGGGGCGCGGACGAGCTGACGCTGGAAACCGACAGCCAGAGCCTGTCGCAGCCCATGGCCATGGTGCAGATGCGCCGCCTGCCCCACCCCGCCGGGGACCGCAGGGCGTGAGCATACTGGATGCTCCGCGCGCGATTGTCGGCGTTGACGGCTGCAAAGGCGGATGGATCGCCGCTTCAAAGCTGCGAGGTCAACCACCCCACGCGACGATCTACAAAGCGTTCGCAGACATCGCACGCGATCTTCCGGAGGCGCTGATCGCTGTGGATATGCCCATTGGGCTGCCTGACGCCGGATCCAGGTTTGGGCGAGCCACTGAGCAGGCGCTGAAAGCTGTTCTCGGCAGGGCTAGAAACACCATCTTCCCGATACCGTCACGCGCAGCAGTCTACGCCGAAACCGGAAAGCTCAACGGCATGGCTGAAATCGGCGCCGCGTTCCAGCGCGCCCTGGCGGTTGCGCGGGAAACGTCCGATCCGCCGGGCGGTTTCTCCCGCCAAGCTTTCATGATCTTTCCTAAGATCAGGGAAATCGACGCAGCCCTTCGCAGTGACGCCGAGCTAGCCAGCCGAGTCATCGAATCGCACCCGGAAGCGGCCTTCTGGCGAATGAACGGCAGGCGCGACCTCCGGCATCCCAAGAAGCTCGACGCCGGCAAGACCGAACGAATGGAAGTCCTCCAAGGCTGGGGCTTCGACGCAGCATGGTTCGCATCCGCTCGCGAGCAGGTGCGGCGCGACAAGCCCTCTGGCCTATCTGTCGGCTGGGACGATCTCCTTGACGCTTGCGCGATGCTGGTCGTAGCGGCGCGCCATGCGGAGGGAGCATGCGAAAGCTTCCCCGACCCGCCGGGCCGCGACGCCTGCGGCCTGCCCGTAGCAATCTGGGTATGACATCCCCGGCGTTGTTCGGTTGCGCGCCAAAGCCTACATGGCGGCCACCGAACACTCCGTCCCGAAAGCGTCTCATGCCCTTCGACATCGCCGAACTCGCCGCCCATCCGTTGACCCATTGGACCGGCCCGCACGGCCTGCCCGACTTTTCGGCCATAAGCGACGAGGACTTCGGCCCGGTCATCGACGCGGCGCTCGCCGCCCACAAGGCCGAGATCGAGGCGATCGCCGGCAACCCGGAGGAACCCACGGTCGAGAACACGCTGGCCGCGTTGGAGCTTTCGGGCGATGCCCTGGATCGCGCGTCCGCCGTGTTCTGGGCAAAGGCCGGCGCCGACACCAACGAGACCATCCAGCGGCTGGAGCGCGAGATCGCGCCCAAGATGGCCCGGCATGGCTCGGAAATCGCCATGAACCCGGCGCTCTTCGCCCGCATCGACGCGCTCTACGCCCAACGCGACGAGCTCGGCCTCGACGCCGAGACACTGCGTGTGCTGGAGAAGACCTGGAAGCGCTTCGTCCGCGCCGGCGCCAAGCTCGGCGATGACGGCAAGGCGCGGCTCGCCGCCATTAACGAGGAACTCGCAGGCCTGGGCGCAAAATTCGGCCAGAACGTGCTCGCCGACGAAAAGGACTGGGTGCTCTTCCTCGACGAGGGCGACCTTGCCGGCCTGCCCGATTTCCTCAAGAGCGCCATGGCCGAGGCCGCGACAAGCCGCGGGCAAACGGGAAGATGGGCCGTCACGCTGTCGCGCTCGATCTACGAGCCCTTCGCCACGCTGTCCGAGCGCCGCGATCTCCGGGAAAAGGCGTTCCGCGCCTTTATCGCGCGGGGCGAGATGCGCGAGGAGGCCGACAACCGCCCCATCGTGAAGCGCACGCTTGAGCTCAGAGCGGAGAAGGCGAAACTCGTCGGCTATCCCGACTATGCCAGCCTGAAGCTCGACGACACCATGGCCAGGACGCCCGCTGCCGTGTGGGGCCTGCTGAATCCCGTCTGGGAGCGGGCCGTGGACAAGGCGGCGCAGGACCAGGCTGAGATGGAGCGGCTCGCCGCAGAGGGTGGCGTCAACCACGATCTCGCCGCCTGGGACTGGCGCTTCTTCCAGGAAAAGCTGCGCGCGGAAAAGTTCGACTTCGACGAGGCGGAGCTCAAGCCTTATCTCGGGCTCGAAAACGTGATCGGAGCCGCCTTCGACGTGGCGAAAAGGCTTTTCGGGCTGCGCTTCGAGCCCTTACCCGACATCCGGGGCTGGCATGAGGACGTGCGCGCCTTCCGCGTGCTCGACGCCGATGGCGGGACGCGGGCGCTTTTCCTCGCCGACTATTTCAACCGTCCCTCGAAGCGCTCCGGCGCCTGGATGAGCGGGCTGCAGGCCGGCTACAAGCTCGGCGAGGGTTCCAAGCCCATCATCTACAATGTCTGCAACTTCGCCGAGCCGCCGGCGGGGGAGCCCGCGCTGCTTTCGCTGGACGAAGCCAGGACGCTCTTCCACGAGTTCGGCCATGCGCTCCACGGCATGCTGACCGAGGTGACCTGGCCGAGCGTGGCTGGCACCTCCGTCTCCCGCGACTTCGTGGAGCTGCCCTCCCAGCTTTACGAGCACTGGCTGCTCGTGCCCGAGGTTCTGGCCAAGCACGCGCGCCATGTCGAGACGGGGCAGCCCATGCCCGAAAAACTCATCGAGAAGATGCGCGCCGCCCGAAATTTCGGCCAAGGCTTCGCCACCGTGGAGTTCACCTCCTCGGCGCTGGTGGACATGGCGTTCCACGCCCGGCCGGAGCCACCGGCCGATCCGATGGCCTTCGAGGCGGAGACGCTGGAAGCCATCCGCATGCCCGACGCCATCGCCATGCGCCACCGCACGCCGCATTTCCAGCACGTCTTTTCGGGCGACGGCTACTCCGCGGGATACTACTCCTACCTGTGGTCCGAAGTGCTCGACGCCGACGCCTTCGCGGCCTTCGAAGAGACGGGCGATCCCTTCGCCCCCGAACTCGCGGCCAAGCTCAAGAAGCACATCTACGCGGCCGGCGGCTCGGCCGACCCGGAGTCGCTCTACACCGCCTTTCGCGGCCGGATGCCCTCGCCCGAGGCCATGATGGGCAAACGCGGCCTGCTTTAGCTTTGGCGCGAGGTTCGGGCCAAGCTGCCGGCCCGCCCCTTTCGCAATTGCGAAAAAAGCGCTAATGACGCCGCCGAAACCGGGAGCCGAGGCTCACCCTGCGTCGGCATCCGAACGCCGACGCCGATCACGCTGGACGAAACACGCAATCAACGCGCCGAGGCTCGAGCGGCTTGCCGCCGAAAAGCTTCAGCCGACGGACATCAGGCTTTCCATGAACCTGCGCAACATCGCGATCATCGCACACGTCGACCATGGGAAAACCACCCTTGTCGATGCGCTGCTCAAGCAGTCGGGCTCGGTGCGTGACAACCAGCGCGTCGCCGAGCGCGCGATGGATTCCAACGACCTCGAAAAGGAACGCGGCATCACCATCCTTGCCAAGGCAACGTCGGTGGACTGGAAAGGTACGCGCATCAACATCGTGGACACGCCCGGCCACGCCGATTTCGGCGGCGAGGTGGAGCGTATCCTCTCCATGGTGGACGGCGCCGTGCTGCTCGTGGACGCCGCCGAAGGCCCCATGCCGCAAACCAAGTTCGTGGTGGGCAAGGCGCTCAAGGTGGGGCTGAAACCCATCGTCGCCATCAACAAGATCGACCGTCCCGACGCCCGCCATGTCGAGGTGGTCAACGAGGTGTTCGACCTGTTCGCGGCGCTTGACGCAACCGACGAGCAGCTCGATTTCCCCATCCTCTACGGCTCGGGCCGCAACGGCTGGATGGCCGAGAAGCCGGAAGGGCCGTCCACCGACGGGCTCGCACCGCTCTTCGACCTCGTGCTGCGCCACGTGCCGCAGCCACGCGTCGAGCCCGGCCCGTTCCGCATGATCGGCACCATTCTTGAGGCCAACCCGTTTCTGGGCCGCATCATCACCGGCCGCATCGCCTCGGGCCTCATCAAGCCCAACCAGAGCGTCAAGGTGCTCAACCGCGACGGCGGGCTGATCGAGCAGGGCCGCATCTCCAAGATCCTCGCCTTCCGGGGGCTGGAGCGCCAGCCGATCGACGAGGCCGGGGCCGGCGACATCGTGGCCATCGCAGGCCTGTCCAAGGGCACCGTCGCCGACACCTTCTGCGATCCGGCCGTCACCACGCCGCTGCCGGCCCAGCCCATCGACCCGCCCACCGTCACCATGAGCTTCATCGTCAACGACAGCCCGCTTGCGGGCACCGAGGGCGACAAGGTGACGAGCCGCGTGATCCGCGACCGTCTCCTCCGCGAGGCGGAAGGCAATGTGGCGCTGAAGATCGAGGAGTCGCCCGACAAGGATTCGTTCTTCGTGTCGGGCCGCGGCGAGCTTCAGCTCGCGGTTCTCATCGAGACCATGCGCCGCGAGGGCTTCGAGCTCGCCGTGTCGCGGCCGCGCGTCGTCATGCAGAAGGGCGAGAATGGCGAGCTGCTCGAGCCCATCGAGGAGGTGGTGATCGACGTGGACGAGGAATTCTCCGGCATCGTCGTCCAGAAGATGAGCGAGCGCAAAGCCGAAATGGTGGAACTGCGCCCCTCGGGCGGCAACCGCCAGCGGCTCGTCTTCCACGCGCCCACGCGCGGGCTGATCGGCTACCAGTCCGAGCTTCTGACGGACACCCGCGGCTCGGCCGTGATGAACCGGCTGTTCTTTGCCTACGAGCCTTTCAAGGGCGAAATCCCCGGCCGCACCAATGGCGTGCTGATCGCCAACGAGCCCGGCGAGGCGGTGGCCTATGCGATGTGGAACCTGGAGGACCGCGGCCCCATGGTGATCGACCCCGGCGTCAAGGTCTACCAGGGCATGATCATCGGCATCCACTCCCGCGACAACGACCTTGAGGTGAACGTGCTCAAGGGCAAGAAGCTCACCAACATCCGCGCCGCCGGCAAGGACGAGGCCGTGCGCCTGACGCCTCCCGTGCGCATGACGCTTGAACGCGCGCTGGCCTGGATCGAGGAGGACGAGCTGGTTGAGGTGACGCCCAAGACGATCCGCCTGCGCAAGCTCTATCTCGACCCCAACGAGCGCAAGCGCTTCGAGAAGCAGAAGGTGGCCGGCGCGGCGTGAGTGGCCCCGGCGCTTTCGTCGGCGCCGGCTTTCACATAGGCTGGGATCTGCTTTGTGCAGGTGCCCTGCCATGACCCTCGCCTCCCTCCTCCTCTTCGCCAGCGCACTGTTCGTTGCCGCGGGCTCGCCCGGCCCAAGCATCGCTGCGCTTGTGTCGCGCGTGATCGCCAAGGGATTTTCCGACGCGCTGCCCTTCCTGCTTGCCATGTGGATCGGCGAGGCGGTGTGGCTGGCCCTCGCGGTCTGGGGGCTGGCCTATGTCGCGGAAAGCTTCCACTTCGCCTTCGTCATGCTGAAATGGGCGGGCGTCGCTTATCTCATCTATCTCGCCTGGAAGATGTGGACCGCACCCCTCTCGATCGGCGATGCCCGACTGCCCGAGGCGCGGTCGGCAGTGAAGCTCTTTTTGACGGGGCTTGCCGTAACGCTCGGCAACCCGAAGATCATGATGTTCTACCTGGCGCTCCTGCCCACAATCATCGATCTCGGCCGCGTGACGGTGGCAGGCTGGATGGAACTGACGGCAGTCATGGTGCTGGTGCTGGCTGCCGTCGATCTCCTCTGGGCCGGCGCGGCCGCGCAGGCGCGGAGAGTCTTGAGAAGCGCCCGCGCCATGCGATGGGCAAACCGGGTGAGCGCTGGCGCCATGGCGGGCGCGGCGGCCACGATCGCCTCGCGCTGATCGGCTCGGTCCGGAACCGCTGCCCTTGGAGCGCTGCCGATCCGTGGCGCAGACCGAGCAGGTCAAGCGGCGAACGAAGGGTCGCTAAAGCCCTGGCATCTGCTAGTTTGCTCTGCCAGGCAGCGTGCCAGGGGAGGGCGCGATGGACGACACCTTGAACCCGTCCGGCAAGGACGAGGCCCAAGCCGACGCCGTGGGCGGACGAGCAGGGATGGGCGAGGCGGAAAAGCTCAAGGCGATCCTGCTCGCCCGCGCGCCCGAGGAAGACCTCGACACCACGCCGCCCCCCGTCGTCGAGGCCGCCGCGCGCGCCGCCTTCCATGTGCTCAAGCGCCACCGGCCGGGCGAGCGCGAGATCACGGTCGAGCGTGTGCGCGATCTGCCGCGCAGCATCGTCAGCGTCATCAACGACAACATGCCCTTCCTGTTCGACTCCGTCACCGGCGAGGCGGCGGAGATCCTGGGCGAGCCGAGCCTTGTCACCCATCCCGTGCTTCTCGTCCGCCCCGGCGCGGATGGCGCGCCGGAGCTGCTGGGTGACGCCCATGCCGGCGAGACGGCGGCCAAGGACACGCGGGAGACGGGCCTCGCGCGCGTCAGCCTCATCCAGATCCATGCCGGCGCGCTGGACGACGCCCGAGCGGAAGAGCTCAAGATCCGGTTGAACGCCGTGCTCGACCAGGTGCGGGCCGCGGTCAAGGACTGGAAGCCGATGCTGGCGCGGCTCGACGCGGCCATCTCCATGCTGCGCTACGGCAATTCGCCGCTCGCGCCTGAGACCGTTTCGGAGGCCGTCGCCTTCCTCGAATGGCTGCGCGACGACAACTTCACCTTTCTGGGCCTGCGCGAGTTCCGCTACGAGGGCACGGCCGAGGAGGGCTCGCTCGTGCGCGCGCCCGAGCCGGGCTTGGGCATCCTGCGCGACCCCAGCCTCCTGATCCTGCGCCGGGACGCGGACGGCAGCGCCACCACGCCCGAGATCCGCAACTTCCTTCATGGCCCCGAGCCGCTGATCGTCTCGAAGGCCAACACCAAGTCGCGCGTCCACCGTCGCGTCTATCTCGACTATGTCGGCGTGAAGACCTTCAACGCCGAAGGGAGGCTCGCGGGCGAACTCCGGTTCGTCGGCCTCTTCACCTCCACGGCCTACACGCGGTCGGTCTTCAAGATCCCGTTCCTGCGCGCCAAGGCGGATTCCGTGCTCCGGCAGTCGGGCTTCGACCCGGCCGACCATTCCGGCAAGGCGCTCGTCAACGTGCTGGAATCCTACCCGCGCGACGAGCTGTTCCAGGTGGACGCGCCCACGCTCGCGCGCCATGCCGAGGCGATCCTGGCGCTCGGCGAGCGCCCGCGCCCGCGCGCTCTGGTGCGGGTGGACCCCTTCGACCGCTTTGTCTCGGTGATCGTGTTCGTGCCGCGCGACCGCTACGACTCGGCCGTGCGCGAGAAGATCGGCGCCTATCTCAAGCACGCCTTCGAGGGGCGGCTGTCGGCCTTCTACCCCGCCTTTCCCGAAGGGAGCCTCGCGCGCGTCCACTTCATCATCGGCCGTTCGGGCGGCAAGACGCCTGCGGTCGAGCCCGCGACCATCGAGGCGGCAATCCGCGACATCACCCGCATCTGGGAAGATTTCCTGCGCGACGCCGCGGCCCAGGAAGGGGCCGACGCCGCGGCGCTCGCCACCGCCCGGCGCCTGCCGCCAGCTTACCGCAACACCTTCTCCGCCGCCACGGCGCTGCGTGACGCGCGGCGGCTCGCCGCGCTGACAGATGAGGCGCCCATCGCCATCGACTTCACCCGCCACGAGGAGCAGGACCCCGGCCAGGCCGCGCTGAAGATTCATCACCGCGGCAGCGCGGTTTCGCTGTCGCGCCGGGTGCCTCTCCTCGAGAACATGGGTTTCCGCGTCATCAGCGAGCAGACCTTCGAGGTGCCGGGCGAGGAGGCGGACGCGGAATCCTCGCCCGTCTTCATCCACGACATGGAGCTCGAAAACGCCTTCGGCGCCCCCGTCGATCTGGAGGGCGGGGCCGAGCGCCTGGAAGAGGTGTTCCTGTCGGTGTGGCGCGCCGACGCCGACAATGACGGCCTCAACGCGCTCGTGCAGACGGCCAAGCTCGGCGTTTCCGCGATCGCGGTGCTGAGGCTCTACGCGCGCTACCTCCAGCAGGCCGGCATCCCGCAGACCCAAGGCTTCGTGTCGGGCGTGCTGAACCGCCATCCGGGCATCGCGGCCGAGCTTTGGACCCTGTTCGAGGCCCGTTTCGATCCCGCAGCGCAGGACCGCGAGGCCAGGGCCGAGGCGGCGCGCGCGCGCATCGCGGAAGCGCTGGACGCGGTCCCGAGCCTCGACGACGACACCATTTTGCGTCGCCTTCTCGAACTCGTGAACGCCAGCCTGCGCACCAACCACTATGCGCCGGCAGGGGAGGGGCGCTCGCGCGCGATAAAGCTCGACCCGCGCGCGCTGTCCTTCCTGCCCGACCCAAAACCCTGGCGCGAAATCTTCGTCTACGGGCCGGAGGTGGAGGGCATCCACCTGCGCTTCGGCGCGGTCGCGCGCGGGGGGCTGCGCTGGTCGGACCGCGCCCAGGACTACCGCACCGAGGTCTTGGGCCTCGTGAAGGCGCAGCAGGTCAAGAATGCCGTGATCGTGCCGGTGGGCGCCAAGGGCGGCTTCTTTCCCAAGCGCCTGCCGGCGGGGGGCACGCGGGAAGCCGTGTTCGAGGCCGGCCGCAAGGCTTACGTCAACTTCGTCTCGAGCCTGCTTTCCCTTACCGACAATCTCGTGGACGGCGAAATCGTGCCGCCCGAAGAGGTGGTGCGGCACGACGGCGACGATGCCTATTTCGTGGTCGCGGCCGACAAGGGCACGGCCACCTTCTCGGACACCGCGAACGCCATCAGCCAGGCCCACGGCTTCTGGCTCGACGACGCCTTCGCAAGCGGAGGCTCGGCGGGCTACGACCACAAGAAGATGGGCATCACCGCCCGCGGCGCGTGGGAGGCGGTGAAGCGCCATTTCCGCGAGATGAACCGCGACATCCAGCGCGAGCCCTTCACGGTGGCGGGCGTGGGCGACATGTCGGGCGACGTGTTCGGCAACGGCATGCTCTTGTCGCCGCAAATCCGGCTCGTCGCCGCCTTCGACCATCGCGACATCTTTCTCGATCCCGACCCGGATCCCGCCGTCGCCATTGCCGAGCGGCAAAGGCTGTTCGAGCTGCCGCGATCGAGCTGGCAGGACTACGACAAGAGCAAGTTGTCCCCGGGCGGCATGATCGTCTCTCGCGCCCAGAAATCGGTCGAGCTCACGCCCCAGGCGACCGCGGCGCTCGGCCTGTCCCCCGGCGCGACGACGCCGCAGGCGGTCCTGTCGGCCATTCTGAGAGCGCCCGTGGACCTGCTCTGGTTCGGCGGCATCGGCACCTATGTGAAGGCCTCGGCGGAGACCCACGCCGACGCGGGCGACCGCGCCAACGACGCGATCCGCATCAACGCCGCAGACCTTCGGGCCAAGGTGATCGGCGAGGGGGCAAACCTGGCCGTGACGCAGGCCGCGCGGATCGAATATGGCCGCCGCGGGGGGCGCTGCAATTCCGACGCCATCGACAATTCGGGCGGCGTCAACTCGTCGGACGTCGAGGTGAACATCAAGATCGCGCTGGCCGCTGCGATGCGTGCGGGAAGACTCGACCGCTCCGCCCGCAACGAGCTGCTCGCCTCCATGACGGAGGAGGTGGCCAAGCTCGTTCTCGCCAACAATTATGGGCAGGCGCTGGCGATCTCGCTCGACGAGCGCCGCGGGCCGGCCGAGCTTCCCCGCCACGCCCGCTTCATGGAGCGCATCGAAGCGCGGGGCCTGCTCGACCGCGATGTGGAAGGCCTGCCCTGGCCCACCGACATCGCCGAACTCCAGGCGCGGGGGCAAAACCTCACCCGCGCCGAGATCGGCGTGTTGCTCGCCTACGCCAAGATCGTGCTCTTTTCCGATCTCCTGGAAACGGACGCGCCCGACGACGCGTCCTTCGCGGACGACCTGCTCGGTTATTTCCCCGGGGCGATGCGCGAGCGTTTCGCCGACGAGATCAGGGACCACCCGCTGAGGCGCGAGATCGTGTCGCGTGTGCTCGTCAACGATCTCGTCAACCGCGGCGGCCCAAGCTTCGCCGAGCGGCTCCAGGAAGGCACGGGCTGCGGCCCGGCCGACGTGGTGCTGGCTTGCGCCGCCGCGCGCGGCGGCTTCGAGCTGCAAGAGCTCTTTGCGGCCGTCGATCGGCTCGACAACCGGATCGACGGGCAGAAGCAGCTCGACCTCTACATGGATGTCGCGCGCCTGGTCGAAGGGGGCGCGGCCTGGTTCTTGCGCAACCGGCGCGGAACCATCGCGCCGGATGTCGAGGCCACCCGCCTCGTCGCGGCGCGGGAACGGCTCGAACCCAGGCTCCTCGACCTCCTGCCGCCTTTCCTGCGGGAGAACGCCGAAGCCCGGGAAGCCGAGCTCGCAGGCTGGGGCGTGCCGGCCGAGCTCGCCGCGGCGCTGGCGCGGCTCGACGCCGCCGCGCTCATCCCCGACATCGCGCTGGCGGCAGAGGAAAGCGGCTCGGAGCTGGGCGTGGCCGCGCGCGTCTTCTTCGGCGTCACCGAGGCCTTCCGCCTCGGGCGCATCGAGGCGGCCGCCCGCACGCTTCAACCCACCGATCCCTTCGACGCCATGGCGCTCGACCGCGCGCTGCTCGCCATCGGCAATGCGCGGCGGGCGCTGGTCATTGCGGCGCTGCGGGCCTATCCCGGCGACGAGAACGCCGCCGCGCGCTGGCTCGAAGGCGGCGGGCCCACGATCCGCCGCGCCCTGGAACGGCTGGACGGGCTGACCGAAGGCGGCGAGCTGTCGCTCTCGCGGCTGACGGTGGCGGCCGGGCTCATGGACGACCTCGTTTCCGTGCCGGTGACCGCGGCGTGACCTTGTCCGTGGCGCAAGCCGAGGCGCATCCCGTCGTGGCGGTCCCCCGCCGTGGCGTGCTCGGCTGGATGCTGTTCGACTGGGCGGCGCAGCCCTTCTTCACGGTCGTCACCACCTTCATCTTCGGCCCCTATCTCGTGTCGCGCGTGGCGGCCACGCCCGAGGAGGGACAGGCCGCCTGGGGTTTCGGCATCGCGCTCGCCGGTCTCGCCATCGCGGTGCTGTCGCCGGTCCTGGGCTCGGTCGCCGACCAGACGGGTTCGCGAAAGCCGTGGATCGCCGTCTTCGCCCTCGTGAAGATGGCGGCGCTGACCGGATTGTGGTGGGCCGCGCCGGGCTCCTCCCTGTTCTGGGCGGTGCTGCTCTATTCGGTCGCCTCGGTCGCCGCGGAGTTTTCCGTCGTGTTCAACGACGCCATGCTGCCGCGTCTCGTCTCGTCCACGGCGGTCGGGCGCGTCTCCAACATCGCCTGGGGGCTCGGCTACCTCGGCGGCATGATCGTCCTGATCTTCGTGGTGCTGTTCCTGTCGGCCCCGCCCGAAACCGGAAGCACGCTTCTGGGTCTCGTGCCCTTGTGGGGGCTCGACGCGGCGCAAGGCGAGGATGCGCGCGCCGCCACGCTGATCTCCGCCGCCTGGTATGCGCTCTTCATCCTGCCCATGTTCCTCTTCACCCCGGATCGAGGCATGGGGCGGCCGCTTGCGGAGGCGGTGCAGTCGGGCCTTGCGGAGCTCAAGGGCACCTATGCCGAGCTCAAGCGCCGGTCGGGCTTGTTCCGCTTCCTGCTTGCACGCATGGTCTACCAGGACGGCATCGGCGCGCTGCTCGCGCTTGGCGGCAGCTTCGCCACGCTCCTGTTCGGCTGGACGCTGACCGAGATCGGCGCCTTCGGCATCCTGCTCAACGTCGCCGCCATCGCCGGCTGCCTCCTGGCGGCGCGGCTCGACACCGCGTTCGGGTCCAAGCGCGTGGTGCTCTTGTCGCTCGCCTGCCTTCTCCTCGCCACGCTCGGCATCATCGGCACCGGGCCGGGCTACACTTTGTTCGGGTTCCTGCCGTTGACCGGCGCGGACGCAGGCGGGCTGTTCGGCTCACCGGCGGAAAAAGCCTATCTCCTGTTCGGCCTGCTGATCGGGCTCGCCTTCGGGCCGGCCCAGGCGTCTTCGCGCGCCTATCTCGCGCGCAGCGTGCCCGCCGAGGATGCCGGCCGCTTCTTCGGCCTTTTCGCGCTGACGGGCCGGGTGACGAGCTTCCTCGCGCCCTTTCTCGTGGCGAGCGTGACGGCGCTGAGCGGGAACGCGGCGCTCGGCATGGCGGCCATCATCCCCTTCTTCGCTCTGGGCCTTCTGCTCCTGTGGCGCACGCCCTATCCGGCGGACCGGGTGGGGTGAGCGGCGCCGCGCCGCCGGGCCGCCGGGCGAGCCGCGGACAAAATTTCGACCATTCGGCGGGTCTGCAAACTTTCTTTGCTGGGTTCTCAGTGGGTTAGGCCCGGTGGCGCGAAAGAGTTCGCGCTTTTCCGTCCACGCTCTTCGCGCCTTCGCTTACCTTGTGCTGGCTTCTTCACGGGAAGGCGGGATCATGAACCGGGGACGCGCGGAGAGGCCGGTGCCGGGGGGTCATGCAGCGGTTGGCATGGCTGGGCGATCAGTCCGCAAGCCCGGGCCCTAGAGGGGAGGGCGGCACGCGCATGGCGCAAGCCATGCGAGGGCTGCCTCATGATCCGGGGCAAGACCACCGACGGTGTGCGTGGCGCGAGCCACACACAAACTACTTAGGAGGCAAGTGCCACGCACACCGCTTCCCCCGACCGAACGCTTCAGCGTTCGTGTCGATGTTCTTTGACAATGGCCGGACGGTGGAAACACCGGGCGCGGCGATGAATACCCATGCCCTAATGCCGGAAATGCCGGACGCCCGTGAACGCCATGGCGATCCCATGCGCGTCGGCGGCCGCGATGACCTCCGCGTCGCGCACCGAGCCGCCGGGCTGGACGACGGCGGTGGCGCCTGCCGCGACCGCCGCCAGCAAGCCGTCGGCGAAGGGGAAAAAGGCATCAGAGGCCACGACGGAGCCTTGCGTGCGCGGCGCGACCTCGCCGGCGACTCGGGAGGCGTCCTCAGCCT
Organism: Mesorhizobium sp.; assembly: GCA_035998495.1. Classification (GTDB taxonomy): domain Bacteria; phylum Pseudomonadota; class Alphaproteobacteria; order Rhizobiales; family Rhizobiaceae; genus Mesorhizobium_B. The sequence continues at coordinate 22,549 of DASYHP010000015.1, forward strand.
TTAGCGCGGCGATGCGGCACGAATCCACACGGCTCATCTGGCCCGCGCCGATGCCGACCGTTGCGCCATCCCTGGCATAGACGATGGCGTTGGATTTGACGTGCTTGGCCACGCGGAAGGCAAAGCGAAGATCGGCGAGTTCGGCCTCCGTCGGCGCGCGCTTCGTGACCACATCGAGCGCCAAATCGTCGGCGCTGAGATTGTCCCGGTCCTGAAGGAGAAAGCCGCCCGACACCGAGCGGACGAGGCGGCCCGGCGCGCGCGGATCGGGCAGAGCGCCCGTCAGAAGAAGGCGGAGGTTCTTCTTCTCGGAGAGGGTCGCCCTGGCCTCGCTGCTCGCATCGGGCGCGACGATCACCTCGGTGAAGATTCCGGCGATGGCCTGCGCCGCTTGCGCATCGAGCGGGCGGTTGAGCGCCACCACGCCGCCGAAGGCGGAAACGGGGTCGCAGGCCAGCGCCCTGCGATAACCCTCCTCCAGGTTCGCGCCCTCAGCCGCGCCGCACGGATTGCCGTGCTTGACGATCACGGCCGCCGCCGTACGCGCCGGGTCGAACTCGGCGGCGAGCTCGAACGCTGCGTCGGCGTCGGCGACATTGTTGAAGGACAGCGCCTTGCCCTGCACGAGTTCCGCCGTGGCCGCGCCGGGCCGCCGGTCGTCGCCGAGATAAAGCGCGGCGCGCTGGTGAGGGTTTTCCCCGTAGCGCATCGCTTCCGCGAGCCGGCCGGCGAGCGAAAAATGGCGCGGGGCGGCTTGCCCGAGTTCTTCGGCGAACCAGCCGGCAATCGCCGCGTCATAAGCCGCCGTGCGGGCGAAAGCCTTGGCCGCCAATTCCCGGCGCAGCGAAAAAGGCAAGGCGCCGCCGTTCTCCGCGAGCGCCGCAAGAACCATCGCGTAGTCCGCAGGGTCGGTGAGCACGGCCACGAAAGCATGGTTCTTCGCCGCCGCCCGGATCATCGCGGGACCACCCACGTCGATGTTCTCGACGCTTGTGGCCGCATCCGCGCCTTTCGCGCGCACCGCCTCAAACGGGTAAAGGTTCACGGCCAAGAGGTCGATGGGCTCGATCCCGTGCTCGGCCATGGCGGCCTTGTGACCCGGGTCGTCGCGGCGGGCGAGCAGGCCGCCATGCACGCGCGGATGAAGCGTCTTCACCCGCCCGTCCATGATCTCGGGAAAGCCGGTCAAGTCCGACACCTCGCGGACGGGAAAACCCGCCGCGCGAAGGTCGCCAGCGCTGCCGCCGGTGGACAACAGCTCCACGCCGAACCCCGCCAAGCCGCGGGAAAGCTCGATCAGGCCCGCCTTGTCCGACGCCGACAAAAGCGCACGGCGGACGGACACGAGATTGGGTGGCGGGAGCGGGCTGGCAGGTGCGGACATGGCGCGTGCTTGCCTCATGGGAGCGGTGGTCCCGCCGCCCGTAAAAGGTCGAAGGCGGCGGATCAAGCCGTGGGTGGGATATCGGGGGAAAGTCGCTGAAAGCTCCAGCGTACAGCGGGCATCGCGGCCACGGCGAAGCTCAACACGATCTGGCGCGAGCGGCGCGGGCCGCCGGCGCTCGCGAAGAAGATGGACTCCTCGACGCGTGGCGCCAGGTCGGGCGAGCCGAAGCGCCACTGCCCGCCGCGCGCCGCCGCCAGCACGAGCGCGCCGTCCTCGTCGCGAAAAAGCTCCACCTCCGGATGGAGGTGGAAGCGCAAGGCGGCCGGCACGTCCGGCAACGCGCCGTCCACGGCCACGAGCCGGTCGAAGCCTTCGAGCAGGAGGCCTTCCTCCGAGAGTCGCAGCGCGCGTTCGTGCAGAAGCCCGTAGCGCCCGAGATAGCCGTCATGGCCGGCGTGGAACCCCTGGGATCGGTCGTCCCCGAGGCGCTCGAAGGTGACGCGCCGCGGCCCGCCGACCAGCGGATGGCCAATGAGATGCGCCCATTTCGCGCCGCCATGGACGAAGCGGCCCTGGGACGTGTCGTTGACGGTCAGCGTGGAATGGGCGGCCGTGGCGCGGGCCAGCGGCCGGAAGTCGCCCGCGCCGCGGCGGTCGATCCCGCTGTTGACGACGATCGAGCGCTGGCCGGACGACATCTCGAAGGACAGGCAGCCGGCATGCGCCTCCAGCGCGAGATCGAGCGGCGGGGCGGGGCCCACATCGGCGATCACCACGGTCGGCCCGAGCGCCAGCCGCGCATAGCCGGAATGAGGAGCGTGGAACAGCGGCGCGCCACCGGCGTCGTCGTGGCGCAGAATGGCGGCGACGCGTTCGGCGGAGATCGCGCCCCCACCGTTGAAACGCGCCACCGAGCCGTCGCGGTGCCGGAAGAAGCGGAGCGCCGGCATCATGCGTTCGATCGCGGCGAGAAGGGCCGGCGGGTGCGCGAGCCCCGCATCGGCGAAGCTCTGCCGCAAGGGCAGGAGGTCGAGCAGAAGCTCCACGAGCACGGCCGGGTTGCGCGCGGCGTGGCCGCCGTCGGGCAGGATCTGCATCTCCAGCTCCGCCGACAGGCGATCGGCGACGCGGACTCGGACCGAAGGAGGGAAGGGCAGGCTTGTGGCCGCCAGGCAGACCGCGATGCGCGCCTTGAGCCGCTCCACGCCCGGTGGCAGCTCGGCCGCCGCAGCCCTCAGGAACCGCATATGCAGGGCGAGCGCGCGGAAGAACTGCCGGCGGAAGCCGCTGTCTGAGGCCCGCAGCAGCATCGGGGCGTTCTGCTGCCAGCTTATCAGCCGCGCGGCCGCGACGGCGGGCTCCCAAGGGATACCGTCGAGCCGGCGTCCGGGACCGGCCAGCCAGTCGCGCACTTGCGCGCGGGCGGAGGCTGCGGCCAGCTCCGTACCCGCCGCCCGGAAATGGCGCAGCCAGCGGAAGCTGTGCAGCGCGCGCCGCCAGGCTTCGTGGGCGGAAAGGCCGAAGGGCGAACGGCCCCCGGTCTCGACGAGGTGGCCGGCCAGGGGAAAGCGGCCGTGATAGATGTCGAGCGCCACCTGCGCGTCGCCGCGCCGCAGATCGGGCGGGACCGCCACGATCCGGTCGGGGCTGCGCCCGGCCAGCGACCAGCGGTGAAAGGTCGGCAGGCGCGAGCGCGTTTTTGCGCGCCGCCACAGCGCGCGCGCCAGAAGGCTCCACTGAGCCGCGTCGTTCGAACCAGCCCCTCTCAAGCCCACTCCTGCTCGCCCACCGAATGCGAGACTACCCGATCCGGGCGGCCGCGCGAAGCCGTCGCTCAGGTCAGGGCCGGCGGACCGCGCGCGCGGCGAAGAACCCGTCGAGGCCGGACAGGGAAGGGCTTTCGAAGCGCCAGTCGCCCGGCGTGGTGCGCAGAAACCCTTCGGCGGACACGAAGCCGTCGATGCCCGGCGCTTCATCGCCCTGGATGGGGTCGGGCGTGAGTTCGGGCGTTTGCGCCAGAAATTCGCGCCAAAGCGCCTCGCCCTCCTCGGGCAGGAGCGAGCAGTTGGAGAAGACGAGTTTTCCGCCCGGCTTGAGGAGGCGCCAGGCCCAGTCGAGAAGCCGGCGCTGCAGCGCCACGAGCTTTTCCACATCGGCCGGCCCCTTGGTCCAGGGCACGTCGGGGTGCCGCCGCACGGTGCCCGTGGAGGAGCAGGGCGCGTCGAGCAGGACCGCGTCGAATTTTTCCGCTGGCTCCCAGGTGAGGAGGTCCGCCTCGACGATTTCGGCGGAAAGCCCGAGCCGCGCAAGGTTCCCGGCAAGCCGTTTCAAGCGCGAGCGGGAGGCGTCCACGGCCGTCACATAGACGCCGGCCGCGGCGAGCTGGGCCGTCTTGCCGCCGGGCGCGGCGCAAAGGTCGGCCACGCGCAGGCCCGCTGCGGAGCCGAACAGCCGCACGGGAAAACTCGCGGCCGCGTCCTGCACCCACCACGCGCCCTCGGAGAAGCCGGGCAGGTCGGGCACGGCGGTTCCCTGCCGGCCGAGACGCAGACTGCCGTTGGGCAGCGGATGCGCGCCGAGCTTTTCCGCCCAGGCCTCCGGCTCGCTTCTCACCGTCAGGTCGAGCGGCGGCTCGTGGCGGTGCATGTCGAGAATTTTTCCGGCCTTGTCCGCCCCATAGGCGTTTTCAAGCCGCTCGCGGAACCAGTTCGGCGCGTCGAGCCGCTTCGCCAGGGCTTGCGGCAGCAGAGAATCCTTCTCGCGCGACAGGCCGCGCAGCACGGCGTTGACGAGCCCCGAGAAGCGCCGGGCGCGGGGATCGGCCTTGGCCTGCGCCACGGCGAGGCTGACGGCTGCATGGTCCGGTACGTCGAGGAACAGGATCTGGGCCGCGCCGATATGCAGGACGTGGTGAAGCGCCGACGCGTTGGGCGGCAGCGGACGCTCCAGCCGGGCGTCGATCAGATGCGCGATGGTGCCGCGAAAGCGAAGGGCCGTACGCAGGATGGCGCGGCACAGTGCCCGGTCGCGGGGCTCAAGCGCGAGATAATGCGGATGGCCATGCGCGTCGTCGGTGAGGCCGTCGAGCGGCGTTTTCGCGTCCACCACCGCGGCGAGCAGCCGAGCCGCCGCCTGGCGCGCCGGCAGGCCGGGCAATGCGGGCTCGGCGGGGGCGCTTCGCGGCGGCTTGGCTTGGCGCGGCGCGGAGGCTTGGCCGCCGCCCTTCGTCACGACCAGGGGCCTTTGCGCACCCGTACGCCGGGAACGGCGCTGCGGCGCGGTTCGGCCGCACGGGGCGTGAACATGCCGCCCCACGGCGCCGAGACGCCGCCGATCTCAAGATCGGGGGCGTCGCGCGACGCGGCGGATGCGCCGAACTCGGCTGCGAGCTGCTGCAGCGCCTGGATGCGGTTTTCCGTGGCTGGGTGCGTCGAGAACAGATTGTCCATCCGCTCCCCATGGAGCGGATTGATGATGAAGAGATGCGCGGTGGCCGGGTTGCGCTCGGCAGGGGCGTTGCGGATTCGCCCGGCCGCCAACGCGATCTTCTCAAGCGCCGATGCCAGCCAGAGCGGGTCGCCGCAGATCTCCGCGCCTCTGCGGTCGGCTGAATATTCGCGCGTGCGGCTGATCGCCATCTGCACGAGCATGGCGGCGAGCGGGGCCACGATGATGGCGACGAGCACGCCGATCGCGCCCAGGGGGTTGTTGTTCTCGCGGCTGCCGCCCATGAAGAAGGCGAAGTTGCCCAGCATCGAGATCGCGCCCGCGAGCGTGGCAGTGATCGTCATGATGAGGGTGTCGCGATTCTGCACATGGGCGAGCTCATGCGCCATCACACCGGCCACTTCCTCATGGCTGAGGCGTTCGAGCAGGCCCGTGGTGGCGGCCACCGCCGCATTCTTGGGGTTGCGGCCGGTGGCGAAGGCGTTGGGCTGAGGCTCGTCGATGAGATAGACTTTCGGCATCGGCAGCCCGGCGTTCCCGGCGAGGTCGCGCACGATACGATAGAACTCGGGCGCAGTGCTCTCGTCCACCTCGACCGCGCGGTTCATGCGCAGCACGAGCTTGTCGGCGTTCCAGTAGGAGAACAGGTTCATCCCGGCGGCGATCACGAAGGCCGTCATCATGCCGCCGCGGCCGCCGAGGAGGAAACCCACGCCCATGAAGAGCGCGGTCATGAAGGCCAAGAGCATGGCCGTGCGGACGAGATTCATGGCCCCTTCGGTCTCCCAACACTGAGGCGCGCCGTTTTCGCCCATGCGCCGGGCCCCGCGCCTGCCCATATATGGGAAGGAAGGCGGGCCGGTTTCAATTCGGTTGCAGCGCAGAAGGGAGCCGCGATGGAAGACGATGGGATGAGCAGGGCCGACGTGACGCCAGAGGCGACCGCGCGGCACGACCCGCCCATGCCTGGCTCTCGTCCCTTGACGCCGGCCGCGCAGCGGGCGCTCGCGGAAGCCGAGGAGCGCCGCAAAGCCTATCTGGCCCGCGAAGACGCGATGCCCAAGGAGCTGGGTGGCCGCCGCAAGGGGAAAGAACCGGCCCGCTATGGCGACTGGGAGAAACAAGGGCTCGCCGTGGACTTCTGAGACGGCTGGCCGAAGAGCCTGTCCCGATCTGGCGCAAGGCGCTCCGCCCGCGCCCCATTCTGGAACGCCGCCGCTCGGCCTGCGGGCTGGTCCAAGGCAGGCGTTAACGATCCGTTCACCACGCGATCGGACGAGGCTTAGCGGAATCAGCGGCTTAGCCGGCGATCCTTCCCTTCCACCCCTCGCGGTCCTCGTCTGGACGCCCGCCTTGCACCTCTTCCGGCATCGGGAGCCCCACAGCTCCCCGGCTCGGAAGGGAGAGCGGCGATGCGGAAAGCGGCATGGAAGGCGTTCGGCGGGAACGAGGGCGGCAACTTCGCCGTCACCTTCGCGGTGGCGTCCACCCTCATCGTCTCGGCGGCGGGATTCGCGGTGGACACAGCCAACCTTTATCGCATCCGCACGAGCCTGCAGGGCGCGCTCGATGCCGCAGTGACTTCCACCGCGCGCGACCTCACCACGGGCAAGATCGCGGAAAAGGACGCGCGCAGCGCGGTGGAGCGCTTCTTGTCCACCAACGGCGTGGGCACGCTCGGCCAGGACAAGGCCGTTCTGGAGAGCCTGGTCGTGGACCGGGCGGAAAGGACGGTGGAGGCCTCGGCCCGCATCGACGTGGACCTGTTCTTCCCCTTCCTGGACGAGGACGGCCGCGCGGAGGTCGCCGTCGGCTCGGCTGCGCTTTACTCCGACAGGAGGATCGAAGTCGCCATGATGCTCGACGTGACGGGCTCTATGGAAGGGCAGAAGATCGAGGACCTGAAGACCGCCGCCAGCAATGCGGTGAAGGCGTTTTTGGGCAGCCAGGATCCCAGGAATCCGCGGGTGCGGGTGGCCATCGTGCCCTATGCGGAGGCCGTTAATGTGGGCGCGCTGGCCTCCGTGGCGGTGTTCGACGAGAAGGCCGCGGGCGGGGCCAACCTGCCGGCGCCGGAGGACGCGGTCCTGAAGGCGTCGGCCGGCGCGTCCGACCGCTGCGCCACCGAGCGCAGGCTTCAGGACGGCACGGCGGACGCCTCCGACGACAGCCCCTACGACCGGCGCGAGCATGTTCTGCCGAACAAGTTCTATCGGGCCAAGGTCAATCGCGACGACCGGCTCGGGGCCTGCCCCAAGGCGCAGCTCGTGGCGCTCACGGCCGACAGGGCCAAGCTTCTCAGGACGGTCGAAGATTTCTCGGCGGCCGGCGTGACGGCGGGCGGCATCGCCGCCCAGTGGGGCTACTACATGCTTTCGCCCAAGTGGCGCTCGGCCATCAAGGATGCGGGCATGGGGCAAGGGCCGGCGAATCACGACGGCCGGCAAGTGGCCAAGGTCGCCGTGCTGATGACGGACGGCCTGTTCAACACGGCGTTTGCCGGCGTGCCGGACGGCGAGACCGACCGCACCTGCCGCAAGCATTCCAGGACGACGCCGCAGGGCTGCCAGCCCGGCAAGGCGCGCAACCATGCTTTGGCCGTGTGCGAGGCCATGAAGAAGAGCGGGATCGAAGTGTTCACGATCGGCTTCGCGCTCGATGACCCCAAGGTGAGCAAGGCGGAGCGGGACCAGGCCCGCGCCCTGCTCAAGAACTGCGCGAGTCCCGACGCGTCCGGCTACCGCCACTTCTTCGACGCATCGACCGGGGCCGAGCTCGACGCGGCCCTTCAGGAGGTCGTGGGCAATGTGGAGAGATTGGCGGTGACGCGCTGAGTTTGCCTGAGCCGATGCAGGCAGGGGGCACGAAAAAGGCCGCTTCCGGTTTGCCGGAAGCGGCCCGTGCTTCGTCCGTGGCGCGGCCCGTTGGCGACAGCCTCAAGAGGCCGTCAGCCGCGCCTCACGCTGTTCAGCGAAGGGGCTGCCCTTCGCTGAGGCGATCCGCCGAGGCCACGAAACGGGACAAATCACTCGACATTGGATCACCTCCTTTCGCTTGTTGAACACGAGAAGTATGTGGGACCAGGGGCGTGGGAGCGCAAGGGCTTGCAGGCCTATTCGCGCGTGACGCTTGGGAACCCGCGGCCGAGCGGCGATCCGTGAAATGGACATGCTTATTCATCGCCGCGCCCGGCTTGTGCCGTCCGGCCCTTGTCACAGAGCGTCCCCTCTTGTGAGGGGTTTGGACACAAACGCCTGTGGCGTTTGGTCGGGGGAAGCGGCATGCGTGGCGCTCGCCTTCCGACTGTT
>DASYHP010000021.1:0-157165 GCA_035998495.1 Mesorhizobium sp.
CGCGCGCCTCACCTCCCCCTTGTGGAGAGGTCGGCCCTGCAAGGGCCGGGTGGGGGTGCTCCAGCTTGGCGCGGCTGGCGCCATTTACCCCACCCGCTCGCTACGCTCGCGACCTCCCCACAAGGGGGAGGTGGGGTGCGCCAACCTTGCGGCCGCGGTTCCTCTCCCCAATCGGGGTCGGAGCGACGAGCCGCGATCGACACGGAGGTGTCGATCGCCGTCGCGCAGGGTGGATCGGCGCGTCAGCGCCGAGATGGCGAGGGGTGAAGCGGCTGTGACAGGAGGGGCAACAGGGCCGCGACCGCAAAGGGCCAGGCTCCCGCCGGTCCTCATGCTGAGGCGCTTTCGTTCAGGCTCGCCGAGCCTGAACGAAGCCTCGAAGGACGCATGGCGCGCTCAACGCTCCTGTCTCTCCAGACCCCCCGCGAACCGCGCGTGAAAACGGGCATAGCCCGGCTCGACCACGCGCAGACGGTCGCGGATGACCGCATGGAAGGGCGGCAGTTGGTGGAAGGGCACGGCCGGATAGGCGTGGTGCTCGGCATGGAACGGCATGTTCCACGACAGCCAGCGCACGAAGACATTGGTGAGCGTGGTCCGCGTGTTGGCGAGCATGTCGGCGACCATCGGGCAGCGCGCATGCTCGGCAAGCACGAAGGCGCGCAGGAAAGGCTGGCCGAGCAGCACGGGCACGAGGCAGGCCCACAGGAGCGCCGTGGTCCCGGCGAGCAGGGAGGCGGCGATCAGGGCGGCATAGATGCCGAGATAGGCGCGCGCCTCCGCCTGCACCTTGTCCACCCCCTTGGGCGGCACCCACGGTTCCTCCGCCCGGCCAAGGGCGTTCGCCCAAAGGCTCTTGGCGAGGCTGGTCCAATAGGGAACGCCCGATAGATAGAGGGCGTACTCGCGAAAAGTGCGCGGTTTCGGGCCCATCAGCTCCGGATCGTGTTCCGGATCCTGCGTGTGGCGGTGATGGGCGAAGTGGAAATAGCGGAACCAGTTGGGCGGCAGAAGCAGGAACAGGCCCGCCGCGAAGGCCACGCTTTGGTTGAGCCGGCGCGAGCGGAAACCCGTGCCGTGGATGCATTCATGCTCAGCCGTGAAGAGGAAAGCCAGCAGCAGGCCTTGAGGGAAAAGCAGGAGCGGCCAGAATGGAACCTGCAGGGCGATGAGGACGCCGAGAACGGCGGCGAGCCCGCCGTGAACGGACAGGCGCAGGAGGCCTGGGCCGTCCGAAAGCGCCGTCAGCTTTCGCCGCTCGGCGGGCGACAGGCTCGCGATCACGCGGCGATGGTCGTCCTTCACTGCGGCCGTGATGTCCATGGCGGCGCCTCCCCTCGCCATTCTGCCCGTGCATGCGGTCGGGATCAATGAGCGCGGACGTCTCCTCGGAAGCGGCCGTCCCAGGACGGGGCGGAGCGGGGCCGCTCACGCGCGGGCCGATCGCCCGCACGCTGCTCGTCTTCGCACTGCCCGTGCTCGGCGCGAACGTGCTGCAATCGCTCAACGGCTCGGTCAACGCCGTCTTCGTGGGCCGCCTGATCGGCGCGGACGCGCTGGCCGCCACGGCCAACGCCAATCTCGTGCTCTTCCTGCTTCTGGGCGCGGTGTTCGGCATCGGCATGGCCGCCACCATCCTGGTGGGCCAGAGCATGGGCGCTGGCGACACCCTTCAGGCGCGGAAAGTGGTCGGAACCGCGGCCACCTTCTTCCTGGCCGTGTCGCTCCTGTTCACGCTTGCCGGATGGGTTTTTGCGCCGGCGATCTTGCGCCTGCTCGGCACGCCGCCCGAAGCCCTGCCGCTGGCACTCCCCTATCTGCGCGTGCTGTTCTTGGCCGTGCCCTTCTTGAACCTGCTCGCCTTCGTGATGACGGTTCTGCGCGGGGCCGGCGATTCCAAGACGCCCTTCCTCTTCATGGGGCTCGCGGTCGGGCTCGACATTGTCGTGAACCCGTTTCTGATCACCGGAATGGGGCCATGGCCGCGCTTGGGCATCGCCGGCTCGGCGCTGGCCACGCTGGTCGGCCAGGCGGTCGCGCTCCTCGCCATCCTGGTCCTCCTCTACCGCCGCAAGCATCCGCTGCGGCTCGCCGGCGCGGACCTGAAGCTGCTCCGGCCCGATCCGGCTCTGTTGAGGACGGTGGTCGCCAAGGGCGTTCCCATGGGCCTGCAGATGATCGTGATCTCGGCCTCGGCCCTGATCCTGATGGGCCTCGTCAACGCCTATGGCGCGCGGATGGCGGCCGCGTATGGCGTGGCGGCTCAGCTCTGGACCTATGCGCAGATGCCCGCGCTCGCGATCGGCGCGGCGGTCACCGCCATGGCGGCGCAGAACATCGGCGCCGGCCGCTGGGACCGCATCACCCGCATCACGGCGGCCGGCGTGGGCTTCAACCTGGCTCTCACCGGCGCGCTGGTGGCGGGGCTCTATCTGTTCGAGCCATTCCTGCTTGGCCTGTTCCTGGCCGAGGATCGGGAGGCCCGCGCGCTCGCCGAGCACATCAATGAATCCGTAGCGTGGTCCTTCGTCCTGTTCGGCGTCACGGTCGTGCTGTTCGGCACGGTGCGCGCGGCAGGCGCGGTCACCCCGCCTTTGGTGATCCTGGTGATCACGTTGTTCGGCGTGCGCAGCCTGTTCGCCTACGGCATGCAGGGCGTGATCGGGGCCGACGCCATCTGGTGGAGCTTCCCCGCGGGCTCCATTGCGTCGGTCGCGCTCGCGGCCGCCTATTACCGATGGGGCCGCTGGAGACGCGCGCGGAATCCCCCGTCCACGCGCCCGGCCGGAGGCGAGCCGCCGGACACGGGTCTTGGGATGCCGCGCCAAAGGGCGCGGCTCCGGGAGGAGTGATGCTGTGCTTTTAAGCGGCCCGGCGCTTTGGGACCAAAAGGCCGCGCTCGACCATGAGTTCGGCGATCTGCACGGCGTTGAGAGCAGCCCCTTTGCGGAGGTTGTCGGAGACGACCCACATGTTGAGCCCGTTCTCCACCGTGCCGTCCTCGCGGATGCGCGAGATGTAGGTGGCGTCCTCGCCGGCCGATTCGAGCGGGGTGATGTAGCCGCCGTCCTCATGCTTGTCGATCACGAGGCAGCCCGGCGCCTCGCGCAGGATCTCGCGCGCCTCGTCCGCCGTGATGGCTTCCGCGAACTCGATGTTCACCGCTTCGGAGTGTCCAATGAAGACAGGCACGCGGACGCAAGTGGCGGTGAGCTTGATCCTGGGGTCGAGGATCTTCTTGGTCTCAGCCACCATCTTCCATTCCTCCTTGGTCGTGCCGTCCTCCATGAAGGTGTCGATATGGGGAATGAGGTTGAAGGCGATGCGCTTGGTGAACTTCTTATTCTCGATGGGGTCGGCCACGAACACGGCGCGGGTCTGCTCGAAGAGCTCGTCCATGCCGTCCTTGCCCGCGCCAGACACCGACTGGTAGGTCGCCACCACCACGCGCTTGATCCTGGCCCGGTCATGCAGGGGCTTCAGCGCCACCACAAGCTGGGCAGTGGAGCAGTTCGGGTTGGCGATGATGTTCCTCTTGGAGAATCCATCCACCGCGTCCGGGTTCACCTCCGGCACGACGAGCGGCACATCGGCGTCGTAGCGCCAGGCCGACGAGTTGTCGATCACGACGCAACCCTGGCGGCCGATCCTGGGCGACCACTCCTTGGAGACGTTCCCGCCCGCCGACATCAGGCAGAGGTCGGTGTCGGAGAAGTCGTAGGTCTCCAGCGCCTTCACCTTGATCGTGCGATCGCCGAACGACACCTCCGTGCCCTGGCTGCGGCGCGAGGCGAGCGCCACCACTTCCGAGGCGGGAAAGCCGCGCTCGTCCAGGATGTTGAGCATTTCGCGGCCGACATTGCCGGTGGCGCCGACAACCGCGATCTTGAATCCGGAAGGCGTGATCATGGATAAATCCTCTGCTCTCCGCGGGTTGTTGGTTCGGGCTTGCGGGCGCTGGCCTACCCTGCCGCCCCGCCCCCGGCTTCAGACCGGGGAGAGAACGGTGAAACCAGAAACGTCAGACCGTGGTCGTGGTTTTGGTTTTCTTCGTCCCGCGCGCGATCGTCCCGGCACAGGCCGGTTCAACGATCAAGATGAAAGAGGGATGCGCGCGCATGGAGAAATCGCCCGGAAAAGAGCTGGCTGCTTTTACCTCGCCGCACCGCAGAGTCAACCGAGCCGCGGCAGCGAGCTTGATCGAGCCGCGGTCCGCTCCCAGTTAAGCGGCAGGTTCAAGCCCCGAAGGAGCCCAGCCTATGCCGAAACTCCGCGCCCTTTCCGTCGCCCTTCTCGCAATGACAGCGCCTGCACTCGCCCATCACGGTTGGTCTTGGACCGAAGACGGCTTCTTCCAGCTCGAAGGCAGGATTGCGAGCATCGATCTTGGCAACCCGCATGACATGCTCGACGTGGAGGTGGACGGCGAGGTCTGGCGCGTGGAGCTCGCCCCGCCCGCAGCCACCGCGCGATCCGGCTTCACGGAAGCGTCCGCCAAGGTCGGCGACGAGGTGACGGCAATCGGCAACCGTTCGCAGGATCCGAATGAGCGCCGCATGAAAGCGGTGCGCATCACGGTGAACGGCCAGACTTTCGACGTGTATCCCAGCCGCGTGCCGACCAACTGACACGCGCGTGGACGCGTTTCTTGCGGCGCTGGAAGCCTCCGCCTTCGCCGAGGCGCTCAGAACGTCCTTCGTCGCCTATCCGCTGGTCAACGCCTTCCATATCCTGGCGCTGGGCGCGCTGGTCACGGCGGTGATCCTGCTCGATCTCCGCGTGCTGGGCGGACTTCGATCCGTGGCGGGCGAGCCCTTCATCGCCTTGATGCGCCGGGTGGCGCTCCTGGCCTTCGCCGGCGCGGCGGTCAGCGGCTTCCTGCTCTTCTCCGTCCGCCCGATCGACTATGCCGGCAACCCCGCTTTCCTGGCGAAGCTGGCGCTGATCGGACTGGCCGTGCTGAACTTCGCGCTTCTGGCGCACAGCGGCCGCGGCCGCGGCCGCGCCGAGGCGCCCTCCATGCGGGTTGCGGCCGTTCTTTCGCTGGTCTTCTGGCCCGCCGCGCTGGTGGCTGGGCGCTTCATCGGCTTTGTGGAGTAGCTTCAGGCTGCCAGCCTGAGATACCGCTCCACGATGGCGTCGCCCATGGTCTGGGTGCCGACCTGCGTCATGCGCTCTGACATGATGTCGCCGGTGCGGTAACCCTCGTCGAGCGCAAGCGCGATGGCGCGGTCGAGCCGCTCGGCCTCCTCCGCCATGCCGAAGGAATAGCGCAGGCACATGCCGAACGAGGCCAGCATGGCGATGGGGTTGGCCACGCCCTGCCCGGCGATGTCGGGGGCGGAGCCATGCACGGGCTCGTAGAGCGCGCGGCGCCTTCCCTGGGGGTCGGGCGCGCCGAGGCTGGCCGAGGGCAGCATGCCGAGCGAGCCCGTCAGCATGGCCGCGACATCTGACAGCATGTCGCCGAACAGGTTGTCGGTGACGATCACGTCGAACTGTTTGGGCTTTCGCACGAGCTGCATGCCGCCGGCGTCCGCCAGCATGTGCTCGAGATGGACATCCCCATAGCGGTCGCGATGGGTGGCGTTCACCACCTCGTGCCACAACACGCCCGACTTCATGACGTTGCGCTTTTCCATGCTCGTGACGTGGTTCTTCCGCCGCCGGGCGAGATCGAAGGCGACGGCGGCGATGCGCTCGATCTCGAATGTGTCATAGACCTGGGTGTCGATCGCGCGCTTCTGCCCGTTGCCGAGCTCCTGGATTACCTTCGGCTCGCCGAAATAGACGCCGCCCGTGAGTTCGCGAACGATCAGGATGTCGAGCCCGTCCACGAGTTCGCGCTTGAGCGAAGACGAGTCGGCGAGCGCGGGATAGCAGATCGCGGGCCGCAGGTTGGCGAAGAGGCCGAGATCCTTGCGCAGGCGCAAAAGCCCCGCCTCGGGGCGCACCTCGTAGGGCACGCCGTCCCAGCGCGGCCCGCCAACCGCGCCGAACAGCACGGCGTCCGCTTCCATCGCGCGCCGCATGTCATCCTCGGAAATCGCCGCGCCATGGGCGTCATAGGCGGCGCCCCCGACCAGCCCCTCCTCGGTCTCGAAGCCCGAGCCGAGTGCGGAATTCATGGCCGCGATCAGCTTCTTCACTTCGCCCATGGCTTCGGGGCCGATCCCGTCGCCGGGCAGGAGCAGGATTTTTCGCGAAGGCATGGGGAGAACCTTGGAGCTAGACCTTCAGCCGCCGCGCTTGAGCGCGGTGACTTCCATTTCGAACTTCATGGCGGGATCGATGAGCCCGCAGGTGATCATGGTCGAGGCCGGCCGGATGTCGCCGAAGAATTCGCCGAGGATGGGGAATATTTTCGGCACGTCGGCGCGATCGGTCAGGTAATAGGTCGCGCGCGCCACGTCCGCCAATGTGAAACCCGCTTCCTCCAGCGCCCGCGAGATGTTGCCGAACGTGTTGCGGACTTGGCTTTCCACGTCCTCGGGAATGGCCATGGCGGCGTAGTCGTAACCCGTCGTGCCCGCCACGAAGCACCAGTCGCCTTGGACGACCGCGCGGGAATAGCCGGCCGCCTTCTCGAAGGAGGAGCCCGAGGAGACCAGTTGGCGGGTGGTCACGCCCAAGGCCTGCTGGCGGCGATCTTGGCCTCGTAGGCGTCGATGGCGGGCGCCTTTTCGAGCGTCAGGCCGATGTCGTCCAAACCGTTCAGCAGGCAGTGGCGGCGGAACGGGTCGATCTCGAACTTGACCATGCCGCCGTCCGGGCCGCGGATTTCCTGGGCTTCCAGATCGACGGTCAATGTGGCGTTGGCCCCGCGGCTGGCATCGTCCATCAGCTTGTCCAGGTCTTCCGGCGAGACGGTGACAGGCAGGATGCCGTTCTTGAAGCAGTTGTTGTAGAAGATGTCGGCGAAGCTCGTGGAGATCACACAGCGGATGCCGAAGTCGAGAAGCGCCCAGGGCGCGTGCTCGCGGGACGAGCCGCAGCCGAAATTGTCGCCGGCGACGAGGATCTGCGCCTTGCGGTAGGCTAGCTTGTTGAGCACGAAGTCGGGGTTCTCCGAGCCGTCCTCGCGAAAACGCATCTCGGCGAACAAGCCTTTGCCGAGGCCGGTGCGCAGAATCGTCCTCAGGTAATCCTTCGGGATGATCATGTCGGTATCGACATTGACAACAGCCAAGGGCGCGGCGACGCCGGTGAGGGTGGTGAATTTTTCCATGGCGTGAACTCCGAAAGCCGGGTGGAGCTTTTGTCGCGGTCCGCTTTACCGAAGCGGAACGTCGAGCGGAAGAGGGAGCTCTTTTTTGCCGCATGATCTTACACCGAGAAGTCTGCAACTTCTCGAGATCATGCTCAGATGACGTTCAGCTCCCGGAACGGCCGGTGTTCGATGATGCGTTCGTAGCCGAAGGCGGAGCAGTCCACAGTGCGGTATCCGCCATGGGCGATCCACTCCGCCAGCGCCTGGCCGACCGCCGGCGCCTGTTGCAGCCCGTGGCCGGAGAAACCGTTGGCGAACAAGAAATTCGGCACGTCCGGGTGAGGGCCGATCACGGCGTTCTGGTCGAGCGTGTTGTAGTCGTAATGGCCGGCCCAGGCGCGGGTCGCCTTGATCGCCTCGAAGGCGGGAACGCGCGCGGCAAGCGCCGGCCACACGATTTCCTCCCAGAGGCTCCAGTCGGGCTCGAAATCGTCAGGCGCGGCCGGCCCCTCGCCCTCCTCGTTCTCGGCTCCGCCGGCGATGAACACGCTTCCCTCGGGCCGGACATAGATGCCTGTGGGATCGACCACGAGCGGCATATCGGGAAAATTTTCACGCGCCTCGAACACGAAGACGGTGCGCTTGCGCGGCTCCACGGGCAAAGCCAGGCCTGCCATGGCGGCGAGTTCGCCGGCCGCCGGCCCGGCGGCGTTGACGATCGTTCCCGCGACGAGCCGCTCGCCCGAGGCGAGGGTCACGCCCGTCACCCGATCGCCTTGACGGACGATGCCCGTCACGACATCGTGGAAAAACGCCACGTCGCGGCCGCGCAAGCCGCCGCGGAACAGGCCGAGCAGGGCATGGGCGTCGAACCAGCCTTCGCCCGAGCGGCCCCAGGCGCCGGCGGCGATCCCGTCGCTGCTGAGCCAGGGAAAGCGTTTCGTGAGCGCCTCGGCGTCCTCAAGCAGGATGTCCGCCCCTTCCGCCGCCTGCACGAGGTGGTTGGCCTGGAGGACGTCAAACCCGTCCTGGCTCGCGAGCATGAGATAGCCCTTCTCGCGAAAGCCGATGTCGGCGTCGGGCCCGAACTCCTCCTGCAGCCGGTGGAACAACCGAAGCGTCCAGCGCGACAGGCGTATGTTCTGGGGGATCGAGAACTGCTGGCGGATGGAGGCGCAGGACAAAGTGGTGGCCGAGCGGGCGAATTGCGGGTCGCGCTCGATCAGGGCGATCGAGCCCGAAAAGCCCTCGCGGCGCAGGAAATAGGCGGTCGCGCTGCCCACGATCGCCCCGCCCACGATCACCACGTCGAAGTTTTTCATGCGCTTCACCCGATGAGGTCAGGTCCGAGACCGCCGGTTCCGCGCCGCGAGCGTCCTCAGCCGCAACCCGTTCAGCCGGATAAAACCCTCGGCGTCCTTCTGGTCGTAGGCGCCGCGGTCGTCCTCGAAAGTGACAAGCGCGTCCGAATAGAGCGAGGCGTCCGAGCGGCGGCCCGTAACGATGACGTTGCCCTTGTAGAGCTTGAGGCGCACAAGACCTTCCACCCGCTCCTGGCTCTTGTCGATCAGCGCCTGGAGCATCTCGCGCTCGGGCGAGAACCAGAAGCCGTTGTAGATGAGCTCGGCATAGCGCGGCATCAGCTCGTCCTTGAGGTGCGCCGCGCCGCGATCGAGCGTGATCGATTCGATGGCGCGGTGGGCGTAGAGCAGGATCGTGCCGCCGGGCGTCTCATAGACGCCGCGCGATTTCATGCCCACGAAACGGTTCTCGACCAGGTCGAGCCGGCCGATGCCGTTGTCGCGGCCGAGATCGTTCAAGCGGGCAAGGAGCGTTGCCGGCGAGAGTTTTTCGCTGTCGAGCGCCACCGGGTCGCCCTTAGAAAACTCAAGCTCGATCTCCGTCACGGCGTCCGGCGCGTCCATCGGCGAGACCGTGCGCTGATGCACATATTCCGGCGGCTCGGCCCAGGGGTCTTCGAGCACCTTCCCTTCCGACGACGAGTGCAGGAGGTTGGCGTCCACCGAGAACGGGGCCTCGCCCTGCTTGTCCTTCGGCACCGGGATTTGGTGGTCCCGCGCGAAGTCGAGGAGGTCGGTGCGCGACTTGAAGCTCCAGTCGCGCCAGGGGGCGATCACCTTGATGTCGGGGTCGAGCGCATAGGCCGAAAGCTCGAAGCGCACCTGGTCATTGCCCTTGCCCGTCGCGCCGTGGGCGATGGCGTCCGCCCCCGTCTCATGCGCGATGGCGACCAGGTGTTTCGAGATCAGCGGCCGGGCAATGGAGGTGCCCAGCAGGTAGAGCCCTTCATACTGGGCGTTGGCGCGGAACATTGGGAACACGAAGTCGGAAACGAACTCTTCGCGCACGTCCACGACGCGGATGTCCTTGATGCCGAGCAGTTCCGCCTTCTTGCGCGCGGGCTCGAGCTCGCCGCCCTGGCCGAGATCGGCGGTGAAGGTGACCACCTCGGCGTCGAGCTCGGTCTGCAGCCATTTGAGGATGATGGAAGTGTCGAGGCCGCCCGAATAGGCCAGCACCACCTTCTTCACGTCCGACCACTTCGCCACGAAAAGCCCCCGCCAAAAATCAGCCGGCGCTTCCTTAAGCCCGGCGCGCGGGGAGGTGAACCGAATTTTGCGCGGTCTCGCCAAAGGTTTTTTGCGGGGCTATGGCTGTCGCGCCGACGGAGTGTTTCCTTATGTCCTTCACCCCCTTCGTGCCCGACTGGCCCATCCTGTTGCAATTCGCGGTGGCCGTGTTCGTGATCGCCATCACGCCAGGCCCCGACATGACCCTGTTCGTCGGCCGGGCGCTTGCGCAGGGCCGTGCGGCCGGGCTCGCCTGCATGGCGGGGGCGATGACGGGCATCGTGATCCACACGACGCTGGTGGCCTTGGGGCTCTCCGCCCTCATCGTGGCCTCGCCGGAGGCTTTCCTGGCGCTGAAAGTGGGCGGGGCGGGCTATCTCGTGTTCCTGGCGGTCCAGGCGATCCGGCACGGTTCAGCCTTTTCGCCCGAGCGCGGCGGGGCCGCGCGGAAAAGCTCGCTGGTCAAGAACTGGCTGACGGGGCTCGGCATCAACCTGATGAACCCGAAAATCATCCTGTTCTTCATGACCTTCCTGCCGCAGTTCGTGTCGGCCTCGGACCCGAATGCGGTGGGAAAACTGTTCTTCCTCGGCTTCAGTTTCATCATCTTGTCGCTGCCCGTGACCGTGCCCATGGTGCTGTTGGCCGACGGTTTTTCGGGGCTGCTCAAGAAGAGCCCGCGGGTCACGCGGGTCGTGGACTATCTCTTCGCCGGCGTCTTTTCGGCGTTTGCGCTCAAGATCCTGTCTGCGCAGGCGCGGTGAGCGAGGCGGCGTTCGTTCCCGAGAAGCGGCCGGCGACCAGCCAGTAAACGAGACCCGCCATCGCGCCGGCGAGCGCCAGCAAGGTGGTCAGCGTGTCGCCGGCGGGCGGCTCGGCTGCGCCGCGAAAGAGGTCGAGCGCCGCGAGCGGCAGAAGCGCGCTGGCCGCGCCCGCCACCATGAAGAAGGAAAAGCGCGTCTGCCGCCGCCATTCCGCGACCAGGATGAAGAGAAGCGCCGGCAGGAGGGCCAGGCCAGCGATGACCATGGCGGCGAAGGCGCTGTGGAGAAAGAACTCGCCGGGCGAGAAGAAAAGCCGCGGCTCCGGCCAGGTGGCGGAAACCGGCACGGCCAGGTTCAGGAACAGGCTCGCGAAAAGCGCCGCCAAGGCATAGCCCGCAGCGATCCTGACGAGCCGCCGCAGCCCAAGACTCACGCTTCGCCGTGCCCCGCGATCATCATGGCCTCGAAGGCCAGCCGATCCACCTTGCGCATCCGCTCGGATTCGGACTTCAACTGCCCGCAGGCGGCGAGGATGTCGCGGCCGCGCGGGGTGCGGATGGGCGAGGCGTAGCCCGCCTCGTTGATGAGGTCGGCGAATCGCTCGATCGTCTCCCAGTCCGAGCACTCGTATTTGGTGCCGGGCCAGGGGTTGAACGGAATCAGGTTGATCTTGGCTGGGACGCCTTTCAAGAGCCGCACCATCTCGCGGGCGTCGGCGAGGCTGTCGTTCACGCCTTTGAGCATGACGTATTCGAAGGTGATGCGGCGGGCGTTGCTGAGGCCGGGATAGGCGCGGCAGGCGGCCATCAGATCCTTCAGCGGATACTTCTTGTTGATGGGCACCAGCATGTCGCGTAGTTCATCAGTGACGGCGTGGAGCGAAATCGCCAGCATCAACCCGATCTCGTGGCCGGCGCGCGGGATTTCCGGCACCACGCCCGAGGTGGAGAGCGTGATGCGGCGCTTGGACAAGGACAGGCCTTCGCCATCGGAGGCGACGAGCAAGGCCTGCTTGACGTTGTCGAAATTGTAGAGCGGCTCGCCCATCCCCATCATCACGATATTGGACACTTTGCGGCCCTCGGCGGGCAGGATCGCGCCCTGAGGCGCGGCGAGATCGGGGAAATCGCCGAGCCGGTCGCGGGCCGACAGGAGCTGGGCCAAGATTTCCTCGGCCGTCAGGTTGCGCACCAGCTTCTGTGTGCCGGTGTGGCAGAAGGAGCAGGTCAGCGTGCAGCCGACCTGGGAGGAGATGCAGAGTGTGCCGCGGCCTTCTTCCGGGATATAGACGGTCTCGATTTCGACGGACCGCCCTGCCCCGCGCGGGGGGAAACGGAACAGCCATTTGCGGGTGCCGTCGCCGCTGATCTGCTCCTCGACGATCTCGGGCCGCGCGATCGTGAATTTTTCCGCCAAGGCCTCGCGCAGCTCGCGCGAGATGTTGCGCATGGCGTCAAAATCCGACGCGCCGCGCACATAAAGCCAGTGCCAGAGCTGCTGGGCGCGCATCTTGCGCTGGCGCTCCGGCACGCCGGCCTCGCCGAGGGCGGATGCAAGCTCGTCGCGGTTCAGGCCGATCAGCGTGGGCTGTTCGCGCGCAAGGACAGGGGCAAGCGGCGGCTTGCGCGGGGGCGAAAGGTCGAGGGAAACAGTCATGGACGGGATATGGGGGTGTTCGGCCGCGAGGTCAAAAAGCTGGAGCGGATTTCGCTGAGTTTCAGACATGGCTCCTCCTTGCCACGCCCGCTTTCGCGTCTGGCCATTGCTGTGGAGCAGTTCGGGAAGCGGCATGCGTGGCGCTTGCCTTCCGACTGTTGTTTTGCATGGCTCACGTCATGCGCCGGTCGGTGGTCTTGCCCTGGAGGGGCGTGTCACGTTGTGGCTGTCTCTTTGGAGACCCTCACCCAACGTGCCCATCGGGCCTCCTTCGGGCCTGGACCGGGGGCTCATCGCCCAGCCGAGCCACCGTTTGCACAACCGATCCAGCACCGGCCCTCTCCCTGTCGCCCGGTTCATGACCCAGGCTTCCCGCAAGAAGGCGAGGAGGAGAGTAAGGGAGGGCTCTGGGCAGGTGGACGAAAGGGGATGAGCCTTTTTTGCGGAGCGGGCCTAAGTTGCTGATTGCTGCAAAGAAAGTTTGCGTGCCGTCGGGCGGCGGAAACTTTGTCCACGTCCGGAGCGGCGAAAGCGCGGTGTCGGCCCCCTCCACCACGCGTTCCGCGTGGTCCCCCTCCCGGTGAACGGGGGAGGAACCGCTGCGGCGACGACCTGGATCCTCCCCTCCTGAGCTTATCGAAGGAGAAGCATGGGAGGCGGCCAGGACGGCTTCGGCGGGGCGGCCAGTTGGCCGCGGGAAAAACCGTCAGGCCGCGGGCTGGCCGGCCGCGGCGGCGGCATCGGCTAGCGCCTTTTCGAGCGCCGCCTGGCGCTCCTGCGCCTTCTTGCCGGGCTGGGCCTTGGTCGGGTTGTTGCGGGTCGGGCGCTCGGCGATGCCGGCCTCGGAAAGGAAGCGCAAAACGCGGTCGGTGGGCTGCGCGCCGGTGCCGAGCCAATGGCGGAGCCGCTCCTCGTTGAGCTTCACGCGCTCGCCGCCATCCCTCGGCAGAAGCGGGTTCCACGAGCCCAACTGCTCGATGAAGCGCCCGTCGCGGGGGCTGCGGGCGTCGGCCACGACGATGTGGTAGTAGGGACGCTTCTTGGAGCCCGCGCGCGCGAGCCTGATCTTTAGCGACATTTTTCTTCTCCGGGTTTCTGGGATTGGAGGTTGATGGTTCGGGGGCCTGTGCTCGTCAGCCCATCTGTTCAGGCAGGTCGTCCTGCGAGCCCAGGATGGCGGAAGCCGCGATGGCCGGCGGCCGTGCCTCGCCGCCGAGACCGTCAGGCGCCATCGCGCCGGCGCGAAAAGCCTCATGATGGCGGATCACCTCGCGGATGATGAAGTTGAGGAATTTTTCCGCGAAGTCGGGGTCGAGCTGCGCCTCTTCCGCCAGCCGCCGCAGCCGGGCGATCTGCTGCTTTTCGCGGCTCGGGTCGGCCGGCGGCAGGCCATGCTCGGCCTTGAGCCTGCCCACGGCCTGGGTGCGCCGGAAGCGCTCGGCCAGGATGTGGACCAGCGCCGCGTCGATGTTGTCGATCGACGCGCGCAAGTCGGTGAGCACGGCTTTGGGATCGGCGGAAGCGGCGCTCATTTCTTTCTAGGCCCTCCGGGAAAGCCGCCGGGGAGGCCCGGCAGCTTCATGCCGCCCAAACCAGGGAGACCGGGGCCGCCGAGACCCGGCAGCCCGCCGGGAAGGCCGCCGGAAAAACCCTTGCCCAGGCCCGCGGCTTCGGCTTGGCTGCGCAGGGCTTCGAGCTGCTTGGGGTCCATCTTGGAAAGGTCGGGCAGGCCACCGCCCATGCCGCCAAGCGCGCCGGGCATCCCGCCGGCCAAGCCCCCGAGCCCCATCTTGCCCGCGAGCCCGCCCATGAGCCCACGCATCATGCCGCCGCCTTTGCCCTTGCCGCCCATGGCCTTCATCATGTCGGCCATCCCGCGGTGCATCTTGAGCAGCTTGTTGATGGCGGCGGCGTCCGTGCCTGAGCCCGCCGCGATGCGCTTCTTGCGGCTGTGCTTGAGGAGGTCGGGATTGGCGCGCTCCGCCTTGGTCATCGAGGAGATGATGGCGAGCTGCCGGGCCATCATACGATCGTCGAAGCCGGCGGCGGCGACCTGGTCCTTCATCTTGGACATGCCCGGCATCATGCCCATGATGCCGCCCATGCCGCCCATCCTCTGCATCTGGCGGAGCTGGTCGGCGAGGTCGTCCAGGTCGAACTTGCCTTCCCCCATCTTCTTGGCCATCGCCGCCGCCTTTTCGGCGTCGATGGTCTCGGCGGCCCGCTCCACGAGAGAGACGATGTCGCCCATGCCGAGGATGCGGTCGGCGACCCGCTTGGGGTGGAACTCCTCCAGCGCGTCCATGCGCTCGCCCACGCCGACGAGCTTGACGGGCTTGCCGGTGACGGCGCGCATGGAAAGCGCCGCGCCGCCGCGCCCGTCGCCGTCCATGCGGGTCAGCACCAGGCCGGTGATGCCCACCGCCCCATCGAAGCTCTTGGCGAGGTTCACCGCGTCCTGGCCGGTGAGCGCGTCGGCAACGAGCAGGATCTCGTGCGGGCCGGCGGCGCGCTTGATCTCGACCATCTCGGCCATGAGCGCTTCATCGACATGGGTGCGCCCGGCGGTGTCGAGCATCACCACGTCATAGCCGCCGAGCCTGGCGGCCTGGACCGCGCGGCGCGAAATGTCCACCGGCCCCTGGCCGGCGATGACGGGCAGCGTCGAGACCTTGATCTGCTCGCCCAATTGCCGGAGCTGCTCCTGGGCGGCGGGACGGCGCGTGTCGAGCGAGGCCATGAGCACCCGCTTGCCGCCGCGTTCGGTGAGCCGTTTCGCGACCTTGGCCGTCGTCGTCGTCTTGCCCGAGCCCTGCAGGCCCACCATCATCACGAAGACGGGGGCGGGCGCGTTGAGGTCGATGCCCTCACCCGTCTCGCCCAAGGTGGCGACCAGCTCGTCATGGACGATCTTGACCACCATCTGGCCCGGCTTGATGCTTTTCAGCACCGCCGCGCCGACCGCCTTCTCGCGAACCCGGTCGGTGAAGGCGCGCACGACTTCGAGCGCCACATCCGCCTCGATGAGCGCGCGCCGCACCTCGCGCAGCGCGGCCGCCACATCGGCTTCCGAGAGCGCGCCGCGCCCGGTCAGGTTGCCGAGGATCGACCCCAGGCGTTCTTGAAGGGACTCGAACATTCTTTCTCCAGCCGAACCTTTGCGTTGGTTCGGAAGGTCGTATTTGCCGCGGGCGGAAACAAGTCCAAAGCCGAAACGCACCCGGGGGCGCATGGCGCTGCCGGATGTTGACCTCCGGGATCAAAGTCCCGGTCGGCGGCTCGGAAAGGTCGAGGCTCGCGGATTCTTGCGGCGGCGCTTAACAGGACGCCGCCGCGAGGTCAAGCAAAAGGCCGCCGGGACGGGACCGGCGGCCTCTGGGAAACAATGAACGAAGGGCTCTTCAGCCCCTGTCGCTCAGCCTGTGCCGCTTAGCGGAACACATACACGATCTGACGCGAGGCAGGGTCCACCAGGACCGGCTGGCCGTTCACGTTGACATAACGGTACTGGTAGTCCGGGATCTCGCGGAGCACGATCTGCTCGCTCTCGGGCAGGCCCGCGCCGACCACGACCTCGCCGTCGAGATAGACGGGCTCGGCCGCGTTCGAGCTCACATAGGTGCGCACCTCCTGCGGCGGCTCGGGGATGGTCGTGCCGACCGCGCCGCCCACGGCCGCGCCCGCGACGCCGCCCACGGCCGCGCCCACCGGGCCGCCGATCAGCGCGCCGGCGATCGCGCCGCCCACGGCGCCCGTCACGGCGACCTCGTCGCCCTGGTTGCCCTGGGGCTGCTCAAAGGTCTGAACGGCCACGGCCCCTTCCGGCCGCTCCGTCACCACGATCTGCTGGCCGGCGAATTCGCCCTGGAGGTAGTCGGAATAGGCCCAGCCTTCGGCGCCGTCCACGGTGACCGAGCACCACTTGCTGCTTTCGGCGCAGCCGTTCAGCGTCGCCGACCCGCCGGAGGGGATCGTGCCCACCACTTCGTAGTTGGAGCCGGGGCCCGCGCGCACGTTCAAGTCGGTGGTCGCGGTGACGGCGGTCTGGGCATGGGCGGCGCCCGCGAGCATGAGCAGCGCGCCGGCCGTGGAAATCATCAAGCTCTTGGTCTTCATGTCTGAATCCTCGCAGCAATGGTTGGTGGCGTCCCGTCGGCCGGGGGAACGGGTGAGGGCGCGAGGGGTTCCAACTTTCGGAGGAGGCGGTTCCCGGAAAGGTGAACGGACTTACACCACAAGGTGATGTCCGCCGGGGCGGTCAGGCTTCCGCCTCAGCCGACGAACGCGCCTGCCCGAGCAACTCATGGACGAAGCGCAGTTTCTCGGCGATCGTGGGCGAGATCACGAAGGGGTAGAGGTCGGGCAGGCCCATGCAGCGGTTGAGCGCATTCGCCGCCTCCCGGAGCGACGCCCAGCGGCGCATCAGCGCGGCAAAGGGCGCCTCAAAGGCCGGCGCGTCCCGCCCCTGCCGCGCCGCCGCCGTGTCGAGCTTTTGGGGATCGAGGCCGAGCGCCTCGGCCATCTCCAGGAGATCGGCGATGTGCAGGTAATGCGCCCAGGTTTCGGCCCAGTCCTCCCAAGGGTGGCTCGCGGCATAGGCCGAGATGTGGCGTGTCCCCCAGTCGGGCGGCGGCCCATCCCGGTAATTGCGCTGCAAGGCTTCGCCGTAGTCCTGCCGCTCGTCGCCGAAAAGCAGGCGGAACCGTTCGAGCCAGGGGGGATTGTCACGCAGGAGCCGGTCCCAGTAATAGTGGCCGATCTCGTGCCGGAAATGGCCGAGCAGCGTGCGGTAGGGCTCGCCCATCTGGAGCCGCATCCTTTCACGCCGCACGGGGTCGGCCTCGGCGATGTTGAGCGTGATCAGCCCATTGTCATGGCCCGTCAGCACGCGCGGACCGCCGCCTTCGGGCGGGTCTTGCAGGAAGTCGAAGGCGATGCCCTCCTCGCTGTCGGGATCCGGCTTGGGCTCGACTGCGAGCCCGAAGGACAGGAGCTGATAGACGAGGTGCCTCTTGGCCGCCTCCACCTCCGCCCAGCGGGCGCGGTTGCCCTCCACCGACAGGTCGGGGATGGTGCGGTTGAGCCGGCAGGCCCGGCAGAACGCGCCTTCGGCCTCGGCGGCCCAGTTGCAGCCGCACTCGGGCGCGTTCGCGCAGGCAAAGCGGCGGCCGCCGCCCTCCGGAGCCGTTTCCGCTTCGGTGGAATCGGTTCCAGCCTCTTCTTGGCCGGATTTTCCGCGGAGAGCCGGCGTCCACCTCGCCGGAAGATGCTCCAGCACGAACCGCTCGGCCGGGGCGTCGTAAAGAACATCGCTGCCGCAGAACAGGCATCGGCCGTTCTCGAAATAGATGCGGTTGCCGCAATGGGGACAGGCGAAATGCTTCAACGGAGAAGAACTGGGGCGCGGCTGGCCCGAAAACCACGGGGACAGGCCACGAACGGCGTCGAAAGCTGCATTTCGGCGTCCGCCGCCGGCTTTTCGCGGCCGCCGCCATATTTTTCACGCCTTTCGGTGCAGGACGGCAGAGCGAGGAAGCGGCGGCCGAACCAGGCTTTGGCTGTGGGCCGCGGCCCCGCGATAACGGATTTTTCACCATGCCCGCCTTTGGTGGCGGCGGACGCAGAGATTCAAGGAGAGAAAGCATGGCAGGGATCGCCCAAAGAGGGTTCGCCAGGGGCATGAAGGCGGCGTGCGCGGCCGCCGTTCTGACGTTTGCGCTGGGAACGGCCTCCCAGGCCGCGCCGTGCGGCGACAATGCGGGCGGCTTTTCCGCCTGGCTCGAAGAGTTCAAGGGCGAAGCGCAGGCCAACGGGATTTCCCCGCGCACGATCGAGGTCGCGCTGAACGGCGTCACCTACGACAAGAAGGTGATCCAGCTCGACCGCAACCAAAAAAGCTTCAAGCTCAGCCTTGACGAGTTCATGGAGCGCCGCGCGCCGGCTTCCTATGTGAAGAAGGCCAAGGGCATCATGCAGAAGAACGGCAAGCTTCTGTCCTCGATCGAGAGCCGCTACGGCGTGCAGCCCGAGGTGCTGGTGGCAATCTGGGGCATGGAGACGGGCTTCGGCAGCAATTCCGGCAATATGAGCATCCTGCGCAGCCTGGCCACGCTGGCCTATGACTGCCGGCGCTCCGACTTCTTCACCGACGAGCTCTACGCGGCGCTGCAGATCGTCCAACGCGGCGACAAGAGCCCAAAGCAGATGAAGGGCGCCTGGGCGGGCGAGATCGGCCAGACGCAGTTCTTGGCCACCAATTACCTGAAATACGCCGTGGACTATGACGGCGACGGCCGGCGCGACCTCATCAGCTCCAAGCCGGACGTTCTGGCCTCCACCGCCAACTTCCTGCGCGCCCATGGCTGGCAGCCCGGCGCGGGCTATGGCCCGGGCGAGCCCAACTACGCCGTGTTCCGCGACTGGAACCGGGCGGGCGTCTATCAGCAGGCGTTGGCGCTGTTCGCCAGCAAGATCGCCAACTGACTTCATCGTGCCGTGGCGCCAGGCCGCTTCAAGCCCGCGCGGCGATTGAGCGTGCCTTCCGGGCAACAAGGTGAGAGCCGCTTCCACGCGCGTGGACGCGGCTCTCGGCCCGGCGCTTTTCCTTCGCGCGAGTTCTCCCCGTGAAGCTCTACCGATTCCTGTCCGGCCCCGACGACGCGAGCTTCTGCCACAAGGTGACGGCGGCGCTCAGCAAGGGCTGGAGCCTGCACGGCTCGCCGACCTACGCCTTCGATCCCGAAACCCGCGCCATGCGCTGCGGCCAGGCGGTGGTGAAGGAGGTCGAGGGCGCTTACGAGCCGGGGCTCAAGCTCGGCGAGCTTTGACGCTCCGCCTCAGCCCGGCGAGGGGGCTTCCTCGTCGGCGGCCGCCTCAATGCGCGCCATGTCCTCGTCCGACAGGCCGAAATGGTGGCCGATCTCGTGGATGAGCACATGGGTGATGATGTCGCCCAGCGTCTCCTCGTTCTCAGCCCAGTAGTCGAGGATCGCCCGGCGGTAAAGCGTGACGCGGTTGGGGCCTTCGCCGGTCTGCGGATTCCAGCGCTCGGCCAGCCCGCGCCCCTCGAACAGGCCGAGCAGGTCAAAGGGCGTCTCGAGCGAAAGGTCGTCGAGGATCTCCTCCTCAGGGAACTCCGCCACCTGGACGACGATGTCGCCGGTGAGGGTGCGGAACTCGCCCGGCAGGTGCGCATAAGCCTCCAGCGCGATGAGTTCCAACTCGTCGAGGGAGGGGGAAAGCAGATCCCGCCAGGAGGGGGAGCGGGGTCGGGTCTTATAGAGACGGGCCATGGAGAACCTTTTGGCTCCCATATACGGCGGGAACGTTCCTGTTTCGAGCCCGCCCCCGCCTCGAACCTCTCCTTCGTCGGTCAGCCCTTTCTTTCGTCCGGGTCGAGCTGGCGCGCTTCGGAAGGCAGCATCACGGGAACGCCATCGCGGACGGGGTAGGCCAGCCGCGCCGCGTCCGAAACGAGCTCCCTGCGCTCCGGATCCCAGCGCAGCCTGCCCTTGCTGAGGGGGCAGCAAAGCAGTTCGAGCATGGGGGCGGCGATGCCGGACTGCTCCGTCACCTTGCCGGGCGCGCGGTTCTCGTTCATCGCCATGGCCTCACTGCAGGCTCGTGCCGAAATCGTCCTTGTTGCGGGCCAGCGCGATCTCGGTGATGGCGATCAGGGTTTCGGCGCGCGTCCTGAGGTCCGGCGCCTCCAGGAGCGCCTGCTTCTCGGCCGGCCCGTAAGGCGCCATCATGGACAAGGCGTTCACCAGGGTCGCGCTTTCGGCGCGGCTGACGCTTTCCCAGTCGGCCTGCAGGTCGTTCGCCTCGAGATAGGCGCGGAAGGCGCGCAGGAGCGCGGGGCGGTCCACCTCGCTCCCGTTCCCCTCGTCGGCAAGGTCGGCCAGGAAGGGCGTGAGGGCCACGCGGCGGAAGGGCTTCGTCGTCTCCCGCTCGGCGGCGACCCGGAACCGGCACACCCCGCCGAGCGTGATGAGATAGCGCCCGTCGCCGGCTTCCGACAAGGAGATGATGCGCCCCAGGCAGCCGACCGGGCAGAGCTCGGGCTCGCCGTCGGCCCGCGTGCTTCCGTCGAGCGCGGGCTGGATCATGCCGATCAGCCGCGTGCCGGCCATGGCCTCGTCCACCA
Source organism: Mesorhizobium sp. (assembly GCA_035998495.1). Lineage (GTDB taxonomy): Bacteria > Pseudomonadota > Alphaproteobacteria > Rhizobiales > Rhizobiaceae > Mesorhizobium_B. The sequence goes on from DASYHP010000021.1 coordinate 20,368, forward strand.
TCTGCAGGTAGCGCGGCTCGAAGATGTTGAGCGGCATGCGCGCGCCGGGAAGGAGCAGCGCCGCGGACAAGGGAAACACCGCCACCTCCTTGGGGAGGTCGGAAAGCCTGCGGTAATGCGCGTTCCCCGCCTGCAAGATTCTTCCCCGAGCTAGAGCCTGGAATGGGCTTTGGATGAAGCCCGCGATTTCTCTAGCGCCTCATGAAAAAGGAAGGCGCTCCTCAGGCCTGCTTGAGCACGCCACCCTGCATCAGCACCCATCCGAACTAACTGGCGTCCGGCTCGTCTTGCGCAAGGCCTCAAGCGCGAACTCGCGCTCCAACCTTCGGACCATGCCCCCGCATCCGCCGAAAACCTGTTTCATGTGAGTCAGGAATCATGAGAACAGAAGCGACGACAGCTTGCGCCGCGCGGCCAACGTCGCCGGATCCGCCATGCCCCAGGCCTCGAAGAAGCGGAGCAGTTGCGCGCGCGCAGCACCCTCGTTCCAGCTCCGGTCGGCCCTGACGATGGCGAGAAGCGCATCGGCAGCCTCCTCGCGCCGGCCTTGCGCGTTGCGGATCAGGGCGAGGTCGAAGCGTGCCTGGTGGTCGCCCGCGTCGGCTTGGAGGCGGCGCTCCAGCGCCGTCGGGTCGCCGAGCTTGGCCGCCTCTTCGGCGAGCGCCAGCTTCGCCCGCGCGGCGGCGATCACCGCCTCCGCCTTGCCTTCGGGGCCGTCGGGCGCGCTCGCCAGGACTTCGCGCGCGGCGTCGAGGTCGCCGGCGTCGATCAACAGGCCGGCCAGGCCGGCGATCGCTTGGCTGTTGTCCGGGAGCTGGGAAAGGATGGCGTCGTAGATTTGAGCCGCGGTCTGCGCGTCGCCGTTCTTGGCGGCGTCGGCCGCGGCCTGCAGGGCTTCTTCGAGCTGCGGCGCAGGCGCAGGCCCTCCATTGCCCGCCACCCGCTCGATGAACTGGCGGATCTGGCTTTCGGGCACCGCGCCCATGAAGCCGTCCACCGGCTGGCCGTTCTTGAAGGCGATCACCGCGGGAATCGATTGGATGCCGAGCTGGCCGGCCACCGCCGGGTGCTCGTCGATGTTCATCTTGACGAGCTTCACGCGGCCCCCCGCCTCGCGGACGACCTTTTCCAGCGCGGGTTGAAGCTGCTTGCAAGGCCCGCACCAGGGCGCCCAGAAATCCACGAGCACCGGCTGGCGACGCGACTCCCCGATCACGTCGGCCGAAAAGCTCGCGGTGGTCACGTCCTTGATGACGGCGGCCGTCGGCGTCGAGCCCGAGCCGAACAGCGCGGCGCCCGCCGAAGGGGCCGCCGCTTGGCCCTGACCGCCGGCCGCTTGCCCGCCGCCGGCAGCGGCCTGCGAGGAGGATTTGCCGCGCTCCGGCGCGCCCGCGCCGCCGAACAAAGCGTCTCTGATGCTCATGGATCGTCCCTCAAGCCCTGCGCGCCATCCGCGCCGCGAAGGGCCGTTTGCTCCGCCCACATGTGGCGGTCAGCGCGTGAGTTTCAAGATTGCGGCGGGATGGCCGGTGGCCTCCGCGAAGCGCAGCAGATCGTCCCGGCCGATGGAGGTCGTGGCCTCGTTGGTCAGGGGATGGCAGTTGATGACGGCGGCCTCGGCTAAAACCTCGTCCAGGAAGAAGCGGACGCGGCCGGCCGTGTCGTTGACGAGGCCAAAGGGCGACACCGCGCCGGGGGCAAGGCCAAGATGCTCCAGGAGCGCGGCGGGGCTGCCGAACGACACGCGGCTCGCTGCGCCCAAAAGCGAATGGACCGTCTTGAGATCGACGGAGGCGTCCTCTTCCACCGTGAGGAGGAAGAAGTTGTCGCGCTTATCCTTGAGAAAGAGGTTCTTGGTGTGCGCGCCGGCGATCTGGCCGCGCAGGGCTTGGCTGTCGGCCACAGTGAAGAGCGGCGGGTGCGCGACGGTGGCGGTCTCGATGCCGAGTTCGTCCAGGAAGGCGAAGAGCTCGGCGGAGGTCTTGGGCATGGTGGCTCGCGAGTGGGTGGTTCTCCTCCTCTATGTCGGGCGCGCGGCGTGGCGCAAGCCGCCGGCGAACAGGCTGGCCGGGCCCGCGGCTTTGCAGACCACGACGCCCCGCGCATTTCTTGTTGCAATCGGTTCCGCGTTCGGCCATAGAGGCTGCCAGCGGCGCTTTGCGGCTGCGCGAGCGGGTGTAGCTCAGGGGTAGAGCACAACCTTGCCAAGGTTGGGGTCGAGGGTTCGAATCCCTTCGCCCGCTCCAGTTTTCTCAAAATTAATCAATGTCTTCCAGGCAGCCTCGCTCCATGCGAGCCTTCTGGCTGGCGGCTTGGGGGCCGTTTGGGGTGCCACTTTGGAGTATTCCATGTCTGGCCACTCCGAAGCGCACTTCTCCGCCCTGAATGCTGTTGCTAACGTAGCCTGGGAGTGAGGCGTGCGTGGCATGAAGCGAAGCATCAGACAAAGTGCCTCACCCGGTGCTGTTCTGTTCAGACGTGAGGCCGAGCCGCTCTCACGATTCGCCAACCGTGTTGGTTGCGTCCTCTACGGAGCCGATTGGCGGCCAGAGATGCTACATCTATCGGCTGAGTTGCCTTCAACCCCCGTGGCTGTAGGCACCGACTTCGAACTTGCAGAGATGGTTCGTGAGCAGGTCCTGACAGGGCTGCGCTCTGGTGTCCTTGAGGCGAGAATCTTTGTCACCGCCCCTGCTCGAGTTGCTCCTCCCCCTCCTTCAGGGAACCAGAGCGAATATGGAGATGACGATAGGCTGATTAGGCAGTCTCCTTCCGCTGTAGACGAGCTTGACGATGATGATCCTGGGCCGTCTGAGGACGGAGCGCCCCGATTGCGCCAGTTCACAGTCAAGCGTGAGTTTTGGGCAGCGTCTCCGATTGTCGAGCTTGACTGGAGTTCCTCGACACTCACGGTTTTCTCGCAGCATCTTTACGATGCTTCAACGAGGGCAAGCCGCCCGGTCGATGAATGTTTCGAGATCCCGGACCCGATCGAAGGCGCGCCAGTCAAGATTGTGTCGCCAGAAAAAACGCTGCGTGATCTCTTTAGATATGAACCTCTTCCGGACGCAGAGTGGCTTGACCGATACAAGGTCTATCGCAAGATGGGGCGAATCGAGGCGGTGACGGCAGCTTGGCGCTACATTGCTGTTGTGACGTCTCAAGGAACAAAGCTGCCATCCGCTGCCCAATTGGCAGAGCGCATAGAGGAGTATCTGATCAGTCAGGGCTTTGAGGCTCAGCGAGCGGAGCACGACAAAATACGCAACTCGACCTTGCAGGAGCTTGCGAAGCAGGTTCTTGCTCAGTTCGAAACACGGAATTTGAGCGACACCGTGTTGGTGTCCGGTAATCCCCGACGCCGCCAGCGTGTCTGACAGCGGTCCCATGGGCATTTAAGTCTGTCATACCCCATACCCGCGCTGGGCGTGGTTCACTATGGGCATGACCTTCAGAAGCCCTGTGCTAGAAGCCCGATCCAGAACGGCATCGCCGTTGCCGCCGAAGCTGCTCTCGGTGCATCAAACTTGTGACACGCTGGGTATCGGTCGCACGCATTTTTACAAGCTTGTTGCCGAAGGTAGGTTGACCATCGTGAAGATGGGCAGCCGCACGCTTGTGCGGGCCGAAGTTCTCGATGCGTTCCTTGCTTCATTGCCCGATTCAGGGCGTGCGCCCAGGCGGATGGCATGAAGATGCTTTCGGGTAGGTCGGCCCTGCGTAGTCCGAAGGCAGCCGATCAACGATCGACACCGTGCTGCTGCATAGGCGCTGCCCAATCCAATCAAAGTGCTTTCGAAACGGCAGACGAAGCCCAAGCCGAAGACAGGTTCAGGGCAAAGGGGCTGCGCATGGTCCTGCCGCAACATGGCCCGGCGGGTTGGCTAAAGATGCGGCACGTTCACTGGTTGGCCAAATGGCGCGCGTCAGGGCAGACGATGCCGCCGCTGGACTATGAGGCTGGGTGGGCGTTGGTGGCAGCACTTGAAGCAGATCTGCGTGGTGGCTTGCCGCCTCGAACTTTGGCGTCCTCGCTCAGTATGCGGTCCATCAGGCAGGCCGTCGTTGAAGGCATGCTGACCGGGTTTGAGCCATACTCGAACGAGCAGCTACGCACCTTCACTCTCCTCAATCAAAACTGGGTCTTCACACCCGAGGCGCTGGACGGGGTTCACGCTGCAAGGCTGGTCCGGCAGCTTCGGACCCACCTTCACCGAGCCGGGGTCTTGGACTTGCCCTGTCCCTTGATCGCTTTCCTTCACGGGGAGTTCGACCCGGTGGCTGGCGTCTTTGTCCTTCATTTCCACGGTGCGACCACCGCGCCGAAGGCGCAGGCCCTGCACGAACTCAAGGGTAAGTGGGGCTACGTGAAGTCGCGAACTCGGGCGGCTCCAGTGCGATGCAGGCCGGTTCGAGACCGAGCACGTCAATTCTCCTACCTGCTGAAGTCCTACTGGCCATCGAGAGGCGTGCGTGACCAGGACGGCGTGTTGATGCGTGACCGCAAGGGTCATCGCATTCCCGAGCCATTTCACAGTCAAGTTCTTCTCTGGCTGGACCGTCACAACCTCGCGGACATCACACTGATGAACGATTGCTGGTCTCCTCGTAGTGGGGGCAGTGAGGCCATGCGAGCCTTGTATTTATCAGTTCATCATTGGTGAGCCGCCGATCCGTCTGCACGCTCGCAGGTGGTGCGGAGCACCTCGTTTGAGCCATCGGGGGCCTGGTTTGCGGTGTGGGGGTCGCAACACTGCGAGCAGTGCGCAAGCCAATTACTGTCACCGGCCAAACAGGGTGGGAAAGGTGGGGAGGTGGGAAATTGCCAATCCATGTCTCTGGACGCGCAAGGGAGTTAATCGATGGCGCACACTGCACGATTGGACAAACATGACCGGCGACAACGGCGGTCCACCCCGAGCAACCTAAGTCCACAGGGCCTTGGACGTGCGGACATCCTGGACGCGGTGGTGGACCAGCATGGCAACCACTGGGTCCGCTTCGGAACGGCTGGTCGTTCCTACTGGTTCTCGCTCCAGGAGCTTCAGAGAGAGCCGCGCAGCGTGTTCTCTCGCCTGTCCGGACCCGGCATGACATACCTGACCCGTGGGTCACAGGAAGGCCTCAGGAGGCTGATCGAGGAGCACACCGACTACCGAGCGGGGCTGGTCTCGACTCATCAGGGCTGGATCGGCGGCCACTACGTGTTCGGCGACGGTGAGGTTGCCTCGGGTCGCGACAGCACCGACCAGGTCCTCGTGGCCTTTGAGCCGGACGAGAAGTTTGCTGCGCATGGAAGACTCAACGATTGGATCGACGCTGTTCACCCTCTCGTCGAGGGGCAGCGGCTCCCCTTGTTCGTGCTGGCCTACGCCTTCATCGGCCCGCTGATGCGGTTTGCGCCGCCGGAGATGCTAAACCCGATTGTTGAGCTTGTTGGCGAGAGCGGCACGGGGAAAAGCACCTTGGGCGTTCTTGCGTCCTCAGTTTGGGGAGGTCGGCCCGGTAGCGATGTAGGCGGCGGAGAAAGCTGGTCGCTCACGCTGGCTTCGCTTGACCAAGTCAAGCGTCACCACAGCGACTGCCATCTTACCCTAGACGAAGGAAATCTGCTCGGGGACGGTCAGCAGAAGCTCGGGGACTCGATCAATCGCGCGGTCTTCATGCTGGCCAGCACGGAAGAGAAAAGGCGCTTTGGAGACACTGGGCCGCGAAACCACATTCGTTTGGCTACCTTGAGCACGACGAACTTACCTTTGGCGGAGTTGGTCAATGCTTCGCAAGCAGTGGCGGGTGCTCTCGCGCAAAGAATGATCACGGTCCGTGTGGTTGGCGAGCACGGTGTGCTGGACACGATCCCAAACGGCCTCAGTTCTGCCCGTTCCACCATTGAGTCCATCCGTCGCGCCGCCGATGAAAACTACGGCGTGGCGGGCCGGGAGTTTATTCGTCGGCTCCTTCCATACGTCGCGACTCACAACGACGAACTTCGAGCCAGCATCGGGCGTCGCATGGCCCACTATGAGGCATTCGCTCGAGAAGAAGCCGCTCGAACGCCAGCGCGGGTGACAAAGACCTTTGCCATGACATTTGGTGGGGGGAGTCTGGCACAGAAATGCGGGCTGATACCGGGCGAGGCAAAGGACCTGCTGTGGGCTATCCGCAGCATTCATGCGGCTGTGGATTCCGAACCCCGCCCGGCTCGCCATCGCGACCCCCTCCAACGGATCAGGGACTATGTCCGCTCGAACTGGGATGCGCTGGTTGCTGCGGACAGACTCGAGAGGCCGCTGACAAGGAGCGAATTTGAAGAAAGTGAGGGCTTCTGGCGCGCGGTGGAGGGTGGCACCGAGATCCTCATTCCTTCCCCCCGGTTCCAGCAGGTATTCACCGACTCGAGCCAGATGATGAGAGCACTCGTCCGGCGCGGCGTAGCGCGCACAGAGGGCGGAAACAGCCCAAAGCTGACGATCAAGACCCCACAGGGCATTTGTCGAGCCGGTCGAGTGTATTGCGTTCGGCTGCCGGAGAGTCCCAGCGCGTTGTAGCGTGGCTAACAAAGCAGGCGTTGACCTTGCCTATCGACCCCGTGCGACGCTGGTCCGGGTCGCACGGGTCAAGCAAGCATGAACGCGGACAGGGCATGGCAGCATTTTCTGGCGGTTGCACGCCCGACGCTGACGTTAGCACCGCGCGACTATCTCGCGAACATTCGAGCCAACCTCACCGCCGACGGCATACCTGCTGCCGTCGCACGTAGCGACACGGCTGGGATCTTCGAATGGCTCGTAGGTGTCAGCCAGTATCAGGGCATTTCGGACCGGAACGCCGCTGCCTTCACTGCCAGGAACGGGATCGTTGGCTGGCACGACATTGCTCAATCGCTCGGTGACGACCCGTCTTGCCCTCGCTTGCGAAGCTTCTGGGCCTTCCATCACTGCCGCTACCGCAAAGCCCAGCGCACATGCTCTGAACCGCTACACCTGCCGAGGTGCTCCCTGCCTCTGCACCCCGCCCGCAAGGGCAGCCTTATCCAGGCTTCCTACGCCCTGTTCCTGTTCATTCGCGACGTATGCAACGGTGACCTGGTCGGCTGGATCAATCAGCGCCTGGCGGATGCTGACCCCGGCACCAATGAGCCTAATCGCGCCGTGCGAATGGGTGCTGCGCTGCTTGATCCACTTCGGAACATTTACGGCATCGGGGACAAGGTTTGGTCTATGGCTTTGGCCGACCTTCTCCTCGCGGCTGATCCGAACAGAGAACGTTGGGTCACGACCGGCGCGGGGATGATCGTGGTTGACTCCCTTCTGCACAATCACCTGCATCGGACTGGCACCTTGCGCCGGTTTGGTGCCGAACACGCTTACGGTGCGCGCTGCTATGCGGCAGGCGGCTGTTCCGACCTGATTCGTGGCTTGGCTCAGCGGGTGGATGCCCGCGAGTTCACCCCCAGCTTCCCGGCCTGCTTTCCTCGTTTCGTGCAGTTCGCAATTTGGCGCTTCTGCTCAACCTCGGAATTGGATGTCTGCAACGGCAACCGCATAGACGACCGCGCCCGTTGCCGGAACTCGTCCTGCCCGGTGTTCAGCGTCTGCGACAGAGTTGCACTGCACGTCGGCTAGGACGGCCTGCGGGTCGGGGACTCAACGGCACGCCTTCATGCCAGGCTAAGCGCGTGTTGGTAGTGTCTCAGTTTAAAATCCGCCGCACTTGACGGTGCCATGGCCTGCCGATCCGGTTTCCTATATGCTTAGGCGGAAGTATGAGAGTATCAACGACAATGCGCGCTGTTGGGGCCTGCTTAGCGTTGGCAATTGGCTGTGTCACGGCAGCAGCCGAGGATGTAAATCGCAAGATTTGGGGCTTTCGCGACCCTCCCAGCTATCCGAAGCAGGTGAGTCCGCTCATTTGCAACGAGCTAGTTGGCGCGACGACCGAACAGACTGCGGTGCTAAGGGCCGAGTGCGAGAGACAGGGCCATAAATGGCAAGGGCGCATGAATTGGACACCGTTCGCGCATAAGAAGCAACGAGAGCTTGAGGAAGCTGCCGCCAAGGGCGATGGCCTCTAATGCCCGCCTGACCTAAAGGCCAGAAGCGCCCCGCCGACCTGATCGGCAACGCGGTTCGCGTCATGCGCCTCGCCACGGGCGAGATAGAGGAAGGCGCGCTCGTGGACGATGGCAAAGACCCTGCCGCCAAGGCGTTTGGCGCAAACGGTGGGAAGAAGCGCGCCGAGAACATGACGCCAGAGCGGCGCGTGGAGATCGCAAAGAAGGCGGCGGGCGTCACTGACAAGCTCTGGTCGATGGACGATCTTTGCCGGATGATCAACGCCGTTGCGCCGAAGCCGGGGCCGCGCGGTCCCTACAAAAAGCGCGCGCCGTGATTATTGTCTTACGATTACGACACCATCTGAAATCCGCTGTCTTTATTGCGTAGGAACTCTTTAACCGTCTCACCTATGACTTTCCAGACAAGCGAGTCATCGACCCAATCATATAGACCGTGCTCGATAGTGACCCTGTCTATCTGAGCCAACGCATTGGACGGAATTGTTCCCTGAGTGCTATCCCTTTGCTCAACAGTTCCGCCCCAACCACGCGCGTTCAGGCCCTTAATCTGCTTGATGATCGCAACAGGCTTCTCACCTGAGTATGCCGTCACAATCGTAACGAAGTGATCTCCATCCAACTGCTTTGCATTCGTGAAACGTGAGTCTACCCTAAACAGTCCATCGGCTGTGATCCTCACCGTGCTTTCTGCTGCCTGATGGCGGTTTATCTGAGTGGGTTTGCTATCCTGATACGGGAATGAAAGCGGCATGGTAGCCTCCCAAGAGCGTCCGCTAATTTGCTCGCCATGAACGCTCGGGCACATTTCGGGTTTCAAACTGAGCTACTATCCGTGTCTGCCTTACCTTGACAGCAGGAATATAATCCTATATCGTGCTGGTGTTCGCCTGGGCCACTGCGGCCCAAGCAGTCCATAGTCGGAGATGGCCATGCTTGATGATCCTGGCGGCCCGTGGCCGCGACCATACCTGCACAATGCTGATCGACTGATGAGGGGGCTTTTGGCCTCCTCAGTCGTTTTGGGAGGGCGCTCATGATCGCTCAGGCCCAAACAACATCCCCACAACTGACTGCCGTCGTGGTCTTCGGGCGCGACGACAAAGGCAAGCCGCACGCTTCGTCATTCGCTGCGAGTGAGGCCGCGCTGGCCGAAAAGGCGGCTGCGCTGATGGGAATGAACGTGCTGCGCATCAAAACCGATTCCGAGCGGGCGCTTGCAGCCAAGCTGCCCAAGGGCCGGGTGTTTGCCTCCGGCAAGGGCTTTGTGCCCTTCATTAAGGCGGGGTTATTCACCGAGCTAGAGGCCGCTGCCCCGCAGCCTGCCGCGCCTGGGGCCAAGACACCAGGTGAGCCGGTGACAAATGGCTCGGGTGAACCCCACCTGGCAGCACCTGCGCCCAGGGGCACAGCAACGGCCTCCGAGGGTCCGGAGCCTGCCCCTGTGCGTCAGCCGAGCAACTGGGCCGACATCCGGGTTGGTGCCATCGTGCTCGCCAGCGCAGCGCCGCGCCACATGGATTGGTATGAGTGCCTGGTTGTGGATGTGGTGGGCGAGGACTTCTTCACCCTGCGCTACTGTGACTGGCCCAAGGAGCCCAAGTTCTCGCGCCGCCGGGCAGACATCGCCTTGATGCACCCCCTGCGCAAGCCCGAACCGCCGCTCGATCCCGAGCAGCCGGTCAGCGACTGAATGTGCGACGCCCGGACCGGGGTGGTCCGGGCACCCCTTACCTGACGATCTGGAGTGTCTCATCATGGCGGCCATTGCTGATTGCGCACGCGATGGCGTGCGGGCCTTGAACGACCAACTGCGCAAGCGCGGCATCGGCGGAATCGTTGTCACGACGCCCGGAGTGAGGGCGCTCGGCGCGGGCGTGCTGACCCTGATCACGGACGCAGTCGCACGGTTCGACGCCTTCAGCGCCGACAACGATCCCTATGGCGAGCACGATTTCGGCGTCGTTCAGGTCAAAGGCCACACGGTGTTCTTCAAGATCGATGCCTATGACTGCGACCTCCGCTGGCACTCGCCCGATCCGGCTGACCCGACCGTGACTCGCCGTGTCATGACCCTGATGCTGGCAGAGGAATACTGAATGCCACCGCTCCCATGCCTCGGCGTGCAAAATGCGCCTACGGTGCGGTTCAGGTCACTGCCCCTTTCGTGGCTTGCGGCCAGCCCGCAACGGCTCTGGCGCTGCCTCTCCAGCATCGCGAGCACGCAAGAGAGCATCGACAGGCACGCCAAACGCGGTGGCCAAACGGTCCATCACGTCAATCGTTGGGTTCACAACCCCGCGCTCGATACGGCTGAGATACGGCCCCGCCACACCAGCATCGAGCGCCAGCTTCTCCTGCGACAGCCCGCCAGCCGTGCGCAGCCGCCGCACATTCCACGCCAGCCTTGCCCTTCCATCCATGGCGGCAAGGCACGCGGGTTGCGCGCGTTAATCCATGACGTATACGATAGGAATTACGTCGCTGCCCATCCAGGGTTGAAGGGTGGCAGCCCGGCCAGGCTGACCGGGAGGAGAAGCTGATGGGCGGCTACGGAACTGTGATGCGTGCTAATGGTGCGCCCGTCGGGAGAGCCTCCCGCTCAGAGTTTTGGCAGTTCAACGTCGTTCTTTTCGCGCTCATCTCAGCCATCGTGTTCCTGCTTGGCGCGGGGCCGGGCGCCTCCGTTTGGCCGAACCTGCTTCTCGCGATCGTTGTGCTTGTTCACATCGGCCCGTGGTTCAATGTCATGGGCAGGCGGCTCCACGATATCAATTGGTCAGCATGGTGGGCGCTCCTCGCCTTTGTTCCCTACGTCTTCCTTCTGCTGTTCGTGTCGGCATGCTTTCCGGGCACGAGAGGTCCCAATAGGTTCGGCCCTGATCCACTTGGATCGGCAGTGGGTGGTGAGTTGCCCGCCAGCCACCGGTCAACGCAGGGCCGGGTGGAGCCATCCTTCGGTGCGCCTGCCCAGCCGGTCGAAGGACGCGACTCGATCGCACAGTTCGAAAAGCTCGCTCAGCTCCGGGCCAGCGGTGCACTTTCTGATCTCGAGTTCGAGGTCTTGAAGGCCCGCTTGTTCTCGGAAAGGCGCACCTCGTGAGCGACGACGTGGTCCTTGCCTTCATCTTTGGTGGTTATGCGCTTCTTTGGCTCGTCGGCATTCTCTTGTTTATCACTCCAACGGTGATCGCCTTTCGGCGCGAACACCCCAACCGCTGGCTGATCCTGGCGGTGAACGCCTTTTTGGGCAGCACTGGCATCGGCTGGGGTGTGGCGCTCGTTTGGGCTCTGCACGCCGTCCATCGCACGCGTGAGGCCACCGGCGCACATGGTGGCGAGTCCGGGCTGAACTTGTTTGCCAATGACGTGAGCCGGATTCGGCTTGAGCCAACGCGCCGAGCGGCACAGGGGACGACTGAGACGCTCAAGACCGCCGAGGCATTGCAGGAGATCGAGCGGTTTCAGCGCCTCAAGGAGCAAGGCTTTATTGGAGAGGAGGACTTCGCCAAGCTGAAGGCTGCAGTGCTACAAAGGTTGTAGAATCGTGCGGCATGGCGGCCAGTCGGCTCATCTCGAAAGTAGGCCATTATCGCCTAAACCGACGGGCTCACCCAAAATCCCGCGGCTTGACCCTGATGGCCTCCAGGCTGAGGTCGGGGATGAAGATGTCCCGTGCTTTGTTGACGCCCTGCTGTGGCCTGCCCGGCTGGTCGGGCGAGTCGCCGTGGTGGAACTCGGCGCCGCGGCCGTGCGGCACCGGGAAAGGTACTTCCCGGTCGCCAACGGTGCTGAGCATGCCCGAGAGGTCATGAAGGCGGCGTGCGATGACGTGCACCACCTCTCCTTCGCGCTGAAAAAGTTCTCAATGCCCAGCATGCTGGCTGACAGGATCAGCCGCCCGCTTGCCTTAAACAGCTTGGGCCAGACGACGAGATTAGCGATCCCCGCCTCATTCTCGATGGTGATGAAGAGCAGGCGACCTTCAGCCGGTTTGCTGGCCCGGTGTTGCTCTCGTGCACAGGCAAACGACAGGCGGCTCCGGTATTCAAGGGAGGGGCTGAGCTCCAGGCCCAGGACCTCTCATTTAACAGGCACGGCTGGGATCTCTGGCAAACCATTTTGTCGAGCGGCCAGAGCTTCTCCGCGAGCGCTCCTAGCATCACACCACGCACGTCCCGGCCTCTCCTCCCGCATCATGCCATCAGCACGTCGTCGGTTCGCCCCTCGTGATAACCTGCCAGGATGAAGTGCATGGCGGCGGCATCGGTGTCACTGCCGAACGCCTTGCCAAGGTCGGCGTAGTTCTTGAGGTATTGAACGGCGTTGAAGGCGTCCGCAGCCCTTCCCTCGATCCACCAGCGATCCGCCCAGTGCCGTGCGCCCGCCTCCCGGATGGCCTCGGTTGAACCAAGCCCGCTGAAGCTGCGGACCAGATCGTCGTAGCCGGCGACATACAGAAGCGGGTCGAAGTGGGACTGCGGCCTGCCCTCCACATGCCCCGCGTTGATGTAGTGCAGCGTGGCTGCCTCGAGGTCGTTGCTGAAGGCGTTCCACAGGTCGCCCGAGGTCAGAACATATTCCAGCGGATCGAAGCTGGCGTTGCGCCCTTCCGCCATTCCGGCGTTGAGATAGTGCTGCATGCCTTCCGCACGGATGCTCACCGCATCCGTGATGCCGCGAGCGTTCAGGTTGCTCATCAGGTCGGTGTGGGTCGCCACATAAAGCAGCGGGTCGAAAGGCTCATCCCAGGGCAGGCCAGGACCGCCGTTCGAGCCTGATCCGTAATCCGAGCCGGTGGTCGTCGAACTGCCGCTCGGCCGGCCCTCATAGTAGCCGTGCTGGATGTAGTGGAGCGTCGCGGCCTGGAGATTGTCGCCGTAGATCGAGACGAGATCGGAGTTGGCGGCCAGATAGTTGGTGGGGTTGAACAGCTTGTCGGTTCGTCCTTCCGCCTTGCCGTGGGCGCCGAAGTGGTTGGCGGCGATCGCCTCCATCTCCTCGACGGTGATGCTGCCCGCCGCTTCGATCATCTCAACGACGTCGCCGTAGGATGCGATGTAGGTGAGCGCGCTGAACGCCTTGACCGTGCGTCCCTCTTGGTAGCCGTTGGTGATGTAGTGTATGGTCACGGCTTCGAGGTTCGTGCCGTATGCGGTCGCCAGATCGCCATAGCTGGCCAGATAGGCGACGCTGTCGAACCCGATCTGGCGCCCTTCGTAGTAGCCCCAACCGATATAGTGGTAAGTACCGGCGTCGCCGTTCGTGCCATAACCGTTCATCAGGTCGGCATAGCTGGCATTGTATTCGAGCCCGTTGAACGAAACGGTCCGGCCCTCGGCCCAGCCTGCATTGAAGTAGTGGTTCTGACCAGTGGTCCGGAGCTGAGCCATGGTGGGGAGCGCACCATGGTCGCCGAAGGCCTGGATCAGGTCGCCATGGGAAGCGATGTATTCCAGCCAGTCCGTGTCGCGAACGCGCCGGAGGTCGAACACCGCCCCGTCCTCGAATGCGAGCTGCTCGATGTCGCCACCGAGCCGGAGCAGGCCGGACATGGGGTGCCCGAAATAGGCTTGCCCATCCACCTTCACCAAGCGGCCCATGGCATAAGCGCTTGCGACATCCTCGACGACGGCCGTATCGACGCCAGCACCGCCAAAGAACTGGTCCTCGCTTGTGACGCCCCAAAGGACGTCGTCGCCGTCCTCGCCTGCGAGGTAATCCGCGCCAAGGCCGCCTTGGAGGATGTCGTTGCCCGCCCCGCCATAGAGCCGGTCGGCACCGGCCGCGCCGTTGAGACGGTCATTGCCCGCCCCACCCCAGAGCTGGTTGGCGGATTTGTCGCCGATGATCCAGTCGCCGTAGGCCGAGCCTTGTACGTTCTCGATGCTGATGAACGTGTCGCCGCGCGCTTGGGCCAAGAAGCCGCGTGACGCACCGAGATGAACGCCCACGGGCGCGCCGGCATTCTCATAGCTTGCCGTGTCATTGCCAGTCCCGCCATCCAGCTGGTCGGCGCCTCGATAGCCTTCCAGGATGTCACTGCCAGCGCCGCCGGAGAGGCGGTCGTTGCCCGAGTTCGCTCGAAGGATATCGGCACCCGACCCGCCGACGATGTCGTTGGCATAGGTCGAGGATGTCAGGCTTCCGGACGTGCGGCCCTCGAGGCTCCCCCACTTGATGAAGTGCAGCACCGCCGCTTCCGGGGAGCCGAAGGTGGCGCGCACGTCCCCGTAGTTGGCGAAGTACTGTTCCGCATTGAAGTCGGTTGCCCGTCCTTGCGCCGATCCCGTATTGCGGAAGTGATTGGCCCCCGCTGTCCGGATGGCAGCTTCATCAAGGTCGCGATAGGCGGCCATCAGATCCGCGTTGGCGGCGACATACTCCAGCGCGTCGGTGCCAAGCCTCCGCTCGGCGAAGCCGTTCCTCACGAAGTGCAGCAGGGCCTTGTCAGCATCGTTTCCGAAGGCCTGCCGGAGGTCGGAATAGTTGCTCAAGTAGGCCTGGGCATCGAACCTCGCCTCACCCTGGATGATGCTGGCGAGCGTGGCGTACAGTTGATCCGAGGTTGCAAAGACCTGCTCGACGTCCTGAACTTGGATCACGCTGCTTGTTGTCGAGGATGCGACAAACAGCGAACCATTGACGCGCAGGGCCTTGATGTTCGCCAGCTGGTCCGCCAACGCCATCGTGTCATGGCCGGTGCCCCCATCGGCGAAGTCGCCGGCCCCTACGGTCAGATAGTCGTTTCCGTCTCCCCCCAGGAGCCGATCACGCCCGGCACCCCCGTCGATGCTGTCGTCGCCCGCACCGCCATCAAGGGTGTCGTTTCCTGCTTCCCCAAAGAGCTTGTCCGAGCCCGCTCCGCCATCCAGGTCGTCGTTGCTGGCCGTGCCCCGCAGAGTGTCGTTCGTTTCGGCCCCTATGCTGAAATCGACATAGGCTCCCGTGGCCACACCCGTTCCCGTTGACCCGACTGCAGTCACAACGAAGGTGTTCCGGCCGTCGGCGCTTACCTCCGTGGTGACTTTTTGCCTGAGGGAGCCATCGGCATTGTAGTCCTCCACCACCTTTGCGATGGAGCCATCGATCCGGTTCACAGCCGTCTCAAGGTGCTCGAAGAAGCCGTCGTTGTTGGCGTCCTTCTTCAGGTTGGTGGTCCGCCCGTCCGAGCTGACCATCATGACGCCCCGAGCAACAACGGCGCCTGCGCTGTTCACATCGGTGATCGAGGTGATTACGGAGCCGTCGACCCGTGTCTGGGCGACTTCCTTGTGCTCGTAACCGAACGCCGCCAGATCATCACTATAGACACTGGTGTTCGCGCTATCGTCGTAGTCGGCAAACGTGACGGTGGTCAGGCCGTCCGCGCTCGTCTTTGAGACGACATTATCTGCCACGTCCTGGCGCCAGTAGATGCCGCCTCGATGCAGGAGCCAGGTTTTTCCGACCTCACCATCATTTGCGGTGTATACTGTTTCCGATCCATCGATGTTGGTAGTGTATTGTTCTCTGCGGTCTGACTCGCGAGATGTGTCATAAACCGTATTCATCTCCAAGACCCGACCATCGAGGCTCTTAGTCGCCTCCACCCGCCTGATGACGGTGTAATTTGGCCCCGTGTAATCGGTCGTGCGGCTTTGATATTCTCCATTCGCCAGCAGATTGAACAGAATGGTCACACGGCTTTGATCCGTGATGCCGTCCCCATTGAAGTCCCAGGCCCAGTTGGTGCTTAGACCATCGGCACTGGTGGTGATCGTCGCGATGGAGCGCGCGATGCCGGCCACGTCCATGTTCGTGATGGCAGTCCTCACGCTTCCGTCGAGTAGCGTGGTCGTCACCTCCCTCTGATCGATTGATCCGTCGCCATCCGCATCGCGCTCGGTCGTGGTGGTGCGGTCGGCTGCGTTGACTGTGACAGTGGCGGCTTCGATCCGCTTGCCCGCCGCATCGACGGAGGTCAGGCTCTGAACCGTCGTGCCGTCGGCAAGCGTCTTGCTGACCGAAGTTCGAACCCTGTCGACGCCGCCCAAGCCGTCCAAGTTCTCTTCAGTGGTGACGAGAAGGCCGTTGGCGCTGGTCTTTGTCACCGACGTTGACAGCACCGTTGAACCTGATTTGCTTGTGACCGTTCGCGTGCTCGATCCGTCCGCATTGATGACGGTGACGTCACTGGCATTCTGAGCGAGGCTGCCATCGTTCAGCGGGTCGGCAGGATCGATCTGCCACGACGTCGTGGAAAGCAGGCCATTGCCGCTGGTCTCGGTGATGAAGCGGCGGGCCAGGCTTGAACCTTCCCAGGTGTCGAGGGTTGTTCTTTTCCCTCCGCTGGCAAGAAGATCGATCTGAGAGGTCTGAGTGCGGTCGAACGTGCCATTGCCATCGACGTCCCACCTGGCCGTCACGTCAAACCCGTTGCCGGACGTTGTAACCTCTGCCAAGCCCGTTCTGGCGAACACTTGGGAGAAGCCCGATCTTACAAGCGCGTAGAGCTCGGTGGTGGCCGTCGTTCCGCCATCCGCATTCAGAGCGACGGTTGTGGCATCGCGGCCAATCACACGGTAGCCGGAGGCATAATCGTTGTCGTGAGCCCGGTACTCGACAACCTTCGACAAGCCATCGCTCGTTGTGACGGTCGAGATCTCGCCTGGATCTGTTTCGTCGTATCCATCGGGGATCAGCCCACGCTGGATCACGGTGAGGCGACCGTCATCCGCCAAAGTCGATGTCACAGTTCGATCAACGGTTCCGTTGCCGTTGAAGTCGAACGTGTTGACGACTGTCCTCTTGTCGGCGCTCGTCGTGGTGACTGCCCTGCTTTCGAGCGCACCGCCTGACTTCGTGTAGCTGGTCGTCTCAACCGTGCTGCCGTCCGCGTTGAGCACCACTTCCTCGGTCCTCGTCCGCGTCACGGCAGAGCCGGACGGCGCCCACTGCGTCACGGTCCTGAGCCCGCTTGCGGAAGTGTCGACGACCGTCTTTTCCTTCAGGGAACCATCCGCCCTGAAGACGCTCAGCGATTCGGTCGTGCTGCCATTGGCATTCAACACCTTCACGGCAGTCGAGGTACGCTCATTGACGCCGTCACCGTTCACGTCGGTAGCCGTCCAAACCGTCAGTCCGTTGGCGCTCGCAGTCACTGAATGCTGGGAGCTGACCAACTCGTTCATGCCATAAGTGGAGAAGGTGTCAGTCACTGAGCCGTTGGCGGTCACGCTTGTGGTGTGGCGCTCATCGACGATCCCATCGCCGTCGAGATCCCTGCTCCTCGAAACGCTGCGCTTGTCGGCCGAAATGACCATCGTGGCTTCCGAGATCAGCTCGGTCGCCGCGTCCCCGCTGCGGTCCGCGATCCTGATCGTTTCGGTTCTGGTTCCTTCGGCATCGATCTCGGAGGCCGAGGTCGTGGTCCGGTCCGCCACACCGTTGCCATCGAAATCCTCCTTCACCGTCACCTTCTGGCCCGACACATCGGTCGTGGTGCTCACCGAGCCTAGTAGCGCGCCTGTGCCGCCAAGCTGCGACACCGTCCGCGTGGTGGTTCCGTCGTGCCCGAGCGTGGTGACGTCGCTCGCCCGGCGCTCCACCAGCCCGTCACCGTCCACGTCATAGCGGATGAAGCTGGACAGGCCGTTGGGCGCCAGCGTGGTTTCCACCGATGACAGAAGCGTGCCGTTGCTCGACCACGTTGTCACCGTTTGCGTGCGGCTGCCGTCCTTCTTGTTGGCGTCACTGCCCATGAGGTCGGGGTTGATGACGGTGTCGGCAATCGTCGTCCTCTCGAACACCCCGTCGCCATTGAGGTCCACGCGCGCGGTCGTCCTGAGCCCGCTTGCGCTCACCTCCGTTTCGGTTCTGCCCCTGACGCTGCCGTTCGGATTGTGATCCACCGCCGTCAGCTTGCGGCTGCCGTCATCGTTGAGCAGGTCGGTCGTGATCTGGTCCGTCCGGCCGTCCCCATTACCGTCAACATTCGTCGTAACCACCCGGCGATTGGCGCTCGTCACTTCCACGCTCTTCGAGAGCGTGACCCCGCCGGCCGAGGCGAGCGTCGTCGTTGTGGTGCGCGAACTGTCCGCGTTGAGCACAGTGGCCGTGCTCGTCGTGCGGTCGATCACGCCATCCCCCGTCAGGTCGACGCTCAGGACCGAAGATAGCCCGTTTGGAGCGGACGACAGGATCGATTTGCCCATCACGGTGCCGTCTCGGGCGGTGGTCGTCACCGTCTGGACGGCATTGTTGCCGCCATCGCGAGTGGTAACGTCGGTGATGGTCCGATCAGGGGCGTCGTCGCCGTCCGCATCGATCTGTGTGGTCTTGGAAAGACCGCCCGCCAGCGTCGTCTCCGTCGTTCTCGACTTGAGCGAACCGTCGGGGTTCAGTTCGGTCAAGACGACGGTTGTCACGCCCTGGGCATCAGTCGAAGTGTGCTTGACAAAGTCGGTCGCGCCATCGCCGTTCGCGTCGACCGACATGACGATCAGCTTGCCGTCGGCCGAGGTGCTGGTCGTCTCGACCCCGAGCAAATGGCCGTCCCGGCTCTTTTGGTCCACCGTCTGAACGATCGTGCCGTTGGCGTCGATCTGGGTGGTCTCGGCGGTGACCAGGTCCGTGTCGCCATCGCCATCGACGTCGATGGTCCTGCTTTTGACGAGGCCGCTGCCGCTGACGGAGGTCACTTCGCTTGCGAGCAGCCTGCCGGCGGCGTCAAAGGTCCGCGTGGTCGTGAACACATGGCCATCGGCGCCGACTTGCGTTTTGGCCGTCACGCGCTCCTCGAACACCCCGTCGCCATCACGATCCGACTTGATCGTCTGGCTCTTGCCGTCCGTGCTGGTCCAGGCCTCCTCCTTGCCCACGAGCGTGCCCACCACTAGCGCCACGCTGGCGGCAACGCGCGTCTCGATCGTCTTCGTGCGCCCGGTGCTTGAGACGACGGTGGCTTCGGTTTGCTTGCGGTCGTAAGCCTGGTTGCCGTCCGTGTCGGCGAGCACGGTCTTGCCGAGCCCGTCGGCCGAGGCCATGGTCTTGACCTCCGAAAGCACAGCGCCGTTGGCGCTTCTTTCCGTAACGACCGTCTCCGTGGCGCCCTGCTGGTTCCTATGGAACACCTGGACTTGGTCGACGATGCCGTCGCCGTTCTGGTCCAGCGACGTGCTCACGGTTCGGCGGTCGGCGCTTGTGAACGTTGTCGTGCTGTTGGCAAGCGAGCCGTCGGCGCGGAAGTTCTTGACCACCCGCTCGATCTCGCCCGAGGCGTGCGTGATGCGCTGTTCAGTTTGCGAGCGGTCCACGACGCCGTCGCCGTTGTCGTCGAACTGCGTGGTCTCGAAGCTGCCGTCGGCGCTCCTGGTCACCGTCTCGGTGAAGGCGAGGCTGCCGTCCTTGTTGAAGCCCTTGATCGTCGTGGTCTGGCCACTGGTGGTCTTCTCGACCCTGTAGCTCCTGCCGTCCGCTCCGAGAACCGCATCGCCCACCTGGCCCGTACTGCCGTCGGTGCGGGTGAAGGTGGTCCGGCCCGTGATGGCGGAGCCGTCCTCGAAGACCTGCCCGCTGCCCGAGGGTGTGAGGTCGATCGACTGGATGCCGAGCTCGGCCAGCGTCCTGAGTTGGCCATCGACCGAGACACGGAACTCGCCCCAGCGCGCGTCGCCCGCATCCAGCCTGCCGTTCCTGTTGGTGTCGAACACGCTCTTGATCGCAGCCAGGTCGCTCTTGGCCGAGCTGTCCCATTGCGTGAACACGAACTCGGACGAGCGGCTGATCTCACCGTCGCCGTCAGCATCGATCACCAGCACGCCCGTGCCCTGACCCGCCCAGGCCGTGCGGCGCCCGTGGCCGTTGCCTTCCATGTCCAGGAACTGGCTGGACGTGCCAAGCCCGTCCACCGCAAGCCCGTTGCCCGAGAGATCAAGAAGGACGGGGTTGTTGCCGCTCCAGCCGGGCCGGCCGCCATAGCTGCCGTCGCGCGTGTTGTTGCCGCCATAGCGGCTGTTGCCATGGCCACCGCCATTGTTGAAGCCGCCGCCGCGCCCACCTTCGCCGCTGCGACCGCCTGAGAGGGCCTCGTCAAGCTGGCTCAGCACGTTCGGCGGCACTTGGGCGGCGAAAGCAACCTGATAACTAGGCCAGGGTTCAATGAGCAGTTTGTCAAATAGGTACGGCTCGTTTTCCGGCGCAGCAGGAGCGAGCGTCGATGCGCCGCCGACTGCAGCCCTGGGTGAATTGGTAGTACCTACCTGTCTCTCATCGGTCGGGTTGCTGCCGATGCTTACGGGGCTTTCGGCCGCAGCACGCATGGCCTCCTGCTCACTGCGCGCCCGTCCGATGACGGAGCCAAACGTGCGTTCAGGCGCTGATGGGTTTGTCTCCCTGCCGCCGTTGGGCACGTCGCCCACACCATAGTCCCTCCGGTTCTCTCCGGCGGGTGCGTGGGGACCGGGCCGAGGGCTTCTCACGCCATCGGAGTAGCGATTCTCGCCCCAGTGGTCGGAATTCCGACTCTCACCCACAGGTTCGTGCGGACCAGGTTGAGGGTCTCTTAGGCCCGGCGCTGGGCCACCGATGCCTCCACCGCCAGGGCGATCACGCATCGGAATGTGCTCAGAAGGCGCATCCAAACCCCAAAGCTTCCCATTATCATCCTTGTTCGGCGTATAGGCAGCACCGGTGTATATCGGCTCGTCATACTCATAGTCCCACCCTTTCAGATAATGGCCCAACCTATTTGGCTCTATCTCAGGCAGTTGAATCGCGATACTGACCGTTCCACTTTGCGACAATTTTCCGACGCTTCCGCTAAAAGTCGCGACCGGTCCGAGTTCCGAATTGTAACCGAGCCCAACGTACCCACTGGCAAGCCCGTTGCTGGGCTTGCCGCTAAGGTCCGGTATATCTTTCCCAAGACTGAAGCCTAACCCCGCATCTACCTGCCAACCCCCTAATACTACTCCGTCCTCAGAAATGGCGCCCTGCAACGCAGCGCGCGCACGGAAGCCAACCGGTGCTCCAAGCTCTCCTCGTATCGTGAACGCTCCAGGATCCGTAAGAGAAGGCTGCGCATTGATCTTGCTCTGTCCCCACCCGCGCACCGCAGGACCAAAAGAATTATTTATCCCAGAGTTAATTTCAAAGTCCGTTCCCCGATCCATTTTTATTGCTCCCCCCTCATTGCATCAGGCAACACAATACATTCGTCGTGCCGATCTGGATTAATCAGAACATCTATAGTGTCACCCTCTCGCATAGTTCGCCTGGACGGTAGGTAGTGCTCCGCCAAAACTTCATACTTTCGACCTTTGACATAGTATACCACAACATATTGATACCACTCCAGGTCCTCGTACGCATTACGAAGTGGCGTGACTACTGTTGCTCTTACCCTGATCCAAGTCCGGACGCGGCGCAGGAGAAAATATATGTACACTCTTACTGCGCATACTATAACGACGACACCCAATACGGCTTCGATCCAGCTTAACTCCAGCAAAGGGTCAGACACGGAACTTTAACTAGCTGCTCATCTAAGAGGTCGACGTGCTTGAGCCAGGTCCCGGTGCTCCACAGCGTCAATCATCCCAGGAGCAGCATCTAATGCTCTGTCGTAGTCTTCTACGGCTGCACTGAACTGACCTAGGCGATGCCACACCTGCCCTCTTCCCAAATACGACCGAGCAAGCAGAAGCCGCTCGGCGTCGGGGTTCTCCGTGCCCGTCAGTTGTTCCAGGTCATAAACGAGCGACGCACTGGACTGCTCAGATGTCAGAGCTAGGTCAATTACTTTGGAAAAGTCATCGGCAGCGACACGCAATTCACCTCTATGAGCGCGTATCAAAGCGCGGTTGAAGTATGCCTCCGCATACCCAGAGTTGATCGAGATCGCCGATGTGAAGTATTTCTCTGCGATGGAGAGCTCATTCCAGTTCAGGTGAATAACGCCAAGATTGAAATGAGCAGGTGCGTGTCGTGAGTCGATTTCGAGAACTGCTCTAAAATCTTGAGCGGCCGCACTGGTATTATCAAGGCGTGCATACACGAATCCACGGTTGAGGAGGGCATTCAGGAATCTATCGCGTTGCGCCAGCGCCCATGTATAGCGCTCCACCGAACGATGATAGGCGCCTGTTTCCTGGTGGCAAAGAGCTGCCCCATAGTGAGCATCGGCGTTGGTTTTATCGAGCGACAGCGACATATCAAAATCGGCTATCGCCGATTCGCACCGGCCCAGATCTCGATTTGCAACTCCGCGGTTATAGTATCCACCAGATGAGCGGGGCGAAAGATGAAGGTGCGCGTTGAGGTCCGACAGGGCCTCGGAGGGGCGGTTCATCCTCAGCAGGGCTACTCCGCGGCTAAGATGCGCAGACGCTCTCTGCGCAGGTGATATTAGATCCTGGTGCTGGAGTACTTCATTGCAGAGCTCATACGAATTGGCGTGCAGGCATTCAGTGAACCTAGCCTCAACATCGATGTCACTCGCATAGCTGCGAAGAATAAAGTGGCCCAGGAGCGGCAGTAGGGTCACACATAACAGCGTGAGGGAACGAGGGAGGAAAGATTTGGGCACGACTGATATACCTTGCGTTATGGGCTCCCGCAGAAGAGGCAGAAACAAAAGTGTTAGGACCCAGAGTTCATACTTTACTGATATTTCGGCTACGTAATGTTTACGCCGACAATGCCCTGTATTTCGGCTCTTGAAAGAGTAAGGTAGGGATCAGGACAGTGCGAGCTGACCGGCTTGCCACGAATTCGGCGCGTGAGAGCTCTTGCTTGTAGGTTTTGGGCGAGCACCTTATTTGCCGCGACCACGGCCGGCACCACAAAGTTGCGGTCCACCTTCTTGATGCTGGCCGGCATCGGCAGGCGCTCCAGTCGCTTGGCCGCGCGCCAGAGGCTGCAACATTCTGCAGGGATCGCACTTAAGCTGCAGTCATAGTGAACGGCGTCAGGATGGGCTGGGCGACGCAGTTCCTGCGCCACCGGCACGAGACGTGAAGCGGTACATTCCACGCCAGCGGCGGGACCAGGCAATGCGATGCTCACAAGGCCCCCCTCAGAACCGCATGGGAACTTTCGCTCAGGCTTGGCAAAGTTCCCGGCCCCGTGCAAGGCGAAACAGAAAGCAACCCAAGATTTCTCCCGCCGGCGATCGCCTTCTGCGTAAGCGGGAGATTTGCCGGCTGATGAGCAACCAACAGCGGCGACACGCACCGAGCCCGCGCTCGCCGCCTCACACAGCGCGCCGGACAGCGGAACGCGCCCCAGCGCGCGTCGCCCGCATCAAGCCTGCCGCCGCGTAGGAGGGCATCAATGTTGCGAAATCCGAACGCAGCACAACATGCTGCGTTCTGCCGTGTGCCTTGATCCTCGCGACCTCGGGCCGAGGCGTCCCAAGCGCGGGTTCAGATCTGGCATCTTGCAAAAGCCACATCAGCGCGGACAGGCAGTTTGTTCACTCTCTGTGCTGGAACGGAGTGATGACAGCCACCCGCTCGGAGCAAGGTGGGGCTGTCCACATCCCTGGTCCCGCTGAGCCGTTCGTCGAAGCCATCCGAAGCGGAAACGTTCTCAGCGGCGCAACCTATGGGCCTTATCCGATGTTTATGACTTCTTCGCCGCCGTCATCGCTGGAGAGGCAGGACTCAGAGCGTGTTTGAGAAGGGGGTTCCCTGGTTGGCTTTGGCGTGATTCATGGGGCGTCGGTTTTGAAGAGGACCGGCGCTCATGGCCAGGAGGAAGCGGGGTCGGCGGGCTTACCCGACCGATCTGACGGACACGCAATGGGCGCTGATTGCGTGTCTTATTCCCGAGGCGGAGCCGGGCGGGCGCCCGCGCAAGGCCACAAGCCGCGAGTTGGTCAACGCCATCCTCTATTTCCTGCGGGCCGGGGCAGCGTGGCGGCTGCTTCCGCATGAGTTCCCGCCCTGGCAGACGGTCTACTACTATCTTCGGCGATGGCAGCGTGAAGGCGTCTGGGACCGCGTCCACCACACGCTCGTGATGGCCGACCGGGAGCGGGTTGGGCGAGAAGCGAGCCCCTCGGCAGCCATCCTGGACAGCCAGTCTGTTCGCACAGCCGATCAAAAGGGGGATCAAAGGGCTACGACGCGGGCAAGAAGATCAAAGGACGCAAGCGCCACATCCTGACCGACACCGACGGACGGCTACTCGCGATCGAGGTGCATGGGGCCGACATCCAGGACCGGGACGGAGCCAAAGGCGTCCTGAAGCGCTCCCGGGCTCGGTTCCCCTTTGTTGAACTTGCTTACGTGGACGGCGGCTATGCAGGTCGGCTGGTCCGCTGGGCCAAAGAGCGGACCCACATCGTCCTGGAGGTGGTCAAGCGCGAGGCTGGTCAGGCGGGTTTTGCCGTGATCCGCCGCAGGTGGGTGGTGGAACGGACCTTCGCCTGGATCGTGAAGAACCGCCGCTTCGTGCGCGACTATGAACAACTCACAGCCGTGGCCGAGACCCTCATCACCATCGCCGCATCAGCCACCCTCATCCGGCGCTGGCCTTGACCTCAAAGCACCTTCTCAAACACGCTCTCAGGCTCGATCCACCTCAGCAGTGACAAGTCAGATGATCATTGAATCCGAGTTTTATCCAACTCAGCCCGACCCGACTCACCTCTCCACACCCGGCGTAGCCAGCACTCGATATACTTGCATCCGTGAGCAGCCCGCTGCTTTGGCGATCTCGGTCGCGCCGAGGCCCTGCTCGGCCATAGCTCTGATGGCAGCATGGTCAATGCGCGACTTGCCACCCCTGTAAACTCCTGCCGCCTTTGCCCGTTCGATACCTTCCCGCTGCCGCCCCCTGATGAACCGCCGCTCCATCTGAGCCACCATGCCAAGCACGGTGAGCACGATGCGCCCTGCTTCTCCGCGAGTGGTGACGTGCGGGTCGAGCACGGTGACAAACGCCTGCCGCTCGTCGCACTCGTGCACGATGTTGAGCACATCGCGCGTGTCACGGCCCAGCCGGTCAAGGCGGGTCACCATCAACTCGTCGCCGGGCCGGAGGAAGGCAATGATGGTGGCGAGCTCCTCACGCCCCTCGCGGCTGCCGCCAGACACCTTTTCTGAGCGGACGATTTCGCAGCCTTCAGCTTTCAGCTTGGCCAGCTGCAGGTCGAGGTCCTGGTCGATGGTGCTGACGCGGGCGTAGCCGATGCGGGCCATAGGGGTGTCACCTCAGGGCTTCAGGCCCGAGGCTACCGTGTCACAAATAGCGGCGGTCAACCCAGATGTGACATAGCCCAAATGTCACTTCAGGGTGTCACGGCAGGGTATACGCTAGTGCTACGTCGCTGGCTTGCACATCCGATTGTGAGTGTCCGCGTCACTCAGGCCGCGAGAAAGGTCTTGATCGTGGCTTCAGTCTCGGGGCGAACCGGAACGAGGCACCGCGCGTGCGCCCAGGGTTAATTCGGCTTTGCGATCGAGTTCGTGATGACCTGCCTGGGCGAGGGTTGCCCACTAACGCTACGGCCCATGACATTCTTATTGACGGCAAGGTTCTGTCGAAGGCGTGGAGTGGCCGTGTCGCTCTTTCCAATTTGTTCAGACTTCAGGAATGCATTGAGATCGGAGTTGAATGTGTTCAAGTAGGACGGTTCCAGGAAGATCGAGTCATCTGAGCCCTGAGTAAGATACGAATCGATCACCTCGATAGCTTGATCGAGAAGTGCTGCTTTTGCATCAGGGGCGTTCATGACCTTGATCATGGATGAGGACAAAGAACTCTGGTCGGTGCTCAAGCTGGCGCGCGTCATTACGTCCTTGAGAAGCTCAAGAGCAACCATGTAGAAGAGGAACCGCGTTTGACGGCGAGACTGCTTGTCGGCGGATCGACCGAAACCGTAGTTCGCGGTGGCCTGCTGAAGCAGGTAAGCAGCGTATAGATCGCTTGCCCCAAACGGTCCCCCATCTGCGTCGGTAGCATTCACGATCTTCTTGAAGATGGAACCATCGGGGAGAAACGGCGGATTCTTCCCAAAGGCCAAACCAGCCTCTCCAAGCCATCCTGCGCCAAAAACCTTGATCAGATCGGCTGCGTTTGCGTGCTTAGTGAATTGCTTCGCATGAATGTTTGTGTTCTGGAGAGCCTTCTGCGAGTCCCACCCACCACGTTGAATCTCTAGGTAGAGATCGTAGCGCTCTGCCAACTCGATCTGCCAAGTTTTGAAGTCCCCCGTGAGGGCAAGGAAGTCCTTTTCCCTAACTGCATTCTGGCTGTTGGTGTAGCGGGTGATGGCGCGCAGCAGCGCCTCGCCCCCCGTGTCACCAACCTTCACGATCTTTGCAACCACAACACCAGCGTCAGCTCTGTCCTTCCAATGATCCCGTTCAGGGTTGTTCCCCGTGCCACCCGAAGAAAGCTTCTGATGACAGACTTCCCACACAGTCCGAGTCGTCTGACACCCATTCACGATGTAAGGTTCGACAAGCTTCACCTTGTCCTCACCGAGTGCGAAATCGTGGACCACGACCGTGATACCGTTGTTGTAGAGGCCGAACCGCTCTGGCGCATCACGGAGAGTGCCCTGCATGGCTCGATTGACCTTTCCCCTCGCTCCAAGAAAACGCCGCACGTTCTTTTCATAGATGCGATCGAGATCACCAGTCTCGTTCCTGTAGGCTTTTAGGAAGACATAGAGATTCGTTAGGTTGATCGAGCCGACGAGTAGGTCCGGGCCTGAATGCACCATCTT
The DNA here is from genome assembly GCA_035998495.1 of Mesorhizobium sp. GTDB lineage: Bacteria > Pseudomonadota > Alphaproteobacteria > Rhizobiales > Rhizobiaceae > Mesorhizobium_B. The sequence goes on from DASYHP010000021.1 coordinate 47,163, forward strand.
GGCGTCGAGTTCGACAGTAAGCCGTTGATCAGCCTTGGCTACCGCTTGTTCCTGAAGGCGCTGGAAGATGGTCTCGATGGAGATCGCCTCAACGTCGAACAGGGTGCCGATTCGAGCGCGACCCATCGCCCGCAGGTCCTCCAACACCCGCTTCTCGCTTTCCGAAAGGCCGCGCTCCGTCGCGAACACCAGAACGATGCGGTCGGACTGGCTCGCTCCATTGCGGAAGTTCGTGAGCCGCTCCAGGAGTCCTTCCGCGAGCGAGTTTAGCTTCGGCCTCTTGCCATCGAGGGTATCGATGACTTTCTGGCCCTCAAGGAGCAGGGTTTCGGTCCCCGAAAAGGCTGATCCGTATTTGCTCTGAACCAAATACCAGGAATGCCCAGACTCCTCAGGCTCATCGTTGGAATCGTCAGGTCCTGTATCCAGGATCGCCACATCGATGCCGCCGTCGCGCGCGCCGTCACAGTAGACGAAGTCGGCGGTGGCCTCAGAGGCATCGATCCACTGCGTGACGAGTTTGAGGGCAAAGCGTCGGCCAAGCACTGTAGACGTGGGTGTCCCCTCAGTGATGCTTTCTAGCCAGGAATGTCTGAAGCTCTCGAACTCCACTGACGGCGCGTCCATTATCGGCCCCTCTTGCACTCGCACGCAGTCTCGCGATCTTCGCGAGGAATCTACCGGAGGTAGAGATTCACGGGGAATCTCACCTCCGCAAGGAGCTTCTCAACGCGCCCTGCCTGATATTCCGCAGCCGCGGAGAACCAGAGGGGGTCGAAAGATTCTTGGGAAGAACCTTGAATTCTCCGTCCGGCTTCTTACCTCCGCGCTACGCTTTCTCCTTTGTCGGAAGCGCCATCCAATCGCGAAGGCCCTTGGCCTGAGGCGGTCGGAGCGACGGTTGAAACTGTCACGACCGAAGTAGGCCAGCAAGGTATTTGTGATAAGGTCCATCGTGATCTCCACAAGATACCGGCAGACGAGGTCCGCCAGTGCGCACCGCGCCTCGCAGACAGCATACACCGCACCGTTGTGTAGTGCCGCTAGAGTCTTTTGGGCTCGCTTGTAACAGTGTGGGGCGGGAGGATAACCATAGGCACATGGTTCTCCCGCCTCCCTCTCGCCCCGAATCGAGCATCGCCGAGTGGAAGCCGAAGCTGAAGGGCTATCCTCATTTCGACGCCATGCTCACCCCGAGCGAGGGTATCGCACTCGCCACCGATCTGCAGAGGGTCCGGCGACATGCCTTCTTCCCCTTCATCCGGTATCGTCAGCGTTGGACTCGGTTTGCGGAGAAGGGACAGGCCGGGAAGGTCAAAGAGCGCCCAATCCGCTATGCAGCCCGAGCCGATGCCTTCATTTTCAGCTACTATCGCCACCTGCTTGCGGAGGCTTATGAGAGGCGACTTGAGAAACGGGGCCTTTCCGCCTGTGTGTTGGCCTATCGCCGCATCGCTGGAGAGGCCGGTGGCAAGTGCAACATTCATTTCGCCCAGGACGCCTTCTTGGAAATCAGACGCTTTGGCAATTGCTGCGTCATCGCACTCGACATCAGTAGCTTCTTCGAGAGCCTCGATCACGAGCGCCTAAAGAGGGCGTGGGCCGACCTTCTCGGAGCAGACCGACTCCCCGCCGACCATTTCAAGGTTTTCGAGGCAATCACGTCCTATGCTGTTGTTGACCGGGACGCTCTGTATGAACGCCTTGGCTATTTTGGAGTGGTAGCTACATCGCGGAAGGGCCTGCCCATCAGGGGTCTTCTCCGACCGAAGAATGCTATTCCCCGCAAGGTATGCAGTAATGCTGAGTTCCGCCGCGCGATTGCGGGAGGCGGCGGCTCGCCAACCCTCGTGCGCAAGAATAAGAAGCCTTACGGTATCCCGCAGGGCGCGCCGATCTCCGACCTACTCGCAAATCTCTACCTCCTGGAGTTCGACGAGGCCGTATGCGAGCGAGCGAAGAGTGTGGGCGGCACATACTATCGATACTCCGACGACATCCTTATCGTTGCCCCCATCCCTGTGGCCGAAGCGACGGAACTTGAAGGGTGGGTGCAGACAAAAATTCGGGAGTTCGGACGCAAGCTCCGCATCAAGCCAGAAAAGTGCGCCCTCTTCGAGTTCCAAGGAACGGGGGCCGACCAGACTTGGACCCGCGCGAGCGGTGAGCAGGGGCGCAATGGCCTTGAGTATCTAGGCTTCCGGTATGATGGCCGCCGCGTTTACTTACGGGACAGCACCCTTAGTGCCTTTCAACGCAAGGTGGTTGGGAGTGCGAAGCGAGCCGCCTCGGCGGCTGCGAAGCGGTATCCGACCAGGACGGCAGCGGACATTTGTTCGGCGTTCAACACAGATGGCTTCATGCAACGTTATGGTCGAGTCGAGGACTTCGAAGAGAAGGCTCACGATGTCCGGCACTGGACATTCTGGACCTACGTCACGCGGGCGACCCACGTGCTGGGTAGATTAGGGCGTCCCATTCACCGGCAGATGAAGGGTCAAAGAGAATTCATCAGGGTAGCGGTCGAGCAGGCAATCTGCGCTGCAGTGAACAGGAGATGATCACCGGCCTTCTGTGCGCAAGATTTGCAAGACGACAAACCTTGGCCCTTCTCGAGTCACCGGCTCTCGGGCGCTTTGAAGTCAGGTCATCATTAACTCGCGACCGGATGCTGTCTCCATGTGTCAGCCGCACCAGGAGGAAGGTCATTTGCAGGTCAGGCGGAACGGATCGGAGTCGGGCACATGGTAGTGTCTCAGTTTGAGATCCGCCGCCCCTGACGGCGCTAGGGTTCCTGCCCGGCCTCCTATATGCTCAGCGGAAAGCAGGAGCGGCGAAAATCCGAACCCGGTTGGTGGGCGGCAGAGTCTCAGTTTGAATAGACTGTCGGCGAAGAGGATGGGTGCGCCATTTACATCTACTGCGCCGAGAACGCTTCCATGCCGGGTCTTGTCAAAGTCGGAAGGACCGACCACGAACCATCGGGGAGGCTGTTGCAGCTCAGCACTCTAACTGCTGTTCCGACCCCGTTTACGTGCGCTTGGTATGCGCGATCGTCGAATTCGGCACGAGATGAAGCGGCGTTACATCGCGCACTGAAGCCGCACAGAGTGGCTGATAATCGGGAGTTTTTTCGCTGTTCGCCCGGTTACGCGCGTTCAGCAGCCGAGAGCCTCGGCTTGCTCGTTGCAGATGCCAAACATGAAAGCACCCACGATCATACTCTTGGCTACCCTAACAGCGAATGGATTGCTGCGGGCGTTTTCCTTCTAATCGCTCTGTTGCTTATGGCTTTTATTTTTGGATGATGCCCGGCGTCTATACGGCCGCGCGGCCCCGGCTTGAGTGCGACGGCATCCATCGTGCGGCAGAGATCGTCCCCATCAATGAGAGCGTGTCGGCAACGCCCGCCGCCATCGCAGAAGACATGCGTAGCGCAGCGGTCCATAGATCACTTACGATGAACAACGCCGAACATCGACATCTTCCGAGCTTGCGGCTACCTTCGTCGCTGCACGGGGGACATGGTATTGAAGCGCATGTTCGTGGGTCGCGTTCTCGGTCTCATTGGGCTCGTGCTCGCGTCCGCTACAGGAGCGCACGCCAACCTCAGCTACCATGCCGACCAAGCCTCTGACGGCACACGCTTCATCATCGTAGAAGGCACGTTCGAGTTCAGCGACGACCTTGGACGATTCAAAGCAGCAGTTCGCGACACTAATCCCACGGTGATCGGCTTCAACTCGCCGGGCGGCAACATCATCAGGGCCATCGAACTGGGGCGGCTGATCCGGCTATTCGGCCTGCACACTCATCAGGTGAAGACACTGGAATGCGCTTCGGCCTGCTCGCTTGCCTTCTTTGGCGGGATCACGCGCACCGCTGAGCCGGGCGCGATTGGGGTTCACAAGTCCTCCTTCAGCGGCGACATGCCCATGAACTCCGACGATGCCGTGTCCGCGGTCCAGGCCATGACAGCCGACATTATCGCCTACATGGTCGAGATGGGCGTCGATCCTGGCATCCTGCAACTGTCGTTGCGCTACGATGCCGACGACATCCGCTATCTTTCCAAGAGCGAGATGCAGCAATTCCGGGTGACGACGATGGCGCTTGGGTATCAGGCGGCCCCAGCGCCCTCGGTCGCACGGGCTGAGCCGGAAGCAGCGGCATCCCAGGCGCAGTCAGGGCGTGTGCGCCATCCCAAAGGTGCGGCTCCTCTGCTCGTTGCTCCTGACGGCAAGGCGCATGGGCTACGCAGCTTGGCCAACGGCTCGGCTGTTGCGATCACCAGCGGTGCTGACGAATGGTATCGGGTGCAAGCTGGATCGCTAAGCGGCTACATGCACCATTCCTGGGTCATGGTGGATCAGTTCGAGGCGAGCTCCTTCGACCGCAAGCACATCCAGGTGAAGAGCTTCCGGAAGCTTCCTGAGGCACGAGCATATGTGCAAGGCTCGGCGCTGCCGCTGAGCGTGCATCTCGCGACCAACGGCTGGTATGCCGTGACCCTGCGCGACACCTATCCGAGCGGTAATGCCGGAGACATGCTCAGGTCGCTAAAGGCGCAGGGTGCCGTTCCTGATGACTCCTTGGTGACCTTTGGCAACAACTATGTGCGGAGGGTTTGCTGTGGGCAGTAACTGGATGCAGATGCTGATGCCTCATCCGAGGCGTATTGGGCATCGCGTATGCGCTCTCGCGGCTCTGTTGGTCTCCGCGGGTATGACACTCGCGGCCTCGCCTGCTGTGGCCGCCAGCTTTGATCTGCTCTCGTCCGAGAAGTTCGATGCGTGGGAAGCCAATTTCTTCAGAAACATATCCTCTGGTCGCACCTTCTGTGCAGCCCAGACAACGAGCGGTGACGGCTCGGTGCTGCGCGTCAACCTATACAATGACAATCGTGAGGCGTTTTTAGAGCTTTACAACCCAGCGTGGTCGCTCAGAGAAGGTGGAGTGCGCTTCGCACTGTCGTTTGACGGCGGTTACACAGCCGACCTGCAGGGCAAATCATGGGGCGACTCATATACCCATGATTTCCTGGTGCAGGAGAACATGCTCGTGCTGCTGGGATTGTTGGTGAAGCACAATCAAGTCCGGTTGGTGAACTCTAACGGGATGCAAGTAAGCGAGTTTTCCTTGAAAGGATCTAGCCAAGCTCTTGCAGCGTTCGATAAGTGCGCCGGAGGAATTTGAATTTCTTCATGGGAGAGAGACATTCCCCATAAAGAACGCAACGAGACAGCAGCCATTCGTCTGGTTGGCCTACATGCCATGCTGGTCCAGCGGCGATCCGCGCCTGCTGGCGTGGTCCGGCGTCGCCGGAGAGGGCGCAGTCGAGGGGCTCGGTGGTTTGCAAACCCGGCCCTAACCCATTGACCGGCGAACCCCATCAGACAGGCCGTTTGCAGGAAAGCACAGCACAATCAAAGATCCACACCAGACCACATGACCTGGAGCCGTTCGCGCGGCGATGCTAACGGGCGTGATCATATAGCCGTTCTGCAGATCCCCAAGCATCATGGTGTGCTCTGGATCGCCAAACAGCCAGAAGTAGCCCACCAACGCACAGATCGTGGCGTCAAGCCTGTCCTGATCCGGCTTGCGAGGTGTAGTGAGGGCGTGTGCTGCCAGTGCCCAATCTTCCATCCCAACAATCTGCTCATCTCGTGCAAGGCGGACGAGCGCCGCCGTTACGGCATGCCAATCCGTCAGCCGGAATGTCCTTCGTTCGGGGTTGTATCGGGGACTATGCAGCCTACCACAGAAGGCGGGCTCGAGAGACGGCAGAGCCAAGGCTGGGAACACTTCGATCAGGAAGGTGCCACGCTCAGCGTTCCGCGCCAACTCAGGGTCCTCGGTCGCGCCCAGCCGATCCTTGAAGTGCCAAATGGGAGCTGCGTCATCGAACATGCCCATCTTGGAGCGGTTCGCTGGCTGCACGCCGCCACCGAGCCATGAGATGAACGACGCCGCGATCCGGTCCACGGGCCGCATACCGGTCATGTTGGGAACAATCGTGGGCTGATCGAGGGCGACAAGGCAACGGGCGCTCAGTGACCATTCTTGTTCGATGAAGCTTAGGGCTTGCTCAAATGAGGCAAGCTGTGGCTCGATGAAGGAGCGATGGCCCTCAGCGTCGATCCTGATCGCACACACCGCACCGGGCTTTTTGGGATGATCAGTCCAAGCAGAGTCGAAACCGATGATGCTGGTCGGGCTCAAGCGCGGGTTCTCGCCAACAAAGCAGCCACGTGTCGGCACACGTGGTCCAGGTGTTCAGGTGCCCACCGAGACCACCTGTTATAGCCTGGAGGGGCAAGGCTCGGGATGACGATGACGGTTGCATCACCGACCGCGACCTCCACCGGTTCACCTGGGCTCTGCGGCGGCGGCGGGATCGGGTGACCGAGCAGTCGCGCGAGTTCTGTTGCGGTTCCGCTTCCGTGGGCAATCATGACTTTCGGTGCAATGATCTGCAGCAACGCCGCAAAGAGTTCCCGGCCTCGCTCTTTGCCTCCGACATGGACGTGCTGTCGCAGGTCCGCGCTCATGGGCGTCGAATAGCAAATTACGTTTGTTTCAAGGACATTGGTGACACCGTGCCGACCTAGACGCGCAACAAGGTCATCGGTGTTGCGACGAGTCGGAGACGGCTTGTCGGTCCGCCGATCATAGAGCTGACGGCACGATTCAGGTCCGCGGTTGAAGAGCGCGTTGATGTAGTGCTCGTGCGAACCGACCTCCTTAGCCGGAAAGCCGTTCCGCTGGTTCATGCCGACGGTGAAGACCTCTGAAGAGGCTGGATCGGTCGATTTCGTCATCCATGGGCGCGGATACTGCCCATTGAGCGGCCTCGTCATTTCGCGGATGACAGCTTCGAGCCTGACCTGTTTGCCGCTCGTCATGTTCCTGATTCCCCTCACAGCGGGTCGAAGGGGCAACTGCGATTTGCAAAGTTGCCCCTAAGCTATTGATCGTCCAATCCCACCGGGCGGGGTAGTCTGTAGAAGCATAGCGAAATCAACGTTCCACGCCACACTACGGTGTTCCCTTGTTGTCGATGGCGCACGATAGCCAGCCGCCGATTCCGACTAGGAAGCGTGTCTGAAGCTAGCATTGAATCCAGATGGAGCCCGGGTGTGGAGGCGCTCCATCCACGAGTTCTCGAGCCGGATCACATCATCGGAGTCCAGGTCGGGCGATAGGCGCTGGAGAATGGTGAACCTGAGATCCTCTGCCTTCGTGCTGCCTTCCTCCAAGGCTGCCTTTAGGAGCTTGTTGCCGCCGTGGCCGTTTCTTGGATAGTCCTCCCATCGGCGACGCAGGTTCTGGGCCCCGTATGCAGACCCGACATAGCCCCGCCGCGTTGTAACATCGTAGATGTAGTAAATTGCGCGCCACTGGGCCAAAGCCTCCCTGAGTCGCGAAGGCATTGCCCTTAGCTCCTCGAGGGAGAGATTGAGTTCATCCCACTGCGGAACGGCTTGCGTCAGAGCGGCCTCTTCGTGAATGGCCGTGATCGGCATTTGGGACTGTGCGGCCCAGCGCCACCACCTGATCTCTGGCTTGGGCCACTGGACGGCAAGCTTGCCCTGCCAGGCCGCAAGGTGGTTCGTGGGCGTGAGTTCGAACAGCGTGCTCCCTACCTCCCAATCGGGGCAGCCAAGGTCCAGGATTGCCCGCACTCCGGGTCGGGCGTGCCACTCCTCCCGGGTCACCCGCTGGGCGGTGCCAACCTCGAAGATGCCGACGAAAAGAGCATGGCGAGGCTTGTGACCGATGAACGAGGCGAGGTGCCTGGCGCGCCGCAGGTCTCGTGCAACACGCTCTCCCTGAATGGACTGGTAGGCATCGAACTGGACGGGATATTCGGCTGCAAGCGTCGGCAGCGCACGCTTTAGGCGGGTCTCCTGGGGTGCGTGCCGCATCACCACGGTCGTCTGTGGATCGATGGCGCTCGGGAGCAACGAGGCGAAGTCAGGCCACCTTGAGTCTGGCGCTGCAGCTCCGTTATGGTTCACATCTGCTTCGGGCATAAGCCGCTCGCTTGAGTTTGGCCGCCCCTTCTGGGCTGCAATGCATGGATGTGAACCCTGAGTTCCAGCATCTCCGCCCCGTTGACGGTCCCAGGGTCGGCACCTACCGCAGAGCCACCGCTTCGAACTTTCTGCAATAGAACTGGTGCCGGTCGTCTGCCACACTGGCCGAATGAGCGGATCTGATCTCATCGCGCGCCTGCACATCCAACTCGACGACTGGCAGCCCATTATCTGGCGGCGCGTCGAGGTGCCAGCAACTGCCACGCTAAAGGCGCTGCACGACGTGATCCAAGCCGTCATGCCCTTCGAGGACTATCACCTCTTCGAGTTTCGCGTTGATGGGAGCCGATACGCCATCCCTGATCCCGAGTGGGACAGCCTTGCAACCCCGACCTACTCGGCCAAGGGCATGAAGCTGGGCACGCCCCTTGATCGCGGCGTGACCGAACTCGCTTACACCTACGACTTCGGCGACGATTGGCGCTTCACGATTACCGTGGAGGCCGTGGCGGCTGCCGATCCGTCGGTGGAGTATCCGCGCTTCGTTGATGGTGAGGGGCGTGCGCCGCCTGAGGACGTGGGCGGCCTACCGGGTTTCGAGCACTTCCTGGAAGTGATGAGCGACCCCGAGCATGAGGAGCACGGGGACCTCGTAAGCTGGCATGGCGGCGCTTTCGATCCCCACGACGTTCGGCGCGACGAAGTTATCAGGCGCGTGGGGAAGCTCGCCGAGCGACGATCTCTGGGCAGGGCAGGTTTTGCAAAGAGCCGGAACCGAGTACAATGAGGAGCCAGCACCTGAGTTGCTCACGGTGATGATCGTCTTCCGCATCCTATAAGCTACAGTCCTCGGCGTTGCGCCCGGACGTCCAGCAGGGCGGCCCCTAGTTTGCAAACCCGCCCCTAACCCATTGACCGGCTAACCCCATCAAATAGGCTGGTTTACAAAACAATGCTGCAGAATCAACGATCCACAACAGACTACGAATCTGGTGCTAGTTCGTCTGCCCAAAGTTGAAGCGCCGCCGCTTTCTCCGGAAGGTAGGAGTAGTGCCTGTATGTTGCACCAATCCCCTTGATCTTATGTCCTAGGCAAACCTCGATGATGTGCGGCGCAACACCGAGCCGCTCCATATGAGTTGCCATCGAACGCCGCAGATCGTGGACAACCCATGGGTCTGATGTAGCCCCTTCGCTCTCCTCGATGAGGGCGTCAAGCTTAGCTTTCGCTCCGCTGAAGTCGGAAACGGGACGCAGCCCGCCCACGCTAGACAGCAGGTAAGGCCCTTCCGCGTGCACTGGCATGGCGTCAACTATGGCGCGGGCTTGACGACTGAGCGGCACCACGTGCGATTTTCGCGTCTTGTATTCTGTTGCAGGTATCTCGAGGAGCGCATGATCGGGCGCGAGCCAGCTCCTCTGCGCATTTGCCCACTCCCCTCTACGGTCGCCCGTCAGTGCAACCAGACGGAAATAGGGTCCCCACGGGTAGTCAAGAAGCCCCGCAGCTGTCCAAACTCTGCGGAGTTCTTCCATGCTTAGGACCCTCGTCCGGGGCACCTGACGGTCTCGGTTGCGAACATTTGCAAGCGGGTTGTCGGGCATTAGTCCTACGTCGCAGGCAAACTGAAACATCGCCCGGACCCACTTGCGAACCTCTGCGGCTGCTCCCGGTCCGCCGCGAATAGCACCATAGCTGCCGCGCGCTGTGCAAACCTTCACCTGCCTCGGCTGGCGCACCTCTTCGAGCAGAGCTACAAAGTCGGTCCGCGTGACTGACGACAGTTCCCGGTCGCCCCACCGCGGTGAAACGTGGAGAGCGAGTAGCTTCTCGACATTGCTGCCCGCGAGCGTGTTGCGGCTGAGATGCTCCGCACCGTAACGGCTAATCAGGTCGCCGACCCTGACGGTCGCCTTAAGCCTCGGTCTCAGCACCTGAGCTGGGTCAGTTCCGGCACGTGCCGTCCGGCGGGCGGCGAGCGCCCTCTCCCGCGCTTCCGCGAGACTGACGGTTGGATACTCACCAAGGGCCAAGCGCCGCTTCTCGCCGGACAGGCGTCCGCGGCTGGCAATACCGACTTCGCCGGTCCCGTGGATGCGATATGCCAAGGTCCAAGTCATAACGCCTCGTTGCGAGACGCGCAGGCTGAGCCCATCTCGGTCCGGCAGTTCGAGGCGTGCCCCCGTCGGTCTAACCGCACGCAGTTTTGTTTCCGTGAGAGGCATAGTCGTTTCTGGGGTGCCGTTTGGGGTGCCACTTTCGCGCAAATGTCAGCGAACAATAGCGGATGACGGCGCACAGCGCCAGAGCTAAGTGTCTGTTGTTAAAGGACGTTTATGAACAATGGCGAACACTCCCGAACAAGGCCGCTGCACTTGCCAAGGTTGGGGTCGAGGGTTCGAATCCCTTCGCCTGCTCCAGATTGTCTAGCAGGATCAGGAGTGTACCCTGTAGGGCTTCTTTTGCTTACACGCGTGAGTTCTTAGAGACTTGTAAGCTACGAGTAAGCAGCTGTGTTCGTAGCTCGGGAAATTCCGTCGCATGCGCGACGGTGTTGCTTTCCGGCCGGGGCAGAATTCCCTCGATTAGCTCGGCCAGTCCTCCGTGGAAGCCGACATGGCGTTTCACAGCTAACTCTCCGAAGACAGAGTTCACAAGCTCGGCTCCAATGAGCAGCGCCATTCACTCGGCTTTCAGCCTCCGTCGGTCAACCTCCTCGAGAGCTTCCGTATGCTCCGCTGCCCAGCGGCAGAGAAGCGCGATCGGCTCGTGCAGCTGCCGGCCGAGGTCGGTAAGAGTGTACTCGGTCTTCGGCGGGACGACCTGGAAGACCTCGCGGTGAACCAGACCGTCGCGCTCGAGGCTGCGCAGCACCTGGATCAGCATCTTCTTTGACAAGCCGGGGATGCGGCGCTGCATCTCGCCGAACCGGCGCGTCCCACCGGCCAGGCAGTACATCACGATCGGCGTCCACTTGTCGGCGATAAGGTTCAGCACGCGGCGGGCAGGGTAGCGCTCATCCAAAACATGGCTGTTCGCGTCGGATCGCGGATCGGACATGCGGAACCACCTTCAGGTCACCAGAAGGTGACTACTAGCACATTCGTTACCTGAGGACTAGCTTGCTGTTAGCGCAGCATCGCTGCCCTGGAGGTGACCATGACTGCGAACGCCGAACGTTCACTCTGTACCGCCGACGGCCGCGCACCTGGCGCGAGCGGCGCCGCTCAGTCGCCGCGTCTCGCGACCGTGTTCGAACTGAACATCGTCTCCGACACGATCTGCCCGTGGTGCTTCGTCGGCAAGCGGCGGATCGACCGCGCGATAGAGGAGTTAGCGGCTGAGGGTCTGGCCGCTACCACACGCTGGCTGCCCTTCGAACTCAACCCGCAGATGCCGGCAGCCGGCATGGACCGCCGCGTCTACCGGTCCGCGAAGTTTGGCACCTGGGAGCGCAGCCAGGCGCTCGACGCGCAGGTGGCGGTGGAGGGCGCACGCGAGGGCATTGTGTTCCGGCACGATTTGATGGAGCGCACCCCCAACACGCGGGCCTCGCATCGGCTGATCTGGCTGGCGGGTGAGCTCGGCGGAGCGACCGTCCAGAACCGCGTCGTTGAGGGGCTGTTCTCGGCCTATTTCTGCGAGGGGCGCAACGTCGGCGAAGCGGGCGTACTCGCCGAGATCGGCTTGGCCGCCGGCTTGCCGGTCGAGCCCATTGCGGCGCTCTTGGCCGGCGACGACGGTCTTGCGCAGGTGCTCCAACACGAGGCTTGGGCGGCCTCGGCAGGCATCCAGGGCGTGCCGAGCGTGCGCGCAGGCGACCTCTTTCTCTTCTCGGGCGCGCTGCGGACGCCGCTGATCGTCAAGGCGCTGCGCAAAGTGGCCCTAGCCAACCGAGCCGCCGCAGTGGTGCGCGAGGGCGAGGCTGGCACCGATGCTCGGGCATGAAGCCGACGGCATGCGGGTCGCGGTCGCCGGCGGCTCAATCGGCGGGCTCGCGGCTGCGACGGCGCTGCGGTCCGTTGGGTGCGCGGTCGAGGTGTACGAGCGCACGCCGCACCAGATGACGAGCCGAGGGGCTGGCATCGTCGTTCAGCCCGCGCTGACGGCGCTCCTGTCAAAGGTGGGCGCGCCGCCGCTGCCGACCACAAGCTGTGCGCACCGCAACTACCTCTCGCCCAATGGCGGCGGGCTGAGCCCTATGCCGCAGCGCTTCACGTCTTGGGAAGCAATCTACCGCACCCTGCTCGCGGCGCTCCCAGGCGAGTCATACCACCTGGGCGTCGAGGTTGGGGGGTCCGAACACGACGGCGCGGTCGGGCCGGTGTCGGTCCGGCTTCGCGACGGGCGGCGCGCCGATGCAGACCTCCTGGTCTGCGCCGACGGCTGGCGATCAGCCGCCCGCGCGCGATTGCTACCCGATGTTGCCCCGCGCTACGCCGGCTACATCGCATGGCGCGGGACGCTCGCAGAAGTCGACGCGCCGGGCGACCTCGTCCGCTTCTTCGACGACCGCTTCACCTTCTCGGACGCGCGCTCGGGTGGGCACGCGCTCTGCTACCTCATCCCTGGCGACGGGGCCCGCACCGCAGCCGGCCACCGGCGCCTGAACTGGGTGTGGTATGCCCACGTGCCGCAAGGCCCAGAACTCGACCGTATCCTGACGGATCGCTCGGGCGAGCGGCGCACAGGCTCCGTGTCGCCCGGCCTTTTGGCCGAAGACGTCACGGAGGAGCTGCGCCGCGTCGCCACACGCGAGCTCTACCCGACGTTTGCCGAACTCATCGCGGCGACCCCGGAACCCTTCGTCCAGGTGATCCTCGACCTCGCCGTGCCGCGCATGCGCTTTGGCCGCGCGTGCTTGGTCGGCGACGCCGCCTTTATCGTCCGGCCGCACACCGCGGGCGCGACCGCGAAGGCAGCCGAGGACGCCCTCGCGCTCGCACGCGCCGCCCAGGCGTGGCGGACGGGCGCGCTCGACTCGGAGCTCGCGCGCTGGGAGGCCGACCAACTCACGGCCGGGCGAGCGATGGTGCATTACGGCGTGGCGCTCGGACAGCGCTTCACGGCGGCTCGGTAGGAGGTCCTATGCTAGTGAAGCCTGCAAACGGTGAGTTTTCGGAGTTCGGAGGTGCCGCAAAGGTGCGGCTCTTCGGCCAGGCGCATAGTGCTGAGGCCTACGCGATCCGCGACTTCCTTATGCGATCGGTCGTCGAATTCGAGTGGATCGAGCTCACCTGCGACGACGATTGCCACGAGCAACTCGGACTGCCCGAGCTCGCCAACGTGCGGTTGCCTGTGGTCGAGCTGCCAGACCGGGCGCGCCTGTTCGCGCCCTCGCTACGCGAGATCGCGGACCGGCTGGGCTGGGTAACGCAGCCGCGCCTGCGCGAGTACGACCTCTCCATCTATGGCGCGGGTCCGGCCGGGCTGTCGGCGGCGGTTTATGCAGCGTCCGAGGGGCTGCGCGTAGTGCTTATCGAGCGCCACGCAGTTGGCGGCCAGGCCGGAGCGAGCTCGATGATCGAGAACTACATGGGCTTCCCGCGTGGCATCGGCGGCGCGGACCTCGCTGAGCGCGCACGCCAGCAAGCGGTGAAGTTCGGCTGCGAGCTCTTGATGATGCGGGAGGGAATCAAGGCCGAGTTCCGCGACAACCGCATCTACGTCGACATGGCGGACGGGTCAAAGATGGTGGCGCGTGCCAACATCTGCGCGACAGGCGTCGAGTGGCGGCGACTCGACCTTCCCAACGAGCGCCGTTTCCTGGGCGTCGGTCTATACTACGGCGCCGGCGCGAGCGAGGCGCCGATGTGCGGGGGCGAGCACGTTTACGTGGTGGGCGGCGGCAACTCGGCCGGCCAGGCGGTGATGCACCTGGCCGAGCACGCCGCGCGCGTCACCATGTTGGTGCGAGGTCCCGACCTCGCCGCCTCCCTCTCAACCTACCTCATCGAGCGCATCGCGAAGACACCGAACGTGGAGGTGGCTTACAACGTCGAGGTGGTCGCCCTCGAGGGCGACGAGGGTCTGCGCCGCGTCGGGCTGATGGATGGTGAGAGCGGCGACGGACATTGGATCGACACGCGCCGGCTGTTCGTATGCATCGGCGGCGTCCCTCATACCGAATGGGCGAAGGATACAGGCATTGCCCGCGACCGCAACGGCTTCCTGATCACCGGCCCAGACCTGCTGCGTGACGGCAGGCGGCCCGAGACCTGGTCGCTCGAGCGCACCCCGTTCTTCCTGGAGACGAGCGTTCCCGGCTCGTTCGCGGCCGGCGACGTGCGCCACAACTCCGTCAAGCGTGTCGCCTCAGCCGTCGGTGAGGGTGCGATGGCCGTGACGTTCGCCCACCGCTACCTCGCGGAGACTGCCTGAGGAGCGCGAGTACAGCCCGCTGAGGAGGGTTGCGCGCATCAGAGCCCCTGAGACAGCGAACATGCATCGGACCGTGTGGATGATGAGCATGGGACGGAGCACCTGCCCACGAGAATGGGCAGCTTGCAACTTGCAAGGTGAGAAGGGTCAACAGTGGAAATCAGAGCCCTCCGGACCTTTCTAGCGGTAGCACAAGCTGCAGGGTTCCGTCGGGCAGCGGCTCAGCTGAGTCTGCGGCAGTCCGTCGTCAGCAAACGCGTTCGCGACCTTGAGGATGAGCTTGGTGTATCACTGTTCGAGCGGACCGCAGGCGGAGCACGACTCACGGATGCCGGCGATCGATTCGAAGTTGATGCTCGTGCTTTCCTTGCCCAGCTCGACGATGCCGTCCTATTCATCAAAGCCAGCGGTCATGTGAGCCAGGGCCGGCTGCGCATCGGCTTGTCTGGCTCGCTATCCTCAGGCTTCCCGCGACTTCTCTTGAGCACGTGGGTGCGTGAGCACCCGTCGGTGAAGCTGGAATTCAGGGAATGTGGGCCCCGCGAGCTGGTTCGCAGGATCAACAACCGGCAAATCGATGTAACGCTTCTGACGGCTTCAAAGCCACCTCTCGGTTGTGACTCGGTCCCGCTTTTCAACGCTCATCTTTTTGCCGCTGTTTCGCGTGAAGATACCATCGGCCAGCTTGCTGAGGTGCCGTTCGAGGCGCTTGCAGAGCAACGCTTCATCGTGAGTCGGGGCGGGTTTGGACCGGAGTTTCACAATCTGCTGGTGAAGCGCCTGTCGGACCTAGGCTTCAGCCCAGAGATCGAGGTCGTCGATGTTGAACGAGAGGCTCTTGTAACGCTGGTGGGTCTTGGCTTAGGCGCGACCTTGGTCTCCGATCCTTCGACGGGTGTAAGCTACCCAGGGGTCGCCTTTGTTCGGATCTCCGGTGAGGCCCTGCCAGTCAACGCCGTCTACTCACCAGATAACGATAATCCTGCACTCAGGCGTTTTCTGAGCCTTGCACGCGTCCTGGCGAAGCAGCAGGCATGCGGCGGCGCGCTTTGGAGAACGCCCGGTCTGTCGCCATGAAGCGCGTGACCATGGGCGCAATGAGCTGACCGGGTTCAGCAGGCTGCCCCGTCTCCGCGGAGAGCACCTCGGAATAGGCAACGAGGGCGCGGTGAACAGCTGCAGGCAGATCCACAGTAAGCCGAACCGGCTTTTCGTCCACCAGCGGCCCGAGTTTAAGCTTCGTCATCACGCCGCCTCAGCTGCTGTAAGGTTCAAGGATCACATCACGGGTAACGATCACCCGTACCGGGAACCCCGGCCGGACCGTCAGTGTCGGCTGGATGTCCAGCGATCGCCCCATCAGCTGTTCGCCAATCTGGTCGACGCCATCAGCGCTCCCACGCCTGATGGCGCTGATCAGCTCGTCCTCGTCCTGGCTCGAGCCAAACTGCGAGCCGATGCTCATTAGCGTGGAGACAAGTGCTGCCCGGAACACTTGGCCCCCGTGGTTGTCGATCTCGTCCTCCAGCCCAGCAAAGCCCGAGGGATCCGCACCCGGCTGGCGTTCCAGCACGATCGAGCGCCCGTCCGGCATGATGAGGCGGTTCCACACCAGAAATGCACGTCGCTGCCCGAACGCGACCTGTGCGTCGTACTGGCCGATCAGGCGCCCGCCCTGCGGGATCAAAAGCACGCGTCCCGTCGGGCTGTCATAGACGTTTTCGGTAACCTGCGCCGTCACCTGGCCAGGGAGATCGGAACGCAGACCGGTCATAAGGGCCGCCGGGATCACGGCTCCCGCCTGGAGAACATAGGGGCTCGCCGGCGCCTGCACGCGATCGGGACTGACGGTGCGCCGATCGGCAGGGGCATTCAGGAAAGCGAGCCGTCGCTCGTTCTCGGTCTGCTGGCCATCCTCTTGCCCGAGGCCACGAGGAGAGAATGCGTCAACCGCAGGCGTGGGCCGCTGAGACCTCTCGTCACTCACAGCCGGCGCAGTCGCGGCTTCCCCTCGTGTGTCGGACGCGAACAGCTCGCTCAAGCGCGCGGCCTCCCGTTCCTGGGCAAGGCGTCGTCGCTCTTCAGCAAGGCGCTGCGCTTCGGGATCCGGATGCGATGGAGTGGACTCGGGCGGTGCGACTGGTTCGGGCTCTACGCCAGCCTTGCGCATGGGACGTCCAAGGTCGCCCGGCAAGGGTGGGCCAAGCTCGGGCACATCCTTTGGCAGCTCCGTGTAGTCGCGCGGCAGCCGCCTGAGTTCGTCGGCTTCCGGTATGTTGTTCGTCCGGTAGAGCTCGCCTGAGCCCGATCCATTGCCGCCCGGCTGTAGCGCCCAGATCAGCGCGAAGCTGAGCACCAGGGCCATCGAGGCGGAAAGGCCGGCCAGCACACGGCGCGAGATGCGCACCACACGCGGCCGCTCCGGCCTTAGGCGAAGATCCTGCGCAAGCGAACGCTGCGGCTGGGCTTGCGCCTCGCTCAGGCCCTCACCAGGACGAGCGTCGCTCATAACGACCGCCTCCCATCGGTTCGCGCAATCCGGACACGACGCTGACGATTGCTGCCGAGGCGGAGCTCAGCGCCCCCGAACAGGCGATCGACCACCATGTATCGGCCGCGGATGCGATAGTTCACGAGTTGCGCGTCGCCTTCAGCGCCGATGATCCAAAGCGGCGGCATCTCGCCCTGGCCGATGCCGGACGGGAACTCAATGAAGACCTGCCGGCCGTCATCAAACGCGCGCACGGGCCGCCAAGCCGGTCGGTCGCCCTCGATGCGGTAGCGGAAATTCAGGTCTTCAATGGACGGCAGCGCGACGCTCGCGACGGGCTGCGCGGCTTCGGCCGTCGCGTTCTGCCGGCGCAGCGCGATCAGCTGGTCTTGCGGATATGACCAGGAAACGCTCGCCATATAGGTGCGCTCTGCCGAGCGCAGCTCGAGATGATAGGTGCGCCGGTCGGTGTTGATGATGAGGTTGGTCTGAAGGTCAGGCTGGGTGGGCTTGACCATGATGTGGACGCGCTGGCTGGCCCCGCTGCCGCTCACCGTGTCGCCGATGATCCAGCGCACCGTGTCGCCGGCCGCGACAGGGCCCGTGCCGACCAGTTGCTCCCCCGGCTGCAGCGCGATGTCCGTCACCTGCCCAGGTGCGGCATAGACCTGGTAGAGCGCCCCTTCCGTGTAGGGGTAGACCTGGACGGCGTTGAAGTAGCCGGAGCGGCTCGGCTGCACGCGGGCCACGCTGTTGGCCCGTTCAACACGTGCGCGCGGGTCGTTCGGCTCAGGCGCCTCGCTCTTCTCGGGCGGCACACGCTTGAGCTGGCCAGGCAGCGGCAGGGGCTGTGGGACCTCAACAACCTCGACCGGCTTTGGTGGCTCTGTCGAAAGCACGGCCGGCTTCGGCTTCTCGTCATAGCTGATCTCAGGCGGCTTCCACTTCGTGGCACAACCGGCGAGCGAAGCAGATGCGAGGAGAACGAGCGGCATGGTCGAGCGCATCAGCCGAGTTCCTTGGACCAGTTGAGAGCGTGCACAAAGACGCCGAGCGGGTTCTTCTTGAGTGCCTCAACGTCGCTTGGTGTTTGCAGCACCACCGTCAGGATAGCGGTCCACCGCTCCGTGACGGCAAGCGCGCCATCGACGTAGCGGCGCTCAGTCCAGGCGACGCGGAAGCTGTTTGGTGAGGCGCGGATGACGGAGGAGACCTCGACCGCACGCTGCTCCTTACCGACCAGCGCAAACGGGTCGTTGAGCCGGGCAAAGTCGTTGAGCGCGGCTGCTCCGCGGTCGGTCGTGTAGTCGTAAGCCCGCAGCCAGTTCTGGCGCAGCACGATCGGATCGGCGGGGATGGAGCGCGTCTGCTCGATGAAGCGGGCCAGGTGCCAGGCAATCTGCGGGTCACCGGGCTCGTAATCTGCTTCGGCAGGCGTGATGGCCTGCGCCGCACCCAGGCGGTCCACCTGCACGACCCAGGGCACGATGCTGCTTGTGGTCGACTGCCACACGAGGGCCACAGCCAGTCCCGTGGACAGGAGCAGCGATCCGAACGCCATCAGGCGCCAATTCTTGGCCTGGACGCGGGCCGAGCCGATGCGCTCGTCCCAAGCCTGAGCAGCGCGCTGGTAAGGCGTCTCAGGCTCCGGCGTCTTGCCGTAGCGGATGCTCGGACGCTTGAAGAACATCTATTCCCCTTCCCGGATAGAAACGGATGAGCCTGCCCCGCCGGCATCACCGGACTTCAGCGCATGCGCTGTGGTCTGCAGGCCGTGGTGTGCGGTCTGGCGGCGGCGCATCGCACGAGCCCAGTCGGGTTCGGCGGATCGGCCCGAGGTTTCAGCCGGTGAGTGATCTACGGCCTGAGCACCTGCGCTTGTGCCGGCGGTAGAGACCAACTGGCTGCCCATCCCGAAGCGCTGGCCAAGGTCAGTGGCGGCGCGCCGAAGCGGACTGGTCGCAGCAGCAGCGCCTGCGCGAGCGACGCTGGCCAGTCCGCCGGCCACCGAGCCGCCGGAAGCAGCAGATCCCGCCTGATAAGCCGTAGAGGCCCCACCTGCGACGGTGGCCGCACCTCGCGCGGCGCTGGCCCCGGCACCAGCGACGGCACCACCCGCGATCCGTGTTGCGGCGACGCCGCCGACCACCGCGCCGCCGGCCGCCAATCCGGTACCGACGGCAGCACCTGCGCCGAGTTGCGGCCCGCCCGAAACGATGCCGTTTGCAATGCCGGGCGCGAAGATCCCCAAGCCCAGAAGCGACAGGGCTGCGAGCACCAGTGCCATCGCGTCCTCGATCGTGGGCTCAGCCTGAAAGCCAGACGTGAACTCGCCAAACAGCGTTGAGCCGATGCCAACGACCACAGCCAGCACCAGGAGCTTGACGCCTGAGCTGATCACGAGCCCGAGCACCCGCTCAGCCATGAAGGCCGTCTTGCCCCAGAGCCCGAAGGGAACGAGCACGAAACCGCAAAGGGTGGCGAGCTTGAACTCGATCAGGCTGATGAAGAGCTGGATGGCGAGAACGAAGAAGGAGAGCAGCACGATCGCCCATGCAAAGAGCAGGATCGTGATCTGGATGAAGTTCTCGAAGAAGCTGATGTAGCCCATCAGCCCGGAGATCGACTCCAGGATGGGCTGGCCCGCCTCAAGGCCCGTTTGCGCGATGCGGCCCGGCTGCAGGAAGTCAGCCGCAGACATGTCGGTGCCCGATGCCTGGAGCCCGAGCCGGGAGAAACTTTCGAACACGATGCGCGACAGGCTGTTCCAGTTGCCGATCAGAAACGCGAATGCGCCCACGAACAGCGTCTTCTTGATGAGGCGCGCGAGCACGTCCTCGTCAGCACCCCAGGCCCAGAACAGGGCAGCCAACGTCACGTCGATGGCGATGAGCGTCGATGCCAGCCAGGCGACCTCGCCCTGCAGCAGGCCGAAGCCTGAGTCGATGTAGCGGGTGAAGACCTCAAGGAAGCGGTCGATGACGCCCATGCCGCCCATCAGCGTTGTCCCTCATGCAGCGGGATCACGCGAGGTCCAGTGCGGTCGGATGCAGGCTCGTCCGGTGCGGACAGAAAGCGGCGGCGGTTTTGGGCCCATGCCGCCATGCAGGCAGTCTCGTCGAGAGCGGCTTGGCCAAGCTCGTTGCAGCGGGCAAGCTCGACAGTGAGCGGAGCGTAGGGCTGCAAGACAGGTGAGCGAACGTGCAGTTCGAACGGCACGATGCCACTGCCGGCCAGCCAGGCAGCAACGGCGGTGGCGCCCACACCGATCGCGACCGCAATCGGCATAAGCCACCTGACGGGCACGTCGAAGCTGTCCTGGTCTTTGGGCTGCAACCGCATCGTGCTGCTCAGCGGTTGTGGAACATGGCGGCGTTGCCGGGGTGGTAGCCGGCACCAGGCGTCAGAAACCGGCGTAGTTGTTCCCGGCCCTGCTCCTGGGCAGCCGATCGCTGAGCGGACTCGAGCGCTTGCGCCCTCCCTTGGGCCGCCAGTGTCGCGGTCAGGTCGGCAAGCTGCTGCGCCTGGAGCGCGAGAAGCTGGTTGCCGGCCTGTGTCGCCTGCAGCGCGCCAACCGCGGATTGGCTTTGGGTGACCAGCTCAGACATCTGCTCACGGTGCGTGTCGAGGTTGCCCACGACGGTAGCCTGCACCTTAAGCGCGTCCTGTAGGCCCGCGACCGACGTCTGCCAGCGCTCGCGGGCTCCAGTGATCAGATCCTGGTCCGACTGGCTGGTGTTGGCCGGCCCATAGGTCGTGGTGAAAGCCTGGTCGATCTCGGCCACATCGTAGGCAACGCGCTGCGCTTCACCAAGTAAGGCCTGCGTGCGTGCAACCGACTGCTGAAGCTGCTGGAGGGAGGAGTAAGGCAGGCTTGCCAAGTTGCGCGCTTGGTTGATCAGCATCTGCGCTTCGTTCTGGAGCGACGTGATCTGGTTGCTGATCTGCTCAAGCGCACGTGCCGCCTGGAGCACGTTCTGCACGTGGTTGGTCGGGTCATAGACGATGCGCCAAGCCAGAGCGGGGGCGCTTGCCGCGCCAAGTATAAGAGCAGCCACGCCAGCTGCGAGAAGGAAGCTGAGGCGGGTCTTCATGGAGTAGTCTCCTGTTTGTCGAGAAGGTCTGCGGCCCAGCCGACACCGCGGGCTTGGAGCCACGCGCGGGCGAAGCCTTGGGAGCCGTGCTCGGCCAGAAGGCGGGCGATCAGGGCTTGGTCGGACTTCGCGGAGGCGGCCGTGAAGGCAAGCGCGACCTCGCCGAGGCCCAGCTCGAACAGCCGATTGCCGCGCCGGGACTGGCAGTAGTAGTCGCGCTTCGGCGTCGCCCGGCTCAGGATCTCGATCTGCCGGTCGTTCAGCCCGAAGCGGCTGTAGATGGCCGCGATCTGCGGCTCGAGCGCGCGCTCGTTCGGCAGGAACAGCCGCGTCAGGCAGCTCTCGATGATGGCGGGCGCGATCCGGCTGCCGTCGATGTCGGCGAGGCTTTGCGTGGCGAAAAGGACGGAGGCGTTCTTCTTGCGAAGTGTCTTCAGCCACTCGCGCAGCTGCCCGGCGAAGCCCTCGTCGTCGAGCGCGAGCCAGCCCTCGTCGATGATGATGAGGGTGGGTCGGCCGTCGAGCCGATCCTCGATGCGGTGAAACAGGTAGGCGAGGACGGCGGCGGCGGCGCCCGTGCCGATCAGCCCTTCGGTCTCGAAGGCCTGTGTGTCCGCCTCGCCAATCCGCTCGGCTTCGGCGTCCAGCAGCCGACCCCAGGGACCGCCCACCCCGTAAGGCCTGAGCGCCTGCTTGAGCTGGTTGGACTGGAGGAGAACCGATAGGCCGGTGATGGTGCGCTCTGCGGCCGGCGCCGACGCGAGACTCCAGAGCGCCGACCACAGATGCTCCTTCACCTCAGGGGTGAGACCCACCCCTTCCCGGGCGAGGATCGCGGCCACCCACTCGGCCGCCCAGGCGCGCTCGTCGGGCTGGTCGATACGTGCGAGCGGCTGAAGAGCAACGGGCTCGGTCGCGTCCTCAGCGAGGCTGCCGCCAAGGTCGTGCCAGTCGCCACCCATTGCGAGCGCCGCTGCCCGGATCGAGCCGCCGAAGTCGAAGGCGAACACCTGGGAGCGCTCGTAGCGCCGGAACTGCAGCGCCATGAGCGCCAGCAGCACCGACTTGCCCGCACCCGTGGGGCCGACGACGAGCGTGTGGCCTACGTCGCCAACGTGAAGCGAGAAGCGGAACGGCGTCGAACCTTCGGTCTTGGCCAGAAACAGCGGCGGCGCGTCGGAGTGCTCGTCACGCTCACGTCCCGCCCACACGGCCGAGAATGGCATCATGTGCGCGAGGTTGAGCGTCGAGACCGGGGGCTGGCGCACATTGGCGTAGACGTGGCCCGGCAGGCTTCCGAGCCAGGCCTCGACCGCGTTCACCCGCTCCACCATGCAGGTGAAGTCGCGGCCCTGGATGACCTTTTCGACGAGCCTGAGCCGCTCGTCGGCCACACGCCGGTCCTCGTCCCACACCGTGACTGTCGCGGTGACGTAGGCCGTGCCCACGAGGTCTGAGCCGAGCTCCTGAAGCGCGAGGTCGGCGTCGGCTGCCTTGTTCGAGGCGTCGGAGTCGAGAAGCGTCGACGCTTCGTTGGTCATCACCTCCTTCAGGATCGCCGCGATCGACTTGCGCTTGGCGAACCACTGGCCGCGGATGCGGGTGAGCACTCGTGCCGCATCCGTTTTGTCGAGCATGACGGCGCGCGTGACCCAGCGATACTCAAAGGCGAGGCGGTTGAGGTCATCGAGAAGCCCCGGCCAGGTCTGGGACGGGAAACCCATGACGGTGAGCGTGCGCAGGTGCGCGCGGCCGAGGCGCGGCTCCAGCCCGCCGACCAGCGGCTCGTCCGTGAGGATCGCATCCAAGTGCATGGGCGTCTCGGGCACTCGCACGCGGTGGCGGCGGGTCGAGACGGTGGCGTGCAGGTAGGTGAGCGTCTCGGCATCATCGAGCCAGTGCGCCTCGGGCATGAAGCTCTCAACGAGGTTCAGCACCCGGTCAGCGCGGTCGATGAAGCCGGCGAGTTGCTCCTGCCGATTAGGGCAACCTTGATCGCGGCCCTCGTAGAGCCAACCCTCAGCGCGAGTGGCATTCTCGGCCGGAGGCAGCCAGCTGAGCGTCAGGTAGTACACGTTCTCGAAGTGCGCGCCCGCCTCGTCGAACTGCGCGCGGCGCTCGAAGTCGACCAGAGTTGAGACCGGATCGGGAAAGCGGCTGGACGGATAGGCGCCCGCAGGCACCCGTTGCGCCTCGACGAAGATGGCCCAGCCCGAGCCAAACCGCCGGAGTGCGTTGTTGAGGCGCGAGGTGACTGCGACCAGCTCGGCGGGCGTGGCGCTGTCGAGATCCGGACCGCGGAAGCGCGCGGTGCGCTGGAACGAGCCATCCTTGTTGAGGACGACTCCACGAGCGATCAGCGCCGCCCAGGGCAGAAAGTCTGCCAAGCTCTGCGGCTTGGAGCGGTACTCGGCGAGGTTCAGCATGGATCTCAAGCCCCGAGCTCGGTCGGGTAGCGGAGGTGCCGGCGAACTACGTCGACGAAGGCGGGGTCGCGCTTGGCGGCGATGACCGCGGCCAGGTGGCCGACCAGCCAGACGAGGAGCCCGGCGAGCCAAAGGCGAAGGCCAAGGCCAAGGGCCGCCGCGAGCGTGCCGTTGATGATGGCAAGTGCCCGCGGCGCCCCGCCGAGCAGGATGGGCTCGGTGAGCGAGCGCCGGACGGGCGCGTAGAAGCCGGACACGGGCTCCTCGTGGCCAAGCATCAGACGAGCGCCCCGCCGCCGAACGAGAAGAACGACAGGAAGAAGCTGGAGGCGGCGAACGCGATCGACAGGCCGAACACGATTTGGATGAGCCGTCGGAACCCACCGGACGTGTCGCCAAAGGCGAGCGAAAGACCTGTGACGATGATGATGATCACCGCCACGATCTTGGCAACGGGGCCTTGAATCGACTCCAGGATTTGCTGGAGCGGCTGCTCCCAAGGCATGTTGGAGCCCGCGGCATACGCCGGGGCGGACACGAGCGTCAGCGCGAGCACGCTGGCGCTGGTTGACAGGCGCGCGAAGGTTTTGGTCACGATGGGTCTCCTGCGGGGGTGAGGTCGTATTCGCCGGCCGTTGTCAGCCCACGAACGAGGGTAAGTTCGGCAAGACGGCGTGCCGAGCTGCGGCCGGACAGCACGGCGACGAGATTGATGGTCTCGGCGATGAGCGCGCGGGGAATCGTCACGACGGCCTCCTGCACAAGTTGCTCAAGGCGACGGAGCGCGCCGAGCGCAGTGCCGGCGTGGATGGTGCCGATCCCGCCGGGGTGCCCGGTGCCCCAGGCCTTGACCAGATCGAGCGCTTCGCCCCCGCGTACCTCGCCGATCGGGATGCGGTCGGGACGGAGCCGAAGCGCAGAGCGGACGAGATCGGTCAGCGTCGCGGCGCCGTCCTTAGTGCGCAATGAGACGAGGTTGGGCGCGGCGCATTGAAGCTCGCGCGTGTCCTCGATCAGCACCACGCGGTCGCCGGTCTTCGCGACCTGGGCGAGAAGGGCGTTCACGAGCGTGGTCTTGCCGGTCGAGGTGCCGCCCGCGACCAGGATGTTTTGGCGGCTGAGCACCGCGGCGGTCAGCGCCGCAGCCTGCCGGTCGGTCATGATCCCGGCCGCGACATAGTTTTGCAGCGTAAACACCGCGACGGCAGGGCGACGGATCGCAAAGCTCGGAGCGGCGACGACAGGGGGCAGCAAACCCTCGAAGCGCTCTCCAGTGTCGGGTAGCTCGGCCGACACCCGCGGACTCGCGTTATGAACCTCCGCACCGACATGATGGGCAACGAGGCGAATGATGCGCTCCCCATCGGCGGGGGCGAGCCGCGCCCCTGTGTCCTCAAGTCCGCCCGAGAGCCGATCGACCCAGAGCCGGCCATCGGGGTTGAGCATCACCTCGGCAACTGACGCATCGTCGAGAAAGCCTGTGATCGCCGGGCCGAGCGCGGTGCGCAGCATGCGGCTGGAGCGCGCGACGGCTTCTGACCGGAAAGCGACGGTGTTCACGAATGGTCACCCCGTGGAACTGGACGGGGTCGACTAATGAGCGGCTGAGGGGTCGCAGTTCAACAAGCACAAAGGCGTAGTAGGTGGTCAGCGCAGAAAGGCAGGACATCGGCGGAAGGGGCCGGCCCGCGTAGTCTCGGGCGCGGGCGATCAACGCTTCGGATCGGGGAACTCGGTCCAGAGGAGGTCAAGCAGCTAACGTGAGGGCTAGGCACATCGAACGACCTCCACGTTGCAACTGCTGATACGAGAGTATTTTCCTTCACGAGAGATGTTTGGCGTTGTCGTTCGGCTGAAGTGACGGCAGAGGGTCTAACGTCATCGCTGGGCCGGCAGGTCTCAAGGCAAGCAAGGCGACAACGGCCGCAGCCGCCGTGGATCCGGCTGCGGCAAGACTCACCGCTCCAAAGCCCAGGCCACCATAGATGACGCCGAACAGCGCAGCACCCAGCGAGGCGCCGGCATAAGTCACGGCCGAGTTGAGCCCCAGCACAGCGCCGCGACTTTCCGGCCGCAGCCGGCTGAGCAGAAGCACGAGGGTGTTCAGCCCGAAATGGTTGGCGAAACCCCAGGCGCTGGCGACGCCCAGCAGCCAAGCAAGGCCGGAAGCTTCGAGGCCTAGCAGCACATAGATGAAAGCTACGGCGGCCAGCACGGCGGGAAACAGGCGTTCAGCGCCCCAGCGGTCGATCAGCCGGTCGCCGAGGGACGCAAGGCCAAAGCCGGCGCCATAGGCCAGCACGATCAGCCCGGCCTGCCCGGCAGAAAGGTCGAGAAGATTGCGCGCGTGGTCGCCGAGATAGGTGTAGGCGCCGTAAAAGCCTGTCATGAAGAGCAGGCACGCCCCGAGCAGTGCCAACAGCCGCGGGTCGCGCAGAAGCGCTGCGGTAGGCACCTGCATGCGTTCGGTGTGTGCGACGGTCGCGGGAAGTGGGAGCCGCCTCAACAAGATTGCCGAAAGCGTAAGCGGCAGAGCGAGCAACGCAAAGCTCAGCCGCCAAGATGCAAAACCCGCCACGAGAGCTGAAAGCGGCACGCCCGCCACGAGCGACACTGACCAGCCCGTGAGTACCCGCCCCAGCACTTGTGCTTGCTTCTCCTCCGGCGCGATTGATGTGGCTAGTGAATAGGTCGCGGGCAGCACCACGCCTGCCGCCGCCCCGGCCAGTGCTTGCGCCGCGGAAAGTGCGGCCCAGTGCCAGGCAGCCGCGCTCGCCAGCATGGCAAGTGCCAGCACAACAAGCCCGGCGATCAGCACGCGCGCGGACCCAATCCCGTCGATCCGACGTCCCAGCGTCAGCGCCGAAAGCGCGGTCGCGGCACCGTAGGCGGCATTGGCCCGCGCCACGGCCACTGGCGTGGTATCGAGCGCAGTCGCCACGTCGTTCAGGATCGGGCTCAGCGCCAATGAGTTGGAGCCCACCACCGCCACGCCGCCCATCAGGAGCCACACTAGGCGAGGGGCCGCTTGTACGTGCATGTGCTTGATCCCATTCGGCTGAACCGGCATTATAGCCTGACAACGTTCGGCCGGGAGGCTCAGCATGAACACGAACGAAAATACGAACCGGGTTCGGCGGCGCGGCGCTCTTTCGCCCGCCGTGGATGCGGTTGACCGAAAGCTGTTAGGGCTTTTGGCCGAAGACGCGACGCTTTCCTATGCCGAGCTCGGCCGGCGCATGAACCTGTCCGCGCCCGCCGTGCATGAGCGTGCCAAGCGGCTCAAGGAGATCGGCGCCATCCAGCGCACGGTTGCCGTGCTCGACCCCGAGCTTGTCGGCAAGCCGCTTCTGGCGCTCGTGCATGTAGACACCGCGGGCTGGGGCAAAACGCCGGCCATGATGCGGCTGGCCGAGCTGCCGGAGGTGGAGGAGATCCATGCCGTCACGGGCGATGCCTGCCTGATCCTCAAGGTCCGCACCGCAGGCCCCGCCGCGCTGGAGGACCTTCTCGCCCATATCTATGCCGTTCCCGGCGTGAGGGGCACCCGGTCCTATGTCGTGCTGCGCACCCATTTGGAGCGTGGCGTGTCGGCAGCTGTCGGACTCGATGGAAGCCATGCCTACGCGGATCCGACGCCGCTCGCCGAAGCAGGCTGAAGTGGGCACGGGCGCAGCGTTCCCTGAGCTCCCCGTCCGGCACTTGGCGCAACTGCCGGCACAGAACCAGCAAGGATCCTTGCGGAAGGCATTGCAGTTGAACAGCCTCCTCGGCACCTTCGGCCTTGCCGTTCGTCCCGACTCGATCGAGGCTGAGGGTCTCACCTTTGGCCTCGAATCGGCAGGGCTCGTCGATGTGCTGTGGCGGGAAGCGAGGTCACAATCGTCACTGCACTATGCCCATGCCGATGGGCTCGCCCCCACCACTACGCCTATGTGGACGCGCTGTTCGGCGACCGGCACCTGCGCTTGAATTGCCCCGAGCAGGAAGACGCCCCGCCGGAGTGGAAGCAGGCCGCATGGGAGCGCTTCGCGACGCTTGGCGCCTCAGGTGCACCGCTGGCTTCAAAGCGCGGCAAACGCAGCCCGGGCGGTGGTCGCAGGGCCTGCTGCTCAGGCGTCAAGTTTTCCCTTTCGATTGAATGTAGCCGGCCATTGCAGATGAACAAATGTCTGCTTCTGCGCCCAGCGCCCAGCTGGCCGATTTGCGAAGCTCGGCTTAGATCGGCCCCTTCCCGTGATGTCAGCTTCGCTCTCCCATCAGCCAGTCAGCTACTAAGTTCTTCTTCCAACAAACGGACATGAAGCGGTTCGCAGAGCCGCCTCGCGCCAGCCGGTCGGGCGGCAGAGGCTTCATCCGCCCGTGATGGCCTTGATCTCAGCCACGGTGCGCTCGTCGAGTGGCCCTTGCTCTAGAACGGCGAAGTTGTCGCGCGCCTGCGCGGGCGTTCGGCAGCCCGGCAAGGGGATCGTGCGGTCCGACTGCGCCAAGACCCAGCCCAACGCGCCTTGCGCTGGCGTGCGCCCATCATCCGTCAGCAAGGCCCTGACCCGCGCAATGCGTTCGAGCAGCACAGGCGATGGCCGCCCTTCGGCATCGAAGTAGTCGAGCCAGGTAGCGCCGCTGCCGCGAATGTCGTCGGAGCCGATCGCGACACTTTCGCTGTGGTACTTGCCGCTTAGAAGCCCCATGGCAAGCGGCTGGCGGTTGAACGACCACAGCCTGCCACCCTCGATCGCGCGCAGCATGGCATCGGCGGGCTTGAAGAGGTTGAGGTCGTGCTGCACGGCCACAAAGCCCGGCCGGTCGGCAAAGGCCATGGCGCCCGCCACGTCATCGGTACTCCAACCGAAGCCGCCGATCTTGCCCGCGCCATAGGCGGCAGAGAACGCGTCGAACACGCCCTGGCTCTTCTCGACGGGATGGCCGTTCAAGTGGAACTTGACGAGATCGACGTGATCGAGCCGCAATCGCCGCAATGACGCGTCGATGGCCCGCGAGATGGCTGCCCGATCGTCCGTGACGCCGACGATGTCGCGAGTTGCTGGATCGCAGACCATGCCGACCTTGGTCGCGACAACGAAGCGGTCGCGATCAATGCCGCTGTCGCGCAAGGCTTGCGCGATGATCTCTTCCGCATGGCCACCACCATACTGGTCGGCCGTGTCGATGATGCGGACGCCCATGTCAAAGGCCTCATGCAACGTGGCCAAGCTCTCGTTGTCGTCCACTCCGCTCCAGCCCGTCGACTGCTCGCCCCAGCGCTGCGCGCCGCCCATGACCCAGGTGCCGATGCCGATCCGTGGAACCGTCTTGCCGTTCCAGAGCGTCGCCGCCATTGAGACATTCATGCTGTCCTCCTTTGTTCGACCGCGTCATAGGCGCTGAGCTTGTAGGCCAGCAGTTCCTCGCAACGGTCGAGCTCCTCGCGCCGGCGCGCCAGCTGGCGGCCGTGCTCTTGCAGGATCGCCCTGCGTTCGGGGATTGTGTGGTCGCCCGCGTGGACGAGCGTCGCATAGCGGCGCATCACCTGCATCGTCATGCCTGTCGCCCGCAGCCAGAAGAGAACCGTCAGCCAGTTGACGTCCTCGCGCGAGAAGCGCCGGTGGCCATCGGCCCCTCGCGCGACCGCCGGCAGCATGCCCGAGCGCTCGTAGTAACGGATCGTATCGATTGTGAGGCCGCTGGCGGCGGCCGCTTCGGCAATAAGCATGACAGAACTCCCGGCAGCGCTTGCGATTCGGTTGCTAGCGGGCTGGAGTTGCTCCAGGTCAAGGCAGAGTTTGGCGGCAGGCCAGTGGCGCAACCCTTGCTGCGGCGGTTTCCTTGGGCGCGCTGATCGGCCCCTCTCAGATGGGGCCCGTGTGATCAAGATGGCCTTTGGCCGGCACTATCATCTGGGCTGGAAGATTCTAGCAGCAGTCGTCCGGATCACTGGAGGCATTGGGCTCCTCGGGAGCGGCTGGCAATTCATCGCGCTCGCACTGATGCTTGATGGCTGCGGCAGCGGCATCTTTTCGATCGCACGCGGCACGTTGCCACTGGCTCTGTTTGGTGCCGGCCGATATGCGACGCTGATGGGCGAACTGGCTCTGCCGAGCCTGATGGTGCAGGCCCTGGCGGCAACGGCGGGGGCGTATATCTTCTCGAGGTGGCTGTCCAGCACAACGTTCGGCGTTTAGCTGCAATGACCATAATGAATGTATGGCTGATGCTTGCACTATCCGCAGCCTGCAGCAAAGAAACTATCCTAAACCTCATTAGTCGTTTACGTTCGGCCAGCGCGATGTCCAAGACTTCCTTGCGGCAAGCTTGCTTTATGCCTTTTCACGGCGTGGCATGGTTCTGCGAGGGTCCCTCTCCTCCTGATCAAGATTTAGCCGATGGTAGAACCCTCCTGTCCTGATCGTATAGCCCTCACTGTTCAAACTGGCATGCCAACGTTGACTGCTCTGGCATCGCTCTGCTCCGATGTCCCGCAGCATGTGCTCGTTGAGGTGATGGAGTGGATTGGGGCGAAGCAGGCGTGCGAGCCTAGCCAGGAGCGGCTCGATCAAAGCAGCCCCTCCCGGGTGGGTGACAGCTGCTTTGGCCTGTCTGCGCACCGAAGGACCAGCACGCGACCAAGATTGACCGGGGACATGTTACGAACGATCCCGTCGGCTGCCTCAAGCCGCTTCAGGCGTCCCGCGAACTTTGCTCGCCCGCTCGAGTACCTCGGCCGTGTTCATGATCGTTGCGAACTCATAAGCAAGGCTCGCCACATGCGCGGCTTGGATGGCCTCGGCCGGGATCGTGCCGCCCTGCCCGTCGGGCAGATCAAAGCAGTCGCAGGCATCCGCCACGAGCACCATACGGTAGCCAAGGTTGGCGCCGACACGGATCGTGGTGGACACGCACATATCGGTCGACAAGCCGAAGGCCACCACCGTGTCGGCACCCAGGCGCCTGAGCCGGAGATCGAGATCGGTGCCGATGAACGCAGCATTCACGCTCTTGACCACCAGCCCCTCGCCTTCTTCAGGCTCGAAGCCCGGCCGAAACGCGTTGCCTGTCTGCTCGGGGCGCAAGGTGGAGTTCGGCTCCACCGAGTCATGGCGAACATGGATGGTGGGCAGGCACGCGGCTCGCCAAGTGCTCAGCAGGCGCCGCCCGTTCGCATCCAGCGCTCGGTTCCAACGGCGCGGCCAGGGCGGCGCATCAAAGGCCTGCTGGAGATCAATGGGCAGCAGAACGGCGCGGGACAGATCCATGACTTTCTCCGTGATTAGACCGCGCCATCTTGTTGTGCCCGGCTCGATCGGTCGCCACCCGGCATTGTGTCCGGTTGCGCTGCCAGAATGCCGGTCGTGATTGCGTGAGGTCATCCATGGACGAGAAGGACCGCATTCTGCTTGGGGCGCTCACGGCAAATGCCAGGGAAAGCTTGGTCTCGCTCGCTCGCCGGGTGGGCTTGTCGCGTAGCGCAACCCAAGAGCGTTTGAAGCGCCTTGAGCGCAACGGCACGATCAGCGGCTATTCGGTCAGGCTAGCGCCAGAAGCGCCACAGGAAGGAACTCTTGCTCTCATCGCGGTGACCTACGCGCCTGGAACCAAGTGCGACGACATCGTGCCACGCCTGCGGCTCATGCCGGAGATCAGAAGCTGCATCTCGCTCGCGGGCGCGACAGACCTTATGCTGCGTGTTTCCTGCACTTCAACGGCTGCGCTCGAGGAGGTGCGTAACCGGCTCGAACACACGCGAGGGGTCGCTTCAACGCGTACGCACATTATGCTCATAACGCACTGGTAAGGGCGCCTACTGCGCCTGGGGGTCGCCTTTGCTCACGCGGATGGGCTGGTGCAGTGAAATCAGTGTGGTGCTGTCGCGGTACGCGCTCCGGCCGCAAAGCCGGGCCAAACGCTGGCGTGAGCCGGAAGCAAGAAAGACGGATCCCATGCAAGATTTGGCCGTACTAACAGGTGCCTCCAGCGCAATCGGCGCAGCCATCGCCGCGGTTCTCGTAGACCTCGGCTACCAGCTCGCTCTCAGTCAGGGGATGGTGCCGTCTTTCCAGCCGGCTTTGGCGATGGCTGTTATGCCACCTATGAACTCCTCACGGAATCCGGCGAGGTGGCAGGGCTCGTCACCGACTTCATGGGCGTGCTTGGCCCCCCCAGCCTCTGAGCAAGCATGACGAGAGCGAGTTTACCGCACGGTGGACAACTCATCGCAACCAATGGTTCTCGAACAGGCCGTCAGGGAATCCCTTTTTCGCACTCTACCGGAATTCGGCCAGCTTCGACACGATCCAATCCCGGAATGCCTCCATTCCGGAGGTCGGCGGCTTAGACATCAGCCAAGTCAGCCAATAGGAACCGGCAGGAAGCTCGATCTCGAACGGCTGGACAAGACGCCCTGCTGCCAGGTCGCGCCGGAACATGCAAACAGGAGCGAGAGCAGCGCCCAGTCCCTGGGCGGCAGCCTCCGCCATCGTCACGGAGTTGTCGAACATCGGTCCCCGGATCGGAGGACATGGTGTGTCCGTCAGCGCGAACCAGAGCGGCCATTCCTCAGCACGATACGAGCGCAGCATCGGTTCACGGGCAATATCGCAAGGATGACGCAAGCGTCTGGCCATCTCAGGCGAACAGATCGGAGACAAAGGGGCAGAGAGCAGATGAACAGCCTCCGTTCCGTGCCAGGAGCCATTGCCAAACCGCAGGGCAAGTTCCAGGCCCTCCCCTGCCACGTCCACCCGATTGTTGTTAATCAAAAGACGCAGATCGATGAGCGGGTGCTTGGCCCGGAAGTCCTCAAGATACTGTAGCAGCCATCCATTGGCGAAGGTGCTGTTGCATCCCAGCGTGACCACCTCCTCTATGTGGCCATCCTTGAGCCTGTCGAGGACAACACCGATCCGATCGAACGCCTCTGTGAGAACAGGCAGCAGCACCTGCCCTTCGTCCGTCAGAGCAAGCCCTCGTGGCAGCCGGCGGAAGAGGGTGACGCCTAGCGTCTCCTCAAGGCCCTTCACCTGATGGCTGATTGCAGCCTGCGTCACACGCAGCTCAAGCCCAGCCCGGGTAAAGCTGAGGTGCCGGGCGGAGGCTTCGAATGCCCGCAGTGCGTTGAGAGGCAGATGGGGTTTTGGCACGTCTAAGGCCTAGCTTTCCTAATGGCTCAGTCGAGAAACGCTCGTTTGTGCGAAGTATGCGGATCGGTCAAGATTTCTGCGCAAACGGAGAATAGGTAATATGCCTGAAACAGGAATTAGCGTACTTCTGCCCAATAGACCGATTATCTCTCGCACATCGAAAAATTCGGTAAGCATCATGCAAATAGCACTGATTGGGATTTCTGCTATCGTCAGCTTATCGTTTGGTGCACCTGCTCACGCGACCGGCGCTGCATCCAATGACTGCCTTCGAAACATTGTTGAAGCGGCCATTCGGCCGGTCATCGAAGAGCACGACATACCCGGAATGGCTG
The DNA here is from genome assembly GCA_035998495.1 of Mesorhizobium sp. Taxonomy (GTDB): domain Bacteria; phylum Pseudomonadota; class Alphaproteobacteria; order Rhizobiales; family Rhizobiaceae; genus Mesorhizobium_B. Next base: position 80,070 of record DASYHP010000021.1, read on the forward strand.
TGGCGGCGATCGCTCAGGGAAAGCGATACGTCTTCAACCACGGCCTGGCTTCGAAAGAGAGCGCACAGAAGGTCACCAACGACACGATCTTCGAGATCGGCTCGATCAGCAAGACGTTCACTGCCACGCTGGCGTCATATGCCCAGGAGCGTGGAACCCTATCTCTCTCCGACAAGGCGAGCAAACACTTGCCGGCTCTTTCGGGCGGCAGCTTCGACCAGATCAGCCTCCTCGATTTGGGTACATATGCAGCCGGCGGCCTGCCGCTGCAGTTTCCGGACGAGGTCACGGACCAAGTGTCGATGATCGATTTCTACAGAAGCTGGCATCCAGATTACGCGCCAGGCACCCACCGGCTTTATTCGAACCCGAGCATTGGGCTGTTCGGGCACCTCGCTGCCCGGAGCATGGGTGAGCCTTTCGATGAACTGATGGAGCAGGAGCTCTTCCCGAAGCTGGGGTTGACCAGCACCTTCATCAACGTGCCCGAGGACCGGATGGACGATTACGCATACGGCTACTCAAAGCAAGGAAAGCCCATTCGAGTGAGCCCAGGCGTTCTGGCCTCCGAAGCCTACGGGGTGAAGACCACCGCGGCCGACCTGATCGAGTTTGTTGTGGCGAACATGCACGGCCCGGGGCTGGACGAAGCGCTTCAGCGGGCGATCACTGCAACACACACCGGGCACTACCAAGTGGGCGACATGGTTCAGGGATTGGGATGGGAGATGTACGCTTACCCGACGGACCTCGACCGGCTGCTCGCGGGCAACTCGACGGCCGTCGTGCTGAATGCCAACAAAATAAAGAGGCTCGACCCACCACTTGCTCCCCGAGAAGACGTGTTGATCAACAAGACTGGCTCGACGAACGGGTTTGGCGCTTACGCTGTCTTCGTGCCGGCCAAAGGGATCGGCGTGGTGATGCTGGCGAATAAGAACTACCCCGTCCCAGCTCGCGTGAAAGCCGCGCACCAGATACTGATCGCGCTTGGCGGTCAGTTCGACTGAGATGCAGCTAGGTTGCCATCAGCGGAGCCGAAGGTCCGCCGTCCTACCCCAGAGTTCCCGGCCGCGAGCCGGATGCGAATGCCACCAGGCGCCAAGCTCGCGCCATCCGGAACGCATTCTCCGCGATCCAGCTCGTCGCGCCTGAAGGCGGATCATATGCCGCCGAAAGCGACTACCGCCTTGTCGATTGGCACACGTTCTTCTTGGGGGCAGAACTATCCGGGATTGCTCGCTGCGGAGCGCCGATACCATCCTGACAATCTCTTTACATCTCACCACACGCTGTCGGAAGCGAGGTGTAGCGCTCCCGCTTGCCAGAAGCGCATACAAACCAGGAGCTCGAGAAATGCTCGTTCGAATATGCCTTTGGAAGCGGATCGCTTTCACCATCCTCACCGCGACAATGGCCACGGCCGCAGACGCGGAAGACTGCTGCGGCCCCGGCAGCCCCTTCGTGATGGGCGAGGCCTATCCCGAAAAGGCGGCGACCTGCGAAACGATTGGGGACTGGATCGACAGCGCGCCGGACACAGACAATCGCGTGAGCCTGGCCATTCGGGGCAAGCTTATTGACGTGCAATGGGACGGGGCGCTGGCTTATCTCCTCATGTGTGATGCGCCCGGCGTACAGGTGCTGTGCGTCACCTACAGCAAGGATGGCCGCGAGATCGGCGATATTGTGCTGTTCGGCGGTGGGTACAGCCGGGCGGGCGAAAAGCAGATCATGCTCGATCCCTGTCTTGCCTCCCTGGTTGACTAGGCAGAACTCCTAGCTCGGCGGATGGCCGCACCTCGGTACACGTCTCACCAGCTTGGTTGAGCATGATGCAGACGAGGGTCACGATGTGGAGGTCTGCGAGCGTTTGTGGCAGGCGTTCGTAGTCGCGCACGAGACTGCGGAAGCGGGTGGTCTAGCCGAAGGTTCGCTCGATGACCCAGCGTCTGGGCAGAAGCACGAAGCCGCGGTTGAGGGGGCTGGCCATAGCGGTGCTGACCGACGAACAGTGGGCAGCGCTTGCGCCGATGGTGGAGGCGTGCGGGCCACATGCGAAGGTGCCGCCCTCTGAGTTGCGGTGCACGGTGGAAGCGATCCTGTAGCGCCTTCAAAACGGGGCCGAGTGGCGGGCTGTGCCGGCCGAGCTTGGACCATGGTGGAAGGGCGACGTGAGCCGCTACCGAAGCCGGTATGGCGAAACGCCATCTGCGTGCCGCGCCGCTCCTCTTCAAACGTCACCACGACCAGCGTCTCTGGGCCGAGCGCATCGCGCTCGCGCTGAGCCAACGTGAAGACGAGCCGATGCGGTTCATTGACGTCCAGGAACCTTCCATTGTCCGAGCAGGCGTTCTCTCCCGAATTGTAGCCCACCCGCCAAGCGGCGCCTTTCTTCGGCTCCAAGTCGCACAGCGTGACGGTGAAGCTCGGGGGCGCGCACCACCCCGAAAATTCCTTGCAGCCGTCACCCGCACAGCCTGCGTAGCCTTTTGGTTCTGATTGAATCTCAACCCGTAAGAAGCAGCGGCTGCTCACCGGTGCCCGATCACGAGGCGATCGGGCGCACTTGTTAGATTCTGTCGTTCTCAGATGAGGGCCGCCGCCCAGGTCGCGCTGTCGGTCACCTGCTGCACGCCCGTGAAGCGCTCGCCATCATAGCTCCAGAAGTGCGCGAACGCTGCGCGCACGGGTTTGCCGGTCGGCTTGGCGGTGCCCATGTACCAGCCACGCCCGATCAACACGTCGCCGCCATCGTACATGCGGTCCACCTGCGGGCCTATCTGGAAGTACTCGCCGACCGCGCTCCAGCCCTGGCCGATCATCACGTCTAAACCCTCGTAGACTCGGCCGAACCCATGCGGCAGGCCAGCCGTCAGCTCGCCGCGGAAGTTGGGCGAAAGAAGACGGTAAAGCACCTCGACGTCGCCGGTTCGAAGCGCGACATAAAGCTGTTCGCCCTTGGCCAGGATGTCGGACGATCCGGCGCCCTTGGCGCTCGCGGTCGGGGCTGGCTGCACGGTGGTCATATTCATCTGATGCTTTCTGGTGATGAACAGGAAGATGCGCTTGGGCCAATTGATTGACCAATAAAATGATCAAAGAAAGGAAATCAGCGCCGTGAATATTCTAGCCGGTGTTGATCTATGCGCGTTCGAAGTGTTCGTAGCCGCCGTATCCGCTGTTCACGCGCTGCTTGGCTGTGGTGAGCCACCGCTCAATCAGCTCGTCCCAGGCGCCGGACTGGAACCGCGCCTCCTGCTCGTGGGCAGCCTGGGCGATGAGCTCAGGGTCCGTCAGCCACCAAGCGGCACCCGCGTTGTACATCGCCACGACTTCCGCCTAGGATTGGTCGCGATCAGGTGCGATTGCTTGCAGGTCTATGCTGCCGCACCGCACAGGCCAGAAGCGCAGGTTGCCGGTCTCGTCGCGCAAGTTTGTGTCTGGGTTCGCGACACATTGCCACCTCGTGCGGCGCACCGAGCGCTAGCCCCTATCGGGAAGCACCCGTCGATGTCAGCAACACCCAACAGCAGCACAACGTGCTCAACCCGGTCATGCGCTTCGATGCGGACCACCTCGGCGCGGAGCACCTGAAGCGCGGTTTCGGATCGTGGTCTCGGAGGAGAGTCAATAAGAGGAAAGGATTCTTTGTGGTTGCGTGCGGAGACGAAGAGCTCAGCTCGTTTGGCCAAGACATGCGCCTCCCGAGCTCAACTCGATCTGGCCGGGCAGATCCTAATCCTGATCTCCCACCGGTACCCGTCGCGGATTCGGATCGATGAGGCCTTTGAGCATGCGGGCTTGGGCATGACCGCGCGCGTCGAGACCGCAATGATGGCGGCGGCGTGCGGCGGGGTCGAGGCCGGGCTGGGTATCGCTCTCGTCAACGCGCTCATGGCCGCCGAATTCTCGTCCGCAAAGCTTGTGAACGTGCCATTCCGTCCCGTGATCAAGAACCGTTTCGGCATCCTCCTGCCGCTAGGATCAGGCGGGATCTCTGGCAATCTTGCCCAACGCTCCGCCCTCCGTAGTAGAGGCTGAGCCTGCGAGAAACGCGTCGTCTAGTTGTCGGTGCCAGGAGGGCTCCAGCACTTGTTCCAGTGAAGTGGCGCCAGTTGCACGCAGCGCAGGCACCACCTCCTCTCGCCATTGGGCTGATCACGCATAGCACTGCCGCCCGAGTTTGACCGCAGAGAGGAGACCTCTGTCCTGCGCCGGAAGCGGCATCGGGACCGTCGCCACCTGATCTGTAGCAAGCGGCGAGGGCCCATTCTGCGTTCAGCCTGTTCAGTTTACATCCTTTGTGGGTTGCGCTGATCGGGCGGCCGTGGTTTGCTGAAAGGACGACAGGGGTGCTCCGTATTGCCGGGGCTGAGAGCGTGGCGTCAAGCCGCGAAACCCTCAAGCTGATCTGGGTAATACCAGCGGAGCGAGGCGGATCATGTTCTCCGGCGCACAAGTTGCTCTTTATCCAATGACGGACGATTTCGTCCGCGTCATCCTCGGTTCGTTAAGCGCGCTCGACCCCTATCGAAGCGCTTTCCGGATCGAGACCGACGACATCTCCACCCTCCTGGTCGGGCCGCCGGAGATGCTGTTCCCTGCCATGCGCGACCTGCATGTCGCGGCGTCCCGCGACGGCATGCACTGCGTCCTCTCGGCGACCGTTTCACGCGGCTGCCCAGGCGAGCCGGACGATCCGATCTGCACGCCCATTCAGGGGGCGGGCAACCACCTCCCGCTCGTCGAGCGGGTATTGCAGGCCCGCGCGGCAGTCGAAGGCGCGCCGCGTATGGGGCAGCAGGTGGCCGCGCAGTTCTCGCTCTATCCGCTCGGCGGGGTCGAGCACATGGACGAGATCTACGGCTGCATCGATTTCCTGAAGACCTCAGGCACCTTCGAACGATCGAAGAAATTCTGCACCGAGCTGCGCGGCGATGCAGGCCCGGTATTCGCCGCGGTCGGCGAGGCGTTCCTGCGCTTCGGCTCGCCTGAAGGCCACGTTGCTCTCGATTTGACGGTATCGGCGAACAGCCCGAGCTCGCACTGAGCTTGGCGCGGCACCCGCCGGCGGTTCGCGACATGCGCCCTCGCTCAACTGGCCCCGCGCGTCGGCTGAAGGCGGCGATGGCTCAAGCCGGACCGGCACTGCTCGCGGTCGGCATGCTGATCCTGGCCTGGCAGCTTTACGCCCAATTTTCCGGCATCCAGCCGACCACCCTGCCGTCGCCCTCGCGCGTCGTGGCGCAGGCGGTGCTGCATCGGGGCGCGCTGCTCGAGAACGCCATCCCAACGATCCGCGCCACGCTGCTCGGCTTCGCCTGTTCGCTCAGCGCAGCCTTCATCTTCTCCATCCTGATCGATTTCCACCGGCCGCTGCGGCGCGCTCTGTTTCCCGTATTCATCATCAGCCAGACCTTGCCGCTGGTGGCCATCGCGCCGCTCGTCGTGCTCTGGTTCGGTTTCGGGCTTACGCCGAAGATTATGCTGGTCGCCCTCGTCACCTTCTTTCCGATGCTGGTGGCGCTGGTGCAGGGCTACGAGTCGACGGAAGCGGAGATCGAGGTGTTGCTGCGCTCGATGGGCGCCTCGCGCCAGCGGGTGTTCGTTTCGGCGCGGCTGCCCTCGGCCCTGCCCTATTTCTTCGCTGGCCTCAGAATCTCGATCACCTATGCGGTGGTCGGCGCGATCTTCGCCGAATACGCCGGGGCGGCGAAAGGGCTCGGCATCTACATCCTCAACGCCAAGAACAATTTCCGCCCGGACCTCGTTCTGGCGGCGGTCGGCGTCAGCGCAGCCCTTACCCTGATCCTATTTGGGGCGACGGTCCTCATCCAGCGCCTCGCCATGCCTTGGGAGCGGGCCGGGGCGGAGAACGCGCGATGACGCCGCCCCGGCTGGAGTTGCGGAACGTCCGCAAGGCTTTCGACGATCTCCAGGTGCTGGCCGACATCTCGCTATCGGTGCGGGCCGGCGAGTTCGTCTCCATTCTCGGCCCGTCGGGAGCCGGCAAGTCGACCCTCTTCCGGCTGCTCATCGGCGGCCTCGATCCCGACTGCGGCGAGGCGCTCTTCGATGGCGCGCCGATCAGGGACAGCCGCACGCGCTTCGCCTTCATGCCGCAGCGCGACGCCTTAATGCCCTGGCGGCGCATCCTTGACAACGCTACCTTGGCCCTTGAAGTGCAGGGCGTGAGGCGGCGAGAGGCGCGCGAGCGCGTCCTGCCGCTGCTCCCCGAATTCGGGCTGCAGGGCTTCGAGCGTCACTACCCCTCGCAGCTGTCCGGCGGCATGCGGCAGCGCGCAGCGCTGTTGCGCACGGTCGTGCAGAACCGCGACATGCTGCTGCTCGACGAGCCCTTCGGCGCGCTCGACGCTCTGACCCGGGCGGGCATGCAACGCTGGCTTGAAGAGATGTGGGAGCGCCATCGCTGGACGGCGCTCCTCATCACCCACGACGTGCGCGAGGCCGTGTTTCTGTCCGACCGCATCTACGTCCTTTCGGAGAGGCCGGCCCGCATCCTGCGCGAGTTTTCTGTGCCGCTCCCCCGCCCGCGAGCGCTCGCCGACCTCGGGACGGCGAGCGCCGTCGAGACGGATATCCTCAACACCCTCCTCATCAAGGTAGCCGCCGAAAGGACATCACCATGAGCCTCCTCACCCGCCGACAAGCCTTGGCTCTGGCGCTCGCTGTCGGGCTCGCATCCGCTGGCCCGGCCTCGGTGCAGTCGAACCTCCAGAAGGTCACCGTGGCGCTCGACTGGACGCCGAACACCAATCACGTCGGCCTCTATGTCGCCCGCGACAAAGGCTTCTACACCGAGGCCGGGCTGGACGTGGAGATCCTGCCCTACGCCGACACAAGCTCGGGCACGCTTATCAGCAACCGTATCGCCGATTTCGGCGTCACCGGGGCACTCGGCTTCTTCTCGCAGAAAGCGGCCGGCGCCGACCTCAAGGCCGTCTACGCCGTGGTGCAGACGGAGACGGGGCGGCTCGTCTTCAACGCTTCGCGCACCGACATCCAGAGCCCGAAGGATCTCGATGGGCTCACCTATGGCGGCTTCGGCAGCAATTGGGAGAAGACGCTGATTGCAACCCTCATCCGCAAGGACGGCGGCAGGGGCGAATTCGAGATTGTCACGCTCGGCACCTCCGCCTATGAGGCGCTGGCCAACGGCGCGGTCGATTTCACGCTCGAGGTCTACACTTGGGAGGGCGCGAAGGCGGAGCTGGAAGGACGGCCGCAGCGCGCGTTCCGCTACGCCGATTACGGCGTGCCTGACCAGCACACCACCTTCGTTGCCTCCAGCGAGGCGTATCTGTCGAAGTACCCGGACAGGGCCGAGGCCTTCGTGCAGGCCACCCGGCGCGGATACGAATATGCGGTCGAGCAACCGGAGCAGGCGGCCGAGGTCCTGGTCGCCGCCAACCGCGACATCCTCACCGACCCGGCGCTGATCCACGCCTCATTGAAGGCACTCATCGACGGACATTATCTGCGCAACGCCCAGGGCGTCATCGGCACGATCGATCCCGCCAAGATCGAGGTCATGGGCGGATTCCTGTACACGTCTGAGATCCTGCGCGACGCCGATGGATACGTGTTGAACGAACGGCCGGACTTCTCCAGCTACTTCACCAACGTCTATCTTGCCGGACATTAGGATAGGGCCGCAGCGGATCATGCAACGCTGTGAAACGATCCCGGCTCGGGATGAACATCACGATCTGACATTTGGCGCGCGCGGTCCAACCCGGTGGCAGGACAAGAGCCTTTTCGATAGTGAGCTGAGGATTGGGTTTCGCGTCGGCAGCGGGTGTGATTCAAGCTCGTGATGTGGGCAGAGCCGTGGCCGGATGGCCGAGATCGCGGGTAAGACCAAGCGCTACCCCTCCGATCTGACGGACGAGGAGGGGAGCGGATCGCGCCCTTGATGCCCAAGCCTGGGCGGTGGGGCCGGTCGCGCGAGATCGCGTTTCGCGAGGTAATCAACGCCGTGCGCTATCTCGTGCGCTCCGGCTGCGGCTAGCGCATGCTGCCCGTCCATTTTGGCCATTGGCGCACCGTCTACGGCTGGTTCCGGGAGCTGGCGCGCCGTTCCCTCATGCTCGACCGGGAGCGAGCAGGGCACCAGGCATGGGGTCCGCGCTCCTTGGGCCCGATCCCATGCCGGCCATTGGCGGCACCCGCGGAGGCGCCGATCAGCCATGGTTAACGGTCGGTTAACAATCCCATGCGCATCGATCAGCTCGAACCAGGAGCCCGCGATGACCAGCCGCTACGTGCCAAACGAGCCCGCCAGCTCAGTTTCGCTCGATACTCTCGCTTTGCTTTTGCGATCCGACGAGGCGCGCATCGCACAAATCCTGGGAGAGTTCCCCATGGTGCAGCGGGCAGTCTTGGCCGCCTTCTGCTTTTCGCGATGCCATATGCGATCGTTGAGCTTCAAGATCGCCTCTCATTGCGACGAACGGTCCCTTCGGAAAGCAGGGGGCCCTTCGGCTGAAATCCTCATCGAGCAGTCGCGAAGCCCCAGCACGTTCGACGTCGGACCCCTTGTGCACCAGAAGAGAAAGGTGACGCTCGCACGTTTCGGGTGATGCGGTCAGCCGCATAGTCCGATCTTTCCCGACAGCCCAGCTCAAGCAGTTCTGCGCCGTCGCCACACGCTACGACAAAGCCGCCGCAAACTTCCTCGCTACAGCCCAGCTCGCCTGCGTCAGACTTTGGCTGCGGCTTCGTGAGTCCACGTCGTGATACGTCACGATGAACAGCACGGCGGGCCCGGGTGTCAGCAGAAGCACAAGCGAAGCTGCAACGAACAGCCACCACGCTGTGAGATCCGGCAATGTGGTCCCCATCATCGTCCGGCAAGTACTCGCGTCAATGCACTGCTTGAACCGGGATATTCCAGCTGCATGGCAACGACCTCGGCTGTGTGCGCTCCGTAGCGGACCTCGATCTCCTGAAGCGTTCGGTCCAAGGCTCTCGCAGGCCGCTCATTTCCGATCGACGGTAGCACCTTGTCTCGGGACCGTACCATTGTGACCTCGTCGGGTAGGATACGGAGCCCGCTTTGGCTTTCCACTGCGGAGGTGGCGGCGAAGGTGACCACATGTGATCGGTACGTCCGCGACCAAGCATCCGCAACAAGGGCGAGCGACACTTCATCGACGCCCGGCTGAAGTTCAATGCCGAGCTCCTCGTAGTTCCAGACTGCGAGCGAGTTGCCGATGGCCGCCAGCGCAAAAGGTCGAGTGAACGTGAAGGCCCCGCTGCGGTGACGAGCATCCCAGTGCGGCAGACCCATGTCGCGCGCGACCGTTTCGGCTTTGTCTCGACCTGCGATGGCCTCGATCAAGGTGAGCATCATCGGCATGGAGGCGGTGATGCCTGTGGTCGTGGCAACGCCCCGATCGACGACGAGCCGCCGGTCGGGCACATAGCGGATCGGGTGCTCCTCGCGCAGCTCGTCAAGATAATACCAGTGGGTGGTCGCGCGCTTGCCGTCGAGCAGGCCAGCTGCGGCGACCACCTTCGCGCCGGCGCAAACGCTGACAACAATGGCACCCTTCTGTGCCTGGCTCCTGATCCATTCGAGGGCCGCTGGGTCGTCGTCTCGGCTCATGGCGGGCACGACGACATAGTCGGCCCCCTCGGGATGCTGCGCGTCGAACTCAGCTGCGGTCGCCTCGGGCTCGACGGTAAGCGCGGGGTAAAGCCGTACAGGTCCAGGCTCCGTTGCCAGCGCCACCACGTCAGCCACGTCGGCTCGGCGGAGAATGCCGAGAGGCATGAGGTAGTCCGTGACCTCGGTCGCATTGTTGATGCCGATGACCGCGATCAGCGGCCGCTGACGCTTGGGTGGCTTCAGGGCCGCCAGCGTGGCCTCGATCTCGTTCTGAGGGATGGGCGCTGCTGCCGCGGCCGCAGGCGCGGGCGGCAGCGACAACAGCCATCCCCCGCCACCCATCAGGAAAAGCGCTACGACACCCAGCCCACCCCACATCCAATAGCGCCATTTCATGGCCTGCTCTCCCGTTCCACGCTTGATGTGGATGCTACCAAAGCCGCGAGGGGCAAGATCAGCCGGCCGCCGCGCCCGCCGCGCACATAGTGCAGGCTGGTTCCGTTTACGCTCACCTCTCCCGACGCGAAGTTCAGCGGCGGCGTCGCACGCTATTCTGCCGGCAGAACCAGCGCAGTGCCCATGCGGATTGCCGCCGAGGCAGCAAACCCCAGAAATGAGAGCCGATGACGAGTATTGGACATAGAAGGTTCTCCTTCGACCTCACCGGCTACGGATGAGCGTCATCCAAGGTAACGAATGAAAGACGGCCATGAGCAGGTACATGAATGGCATCCCGCTCAGCGCTGGCATATGATCTGCCCCAACGCAGGTCGGGCTTGCGGCGCTGTGATCGGTACTAACTGTCACCAGCGCCATGACCGCGAAAACAGGCGAAGCCGCCAAACCAAGCAGTCTTGCCGCATCGAGCCGTCGACCCAAGCCAACGCTGCGCTGGCTCATGGCACGCCAACCCCCAGGTCATCAGAGTGCCCGGCATTCACACGCGGCCACTGGGCAATGGGGCGATCACCGCGACGGTAAGGGTGCTGGTCTTCCGGCTGCTGTGGCCAACCGGCTGGTGAATCCTCCCAGGCCTCCTGCCGCCCATAGGCGGTCAAGTCGAGCAACCGGTAGCTGTTGTCCATCGCCTCGACGCCGCGCCATGACGTCCAGTAGGTCTCAAAGACATCGGATCCCTGCCGCAGGTAGCAGACGAGATGAAACATGCCGATCTGACGTGCGACGAGGAGAGTGTCGAGCGAGTTCTCGGCCGAGTACCAGGGCATCTCCCAGCCCATGAAGTCTCGGTACCGGAGGCTCTCTTCGTATGGACCTTGGCAGAGCACGGCGAAGGTAACGTCACGGGAATGCAGGAAGGACAGTTCGCGCACCTGCGACGTATAGAAGGTGCACCCCTCGCACTGCTCTGGCGCAGGTTTGCCGGTGTCCCACATGAAGTAGTAGGCGATGAGCATACGCCGGCCCTCGAACGCATCCAACAGCGGCACCACCCCCCGCTCGCCAACAAGCGGCGTGGCGCCATCGACTTTCACCATTGGTAGCCGTCGGCGGGTGGCCGCGATCGCATCTCCCTCAGCCGTGTGAGCTTTCTCCCGCAGCCGAAGCTTGTCGATCTCGGCCTGATACACGGCACGCTCAACGATTTTTGGAGCGTCCGCGTCCTTTAGGGGGAGATTTGCCATCTCTGATCTCCGTTCTCTGCCGCCGCTTTCGGTGCGAACTTGCACATCGCCCTCATCGGTCGGCTCGTCGCCGTTGAGTTCCGAGTTGGCAGTAAGCCATGTGCGGTGAGCTTGCAGGGTCGATTTTTGCGGTCCCGCTCTGCTATGGCAGGCTGGCATGATGTGGAGAGGGCTTATGGCCCGCAGAGTATCGCATTCGACTGCGCTGCAATTGGCCGAGTTAGATGAGGGCGGCCGCAGCTTCAGACGCATATGGCCCGAGGTCGCAGTGGAGTATGCATGGCTGCCGCCGTGGGAAGGGCGCACGGAGGTCCGCGCCAACCGCGTCAAGGTCGTCTTCTCGGGTCATGAGAGCGTTGCCGTCGACCACGAGGGCATCCTGCATGACGTGCGAGCCCGCCCGGGCGGCGCTTACCTGATGGGAACAGATGCAACGCGGCTCCAGCGGATCAGGGAGCACAGCGACACGCTGGACATGTATCCCGACATGAGTCTGCTGAACGCCGAAGCTCGGGCGCGGGGGTTTGAGAATTTCGCCATCGCGCCGACTCTCGCATATGGCACGAACCACGTGTTCGACATTCAGCCCGTTTTCCTGAGCCTTGCCCATCTCTTCCGGAAGGCCTGCATCGGTGCGACTGCAATCTCCGACGTCGAGGCTTCCACGCTGGCCTACCGGCTGATCGACGGCATCTTGTCCTTGCAAGGTGCAGCTAGGAAGGAAAGGATGACTGCAGGCAGGCTCAACACATCGGCGCTAGCAAGGGTCTGCGACTACGTCGAGGAGAACCTGACTCAAAGGCTCTCGCTGCCGTGCCTTGCGGCTTTGTGCGACTTAAGTCCGTGGCATTTCGCCGTTCGGTTCAAGGCTGCGACAGGTGTGTCGCCCGGCCAATACGTGCTTGGCCGGCGCCTGGAGTTCGCCAAGCGGCTCGTGATGACCACGGAGCTTCCAGTCTGGGACATCGCCTGGTCGGCAGGTTTCGAGAATATCAGCCATTTTAGGCGGCAGTTCCGACACCATGTGGGACTCCTGCCCGGCGAGCTGCGCCGCGCCACCACGTTGCGATAAAGTCGTGAGCGCCAATCCCACAGTGACGATCGCCCGCGCATTTACCGACACGTTTTCCGGCATCGCACCCAACCACGTGCCTCCCTTTGTGGTCACGCAGGTGATCGGCGCTCTCGCCGGCATGGCGTTGACGCGCTGGCTGCATCAGCCGCGGCCCTCTTTCGAAAAATCTGGAAATACTATTGACAGCGCTTCGCAACGCGCCTAGTGGTATTTCTATGAATATCGAACAAGCCGCCAAACAGCTCGAAGCCCTCGGCAACCCGACACGCCTGCAGCTCTACCGCACCCTGGTGCGGGCTGGCCAGAACGGCCTTCCGGTAAGTCGGGTGCAAGAGAAGCTCGGCATCCCAGCGTCCACGCTTTCGCACCACCTGCACCGGCTGATCCTGACCGGGCTGGTCACGCAGGAGCGGCAGGCAACGACGCTGATCTGCCGGGCGCACTATCCGGCCATGGATACGCTGCTGGGCTTTCTTGCTGACGAGTGCTGTGCGGACTCTGGTTGCGCCGTGGAGGCTGAAGAAGCGGCCGCTTGAGACGCTTCTTTGTGCAAAATAATTCGATATTTCTAGAACCTATGAAGAGGATTGTGCCATGTCCTTCGTGTCTATCATCTCTAGCTTCGCTCGCAGCCTACTCCACCGTCGCGCTGTGCGGCCCCTTCGCGAGCTGGAAGAGCATCTGCTCGCCGACATGGGCCTCACGCGCGGAGACGTGCACCGCTCCCTGGCTCAGTCGATCTTTGTGGATCCTTCCCGGGCGCTGAAAGACGCTTGCTGCCACTGGATGGCGAGTTCCGCCGGCTCAGGCAAGGCCGGCGGCCCGGCGCTGCGCTACTGAAACACCAAGCGAGGAGCCGAGCGATGACCGAGATATCTTCCCTCCCAGTCGCCGTTATCGGCGCTGGGCCCGTCGGGTTGGCGGCCGCAGCGCACCTGATTGGGCGCGGCTTGCCCGTGAAGATCTATGAGGCCGGAGAGACGGCTGGCACCAATGTGCGCGACTGGGGCCACGTGCCCCTCTTCTCGCCGTGGGGCTACAGCAGCGACGTGGCTGCGAGAGCCCTCCTGGAACGCCATGGCTGGGCAGCACCCTGTGCTGACGGCTATCCCACCGGCGCCGACCTTTACGAGCGCTATCTCGCGCCGCTCGCGTCTACCCCGGAGATCGCGGCCGTGCTCTCAACCGGCACCCGGGTCACCGTCATCACACGCCGGGGCGCCGACAAGCTTGCGAGCCGTGATCGGGAGGCGAAGCCGTTCGTGCTCAATCTCGAAAGTGCTGTCGGGCAGAAGAGCCGCGAGCTCGCGCGTGCCATCATCGATGCTTCTGGAACATGGACGAACCCGAACCCACTCGGCGCCGATGGCTTGCCGGTGGTCGGCGAGGCCGAGAACGCGGATCGCATCGCCTATGGCGTGCCTGAAGTGCTCGGCCACGATCGCGACCGGTATGCCGGCAAGGCGATCCTTGTAGTGGGTGCCGGGCACTCTGCAGCCAACGTGCTCCTCGATCTGGCAAAGCTCGCCGAGGAAGTGCCGGGCACAGCCATCTCCTGGGTGACGCGCAGCGCCAATCTTACGCGTGTTTTTGGCGGCGGTACAGCTGATCAGCTGCCGGCGCGGGGCGAGCTTGGCGCTGACGTCAAGGAGCTGGTCGACAGCAGTCGCGTCGAGCTCGTGGCTGGCTTCTCTGTCGGTGCGGTGCGGCGCGAGGGCGAACGTCTCGTTCTCACCGGCGAGACAGCGAGCGGCCTACGCGAGCTTGAGCCGGCCGATCGCATCATTGTGGCCACTGGCCAGCGACCGGACCTCTCGCTCACGCGCGAGCTGCGCCTCGACCTTGATCCCTGGATCGAGAGCGCAAAAGCGCTTGGACCGTTGATCGACCCGAACCTGCACTCTTGCGGTTCCGTGCCCCCGCACGGCCATCGCGAGCTCGCCCATCCAGAGCCGGGGTACTATACAGTCGGAATCAAATCGTATGGCCGGGCGCCCACTTTCCTGATGCTGACGGGCTATGAGCAGGTCCGCTCGGTGGTGGCAGCGATCGCAGGCGACATGGAAGCAGCCGACAACGTCCAGCTCGTGCTGCCCGAGACTGGTGTGTGCTCTTCAACCCCCGGCGGTTCCACAGCAACGCAGACGGAGAGCGGTTGCTGTGGTGGACCAGCGCCCGTTGGCGTGGAAGCCTGCTGCGTGGCGGACGCGGTGGCCAAGGAGAGAACCGGAGCAGGGTGCGGATGTGGCACGACGAACACCCAAGCTAGCCGAGTGCCCGAGCCGGCATGACGTCCGAGGGAGGTTCTAACGGGACCACGCTGCCGCTAATTTCGCCAAACCGCGGAGTCGTCATCAGCACGCTCGGCGTCACCCAGATCTTCGCCTGGGGAAGCACCTACTATCTCCCAGCCGTGCTTGCAGCACCAATGGGTGCAGACACCGGCTGGCCGCTGCCCTGGGTCGCGGCCGGCGTTTCGGTCGGGCTGCTGATGGCGGGCTTGGTCTCGCCACGGGTGGGGCGCGCGATCGACAGAAACGGCGGCCGCAGGGTGCTGGGCGCGAGTTCGGCGCTGATCGGCGCTGGGCTCTTGATGCTCGCATTCGCGCATGGCCTTGTCACCTATTTCGCCGGCTGGCTCGTGCTTGGCCTCGGCATGGGGACCGGCCTCTACGATGCCGCCTTTGCCACTCTTGGGCGCTACTACGGCCGCGAAGCGCGCAGCGCCATCACGACACTGACGCTCTGGGGCGGGTTTGCCAGCACCGTTTGCTGGCCGCTCTCGGCCTTTCTCGTCGAGGCCGTCGGCTGGCGCGGCACGTGTCTCGCCTACTCGGCTTTCCAGTTGCTGGTCGCGCTACCCATGCACCTGTGGCTGCTTCCGCCAGCCAAACCGGTGGTGCCGGTCGCCGACAACACAGGACAAAAGAAGGTCGTTTTCACGCCCGCTCAGTGGCGGGCCTTTCTGCTCATGGCCGGCGTGGTCACGATCGGCGGCGCGGTTTCGTCGCTGGTTTCGGTTCACCTGCTCACGATGTTGCAGGCCAGTGGCGTAAGCCTTGCTGCGGCGGTTTCATTGGGCGCGCTGATCGGCCCCGCCCAGGTGGGCGCCCGTGTGATCGAGATGGCTTTCGGGCGGCACTATCACCCCGTTTGGACCATGTCGGGAGCAACTCTCCTCGTCGCAATCGGCTTGGCGCTGCTTGCAACCGGATGGCCGCTCGCCGCCTTGGCGCTGATCCTTTATGGCTGTGGAACCGGCATCTTTTCGATTGGACGAGGCACGCTGCCGCTCGCGCTGTTCGGCGCCGATGGGTATGCGACGCTGATGGGCAGGCTGGCCGTGCCGAGCCTGATCGCCCAGGCCCTGGCACCGTCAGTCGGTGCGGTCGCGATCGCACAGGCCGGCGCGGGCTCGACATTCACGATTCTCACTGTGATGGCGTTCGTAAATGTGTGCCTAGCAACGGTACTTTTGCTGTCAGGCATCCGGATCGGCACGACTTCGGACCCATAATGTTGGTCACTGAAGAGGGCGTCGTCGGCACCTATCCGGTCGGTACGGTTGCCGTGCGAAACCTGCCGAAGGTTAAAAGCGCACCGCCTCGCCGGGCGCACATGCGCCTTCATCGAACTTACGCCAGCCGCCCGTGCTCGTGGTCATTGCTCGCCAGCGTTTCGATCACGCGGCATTCGGCTACGCGGCCGCAAGAGCACTCCTCGATCATCCGCACGAGTTCGGCCTTGAGCGCATTGAGCTTGGCGATGCGCTGCTCAACCTGGGCCAGATGCTCTCGCGCAAGCGCATCCGCCGCCGCACAGGATTGAGTCGGATTGTCCTGAAGCGACAGGAGCGTGCGGATGGCGTCCACCTCAAAGCCGAGTTCGCGCGCATGCCGGATGAAGGTCAACCGGCGAAGATCCCTATCGTCATAGAGCCGACGGTTACTCTCGGTCCGCGGAAGGGCCGGAAGCAAGCCAATCTGCTCATAGAAGCGGATCGTCGGCACCTTGACGCCGCTCTTCTTCGCCGCCGTGCCGATGGGGACAGCCTGTCGCATCTTTTCCTCTTGATCCTCTAGCCGCTAGAGAATGTAGAGAGCTGGGGACCGACATGGAAGGCACTCCGATGGCCCATTCGCCCCTTTCAGCTTCCCGCAACCATCCCGGCGTGATCGCGCCACCACCGCTGATCTTTGCAGGGTTCCTGAACCTCGGCGTGGTGGCTGACAGCTACACATCGATGGAGATTGGCTTCAGTCCCGTCCTGCGGCAGGTGGCCGGCATTGGACTGCTTGCGGCGGGAATGGTGTTCCTGGCCCTCGCTCTGGGCCTGTTCCGGCGCGCCCGGACGCGGCCTGAGCCTTGGCAGCCGACCACAGCCATCGTCAGCACAGGCATTTATGCCGTCACTCGAAACCCGATGTATGTGGGCATGGCGCTCGCCTATGCGGGTTTGGCCCTTTTGGCCGACAGCCTCCTTGCCCTGCTTCTACTGCCCCTCGTGCTTGCCCTGATCCACTTTGGCGTGATCCGGCGTGAGGAGCGCTACCTCCAGGCCAAGTTCGGCGTCGAATACCGGCGCTACGCCGCCCGCGTGCGGAGGTGGCTCTGATCATGTCCGCCACAAGCATCAAGAGCCGGTTCAGCGTGTCTGGCATGGACTGCGCGGCTTGCGCGGCCAAGGTCGACGCTGCCGTGCGCCGGCTGCCGAACGTGGAGGAGGTGTCGGTGTCCGCCACCACGGGCAAGATGACGGTCCGGCACAGGGATGACCCGACGCTCGTCCCAGCATTGTCGGCGCAGCTCAAGAGCCTGGGCTACGGCTTATCGGCTGAGGGCGAGCGGTCGCGTGACGCTGCTCACGGCCACGCGCATGGTCCGGATGAAGGGTTGTGGTGGCGGACGCCTAAGGCGCGCCTGACGCTTCTGTCGGCGGCCGGTCTCGCCGCGGCATGGGCGATTGCGATGCTCGTGCCCGGGTATGAGGCATGGCTCTACACGGCGGCCATGCTGATCGGCCTAGTTCCCATCGCCGGCCGTGCGCTTGCGGCGGCGCGGGCCGGCTCTCCCTTCACGATCGAGACGCTCATGTCGGTTGCCGCCATCGGGGCGGTTATCATCGGCGAAACGGAAGAAGCGGCGATCGTCGTTCTCTTGTTCCTGGTCGGCGAGCTTCTGGAAGGCGTGGCTGCCGGGCGGGCACGGGCCAGCATCAGGGCGCTCACGGACCTCGTTCCCAAGACGGCGGTGCGGGAAGTGGTTGAGGCTGGGGCGACCGAGCAGGTGGCCGCCGACACGCTTGCCGTGGGCGACCTCATCTTGGTTCGCCCCGGTGATCGCGTGCCGGCCGATGGCTTGATCCTGTCGGGCGAAAGCTCGGTCAACGAGGCGCCTGTCACGGGCGAGAGCACGCCCAAGAACAAGACGCCGGGCGACACCCTGTTTGCCGGAACCATCAACGAGAACGGCGCGCTCCGTGTGCACGTGACGGCAGCCGCCCAAGACAACACCATCGCGCGTGTGGTGCGGCTGGTGGAAGAAGCGCAGGAGGCGAAAGCTCCCACGGAGCGCTTCATCGACCGCTTCTCCCGCACCTACACGCCCGCCGTCCTCGTCTTCGGTGCGGTGGTGGCGATCCTGCCGCCGCTTCTCGCGGGCGAGCCCTGGGGCGAGTGGGTCTATAAGGGCCTCGCCGTGCTCCTGATTGGCTGCCCCTGCGCACTTGTGATCTCGACACCTGCGGCCATTGCTGCGGGCTTGGCGGCGGGCGCCCGGCGTGGGCTGCTCATCAAGGGCGGCAGCGTGCTGGAGGCGCTCGGCAAGGTGACGACGGTGGCGCTCGACAAGACGGGAACCCTCACCGAGGGCCGACCTAAAGTCACTGATGTGGTGGCCCTTGAGGGAAGTGAACGCGAGGTGCTCGAAGACGCCGCAGCCTTAGACGCCACGTCCTCGCACCCGATCGCGAAGGCCATCGTCGAGCGTGCGCAGGCCGATGGCCTCGCCGTCACACCGGCGATCGGCGTCATGGCGCTCGGCGGCAAGGGCGTGAAGGGCCGCTTGCGCAACCGCGGCCTGTTCCTGGGCTCGCCCAAGGCGGCAGCCGCGATCACCCCGCTCACACCTGAGGTGCAGGCCAGGATCGAGGCGCTGCAAGGGGAAGGGAAGACGGTTTCGGTTCTTCTGGTGTCGGAAAAAGCCGCCGGCTTGATCGCCGTGCGCGACGAGCCGCGCGAGGACGCACGCGCCGGTCTTGCCGCCCTCAAGGCGCGTGGCATCGCAACGATCATGCTGACCGGCGACAACGCCCGTACGGCGAAAGCGATCGCAGCAAACCTAGGCGTCGAGCCGCGCGCCGACCTGCTGCCGCAGGACAAGCTTCGGATCGTCAACGAGCTGAAGGCGCGAGGGCAGATCGTCGCCAAGGTCGGCGACGGCATCAACGACGCGCCTGCACTTGCGGCCGCCGATGTGGGCATCGCAATGGGCGGGGGCACGGACGTGGCGCTGGAAACAGCCGATGCCGCCGTGCTGCACGGGCGCGTAGCTGATGTCGCGCGGATGGTCGAGCTTTCCAAGAGCACGATGGGCAACATTTACCAGAACATCACGGTCGCGCTCGGCCTCAAGGCGGTGTTCCTGGTGACCACGATCTTGGGCGTTACAGGGCTCTGGCCCGCCATCCTGGCCGACACGGGGGCCACCGTGCTGGTTACGGCCAACGCCATGCGGCTCTTGGGGTGGCGCGGCAAACAATGAGGGCTCCTGGCTCGGCCTCCAGCCTGTTGCATGGCTGCTGCTTTTAGTGCTGGCATTCTAACGGGCTGATGGTTGTCGATTGGTCCGCCAGCCCCGACGCCGCTTCCCAGAACGGGATCGTGGCTGGATGTGGTCAAGGCGCCTTAGGTTTTTAGAACCACGCGCCAGCGTCCTGCTTGGTCTCATGTTAAAGTGTTGAACTCCGCGCGGTGCTTCGCCTGGCAACCTCCATGGCAGTTGCGTCAAACCGGGAGTAACGGACCCAGCGACAAACCCACGCGCGTCATGATCCCGCGGGCTCCGCCAAGTAAGTAGCAAGCTGATCAGCACATCTTTCCAGAGGGGCCGTACTCTGGGCCGCTTTCGCCATCGTCATGGCGCCGGAATAGGCTGCCACGACGAACGTGGCGCCGGTCTCTGGATCGAGCCGGCACAGGCGACCTATCGTCTGGTCAGCGCGGATCTTCTCGGCGACCGCTTGTTGCCACCGTTTGAAGATGACGTCGACCGCTTCTCGCATGTCGGCGTCATGGCCGGACAGTTCGAGTGCAAGATTGTTCAAGGGGCAGCCCGAGATGCTTCCTTGCTCCCGTAGTTCCCTGATGATCGCGGCCAAGACGGTCTGAACTCCGTCGGCCGTGGTTGGAGACGACAGCAGCGGCTTGATCCAGGCCTCTTCCACCGCAGCAGCCACACGGTTGTTCAGAACGGCAAGTCCGAGAGCCTTCTTCGTGGGGAAATGGTGCGAGAAGGCGCCACCTGTCACGTTGGCGTCGCGCCGGAGATCATGCACTGCCGATGCGTTGTAGCCCCGGGTCTTGAAAGCGTGAAACGCCACCTCGACGAGGCGCCGTTGCATACCCTCAGGATCGTTCGTTCGTCCTTGCCTTCGCATCATCGTCCCTCATGAGCGGCCCTGTTGGTCTGGTTTTAGCAGCTTGACAAAACCGGACAACCAGTCTGTTCTGCAAACAGGACAAACATCCTGTTTGAGGGGCGAGGCATGAGCAATGGAATTTCAGCGGCCGGCGCAGCGGCGGCGACAAACAACGATGTTTCCTTTCCGCCCGTGGTCGAGCTGCGGCGTTATCGCCTCCACCCGGGCGCGCGGGAAACGCTGATTGAGCTCTTCGACCGCGAGTTCGTGGAAACGCAGGAGGAGGTCGGCATGCGCGTGCTCGGCCAGTTCCGGCACCTCGACGACCCAGACAGCTTCGTATGGCTTCGCGGCTTTCCCGACATGCCCTCCCGTGCAGACGCGCTCGGGGCCTTCTACGGTGGCCCGGTCTGGGCAGCGCACCAGCAGGCGGCAAACGCCACGATGATCGACTCCGACGACGTGTTGCTGCTACGCCCCACTCTGGACTGTGAAATCGTGTCAGCGCTCGCAAGCGAGCGCCCCGCACCCGGCACGGGCGGCGACGGATTTGGCTTGGTGGTGGCCACCATCCTGCACCTCGATCCGGAAGGACCTTTGGACGTGTTCGCGCGCCTTTTCGAGAGCGAGGCTCGACCGAGGATCGCGGCCGCAGGGGGCGACATCGTCGGCACCTTCGTCACGGAGAGCGGCCCCAACACCTTTCCGCGCCTGCCCGTGCGCGAAGGCGAGCGAGTCTTGGTGACCCTTGCCCGCTATCCCGACAGCGTTCACCACGACCGGGTGCGTGAGCTCCTCGGCGGCGATCCCCTGTGGCGCGATCGGGTCTGGCCCGAGCTCTGGTCTCACCTAGTCCGCGAGCCGGAAGTGCTTCGCTTGGAGCCGACCGCGCGCTCGCTGATGCAGGGGTCGTCACCACCACGATCAGCATAGCAGGGACGAGCGAGCATGCCCGAGCGCGCCACAGCGACAACATCCGCCGACCTCTCACGCGCTCTTGCCGAACCTCAGGCGCGCTCCGGGGTCCACGACTTCGATTTCCTCGGCACGTGGAAGGTCGCTCACTGTCGCTTGAAACGATGCTGGGTCGGCAGTGACGAGGGGGGTGCGTTGGAGGGCGTCTCGACCTGTCGCAAGGCGCTCAGCGGCGTCGCCAACGTGGAAGAGATCGCGCGGGCTGCTCGGGGGTTCTCGGGACTGACCCTGCGTGCTTTCGACTACGTTCGAGACCTTTGGTCGATCTACTGGGTGAACAGCACCCGCGGCGTGTTCGAACCGCCGGTGACTGGCCGCCTCGCGAACGGTCGGTGTTTGTTCGAGGGTGACGATGGGCACCGTGCGGGTGCGCCTCGTCTGGGACGCGATTACACCCTTCTCGGCCCGCTGGACAAATCCTTCTCGGATGACAGCGGCCGCACGTGCAAGACGGACTGGATCCTGGATTCCTTTCGAACGGAAAGTTGAGGCGAGGTGCCATGACCGACTCCTTCGCGCCGCGTGGTCCGCATGACATCTCGGATCTGATCGCGGCATATCCTCTGGCCACGATGATCGCGCAACGCGCGGAGGGCTCGCCATCCATCATGCTTCCCCTTCTGGCAGAACTGGATGCGACCGGCGCCTTGCTCACCCTCCTTGGTCACATACCCCGCTCGCACCCGCTCACGGGTAGCTGGGAGGCGGACTCCAGCGCCCTTGTTCTCTTCCAGGGGCCACAGGGCTACTTGTCACCGTCCTGGGTGTCCGACCGGACCTGGGCCCCGACCTGGGCTTATGCCGCAGTTCGAATCGAAGCAAACGTCCGCTTCTTGCCCCAGCGGACTGACGAGGCGCTCGAACGTCTCGTCGCCGCGCTGGAGAGGGGCCGGGCTCACACCTGGTCGCTCGCGGAGATGGGTGACCGCTACGCACGTTTGAGCCGAGGTGTCATCGGTTTTTGCGCCGAGGTGCGTGACGTGACAGCCCGCTTCCGCCTCGGACAGGATGAAAGGCCCGAGGTCTGGCGTGACCTCGTCGCGAACAACCCGGATCAAACTTTGGTTGCCTGGATGCGCCGGTTCGGGGAGCCACTCGGAAGATGACCGGCGAAGCACTGTGTCGGTCCGTCGATGACGACTGATATCTGCGCGAACTGTCCGTCGGGCTTCGACTTAATCGATTGAGTCATGCCTCGAGAAGAGTCAGGCGCAGACCCGCCAGGCGCTTCGGGTCCGCAAGAACCTCAATCTCCCGAACTCTTTCGTCGGAAACTACGAACATCATGACGAGCTGCAACTGCCCGAAAGGCGCGACCGCTATCGCGGCCGAGCCATTTGCGTAGAGCAGCTGCGCAGATGGCGCTCGGGACGCTCCAATTTGCGCCCGCTTTGCGACAGCTAAGCTGCCACGCACCACGCCTCGAGTTCCAGCCGGCACCAACGCCTGATCGATCCGCAACGTCACGTCGGGATCGAGCACGTTGAGCAGGGCTTCGAAGTCTCCTTTTCGGGATGCAGTGTAAAAGGCGCTCACCAGCCGCTGCTGCTGTGAACTGCTGGCCGCAGCTTTTCGATCCACGTCGCGGATCCGTCGCCGAGCCCGGCTGGCGAGCTGCCTACCGGCGGCTTCCGAACAGCCGAGAACGGATGACACGTCATTGAACGACACGCCGAAAAGGTCGTGCAAAACGAACGCCACTCGCTCTGCTGGCGCGAGCGTATCCAAAACGACCATCAGGCCGATCCCGACCGCCTCGGCCAGCAGCGCTTCTTGCTCGGGATCGGGCGGCGGCACTCGGTTGAGAATGGGCTCGACTTCTTCTTGGTTCAGAGTCGCTTCTCGTCGTGTTCTGCGCGATCGGAGCAAATCAAGGGCAATGCGCGAGACAACCGTCGTCAACCAGCCGCCGAAATTGCCGATCTCGGTGCCCTGGCTCAACTGCAATCGTAGCCAAGCCTCTTGCAGAACGTCGTCGGCTTCGGCAAGCGAGCCCAGCATGCGGTAGGCGACCCCGCGCAGCCGCTCCCGCTCGGCCTCGAAGGATCGGGGAAGCACATCATCACGCACCACCAGCAATGCTCCCTTGCAAGCGATTGCCCTGTCACCAGCTCACCAATATGTTTCGCAAGGGCGAACCTCGACGGCGCCGCCGAGGCGCGCCGCCGGAACGCGGGCAGCCAAAGCGATCGCTTCGTCCTTGCTTTCGGCCTCGAAGATGAAATAGCCGCCGACCGCTCCGGCAGTGTCAACATAAGGACCGTCGGACGTGATCGTTTCGCCGTTCTGCACGCGGACGGTGACCGCGTTCTGTGGCAGGCCGAGCGGCAGACCGGGCGTCACGTTCGGCGTCGCGTTGACAGCGCCGTAGTCGGCCCCGACCGCCTTGAACTCCTCGGGTGACAGTGCTCTCGGGTCGAAAGGGTGGGGTTGGTAGATCAGCAGGGCATACTTCATCGTGCCGCACTCCCGTGAGCAATAACGTCGCGAGCCGCTCATGATCTCGCTCACTCTCCTGACGAACCGACAACGGAGAACGTGACAGCGCGATTGCTGACGACGCCTGCTGCCGTCGAAGCTGCAGGTCATCATCGGTCGTGCCTGGAAGGGCGACCCGTATCACACCTTAGAGGAGGCGAAGGACGGCCTGGAGGAGGTGTCATGTGGCAGCTGGCGACCGGATCCGCTCGCGGCGGATGCCCATGCCGATGAGCCAGGCGGGAATGCGCCGCAGCAGCGCGACGCGATCGAGCAACCGCACCGCGAGCGGCGGGCGCTCAACGGGCGTGCCGGCAAGAACGGCGGCGACGATGTTGTCCTGCACGCCCTTCTGGATGCGCTGGATCACCCGCACGGGCAGCTCGCGGCGCGCCTGGACGGCGGCAAGCAGCGTGTCGGGCGCCCTGCCTGCCGCCATTGGTCCGGCCAGGATGTTTGCCGCCGCAACGGCATCCTGGACCGCCAGATTGATGCCCACCCCGCCGATCGGCGATATCGCATGCGCGGCGTCGCCGATGCATAACAGCCCCGGGCGATGCCAGCGCTTCAGCCGGTCGAGGCTGACCGACAGCAGCTTGACATGGTCCCAGTCGGTCAGCACGTCGACGGCGTCGGCAAGCTCCGGCGCGATCCGGGCGATGCGCGCGCGGAACGCGTCCAGCCCCTCGCCGCGCAGGCGATCAGCGGTGCCCTTGGCGAACACGAAGGCGCATTGCCAATAGTCGCCGCGATCGAGTTTTGCCAGCAGCTGGCCGGTCGCGAACACGCCGCCGGTGCCATTCTCGGGCGTGCGCGCCTTGGGCAAACGGAACCAGAAGACATCCATAGGGGCACCAATGTCCTCGACCTCCAGCCCCGCTGCCGCGCGCAGCTTGGACGAGCGTCCGTCGGCTGCGACGATCAGGCGACCGCGCATGTTGCGCCCGTCGCGCGTCGCGACACCCACCACGCGGCCGTCCTCGATGACGACGTCGACCGCCTCGCATTCACGCAGCAGCGTGAAGCCGGGATAGCGGCTCGCCGCATCTGCGATGAAATCGAGAAAGTGCCATTGCGGCATCATCGCGATAAACGGCGCGCGAACGGGCAAGCGCGAGAAGTCGGCGACGCGCACGTCGCGCCCGCCGATGCGCGCCCTGAGTTCGCTCACCTTGTCGTGCGGGCGCGCGAGAAAGGCATCGAGCAGACCGAGCTGATCGAACAGGTCCAGCGTCGACGGATGCACGGTGTCGCCGCGAAAGTCGCGCAGGAAATCGGCGTGCTTCTCAAGCACGACAGTGCGAAGACCAGCGCGCGCAAACAGCAGGCCTGCCATCATGCCGGCCGGACCTCCGCCGACGATGATGATGTCGGCCTGCGAGCTTTCAGCGGGGTTTGTCACACTGGGCAGACTCCGTTCGTCAGGGAATATGACGCATGGAGCCACGGGATCGTGACGGCAACAAGCTTTGATCGGGTTTTCGTTTTTCGCACTCCCCATCGGGCCGAAAGGTCGTCCCGCTTTGCAGGCATGCAGCGCGAAGAGGAGGATCGGGATCCTTGAACGGCAATCAACCGGACCGTGACGCAATCTTGACGATGGCGCGCCTTGCTGGCCTGCGTTTGCCAGCAGCATATGAAAACGAGCTCGTGGATGCCTACACGCATGTCCGCGCGCTCGTCTTGCGCCTTCCTGAGCCGCGCGCCCGCGGCGACGAACCGGCACATGTCTTCAATCCTGCCAGGTTTGTCGCGAAAGACGACTGATCGCCGTGGTCGACCACCTGCACCATCTTACGGTCGCTGATGCTGCGGAGCTGATAGCCGCGCGGCAGCTCTCGCCCGTTGAACTCACGGACGCGTGCCTCGCACGCATCGCGGAGATCGACGGCGCATTGTGCAGCTTCGTCACGGTCACAGCCGAGCGTGCCCGCGAAGAGGCGCGGCGGGCGGAGGCCGAGATCGCCGCTTCCGGGCCGCGCAGACCGTTGCACGGCATACCTTACGCCTTGAAGGACATCTACGGCGTCGCTGGTGTGCCGACCACGGCCGGCTCCCGTCTCCTCGCCAACAATATGGCGATCGAAAACGCCGCCGCGGTCACAACACTGGAGAAAGCTGGCGCGATCCTAATCGGCAAGAACACGACCTGGGAGTTCGCGCATGGCGGACCATCCTGGGACGCGCTGTCGCCTCCCGCGCGGAACCCTTGGAACCTCAGCTATTCCCCGAGCGGCTCGTCATCGGGCTCGGCCGCCGCCGTTGCGGCGGGGCTCGTGCCGGTGAGCCTCGGGACCGACACGGGCGGGTCCATACGAGGTCCAGCCGCCGCCTGCGGCGTCGCCGGCCTCAAGCCCACCTACGGCCGGGTGAGCCGTCGTGGCATCGTGCCCAACTGCTTCAGCCAAGATCACGCCGGTCCGCTGGCTTGGACCTGCCGCGACTTGGCCTTGGTGCTGGGTGTCATCGCGGGGCACGATCCGCACGACCCCGGGTCGGCCGCGGTGGAGGTGTCGGATTATGCGGCCGCGCTGACCGGAAGCATGCGAGGTCTCATCATCGGCGTGCCTTGGCGCTGGCTGGAAGAGGAGATGCCGCCAGATACAGTCACACGCGCCGCCTTCGACGCGGCTCTCGACGTTCTCCGCGGGCTTGGGGCCGAGTTCCGCGACGTCGCCCTGCCGCCCATCATCGACTTTCACGCGACGATGAAGGTGATCGCGGCAAGCGAGCTGTTCGCCATCCATGGCCCGGATCTCCGCACGCGCCCGGACATGTTCGGAGCGAGCCTGCGCTATCGCGTGATCGCCGGCGGACTGATCCGAGCGGAGGAGTATCTTAGAGCCCAGCGTTCCCGCACCGCCCTCGCTCGCGCGACTCAGCGGATGATGGCGGCTGTGGACCTCATCGTGTTGCCCACTGCCGATGCCGCCGGACCGCTTGAGCCGGTTCACCCCGCTTCAACGTTTACGCAGCCGAGCTACACCTCTCCCTTCAGCGTCGCCGGCAATCCTGCGCTCTCGGTGTGCAGCGGCTTCGACGGAGCGGGCCTGCCGCTGTCGCTCCAGATCGTCGGGCGCCTGTTCGACGAGGCGACAGTTCTGCGGGTCGGCGATGCATTCGAACGCGCAACGGATTGGCGTTCTCGAAGGCCGGAGTTTCAAGCGCAATGAGCTGTATCGCCCCTTGAGGTACGGTTCCCTTTGAGACAACTGCCCTTGGTTGGAAACTGGGGGCGACCCGGTGCGATCGAGAGAGCACGCGGTCATGTGAGCAGCCCGCTGTTCAAATTTTGGCCGCACTGTAGATGCCGATGTCCGCCGTTATACCCAGCTGCTCCATCATCTCGGCGGGATCGAAACCAATGCTCGCGTGGTACGCCGCCACGGCGGCCCGTACATCGTGAACCACCGCCTCGCTTTCCCACTCGGCGATGGTCACGACGTTGAACGCGCCTGGACCGCTTCGCTGCTCGAGGATCAGATCCCGGACGAAGCCTTGCTGCTTGCGCAGAACCTCATGGGTTTGCCGAACCATTTGAAGGAACTCGGCGCGCGCGGCTGGCGGAACGATGAACTTGTCGGTCCGATAGACATGATCCTGTTCGGATGGGTGGTCGGTTGTCGACATCGTTTCTGCCTCGATTGAGTTATGCCTCGAATCCTCGCGCTTTGTGCTGTGCGGATACCGGAGATGTCTTGAACGAATCGGCCAACACGACTCAGCAGGACGGCCAAGCACCCATCGTTGGTCAGGCGAGGAGTGTTTACCGCCATCGTCCGGTGCAGCCTGCTCTGCGGGAACACTTCGCGCACCTCTGGTGTCATGCTGTCCCTGCAGGGGCGTCGGGACGGTCGGCCATTGTTCCGGATGGCTGTGTGGATCTGCTCTGGTTCGATGGCGCTCTGGTGATCGCTGGGCCTGATCGGCAAGCCAAGATCGAGCATGTTCCCCCCGGCAAGATGGTTGTCGGCCTGCAGTTCTGCCCCGGTGCAGCGGCAAACTGGCTCCGCGCTCCCGTTTCCGACGTCACCGATGCGCGCGTGCCTTTGGAGCATTTCTGGGGTCGGGACGTGCGGCACTTGGCGGAGTGGGTTGGACAGGAGCCGACGCCGGAGAAGATCGCCCAGCGCCTCGAGGAGGCGCTGCTGCACAGGCTTTCAGGCATTGCCACTCTCGACAGGCTGCCCCTGGCCATGTTCCGCATCGTCGCCGAAACTCAATCGTCCTCGCCTCCCGTGATGTGTAGGCTAAGCCGGGCGCTCGACCTGAGCGCACGCACGTTGCGGCGCCGCGCGCTGGACGCGTTCGGCTATGGGCCGAAAACCCTGGACCGCATACTCCGCTTCCAGCGCTTCCTCCAGCTTGCGGCGACAGATACCGCATCGAGCCTCGCCGAATTGGCGGTCGCAGCCGGCTACGCGGACCAGCCGCATCTCACGCGCGAGACGAGCCGTCTCGCAAGTTTCACGCCCGACGCCCTGCGCACTGAGCTTTCGCGCTAAGTGGCCGCTTCGTTCAAGACGCGCTCTTTGCAACGGGCTTGAGTGAAGTCTGCCCGCTGCGGTTCGCAGCCGATCACGCGCGGCACGCCTGCCCGCGAAAGGAACCCGCGATGAAGCCCCGCTTCAAAGTCATCACCTTCGGCAAGGGACGAAGCGAAACCGCGTCTCCTGACAGCAGGCCGGCTAGGACAATCGCCACTGTCGGTCGGTCCCGAAACCCCCGATGCTCCCATCCAACTTCCGGTTACATCGTGGGCGGGAGGAGACAGCTGCCGCTCGCCTGTCACGTTCCGCAAGTCCGCTTCGTCCTGGAGATGCGAGTCCGTTTGCGCTGCCGGGCCCGCTAAGCGAACGCGGTGCTTGGGAGAGGCATTCTGATGAAGTACGTCCTGCTGATCTACCAGCCCCACCCGTTCGACCCGTCGTCTTATTCCGAGGAGGAGTATAAGATGATCGGCGCGCAGTACGCCGCACTGAACGTAACGCCGAACGTCTCGCCCGGGCCACCAATGGGATTGCCGAAGGATGCCGCCACCGTGCGCGTGGAGAACGAAGTGGTCGCCGCCACTGATGGACCGTATGTTGGCGGGGCGGGTGCCGTCGGGGGCTTCCTCGTCATCGAGGTTGAGAGCAGAGAGCATGCGGTGGAACTGGCCGCTCGCGTTCCGGCCGCGCGGCTGGGTGGAGCGGTCGAGATACGTCCCTGCCAAGTATATTGGTAGAGCAGGTTTTTTGGGCGGAACACCCGGAAGCGGGCAGCAGACCGACCGCTGACACCTCATAGCTTAATCGCCGGTTCCAGCGGCAGCCCGCCGGGCCTTTCGATGAAGCAGGTGCCAGTCCATGCCGAACGGAGGTCCACTCAGTGCAGGTTCAAGTACGCCAGATCAGGGCAAACGACGTGCCTTTGATGCGGACCATGCTGGCGATGTTCGGCGAGGCCTTCGAGGACCCGCAGGCCTATGGCGGTGCCCCGCCGAGCGACGAATACCTGCGCACGCTTCTCGCGCGCGACCACTTCATCGCGCTCGCCGCCTGCGAGGGTTACACCTTGGTGGGCGGCATTGCGGCTTACGTGCTCGACAAGTTCGAGCAGGAGCGCAGTGAGGTCTATATCTACGATCTTGCGGTCACCGAAACACACCGACGGCGCGGTGTCGCGACGGCGATGATCCGTGCCCTTCAGGGCATCGCGGCCGAGCGCGGGGCCCACGTCATCTTCGTGCAGGCCGATCAGGGCGACGATCCCGCGATTGCGTTCTACGCGAGCTTGGGCGTGCGGGCGGACGTGCTGCACTTCGACATCGAAGTGGCGCTGGAGCAATCTGCAACCAATCATAGGTAAGCGGAGGGCGCCACCGGTCCCGTGTTCCAAGTAATCGAACTCGTTATCGAAAGCATCTATGGCGGGGTTCGAGCGACATAGGCGTCAAGGCGCGTCACCTTAGCCATTGCATAGCGAGGAGCCACCTACGAGGCCTTCAACACGTCGGGTGGCCTGGGGCGATGGTTGCGGTGAGGGTCATTAGGGTGCTCCGAAAGAAGTTGAACTACACGGTTTAGTCAGACTTGACAGTAGCCGGTCGGCGGCATAGATACAGGTTACTAAACCAAACGGTTTAGTAAGCATGCGGGTTCTGATCCGAACCCGATCAACCCTCCGGCCTAGCTTGCCGCATCCTCCCAAGACGGCGCCCTGGGGCTGGAGAACCAAAAGAACGAATGGAACACACCATGTCTAAGCTTCTGATCGCCCTTGGCCTTGTCGCCGCTTTGTCCGCTCCTGCCGCTGCTGGCCGTCTTGATGTCGACCTGAATGCCGCTGATGGCGTGGCTCAGATCGAGCAGGGCATCAACATCACCGGCACGCGTTCGATTGCCCCTGAGCAGGGTCAGGACACCAGCGCCGCTGAGCGCAACAGCAGCCTCTTCGGCGCCAACAGCCGCTAATCGCGACCACGCCATCTGAGAGGCATGCCTCAATGGAAAGAGCGGGCCGTCGTGCCCGCTCTTCCAACGGAGCTAGAGAGCTCCCCGCCTACACCCTGGACGATGCCCACCCGGAGACCGCAATGACTGAGAGCGCCGACTACACCCCTCCCAAGGTCTGGACGTGGGAAAAGGAAAGCGGCGGCACATTTGCCAAGATCAATCGGCCGATCGCCGGACCCACTCACGACAAGGCGCTGCCAGTTGGCCGGCATCCGCTCCAGCTCTACTCCTTAGCGACCCCCAACGGGGTCAAAGTGACCATCATGCTCGAGGAGCTGCTCGAACTGGGGCATGCCGGCGCTGAGTACGATGCATGGCTGATCCGCATCAACGAGGGCGACCAATTCGGCAGCGGGTTCGTCGAGGTGAACCCCAATTCCAAGATCCCTGCGCTGGTGGACCGAAGCGGACCCGAGCCCGTGCGCGTCTTCGAGTCCGGCGCGATCCTCACATATCTGGCCGAGAAGTTCGGCGCATTCCTCCCAGCCCAAGGCACCGCACGCGCGGAGTGTCTGTCTTGGCTGTTTTGGCAGATGGGAAGCGCGCCGTTTCTGGGTGGCGGCTTCGGCCACTTCTACGCTTATGCACCCAGCAAGATCGAGTACGCCATCAACCGCTATGCCATGGAGGCGAAGCGACAGCTCGACGTGCTCGACCGGCGACTGGCTGAGAGCGAGTTTGTCGCGGGACCGGAGTACACGATTGCGGACATGGCGGTCTGGCCCTGGTACGGGGTGCTCGCCAAAGGCCAGATCTACGAAGCAGGCGAATTCCTCTCAGTGCAGGACTACAAGCATGTTCAGCGTTGGGCTGAGGCCATCAGCGCACGTCCGGGTGTGAAGCGCAGCCGGATGGTAAACAGGACCTGGGGCGAGCCTTCAGAGCAGCTCCACGAGCGCCACGATGCGGGCGACTTCCAGACCAGAACGCAGGACAAGATCAAGGTGGATCAAGGAAAGGGCGAATAAGCAGCAGCTGGCCTGCGAGAGCTGACGACCGGCCTGCGTTTAACTGCGTCTCATGCAGAACCGTTCTGCGGTTGTATCTCGCGCCGCACTGGAGAAGAGTTTTTCTCAGGTCCCTCCCCTCCTGCATTCACGGCATCGCGTAACAGGGCTGCGGTGCCGATCTCAAGTCCTCGATCATGCGGCGGCGCGCGTGGGGTACCGAAACTCTACCCGGCGCGTGTCGCCGCTCTGCCGAGTTCGCGCGCCATTGCGACGAACGCGCGGAACGCGGCCGACGAGTTCCTGCGCCCCGGATAGTAGAGGCAGAGCGGAGCTGTGGGCGGCGTCCAGTCCTGCAGAATTCGTTCGAGCCGACCCGCGGTGATGTCGTCGCGCACGTCAGATTCCATGAAGAAGCCGATCCCGATCCCGTCGAGGACGGCGATCCGGGAAAGCGTGGCCTCGTCGAGGGTGATCGGGCCCTGGACGTCCATCTGGACGGGATTGCCATCCTTCTCGAAGTGCCAGCGGTACAGCGCGCCGTTCGGCAGCCGGATGCGGACGCA
This sequence comes from Mesorhizobium sp., assembly GCA_035998495.1. Classification (GTDB taxonomy): domain Bacteria; phylum Pseudomonadota; class Alphaproteobacteria; order Rhizobiales; family Rhizobiaceae; genus Mesorhizobium_B. The sequence continues at coordinate 111,527 of DASYHP010000021.1, forward strand.
GGGGTGGCCGAGAAGGTCCGGCGGCACGCGCGGCCTTCCATGGGCATCGAAGTAGGACGGTGTCGCGACGACGGCAAAGCTGCGTGGCGCGCCGATCGGAACCGCGATCATGTCGCTCGGCACCAGGTCCGCGGTCCGGAGCCCGAGGTCAAACCCTTCTGCCACGATGTCGACGATGCGGCCCTCCGTGACGAGATCGACATGGACTTGGGGGTATTGCCGCAGGAAGTCGTGGACCAGCGGTGCAAGAATCTCGCGGGCGCCGGTGGCGAAGGCATTGATGCGCAGCGTCCCCGACGGCGTGTCCTGCTGCGACCGCACCGCGGCCATCGCGTCCTTGATGTCGCGGAGCGCGGGCGCGACCTGATCGACGAAAGTTCGACCGGCGTCTGTCAGTGAGACGCTGCGCGTGGTGCGGTTGAAAAGCCTGACGCCGAGCTGCCCTTCGACCTTCCCGATCAGATTGCTGAGCGCTGTTGTCGACAGGCCAAGTTCAAGGGCCGCCCCACGGAAGGAGCCCCGCGCCGCAATGGCGAGCACCGCTTCGAGTTCAACTAGACCTTGTCGCGGCATTGTTCCGCTTTCCGCAATGTGACGTTCAGCTTTATCCCAATTATCGCGACGAACGTCCATCTCTAGATGGGAGGCATCGAAGCCGGATCGGCCGACGCATCCGGCACCCGCCACCACAAGAGACGGAGATTGTGAGATGGACGTGCAGCTACCGGGGCCAATCGCCGGATACTTCGAAGCCGACCGGAGCGGGAACGCCGACGCCGTGGCCACCTGTTTCAGTGGCGACGCGGTGGTGAAGGACGAACGCAGGACACACGTCGGAAGAGAGGCAATCCACCGCTGGAAGGCAGAGGCATCGACGAAGTACTCCTACAGGGTGGAGCCGTTCGCGATCGCAACGGACGCAGGCCGCACGGTGGTGACGAGCCATGTCGTGGGCGACTTCCCCGGCAGTCCGATCGACCTCAGATACCTCTTCGTCCTCGAAGGCGACAGGATCGCAGAACTGGAGATCGTGCCGTGATCCCGTTCGTCGACCTCGAAGGCAAGCGGGCGCTTATCACCTCCGGCACCCGCGGCGCCGGTGCTGCGACGGTGCGGCTGTTCCGCGACCTCGGGGCAGAGGTGCTCACCAGCGCGCGCACCCCGCCAGATGCGCTCGAACACGGCGTCGGCTTCGTCGCGGCTGACCTGACCTCGGCCGAAGGCTGCGAAGCCCTGGCAGCCGCGGTGCAGGATCACATGGCCGGCGTGGACATCGTTGTGCACATGCTCGGCGGTTCGTCGGCCCCGACGGGGGGATTTGCGGCCCTTGGCGATGCTGAGTGGGCGCGGGAACTCGCGCTCAACCTGATGCCCGCCGTGCGGCTCGACCGCGCCCTCGTGCCACAAATGATCGAACAGGGCGGCGGCGTGGTTGTCCACGTTACCTCCATCCAGCGGATCATGCCGCTGCCCGAAGCAACGATGGCCTACGCGGCGGCAAAGGCGGCACTCTCCACCTACAGCAAGGCGCTCTCGAAGGAGGTCTCCCCGAAAGGTGTGCGCGTCGTGCGGGTCTCACCCGGCTACATCGAGACCGAGGCCGCTGTGAGGCTGGCAGGACGGCTCGGCGCCGAATCCGGGGCCGACGTCGAGGTGGGCAAGCGCATGATCATGGCATCGCTCGGCGGCATTCCGCTCGGGCGGCCGTCCTCGCCCGACGAGGTCGCGAGCCTGATCGCCTTCCTCGCCTCCGATCGCGCCGGCAGCATCACCGGCTCGGAGTTCGTCATCGACGGCGGCACCGTGCCGACCGTCTGAGCCAAGGCCGCCTGCGGCCTTCGGGCCATCCCGATCCACCCAGTCCCAACCCTCGAAAGGAACCATCATGTCGAGCTCCCTCGTCAATCTCCTCCTGGCTGCAGTTACGGCTGCAGCAATTCCAATCCCCGCCTTCGCGCAGTCGTCCGGAACCGCCGCCGCGCCGGCCGTCCAGAACATCGTTCTGGTGCACGGCGCCTTCGCGGACGGCTCGGGCTGGCGCGGCGTGTATGAACGGCTGACCGCGAAGGGCTATCGCGTGTCGATCGTCCAGAATCCACTGACGTCCCTGGAAGACGACGTCGCGGCGACGAGGCGTGTGCTCGACCGCCAAGACGGACCGGTCATCCTGGTCGGCCACAGCTGGGGCGGCACAATTATCACCGAGGCGGGCGTCCATCCGAAGGTCCGCGGCCTGGTCTATGTCTCGGCGCTGTCGCCGGATGCCGGCGAAACCACCGCGCAGCAGTATGAAGGGTTCACCACCCCACCGGAGTTCGTCATCGATGTCGGCGAGGACGGGTTCGGCTTCATCAGGCTCGAGACCTTCGCTGAGGGCTTCGCGGCCGATGCCAGCGAGGCTGATGCCGCCTTCCTGCGGGATTCGCAGGTGCCCGTTGCGATGTCCGCCTTTGGAACCAAGCTGAACAACGCAGCGTGGCGCAACAGGCCGAGCTGGGCGGTGATCGCAACCGACGACAAGGCGTTCGATCAGAAGATGCTGCGCAGCATGGCCGAACGCATCGGCGCCAGGGTGACGGAAGTGGCTGCCAGCCACGCGGTGTTCATGACAGAGCCAGGCGTCGTGGCCGACGTAATCGACGAGGCGGCGCAGCACGTTTCGCAAGGATCGCAGTAAGCGCGCTTCGGCCGAGGGGCGATAATGGAAGTCCGGGTGGCCTGCGCGCGATCAGCGGAGCAGGCCGTCCAGGTCGAAGTCGTCCAAGCCCTTCAGTGCCGCTACCTCGTCTCGGCTGCCGGCGCCGGGCTTGGATTTGGAGGCGGTGCCAGCGAGAGTTCCGGCGTTCTTCCGCGTGGCCTTCTGTGCGTAGCACGCACTAGTTGCGCGTCAGAACCCAGGTTGTATCCGCCGCACATTGGAGAGTGTTAGATTTGGGTTCCCTTCCCTCTCTAAGGAGGGACTTGAACGAGGCATAACAGCTCTAGCTTGCGACAGCACGTTGTGTTCCTAGAATGACTTATCCGGCCTTGCTATCGCACCCTCTGATGTTTGCGTGGGAACATCATCTACTACTTCCTTCGCAAGATTGCGACCCTGCTGGATCCGTCGGCCGAGTGTCTCGACGAAGCTGTCGTAGCGCTCACGCCCTTTGGCCTGGGCGGCGGCTTGAGCGCTGTCGGCAAGCGGCGGCGTGGCGGTGAGCCATGCACGGATGAACAGCCCAAGCGCTTCGAGCGCGATAGTCTGGTCGCGTTCGAGACGTTCGATCTGCCGGGTCAGCCGGTCGAGGCGCCGGGTCAGCGCTGCCTCTGCTCGGTCGGCATCATCAGGTGAAAGGAACGACGCGACGGCTGCCTCCACAATGGCTGACTTGGAAAGGTTCTTGCGTGCGGCGAGGTCGTCAAGGGCTCGACTGGTCCCTGGATCGAAGTAGAGGTTAAGGCGATCCTTTCTGGCCATCAAAGCGCGATCCCGTCATCCGGGTCCATGGCAGCCTGGCGCGCCGTGGCTCTAGTCCGCGCCCGAAGCGCACGGGCGCGGATTGCATCTTCGTCATCGGGTTCTGGAGTTTCGAGATCAGGGATGGGTTCGACTCGGGCAGGGAGAACCTCCTCATGAGCAGGCAACTCGGGCTCGCGCCGGATGCCGGCATTTGCCGGATCGGCCTCAGCCTCGTCAGTCCTATTTTCGGGCACAGACGAGACCGGCAGCTCAGCCCAACCCTCGTCCCCCGGCACTGCAATGGCATTGGCCTGCGTTGCAGAGCCCTGCGGCGGGCTCAGGATGCGCGTCTTGAGCTGCCGGTCCTCATAGTAGCGTGCCTTCTTGGCTCGGACCGGATGCACGCCCGACACCATGACGAGCGCGTCGGAAGGCGGCAGTTGCATCACCTCGCCCGGCGTGAGCAGCGGCCGCGCCGTCTCCTGCCGCGACACCATGAGATGCCCGAGCCAGGGACTGAGGCGGTGGCCGGCATAGTTCTTGGCGTCGCGGATCTCGGTCGCCGTACCGAGCGCATCCGACACGCGCTTGGCGGTGCGCTCGTCGTTTGTCGCAAAGCTCACCCGCACATGGCAGTTGTCGAGGATAGCGTTGTTCTGGCCATAAGCCTTCTCGATCTGGTTCAAGGACTGCGCGATCAGGAAGGCGCGGATGCCGTAGCCCGCCATGAAGGCCAGCGCAGACTCGAAGAAGTCGAGCCGGCCGAGCGCTGGGAACTCGTCGAGCATCAGCAGCAGCTGGTGCAGCCGACGCTTGCTTTCGAGCTCCTCCGTGAGCCGCCGACCGACCTGATTGAGGATGAGCCGCACGAGGGGCTTCGTTCGGCTGATGTCGGAAGGCGGCACAACCAGGTAGAGTGAGACGGGACGGCCGCTCTCGACGAGATCGCCGATGCGCCAATCGCAGCGCGAAGTAACTGCGGCGACCACCGGATCGCGATAGAGCCCAAGGAACGACATGGCGGTCGAGAGAACGCCGGAGCGCTCGTTCTCCGACTTATTGAGCAGCTCGCGGGCGGCGCTTGCCACGACAGGGTGCGGCGTTTCGCCCAGGTGCTTCGTCGCCATCATGGCGGCGAGTGTCGTCTCGATCGGCCGACGCGGGTCGGAAAGGAAAGCTGCGACGCCGGCCAGCGTCTTGTCGGCTTCGGCGTAGAGGACGTGGAGGATTGCGCCGACGAGGAGCGCATGGCTGGTCTTCTCCCAGTGGTTCCGCTTTTCCAGCGCGCCTTCAGGGTCGACCAGGATGTCGGCGATGTTCTGGACGTCGCGCACCTCCCAAGGTCCGCGCCGCACCTCCAAAAGCGGGTTGTAGGCATCCGAACCGGCATCGGTCGGATCGAAGCGCAGCACACGGCCGAAGCGGGCCCGCCAGCCAGCGGTGAGCGTCCAGTTCTCGCCCTTGATGTCGTGGACGATGACGCTGCCTGGCCAAGTGAGCAGCGTCGGAATGACGAGGCCCACACCCTTGCCCGAGCGCGTGGGCGCAAAACACAGCACATGCTCGGGCCCATCGTGCCGGAGATAGGAACGAGCGTAGCGGCCGAGCACCACGCCATCATCGCCGAGCAGCCCGGCCCTGCGCACCTCGCGCTCGGTTGCCCAACGCGCCGAGCCGTAGGTGGTGACCTCGCGCGCCTCGCGGGCACGCCACACCGACATGGCGATCGCCACGGCAATCGAGGCAAACCCGCCAGACGCGGCGATCCCCGCACCCTCGTAGAAGACCTTGGGCGCATAGGCGTCGAAGAAGTACCACCACCACGTCCAAGCTGGTGGCGGGTAAAGCGGCAAACTCCAAAGCACCGTCCAGGGCTCACCGAGTTGGGACTGATAAGCCAGCCGCCACGCGATCCACTGGGTCGCGCCCCAGTTGGTCGCGACGATGATCATCAGAACGACGAGGACTTGGCCCCAAAGGATCCGTGTGGCGGGCATAAGCGCTCCCGAGCGCATGGCAGCCAGACCACTGAGGGCAGGTCGCGGGTGTGCGCAACAGCCGACGACGTACGGTAGAATGCTAGCGCATCGTGGCGCATAGATCGGACAGTCAGAGCGAGAGGCCCCGCTTTCTGCCGAAGCTCCAATCGATCCCACCGCCCGGTGAGACAACGCCGCTGACGTGGCGCCCAAGCTGCTGTTCTAGCGAGGGCGACCAGGGCACGAGTTGGAACCCGAGCCCGTCGTCCAGCATCGCGAACCGGCCCGAGGCGAGCCGCACCTGGTTGCGGTAGGTGCCGCTGACATGCTCGCCCGGTACGCGGGGGCGGTGGTCAAGACCGGTCTCGGCCGACAGCTGGGCAGCAGCGCTCGCAAGCTCTCGGCGGCGCAGCGTGTCCAAGAGATCGCGCGCAAACAGCACCCGCTGCCCCTGCCGGCGTGCGAGGCCCTCGCTTGCAAGGTGCTCCGTCCGGCTTTCCAACGCAGCCTTCACCTCGCTGCCAAAGCCTGTGGCCGCGAAGTCGGAAGCCCCCTTGCCGACCAGCTGCCGATCGAGCCAGGTTGCACCAGGCGCGGTCACCTGATCCGCGAGGGTCAGGTCGGAGCGGACGGCGAGCGCCGCCCGGGTTCTTCCGCTGCGGTCCTCGAACCGCCGGACCTCTACAACTGCGCCGGGCTCGCCGTCCCCGGTGGCATCCAGGTCGGTGAAGCGAACGTGGTGAGCGCGGCCATCCACGCCGTCGACTACAGCGTAAGCCGACCCGGAAAGCTCGTCATGGAGCCCGCGCTCGATCAGACGGCCGAGGATTGCCGGTGCTTCATCACCGGCGTGCAGGCCTACGTCCGCGCCACGGTTGATGCCACCACGTGCAAGCGCGCGGTGCATGGTCTTGATGCTGTCGCCGCGAATCCCAAGTTCGCGCAGCGTCTCTTCCGCGCCGGCTCGCAACTCCCACTGTGCGGTGCCGAGCGGCTCGGCGAGGCCCAGCCGCTCGAGCTTCTGCGCCCGGCCGATCATCAGCCGCGTCATCTCAGGGTCGTCGGTCGCCGGCCCGCCCGGCCGCAGATCTATGCGGCCACCACCCTTGTCGGCTATGGTGCGCAGCGCGCGATCGAGGCTCGTGAACCGCTCCGTGTCCACCTCACGCTCAAGGCTGCGGCGGATCTCTTGCTCGGTGCGTGGTCCGAGCTCGAGCTCCACCAGCGCCTCGGCGCGGCCGCGCAGGCCGCGCGTGAGATAGTCGCGGCTGATCACGAGATCGGCGCTGTCATCGGCACGCCCGCGGACCAGCACATGGACATGTGGGTTGTCGGTGTTCCAGTGGTCGACGGCCACCCAGTCGAGCCGAGTGCCGACGTCCCTCTCCATCTGCCCCATCAGCTCGCGCGTGGTGGCACGAAGGTCCGCGAGTTCATGCGCGTCCTCAGGGCTGACGATGAAGCGGAAGTGGTGGCGGTCCTCGGTGCATCTGGCCGCGAAGGCGCGGTCGTCGGCGCCATCGCCGGCAGCGTCGAACATGCGGGCCGGCTCGCCCGAGCGTGTCACACCTTCCCGCTTCAGATAGGCCGCGTGGGTGGCGAGCGACCCGGAGAGGAACTTCAGCCCACGATGGCGGACGATGCGCGTCTTCACCAGCACACGCCGCAATGGCGAGCGGAGCGCTGCAGCTGTGGCCGCAGCTCGGCCGCGCCCGAAGGTCGAGCAGCCGTACTTGCGCCGGAGCGTCGGGCCGACGTGGCCAGCTTTCTGAGCGGCCCGCATCACCTGCGCGACGAAGCTCCTCGGCTGGGCCCGTCGGCCGCCGTCGCGGACGCGCCCCGGCCTGGCGCGGATGTCATCGCCATGGCCGGTCACGCGAAGCACTTGACGGCGATGGTGCTAAGAAACTCGCTGCAAAGCAGTGGCTTAGCCTGTGGCGCGGCACCAAAGCGCCATGGGAGGACTGCAGAAAAGCGAGCAACAACAACCGCATAGGCGCCCACAGGGCCGCCGCTTTCATCTTGCCCTCTCCGGTTGTTGTTCCGGCTGCACTCCTGCCGTCGGCCCCACCGCAGCCCAGAACACGCCAGGACGCGATGCTCGCGAGATTGGCGCATCAGCTGCCCCTTGGCCCCGAGCGCGGCACAAACAGGCCGCTGGAAGGTGAGTTTGCGCGCGGCACGGGGCGACCGTCGCTCGCGCTCGGGATCGCATCTGTGGATGGGTGATCGCCATTCGGCTGCGCCAGCGGTGAAGCGTCGGCCGCAGTCCCGCGACGAACGAACAGCTCGCTGATCGACGGCTTCGGTGCACCAGCGTCGACAATGGCGCTGCCCACATCAAAGCGCTCGGTTGGCGGCTCAACTGTTCGAAGACCGCCAGACCACGTGATGAAGATCGACGCGGGAGAAAGCGGCGGAGGGGCAGTCGAGGATGCCGTTGGGGCATTTGGCGTGTCACCAAACCCGAGCATCGGGCCGAGGCGGGCGATGTAGTCGACTGTCTCGGTCGGCAGCGGCCGGACGCCGGCGAGATGATCTTCCCAGCGTTTTGGCCCGGCATTGTAGGCGCCGAGCATGCCGACATTTCCATAGCGGTCGTGCATCTCGCGAAGGTATGCCGAGCCTGCCAGCACGTTGTCGCGGACCTCGAACGGGTCAGTGCCAAAACCGTAGCGCGCGCGCAGTTCCGCAAATGTATCGGGCATCACCTGCATGCAGCCCATGGCGCCAGCGTGGCTCACCGCCTGCGCATCGCCATCGCTTTCGACGCCCATGACAGACATGATCCAGTGCGCCGGCAGGCCAAACCGTCGTGCTGCCTCAGGCACCTGGGCAACGCAGGACGAGGGCATGGCCGATGGTAGAGGAGGTGTGTCCTGCGCCGCCACCGGATGCGTAGCAATCGAAGCGGTAGCCGAGAAGGAGAGGAATAAGGCACGGACGCCGGTGGGGCCCAGAACGGCGCAGGGAACGTAGGAGAACTGCATTGGTCACGTCCCCTCGTCGGTCCAGACCGGCCACGCGTGGCCGGCGATGCTCGTGACAGGCAGCGGCCCGAAGTAGCGCCCGTCTAGCGAGCCCGGCGTGTCCCGGTTCAGCAGAAAGATCTCGCCTTCCCTGATCCGCCGGCAGCCGCGCCAGACGGGCAGCTCACGGCCACGATGGTCGCGCTCGCGCGCCATGCCCCAAGTCACGCCGTCGACCGTGATGTTGTGCCCCTTGCGGCAGACCGTCTGCCCGGGCAGGGCTGCAACGCGCTTCAAGAGCGGCACGCCGCGAAGCAGATAACCGCGGCCGGCAAGGAGGCTCGCAAGAGGTTCAGGCGGCATGACGAGGACCAGGTCTGCGACGGCCAGCTTGCCCGCCGGGCTGATGGCGTAGAGGCCGACCGGCACGCTGGCTGACGCGTTCCACACGAGTTTGAGCTCTCGCGGCGAAATGGCCGTGAAGGCGAGGAGCGCCGACGCTCCGAGTGTCGCGAGCATGATCTTGTTCATGCAGTGACCTCGCGTCGAAGCAGCCAGGCGCGGTGGCGGTCGGGCGTGTAAGGGCGCGGCTCATCCCCTACAGTCAGTCGGTTGTGGACGTGCCGCCAATGATCCGGGCAGGCGTCCGCCGGGTCGATCCCAAGCGCCTCGACTTGGTCAATCGCGGCCAGCGCTCGCTCCACCTTCGGCCAGCCCGCAATGCGCAGCAGGACCTCGCCGCCCGGCGTCACGCCGGGCACGCTCGTGAGCGGCTCGCCCGGCGCGCAAGCGCGCAGGATGTCGATGCGCGAGACGGCGGTGCCGTAGTCGTTTGATGCCCAGCGCACGAAGGCGAAGACTTGGCCTGCATCGAACCAGAGCGCCCGGCGATGGCGGTCGAGGATCTCCTCCTCAGCGTGCCGGCCGAAGCGGATCCAGCGCTCGATCCGGTCCTTGATGTGCAGAAGCTCGACGCGGGTGCGGGCGCTCATGATGCGCTCCCCAGATCATCGGGGAACTCGCGCTCGAGCAACGCGCGCAGCATGTCGGCAACCGTTTGGCTGCGCCGAAAGGCAGTGACCTTGATCCGGCCGCGCAGCGCGGGCGTGACATCGATCGTGAGACGCGCGGTGAACGCTTGCACCGGCATGGCACGCTTGTCGGGTGCATTCACCCACGCATCGGGTGAGGTTGGGCGCGCGGCAAAGCCGTCGCGAGGCGGGCGCGCGCTCATGGTAGGAGCCCGTCGATCTCGGCCGCGACGGCGGCAATCTCCTGCGCTGCCATGCCGCCGGCGAGAGCCTCGTGCGCGAGGCGACCGGAGCGCGCGGCATCAGCAAAGACGATGCGCTGCCCGACATGTGCGGCGAGCACAGCTGGGTCGTGGTCGGCCAGGGCGTCGGCCGTCTCACGCGCGATCACCGTGCGTGCCGACACACGGCTGAGGATGAGCCGGGGCGGCAGCTCTGGCCGAAACACGCGTGCCTCGCCGAGCAACTTCAGCATCTCGGCCGAGGCCCAGCCGTCGAAGGGCGATGGCGCGACTGGGATCAGCACGAGATCTGCTACTAGCAGGGCCGAGCGCACGACGCCTGCGACGCGCGGCGGCCCGTCGATAACCACGCGATCATGGCCGCGCGCCACCTCCAGCAGCTCGCGATGAAGCGCCTCACGTGCTAGGCCAACAACGCCGAAGAGCCGCGCCAGCCCCTCACGGCTGCGCTGCTCGGCCCAGTCGAGTGCGGAGCCTTGCGGGTCCGCGTCGACGACGAGCACGCGCTTTCCCGTTCCGGCCCAGTGGCCAGCTAAGTGCAGCGCGAGCGTCGTCTTGCCGACACCACCCTTCTGGTTGAGGAGCGCCACGATCATCGCCGCACCCCACTGCGGCGGATGCAGTTATGGTCAGCCTCGGGCGCGCCCGCGCTCTTCAAGTTAGATTCCGTTAAAGAGTTAGGCGGCTCCAACGCGAGCGGAAGCTGCTGGAATCCTTGGCTGATTGCGTGGTCCGTGTTTACGGCTTGCGCCCGAAGTCCCGATGATCGTGCGCCTGAAGTCCCGATATTGCTGCGCTCGATATCCCGATATGCGGAGGCTTGCTTGGCAAGGTCGTGCACAGGACGTGACGACACAGTCGGGCGCATCACGACAACCTCGGCGATGAGCCCTGAGGCGTCGAACTCGCGCTCGATCTCAAGTTGATAGCCGGGCAGCGGCTGGCGGGCGACGAGCCGGCGTACATCAAGCGCGAAGTCGGAGTAGCGCGCTTGGCTCGCGCTCTTGGCATGGAGGTGCCTGAGCTCGAAGCGCCAGCCCTGGGCCTGGCGGCCGGCGTGCTTGCGCGCGACGCGATAAAGCCAGCGCTCGATGCCGCCCGTCAGGCTGAAGTACGCAGGATCGATCGTGAGCACGAGCCGGCGGTCGAGGACACCCTGATAGAACCAGTCCGGCAGCACAAACTCGAGGCCAAGACTCCGGCCTGACGCTGTGGTCAGTTCCTCCCACTCGTTGATCCAGGAGAACTGCTGACGTCGCCAGTGCTCGCCGTGCCGGATGGTGGTGCGCACGACCGTGGACTGGAGCCGCGTGAGAGCGCCTTTGAGGAGCCGGTATTCGCGGTTGCCCGTCGCGCGGCCGATCGCGGTCAGAAGCTGATAGGGGGTGAAGCGGAAGAAGCGCGAGGTGGGCAGTCCTCTGTCGAGCGCCTCCACGATTTGGCTTCCTGCCCAGATCAGGATGTCGGCATCCCAGATGGTGGCGAGCCCGTGCTCCGGAACGGCGTAGACCTGCACTTCCGTATCTCCGGCTTTGTAGAAGATGGGCGCGATGCGCTTCGCCTTGGCGAGGCTGAAGAAGGGCCGCTCCATGAGATCGCGCTGGTCGCGTGGCTTCACCTCGCCGGCGAGCACTTCGAACGGATCAAGGTTCTCGCGCTCGGATGTGCCAAGTTGGCGGCGTCGCACGGCCGACTCTTATGATCGGCGGCGGGTCTGGCCGGCATAGGCCGGCGACACGGCCGCGTGGCGCTTGGCCGGCAGCACGACCTCTCCGGTGTCGTCACTGGTCGAAGCCTTGGCACCGCGATCGACCCAGGCCTGCAGATCTTCGACCTTGTAGACGACGCGACCGCCGAGCTTCGAATAGCGCGGACCGGTGCCATAGGTGCGGTGCTTCTCGAGCGTGCGGCCGGAAAGCCCAAGGAAGCGGGCGGCCTCGGGCGTGCGCAAGTAGCGCGGCGGGAGCGGCTGCGCGTTGGCGGGCGTGGCAACGGACATGACGGGGTGCCTCCGTGAGGGTCGGGAGGGCTGCTGAGGGTCGGCGGCCAACACGGGTCACATTGGCGAAGTGCGCAGGCGAAGGGGGAGGACGAAGACGGCGGCCGCGAAAACGACCCCCTCCTCAATCGTCGCGGCGCGACCTTGAGGAGCGGAGGAGATCACAATAGCCGCCCTTCATGAGATGAAGGCCGGAGTCGACCAAGCGCTTGGTTCGGCTGCGGAGGTCGTGGACCTTCCATTCGGGTCCCGATGGGATGCGCTCGGGCCCAAACAACGCTGTCGCGATCACACGAATACTGGCGCCCGCCGCGCGCCCGTCGAGAGCACGAAGGGTCGTGACCAGCCGTTTACGTCGGTGTGCGGCGAGTGTGCCCGGGGGATCGGTGGCGTGGCCCCTCACCTTGCGCCAAAGCCGCCGCGCGGCTTCAAGGCGCGCCGGGAAGTCCGGATCGAGCGGCAAGAGGACGGCAGCAAATTGCCCCGTTCCGGCGACCGAGATCGCAACCTGAAAGTCTCTGCCGGGCAGACCGATCGCAGCATACGGCGCGTGCGCGGCCACACGCTCAAGCTTCAGATCAGGAAGCTTGATCGCTTCGCCGGAGTCAGGCGGCGTGTCCGTAAGCTGCACGATGTGAGGCGATGCGCTCGGCAGCCAGAACACGCGGACCTCGATAGCCGAGAGCCGCGGGTCGACGACGAAAGGGCAACCTCCAGCGTTGGGTGAAGGCCGGATCAGCGCTCTCGCCGAGCGGGATCGTGCGCGTCGCCTGTCTCACATCCCGGCGATACTCGGGATTGCGGCGCAGGAACTCCCAGGCGAAGCCCGGTGCGGTGACGTCCTGGATTGGCTTGTAGGCTTCCGGGTTGCGCCAGTCGAACTTAGGCATGGCATCCTCTCCAGCGAGATGACCTCCCGGGGCGCGGCGCGCCGCGAGCGGGATGGTTCCAGCTTTGGATGCTTGTGGCTAGTCCGGATTGCGCGAACACCCGATCACGCGATGCGATCAAGTCGCAGCAGGTGCGGCCAGGCGCTCAGGTCGACCCATCCGGCTTCAGGAGATGCTTGTAACCGCACTCCATCATCCAGTGCGCCCTGGCGAGGTGACTGCGCCACGCTGCCTCGGCTCGTTCAGGTTCGCTCGCAGCATCGATCTGGAGCACCAAGGACGCAACCTCTTGCCACTCAGCCCCATCGGCCTCGGCATCGAGCAGACGCAGGTAGGTGATCAGGTGCTCATGATCGTAAGGGGTCAGCTCCGTGTCCGACGGAGCGCGGTCGGCGACTGGTGGCGCGAGCGGGGGCGAAGGCATTCACGGCATCTCTGTCATGTCCAGAGCACGTCCAGTTGCTGAAAAGCGTCCTAGCTACGATCCAAAACGACAGAGAGTTTTGCTCGGGCGCTCCGTTGCGACAGCTCACCCTTATGTCGCGTATTATAGTGCGTAGCAACAGAATACGCGACCGGCATCCATCCTCGGGATGGACATCCGGAAGGTCTTTGGCCTGAACATGCGTCGCCACCGGCTTGCAGCTGGCCTGAGCCAAGAGGCTTTGGCGGAGCGTATGGGCGTCGATCGCGCTCACGTCAGCAGCATGGAGCGCGGTCAGCAGAACGTCACCTTGCTGACGGTGTGGTCAGCCTCGCAGGCGCTCGGCATGCGGCCAGCCTTGTTATTCAGCGAAGATGCTGTTCATGACATTGGAAGCGGCGCCGCAAAGGCTCCGAGGCGTGCACGAACAAAGCCATAGCCTCGCTGTGAGAGCCAAAATCATACGACCTGAGCGAAGCAAGGTGCCTCAGGCGCGAGGTGGGGTGGCGGACGAAGGGGCTCCAAGAGGCGCCTAACGCCGGTTGACCACCGGCTCGATCCTACCGCTCGCACCTGCGGCTCAGTTGACCGCCTGCTGGGCAAGAAGTGCTGCCATGGCTCCTGCCCCGACCAGGGCCACCTCCATCAGTTTGGCCGCGACGCGCTTTGCTGCTGGCCTTCGTTTGGTGTCGACCACAACAACGATCACCGTGGCGGCTGCCCCGCTCAGCACGCTGAGAACAAGAACGGCAGCAATGACAAGCTCGAAGTGGGACATGCGGGCCTCCTCTGCAGGTGTGCAGAGGATCGCATGGGCTGATGGGGCGTGGACAAAATTCCTAACGCTCAGCCGACAATAGCGACAAACCGGAGCTCCGTGCCTTCTGCCGCGTCACAGGACTACCCAGCCCAGGCTGCCAATGAGAAGCAAAACCACAAGCAGCAGAAGCAGCAGCCTGCCGCCTGAGCCGATGTCAGGGGTGTGGTCGTGATAGGGCATGGCTCTCGTCCTTAAACACACATTGTCCAGCCCAAACCATGGCTGAGCTTTGCTGGCGAGGTGTTTCTGCGCGCGTCATCAAATTGCCAAGCGCACTGCAGCTCGCAGCGGTCGGGGGCGGGCACCTCGGCCTCGCGCTCATGCTTCGTGCTGACGACAGCCTGTCCGACGAGGTACTGTGGACCGAGCCGCTCACCGTCACCCTGCCCGCGGGCCAACTTCTTGGAATTGAACGATCGCGAGATGCTCGCGCCGTTTTCCGCCCCGAGGCTGCTTCGCCGTCCGAGGCGCATCGCGCAAATGGAGCGCGTTCTCTGCCGCATAGAGAGGTGTGGCAACTGGTTGAGAGCCGAGCCGCCGAGCGGGGCTTAAGGTCACGGCAACTGCCATTCGACGATGTCGAGCCATCCAGCAAGCAGGCGTGCGCGCATCTGCGGCAGATCGGGAGCGCTCAGTCGCCCCGAGTGACCGGGAACGACGGCAGGCCATGCTCGACCAGCGGGGCGTCGAGCAGCGCCGCCCTGCTCTCAAGCGACTGCGACAGCCAGTTCACCAGCGCGCTGCGGGTTAGGACGTCCATCGCGCCTTCGGGCGTCGGCTGGTCCGGCATGGTCGGGAGCGTCGCGCTGGTCGCAGCTGAGTAGGCCCGCAATCCCATCGCGAGTTGGAGGGAGGTTCCCGTCGCAATGATCGGGCTGGGCGGCTGCGCGCCGCATGATGCGGTCGCGCCCGGCTCGCTGCCGAAGGCCTCGCCGGGACGAAGATTGCGAAACCAGCACATGACCGCGTCGGGGTTGGCGTTCTCCGGCGGAGCCATCCTCGCGGCCGAGGGGTACTGGGCCGTCATGTGGCACGACAGGCAGGCAGAAGACGGATTGTCGACTGGCCCGTTCATCCTGCCTCCCCGACCGAACGCGCGGCCGAGCCCGAAGTCGCTTAGGACGATGCCCTCAACAGGCCTGCGACCGTTGGCGGCGTCGGCATCGCTGAGTTCCGGATCGTTGCCCCACATCAGGCCGACCGGCGCCAACCTGTCCCACGGATCATCGTCGGTCCTGCTTCCATCGTACACGAACGTGCCATAGACCCAGCCGGTAGACGCCTCGGACAAGGGGTGGCTCACAGCTACATCGAACTGCAGCAGCCGCATCGCCTGCACTTCCCGCTCCCCGCCGGATGCGGGGCATGCGTCGCTGCCCGGCGTCGGCCTCACTACGTTCGCCATCCAGGTCGGAGCGTTCCTAAGCATCGGGACCTCATCCTCAGGCGCCTGCGTGAACAGTAGCTTCGCCATCACCACGCCTTCCGCAAACTGCGCGTTGCGCGGGTCGGGCGGACGCGAGCCGTCGTTCCACACCTGCCCATAGGTGTACCCGCCGAGAGGGTTTGTGATGCTGACAGCCCAGTTCTGGTAGCATCGGGTCTGGCCAGTTCCGAGTTCCCCCTTGCGGGAGCTTCGCTCGCGCGTAAGTCCCCTCACGAACTCGCGACCATTGCTTCCTTCGTGCATCCAAGGCGCGTGATACCACCTGCGGACGGGGTTACCTTCTGCGTCCCAAGCGTCACGATCCATGCCTTCGAGCACGTATGCGAGCACCGCGCTCATGTAGCGCTCAGGATCGACCTTGAAGTCTATGCCTGCCCAGGGCAGGTTCTCGGGCGCAGGCCTCTCGACTGGGAAGGAGAACGACGGGTCGAAGACCGGTCCCGACCAGCCGTCAGGAGTCCGGTCGTTGGTGACGGGAAAACTGTCCGCGCTCCTCGAAGACGTCGCGCCTGCCACCGCGATGGCCAACTGCACCAAGCCTATGCAGAACGCCTTGGCAAGCTTCATCACATCCTCCCTCTCGCCCGCTCGCGTCGTCGCTCCGGGGAGCGGCGCCGATCAACTTGATGCTCGGCCCGCCCTGGCCACTGCCGACGCTTCTCCAGGCGAAGCCGGGGACACAGCAGGTCTGGAACGTGATGGCACAAAGTTCGGCAGGCGGATCCGACAGGACGCCGGAGCTTCGCCCGTTCCAATGATGGCCTGTCCATCTGCAAGATCCTACCCGACGAACAGGTCGATCCGGCCTCGCGGTGCGCCCAGCGGCGGCTCGGTGCCTGGACTGAGACATCTGAAGCTGACCTGAACATCATCGAGCGTTGCAAGAGTCGGCTCTCGGCTCCAGCAACAGAGGTGAGCTTCCGGCGATGGAAACGAAGGACCACTCGTACCTCTTCGAGTAGAGTTCGATGCGGAGCACGCCGTGCGTGTCTTGGTTGTAGAACTCGCTGCTGGGCGCACGGTTCAAGTAGCGGACGTTCCGATAAAGTGGAGCGCCGCCGGTTCCCACGACAAAACTGCGAACGCCGTCTGCCTGCGTCCTGCCGTCCACGTCGTGCCTGCCGAACTGTTCAAAGGCATGCTCGTGCGCGGAGAGAACGAGCGATGCGCCGTTCTGGTGCAGCAGCTTGAACATGTCCAGCATCATGGCGCCGCGAGCCACGGGAGCCTTTGGATCATCGCTCCGGCGGTGGCCATGATGGCCGGAACTGAATAGGAATGGGTGCCAGAAAGCTAGTACGCATGGTGTGTCGCTCGCTTCCAGGTCTTCCATAAGCCACCTGGTCTGCGCGGCGGAGGCGTCGACGCCGGCATAGCTGTTGATGGCATAGATGCGCCATTCAGCAACGGCCCCGCCTCCCACGTCGAAAGCGTAGTACCCACCTCGCTCGCGATTTTCATGGACATAGGTCAGATTCGAAAAGAATTCGAAATACGGCTTTGCGTCCTTGTACTTGCTATACTCATGATTGCCTGGAACAGGTCGAAGTCGAGGGTATAGCTCCTCCCGGCCCCAACTTCTGGCGAAGCACTCGAAGTCGGCTTTGGTCCCGTTGTCGTAGGCAAGATCTCCCAACGCCAGTATGAACAGTTCCGTCCCTGCTTCGCGCGCCTTGTCGACCTCGGCCAGCAGGATATCGGCCGACGCTTCATCCCGTCCCTTGGACCCGCATTTCGAGATGTCCCCGGCGGCAAGCAGAACCGCGATCGGCTTCTCCGTGGAAGTTTCCTGAGCGTGGCCGGCGCCGGAAAGCGTCAGAAGCGCGGCCAGCACGGCGATGCACGACCTCATAAGGTTTTCCCGACAGGCATGGCAGGATGACTGCTGCTGCCGCGTGCGGCGGCAGCGGCCTACTGCTTGAGCTTCTCCTCGGCGAGCCGAAGGCCTCGCTGGAAAATCTCTTCCGTGACCTCTGGCACCCTTCGGCCAGCCTCATGGTGGAACATTGTCTGAGCCAGGTGCCACCTGTTCAGTGGGTCGGAGACGTCGATCTTCTCATCGATGCCGACTTGCCGACCGAAGTAGTGGATAGAGTGCTTCCTGTAGGCATTCGCGTAATTGAGAACAGTTTGGTGAGAGCCGTCATCGATCCCGGCATACTCCTTGGCTAGGACGCGCAACGTCGGGGCCCTCTTGGCCGCGACGTTCCCCCGCGCCCGCATCCAATACCACCAGACACCCGATCCTGCGACGCGCGACTTGAAGCCGGGGATGACGTAGCCGAACTTGTCCCGGAACTCCTCGTTGATCGCATAACCGGGCCATTCGACGAGGTACTTGAACCCTTTCGCGACGTAGTCCTTTGGCTCGGCCTTCGGCGTCAGTGCCGGGAAGTTGTTGGAGCACACCGACTTCGGCTTGCACTCGTTGGACAGGTTCATCGTTCCGTCATCGGTTGCGAGATCCGGAGCCGTTCGTGATCCGGGCGAACAGGTCTCTCCGCCGACCGGCAAGGCGAGCGCTTCATCAAGAGTCTCGCCCGCATAGGTAAAGCGATGGCATACGCTCTGAGGCTCCAAGGCCCTGCAGACGCCGTTCTCGACCTTGAAGCGCGGCTTCATGCCGTCCAGGCTGACACCGCGGCTGTCCGCGTCGATCGCGCCGCTGACGGGATAATAGAGGTCGCCGCAGGTCTGATTGAACTGGATGGTCTCACCCTCGTACCTTCCAGCGGAGGACGACCCTCGGAAGACGGCCGGCTCACGCGCGACCGCGGCTGCGATATCGCTTCGCGGCCGCACGTAGTACATGCGCCGCTCGCCCGTGCTGCCTTTCACGAGTCCGATGATCGAGCAGTTATGGAACCAGTAGTTGTCGAACTTTGTGCCGCTGATGCTGTCCGGCTTCTCGGCCAAGGTCACGCCCTTGCAAGCTTCCGACACCTGGACTGGCGCAGGCTCCGCTCCAGGCTCCTCTTCGGGAGTTCCTGGCACCTGCTCGTCCTTGAACTCGCGGATGTAGCTGAACTCAAGCTGATCCTGCACGAAAGTGGGCGTGCAGTCGGGAGTTCCATCAGGCTTGTCGGGCTTGGAGAAGGCTTTCCGCCGACCTGAAACGGTCACATGCTGGAAGTTCACGGCGACGGGCCCACTGACCTCGAACGACTGGTCGCCGCAACGCGTGCTATAGTGCATCGCCTGGCCCTTGTAGGTCATTCCGTCCAGAATGCCTGCAAAGAGGATTGGATTCCCCTTAACGTAGAGCGACATGCCCTTGCGCGGCTTGTAGTAGACGAACTGCCGGCGGGCACCGTCCTTCACAAGGCCGACGATCGAGCCGTTGTGACACCACAATGACGTGAAACGGTGGGTCTGCTCAGTGCCGAGCGTGGCTTGGTTCTCGGCATCGCAGAACGATGTGCCTGGAGCGACTTCGCTCACCTCGGACGCGCCTTGCTTGATCTCGAAGCGCGGGTCGAATTGCAGCAGTCCCTGTTCATCGACGACATACGGATTGCCCAGCGCTTTTTGGTAGGCGACGATCAGCGATGGAAGAGGGTCGACGTGCTTGAACGACTTCTTCGTTGGCACCTTCGCTTCGATATGAAGGTGAATGGAAGTCCCACCTTTATAATAGTCTGAGATCATTCCAAGCTTCTGACCGGCGGACTTCGACCCTTTCGCTGAGAGGCCGCGCATATGCAAGTAGTTCCAGATTATGGTGCTCTTGCCGACGAGCGCGACCGTGTTCGACTTCCCTCCTTGCAGGTAGGAGGTTCCATTCTCCACCGCCACGCCAGCGTACTTCTGGTCCAGCGGCTTCGGTGGACGACAGTCCTGGCCCTGATGGATGAATTTCGTCGGGCAGACGGAGGGGTCGTCCTTCGCGCCTCTGATTTCGCAGGTGTTGGTTGTCCATGGAAACTGATAGTTCCTTGGATCGTTGCTTCCCTTCCCGCTTGGCGCCTTCAGCTTCCCGTATCCGTTTCCTCCATAGCCGAAGATCTGCGAATTGCAGTACATGTGCTCGCCCTTGGCGGGGTTGATGTCCATCGGCAGTCGGATGCCGGGATGCACCACATGTCTCGGCGCGCTGTTAGGGCCTGTGCCGCCCTTGGTCGGAACAAGATGTCCGAGCGCATAATAGGAGAACCTGGACGGCGAGCGCTCAAGGTCGGTGATGTCTATCGCGAGGGCTTGGCTCGCGCAGCTTACGAGCGCGCAGGCCGCGATGGAGGCGGCGACGATCGATCGAGCAGGCATCACTCGCTCCCGGTTGTTATGAGCACGACGCTTTCGACCAACTCGTCGGCGATCTCCTCGGAGCAAGGAAGCTCATCCCACCCGCACATGTAGCTCAGAAGGCAAGGGCGTCCGGCGATCAGGAACTGACGCTCGATGCCGTCCTCCCCCTCCTCTTCGTCCACAATCTCGCTTGGCGCGGCCTCCTCAGGAGAAGAGGCCCCGTCGGCGGGCGAGTCCCGTTCCGTGTTCTCCCGACGGAAGGCCTCTTCCAGCTCCTGCTCCCGCTGCTTCTCGTCTTCGGACTCCACGGCTTCGGCGAGCTTCGGGTCGTACTTCCAGTTGCAGTGCAGGTTGGTTTCGATCTCTGGGTACTGAGTGGCGAACCAAGCTTGGTCGGGCGGAGAGAACGTGGTGTTCGCATCGATAGCAAGGAAGTTTCGCTCGATGGCGGCGACCTGCGAGGCGAGGCCGCGCAACGCGCTCCCTGCGTCCCCGCTCGCCGCCCTTTGCGCGAGCCCCGGCAAGTCGATCGCCGCGAAAAACTGATCCGAGGACTCGCTCGGTTCCGCCATCCGAACCAAGCTCAGGAGCACAGTGTGAGGGCTTCGCTGCAACTGCTGAGCCGCTTGCGCGATTGTCGCATCGCTTGCCGGGTCGAGCGTCAAAGGCGCCGTGAGTCCCGCCGACAATGCTCGGAAGTTGAAGGCCTGCTCGGCCTGTCTCAAGTCGACGACCTCGGGAGCTGAGAGATCAAGTGGGATCTCGACCAGAGCGTCCGCCTCCTGCGCTTCGGCGGCATGGATGCCGAGCGAGACGCCGAGGGTAAAAGCAACGGTTCTGATCGAGGTCGACAGCATAAGCATCCCCGGAAGGATCATGGCCGATAGATTGAACGCCAGGAACGCCGACTCTCGAACGGTTGCTGACTTCAACCTATGGAATGCTTCGCCGTCAAGCCCAAAGACTTGGACCTTGAGCTGAGGCAATGCCCGCGCGCTGCGCGGCGGATCGCCTGAAGGCGCTTGGCGCGCAGCCACGCGGGAGGAGAACCAGGCCGATGCCGCCATGCCCGCGGGCAGCGAGCGGGAGGCGCCGCATCACCTCACCTCGACTTTCACATCCAAGGTCGTGCCGATCTCGTCACCGTTCTCGAAGAAGAAATCTCCGGCCATCGCATCAGCAGCAAACTTCTCGACCTGCTCGGGGGTGAGCGAGTCGCCCGCCGCTTCCAGCTCTGGGGTGTTCGTCGCCATGGCCGCCGCAAACCGCGCGGAATCGAATTCCGGAGGCCTCGCCGCCACAAGCCCTCCTGTCTCGTCGATCGTCAGTTGCGCGTTCGGGATCGTGCTGGCGACGTCAAGCTGGAAGACGCACGTGTCACCAAGTCCGCATTTCTTGCCCTTGATCAGCTTGACCCATTTGGGTCCGCCAACCAAAACGGCGAAGTACATGATGCCCGCTTTGCCTTTCGGGACGTTGCTCGCGCGAAGCGCCTCATAGAACACCCTATGAGTCTGCCGCCACTTCCGCACGTGCCGGTCGCAATAGTGATCGTGAATCACCGCCGCCTTGATGAAGCTCTTCTCGAACGGCTGACCGACAAGCGGCCGAGCCCAAGAGGGAATGGACGCTCCATCGGTTACCAACCCCTTGCGAGCCTGCCAGCCTGTTCCGCTCTGATCGATGAAGCCGAAGTTTTGTCCTAGTCGGCACCGACCCGTCTTCTCGCATCCCGCAGGGATGAGCTCAAGGACGCCAACGAAGTCCGCCATCGCGGAAAGGGTCATTAGAGCGAGAGATATGGACAGCAGTAGCAGCCGGAAAGCGAACCGGATTGAATGGCCCACAGCAAGCATTTGCAATCCTTTCAGACCAGCGAAGCGGTCAGCTGTTGTATGTCACCTCGGAAAGTTGCTGCAACATGTAAGGGGAGAGCTGGCGAGACAAGCTGGCTAGTGTGGTTAGCCGAAGGGCGCTGCTCGGCGACGAGTTCGGCAGCGCCTCCGCGCTGATCGCCGCGATGACCGCTTCCTCTTCCCGCATTCTGAGCCGACACGGGCTCTGGGATTGCAGGACCAGCCCTTGCTCAGCCTGCTCAAGTTGAACTTCCGTCGCACAGGACGGTTGTTGGCCGAATGATGCCCGAGCGCGGAAGAGCGCCTGCCCTGGGCCGTGAGGATGTGCCTCACGGTTGAGGCCGGGCGAGTCACGCTGAGCATGCCAGAAGGGGGGATAAGGTGACCGGCGCAGCCATGGGCGGAGACTCGTTGCCGCTCTGCCGGTCGGGCAGGCAATGCGCCGCTGTCTAGCCGGACAGGGCTATTTGACCGCCCCGCCCAAGTGGTCCTGAGCGGGGCGTTTGCTGATCGAGGCTCAATCCCCGTTGCGGCGACCGCTGGGGCGCGACCAGATGAGGCTGTAGGTGTCTGTGCCCTCTTCATCGAAGAGGTTGGCGTAGATGGGAGCGGTGAAGGAGGGATCGTCGAGCTTCAGGCCGAGATAGTCGCGGCCCTCGTTCGAGCGCTTCTCCCAGGCGGCCCCGATCTCGGCGCGACCGACGAAGACCCGATGGGAAGGCGCGTTCTCGTTCGCCCGGTTATGCTCGGGGACTATGCGGACGCCCTTGGCCTGCACTGAGAGGGTGACGATCTCGCCGTTAAACTCGTTGCCGGACTTCTTGAAGGTGCCGATGGTGGCCATGGTGGTCTTCCTTTTTGCTGTCTCGATCCCGCGCCCATCGCGGTCTCGATGGCGTGTCAAAGACCGGGGGCGATCGACGCCGCAGCCCTTGGCCCGCAGCAAGGCGGAGGACGGAAGCCGAGGAGCTTTCTTGCCTCGCGAGGAATGCGCATCAGCGCAGGGGAAGAAAGTTCAGCGGCTCCGTTGCGGCTGAGGCGATCGAGGCAAAGCCGACCCCGGCCAGATCAGGCCAAGAGAGGCCGTGATGGGCCGCGAACCGACAGTGCTGAAGGAAGACGTGGCGCGGCTTGGCACAGGCTGCCAAGAAGTCCCACTGACAGGTCGCACAAAGACAGGCGCTCGCGTGCAGAACGGCCGTCCGCTGCTCCACTCGGCAGACGCCGGACACAGAACCCGCCAACTTGACAGGATCGAGCCTAGGCTGGGCTGGGGTGCCGAGGACTAGGCGCGAACGGGCCCGCACCCTCCCGGCTGCTGACCATTTCTGATCTCCGGCCAGATAATGCCGTTCCCTCGATGTCAGGCGACACGTCAGCTGTCGTGGGCTGTGCCCAGTGCCGTTCGATGGGGATGGGTGGCCAAGCTGGTGCCGTGCATGCAGCCTGCTGGGCGGTGAACGCTCACGCGTGCCCACGCAACGCCAGCACTCGCAAACGCACCAACGTTTGCAAACACAATGTGCCAGACCTCGCTCGTGCCGCCGATCGCGACTAAGCCGTGCACGGCGTGGTAGGCAGCGAGACCCGCAGGGACGGCGTACATTGCGCCGATCAGCGCTCGTGACCACGGCGAGCGCGCCACCGAAAACAGCACTTGGCCGAGGCCGAGAGTGAGTCCGGCGACGAACAGCCCGACCACAATGCCGCCGATCGGACCGGCACCGTGTCCGTGAGCGAACATGGCGGCACCGAGGCCGGCCCAGAACGGGAGCGCGTAAACGGCAAATGTGAAGACAAGCCAGATCAGGCAGGCAGTGCCGGCGATGGCGAGTGTGGCGGCGACGAGCATGAGCGTCCTCCATGAACAGGGTGAGGACGCGCTTCCACCACCGCCACAGCGCGCATCAGGACAATAGCAGATGAGCAGCTGCGCCGGAATCCAGCTCGGGTCCCGGCGCGAGCTCGATCGGCTCTGATCAGCTGCCGTACGGGTCGTATTCGTGCACCACCGTCTCGGGGTCACCGTCGAACTCGGCCGAGGGCATCACTCCATAGCCGTCAGCGGCCCTGAAGAGCGTGACGTAGACCATAAGCGTGGTGGCGAGGCTCCAGGCGAGGGCTTGAGCGGTGGAAAGCGGCATCGGTCCGGCTCCTGCTTGGGAGCGGGGACCACTCCCGCTCCGACAGGCGCCCGACATGCCCAGCCAGCGGCCGCGATCACCGAAGGCATGAGCCTGAGGCCGCAAGCTGTGCTTAGCGGACCCCTTTGCGGGTTGATCGTCAGAAGGACGCCGGCTGGACCAGAGGATCAGCGGCTGTGGAGCTGGGTGGATCTCGCGTATGATGGAGCCGGAATGTGGCTGAGGACACCGCCATGCCCGAGTTGAAGGGACGAGAGCTTCACCTGATTAAAAAGGCGCTCGCGATTGCGGTGCTCGCCATCGAGCGTACGCTGGACGGCCCGTTCCAGTCCGACTCGGACATGGCTGACATGAAGGCGCTGCTGCGCGAGATGATCGCGTCCGGCACCGAGCTAGCGTTCTACGCCAAGGCGGCGCGAATTGCGGTCACCGGGATGCCGGACTGACGCAAAGCCGCGAATGCAGAGACGCGGAAAGCCGCCGACCCGTGATGCCGGATCGGCGGTTCTGTTTGACGGCGGGCAGCTACGCGCCGCCTCCGCGGAAGTCGAACAGCGGGATGCCGAGCTTCTTGGCCTTGTCGGCCAGGTTGTCCTGAATGCCCGTGCCGGGGAACACCACGACACCGATCGGCAGAACTTCGAGCATCGCGTCGTTGCGCTTGAAGGGTGCGGCCTTGGCGTTGCGCGTCCAGTCGGGCTTGAAGGCGATCTGCGGAACGTTGCGGCTGTCGGCCCAGCAGGAGGCGATGCGCTCGGCACCCTTGGGCGAGCCGCCGTGGAGCAGGACCATGCCGGGGTGCTTGGCGTGTACCCGGTCGAGGGCAGTCCAGATCGTCTGGTGGTCGGTGCAGTCGAGCCCACCGGTGAAGGCAACTTTGGGTCCGGCGGGTAGCATCACCTCGGTTTCGGCGCGGCGTCGCGCGGCGATGAAGTCTCTGGAGTCGATCATGGCGGCGGTGAGCGCCTTGCGGTTCACAAGGCTTCCGTGACGGGGCAGCCAAGCCGAACCGGTGTGGGTGCGGTAGAGGTCGGCGGCGGCGTCACGCATCAACTCGAAGCTGTTCCGACGCTCGATCAGCGTCAGGCCCTCGGCCGTGAGGCGTTCGAGCTCGACCGATCGCACCTCGGAGCCGTCCTGCTCGCGCTGGCTCCTGCGCTGCGCCTGCTCGATGTGGTCGAGCTCGCGCTCGATCCGCTCGGCCGCGCGGTGGAGGAGGTTCACCTGTCCCCAGAGCAGGTCTTCGAGGTCGGGCTCCAGGCGGGTGTCCTGGAGAGTGGAGACCAGGGCGTCGAAGATGTCGGCGAGAGCTCCGGTGATGAGGCGTGCTTCGGGCAGCGGCCGGGGGTCGGGCTCGTCCTGGAAGGGGCGGAAGCCGTAGAGCTGGAGCTCAAAGAGGACCTCGGCGGTGGGGCTGAGCTCTGCGGGTTCGTCGTGGTCGGTCATGATCGCCTCCGGTTCGGGGCCGCGCCTTTCGCGGCCTTCCATGGGCGGCGAAGAGCGGGGGCGGACCGGGGCTGCACCGCCGGGCTCTCCCGGCGGCCGGAGCGCAGCGGAGGACGGCGAGCACGGCTTTCTTGGCTCGCGAGGAAGCGGCGCAGCCGCAGGGAAGAAAGTCGCGCGTAGCCGTTGCCGGACAGGGCCGGCTCCGGTCCGATCGCCCTTTTCAGGAAGGCCGAAGGCGCGGCTCTCCCATCCGAGCGACACACTGACTGACCGAGCCAGCAAGATCAGGCTGCCGTCCGCTCCGGCCCAGGGCTATGCAAGAAGCACGCAACGTCCTCTGGGGCGAGTTGCACCCGTATGCTGCCCGCGAGTTCGTCTCGGCCGAGCAACCTCAGATCCTCATTGAGGTCGCCCAACCTTGCGTCCAGTATCAGCGCCTCGATCCCGGCCTCTCGTGCTCGGGTCGACAGTGTCTCCACCGCCGTGCGTCCAGCCAGATCGTCGTCGCGCACAAGGTAGAGGCGGCGCAAGCTCGCGGGCAGTTCGAGGGCGGCGAGATGGTTGGCGGAGAGCCCGGCGGCCATGGGCAGCGTGGGCGTAACTTGGCGGAGTGACAGCATCGTCTCGATGCCTTCGCCCGCCGCCAATATGTCGTCGGCCACGCCGAAGCGGACGCCGTGGCCGAGCAGGTGACCCATAGCGCGTCGTGGCGTTGAAACCGGAGCCTTGCCCGAGCCGTCGAGCGCGAGCCAGGTGCGGTGCACGCCGGTGAGCTTGCCGACAGCGTCGCGGACTGAGGCAACGAGGGCGGGCCAGGCGTCGCGGACGCGGTCGGTCGAGCTGTCCGGATAGCCACGGTACCAACAGCGCGGATGAAAGCGTAAGCTTCCGCAGTTCCGTAGATCCGCGATGCCGCGGTTGCGGAGATACGTTTCTGCGACCGTGCCGTGGATCGGCTGCGAGATAGCCCAAAGCCGGCGTGCAGCCTCGGGCGAGCCCTGCGGGGCCGGATCGGGCTTGGTCCAGGCCTGTGGCTCCGGTCGGGGCAGGCTCAAGAACAACCGTGCCTCGTTCAGCGTGGCTGCTAAGCTGTCGAGCCGTTGGTTTGCCCGGATGAGATCGAGAAGGTCGCCGTGCTCGCCAGTGGCTGCATCGGTCCACTTGCCGGCAGCACCCTTGCCGAAGTCCGGGCCAGTCAGGCGCACATAGAGCGAGCGACCGGGCGTGTTGTTGACGTCGCCAACCAGCCAATAGCGGCCCTCTCGCCGGCCATTCGACAAATAATGCTGGCAAACGGCCTCGGCTTCGCGAGCGAGGCGCCGTGCCAGGTCTGATGCCGTGTCGTGCATCATGAAGTCTCCCGAACAAGAAAAAGGGCCTGCCGTCGCCGGCAGGCCCCAGGGAGGACGGGAGTGATGCTCCTACTCGGCCGCCACGGCATGGGGGGATGCCGCGTTGACCTCTTCATATTCGCCGAGAGGCTCGTCTTGGGCCATGGCCGTTTCGCCGCCCGTCACCGTCGTTTCTGCGATGGTTGGATCGCTCGCTCCGTCGGTGGCGGGAACTGCGGGGAGATCGGCAGCAGGTGCCTCACCCAACACGCTTGTCCGGCCGGGCGTGCGCAACGGCTCGGGCAACCAGCCGGACCCGGCAAGCAACTCCTGAGCTTGGCTTGCCATGTCGCCCTTCTTCAGGTGCCCGATGCGATCAGCTGCGCGCTGGCCTTTGGCCTCGGCTACGGCGGCGAGAATGCGTGCCTTGGTGACGCGGCCGAAGAAGTTGTCCACGGTCGGCGTCCAGCCCGCGGTCGCCATGTCGAGCTCGACCGATTGGGCGAGCTTATCGGTGTGCGCCAGCGCCCGAGGGCGGCGGTTCCAGACCTCGTACACAGCATTGACGGACTGCGCCACGACATGGGCAAAGAGCCCTTGCCGGCTGTCGTCGTCCCAGCCCATGAGCGTGTCCCAGAGCTCCTCGGGCGCCGTTGGTAGCGCGTTCGCCCAAGTCTGATGCCGCTCGCGGACGGCCCGCGCCGACGCGCTGTCGTTCAGCCCAGGCGCTTGTTGGCCGAAGCTGACGCTCTTGAGGTCCAGCTCCAGGCAGCTGTCCGGCGCATACGAGTAGAACGCCTTGAGCGTCAGTGCGTGCAGCGCAGCCACAAAGGCGATGTCGGGCCGCTCGCCGAGGGTGTGGCGGAGTGCCAACGTCCGATGCGCCGTCAGCTCCGTCAGCAGCCGGTCGGAGATGGGCGACAAGCCTTCATCCTCTTCGGGCTCCAATCCTGCATCGTCTGACGTTTCGGCGGTGACGCTGTCGTCCGTACCTTCAGATGCGGCCTGCACCACGGCAGACCCATCGCCTGCCGCGGCCTCGGGCACAGGCTCTATCGGCAACTCATCTTCGGGCCGGACATAGCCGCGCTCGACACGCAGGTCGCCGGAGTGGTCGATGCTGATGAAGGCACCGGCTCGCGCGATCTCGGCGGGATCGTAGGCCAGCGGACGGGCATCGATGGCTTCAATGGCGGTCTCAAGCTCGCCTAAACGCTCGTCCACACCGTCCGGCACCTCGTCGGCATCCTCGAACTCGGCAACCAGACTGTCATACTCGGCCTGGAGCGCATCGCGGGCGGCCTGCTCGTCGGCCGTGATCGCGATCGGCTCACCCCGAAGCTGGCGCAGGCCAAAGGTGTGACCGTAGGCGAAGTCTGGCGCGACCTCGATCCACTTCCAGCCCTCGGCCTGGACGGTGGCCGCTTCGTCCCCCAGTTTCTCGGCTACCATGAGGTCAACGAGCGCCACGTCCTGCAGCCAGCCGCCGTCGTCGCCCTGGAACAGGTCGCGCATGATCGATCCGCCAGCCTCGACATAGGCGTCGACGCCGATGAACTGCGCGCGTTTGTCGGCGGCGCGTACGGCACCTTCGGTGAGCCAGCGCCGGATCACATAGGGCTGCTTGTCATAGGAAGACTGCAGCCGCTCGAACACCTGTTCCTGACGCTGGTGGTCGCCGGACACGGTGAACGCCATCAGCTGGTCGAGCGTCATGCCGTCCTCGGCGTAAACGTCGAGGAGCTTGGGGCTCACGCTCGCGAGCTTCAGCCGCTGCTTTACCACCTGGACCGAGACGAAGAAGGTGGCCGCGATCTCCTCTTCGGACTGGCCCTTCTCGCGCAAGCTCAGGAAGGCACGGAACTGATCGAGCGGGTGAAGCTGAGCGCGCTGGATGTTCTCGGCGAGCGAGTCCTCCTCGGCCGGCACGGGATCGTCTGCCGCCTTCACGATGCAAGGCACTGGCGCAGTCTTGGCCAGGCGCTTGCGCTTGACCAGCAGTTCCAGCGCCCGGTAGCGGCGGCCGCCCGCCGGCACTTCGTACATGCCGGTCTCGACGCCATCGGCATCGACGACCGTGCGCACGGTGAGCCCCTGAAGCAGGCCGCGCCGGGCGATGTCTTCGGCCAACTCCTCGACCGAGACGCCGGCCTTCACGCGCCGGACGTTGCTCTGCGAGAGCACGAGCTTGTTGAAGGGGATATCGCGGGAAGCCGCGAGGGTGATCTTCTGAACGGCAGATGCCATGGTCGTTACTCCGTGATCGGGGTGACGACGGGTGCCCAGAATGGGCATGAACAGCTGCGGTGGAGCTGTTCAACGGAGGAACGGGAGCCTCTCTCTCGACCCTCAACCCGTCACGAAGCGTAGCGCCGCCCTCTACCTCTCGAGAGCGGCGCCGCAGGAACGTGGATCAGGAGAAACGCAAAACCGGAAAGCCGACGACCCTTAGGTCCGACAGTCCGGCTCGACGCGCGTCAGGCGGCCGCCCGGTCGAGCAGCTTCTTGGCCCGCGCTTCGAGGTCGAGCCGCGCGTCCTGGTGCGGCTTGTCGCGCGCGAGGGCCGTTATGCCCTGGACGAAGTCGAACACGCTCTCGGGCTTGCGGCCCTCCTCGGCGAGCACCGTCTCGATGATCTTCCCGGTCTCGGCCTTTCCGAAGCCGCGCTTGCGCAGGAACTCGGTTCGGTCCTCGTCCGTGCGGGCGACGATGCGCTCGCGCGCCTGGCGGACGCCGTTGATGAAGGGCAGGGGAGACGAGTTGGCGAAGCGCGTCAGCGCAGGCGTCGCCTCGTGCGCGAAGCGGGACGCGGCGTACTTCGAGTGCCGGATGGTGATCTCCTCGAAATCCTCCACGCCCCACAGATTGCGGTTCTGGCAGACGGCGCGCAGATAGAAGCTCGCGATCCCGAGCGTCTTCGCGCCCACCTCCGAGTTCCAGCAGTAGAAGCCGCGGAAGTAGAGGTCGGGCGAGCCGTCCGGCAGCCGTCCCGCCTCGATGGGATTGAGATCGTCGACCAGGAACAGGAAGACGTCACGGTCGGAGGCGTAGAGCGTGGTCGTGGCTCTCGTGATGTCGACCAGCGGGTTGTAGACACCCGTCGACCAGTCGAGCACGCCCGGCACCTTCCAGCGCGTGTCGCCCGTGCCGTTGCCGGCGATGCGCTGCACGGCCGCGACCAGCTCATGGTCGTAGATGCGCCCATAGTCGGGACCTGTGACAGCGCGCAGCTCGACCCACCCGTCGTCGGTCTCCAGCGTCTTCACCTGTTCGGCGCGGTGCGAGGTCAGGCCGTACTGCAGATTGATGCCGGCGAGGGGTGCTGGAAGCTGGCGGAGGTAGGCGGCTGGCGCGCCGACGAGTGCTGCGAGCTGACCAAAGCTCCAATGGGTCGGCACGGCCGGCGCGTCGGAGCCCGGCAGCACGACCGCGAGCCGCTCAGTATCGTCGCGGCTGGCTTCCACCCGCACCGCCGCGCTCTCGACGGTGCGCGTCCGGCTGCGCTCGGCGCGGCCCCTCACCGCCGTCATCAGCTCGGACAGAGACAGGTAGCGCTCGTCGGCCGGGCGGCTGAACCACTCGGACGACACCCGCCCGACGCGCTCGCCCCGGCTGACATCGACACGGTAGCCGCCCCGCGCATCGGGGCGGGCGTCCAGAACTTCAACATTGGTCATGGCAGGTCTCCTGCGACGGGCCGGCCGGGAGCCTTTCTCTCGACCCTCGACCCGTCACGGCGACAGCCGCCGTCCTCTTCCTCTCGAGGCGTTGCAGGGTGTCCCCGCAGAAGAGGTCGGGCGAGACGACAGGCTCGGCCGCTGGGGAAGGCATTTCCCTCCCAGCCCGACCCTACGGATTGTCGCGCAGACGAGAGTTTCTCGACAGGCTGAATCGGGAGCCGAAATCCCGCTGTGGAGCGTCGCGGAAGCCGTTGAGAATCTCACGTCGAGGATTGGGCAGCTGTTCTGTTTCTTGCCATCAGGTTAGAATTTAGGTTCAGGCACCAACCGCCGTTTGTCCGGATTTAATCAGACTCGAACTGAAAAAGATCGGCCATATTGAGATCCTTTCGGCATGCGCTGTTGCCAGCCGACTTCTGCCGGAACGCGGGCGTCCCCGGCAACGCGGCAGCTCGGGCTGCTGGCAGGTGACCGAGAACCGAGAGTTTCCACTTGGGTGGGAAAAAAAGCTCGATGGCTTCACTCGATCCATAATAGCGCGCCTTAATCCTCCTCCTAGCACTGGTCAGCTCCGGCACGGCCTCGCGGCAGTATTTGTCCAACTCGCAGAACAGCCCTTGGCAGTCGATCCCGTGCAGCGGACGACCGAACAGCCCGCTGAATGGTAAACCGAGGCGTTCGAGCTCCTGCTCTTGATTGTCGACCATCCATAGGATCGCATCAGAAGGCGAATAGTCGCCCAGGCTCGTGAAGGCCTTTTTCAGTCCGCGCAGAGCGCCAGGACCTGCTTGAGTGTACTCGTTCTCGCTGAAACTGATCAGGTCGGAGTAGTTCAAGTCGATGGCCGTTTGGTACGCCATGAACGGTCCGAGAAGTGGGAAACTCTGTAGCAGCCTCACTACGTCGGCGAGCGAGGGCAGCTGCAGTACGCGCTCCGCGCACCTGCTCTCGAGGAACATGTGCTTAAATAGGGCGACGTGGTTCCGGTGCTTCTCTTCGAAGCCAAACGCCTTGTTGGCGCAGAGAATGAACGCACCGGTGTAAAGCCCGCCATTGCGCGCCTTCACTCTGTCGAGCGCCTGCTCGAGGGCACCCGAGCGGAGGTGCTCCAGCCTGGGCGGTCCATCGAGCTCCGCAATTACTCCCTTCCAAGTTGCGATGTTGCTGAACGTCCGGAACGCGGTGATTTGGAAGACGCGGTCTTGCGGCGTGGTCTCCGGATCCCGAGCATAGGCCACGTGCCGGATGAGGTACTGCGACACGCGGTCCGCCGCGCGAAACACGTTGCAGAACTTGTAGGTCTGCAGGATCGGATCGGCGGACCATGGCCAGCCGCGCCCCTCCAGCCGAGCTTCGAAAGCAGCTTGGCGTTTCGAGGCGAACTCCCAGTAAAGTCCGTAAACGCCCGGGCGAGGAGTCGGTGCGGTGCGGCGGACGAGGTGAGCGCGAGGACCAGTCATTCTTGCCTCAGGAACACGCCGGTGCCGTGCAGGTTGAAGTAGCGTCTGTCCGCAGCCAGCGTCCTTGCTGCCATCCTTTCGCCAATCGTGTCCAGATGCCGGTCGACACCGGTCCAGTGGTCGAACACGATGGCGCCTCCGACCTGGGTCCGGTCCGCGACAACTGCCAGGATCGCGCTGGCCGACGTGTAGTTGTCCGTGTCAACGAAGGAAAGCACGAGCCGCTCGTCGGCTAGACGCGAGAGCGTTTCGACTACGTCGCCCTTGACAACCTCCACGTTCCGGTTGCCGAAAACGGCGCGCACGAGATCCACGTCCAGGAATACGCAATCTGGGTGGACGTACATGTCGAGCGCGCTTCGCTTGGGCGGGAAGCCGTCGAAGGTGTCGAACCCGATCACTTTCCAGTCGGCGCCGAGCTCCTCGACGAAGCGGGAGATCAGCATGGTGGTTCCACCCTTAAACATCCCGAACTCGGCCACGACACCGTCCAAGCCTCGCGCGTGCGCATTCCTCAGGCATTGGTAGATGTGCACTAAACAGTTCGGGTACCCGTTCGCGAACGAGGGGATCAGGACGTCACGGCCGACGCGGTCGAAAACTTCATCCCTGAACGCGAGGTGGCCAAAGCCGCCGATGACGATGGCCGTGGCCGGGTGTACCAAGCCGGCGACCGCGTCTAGCAGGGCCTCCTTGCCTTCATCTTCGGCGATGACGACTATATCTGGTGCGACGGTCGCTAGCTCGCGCAAGGCGAGGACCACTCCGCCCTCCTCGAGGGCGTAGTGCCCAATCAGCGACGCGGCTCCCGTCCGGAACATCGGATCGGCGGCGAGCTCAATCGCGGCCGCCGACCAGCCGACGATGGCGACGCGGGTACCGGGTCCACGCTTTGCGATGGCCTGCATCAGCCGGGTCCGGAGCTTAGCAAGTACATCGGGGATCATGGGAGGAAACCTGAGCGTAGGAACTGGGTTACCGCCGCTCGATCGCGATCAACCAGGAACGCCAGAAGCTCCCCCGACATCGTCGAGAGGACGGTAGCGAGCGCTAAGCGCTCTTCCACTGGAGCGTCACCAGCCGCTCGGCGCCAACACCGCTCGAACACGCCCGCTATGTCCCGCACGATAGGCTCCAATTCCCGCCCGCTCGGCGTCAGATTCAACTGATCGACGAGCTGATTGAGGTTTGCGTCGTGGTCACTCAGTGGCAGGCTGGCGTCTGACGGGAGGAAGGTCCCCGACATCATGTTCTCGGCAAGAAAGAGCCGGTACTTCTCGACGTAGACGAGGAGGTCGATGGCGGTGTCGAGCGCCGACTCGCCTGTCATGCGGGCCGAGGTGGCGGCCAGCGCCTCCAGGCGATCGACTTTACGGGCGATGTTGGGCTGTATGCTGATCAGTTCGCCTCGCCGTTTCCAAGCTCCGCCGTAGGCCCGGTTCTTCTCGGCGTGCAGGCGCTTAATCGCCGCCTTCAAGCTCGAATGCAGTTCGCCCCCGGCGTCCGCGACTGCTGCGACGAACGCTGCGATTGGAGGTTGCGGGATGCCTTCCAGAATCCCCGGCCGATGTCGGCCAAATTGCTGATAGGCGGCTGCAACATAATCGGCGGGCGGAAGCTTGCCGAGCTCCTGGGCGAGCCGCACGTCGCTCCAGATTTCGGACGCCCAGCGGAGGTGAACCAGGGTGAGCGCGCCGTTGAAAAGCGGGTCGTCGACGCATCCCAGGCTGCCAATCGGTCGATCGGGCTCGGCCGAAATTGCCGCCTCAAGTTCAAACCATCGGGATAGGTTGGCGTCGAACTGCGGCCAGGGGGTCCGGAACGCCGCCCGACCAACGCCGAAGTCATACGGCGACAGCCCATGTGCCGCTTTGGCGATCCTGGCGGCACGATCGAGGTGCCGATCGTACAGGTGTAGCGACATCGCGAAGTAGTCTGCCGTGCCGACCTCAGCGCCGAGCCAGAACGCGAGCATCTCCTGTAGTACGCTCCACTCAAAGGAGTTGATCCCCGAAAAGCCCCAGAGCACATCGTTGCTGCGCAGGACGACATCCATATGGAGGAGGTCGTCGCGGATGATCCAGCCCAGCCAATTGGTGCACGGGATGTCCTTGGACTGAACAAAGTCGCGAGCGGGATCGAAGAGCGACATCACCGCCCGGCGGCTGGACCGATCCTCGCTTAGCAGTCTCCGCACCTCGTCGATCTGGTCGCGCCCGTTCCAGTTTCGCAGCCGCGGCCCGTAGGCTGCCCGCCACGTCGTGCCATCATCGGAGAACTGAGGGGCCCTGGGCAAGTAACGTTCCAGCCAGGCGATGTCATTACGGCCGGCGAGCACCCACATTGTCTCCGCCACCTGCGCGAAGACATCGTTGTTTCGTCCGGGAACGAAGAGGTATCGCTCCAGGGGGCGCTCGAGCCGGGTCTGTCGGGCTATGAACTCTCGGGTCGTTGCGTCGCGTACCGCAACCGGCGTTCCGGAGTCGAGCAACTCCTCGACGATTTGGGTCGTCGCCACGCTGATGTTGCGATACGTCCTCATATAGGTCGGTAGCGCACGGCGCGGCCTTCAGACTGCAACTTCGCTCTGCCCACGAATCCTGGAATGGCGGAGCAGCGCGGCGTCCTCAAACGGACTCTCCCTTTCACACCAGCTTCTGCGCGGTATAGGAGAACGTCTTTGCCGTTTCGTCGAAGTTGATGGGATCGCCCAAGATCGGGGCCGCCTCGGCCGCCATCAGGCCCTCTATCCAATCGGTCAACCCCGCCGCCTTCTCGGTCGTGAACTTGCGGCGATCTCGCGGATTTTTCGCGTACCCAAGTGGCTGCAGCACGGCCGGCGGAACAGCGCGCGCCTCCTCGCCGAGATAGATGAACCGGTTTGAGAGAAGAATGCGATTCACCCGTGTATCGTGGACTGTGTTTAGGTCACATTGCGCGCCGCCGGGGAGGCTATGCACCGAGTTCTCCTGAATCCAGGGAGCGCCCGGTCCGTCTCGGTGATAGATATTGTCGCCGACTTGCGCCTTCTGCGAACCGTTGCGTTTAGCTTTGCGCCCGGCGAACTCCGCGGCGCTCCAGTACTCGTCGAAGTTGCTGATCCTGGTGACCTGCATGGCGAACACCAGCCGAAGTGCGGGCCGGAGCTTCGTCCCAGTGAGGCCGACGACCCAGTCGCCCAGCTTCGCCGTCCTGCGAATCTCCGGTTTGCAGCATGCCAGGCTGCAGATGCCGCCGAAGGGATTGGGCGCGAACCCGAGATCGTAGCTGACGGCATACATGTGGACGTGCGGCATCAGGCGGCGCAGCTCCGCCGCGCGCCGTCGCCCGACGAGTCACGCTCTCCGCCACCGGGCTTTTCGAAGGGAGCGCAGGTCCCTTCGATCGCGCCGATGACGTTCTTCGAGTTCCAGGCGACCAGGGCGTTACCATACTTGTTGAAGGCGGCCGGCACGTCGTTCTCGGTGCCGCCGCGCTCGTAGACGCCAACGATCCGCTTCCCCAGCTGATGCGCCTTCCTGATCTCCCAGTCCACCCAAGGACGAGCGTGAGTCTGCTTGCCGATCAGCACCACCACAGTCGACGACCAGTTCATCTTTATTCGGAGCAGGCGCTTGATGACGTTGTCGCTTACTCGGCCCTCGTCTAATCGACGTTGGTTCGCTGGCTTGGCGCGAATTGAACTGTTGCGGATCTCGAAGCCGTTGCGCTTAAGCATGTCGGTAAGGCTACTGACATGGTCGTCATCGGCGTGATGATGACTGATGAAGACGTTGCGGCGCGTTGCCATCGGCTTACTCCCTTCATCCCCCATTCTAACAGCCGTCGTTCGTGACGTCCAAGGCTTTGTTCCACGAATGTTCTCGTCATGCGCGATCCACCTCAAGCCCGGCGGCTCACCACATCGGTCTTTGATCAACACGCGCCGCGGACTACCGTGCACGCGTGGGGACCACCTGACTCAGTCGCGCGGCAATCGGACCGCCTAAGGATACGCTGTGAGCGGAAAAAAATGGAAGGAGGCGCTCGCGGCGTTCAACGAAGGCGACAGGCAAGTCCTGACCGAAGCATTTATGGAAGCCTACGGCGATCGGGATTGGCTGCCGAACAGCTGCGACGCCAAGGCCGCGGCTCTGCTCCATCTAGAGCTCACGTCGCGGGTCGCAACGCAGGAGATCGGGTATTCCAGCGGCGACGAAGTGTCCGCGTTGGAGAGCGTCCACGCGTTGTTCGAGCGCACGAGGGTGATCTGCCGCGAGAACACCGACGCACGCGTTTTCGAGACGATCGCCTGGTTCGTCCTGAACCACTACGTGCGCCCCTTCACGTCACGGTGGCACCGCCGGCGAGTTGCCGGCCGCCTCGCGGCGCTTGACGAAACGGACGACTTCCGGCTGCAACTGGAAGCCTTGCGCGGCGTCCTGCGTGACGTCGACCGGATCTTGTCATTGCTGCGGGGTGAGGAGGCCGTGGGCGAGATGCCCCGCCAGGAAGCAACGGCGATCAACCAGGAGATGGGCGCCCCGCTACCATGGGGCTTGGACAAGGGCGATCCGAACGACCTCGAGGGCGTCGGAGGGCTTTCGGCAGTGCAGATGGCGCCCAAAGAACGTGAGACGATCGAACAGCGGCGGAAACAGTACGGGTTGAACCCTGCGGCAGAGCGAGCGACCGGCCTCGCGCTATCGGGCGGCGGGATACGTTCGGCGACATTCGCTCTCGGCGCGCTGACGGTGCTCGCCAACCGCGGTTTGCTCAACCAATTCGACTATCTCTCCACAGTCAGCGGCGGCGGCTATCTGGGCGCGTTCCTCGTAAACTTTCTAGCCGCCGGCGAGGGGGCTGCTTCGGCTGGCGCAAACAACGCCCCAGGCGGCGATCGCGACGCGAGCGGTCGGGGACCAGATACACCCGTGAGCATCGGGCTGAAGAGCGGCGACAAGCCTTTCGAAGCGGCGCACCGCGACTCGGCGGCCACGGGCCACATACGCCAGAGCAGCCGCTATCTCGCGGCGGGACCGCCGATCGAGAAGTGGTCGGTTGCCCTTGCCCAGGCAAGCGGGTTGCTCATCAACCTTTTAGCCCTCTCCGCCATTCTCTGCCTCGGGCCAGCCTCGTTCATCCTCGTGCAAAGGACGATTTCGTTCCTCGGTCTTTGGCCCTCCTGGGAAATTGCGCCAGCCGCTATTCTCTGGCTCTCGGTGCTTCTCCTTGTAATTGTCGGTATCGCCCCGCTCGTTTGGCTCAGAAGGCGAAACGGCGTCCAGATCGCCGATACCGCAATTGCGGTTGCCGCCAGCTCCATCGTGCTCGTACTGATCGCGATCGGCTGGCACCATGCTGCGCTCGGACTGGCTTTGCTGGTCGGCAACGACTGGGCACGTCTGCTGGCTGTCCTGCTCGCGCCACTAGGCCTTCTCATAGCGGGCGTTGGGCTTGAACGTTTGCTGCCGCGGAGCGGAGCCGCGGGGCGTTGGATGGCGCGCTCCGCGGCTCCATTGTTCGTGGCCGTGGCGACCCTCTCATTCACCAATCTTCTCAGGACTTACCCGCAGTATGCGCCTTGGATCGCCGCGGCTGCCGTCGCCGTCGCGGCATACTATTTTTTGTTCCTGAACTTAAACGTCACCGGACTTCATCGGCATTACAAGAGCAAGCTGTCCGAGGCATTCCTTGTCGTGGACGCCGGACCCGGAGCCGTGAAGCGGGAGGACGAGAGGACGCTATCATCGCTTACTGAAGCGCACCTCGGACCTTACCCCATCTTTAACGCCGCGTTGAACGTTCCATCTTCCCAGCGGCCTGCGATGCGTGGCCGTCTCACCGACTTCTTTTCTTTCACGCCCCACCATTGCGGCAGTCCTATCAGCGGATACTACAACACCCCTTTGTGGGAGGAGTTGGACCCGGACCTGAACATCGCCACGGCAATGGCGATCTCCGGCGCCGCCATTTCCCCCCAGATGGGTCTGCAGAACAGGGCGCAGCTGAGCTTCTGGCTTTCGCTGCTGAACGTCCGTCTCGGCTACTGGCTCAGAAACCCGGGCGTCAGGCGTCCGAAGCTCTCCATGCGGCCCGGCCTTTGGTATCTGCTTCTGGAGCTATCGGGGCGGATGAATGAGAAGTCCGCCTTCCTAAACCTGTCAGACGGCGGGCACATCGAGAACCTTGGCGTCTACCAACTGCTCAGGCGGCGCTGCAAATTTGTGGTCGTCGTCGATGGCGAGCAGGACCAAAACATGACGTTCCACGCCATCGCAAACCTCCAGCGGCTCGCCGCGATTGACCTCGGTGTGCAGATCGAGATTAACCTAGATGAACTCCGGCGCGACCGCGATGGACTTAGCCGATCGCACTTCCAGTTCTGTCGGATACGCTACCCCGGTGGGCATTTTGGCTACCTCGTCTACCTCAAATTGTCTTTGACGGGCAACGAGGGGGAGTTTTTGCGGCGCTTCCGGCTCGACGAGCCCGACTTCCCTCATCATCCAACGGCCGATCAGAATTTCACCGAGGCCCGCTTCGAGGCCTACCGGAGCCTCGGGCAGCACGTCGGCGAGAAGCTGTTCCTAAAGAGCATTGTGGGTGAAGTCGCGGATGAGCCGAGGGTAGACATCGAGAGTTGGTTCGCCTCCTTAGGTCGAAGCTTCCTTGAGCCGGTGGGGACGATCCCGACGGGAACTGAGCCCGCGTCAACGGCCAGCAGCTCGATCGAAGTCGAAGAAGTCAATGATCAAGGAGCTTCAACACCGTCGAGCTAATCTCGGTTCTGTTCCGGCAAGGGTGTGAGATGAGCTTCCGCGCGCCAGGAGGGACTACGCGGGTGTCGTCCAGCTGAAGCAGCCAGAGGGCAAGTTTTCCGGCTGCTCGAAGCTCTAAGGCTAGCATCATCTCGTCATGACACCAGGGACTGCATGCGTATTCTGAAGACCACAGGGCTACGAAAACGTGCGAGCTTCGAACCGCACGATCAATCTCCTGTGACAGCTCGGCGCTCGGGTCGAATGCTTGATCGTCACGGAACACGGCGTGATCCCGCCGTCTCAGCAGCGTCTCGACGAGGTCCGCCTCCGCGACTCTGGCGCGTGCATAGCTGATAAAGAAGCGGCTGGGCTGGACCGGCAGCTGGCTATCGGCACGCGCCGGAGCGCAAAGTCGCTCCAATGCTTCCGCTACCTCTTCTATCGGTGACGGGGAGAGCAGCCAAGATCGCAGAGGTCCTAGCTTGTCGTCGAGCGTGTAGCGTTGCCGCTCCAAACAGCGCGCGGCCGCTCCACCCAGGTGGCCGAAGGGCAGGATCGGACAGCGCCGCGCCTCCGCGAGATGGAGCAGCATATTGGCGGAGCCAAAAGGATTGCCCCCGGCGGCGATCACGACATGCGCAGAGTCTAGCGCCGAAAGTTGGGACAGGAGCCAGGCGTAGCGCATACCCTGTTCGGTGGCAGTCGGGTCGGCCGCGTGGCCGAATTCCTGTACTGGCAGGTTGAGATCCAAGAGGACCTTCCTAACAGCCGCGAGGTTCTCCGGCGTCTCTGGGAAGTGCATCTCGATACGAGGCCGATGTTCAGCGTCGGCAACTCCCCTCAGGATCTCGAGGTCCATCGACCTCTCATAGGGGCTGCATAGGACGAGATCATGTCCTCGGCTCGCGAGGAACTTGCCCAGCTCGCGCATGGTCGCTCGAAAGACATCTGGGCTGGGCACGGCATCGTTCGACCTGCTCGGTTCATAGAGGCTGCCAACGAAGAATAGCTTCATCAGGCGATCATAGCGGCATTACTTCTCAAAGCCATCGCGTCCGCGGTCGCAGGGCTTGCCCTGAATCCACGAGCTCATTGGACGTTGATCGTTTGCGCCCAAGGGCTTCTGCTTCAGTGGTGAATGGCCTAACTCGACGGTTGAAGTGCTTGTGCATGGGGGCGAGCCGTGGCGCTGGAGTTTCGCAGGGGTGGTCGTAAGGTCTCGCAGAAGGACTTCTTCAAAGGCCTTGGAGAAGAGCTGATCGACAACGCTCTTGAGTCGTATGCCGATGAGCTGCACGGCAGGGCCGCCTCGGTGGTCGACCCTGAGACGGGAAAGCACGCCGCCGTCTTCGTTCGTCGGGTGGGCCGCGAGACCTTGACGATCCACACCAGCGGGTCGCCCGGCTTCGCCCGCGCGCTCGAGGAGCGGCTTGGATTGAACAAAGGGGAGGTGCACGGCGTGAATGAGCCTGTGACACGTGAGCGATTGGTTTATCTCGCGCACGCGACCGAGGACAAACGCCTCGCGAAGCCGCTGGCCGAAGGCCTCGTCCAGCGAGGCATCCCTGTCTGGTACGATAATTGGGAGATTGGCTACGGGGACAGCCTCCGTCGAAAGATGGAGCAGGGTCTCGGCGACTGCACCCATTTCGTCGTGCTGCTCACGGCAACCTCTATCAAGAAGCCTTGGGTGAACGAGGAGATCGACGCAGGGCTGATGAGTGCGGTCGAAGGCACGGCCAAGTTCATCGGACTGCGCCATGACTTGCCGCTTGCGTCGGTGTCGCCGTTCCTGCGCACCCGGCTCACCCCAGAGTATGATCCTGGGCCAGACGGTCTCGATGCGCTGGCCGCCGAGATCTACGGGGTCAGCAAGCGTCCGCCGCTGGGCGAGAAGCCGCGCTACGTCCAGTCGCATGAGGCGGGATCGACGTGGTCGACCGCCGCGCGTGTCGTGGCCGAGTATTTCGTCCGCAACACCGAGCATGCGCAGTCGATGGACCCGCAGGCCGATTACCAGCGGATCGAAGACGCAACGGGCCTACCGCGGGTCGACGTGCGGATCGGCGTCCTCGATCTGGTCGGCGCCGGGCTGCTGGAGAAGCAGGAATATATGGGCGGCGAGTCAGCGATCTGGCCCAAAGCGGACCTGTTCGTCACCTTCGACAAGCAGTTCATGGACTGGGACCCGGAGCAGGACGCCCGCGATTTGGCGGTGCGGCTGCTCAACCTCGGCACCGACTATGTCGACTGCGCTGAGGTCGCTGCCTCGCTGGGCTGGCCTGCGCGGCGCTTCAATCCTGCCATCGCCTATCTCGTGTCGGCGCGGATCGTGTCCAGTCATGAGTACATGGGTGGGGACGCGTTCTGGCCACCGGCGGTGAGCGTCGGGGACGAACTGCTGCGCTTCGTCCGCAGTCTGTGACGTGGGACGCTCGATCCCGGAGGTCCCGGAGGGGAAAGAACGCCCGATCTCCTTGATCTTTTATACCAGAATGAGGATATTGAGCCGTGGCGCGAATGCTGATCGAGGGGGAGAAGCCGCTCGACTGGGTGGGCTCGGCCAAGAAGGATTTCCTCGCCTTCCCAGAGGCGGTGAAGGACGAGATGGGCAATGCTCTTGGGTTGGCGCAGTTCGGCGGCAAGCACCCTAAGGCTAAGCCCTGGAAGGGAGCGGGCGCAGGTGTGTTCGAAGTGGTCGACGACCATGACGGCGACACCTTCCGGGCGGTTTACACGGTGCGTTTCAAGGAGGTGGTCTATGTGCTGCACGCCTTCCAGAAGAAATCACCGAAGGGCATCAAGACGGCCCAGACCGATGTTGATCTGGTGAACACGCGCCTGATGCTGGCGCGGAAGGACTATGAGGTGCGCTATGGCAAGTCGAAGTGAGGAGACGATCACCGCCGCCGACGAGGCGATCACCCGTGGCAGCAGCAATGTCTTTGCCGATCTGGGCTATGCCGACGCCGAGGAGCGGCAGACGAAGCTGCGCCTGGCGCACGCGATCAACGGCCTCATCGCGCGCCGGCGGCTCAACCAGGTGACTGCCGCCGAGCGTCTTGGAATCACCCAGCCCAAAGTGTCAGCGCTCGCCAACTACAAGCTCGACGGCTTCTCGGTCGAGCGGCTGATGACGCTGTTGACCGCGCTCGACCAGGACGTGGACATCGTGATCCGAAACAAGCCGCGCTCGCGCGCCGCCGGGCGGATCGCGGTCGTCGCGGCCGCGGGAGGTCGCTGAGCATGAGCAGCTCGCTCTTCAGCTCCGGCTTGCGCGTCGAAGC
This sequence comes from Mesorhizobium sp., assembly GCA_035998495.1. GTDB lineage: Bacteria > Pseudomonadota > Alphaproteobacteria > Rhizobiales > Rhizobiaceae > Mesorhizobium_B. Next base: position 152,962 of record DASYHP010000021.1, read on the forward strand.
GGCGGTCAAGCGCAAGGTCTTCGTCAGCTACCATCACGGTGGCGATCAGGCCTATTACGACGCCTTCTCCCAGGCCTTCCACGACACCTATGACGTGATCACCGACAACTCGCTGGAGCGAGAGATCGACAGCGACAATGCCGAGTACGTCATGCGGCGCATTCGCGAGAACTACATCACGGGCAGCTCGTGCACGATCGTGCTGGTCGGCAAGGACACGCAAGCGCGAAAATATGTGGACTGGGAGATCAAGGCCACGCTTGATGGGGGCCACGGCTTAATCGGCGTCCGGCTTCCAACGCTCCCGGTCAATGCGCAGGGGCGGGTCTCGGTGCCGGAGCGACTGAGCGACAACATCAACTCCGGTTACGCGCTCTGGCTGTCGTGGGCCGACATCACGGCGAGCGCCCAGGCGTGCCAGCGCTACATCGAGGCCGCGAACGCTAAGGACAAGCGGCTGATCGACAACACCCGCGCCCGTCGGCTTTGTAACGGCTAACACGTGACGCTTCCGACCCGCCCGTTTCTCGTCGTTTACATCGTCTGGCATCCGGTCTTCGAGGCGGGTCGACCGGTGGCTGAGGCGCTCTACGACCATTTTCGCCGCAAACTCTTCGAAAATGTCGCCGGCGGGACGGGCTTGAGCGTGATTTATCGATCGGTCCCACCTGCTGACGCCGCCGCGCCGCTGCCGATCAACTTCGACGAGGGTGAGACGGCCGCGGTCGTCGTGCTGTTCGACGAGGCCTTTGCCGCCGACGACGCCTATATGGTCTGGCTGAAGGAAACGGCTGCGCGCGCCGAAGTCAAGGGCCTGGGCACCCGTGTCTTCCCGGTCGCCATCGACGCCGCGCTCACGCGTTCGGGCATGGTCGAACAGGCGGTCCGTTGGGACAAGTGGGACGGGATCGACGAAGCGGCTCGCACTCGCCGGCTGATCTCATCCCTAACGTACCAGTTCGCGCGCATGTTGCGCTCCTATCTCGAACGGTTGCGGCACCCGGCCGATGAGGACGAGGCGCTGGAACGGTACCTGAAGAAGGTCCAGGTCTTCCTGAGCCACTCCAAGCGAGATGGTGACGGCGAGCGGATCGCGAAGGTGATCCGCCAGGCCTTGTTCGATGGCGACGGCCTTTTAAGCTTCTTCGACGTCCATGACATCGCGCCGGGACTGCCGTTCGACAAAGTCATCCTGAATCAGGTGCGTGTGAGCGCGGTTGTCGCCATCCACACCGACAGCTTCTCGTCACGAGAGTGGTGCCGGCGCGAGATCATCGAAGCCAAGCGCGCGAGCGTCCCGCTGGTCATCGCGAACTGCCTCGCCGATCTGGATGAACGCGGCTTCCCGTACATGGGGAACGTGCCGCTCGTCCGGATGGACCCGGCCCGAGCCGACCGCATCGACGACGTGATCGGCCGCTTGCTGGACGAGGTGCTTAAGGACTTTCTCTGGCGCTGCCGGGTCGAGCTGGTTCGCGGCGCGGCGGGAGTGCGCGTTCGCTTCCTGCCGCGACCGCCGGAACTGATCTCGCTGGCGGGATTGGATCGGGCGGCTGAGGGGCACACCATCCTCGTCTATCCCGATCCGCCGCTCGGCGCGGAGGAGCAGCGCTTGTTTGAGGAAATCGCGCCCGAGGTGCGGCTTCGCAGCCTCACCGAATGGGTCGCCGAAGCGGAGTCCGCGACATGACCTACCAAGAGCCCCTGAGCCAAAAATCGATTGCAATCGCCATCTCCGATAGCCCGGACATGGCGGCGCTAGGTCTTGCGCCTGAACATCTGCGAGATGCGATGGCGGAGATCGCCCGTCATCTGCTCGCGATGGGTGCGCGGCTGGTCTACGGCGGCGATTTGCGCGCAAACGGCTTCACCGAGCTCCTGTTTGAACTCGTCGCTCGGTACCGTCGGGACGCAGATGTCGGCGATGCCCGGGCTGCGGTGGTCAACTATCTTGCCTGGCCCATCGTCGTTTCAAGGCCTGCCGCCGAGATGCGCGGCTTGGCCGAGGAGCTCGCCGGATTGGCGGAGCTCCATTTCCTCGACCGACAAGGGGTCGACCTAGCCCCTGCGGCGCTTGACGATGCGCCGCGTCCGCCGGTGACGGATGCCGACTGGACGGCTGCCCTCACGGCGATGCGGGATGTGCTGACCCGAGCGAGCGACGCACGCATCGTGCTTGGCGGCCGGACGGAGGGCTATAAGGGACGCATGCCGGGGATCGCCGAGGAGGCGCTGACCGCTCTACAGGCCGGCCAGCCGTTGTTCCTGCTCGGCGGGTTCGGGGGTTGCGCGCGCGATATTGCGATCGCGCTCAAGCTCGTGCCACAGCCGGCGAGCCCCGCGGCCTGGACCGGACTGAACGAATTTGGGCAGTTCGACGGCGCAGCCGTACGGAACGGCCTCACCGCTGAGGAGAACGCGACGCTCGCGCGAACCGTCCACGTCGATCAGGCGGTGGCGCTAATCCTGCGCGGCTTGCTCCGCCTGGCTAAGCCGGCAGCCGGGACTGCCTGATGGCGCTGCTGACCGAAACGGAAGTCCGTGCCCGCGCCGCTCAGATGACGACCGTGCGGAAGACTGCCGCTCGCGAAATTCTGACTGAGACCGCGTCGGGCGATGCGACGTTTGATGTCTTCCTCAGCCATTCCTCGAATGAGCCCGAGGAGATCCTGCTCGGGATCAAGGGCTATCTCAACGACGCCGGGTTGAGCGTCTATGTCGACCGGTACACAGATCCCCAGCTGTCGCCTGAGGAGATTACGCCGGAAACGGCGGAGACGCTCCGCAGCCGCCTGCGGGCGTCAAGGTCGCTTCTCTATGTCTATAGCCGCCATTCCAAGCTCTCTCGCTGGATGCCCTGGGAGCTGGGCTTCATGGACGGTGCTGGCTGCCGGATTGGGATTGCGCCTGTCGTGCAGACGACCCGCAACACGTTCGATGGCGAGCAGTATCTTGCTCTGTACCCTTATCTCGACCGCGCGACGATCAGCGGCCAGGGCACCTGGGCGCTTTGGATCAATCGGGGCGTGCGCGAATACGCCGACTATGCCGCATGGGTTCGCGGCAAGGAGAAGATCACCAAGCGCGCGGCCTGAAACGAGCGGGCGAGAGCCGATGCTTAGTTCTCGGAGAGCTTGGAAGCAAGGCTCCGCAGTAGAGCGCGCACGGCTTCGAGCACCTCGGTGGCCCGTTCCTCGTCGTAGAAGACACGACCGTGCATGACGTGGTTGCGCCACGCGTTCTTGACAGCGCGGAAGTAGGAGGCTGCGTCGGCCGCCCACTGCTCTTCGGCTCCACCATGCTCCCGCTTGCTGATGGTCCGCAGCTTGGCCTCGATCTCGTTCAGTGACCTGTTCCAGTTGACCGCGCCTGAAAGCCCGACGTGCGCCGCCAGAAGGCCGAGCGGCGTTTCCAGCGCGCATGAGGTGCATGACGGCCGCAGTCCAGCGTCGGAGCGCGAAGCAGTGCCCGGCTTCCGCGATGTCATCGGCACTCGACGGGAAGCTGTCGTCGACCACTTGGCCGAACAGCGGCTCTGGCTGATTATAGAAGGTCATGCTTCCGGGAGGCATGGCGAAGAGCGGCCGCGCATCGATCTCGTCGCGAAGAGTCCGCAGCAGTGAAGCGGCATTGGATCAGTGAGGGGGATGAGGTGAGTCGGAAACTGCAGAAACTTGGCGGCGTGCGCCGCCTGATGGCCGCTCTATGCTTGGCGGCATTCGGAGCCGCGGAAGCTGTGGCGCAGGAATGCGACCCGAACTACGAGTCGTCCCCCTGCGTGCCGGTGGCGAGCGACGTGGACTGCGCCGGGGGCCGGGGCAACGGCCCCGAATACGTGCGCGGCCCCGTGATCGTCATCGGGGATGACGTGTACGACTTGGATCGTGACGGTGATGGCGTGGGGTGCGATTAGCGCAGACCAGCCAAGGGAGAAGCGCTCACCCGCGCAGGAATGAGACCAGCGCCGCGTTCACCTCTTCCGGTTCTTCGCGCTGGAGCCACTGGGTGGCTTGCGGGAAGGTTTGCAGGCGTCCGTCATCGCAGCGGGCGAGGCTTGCCCGGGCTGTCCGTCGTCAGGGTTTTTGGGACAAGTGGCGCGCTGATTTAGCGGAGGCTCTGGCGCATCTGGGTTGTCAGTCTAGGCGGCTGCCTTGCGGTGAAGCAAGCGCCGCTGGTTGATGGTATCTCGCTTGATCCTTTCCCG
>DASYHP010000023.1:0-3677 GCA_035998495.1 Mesorhizobium sp.
GAGCAGCTTCGGAGACTCGGGATCGATCTGGAGATCGACGATTTTGGCACAGGCCATGCATCGATCGTCAGCCTGCTCAAGCTGCAGCCCCGCCGCCTCAAGGTCGCTCGCCAGCTGGTGGAACCTGTCACCACCTCCAAACAGCAGCGGCAGCTTGTGGCCTCACTCATCGAGATCGGAAAGTCGCTGGGGATCGAAGTCGTGGCCGAGGGAGTCGAGACCATGGAGCACGCGATGATCCTGCGAAACCTGGGTTGCGATGTGCTGCAGGGCTACGCCTTTGCTCGCCCAATGAACGCTCAGGACTTGGAGTGTTTCGCACAGGCGCAGGGATGGCGCGCGGCCAGTTAAGATTTGAGCTGGTCCCACTGGACAAGCTGGAAAATGGGATAAGAGCTCAAGCGGAGCCGAGAAACGGGAACGAGACAAGTTTGAACCACGGGTTGTACTCCGCAAGACAGGTTGCATTCGGGCCATGCCGGAGAAGGTTCGCTGGCAGTTCCCTCCCCTCTACCATCTCGTTTTCACTAGACATTCTCCAGGGCCTCTGCCCTGGTCTCGAAGCCCGCGGATTTGCGGGCTTTTTGCCGTCTGGCCTTGGAGTGCGCCTCAGCCCAAAGAGGCCATTCTCCTTCTCTCCGAGCCCTTATTCTCCGCAGCCTTGGAGTACGCCGATTTAGTCCAAGGGCATACAACCTTTGTTTTTGTTGTGCTTTTCGGCTCGACAGCCTTGGGCTAGTTTGCGGCTCCGCTGGGAGGCAGAGAGCACTATACGCGAACTGCAGCCTTGTTATCGCTAAGATTTTCGGAGCAGGGCACTCCAGAGCTCGCTCAACTTCGATCACGTCATGGTTGCCGATGGCCGGAAGTAGACGGTCTGCTTTGGGGAGTCCGGAGGCCGAAGCAAACGTTTGCTGCGTTTCCGCCGGATGGCAATATGCAGCCCGAGACGGACATGCCGCGTGCCGCCGCCACTGGACTTGCAAGCCTGGCTTTCCGCCTTGTTCAGGATGCGGCCAGGATGATGCTGTCGTTTGCAGGCAAGCTGACCGTGCAGCGAAGACCGCCCGGTTGGAACTCCAATCTCGCCTCGCCTCCGAGGTCATAGGCCAGTGTCCGCTCGATCAGCTCCGTTCCAAAGCCTGCGCGCCGCGGCCCCACGCCTGAGAGCTTCACGCCGGTCTCGGTCCAGTGGAGGACCAGGCGCGCTTGGCTGTCCATGTTTTGAAAGCTCCAGTCCACCTTGAGGTGACCGCTCTCGGCTGAGAGCGCTCCATACTTGACCGCATTCGTCGTCAGCTCGTGGATGACGAGGCCCAGCGTCTCAGCGGCCTTCGGCTGCAAGCGCACCTTGGGACCGCTGATGTTTGTCACCTGTTCGCCTTCCTTGGCGCCATGGGCATGGAGTTCGTCGGCCACGAGCATTTCAAGGTCGACGCCTGCCACCGGATCACGGGTGACGGCAGCTTGAACCCTCGCAAAGGCGTTGATCCGGCCGTCGAGATGCATGGCATAGTCTTCAGCGGTTTCGCTGGTGGCACCTGTTCGGCGTGCGATGGAACGAACGACGGCGAGCGTGTTGCGCACCCGGTGCTGCAACTCGGCCAGAAGCAGCCGCGCCTGAGCCTCGCTTTCGCGCAGCCGCTCCTCGGACTTGCGGCGCTCGGTTACATCGAGCGCGAACTCCACCACCTCATCCCCCACTTTGCGACCTGTGAACAAGCCCCACCAGCGTGAGCCATCCTTGCGAAAGTATTGCTTCTCGTAAGGAGTGCACTCGCCAACAGCGGCGATCTCCTCCACAGCGCGCTGAGAGACCTCGTGGAACTCCGGGGGCGTGAGGTCCTGCCAGGTCTTGCCCAGCGCCTCCTCGCGCGTGAAGCCGGTCATGCTCAGGAACGCGTCGTTGACTTCAGTGAGGTGGAAGCCCGGACCCCAGAACAGCACGCCAACAGTGCCGATCGAGAATGCGGCATGCAGGCGCTCCTCGCTCCTGCGGCGTTCCGTGACGTCCTGACCGATCTTGAGGAAGCCGTGCACTGAGCCCCGCTCATCGCGCAGCGCAGTCCTGGAGCCCTCAATGAAGATGGGTCTGCCGTCCTTGCGCATGTGCCAGCGCACATTGGGCGCCTTGCGTTCCCTCCGGGCAATCTCAGCCTCCTGTTCGGGAACACCCTGCTCCCGGTCCTCAGGCGTGTATGTGACGGCTGAGGGCTGGCCGACGATCTCCTCTGCCGTCCAACCGAACACGGCCTCAGCACCTGGGAACCAGTCGGTGATCTTGTCCTCGGCATCCGAGAGGAAGATCGCGTAGTCGCGCGCGTTCTCGACTGTGAGCCGGAAGCGCTCCTCGCCCGCTTGCAGCTGCTGCACCTTGAACAAGCGGTCGATCACCGGGCCCAGAATGGTCGCGTAGGTGCGCAGGAACTGGATGTCGTCTTCTGCGAAATCGCGCGGCTCGGTCGCATCCACCTGGAGCAGGCCATAAGGCTTCCGGCCCGGAACCAGGAGAGGCACGTTCACAAGCGCCACCACGCCCGCTTCCTTCATGAAGCGGGGAACCTCGAACCGATCCTCCTTGTGAATGTCCTGAGTGATGACAGGCTTGCCCTGCTCAATCGCAAACGTCTCCGACGTGTGCTCGCCCATGGGCATGCGCAACCGGCCGACGATGTCGGGGGCCCAGCCCACGCCGGCGCGCACGAACAGGCACTTGCTGCCGTTCTCGATCTCCAGAACCTTGGCCCTGCCAGTCTCCATCGCCTCGCCCAGGAGCCGGCAAGCTTCGGTCAGCACCGCATCGAGATCATCGCTGCGAAGGGCGAACTCGCCAAAGTCGGCCAGTACTTGCTGGCGCTTTCTCATCTGGTCTGCGTTGGCCATTCCGGCACCTCGCCCTGAGCACTCCGACGCACAGGCCCGCGCAGAGACACTCCTTGGCGCTGCCCAACGCGTGAGAGCGTGCCAAGTTCATCCGCAGAGAAGCTTACTCAGGGCCTGCCGAGGAACGCCAGCACCTGGGCTGACGAACAGGACCCAACTTTTTGGCTTGGGCCCGTAAGACTCACGCCGGAGGGAGACCCGCCTCATCAGCGGAGGAGATTGCAGCGAGGACAGCCTTCCGCGTGGCTATTGCTCGTTTGCGTCCAAGCTCTGCCCGTTTCGGTCAAGGTGCAGGTAGTTGGGGTTGAACATGGCCACGGCCTTGAGTGCCTCAAGATCGGGGATGGTCAGCGTCTTGCCCTTGAGCACGACAAGACCTCGGTCCCGCAGCTCCTGAAGCGTGCGGTTTACGTGCACCGTAGACATGCCGGTGGCTTCCCCCATCTGTGTTTGGATCAGCGGCCAGTCGATGGAGTCCTCCTTTGCGAGCCCCACGCCTTTGAGCCTGATGAACAGCTCGCAGAAGAGATGTGCCAACTGCTCCACCGCATCTCGGTGCCCATTGCTGGTGATCCACTCACGCGCGACAGACTCCTCCACGAGCGAGTTCCACCAGAGTGCGCGGCCAATGCGAGGAGAGCTGTCGGTCAGCTCTGTCCGTCGTCAGGGTTTTTGGGACAAGTGGCGCGCTGATTTAGCGGAGGCTCTGGCGCATCTGGGTTGTCAGTCTAGGCGGCTGCCTTGCGGTGAAGCAAGCGCCGCTGGTTGATGGTATCTCGCTTGATCCTTTCCCG
>DASYHP010000013.1:0-155083 GCA_035998495.1 Mesorhizobium sp.
CATACGCGCAAACCTCATGCATCGCCGCCGAACAGACCGCCTGCTGAAGCCACCACCAGACCCGCCGCAAGACACCAGCCAGATGGTGCTCGAATGGGCCTGAATTTAAACCGGACACCTGTGGGCTTGACCCGAGGATCCACCACCGCAGGCGGAAGCCGATCTACCACCCCTCACCGCCCCGCGCGAAACTTCTGCTTGAGCCGCGCGATATCCGCCTCGCTCCAGTCCGCCACGTCAGTCACTGCGATCCACGGATCGATATAGTGTTCGCCGGCATAGACGTGGCCGAGCCCCATCGGCGCGGTCGTCGCCATGGCCATGTCGAGCGTCAGTTGCAGGAAGGTGACGACGGGATACCATACAAAATCCGGCGAGACGTCCGGCCCGCGCGGCACCGCCATCCAGGCCGGCTGGCGGTAGAAGGAATAGGGATCGTAGAAGGTGATCGGGTCGCTGGCATATTGCAGGTAGACGATGCGCATCGGCCCCCAATGATCGCCGGCCTCCGGCAGAGCGTTGCGCTGGCTGGTGAAGCGCACATAGGAGCCGTCGCGGAAGCGCGGCAGCCAGGCGGGCGTGCCGGGATTGCGATCGGCGGTCATCTTGCTCCAGATGCGGCTCGGAAATGGCGGGCCGGCCCAGAGCGCGCCCTGGTAGGGATCGCCGATCACCTCGAAGAGTTCGGCCGACTGTTCCGAGGAGAGCGCGCCGAGGCTGAGGCCGTAGAGGTAGAGTTTCGGGCGGCTCTCCTTCGGCAGCGTCGTCCAGTGGCCGTAGACGGCGTGGAAGAGCGCGCGGGCGGCCTCGGCGCCATAGTCCGGCTCGGCAAGCAGCGAGAGCCAGCTCGCGAGATAGGAATACTGGATGGCGACGCTCGCGATATCGCCGTGGTGCAGGTACTCGACCGTGTCGATCCCCTCCGGGTCGATCCAGCCCGTGCCGGTCGGCATGACGACGACCAGCGTCGAACGATCGAAGCCGCCGACGCGGATCAGCTCGTCGAGCGCGATCTTGGCGCGTGTCTCCGGCGTCTCGGCGGCGTTGAGGCCGGCATAGACGCGCAGCGGCTCCAGCGCCGGCTTGCCGGTGAAGGCGGCGATATCCTCGGCCGTCGGGCCGGTGGCGACGAAGGAACGGCCCATGCGGCCGAGCGCATCCCAGCGCACCAGCGAGGCGGCGCTACCGGATTTCGACGGGTCGGAGGGTTCCGCCGTGTCCGGCTCGATCACCTGGTCGAGCCGCCGGAAGGAGGAATCGGCCGTGTGCAGCACGAAGCGCACGAGAAGCCCGTCGGCGAGCGTCCAGAACAGCGTGGCGGCAAGCGCCGTGCCGATGACATAGGAGAGCCGCCGGGGTGCAGCGCGGCGCGAGGTGCTGGCGAAGAGCCGGACGAGAAACGCAAAAAGGCGCCCGAGGCCGAACAGCAGGAGGAAGACGGCAAGCGCGATGAGGCCGACATAGAAAGGATGCGCCGTCTCGATCGGCGGCAGGCCCATCAGCGTGCGGATGGAATTCTGCCATTCGGCGGTGCGCCACAGGAAGATGAGCACCACCATGCCACAAACACCGCCGGCAGCGGCTTTGAGCCACAGCCGCACACGATCCTTCGGCTCCCGCAGCCCTAGCCAGAACCAGAGCGCGGCCAAGAGCACGCCCAGGCCGTAGCCAGAGGCCATGGCGACGCCCGAAAGCAGGCCCTGCGTAACATAGGTGCGCGGCAGCAGGCTCGGCGTCAGCGATGCGGAAAACAACAGCGTTCCGAGCACCAGGCCGGTGGCCGAGAAGGACAGGACGAGGCGCCAGAACCAATCCCGCACGATCATCCTCCAGTCCACGGCGCCTGTCTCATGGCGGCGAACCTTGCACGCCCGGCGACGCGGCACAACCCGCCGTCGCGGCGCTCGCGGTTTCTTTCCCACACGCAAAGTTTGATCAAAAGCAGGGACAGCAATCCAGGTTTGTCATTTTGATACACTTTCTGATTGATGTTAGCATGTAAATTACAATGAATACGGACATTCCCGCCTGCGTTGAAACCAATCCCTGCTGTCATATCGTTTACCGAGTGTCGGAGTTGCCGACGTTTCAACGCTATGATCGCAAGGAGTAAGATCATGAGTGATACATTTTTTCTGACTGCCGGCGATGACTCATTCATATTCGGGACGCGGCAGGGAAGCGTGTTTGCGCAAGGCGGTAATGACAGCGTCATCGGGAACGGTGGCGACAATCGCATCGGCTTGGGCACTGGCGACGATGTTGCTCAAGGAGGTGGCGGCAACGACGTCATCTGGGGCAATGCCGGCAATGACGATATCGATGGCGGCGCCGGCAATGACATCCTCTTCCACGGCGCCGGCAACGACGTCGTGCGGGGCGGCAGCGGCAATGACATCGTCTATGGCGGCCCGAATATTTTACCGAACTCGGGCACGGACGATATTGACGGCGGCGCCGGCAACGACACGATCTATGCCGGCGACATGAACGACACGCTGCGCGGCGGCGATGGCGACGACGTCATCGGCGGCGGCGCCGGCGACGACACCATCTACATGGAGGGCAACGACACCGTCTATGGCGGCGATGGCGAGGACACCGCCTACCTGGCGGGCAATTCCGGCGACTACCTCCTGACCATCAATGGCAGCGGGGTGTTCGACATCACCGGCAACGGCGACACGCAAAACATCTTCGGCGTTGAAAAAATCGTCACCGCCGACGGTGCGATCAATCTCAGCCTTGATCTCAGCAATCTTGTCGATGCGGGCCTGGGTGACGTACTCGACGAGGTCGGGCTGAACGGCCTGATCGAAACGCTTCTCGGGGAGAATATCGGCGACGGCGGCCTCCACCTCGATGACCTCGTCGACGGCGTCGTCGATGTGGTCGATCTGGGCCTCACCGACTCGCTGCTCGACGACCTGCTCGGCCCCGGCGGGGTGCTCGACGACCTGCTCGGCATCCTTTAACGCCCTCGGGTCTGTCAGGGAAAAGCGGGAACCGCTTTCCCGAAAAGACAACCGAAACCTGAGATGTCCGGTTCAGTCTGAACCAGACATATTCTAGACAAGCAAAAGCCCCGCGACCTTCCGGGTCGCGAAGCTTTTTCGTTTGTCTTTTTTGCGCCTCAGCTGTCGAGGAACGAGCGCAGCTTGCGCATTTTAGCTATCCAGGAAGCTTCTCAGCTTCCTGGAGCGGCTCGGGTGCTTCAGCTTGCGCAGCGCCTTCGCCTCGATCTGGCGGATACGTTCGCGGGTGACCGAGAACTGCTGGCCGACTTCTTCGAGCGTGTGGTCGGTGTTCATGCCGATGCCGAAGCGCATGCGCAGGACACGCTCCTCGCGCGGCGTCAGCGAAGAGAGAACGCGGGTCGTGCTCTCGCGCAGATTGCCGAGGATCGCTGCGTCGAGCGGCTGCACCGCCGCCTTGTCCTCGATGAAATCGCCGAGATGGCTGTCTTCCTCGTCGCCGATCGGCGTCTCGAGGCTGATCGGCTCCTTGGCGATCTTCAGGACCTTGCGGACCTTTTCCAGCGGCATGCCCAGCTTCTCGGCAAGCTCCTCGGGGGTGGGTTCCCGGCCGATCTCGTGCAGCATCTGGCGGCTGGTGCGCACCAGCTTGTTGATCGTCTCGATCATGTGGACCGGGATGCGGATGGTCCGCGCCTGGTCCGCGATCGAGCGCGTGATCGCCTGGCGGATCCACCAGGTGGCATAGGTCGAGAACTTGTAGCCGCGGCGATACTCGAACTTGTCCACCGCCTTCATCAGGCCGATGTTGCCCTCCTGGATCAGGTCCAGGAACTGCAGCCCGCGATTGGTGTATTTCTTGGCGATGGAGATCACCAGGCGGAGGTTCGCCTCGATCATCTCCTTCTTCGCCTGCGTCATGTCGCGCTCGCCGCGCGACACGGTCGAATAGACGCGCTTGAACTCGTCCACCGGCAGCCCGGTCTCGGAGGAGGTGCGGGCGATCTCGCCGCGCACCGCCTCGACATCGTCCTTGGACTTGCCGACGAAGTTCTGCCAGCTCTTGTGCTTGTGCTTCGCCAGCCCGTCGAACCAGGCGGGGTCCAGCTCATGCCCGCGCCAGGCGCCGATGAAGTCCTCGCGCTTCACCTTGTGGCTCTCGGCCATGCGCAGGATCTGGCCCTCGAGGCCGGTCAGCCGCCGGTTCAGGCCCTTGAGCTGGTCCACCAGCTCCTCGATCCGGTTGTTGTGCAGGTGCACCTTCTGCACCAGCGCCACCAGCTCGCTGCGCTGCTTCTCATAGGTCTTCTCGCTGCGCGCCGAGGTCTCGCCGCCCGAGGTATAGGCGTCCATCCGGCGCGCGGAGAGCTTGTTGAGCTTGCCATAGGCCTGCTCGATCGCCTCGAAGGCGGCCAGCGCCTCCGGCATCAGCTTCTCCTCGAGCGCCGAGAGCGACAGGCCGAGCCCGCCCTCGCCTTCCTCGCCTTCCTCGAATTCCTCCTCCGGCGGCGCGGCGGGGGCTTCGGGGCTGTTCGCGCCGGCGGTCGCCTCCAGGTCGATGACGTCGCGGAGCAGCATGCGCTTCTCCTTCACCGCGTCATGCCAGGCGACGATCGCCTTGAAGGTCAGCGGGCTCTCGCAGAGCCCGCCGATCATCATGTCGCGCCCGGCCTCGATGCGCTTGGCGATGGCGATCTCGCCCTCACGCGAAAGCAGCTCCACCGAGCCCATCTCGCGCAGATACATGCGCACGGGATCGTCCGTGCGGTCGGTCGGTTCTTTCTTCGTGGTCGTGGCGACGACGGCCGTGCCCGTCTGCTCGGCGAGCTCGTTGGCGTCCTCCTCGGCGTCGGCTTGGCTATCCGCCTGCTCGCCGCCTTCCTCGGCCGCCTCATCGTCCTCGACGACATTGATGCCCATGTCCGAAAGCATGGCCATCGTGTCCTCGATCTGCTCGGAGGTGACCTCCTCCGACGGCAGCACCGAGTTGAGTTCGTCCATGGTGACGTAGCCGCGCTTCTTGGCGGCCTTGATCATCTTCTTGACGGCGTCGTCGGAAAGGTCGAGCAGAGGACCATCGGTGGTGGCCTCGCGCTCGGTTTCCGCCTCTTCCTTTTCGGGCTTCGCCATGCTTACATTCTCCAAGCGGGCGGCGCTCCTTTGCCGGTCCCGCGCAGGGATCAAAAATCTTCGCCGGCGTTCTCACGCCGATGATCGTGCCGACCCAACCGCTGCCATATGGAACGGCAGGCCGAACCGTCCAGTTTCCCGGACGGCACCGCCTCGACCTTTCGCAACAGCGAATCAGCTCCGCGCCCCTTAACGCATGATTCGGCCGATTTGCATCAAATTGACCAAATCGTTAACGTGAGCTTACGCTTGCCGCTCGCTGAAGGGGTCAACGCCTTCCCACGCTGCTTCTCCGTCCGAAAGTCGAACCACCCCGGCTCCCCCAGCCCAGATGACGGCCGGTACTCGCAAAAATGGCGGCTCGGACGGCTAGGCCCGCTCCACGCGCCCGGACGGAATGCCGAAGCCTTCGATCAGGGCTTCGGTGGCCTGGACGTCGTGCAACTGTGCCTGAATGGCGCGAAGCTGCTGAACATGCTCGTCAGACCAATCATCTGCGAGCGCGGCTTCGGCAACCTTCAATTCGTTATGTAGCGAGCGGGCCGTCCGATGCAAGTGCAGCGCCTGATGCAGCGCGCCGCGGGCGTCCTCGATGGCGGCGTCCTCCAGGGCGGGCCATTGCCGCGCCCTGCGCACCAGCGCTTCCGCGCGCGCCCATAGCTCGTCCATGCCCGATCGCGCGATGGCCGCAAGGCAGTCCTCACGCGTCGCGCCATGCTGCTCGCCGGCGCCATGCGCCAGCGCGTCCAGCAGTGCGGCGTGGAGCTGCCGAAGGTCGGGATTGCTGAGATCGAGAACCTCAACGGTCTCGAAATTCTCATCCATCAAGGATGGATGATTGCCGAGCGCGACCACGATCACCGCCTCGCGCAAGGGCATGGCCGCGCCGCCAGCCCGCTTCACCAGCGCCGAGCGCGAAAGGCTTTCCGAGACGGGCAGGCGGCCCGCCGCCGCGCCCGGCCGTCCCGACGCGCCGCCCCCAAAGCCCGGCCGCTCGCCGGCCTTGCCCTTGCCGAAACGTCCGCGTGTCGGCGCGCCGAAAAAGGCGTGAACACGGTCACGGAAATCCTGGGCGTAATGATAGCGCAGGCTTTCATCACGGATGCGGCCTGAAAGCTCGCGGAACGTCCGCTCGAGCTCGGCCCGGCGCTCGGGCGTCTCGAACAACTTTCCGCGCGTTTCGCGCATCCAAAGAAGATCGACGAGGTTGCGCGCGTCGCCCAGCACCTGCGTCCAGCTCCCCAGGCCGCCCCCGCGCACGAGATCGTCCGGATCCTGGCCGTCCGGCAGGAGCACGAAGCGCACGGTGCGACCCGGCTCTACCAGGGGCAGCGCGAGGTCGGCGGCGCGAAAAGCCGCGCGCAACCCTGCTTCGTCGCCATCGAAGGCGAGCACCGGCTCTGGTGAGGAGCGCCACAGAAGCGCGAACTGGCGTTCGGTCAGCGCGGTGCCGAGCGGCGCGACGGCATGGCCGAAGCCGGCCTGCGCCAGCGCGATCACGTCCATATAGCCCTCGACGGCCACCAGCGCCCCGTCCTTGGGCAGGCTCTTGCGAGCGCGACCGAGATTGAAGAGAACGTCCCCTTTGTGGAAGAGTTCCGTGTCCGGCGAGTTGAGGTATTTGGCCGACACGTCGCCCGACAGCGCCCGCCCGCCAAAGGCGATCACCCGGTCTCGACCGTCCAGGATCGGGAACATGATGCGATCGCGAAAACGGTCAAAGGACACGGGGATGTCGGGACCGAACACAACAAGCCCGCAGGCCTCGATCAGTTCCCTGGCGATGCCCTTGCCTGCCAGGTGCTCCTTGAGCGCGTTGCGGCTGTCCGGCGCGTAACCCAAACGGAAGCTGTCAATGGTGGCGGGGGTCAGCCCCCGCTCGCGCAAGTAGGCGCGGGCCTTGGCGCCTTCCGCCGCCTGCAGCTTCTGGGAAAAGAAGCGCGCGGCCAGGTCCATCACCTCGTGCAGCGTCGCGCGCTCCTGCTCGCGCTTTTCCGCTTCCGGGTTTCGGGCCGGCATGGGCACGCCGGCGAGGTTCGCCACCTTCTCCACGGCTTCGGGGAAGCTCAGCCCCTCCTGCTCCGTCAGAAAGCGGAAATGGTCGCCCGACGCCCCACAGCCGAAGCAATGGTAGCGACCCTTCTTGTCTTCGCAGTGGAAGGACGGGCTTTTCTCGTTGTGGAAGGGGCAGCAGGCCCACCAATCCCCGCGCGCCGCGTTGGTTTTGCGCCGCTCCCAGGTGACGCGCGCGCCGATGATGGAGGAGATGGGGACACGATCCCGGATCTCATCGAGAAAGGAAGGAGGGAAGCGCATGATGTGCGGACTCTTTTCCTAATCCTACACGGAACGCGCCCGATTGGGAGCAGATTCCTGCAGTTTCGGCGAATTTGGAATGCCGCCGTTTTGGACATCAAGCCGTTGCGGCTTTGCCCAGGGCCATTGCCACTAGCATGCCTCCGCGACTGAGATGAGCCTTTTCTCATTCCTGCCCTGGAACTGGATCATGCTCTGCGGGATGACTGCCGCTTGTTAACCGGCTAAATGTCTGTTGGGCTCGCGCGGAGCGGAACGACGCGAGAGACTCGCCGCTGACAAGCAAAGGAGAGGCGCTCACGGCATGAGCGGATCGGCCATCATCTTGAACCTTGCGGGCGCAGTGGCGCTGCTCCTCGTCGCCGTGCGCATGGTCCGCACGGCCGTGGAGCGCGCCTTCGGCCCGCAGCTTCGGCGCAGGATGCGCCCTTGGCTCGACCGCGCGCCCCTCGCGCTGGCGACGGGGGCGGCGCTCGCCCTTGCCTTTCAAAGCGCGACCGCGGTGATGCTGCTGGTGGGCGCGCTTGCCGCGGGCGGCGGTGCAAGCGGGACGGCCGCCCTGCTCGCCGTGCTGGGCGCGGATGTCGGCTCGGCCTTGGCTGTGGTTTTCCTGAGCCTCGACGTGGAGTGGCTGGCGCCGGGCTTTCTCCTCTTGGGCGCGATCCTGTTCCTCGGGCAGGGGAGCCGCAGCAGGAAGCAACTCGGCCGCGCGCTGGTCGGTGTTGGGCTGATCCTCCTGTCGCTCAGGCTGATCGGCGAGGCTTCAAGCCCCTTACGGGAAAGCGCGATCCTGCCGCCGATCCTGATCCAAGCCGCGGGTGACCCGGTGGCGGGCTTCATGGCGGCGGCGGCCCTCACCGTCGCCTTTCATTCGAGCGTGGCCGCCCTCCTGCTTTTCGCCGCGCTGGCGCACCAAGGCCTGGTGCCGGATGCGCTCGCCGTGGCGCTGGTGCTGGGGGCCAATCTCGGCGGCGGCCTGGTCGGGATTCTCGTGACCCGGACCGCGGAGCCGACGGCTCGCGAGGCCCCGCTCGGCAACCTGCTGCTGCGCGGCGCGGGCGCGGCGCTGGGGCTTGTCGGCCTCATGAACTTCCCGGAAGCAACGGGGTGGCTCGCGCCGCTGAGTGAATCGGCGGCCACGCGCATGGTGACATTCCACCTGCTCTTCAATCTCGCCGTCGTCCTTTGCGGGACGCTGCTCGCGCCGCTCGTGGTCCAAGCGGTCCGACACCTGCTCGCCCGCCCCGCCGCATCGGCGCAGGAGGAGGTGACGGCCCTCGACGAGAGCGCGCTCGGTCTGCCCAAGCAGGCGCTCAGCAATGCGCGACGCGAGGCGGTGGGCATGTGCGACACGCTGGAAGCTATGCTGGCCGGCGTGGGCCGGGCGCTCGGCCCCGAGGCCGACCGGGACGCGATCGCGGCGATCCGCGGGCTGGACCATCGCCTAGACGCCCGGCATCGCGGCATCAAGCTCTATCTCGCGCGCCTGGGCCGCGAGCAGTTGACGGCCGAGGAACAGGCCGAGCGCCAGGAGTTGATGGAGGCTTGCGTGCGCCTTGAGCAGGCCGGCGACGTGATCGTTCGCGGACTGCTGTCGCTCGCCGAGAAGAAGTTTTCCCGCGGGCTGTCCTTCACGTCCGAGGGCGCGGCGGAAATCGCTGCTTTCCACGGGGCCGTGCTCGCCAACGCCCGGCTCGCCTTCACGCTTCTCGTGTCGCGCGACGTGGCGGCGGCGCGCCGGCTGATGGAGGAAAAGGAGCGCTTACGCGAGCGGGAGGCGGCGACGAGCCAGAAGCATTTCGGCCGGCTGGCGGAAGGGGCGCGCGAAAGCCTCGACACCAGCGCCATCCATCTGGACGCCATTCGCGATCTCAAGCAGATCAACGGCCTTCTGGCGGCCTTGGCGCATCCGATCCTCGACGAGCACGGCCTTCTGCGCCGCTCGCGGCTCAAGGCGCGATAAGGCCGGACGCGTCGGCTATTTCAGCATCTCCTTGATCGTCCCGCTCGCCCGGCTCATGTCGAGCCGGCCGGCGTGGCGCTCCTTCAGAAGCGCGATCACCTTGCCCATGTCCTTGGGCGAGGTCGCGCCCGCATCGGCGATGGCTGCCCGGATGGCGGCCTGGGTTTCCGTCTCACCCAGCGGCTCGGGCAGAAAGCCGCGAATGACCGCGATCTCCTCCCGTTCGCCTTGGGCGAGTTCGGGCCGGCCGCCGCCCTCGAAAGCCTTGGCGGCCTCCTCGCGCGATTTGATCATTTTGGTGAGCAGCGCCGAGACCTCGTCAGGCCCGGCGGCGGGCTTGGCCGCCCCGCGGTTCTGGATGTCGCGCTCCTGGATCGCCGCCTGCATCATGCGAAGCGTGGACAGCCGCTTCTTGTCGCCGCTCTTCAGCGCCTCCTTCACCGCCGCCCCGATCTCGTCGCGCATCCCGCTTCCTCCTGTGGCTTGCGGTGCTTTACCCATTGCCTTCTGCTCGCGCAAACCGCCGGCTTGGTTGACCATGAGCCGCGAGAACCTTATCTGGGCGGCGCCGGACGCCCCTGCCCCTTCTTCCGCCACGCATCTGCGCCGTGGCCGCGACCGGCTCGCCGGGAGAACGTCATGGAAGCCGCCGCATCCCACACAGGCATCGCTGCGCCCGGAACGAAGTCCGAGCCTGCGCCATGGGAAACGCCAAAACCCACCGCGCTCCTGGTGCTGGCCGACGGCACGGCGATCGAAGGGTTCGGGCTCGGCGCCGAAGGCGAAGCGGTCGGCGAAGTGGTCTTCAACACGGCGCTCACCGGCTATCAGGAGATCCTGACCGACCCTTCCTATGTCGGCCAGATCGTCACTTTCACCTTTCCTCATGTCGGCAATGTCGGCGCGAACGGCGAGGACATCGAAGACCTGAACCCCGCCCGGCGCGCCGGCGCGGTGGGCGCGGTGTTCCGCGCCGCCGTCTCGGATCCCTCCAACTACCGGGCCGAGACGGACCTCGACGCCTGGCTGAAGCGCCGGGGCGTGGTCGCCATCGCCGGCCTGGACACCCGCGCGCTGACATCGCTGATCCGCGAGCGCGGCGCGCAGAACGCGGTGATCGCCCACAATGCCGCGGGCCGGTTCGACCTCGACGCGCTCAAGGCCCGCGCGCGGGACTGGCCGGGGCTCGTGGGCGCCGATCTCGCGCGCGAGGTCACGTCGGGGCAGAGCTCGTCCTGGCGCGAGGGACCGTGGGCCTGGAACAAAGGCTTCGCCGAGCCGCCAGCAGCGAACCTGCATGTGGTCGCGATCGATTACGGCGTGAAGCGCAACATCCTGCGCCTGATGACCGGCCTTGGCGCCCGCGTGACGGTGGTGCCGGCGAGCACGGACGCCGAAACCATCCTGGCCATGGAGCCCGACGGCATCTTCCTGTCCAACGGCCCGGGCGACCCGGCGGCCACGGGCGAATACGCGGCACCCATCATCCGCGAGCTGCTCGACGCCGACCTGCCCATGTTCGGCATCTGCCTGGGCCACCAGATGCTGGCGCTGGCGCTCGGCGCGCAGACCGAGAAGATGCATCAGGGCCATCACGGCGCGAACCACCCCGTCAAGGACCACACCACGGGCAAGGTGGAGATCGTGTCCATGAACCACGGCTTCTCGGTGGACGCCGACACGCTGCCCGATGGCGTCGAGGAAACGCATGTCTCGCTGTTCGACGGCTCGAACTGCGGCATCGCGCTCACCGGCCGGCCGGTATTCTCCGTGCAGCACCATCCCGAGGCCTCGCCGGGGCCGCAGGACTCGCACTATCTCTTCCGCCGCTTCGCCAACCTGATGCGCGAGCGCAGGGGAGATGAGCTGCTGCCGGAGCGTTGAGGCGCTCCCAACCTCACACCGGGTTGTTGAATGTGTCGCAGTCGGCGAGGCGGCCGGACTGGAAGCCGCGCTGGAACCAGGCGGTGCGCTGCTCCGAGGTGCCGTGGTTGAAGCTTTCGGGCACCACATAGCCCTGGGTGCGGCGCTGCAGCGTGTCGTCGCCGATCTGGAAGGCGGCGTTCAGCGCCTCGTCGATGTCGCCCTGTTCAAGCAGGCCCTTCTGGTCAGTGAAGTGCGCCCAGATGCCGGCGAAGCAGTCGGCTTGAAGCTCGACCCGCACCGACATGGCGTTGGACTCCTCTTCGCTCATGCCCTGGCGCATCCGGTTGAACTCGGGCAGCACGCCGGTCAGGTTCTGCACATGATGGCCCACCTCGTGCGCCAGCACATAGGCCTGGGCGAAGTCGCCGGCCGCGCCGAACTGCTGTTCGAGCTGGTCGTAGAAGGAGAGGTCGATATAGACCTGCCGGTCGCCGGGGCAGTAGAACGGGCCGGATGCGGCCGAGGCGAAGCCGCAGGCCGAGTTCACCTGGCCCTGGAAGAGGACAAGCTGCGGCTCCTGATACTGCTCGCCCTCGGCCTGGAAGATGCCGTTCCAGACATCCTCGGTTTCGGCGAGCACGGTGGCCACGAACTGGCCCTGCTCGTCGGTGGGCGACGTCCCCTGGCTGGTCGTGACGCCGCCGCCGGGCTGGGTGTAGCCGCCTCCGCCGTCGAGCATCGCGAGCGGGTCGATGCCGCAGGCGCGCAGCACGAAGAAAAGAACCACCAGAATGATGATGCCGCTGAAGCCGCCGCCGCCCACACGGCCCATGGGCAGGCGCGGCCCCCCGCCCCGGCCGAAGCCGCCGGGCAGGCCGAAGCCACCGCCGCGCCCCAGCCCGCCCCCGAGGCCTCCGCCACCCCGCATGTCCCGCACATTGTTCGATTGGCGGCGGCCTCTCCAGCGCATCGTGATTTCCCCGTTGGATGGAGGGGAGGCTGGTTCGAACCTCCCCGTTCTCCCCGCAACGAAGAGGACGCGAAATGGTTCATGGCGGGCGCGGAACGCCTGCCGTCTCGGCCCTGCCGCCCGTCAGCGTGTTCCGGCTGCGTCGCCTCCGTCTCGCTCCTCCGCAAGGTTCGCGCGTCCACCTCTCCCTTGTGGGGAGGTCGCGAGCGTAGCGAGCGGGTGGGGGTAAATGGCGCCAGCCGCGTCAAGCTGGAGCACCCCACCCCGAAAGGCGAGGAAGGATCAAGCGCCTGTTGGACGGTTCGACGCGCCGGAAGGGCGGCGCAAGCGGACTTCAGTAATCCGAGCTTTTCTGCTTCTCGTCGGCGCTGTGTCCGTCGGAGGAACGGGCGCGCTCATCGAAGCGTTCGCCCCCTTTTTTGAGCTCGCTGCCCTTCTCGGCCTCGACCTTTTCCTCCTCATGCTTGGTGGCCTCGTGCAGGCCTTCCGACGACAGTCTTCCTTGCGGCGTGGGCGCGTGATCGCTGGGCATGGCAAAACTCCTTGCCGGGGCGGGACGCCCCGTCGGGAGGAAAACGTGACCGCGGGGCAGCCGTTCCGCCGGCGGCTCCCGCGATGCAGGATGCGCGCATTTCCGGGGTTCCCCCCGCCCCTTCCCTCCCCTATAGAGCCCGCTTAGCCTGAACAAACGCCAGTGCCGGAGCCGGTCGGGTTTTTCCGCCCGCCGGCTTTTGGCGCGCCAGCGCATGATCCCGAGAAGTCGCAGACTTTTCGGACGAGACCATGCGTGAAAACAACCGCTGGACCCGAAGAGATGCCCAAGCGCACCGACATCCGCTCCATCCTCATCATCGGGGCGGGGCCCATCGTGATCGGCCAGGCCTCCGAGTTCGACTATTCGGGCACCCAGGCCTGCAAGGCGCTCAAGGCTGAGGGCTACCGCGTGATCCTCGTCAACTCCAACCCGGCCACCATCATGACCGACCCGGAGCTCGCGGACGCCACCTATATCGAGCCGATCACGCCGGAAGTGGTCGCCAAGATCATCGCCAAGGAGCGGCCCGACGCGCTCCTGCCCACCATGGGCGGGCAGACCGCGCTCAACACCGCGCTGAGCTTGCGCCGCATGGGGGTGCTCGACCGCTATTCCGTCGAGATGATCGGGGCGCATGCCGAGGCTATCGACATGGCCGAGGACCGGGCGCTGTTCCGCGAGGCGATGGGGCGGATCGGGCTGGAGACGCCGCGCTCCATGCTCGCCAACGCCACCGACGTGAAGGAAGCCGACCGCAAGACGCACGAAGCCGCCCGCGTCGAACTCCGGTCGCGACTCACGGGTTCTGAGCTCGACGAGGCGCTGGACAGGCTCGAAACCGAGTGGAACCTCGGCGAGGGCGACCGCAAGCAGCGCTATGTCGCCCACGCCATGGGCGTGGCGGCCGCGGCGCTTGACGTGACCGGCCTGCCCGCGATCATCCGGCCCTCCTTCACGCTCGGCGGGACGGGCGGCGGCATCGCCTACAACCGCGCCGAGTTCTTCGACATCGTGCAGGGCGGGCTCGACGCTTCGCCCACGACCGAGGTGCTGATCGAAGAATCGGTGCTGGGCTGGAAGGAGTTCGAGATGGAGGTGGTCCGCGACCGCGCGGACAATTGCATCATCGTCTGCTCCATCGAGAACATCGACCCGATGGGCGTGCATACCGGCGATTCGATCACGGTCGCGCCCGCGCTGACGCTAACGGACAAGGAATACCAGATCATGCGCAACGCCTCGATTCGCGTGCTGCGCGAGATCGGGGTGGAGACGGGCGGCTCCAACGTGCAGTTCGCCGTCAACCCCAAAGACGGAAGGCTGGTCGTCATCGAGATGAACCCGCGGGTGTCGCGCTCCTCCGCGCTGGCCTCCAAGGCGACCGGCTTCCCCATCGCCAAGATCGCGGCCAAGCTCGCGGTCGGCTACACGCTGGACGAGCTCGAGAACGACATCACGGGCGGGGCGACGCCGGCCAGTTTCGAGCCCTCCATCGACTATGTCGTGACGAAGATCCCGCGCTTCGCCTTCGAGAAATTCCCTGGCGCGGAGCCGCTGCTGACGACCGCCATGAAGTCAGTGGGCGAGGTCATGGCGATCGGCCGGACCTTCGCCGAATCCCTGCAAAAGGCGCTGCGTGGGCTGGAGACGGGCCTGACCGGGCTCGACGAGATCGAGATCCCCGGCTTAGGAAGCCGCGAGGACAGGAACGCGGTGCGGGCCGCGCTGGGCACGCCCACGCCCGACCGCATCCGCTTCGTGGCGCAGGCGTTGCGCATGGGCGAGAGCGTGGAGGACGTCCATGCCATGTGCCGCATCGACCCCTGGTTCCTGGCCGAGATCGAAAAGATCGTGGCCCTGGAGGCGCGGGTGCGGGCGCACGGCCTGCCGCGTGACGCCGGGAATTTCCGCATGCTCAAGGCGCACGGATTCTCCGACGCGCGGCTCGCCTCGCTTGCGAAGACTTCCGAGCAAGAGGTTCGGAAGACTCGCGAAAGCCTCGACATCCACCCCGTTTACAAGCGCATCGACACCTGCGCCGCCGAGTTCGCCTCCCCCACCGCCTACATGTACTCGACCTATGAGCGGCCCTTCGCCGGCGAGGCCCGCAACGAGGCCGAGGTATCCGCGCGCAAAAAGGTGATGATCTTGGGCGGCGGGCCCAACCGCATCGGCCAGGGCATCGAGTTCGACTACTGCTGCTGCCACGCGGCCTTCGCCCTGCGCGAGGCGGGGTTCGAGGCCATCATGGTCAATTGCAACCCCGAAACGGTCTCGACGGACTACGACACCTCCGACCGGCTCTATTTCGAGCCGCTGACGGCCGAGGATGTGGGCGAGATCATCCGGGCCGAACAGGCGTCCGGCGAGCTGCTCGGCGTCATCGTGCAACTGGGCGGGCAGACGCCGCTCAAGCTGGCGTCGGCTTTGGAGGAGATGGGCGTGCCGATCCTCGGCACCTCGCCCGACGCGATCGACCTGGCCGAGGATCGCGACCGCTTCCAAAAGCTCCTCAAGCGCCTGGGCCTCACCCAGCCCCGCAACGGCATCGCCTATTCCGTGGAGCAGGCGCGGCTGGTCGCGGGCGAGCTGTCCTTCCCGCTCGTGGTGCGCCCGTCCTACGTGCTGGGCGGCCGGGCCATGCAGATCATTCACGACGAGGGGATGCTCCAGAACTACCTGCTCGGCACCGTGCCGGAGCTGGTGCCGGAGGACATCAAGCAGCGCTACCCCAACGACAAGACGGGCCAGATCAACACCCTGCTCGGCAAGAACCCGCTGCTGTTCGACACCTATCTGAGCGACGCCATCGAGGTGGACGTCGACTGCCTGTCGGACGGCAAAGACGTGTTCGTCTGCGGCATCATGGAGCATATCGAGGAGGCCGGCATCCACTCCGGCGACAGCGCCTGTTCGCTGCCCGTGCATTCGCTGCCGGAAAAAATCACGGCCGAGCTCAAGCGCCAGACGGAGGCGCTCGCGAAGGCGCTCAAGGTGGGCGGGCTGATGAACGTGCAATATGCCGTCAAGGACGGGCAGATCTTCGTGCTGGAGGTGAACCCGCGAGCGTCGCGCACCGTGCCCTTCGTCGCGAAGACGGTGGGTTCGCCCATCGCCAAGGTCGCGACGCGCATCATGGCCGGCGAGAGCCTGGACGAGGCCTTCTCGCACTATGGCGGCCGGCCGGATGTGGAAGGATTTCGCCACATCGCGGTGAAGGAGGCGGTGTTCCCCTTCGCTCGCTTCCCCGGCGTGGACACGCTGCTCGGCCCCGAGATGCGCTCCACCGGCGAGGTCATGGGCCTCGACCGCGACTATGCGCTGGCCTTCGCGAAGTCGCAGTTGGGGGCGAATGTAGACCTTCCCCGCTCCGGCACGCTTTTCGTGTCCGTGCGCGACCCCGACAAGCCGCGCGTGCTGCCGGCTGTCAAGCGGCTCGCCGATCTCGGCTTCAAGGTGCTGGCGACATCGGGCACGGCCCGCTTCCTGCGCGAGCACGGGATTGCGGCCGAGAAGATCAACAAGGTGCTGGAGGGCCGCCCGCATATCGAGGACGCCATCCGCAACCGTCAGGTCCAGATCGTCTTCAACACCACCGACGGCCAGAAGGCGATGTCGGATTCCAAGTCGCTGCGCCGCGCGACGCTCATGCAGAAGGTGCCCTATTACACCACGCTGGCCGGCGCCCAGGCCGTCGCCGAGGCCATCGCCGCGCTCAAGGCCGGGAACCTTGAGGTCCGACCGCTGCAGGAGTATTTTTGAGGCGGGCCGAGGGCCGCAGCTGAGGTCGCGGGCGGGGCCGCCATGCTCGTGACAACTTCCCTGGGCTCGTTTAGCGGTGAGCCGCGCGGGGCTGGGGCTGACCCCGCGCGAAGGCCGAGGCGAAGACGGGGCGCTGGAATGTTTTGGACGAGGTTTGCCGGAGCGGCCGCCCTTTGGGCGGTCTCCGCCGCGCCGCTCGCGGCGCAGACGCAGCCCGTGGGCGACCCGCCCGATGCGAGTCCCTTCGTCGTGGTGGATGGCCTCGCCAAGAAGGATCTCCTGAACGTGCGCGCGGCGGCCTCGCCCGTGGGAAGGACGCTCGGGCGGTTGCCCAACGGCGCGATGCTCAGGAATCTCGGCTGCCGCGAGTTCGATGGCTACAAGTGGTGTGAGGTCGAGACCCTCGACGAAGAGGCGGCGGGCCTGAAGGGCTGGACGCCCGCCCGCTATCTGTTCGCGTCCGTCCCGCCGGAAGGGCTGCCGGGCTCCGGCCAACCGCCCGTGGACAGCGCTGCGGCCGTTGGGCGTTTTCCCGACGAAAGCGGCACGGCGGCTGGCGCCGATCCGGGCACCGTGGCCGAACTTTCTTCGTCGCCGCCCGCGCAAGCGCCGCAAGCCGCCATAGTCCAAGGTTCGAATGCGCCGGCGGCAGAGGATGGGCTGGCAGTCGTCGCCGCACCCAGCTCAGGGCCGGCGCCCGACGCACCCGGCGCGGCTGCGATTGCGGCGCAACCCGTCCCCACGCCCGACCTGTCGGCGCGGATGGGCGGAGAGGCAAGCCCGCCGCTCGCTCTTGAATCCTTGCAGCGTTCCGCGGCAGCCGCACCGGAAGAACCCACAGCCGAAACGTCCCAGGCGCCCGCGCCCGCCCCGCGCGCCGAGCCGGCCCCCGTTTCCATTCCTACAGCGGAAAGCAACCCGGCCGTCGGCGAACCCGCCGGCGTTCAAGCGGCCGCCGAGGAACAACCCGTCAAGGTTGCCGTGGCTGCGCCGGTCGCTGCTGCCGAACCGATGCCGACTGCGCAGGTCACGGCCGTGGACGCTCAGCCCCCTGCCCCGCAAGCGGCCGAACCCGCGCCCGCGCCGCGGGTCTTCTACGACGGCTTCCTCCAGCACGGGCTCATCGCATGGGCGGTCGCGGCGCTGGCGGCGCTGGCGGTCGGTCTTCTGAGAGGTTCGGGGCAGCGCCAGCCCGCGCACCGGAGCATTGCCGGCCAAGTCGCTGTGAGAACAGGGGAAGCAAGGATGCGTTCCTGACCGAGGGCGGTGCTTCGCCGGACATGCGCAGAAGGCGGCGGCCTCTACTCTTCCAACTCCCCCTTCACCAGGGCGATCTTTTGGTCGATGAGGTCGATCACGGGCTGGTGGCCCGCTGAGGCGAAGGCGTCCTTGGCGGCTTCAAAGAAGGTCAGCGCCTTTTGGTATTCGGCTTCGCCGCCGCCTTGCGCGGCGAGGTTCCAGTGAACGTCGCCGATGTTGTTCTGCGCGAAGGCCCACTGCAGGGGTTGGCCGTCGCGGGTGAACACTTTGAGGCTCGCCTCGAAGGCCTTGGCGGCGTCGGGCAGGTGTGAAGAGTTCTGCTCGCGGGTGGAAAGGTTGAGGAGGCTCATGCCGAGCCCGTTCTGGGCGTTGGCCCATTCCACAGGCGCGGTCTCGGGCGTGAGCACTTCGAGCGCCATTCTACGGGCCTCGATCGAGGCCTTGAGGCTGTCGGTGTGCGCCTCGTGGTTGGACAAGTATTGCAACGCGTCGCCGAGGCTGGCCTGGACGAGCGCCCATTGCCAGGACGCGCGATCGCGGCGGAACTCGGCTAGGGCGTCGCGATAGGCGGCGACCGCCGACTCGTAGTGCTTGGGCTCGCCGGACACCGCCGCCATCAGGCGCAGCGTGTTGCCCTCGTTGTTGAGGGTCATCGCCCAATCCAGCGGAAATTTCTCACGCGCATAGATCTCCCGCGCCGCCCGGAAGGCCGCCGCCGACCGCTCCAGGAACGCCATGTCCTGGTTGCGCTGGCCCACCGTCTGCAAGGCTGCGCCGAGATTGTTCTGCGCAGACGCCCAATGGAGCGGGGCGCGGGCGCGGTCGAATTCCCCGAGCGCCCCCTCATAGGCCTCGATCGCCGCGCTCAACGACCAGGTCGTCCATTCGTGCCGGCTGCGGTTGTTGAGCGCGTTGCCGAGCCCGATCTGGCTGGTGGCCCATTGGTGCGGCCACGCCTCCCGCGTGCGGACCGACATGGAAGCCTCGAAGGCTTCGGCCGCCGCGTCGTGCAGGCCCGCCTCGTTGCGCACGAGGCCGAGCGCGTTGAGCGTGTTGCCGAGATTGTTCTGGACCATGGCCCAGTCGATCGGCGCGCTGTCCTTGGTCAGCACCTCCAGCGCCACGCGATAGGCGGCTTCGGCGCGCCCGAGTCCCGCCGCGTCGCCGCGCGGCTCGGCCAGCTTGAACTCGGCCAGGCCGATATTGTTCTGCGAGAAGGCCCAGTCGAGCGGCACGGTCGCACGGTCGCGCTTTTCGACCGCGGCACGATAGGCGGCGAGCGCCTTTTCGACTGTCGCCATATCGCCCGAGCGCTCGGCGAGCAGGAGCAGGATGTTGCCGATGTTGTTCTCGGCCGCGGCCCAGTTGAGGTCGTCGCCTTCTGCGGCGAAGATCGCTTTCACCTCCTCAAAGCTTTCGAGCGCGCGGGAGAGGCTTTCCGCGCCCTCCTCCAGCTCGCCGATGCCGTTGAGCACCACGGCCATGTTGTTCTTCGTGATCGCCCAATCGCGGCCCTTCTCGCCATTGGGCAGAAGGTCGAGGACTTGCCTGTAGGCGTCGAGCGCCTCTTGAAGCACCGTGCGGTCGCCCTTGGCCTCGCCTAAGAGGCGCAGGGCCTCGGCTTGTTGGTTCTTGTAGTTCCAGGCGAGGTCTTCATCCCATTTCTCGACAAGGTCGAAAGCCCTAGCGTAGTCCGCCGCCGCCTCGCGGAAGGCGAAGGTGAGCGCCGAGGCGTCTGCGCGCTTGGCGTAAACAGCGGCGTCCGCCAGGCGCTTGTTCTTGATCTGCTCTTCGAGATCGTCGACGGCATCGCTGGTCTCTTCGACGCGGGCGACGGCTTGGTCCAAAAACTCCTTGGCCGAGCGGATGGCGCCTTCGGCCAGCGCGCGGTCGGCGGCCGCCGAAAGGGCTGCGATCTCGGGGTCGTCGGTGCGCAGCGCCGCCCGCTGGCCCATCATCTCGCGAAGGCGCTCGGCCTGGGACTCAAGCAGCTTATCGAGTTCGGAGGGGTCGTCAGGCACGACATCCGTGCCCATGGCGCGCAGCACGCCATAGAGCGCGTCGAGCTTGACGCCCTCGCGCGCGGCGACCTTCTCCACCTGCACGCGCTCGACCGATGGCAGGTCGGCCATGGTGAGGAGGAGCTGGCGGCGCTCGCCCGTGATCTTGCCGTCCACGCCGCCGGGCTCCTCGGGAGCAAGGCCGAAATAAAGGAGCCGGCGCAGGCTTTCGTTGGTCCAGGGGCGCTGCTGCGCCCCGGTGGCGAGATAGACCTCCTCCGTCACCATGCGCATGACCTGGCCGAACTCGACGCCCTGCATGGCCGACAGATGCCGCAGCAGCGCCGCCGCATAGGGGCTGTTGCCGCCGGGGCTGCCGTCGAGTGCCGGCTCGCCGGGCTCGGCGGCGAAGCCGATCACCATGCCGAGATTCTCTTGCGGGTCCGGCTTCTTGTTGAGTGCCGCCGCGCCGCGCACGGGCGTGAGGCCGGACTGGGAAATGGGCTCGGGCTTGGCGTCGGGCTCGCGCCGGATGGCGCTGCCTGCCGGAAACGGATTGGTGCGGCAGGCATCGAGCAGCACGATGGTGACGGATACGTTCTGGCGCAGCTCGTCGAGCACGGCTGAGAGCGGCACGAGCGCCTCTTCGGCTTCGTCCAAGGCCTCAAGCCCGGCATCCACGGGAACCAGCCAGTTCTCGCCGCCCGCCTCGATGCCGTGGCCGGAATAGTAGAGCAGCGCGACATCGGCCTCTTCGGCATCCTCGGCGAAGCGCTCGAGATCGCGGCGGAGCTTCCTGGCGTCCCGATCGGTGACGCTGCGCGCGTCGAAGCCGAGATCGGTCAACAGCTTGACCATCTCGCGCGCGTCGTTGGCCGGGTTGGGCAGCGCGGGGACTTCGCCGTAGTCGGACTGGCCGATGACGAGCGCCACGCCGTTGAGCGCGTCGGCTTCCTGGGCCATGGCCGAGGTCGAGGCCAGCAAGCCCGCAAGCGCGACGGCCCGGAAGGACGGACCCAGGCGCAGAGTGAAGATTCTCATATCGACCGTGCCCCCTCAGGCCGCGAGTCCCGGTCGATCCCCATCGCCGGCGCATGCCGGGCTCAAGCGCAACAGAACGGCTGTTTTGGGGCAAAGCGCCTCCGCCCAATCGGCCGCCCCGAAACGGCAAAAGCCCCGGCGGGGTCAGGCCGGGGCTTTCGGGTGTTCACGCCTGGAGCCAGGCGATGGTTCAGGTGATGCGGCGGGTCGTCGTCACATGGTTGGCATGATCGCGGTGGACGTGATTGGCCCCGCTACGGCCGCCGAGCCAGGCGGCGATGGCGCCCAGGAGAAGGCCGATGAAGGCGGCGATCGCGCCGGTGGAGACGGCCGTGGCGGCGGTGTCGGCGGCCTCCGTGGCCTGGTTGCTCACCTGGTCCACGGTCTGACGATATTGCTGCTCGATCTGCTCCACCTGCCGCCGCGCTTCCTCCGGCGGGATATTGCGGGCGCGGGCGAGCGCATCGATCGCCGCCTGCCTGTTCTGCTCGGCCTGAGCTTCGTCACCTGTGACAAGCCCGTAGATGGCGTTGACGGCCTGCTGGTTGAGAGCCTCGGGGTCGTTGCCCGTGGCGCTGACCTGACGGCTGATGGCGTCGAGCGGGTTGCTTTCGGCAAGCGCCGGCGCGGCCGCGGTGGCCGCGGTCTGCGCCACGCCGCCGACGGCCGAGGAGATGCCGCTGAACACGCCGCTCACGATGGAGCCGATGCTCGTCGTGAGCAGGTAGAGCACGATCAGCGTGGTGGCGGCCCAGGCCGTCAGCCCGTGCCAAGCGCCGGTGTTGGACGAGGTCTTGCCCGACAGCCGCGCCGCCACATAGCCGCCGAGATAAGACGCGATGATGCCCGACACCACATACCAGATGCCGGCGACGATGGAGAAGGTGGAGGCTTCGGGGTTGTCGCCGCCTGCGGGATCGAGCGTGGCCGCGCCGATGCCCACGCCGAGCAGGTTCAGGAGGATCTGAGTGACCAGCGCCACCACGATGCCCGCGACGATGGCGCCCCACGACACCTTGTTCGCGAGAATGGACTGGGCCTCATCCACCACGCCGGCCGGGCGGTCATAGGTGGAAACGGTTTCTGTTCGGGTGGTGTCGCTCATGGCAAGTTTTCCTGGCTGCTCGAGGAAGATCCGCGGGCGCGCAGCCCGCCGCCTTGGACAAACGGAGGAACGCCACGCTTCGCGGCCGTGAACCAGTGCCGCCGCGGAATGTTCCGCCACGGGCGATCGCCGAGGAAATGAGCTGTGGATAATGACGGGCTGGCCGAGCGCTGGGGCGCGGACGTTCTTCGCAGGCGTCAGGCGGTCAGCGGTTCCACGTTTGCGGGGCGGCCTTCAGGCGGCCCCCCTTCGTGGCGGCCGAGACGGCAAGGGTCGGCGCTTGGGCGAGCGTTTCCGCCGCGTCGGCGGGCGCAGCCGATGTCGGCGCAGGAGCAGCGCCAGGCTGCGAGGCGCTTTCCGCCTCGACCGAAAGCGCCGAGGCAGGCGGGCGCGCGGCCGTCACGCCGGCTTGCCACTGGGTCGCGACGTCCCCGGCGGCCGGCGCCGCCGCGACCGGCCGAGCGGCGGGGGCGGACGCCAGCGCCGCTTGCATCTCCGCTTCAGGCTTCTTGCGCGGCTTGCGCAGGCCGGTCTCTTCCAGGAGGCCCTTGCGCTTGGCGTCGTAGTAGTAGCCCCGGGCGTAAAGGCGCACCGACTGGTCGTGATCGCCACCGGCGACGAGATAGGCGCCGCGCAGATATTTCACCGCGTATTTCAGGTTGGTCTCGGCATCGAGCAACGCCGAAGGCGGGCCTTCGAAACCCATGCCGCGCGCCGTGGCGGGAAGGATCTGCATCAGGCCCCAATAGGGGCCGTTGCGGGCTCCGGGACGAAAATTGCTTTCGCGCTTGACGACGCGGCGCACCAGCGACTCCGGCACATCGTAGTGTTGCGCATAGCGCGCGATCAGCACGTTGAGCTCGGGGCTGCCGCCCTCGACCGGCTTTGCGGCACCCGGCGCGTAGCCGACCTCTGCCAGGGGAGCCCCTTCGGCCGCGTCGGCCCCCTCTCGCGAAGCCGGCAGGGGCGCCGCCTCCGGAAGCATGGCGACATCTTCGGTTTGAGCGGCGTCGGGCGCGAGTGCGGCGGTGTTGCTGGTGCTGCAGGCGGCAGCGAACAGAAGCGGCAAAAGGCAGAACCCGAAGCGCATCGTCATGCCGGACGCATCCCCTGTGGTGGCCGCCGGAGCGGCATGGGAATCGCCCTTATCACGGGAAAACCGGCCTGACGAGGCCGGAGACGCAACCCGTTGACCGTCCCTGAAGCCCGCTCAGCGCTGCGGAATCTGGAGGATCGGATCGTCGAATTCGATCTTGCGGCACTCGTAAACCTGGCAGTTCGGATCGTCCGCCGTCGGCACGAAAGCGGCGAAGGCGCCCTCGCCGGGCGTGCAGAAGCGGCTCGACGACACGAAGCGGTCATAGCGCGGCAGGTCCGGTCGGCGCGCGCTCCGCCAGCGCAGGATCGCCGCGCCTTCGACCTCCAGAAGCGACTGCACCTGCTCGCAAGACGCGGTCGGGGTTTGCAGTTGCGTGATGGCCAAAGCCTCGGCGGGCGCGATCAGGAGCGCGAAGGCGGCAAGCTTGGTGCGGCTGAGCATGGGGCGGACCTTTGACGACGGACGCGGCTTGTAGAGAGATGGCGCGGACGAGGCGGCCCTCAACGGGGCTCGCGCGGGATTGATCGGGCGCAAGCTTCGCGACAGCTTGGGCGCGCACAGTCGCTCACAGACCGCTCGGCAACCTTCCGCCGGACGGCAGTTCCGGGAAGCGCGCCGGCCATTCGATCCGGACCGCGCCGGCCGAGCCACGGATGTACTGGCGGCCGCGCGGGCGCGACCCGGACGCTCTTTTCCCTCAGCCTTTGTCGGGCAGCCAGCCGATCGGTGCATGGCCAGGGTCTTGCCGCACGCGTTCGAGCCACGCCGAGACGGCGGGGAACGCGCCAAGTTCGAAGCCGCCGACCTCCGCCTCGTGCGTGTAGGCGTAGAGCGCGAAGTCGGCGAGTGTCATCGCCTGGCCGACCAGGAACGGCGTGCGCCCAAGCTGCCGCTCCATCACGCCAAGCGCCTTCAGGCCGCCGTCCAGCGTGCTTTGCAGCCGCTCCGGCGTGGCCTGGGCGCGGCGCTCGGGATATTTGAGGATGGCGCGGCGCACCGCGACGAAGGGCTCGTGACTATACTGCTCGAAGAACAGCCACTGCATCATCAGGCCACGTTCGTAGGGATCAGCCGGGACGAAGCGGGTCCCCTCGCCCAGATAGATCAGGATGGCGTTCGATTCCGCGAGTGCGCGCCCGTCCTCCAGCTCCAGGAGCGGCACCTTGCCGTTGGGGTTCCTGGCAAGGAATTCGGGGCGGCGGGTGGAGCCGTCGAGCGAGCTCACCTCCACATGTCGAAACGGCCGGCCGAGCTTGGCCAGGAGCAGGCGCGGCTTGTAGCAGTTGCCGCTGTCCGTCATGCCATAGACCGTGATCATGCGACGCCCCCTTGCCTTGCCATTATGAGCGCGCTTCGCAAGCGATAAAGCCTGTCGGGCGAATGGACTCATGAAACTGTTTGGTCGGTCGGGGTCGGCGCTTGCGCTCGCGCCCTCGATCGGACATGGAGAGCCGCCTTTCGAGAACAGGAGCCACGCGCCATGGCGTTCCTCGCCGACAGCCTTTCGCGGGTAAAGCCCTCCGCGACAATCGCGGCCACCCAGAAGGCCCGCGAGCTGAAGGCGCAGGGGCGCGACGTGATCGGGCTCGGCGCGGGCGAGCCCGACTTCGACACGCCCGACAACATCAAGGAAGCGGCGATCGCCGCCATCAAGCGCGGCGAGACCAAATATCCGCCGGTGTCGGGCATCGTCCCGCTCCGCGAGGCGGTGGCGAACAAGTACAAGCGCGAGAACAATCTCAGCTACAAGCCCGAACAGACCATTGTCGGCACGGGCGGCAAGCAGATCCTGTTCAACGCCTTCATGGCGACGCTCAACGCGCACGACGAGGTGGTGATCCCCTCGCCCTATTGGGTGAGCTATCCCGACATGGTCCTGCTCTGCGGCGGCGAGCCGGTCTTCGCGGAAACCACGCTCGCCGACGGCTTCAAGCTCGGGCCCGAAGCCCTGGAGCGCGCCATCACCCCGCGCACCAAGTGGCTGATCCTGAACTCGCCCTCCAACCCCTCGGGCGCGGCCTATGCGCAAGCCGAGCTCAAGGCTCTGGCCGAGGTGCTTCTGCGCCACCCACATGTCTGGGTGCTCACCGACGACATGTACGAGCACCTGACCTATGGCGACTTCACCTTCCGCACGGTGGCGGAGGTGGAGCCGGCCCTTTACGACCGCACGTTGACCATGAACGGCGTGTCGAAGGCCTATGCCATGACGGGTTGGCGCATCGGCTACGCCGCCGGCCCGCTCCAGCTCATCAAGGCGATGGACATGATCCAGGGCCAGCAGACGAGCGGCGCGAGCACCATCGCGCAATGGGCGGCGGTCGAGGCGCTCAACGGGCCACAGGACTTCGTGAAGAAGAACAAGGCCGTGTTCGAGCGCCGCCGCGACCTCGTGGTGTCCATGCTCAACCAGGCCAAGGGCATCTCCTGCCCCGCGCCCGAGGGCGCGTTCTATGTCTATCCCTCCTGCGAGGGCGCGATCGGGCGCAAGGTGCCCTCGGGGAACGTCATCAAGGACGACACGACGTTCTGCACCGAACTTCTGGAGGCGGAAGGCGTGGCCGTGGTGCAGGGCTCGGCCTTCGGGCTTGGGCCGAACTTCCGCATCTCCTACGCGACCTCGGAAGAGGTGCTGGAGGAAGCCTGCTCGCGCATCCAGCGCTTCGCAGCATCGTTGAGCTGAGCGGTTGCCGCCGCTCTCCTCTCCCCGTTCACGGGGTCGAAGCGACGAGCAGCGATCGACACAGAGGTGTCGATCGCCGTCGCGCAGGGATGCCGACAGGCAGGTGAGGGGCAGCACAATCTCCCCAGGACTTCGCACCGCCCCTCATCCGTCCCGTTGGGGCACCTTCTCCCCGTAAACGGGGAGAAGGAGAGCCGCGTCTTTGCCGGCTTGCCCTGCCTTCCCTCTCGTGAAACCATGCGCCTCGGGCGGCATCCGCTTCGCCCGGTGCGACGGCCGCAGCGCCGGCCGCCGCTCATGGAAAGGCATGGGAGGAGGCTGGACACATGGCAGACAGGCGCAGGGGCCCGAGAGCGTCGGGCCCGAAGCTGATCAGCATCGTCGGACCCGCGGGCGGCGGCAAGACCACGCTCCTTGAAGCGCTGCTGTTTCGCGCGGGCGCGATCCCCAGGCAAAGCCAGGCGGGCTCCGGCCAGACGGTGGGCGACTTTTCCACCGAAGCCCGCGCGCATGGCATGAGCGTGGAAGCGAGCTTCGCCAGTTTCGACTTCATGGGCGATCGCATCACGCTGGCCGACTGCCCGGGATCGGTGGAGTTCGCCTGCGAGGGCGAGCCGGTGCTTGCGGCTTCCGACGCGGCGATCGTGGTGGCGGAGGCCGACCCCAAGAAGATCCCGGCTCTGCAGGTGTGCTTGCGCAAGCTCGACGAGCTTGGGGTGCCGCGCATGCTGTTCTTGAACAAGATCGACAAGGCCGAAGGCAGCGTCCAGGACGCGCTCCAGGCGCTGCAGGGCGCCAGCGCCGTGCCACTGCTCTTGCGCCAGATCCCGCTCCGAAAGGACGGCGCGGTCGTCGGCTCGATCGATCTCGCGCTGGAGCGCGCTTATGTCTGGCGCGACGGCGAGCCGGCCGAGATCGTCGCCATTCCCGAAGGCGACAAGACGCGGGAAGCCGAGGCGCGCTTCTCCATGCTGGAGCGGCTCGCCGACCACGACGACGAGCTCATGGAGCAACTGCTCGAGGACAAGGCGCCGCCGCTCGACGAGGTGTTCGACGACCTCGCCGCCGACCTGCGCGAGGGCGCGATCACGCCGGTCTTCCTGGGCGTGGCCGAGAAGGGCCACGGCGTGCTGAGACTGCTCAAGGCGATCCGCCACGACGCGCCCGACGTAACGGCCACTGCCCGGCGGCTCGGCGTGCCGGATGGCGGACGCACGATGGTGCAGGTCTTGAAGACGATCCACACCTCACATGCTGGCAAGCTTTCGGTGTGCCGCGTGCTCGGCGGCTCGGTCGCGGACGGCGCGGAGCTCTGGGGCCCGGACGGCCAGAGCATGCGCATGGGCGCGGTCCATAAGCTGTTCGGCCGCGAGCAGACCAAGCTGCCGAATGCGTCGGCTGGCGACACGGTGGCGCTGGGCAAGCTCGAAGGCGCGCGCACGGGCCAGACGCTCAGCGGAACGCGCGGGGCGGCCGAGCAGCTCGCCGGCCTGAACCTGCCCGAGCCGGTCTTCGCCATCAGCATCCGCCCGCGCGAGCGCAAGGACGACGTGAAGCTCTCGGCGGCCGTGCAGCGGCTTTGCGAGGAAGACCCCTCGCTCCAGGTCCGGCACGACGCCGATAGCGCCGAAACCGTGCTGTCGGGCCATGGTGAGATGCATCTCAGGGTGGCGCTCGAACGCATCGAGGCGCGCGGCGGAATCGCCGTGGAGCGCGGAAAGCCTTCGGTGCCCTATCGGGAGACCATCAAGAAGCCGGTCTCCTTGCGCGGCCGGCACAAGAAGCAGTCGGGCGGCCACGGCCAGTTCGGCGACGTGGTGCTCGACATCAAGCCGCTGCCGCGCGGCGAAGGCTTCCGGTTCACGGACACGATCACGGGCGGCGTGGTGCCCAAGCAGTACATCCCCTCGGTGGAGGAAGGCGCGCGCGACGCGCTCAAGCGCGGGCCGCTGGGTTTCCCGGTGGTGGACGTCACGGTCAACCTCGCGGACGGCTCCTACCACACGGTTGACTCCTCCGACATGGCGTTCCAGGCGGCGGCCCGGCTCGCCATCCGGGAAGCGCTGCCGCAATGCGGCCCGGTGCTGCTCGAACCCGTGATGAGGGTGGAGATCGCCACGCCCTCTGACGCCACCGCGCGCATCACCTCGCTCGTGCCGCAGCGGCGCGGCCAGATCCTGGGCTACGACGCGCGGGAGGGCTGGCCGGGCTGGGACGTGGTGGAGGCGCTGATCCCGCAGGCGGAGATGGGTGACCTGATCATCGAATTGCGCTCGGCGACGGCAGGGGCGGCGCGCTTCACAGCACACTTCCATCACATGGCGGAGCTGACGGGCCGGCTGGCCGAGGAGGCTGCGGCGGCGCAGAACCGCGCAGCCTGAGAGATCACGTCAAATGAAAAAGGCCGGGTTCAATTGAACCCGGCCAAGTCAATTGGAAGTGCCTGAAGAACAGGCGAAACCTCCAGAGGGGAACACTCGCGGGCGCCAATGGGAGGAGAAAACGCCCGTGAGATGCATGCGATATGGGCAAACCATGCCCGTTCGGCAAGCATCAATCGGCGCAACCCTGCTATGCGAAAGTCGAAGGGCTGGTCGTAAACCTCTCTAGCCGCCCCGGTTGGCGACCAGGGCAGCCATCGGTTCCGCATCCGGTCCTTCTTCACGCGGGCCCCGGACGACGCCGTTCCGGTCGGCCTCGCCGCGGTTCTGGCTGACCTTCCATTTGCCTTCGCTGCGAGCGATCGGCAGTTCCACGCCGACGATGCCCTTCAACTGCGCCGCGACGAACGGCGCCGGCGCATCATCGACGGACCATGGCGCAGCCCGGCGGCTTTCCCGCGCGGATGTCAGCGCCTCCAGATGGGCGCGCAGCCAAGCCCCGTCTTCGACGAGACGGGGGCGGCCCCAAACATGAACCGTCGCGTAGTTCCAGGTCGGCACGACCCTGCCGGTTTCCCCCTTGGTCGGATACCATGACGGCGTGATATAGGCCTCTGGTCCCTGGAACACGACGAGGCAGTCCTCCGCTTGCGCGAGTTCGCGCCATTGGGGATTGGCTCGGGCCAGGTGCGCCCGAAGGGTTCCGCGTTCCGACGCTTGGGAGTCGAGCAGAAACGGAATCGGATTGGCCATGAGACCGAGGGGTCCGGCCGTCACGAGCAGGCCGAGTGGGTGGCTGCGGATCAACTCGTGGTGCCGCTCCAGGCGATCTTCGCGAAAATGCGGGGGTTGGTACATCCGTTCGCCTCTCGCGCTTGACCCTCACGGTCGGCACCAGTCTTGCCACCGTGACGGCCCGGTGCGGTGGACCCAAAGCGGTGACGCTCCTTAGGCCAGCGGCTTCGGACGTCTAGAACGCCCAGTTCCGCGCCTTGCTGATCACGAAGTCCCGGAAGACGTTGAGCTTCGCCTGGTTCTTCATCGCGTCGGGATAGCAGAAATAGGTGTCGAAGCTCGGCAGCTCCGTGTCGGGCAGAACGGGAATGAGGTCGGAATCCTTGTTCACGTAGTAGTCCGGCAGCATGGCGATGCCCGCGCCGCGCTTCACCGCTCGCCTGATGGACGAGATGTCGTTGACCTTCAGTGCCGGCACAGGCGGGCGGTCATGATCGTCGCCAAGCGTTTCCAGCCAGTTGAGCTCGGCGAGATGGGGCGGCACCGGCTCGCCGAAGGTGACGAGGCGGTGAGAGGCGAGTTCCCGCAAGTCGCGGGGCGTGCCGTGGCGGGCAAGATAGTCGGGCGAGGCGAAAAGGTGAAAGTGAAGGGTGAACAGCCGGCGCTGGATCATGTCCGGCTGCTGCGGCTGGCGCAGGCGGATCGCGCAGTCCGCCTCGCGCATGGTGAGGTCGAGCTCCTCATTGGCCAGGAGCAGGTGAACCTGGATGTCGGGATAGAGTTCGAGAAACTCGGGCAGGCGGTCGGTGAGCCAACCCACGCCCAGGCCCACCGTGGTGGTGACGCGCAGCGTGCCGGACGGGCGCTCCTTGGTTTCCGTCAGCCGCGAGCGGATGGCGTCGAGCCGACCCATCATGTCCTGGGTGGTGCGGTAAAGCATCTCGCCCTGCTCGGTGAGCACGAGCCCGCGGGCATGCCGGTTGAAGAGCGGCACGCCGATGTCCTGCTCGAGCGCGCTGACCTGGCGCGAGATGGCGGATTGCGACAGCTTCAGCCGGTCGGCGGCATGGGTGAAGGAGCCGGCGGAAGCCGCGGCATGGAACACCCTGAGCTTGTCCCAATCGAGCGCCATGGGCGCGCTTCCCTCCCGTGCTCCTGGAAGCGCCCGCTATTCGGCGGCTTCGCGATGCTGGACGACACTAGCCAGATATTTTTCCGCCTCGAGCGCCGCCATGCAGCCCAGGCCGGCGGCGGTGATCGCCTGACGGAACACGTCGTCCGTCACGTCTCCGGCCGCGAACACGCCGGGCAGGCTGGTCTGCGTCGAGTCGGGCGCGGTCCACAGATAGCCGCCGGGCTTCTGCCTGAGCTTGCCCTCGAACAGCGAAACCGCCGGCGAATGGCCGATGGCGACGAAGACGCCGTCCACCTTGAGCTCGGTGGTCTCGCCCGTGGACATATGCTTGATCCGCACGCCCGACACCGAGGGCGGGAATGGCGGCTTGGCCGGCGCGCCGGTGATCTCGTCCACCACATGGTTCCACACGACGCGGATGTTTTCGCGCGACATCAGGCGCTCCTTCAGGATTCGCTCGCAGCGGAAGTCGTCGCGGCGATGGACCACGGTGACGCTTCTGGCGATATGCGAGAGGTAGAGCGCCTCCTCGACCGCCGTGTTGCCGCCGCCCACCACGACGACGTCCTTGCCGCGGTAGAAGAAGCCGTCGCAGGTGGCGCAGGCCGACACGCCGAACCCCATGAAAGCCTGCTCGGAGGGCAGGTTCAGCCATTTGGCCTGGGCGCCCGTGGCGATGATGAGCGTGTCCGCGGTGTACACCGCCCCCGAGTCGCCCGTCAGCCGGAACGGTTTTCGGTCGAGATCAACGGCCGTGACGAGGTCGGTGACGATCTCCGCGCCCACATGCTCCGCCTGCTTCAGCATCTCGCCCATGAGCCAGGGTCCCTGGATGGGGTCGGCGAAGCCGGGATAGTTCTCGACGTCGGTGGTGATGGTGAGCTGGCCGCCCTGCTGGAGGCCGGTGATGAGGAGCGGCTTCAGCATGGCGCGCGCGGCATAGATCGCGGCGGTGTAGCCCGCGGGGCCGGAGCCCAGGATGACGACGGAAGCGTGCCTGCTCATGAAAAGTCCCCCTCGCCCTGCGGGCTCAAGCTTTCGCCCGGCCGCCGAGCATGGCCGGTCGAGATGTAGGAAGCGTGATCACCAATAGAAAGAGCGCCGAGAGCGGCGCAAGCCGGGCGAGCGGTCCGGCGCGGTTGCCTGGGGATAACCTTCCATCGCGGCCCCGTCCGAGGCGGCCGCCGCGGGCCTGCGCGCAAAACCGCTTTCCAGCCTTGCCGGCGAAGCTCTATGGAGAAGCGCTCCGCCCGCTGCGAACGAGACCGTTTCATGCTCAAGGCCGATCTCGACGCCATCGACTGGCGCATCCTGCGCGAGCTGCAGGAGGACGGGCGCATGACGAATGTGGAGCTGTCGCGGCGCGTGGGCATCTCGGCCCCGCCCTGCTTGAGACGGGTGAAGCGGCTGGAGGACGCCGGCATTATCCGCAAATACCGCGCGCTTCTTGACGGACCCTCCCTAGGGCTCGACGTGGTGGCCTTCTGCATGGTGGGGCTGACGCATCAGTCCGACGCCGAGCTGAAAGCCTTCGCAGCGCGTGTGGAGGGCTGGCGCGTGGTGCGCCAGGCCTGGATGGTGTCGGGCGACACCGACTTCATCCTGTTCTGCGTGGGGACCGACCTGAGCGGCTTCCAGCGTTTCGTGATCGAGGAGCTGGCCGCCGCGCCTAATGTGGACACGGTGCGCACGGCGCTCACCATCCGCCAGGTGAAAGACGAAGGCCTGGTCGCGATCGACAGGGACGAAGCGGCCAGGGCCTGAACGGCGCCGTCGCCTCAGACAGGCCTGAAATCGGGATCGAGGCTCAGCGCCTCGCGGCGCCACTCGTCGCCGTAATCGACGTTCTGCCAGTCCTTGAACCAGGGGCCGCCGCGCGTGTAGTGGACCGCCTTGGGCAGGCCTTGGGCGGGCTTCTCGTTCCAGCCTTCAAGCCAGTTCCAATCGGTCGGCAGCGCGCCGATCTCCTCATCCTTGGCCCACTGCATGCGGTGCAGATAGGCGCCCGTTTCGCGGTTGACGAGCTCGGGCGTGAGCTGGCGCGTGGACGGGTGGGCGCAGTTGAACCACATCACCGACGACCAGTTCTTGCGGGGATAGCTGGTCTGCACCTTGCCATCCATCTTCACGCTGTCCTTGGGCTGGTAGTCGTGCTGGACGCAGTAGACGGCCTTGGATGGGTCCTGAAAATTCCTGAGCTCGGCGAGGTCGCCGTTGAAGAGGATGTCGCAGTCGCAGAACAGCGCCCAGCCCTCGAAGCCCGCGAGCCAGGGCGTGAAGAAGCGCGAATAGGTGAATTCGGTGGAGGCGAGCGGGTCGATGGCGCGGGAATAGGCACCTTGCGCGGCCAGATCGTCGAGCTTGATGGGGCGAACGTCGAGCGGCGCGGAGGCGTGCTTGAGCGCCGAGCTTTTCGCCACCTCATAGGCGATGGGCTCGCGCGAATCCCAGCCGATGAACACTCGCAGCGCTTCCGTCATGCCGATGCCGCTCCCTTGTCGCTTACCGTTGCGGGGCTGCGTCTAACCCCAAAAGCGACGTGAGCAAAGCCTATTTCATGCCGGGGTCGATCAACGTCAGCCGGCCGGCCTTCACGTGGCCCGCCACCCAGCGGCGCTCGTCGGCCCAGGCATGCTTCTGCCATCCGGCCCAGGTGAAGCCGCAGACCTCAATACGCCATTGCGAGGGCGGAAAGCGCTCCAGCGCATAGAAGATGCCGAAATAGCCGGTGCTGGGAAACACCTTGCGCATCTTGCTCTCCGGCAAGCCGAGCTCGGCGCAGCCATGAAAGTAGAAGGCGGGCGGCATGACGCGGATCTCCTTGCCGGCGGCCCCGAACCTCTGGATCGCGGGCAGCGTCCAGTCCGCGCGGCGGCCCTTCAGCCGGGACAGGAGATGAGGCTTGCGGAAATGGCGCGCGATGACCTGGGGATGGTAGGCGAGGATGATCTCCCGCGCCGCCCGGAAGATGGGCTGGTCGAGGAGCGCCGGGTCGTTGAGCCGCCGCTCCATGGGCTTTCCCGAATTGGCCATGAACAGCCGGTCGGTCCTGGTCCCGCTCAAGCCGATGCCGGCCTTGGGCTCGTTGAAGCGGATCACGAAGTCGGCGGAATCGACGTGGGCCGAGAAGTCGCGCGACAGCGGGCCATTGCCCACGATCACCATGCGCTTCAGCGGACCGCTCGCCTGAATGTCGCTCATCCCCAGCACCCCGTCACGGCCGCGCCGCCAGCGACGCCAGCCGCAGGCTCATGCGGTAGGACGCTCTCTTGACCTCGCGGAGAACGGCCTCGCCCAGCGGCTTCTTCTTTTTCTGCACGGTGGTGCCGCCCAAAACCCCGCCGATCTCGCGGATCACCACAGGCCGCAGCGTCAGCATCCGCACGCCCGTGAGCCAGCGCATCTGGAGCGTGGTGTCCACCGGCCGGTCGAACATTTCCGTCGCCCCAAGCGCTCGCTCGGCCGCCAAGCGGGTCACGAGCTGCATCTGCATGCCCAAGCCCACGACGGCGGGCTCGGCCAGCGTCATGCCGGCTCGCGAGGCGAGAACCCGGCCACGCTCGCCGCGCGAGCGGTAGGGCAGGCGCAGATAGTCGCCGGGCTGCAAGCCCGCGTGCGCGAAGTCGAGCATGGGCCCGAGCTGGCTGGGCTCGAAAGCCACGTCGTCCTCGACGATCAGCCCGGCCTCGTGCCCCTCCTCCACGATGCGCCGCCATGCCGCGCGGTGCGACAGGAAGCAGGCGACCTCCGTGCGCCGCAAGGCGAACGGGTAGTGCGGCCTGTGAAGGCCGGGCCGATAGACCCGCGCGATCTCGGCGTCGGTCAGCGATTCCGCATCCACCGCGTCGAGAACGGCCGGGGCGAAAGGAAGCGTTTGCAGAAGCTTGTCCACCTGCGGCCGGCGCGCGGCGGCGCGCCTCAAGTGGATCACCAGCGCGCAGACGCTCACGCCTGCCGCTCCCCCGCCCAGAGCCGCTCATAGACCAGCCGCAGCCCCGCGGCCTCTTTCTCCAGCGGGAAGTTTTGCGCCACATGCGCCACCCCGGCCGCGCCGTGGCGAACGGCCAGATCGGGATCGGCGAGATAGCGCCGGACGGCTTGCGTCAGCGCCGCGCCGTCGCCCGCCGACGCGACCGTGCCGGTCACCCCTTCCGCGACCATCTCGGCATAGGCGCCCGCGTCGCTCGCCACCACGGCCGCGCCCGAGGCCATCGCTTCGAGCGGGGTGAGTCCGAACCCCTCGTTGCGGGAGGGCGCGACATAGAGATGGATCTTCCTATACCAGGAGGCGACCTCCGGCACTTCGCCGAGCAGCCGGATGCGATCGCTTAAGCCCGCCTTGGCGATGCGCTCTTCGAGCGCGCGGGCGAAAGCCTGGTTGTCGGGGGTCACGCGGCCGGTGATCACGGCCGTCCAATCCGGGAAGGAGGGCAGGAGCGCGATCATCGCGTCCACGAAGAGGTCGGTGCCCTTCTGGTGGCGCACCCGCCCGAAGCAGCCCACGAGGAAGCGGCCCGGCAGGCCAGTGGCGGCCGCGCCGCGCTCGGACGGCTCGCGCGGCGGCTGGAAGAAGGCGGTGTCCACGCCATGCATGAAGACGGTGTGCGGCACTTCCAGAAAGGAGCCCGAGCGCGTGCTGGTCGCCACCACCGCGTCCATGCGCCCGATCAGCCATTTGGTGAAGGGCTGGTGGCGGCGCTGCGCGGCCGAGGTGAAAACGAGTTTCACGGGCGCGCGCAGGATGTGTTTCAGCACAAGCCCTGTCGCCATCTCCACATTGCGGCGCGCGTGCCAGATGCGGAACGGCCGGCGCTTCGGCCGCCGCCACAGCCCGAAGAGCTGTCGCGGCCGAATATGCGGCAGGGTCTTGGGAAGGCCGGGGCCCAGCGTCGCGACGCCCAGGTCTCGCGCCTGCACGGGAACGAGCTGGACGATGGTGCTGGTGACGCCCGACAGCCGGCGCTTGAAGTTGGGCGCGAGAACCTCGACCTCCGCCAGTTCGACGGGGCCTGCCTCGGGCGTCCGCGACAGCATGGGAGTCGGGTTCAGCCGAACTGGATGCCGACGATCTCGTAGCCGCGCGCCCCGCCCGGCGCGTTCACCTCGACCGCGTCGCCCACTTCCTTGCCGATCAGCGCGCGCGCGATCGGGGATGAGATGGAGATGCGGCCGCGCTTCACGTCGGCCTCCTGGTCGCCGACGATCTGGTAGATCTTCTCTTCCTCGGTGTCCTCGTCCACCAGCTTCACCGTGGCGCCGAACTTCACCGTGTCGCCCGAGAGCTTGGACACGTCGATCACCTCGGCGCGCGCGATCAGGTCTTCGAGCTCGTTGACGCGGCCTTCGTTCAGGCTCTGGGCCTCCTTGGCCGCGTGGTATTCCGCATTCTCGCTCAAGTCGCCATGCGCGCGCGCTTCGGCGATGGCTTCGATGATGCGGGGCCGCTCCTCCTGCTGGCGCCAGCGCAGCTCCTCCTTGAGCGTCTGGAATCCAGGGGCGGTCATCGGAACTTTGTTCATCGGAAAAAGCCTTGAAAGACGTCTTGCCCGGATGCGTTCGGGCAAGGGCACTACAGCAAAAAGGAAGACGGCCCGAGCGGCGAAAACCCCCGGAACCGCCTCCATCCAATCCGCGCATATATAGCATCGGCGAGTGGCGTTCGCACGATCAAAAAGCAAGCCCGCGCTGGCCTGCGGCAGCTCCCGCCGCAGGGCATCGAGCACCCGTGATTGGCGCCGCGTCAGGGCCTCCCTACATGCGCGCGGTGGCAACAAGGACAGCGACGCGCATGAAACACCCTCTTCTGGCTTCGACCCTGATCCTCCTCGCTGTCCCCGCCGCGGCGGAGACCGTCCGCACCGAGGCGGTCGCGCTGGAGGCGGAAGCCATCGCCGACGGCCTCGAAAACCCATGGGGCCTCGACTTCCTGCCCGACGGTGGTGCGATCGTGACCGAGCGGCCCGGCCGGTTGCGCATCTTCGCCGACGGACGGTTGTCCGATCCG
Organism: Mesorhizobium sp.; assembly: GCA_035998495.1. Classification (GTDB taxonomy): domain Bacteria; phylum Pseudomonadota; class Alphaproteobacteria; order Rhizobiales; family Rhizobiaceae; genus Mesorhizobium_B. The sequence goes on from DASYHP010000013.1 coordinate 35,961, forward strand.
GTCGAGGGCGTGCCGGAGGTCGCCGCGAGCGGCCAGGGCGGCTTGCTCGACGTCGCCGTCGCGCCGGACTTCGAGACGTCTGGCCTTATCTACCTGTCCTATTCCGAGCCCGGCGAAGGCGGCGCGGGCACCGCAGTCGCGCGCGGGCAGCTCGTGCGCGAGGGTGGGCCGGCGCGGCTGGAGGGCGTCGAGACCATCTTCTCCATGAACCAAAAGAGCGGCACGAGCCGCCATTTCGGCTCGCGGCTCGTGTTCGCGCCGGACGGCACACTTTTCGTCACGACAGGCGACCGCGGCGATGGCCCGCGCGCGCAAGACTTCCAGGATCATGCGGGCGCGGTGCTGCGCATCGGCCCGGACGGCTCCGTGCCCGCTGATAATCCGTTCGCGAACGGCCAGGAGGCATTGCCGGAGATCTGGTCCAAGGGCCACCGCAATCCGCAATCGGCGGATTGGGATCCCGTGATGGGCGGGCTCGTGGTCGTGGAGCATGGGGCGCGGGGCGGTGACGAAGTAAACTACCCCGAAGCCGGCAAGAACTATGGCTGGCCCGTGATCTCCTACGGCGTGGATTACTCCGGCGCGCGGATCGGCGTGGGAACGGAAAGGCAGGGCCTGGAGCAGCCCGCGCACTATTGGGACCCCTCCATCGCGCCTTCCGGCCTCGTCGCCTATGACGGCGAGATGTTCCCGGAATGGAAGGGCGACCTGTTGGTCGGCGCGCTGAAGTTCGAGCTCCTTTCGCGGCTGGACCGCGACGAGTCCGGCGAAATCGTCGGCGAGGAGCGCTTCCTCGAAGGCGAGTTCGGCCGCATCCGCGACGTGAACCAGGCGCCCGACGGCTCGATCTGGCTGCTCAACGACGAGAGCGACGGTCGGATCATTCGCCTGTCCCGCGCGGAGGATCAGGACGCTGGGTGAGCCGCCCGGCTCGCCTCCCCCTGTTCGTATAGAGGGGGTGATCGCTCAGGCCCCCTCCACCGCACTTCGTGCGGTCCCTTCCCCCATGAATGGGGGAGGATCCGGGTCGCGCCAGCTTCGCCACGGACTGCGCGCAGGGTCGATCTCACCTGGACCAAAGCCCCATCCTTGCCACGGGGAGCGAGGCTGTTAAGAGCCGCGCGGGCGCTTACGTCCACGGATTTCCCGCATGACCCGGCTTCAGGCCAGCTTGGTTCTCCTTTTGGTCGGCGCGCTGTGGGGCTCGGGCTTCCCCGTCCAGGTGATCGGCATGGAGACGGTCGGTCCCATGGTCTTCCTGGGCCTGCGCTTCCTGATCGCCGCCGTCGCCACTTGGCCGCTCGCCGTGCGCGAGGCGCGGCTCGCGCCGCGGCCGCTGTCCCGCCACGAATGGGGAATGTTCCTTTGGATCGGGCTGATGGTCTTCCTGGGCTCGGCCGCCCAGCAGGTCGGACTGCTCCACACCTCCGTGACCAATTCGGGCTTCCTGACCGGGCTCTACGTGGTGATGGTGCCGATCTTCGCGGTGCTCATCTTCCGGCAGTGGCCGCACCCGGTCGTCTGGCCCGCCGCGTTTCTGGCGCTCATGGGAATTTGGCTCCTATCGGGCGGGACGTTCGGCGCGCTGAACGTCGGCGACGGGCTGACCGTGCTCGCCGCCGCCTTCTTCGCGGTGCAGCTCATCCTGATCGCCCGCTACGCCGCACAGTCCCGACGCCCTATCGCGCTTTCGGTGCTGCAATCCCTGGTCGGCGGGATCTTGGGGCTCGGCGCCGGCCTCCTGATCGAGGAGGTGAGCCTGGCCGGGCTCCGGGACGCCGCGCCCGAGCTTCTCTATGCTGGCCTTGTATCCGGCGCGCTCGCCTTCACGCTCCAGGCCATCGGCCAAGCCTATGTGAGCGCGCCCGTCGGCGCACTTCTGCTGGCCTCGGAAGCCATCTTCGCCGCGGTCGCCGGGGCGGTGATGCTCGGCGAGCGCGTCGGCGCTCTGGGCCTCGCCGGCTGCGGGCTGATCTTCGCGGCCATCGTGCTGGTGGAGGGCTGGCCGCTCCTCCAGGCCCGCCGGCGGGTCAGCCCCTGAAAATGAGCGCCGCGCCGCCGGCGATCAGCGCGAAGCCGAGCAGGTGGTTCAGCGTGATGACCTCCTGCATGGTTTTCAGCTCGGCGGCCGAATAGACTTGGTGGCCGATCCGGTTGGCCGGCACGGCGAGCCAGTACTCGAAGAAGGCGATCATCCAGCTCCCGATCACCGCCACATAGAGGGGGGCCGTCTTGAACTTGAGATGGCCGTACCAGGCGAAGGTCATGAAGACGTTCGACAGCACGAGCAGCAGGATCGGCGCCACTTTGGGGGAGAAGAGGAGGGCCACGGGAGAACTCGACGGGAGGGAAGTCGCGCCGCGGCACTCGCGCGGCGGCGGCAGCCTGTCAAGCATGGGGCAGGAGCAGAGCGGCAGCCTTGCCCGCGCCAGCCGATGGTCCATTTCCCCTCGATGACCGCGGCTCGAAACCTCCTGTGGGCGCTGATGGCCGCCTTTCCGCTGGCCGGTCTCGCCGTCAGCGCGGGCGCTCAGGAAACGCCCTGGGAGGCGATGCCGGAGATGCCGGATCAGGCCCCTTTGCCCCAGCCCAAGCCGACGCTGGGCAAGCTCCTGCCGCCCGCGCCCGCTGAACCAATCCAAGCGCCGCTGCCCGCGCCGGAGCCGTCGATCGGAAAGCTGCTGCCGCCTGAACCTGCGCCCGCCGAGCCAAGCCAGGCGCCCCTGCCCTCGCCAAAACCGTCGAGCGGCAAACTGATGCCGCCCGAGTCCGCGCCCGCGGCGCCGGAGCAAGCCCCCGCCCCTGTGCAGGCGCCGGCCCAGGCGCCGAGCGCGGACGCGGCCGTGCCGTCCGAAGAGATGCTGTGCCGCGAGCGGCTGGCGGCGCTCGGCGTCGCCTTCGAGCCGCGCCCCCCGGTCAATGACGGGGAAAGCTGCGCGATCCCTCGTCCGCTCTGGATCACGCGGCTGGGACGCGAGGTCGAGATGGCGCCCGGCGGGCTGATGTCCTGCCGGCTGGCGGAGGCCTCGGCGGCATGGACCCAGGCCGCCGTGGTGGAAGCGCGGCGCGTCCTGGGCAAGGAGCTTGAAGCTCTCGGCCAGGCCTCAACCTATGTCTGCCGGCCGCGCCGCAGTTCGGGAAAGATGTCGGAGCACGCCACGGGCGACGCCCTCGACATCGCAAGCTTCGCCTTCGCCGACGGCTCACGGCTTGCGGTCGCGCCCGGCTTGACCGGCAAGGAAGCCGAGTTCCTGGCCGCGGTCCGGCAAGCCGCCTGCGGCGCCTTCACGACCGTGCTCGGGCCCGGCAGCGACGCCGACCACGCCGACCACCTGCATCTCGACGTCGCCGAGCGCGGCAGCGGTCCGTTCTGCCAGTGACGCGTGACCCCGCGAAGCCGCGGACGCCCCGGTGAGATCATGCGCTCCAACCCCCGCCGTTAACGTTCCCGCTGAGCTTTCCTTTACGCTTGCCCCCTAGGCTCGCCTCCAAACCGGAGAGACGGCCATGGGGCGGCAGAGCAGAACAGGGTGCTGGCTGGCGGCGTTGAGCCTGTCGGGCGCCTTGATGCTGACGGCCTCCTGCTCCACCGACGGCATCCTGTCGTTCGGCGGCGGGGACGAGCCGCAGATCGCCTCCTCGCGCGGGTTGCAGCGGCTTGTGCCATCGAACCCCTTTCTCGCGAGCTTTCCCCGCTGGAGTGAGCCTGCCGCGCCCGGCCAGGCGTTGAGCGCGGAGGAACGCGACTGCCGCCGCCAGTTGAAGAAGCTCGACGTCGAGTTCCGCGACCTCGCCGCGATCGACGATGGCGGCGCCTGCCGCATCGACGCGCCCGTGTCCGTGTCGGCGATCGGCTCGGTGGAGATGAAGCCGGCCGCCACCTTGACCTGCGCCATGGCGCTGTCCTTCGCGCGCTGGACCAAGAAGGAGCTCGTGCCCTCGTCCCGCTGGCGCTATCTCTCGGGCATCAAGACCATCCATCAGGGGTCGAGCTATTCCTGCCGCCGCATCCGCGGCACGGGCGTGGCGTCCGAGCACGCCAAGGGCAACGCGCTCGACGTGATGCGCATCGAGCTCAACAACGGCAAGGACATCGACGTGAAGAAGCCGGGCTGGTTCGCCTTCCGCCAGCGCGGGCTGCTGAACGCCGTGCGCGACGACGCCTGCGGCTACTTCTCGACCGTGCTCGGGCCGGGCTACGACGCCGATCACAAGGACCATTTCCACTTCGACATCAAGGCGCGCCGCAATGGCCGCCGCGCCTGTCACTGAGGTCAAGGCGGCAGGCGCGCATTCTCCATTCACGTCCGCGCCATTTCGCCCTATGTGAAAAGGACTGCCTTCTCGAGCGGTTGACTCGACGAAGGCCGCGGCCGCGCCGCCGGCTCGTTTCGCGAGCTCCCACGGCGGTCTGCATGCGCGATGCCCCTGGCGAGCGGCCGCGAAGCGTTCAGGACGGGAATGGTTTACGTCGAAATCGCTGTGGTCGTGGCGCTGGTGTTCCTGAACGGAATGCTGGCGATGTCGGAGCTTGCGGTGGTGTCGTCGCGGCCGGCGCGGCTCAAGGCGCTGCAGGAAAAGAATGTCAGGGGGTCGACGCGCGCGCTGACCCTGAACGCCGATCCCGGCCGATTTCTCTCCACGGTGCAGATTGGCATCACGCTGGTGGGCGTGCTGTCCGGCGCGTTCTCCGGCGCGACGCTGGGCCAGAGGCTGGCGCTCACCTTGCGCGACTGGGGCGTGTCGGGCGGCTTGGCCGATGCGCTCGGCGTCGGCCTCGTGGTCGCCGCGATCACCTATGGCTCGCTGATCGTGGGCGAGCTGGTTCCCAAGCAGATCGCGCTGCGCAACCCGGAAGGGATCGCGACGCGGGTGGCGCCAGCCATGACGATTCTCGCCAAGGTCGGGGCTCCTTTGGTTTGGCTCCTGGACGTGTCCGGCAGCGCCTTGCTGCGGCTTTTGGGCCAGCGGGGCGGCAGCGAGGAAAAGGTCACGGACGAGGAGATCAAGATGTTGGTCGCCGAGGCCGAGAGCGCGGGCGTGCTCGAATCCGACGAGCGCCGCATGATCGCGGGCGTGATGCGGCTCGGCGACCGCGCGGTGCGCGGCGTGATGACCCCACGCACGGAGGTGGATTGGGTGAACCTCCAGGCCGACCCTGAAACCATAAGGGGGATGCTGCTCGAAACCCAGCACTCCCGCTTGCCGGTCGGCGACGGCGACGTGGACTCGATGGTCGGCGTGATCCACACGCGCGCGGCGCTCGCCGCGATGCTGGAGGGCCGCCCGCTCGACGTGCGCGCGCTGATCGCGGAGGCGCCCATCACGCTGGACCAGGCCGACGCTCTCGACGTGCTCGCAACGTTGCGCGAGTCGGATGTGCCGATGGCGCTCGTCCATGACGAGTACGGGCACTTCGAGGGCATCGTCACGCCGGCGGACATTCTGGAGGCGATCACCGGCGTGTTCCGTGCCGATCTCGACGAGGACGAGCCATGGTCCACCCAGCGCGAGGACGGCTCCTGGCTGATCGCGGGCTACATGCCGGCCGACGAGATGGCGGAGCTGCTCAGGATCGAGCTGCCCGAGGACCGGGACTACGAGACGGCGGCCGGCTTCGCCCTCGCCGAGCTGCACCATCTGCCCAATGCGGGCGAGACGTTCGAGGCCCAAGGGTGGAAATTCGAGGTGGTGGATCTCGACGGTCGCCGCATCGACAAGATGATCGCCTCGCCCGCGAGCCCCGAAGTCGTGCTTCGGCGCGCCGGCTGACCGATCAGGCGTCCGGTGGCACGGGCGTGGGTCGGCCCTCGCGGTCGAGCGCCACCATCACGAACTCGGCGTCCGTCACCTTCTCCATGAGGTCGCTCAGATAGCGCTGCGCCCAGGCCTCCACGGCGAGCGTCATGGAGGTGCGCCCCACCCGCTCGACGCGCGTGTAGATGCACAAGGTGTCGCCGATCTTCATGGGCTTGGCGAAGGACATCTCCTTGACCGCCGCCGTCACCACGCGCCCCCTGGCGCGCTCGGCCGCCCTTATGCCGCAGGCCAGGTCCATCTGCGCCATGACCCAGCCGCCGAAGATGTCGCCCGCGGCGTTGGCGTCGGCCGGCATGGCGAGCGTGCGCAGCGTCAGCTCGCCCGAAGGTCTTTCGTTTTCTTCCATCCCCGTCCCCCGCTCGCGCACCTCCCTGCCCGAACCCCCGAGGCAGCGTCAACCGGCTCAGTCGCAATCCCAAAAACCTGCGGCGTCAAAGCGGATGCGAGCGGCACGCGGGCCTGATAGAGGGGCGGCGTTGAGGGACGCCATGGGCGCAAACGCGTGGAGCGCGCGCAGAAAAGCTGCCGCGGCCGATCAGACCTATGACTTCGTGATCGTGGGCGCGGGCTCCGCCGGCTCGGTCGTGGCCGAGCGGCTGTCGGCCGGCGGGCGCTTTTCCGTGCTGATGCTGGAGGCCGGCGGCACCGACCGCCGCTTTTTCGTGCAGATGCCGCTGGGCTACGGCAAGACCTTCTACGACCCGCGCGTGAACTGGAACTTCCTGGCCGAGCCCGATCCGGGGCTCGCCGGCAACGCCGACCACTGGCCGCGCGGAAAAGTCCTGGGGGGGTCGAGCTCCATCAACGCCATGGTCTGGATCCGCGGCCACCCCGCCGACTATGACGAGTGGCGCGAGCGCGGCAATCCCGGCTGGGGTTTTTCCGACCTCCTGCCGCTCTTCAAGGCGCTGGAGGACAACGAGGCGGGTGCGGACGCGTGGCGCGGACGCGGCGGCCCGCTCCACGTCTCGGACAACCGCGAGAAGATCCATCCCCTCACCCGCCACTTCCTCCAGGCCGCGCAGGCGATCGGCCTGACACTCAACCCGGACTTCAACGGGCGCGAGCAGGAAGGTGTGGGCGTTTACCAGACCACCATCAAGGATGGGCGGCGCATGTCGGCCGCGCGCGCCTTCCTTCGGCCGGCCATGCGCCGTCCCAACCTGCGCGTCGAGGCGAACGCCCACGCCACGCGGGTCCTGTTCGAGGACGGGCGAGCCGTCGGCGTCGAGTATATGAGGAATGGCCGGCTTGCGCGGGTTCGCGCCGGGCGCGAGGTGGTGCTTTGCACGGGCGCGGTGTCCACGCCCCATCTCCTGCAGCTTTCCGGCGTCGGCCCGGCGGCGCTTCTGCGCGAGCACGGCCTCGCGGTCGTGGCCGACAGGCCGGCGGTAGGAAAAAACCTGTCGGACCACCAGGGCGTCAACTACACCTGGCGCGCCAAGCTGCCGACACTCAACCAGATTCTCGGACCCTGGTGGGGCAAGGCGCGGGTCGGCGCGGAATACCTCCTGCTGCGGCGCGGGCCGCTCGCCATGAGCATGAACCAGGGCGGCGGCTTCTTCCGCACTTCGCCCGAGCATGGCCGCCCGAACATGCAGCTTTACTTCCAGGCTTTCTCGACGGTGCTGCCCCGGCCCGGCGAGCGGCCGATCCTGTCGCCCGACCCTTGGCCGGGCTTTTCCATCGGCCTTTCCAACTGCCGCCCCACGAGCACGGGCGCCGTCAGCCTGCGCTCGGCCGACCCTTTCGCCGCGCCGAAAATCGTCGCCAACGCTTATTCCACCAACGAGGACGTGAGCGAGATGCTGGACGCGGTGAAGTTTCTGCGCCGCATCGCCGCGCAGGAGCCCATCGCCGAGGTGATCGCGGAGGAAGTGCTGCCCGGCGCGGAGCGGCAGACCGACGATGCGCTCGTGGACGACCTCCGCCGCCGCTCGGGGACCGTTTATCACCCCTCCGGCACCTGCCGCATGGGGCCGGAGGCGAGCGACGCCGTGGTGGACCCGCGGCTCAAGGTTCACGGGTTGCGCGGGCTGCGCGTGGTGGACGCCTCGATCTTTCCCAACAATGTCAGCGGCAACATCAATGCCGCTTCCATCGTCACCGGCGCCAAGGGTGCGGCCTTGATGCTAGAGGATCAGGCATGACCGGCGTTGTTTCTGTCTCGATCGGAACGACGGCAGCGGACGCGGAACGCGGCGGTGAGAGCCGTTTCCACTGACGTGGAAGCGCCTCTGCGTTTGCCTTGCCGCATTTTCGATCGTTGGCCGGGCTCTGCCGGGGACCGCTCAGCTTTGACCGAGAAGTTCGGCAAGCACCCCGCCCCGTTCGGGGCTCGGCCGCGGGCGCGGGTGGCGCTCGCCTTGGGCCGCCGGAGGCGGCGCGGCTTGCAGCGCAAGCGCCATGCTCTCCTTCAGGGCCGCCGGTTCGGCGAAAAGAGCGAGAACGGCGATCAACGCGATCATGGAGGCACCCCTCGGATCCGGCCGCCAAGGCCGATCCTTTCGGGAATGCTCGCGCGCGGCGGCTGAACGGGGGGTGAACGCCACGAATCGGGACGCCGGGGAGCGTCTCTTGGAAGGGTTCTCGAACGATGGTTCCGCCCGCGGGGCGTGGTCCCGCGGGGCGCAGGTGAAGCGAAAGGCCTCAGCCCAGCGTCAGGTTCACGGCCTTGGGGCCTTTGCCGCGCTTGTCCGGCTCGGTGTCGAATTGGACCTTCTGCCCGTCCTCGAGGCCGGGCAGGCCCGAAGCCTGCACGGCGGAGATATGGACGAACACGTCCTTCTGGCCGTCATCGGGCGTGATGAAGCCAAAACCCTTGGCGTGGTTGAAGAATTTTACGGTGCCGGACTGCGGCATGGGAAGCTCCCTCGTTTTCCCGTCATGCGTTCGCCGCCAGGCCGGGTGCGGCCCGGACGGCTTCGGAACTTGTTCGGTGGAGAAGAAACAGTCGGGCCGGATCGGCTCGAGCCACGTGTCCTCGACGCGATCACGCCCGAGCCCCTCCCACAGGGATTCCCATTCCTGCCCTGGCCCTTGGGATGGTGAGACGCTTCCGGCGATCCATTCCAGTCTCCGGGCCGGCAATGCCCGAGGGCTGGATTGATCCCTATTTTCCGCTTGCGGGCAAGAAAAAGTTTCGCCGTGCGGATGAACACCCGCACGGCGCTTTGTTCTCGCAGCGATGGAGGCAGCCGCTGGGCGCGGCGCCCGGCGTTCAGTCCGCGCGGAGGTTGACCGCCTTGGGGCCTTTGCCCATGCGGTCGGGCTCGACGTCGAAGGTGACCTTCTGGCCGTCCACGAGGGTGCGCAGGCCCGAGGCCTCGACGGCCGAAATGTGGACGAACACGTCCTTGGCGCCGCCGTCCGGCGTGATGAAGCCGAAGCCTTTGGTGCTGTTGAAGAACTTCACGGTGCCGGTTTGCGCCATGAGGATGATCCTTTCCAGGTCGTTCAGTCTGGCCCGCCGCACGAGGCCAGGCCGGTGGTCCAAGAAGGCTGCGCGGTTCGCGCGCAGCCGGGCTCCCCGCCCCGTGAGGGCGGCGCGTCAGAGATTCACAGTGTCGGGGAAAGGTCGTCCAAAACGTTCCAGTCACCGGGTCAGCAAATGCCCGAACGGGTTTTCCTATGCCATGCCGCCCGGCCCTTGGCAAGGCGGCGGTCGAGCCGCCCGGCCCTTTGCATTCGCCCGGGCTTGAGGCAATGTGAGCAGCCGTCAAGGGAGCGGCATGGGGAAGGCGGAGAGGGAAATGATGACGGCGCTGGCGCGAATGCTCTGCCGAGTGGGGCCGCTGGGACTCGCCTTTCTGGCACTCGTCTCCTGCACGGCCATCGTGGTGGAGGAGCCGATCCCGATCGATCCAGGCCCGCGCATCTGCACGCGGGAATATGATCCGGTCTGCGCGCGGCGCGGCGGCGACCGGCAGACCTTCAGCAATGCCTGCCTGGCGGAGGCCGAGGGCTACCGCATCATCAGCGACGGCGAATGCCGGCGCGGGCGCCCCGAGCCGGAGGAAAGGCTTTGCACGACGCGATATGATCCGGTCTGCGCGCGGCGCGGCGGAACGGTGCGCACGTTCGGCAATGCCTGTGAAGCCGATCAGGCGGGCTATCGCATCATCAACGAGGGCGAGTGCCGCCGCGCCGATGTCGAGGAACCCGAACAAACCTTCTGCACGCGCGAATATGCGCCGGTCTGCGCGCGTCGCGGGAGTTCGGTGCGCACGTTCGGCAATGCCTGCGAGGCGAGAGCGGCCGACCATCGGATCATCTCGGACGGTCCCTGCTGAACACGTCCGCGAGCCGGCCCCGCCGAACCTCAGTTCTTCGGACGGCCCGCCGGCTTTCGCCATTCCAAGACCGGGATCGGCGCACAATCCGGCACCCGGTGAAAATGGGGGACGTCGCGCGCCCATTCCGGGACGAAATGGTGCTGAATATTGGCATGACAGCCGCCCGGCGGCGGGCCGCTCTGCGGGCTGGCGGCGACCTCTCCAGGCAGCGGCATGAGCACGACCGCAAGGCCGGCGGCGCAGGCGGCCGAAAGGAACAGCGCCGGGAAGGTTCCGATCGATCGCAAGCGACGTCTCCATGCTGCCAAAGCGCCCGGTAAACACGCGAGGACCCTCCAGGTTCGACGCGGCGTCGGCCCTGTGGCGGGTATCGTTAATGCATGATTACTCTGCGAGAAAGCGGCGGCTCAGCAAGGCGAGAAGGAGGATGAACAGTCTCCTTCAACCTCTTGGCTATCCTGTGGAATGAGCCGATCACCCTCAAAGGGGCGTTTCGACTTCCGATCAGGCACCGCGCGGCAGGGCCTTCGCCGTCCCACCGAAATCTGGAGCTTTGCGCCGGAAGGCTGACCGCACCGCCGGCCGCGGGAAGCCGCACGGACTTGGTGCGCGCGCAGACTGTTTCATGGTAAGGCGCGCCGAAACCCCATTCGCAGCCGTTGAGGCGCCGCCATGAAGGACATCGCGCTCAAGCCGCGCACCGAGACCAGGCCCACGACGGAGCGGCCGAAGCTCCACAAGGTCATCCTCGTGAACGACGACTTCACGCCGCGCGAGTTCGTCGTGCGGGTGCTCAAGGCCGAGTTCCGCATGAGCGAGGATCAGGCGCACAAGGTGATGATCACCGCGCACAGGCGTGGCGTCTGCGTGGTGGCCGTCTTCACCAAGGATGTGGCGGAGACCAAGGCGACACGGGCGACCGATGCCGGACGCGCGGCCGGCTTTCCGCTGCTTTTCACGACCGAGCCGGAAGAGTAGGCCCGCGCCGTTCGTCTTTGTTCTGTTCGGCGCTCCGCAAAGCTGCGGCGGGGCCATAGCCCCGCCGCCTATGTTTTCGAAGAAGTGAGCGCTCGACCGCTCCCGTCACTGCTGGGTGCTGGAGGTCGTCTGCGTCATGCCCTGCAGATGCTCGATATGCTCGACGATGGTCGGCCGCGCGAGCTTCGCCACATGGACGTGATGGATGTTCTGGCCGCTCTGCAGATAGTTCTCCTGGATCTGCAGGAGCTGCTGGTGGCCTTCGAGCTGGGCCTGCATATAGGCCTGGTCGAACTCGGCGCCGCTCAGGCCCTGCATCTGCTGAAGCATCTGCTTCTCCTGGTCCCCAAGCATGGCCATGATCTCGTCGTCGCTCGGCGGCTGGAGCTGGCCGGACACCTGCATGGCTTGGCCGCCCTGGCCCATCTGCCCGATGGACTTCAGCACGTCGCCGATGGCTTGCTGCTCCGCCACCTCCCATTTCGCGAAGGCCTGGACCAGCGGGTCGCTGGCCTGCTGCTGCGCCACGCGGCTGGACAGCAGCGCCAACCCGCCCACGCGCATCGTATCCTGCATGTGCTTCATTTCGGCCTCGCCCATGGGCATGGCGCCGCCGGCCGTCGCATTGGCGTTCGCGCCGCTTTCCTGGGCGAAGAGCGGGCCCGCAGCCAGGGCGGCGGGAACGGCCGCGAGCGCGGCCAGGCTGATCATGGATCTACGGTTCATGGGACGTCTCCGAGAAGGAAGGGGGGCGGGATCACCGTCCCGCCGGACCCAAGCAATCCCTCGCGACTCCGCGGGTTCCCTCGCTCGGCTGGAACTCGCGGCTTTGTTAGCGGCCCTTGGACCAAGGGAGGAGAGGATCAGTCGTCATCCACGCGGTTCTTGTGGTGCTGACTGCTCTGGTTTTCGCCGCGGATCATGGCGCGATCGTCGGCGTTCTCGAAGTCGGGATGGTCGGCACGCAGATTGGCGCCCTCCTGCCGGGCGCGCTTCTCCGCGTCCGATCGGTTCAGGTCGGCGCGGATGTCGAAGTCCTCGCCCGCGTTGGACGTGTCCACGCGGTTCTCGACGATGTTGCGGAACTGCTGATGGGTCTTGTTGCCCTGCGGGCGATTATTGGCCGAGCTCATGGTCGGTCCTCCTGGCGCAAAAGGGGGGAGTCACTTGTTGGTGCGGCCGACCTGGTTGGGGTCGATCCCGCCGCTCGGGCGAACGTCGTTCTCAACGTCGCCGGTGAAGGTGTTGTCGCCGTCCTCGATGTCGTCGGCGTCCAGGTCCCCGGCCTTGATCGTGCCCTTGGACGCGCCGATGCCGGGATCCTCGCGCAAATCCTTGTCGGACGGCGTCTTGGACTTGATGTGCTGGTTGCCGCTCATGGCTTGGCTCCTCGTTGCGAGAGAGGCAACCCGGCAGCGCAGCGTTTCGTTCCGGCGCACCCCACCGCTGCGGACTGAAAACCTCTTCCGAGATGGCACTATGCCTTGACATCAGTTTCACGTTGAACTATCTAGTTCAACGTGAAATCAACCTGAACGGGAGATGGCAATGGCGACGACGAGACGAGCTTTCCTTTCGGTCCTCGGAGGAACCGCCATCCTTGCAGCGGGCGGCGGTGTCTGGGCCGCCACGCGTGATCCGGTTCGCGCGCGATTGCCTTGGGAGATGGCGGGGCTGAGCGAGACCGAGCCGCGCCGCCGCGCGCTCTCGTTTGCGATTCTCGCGCCCAACCCGCACAACCGGCAACCGTGGCAGGCTGATCTCTCAAAGGAGGGCGAGATCACGCTGTTCTGCCAGGACGACCGTCGCCTGCCGCAGACCGATCCGTTCGACCGCCAGATCACCGTGGGTCTCGGCTGCTTCCTGGAGCTGCTCGCGCAGGCCGCGGCCCAGGATGGTTGGCATACGGAAACCGACCTTTTCCCGGAAGGGGAGCCGCAGCCGCGCCTCGACGGTCGGCCGGTCGCTCGAATCCGCTTCCTGAAGGACGGCGCCGTCGCCCGAGATCCGCTCTTCGCCCATGTTCTCTCGCGGCGTTCCAACAAGGAACCATACGATGTCGGTCGCCCAGTGGAGCCGGACAAGCTCGCCGCCGTAGCGGCCGCCGCCATGCACGATAGCGTGGTGGCATGGACAGCGGAACCGGACAGGATTGCCGAACTGCGGGCGCTCGCCTGGAACGCCATGCATCTGGAGCTGTCGACTTACGAGACCGCTAAGGAAAGCATCGACCTGACGCGCGTGGGGCGTGCAGAGATTGAAGCCAATCCGGACGGCATCGACCTGTCCGGTCCGCTGATGGAGGGCTTGGCCATGGCAGGGCTCCTATCGAGGGAGGCCATGCTTGACACGGGATCCACCGCCTTCCAACAGCAGGTCGCGGCGCTCAAGGGACCGTTCGACACCGCCATGGCCTTCATGTGGCTTGGCACGACAGGGAACTCGCGCGCGGATCAAATCAGGGCCGGTCGCGACTATGTCAGGCTGAACCTCGCCGCCACGGCGCAAGGCCTTGCCATGCAGCCCTTCTCGCAAGCTCTGCAGGAGTTTCCGGCGATGCGGAAGCATTTCGAATCCATTCGCCGCGCGCTGGGGATCGCGCCTGGAAGCACGCTCCAGATGTTCATGCGCCTGGGTTATGGTCCCGCGGTGAAGGCGAGCCCCCGTTGGCCCGCTGCGACGCGGATCAGGAGCGCATGACAAACGAAGCCGCTCGACGGACGATGTTCCGCTTTCTCAATGAGATCGGAATTGTGGCACAGCTCAGCGGCAACGCGTTCGAACGCACGATGCCGGATGGCATGACCCTGCCTCAATTCGTCGTGCTGAATCACCTGATCCGCCTGGGGGGCGGCAAGACGCCCCTCGATCTCGCGCGCGCCATGCAGGTCACCAAGGGTGCGATGACCAACACCCTTGGCCACCTCGAGCGGGCCGGGCACATCAGCGTGACGCCCGATCCGAACGACGGTCGCTCCAAGCGCGTGGACATCACGGCGGGCGGCCGCGCGATCCATGCGGATGCGGTCCGCGCGATCGGCCCGGAGTTGGAACACCTGCTGAGTGTTCTGCCCCTCGACCGCATCGAGGCGGCGCTTCCGCTCTTGGAGGACTTGCGCCGCATACTGGATGAGCGCCGTAGCGCGCCGGCGTGATGCCGCTCGTCCTTACCGCCCTGGCCGCCCAGTTTTCGTCTTGCGCCGACGCTTCTGCTTCACCTCGGCGGGGTCCTCATAGGAGCCGATCCCAGCGCGCTCGCGCTTCATCGCCTTGGCCTCGAGATCCGCGTCGAGCCGTATCGGCTTCGGGCCGTCCGCCGGCTTTTCCGTCCGCCTGACCGTCATCTCGTCCAAGCCGTTCTTGCGGAAAAGTCCGCCCGTCTCCGGCGTGGCGAAATCGCCCGAGCAGCCCATGTCGTCAAGCGCGGGCTTGGCGAAAAGGGATCCGCCCTCCTCCGCCGTGCGGTGGCGCGCGCGGCCCTTGTTGTGCTTGCCCTTCTCGCGGCCCGATGCCGGGCTTTCCGCTTCCACCTCGCGGGCCAGCGGATCGTCGGAAATGGCGAGCTCGGCCTCGCGCAGCCGCTTGATCTCGTCGCGCAGGCGCGCCGCCTTTTCGAAGTCGAGGTCGGCGGCCGCATCCCGCATCTCGCGTTCGAGATGGTCGAGATGCGCCGCAAGGTTGTTGCCCATCATGGAGCCGCTTTCGGCGAAGCCCGAGATGTCGGCCCGCACATGGTCGCGCTCGTAGACCGAGTCGAGGATGTCGGCGATGCGCGACTTGACCGATTCCGGCGTGATGCCGTGCTCGCGGTTGTAGGCCTCCTGCTTTTCGCGCCGACGCTGGGTCTCGGCCATGGCGCGTTCCATGGAACCGGTGATCCGGTCGGCATAGAGCACGACCTTGCCGTCCACGTTGCGCGCGGCGCGGCCGATCGTCTGGATCAGCGAGGTCTCGGAGCGCAGGAAACCTTCCTTGTCGGCGTCGAGGATCGCCACCAGCCCGCATTCGGGGATGTCGAGGCCCTCGCGCAGAAGGTTGATGCCGATCAGCACGTCAAAGGCGCCGAGCCGCAGGTCGCGGATGATCTCGATGCGTTCGAGTGTGTCGATGTCCGAATGCATGTAGCGCACGCGGATGCCCTGCTCGTGCAGATACTCGGTCAGGTCTTCCGCCATGCGCTTGGTCAGCACGGTGCAGAGCGTGCGATAGCCCTTTCGCGTCGTGTCCCTGATCTCGCCGAGCACATCGTCGACCTGGTGCTTGGCGGGCCTGACCTCGACCGGCGGGTCGATGAGGCCCGTGGGACGGATCACCTGCTCGGCGAACACGCCGCTGGACTGATCGAGCTCCCACGCGCCGGGCGTGGCCGACACCGCCACCGTGAGCGGCCGCATGGCGTCCCATTCCTCGAAGCGCAGCGGGCGGTTGTCCATGCAGGAGGGCAGGCGGAAGCCATATTCGGCCAAAGTCGCCTTGCGCTTGAAGTCGCCGCGATACATGCCGCCGATCTGCGGGACCGTGACATGGCTTTCGTCGATGAAGATCAGCGCATTGTCCGGGATGTACTCGAACAGCGTGGGCGGCGGCTCGCCCGGCGCGCGGCCCGTGAGATAGCGCGAATAGTTCTCGATGCTCTGACAGGAGCCGGTGGCCTCCAGCATTTCGAGGTCGAAGCGCGTGCGCTGCTCCAGCCGCTGCGCCTCAAGCAGGCGGCCGGCGCGGTTCAGCTCGTCCAGCCGCTGCTTGAGCTCTTCCCTGATCGACTTGATGGCCTGGTTGAGCGTCGGCCGCGGCGTGACGTAGTGCGAGTTCGCGTAGATCTTCACCGACTTCAGCGCGCCGGTCTTGTGGCCGGTCAGCGGGTCGAACTCGGTGATGCTCTCGATCTCGTCGCCCCACATGGTGATGCGCCAGGCGCGGTCCTCCAGGTGGGCCGGAAAAATCTCGATCGTGTCGCCGCGCACCCGGAAACTGCCGCGCGTGAAATCCATGTCCCGGCGCTTGTATTGCTGCGCCACAAGGTCGGCCAGGAGCTGGCGCTGGTCGAGCCGGTCGCCGACCTGCATGCCGAAGGTCATGGCGGTGTAGGTTTCGACCGAACCGATGCCGTAGATGCAGGACACGGAGGCGACGATCACCACGTCGTCGCGTTCGAGCAGCGAGCGCGTCGCCGAGTGGCGCATCCGGTCGATCTGCTCGTTGATGGTGGATTCCTTCTCGATATAGGTGTCGGTCCGCGGCACATAGGCCTCGGGCTGGTAGTAATCGTAGTAGGAAACGAAATACTCGACCGCGTTGTCGGGGAAGAACTGCTTGAACTCGCCGTAGAGCTGGGCGGCCAGCGTCTTGTTGGGCGCGAGGATCAGGGCCGGGCGCTGCGTTTCCTCGATCACCTTGGCCATGGTGAACGTCTTGCCGGAGCCCGTGACGCCCAGCAGCACCTGCGTGCGCTCGGCCTCGCCGACGCCCTCCACGAGATCCTTGATGGCGGTGGGCTGGTCGCCAGCCGGCTGGAAGTCGGACTTCATCACGAGCTGGATGCCGCCCTCCGACTTCTCCGGGCGCGCGGGCCGGTGGGGCGTCCAGATCTTGCCATTCTTGTGCAGCGGGTTGCCGGACTCGATGAGCCGCGACAGCGCCTCCACGGTGGCGGTGACGCCCGAAGGCGACAGCGTCTCGGCGTCCTCCAGGCTGACATCCAAGCCGGCCACGGGGTTGAGGCCCGCGGCGGCGCGTTCCCGCGCGCTCGCCGCCCCGCCCATGGAGGTGCCGCGCGCCGACCGCGTTGCCTCGGCCGAGCGGGCCGGGATCTTCCTGGATTTCTGAGCGCGAGGCTGTGCAGCGCCCTCGCCGCCCTGATCCAGGTCGGTCACAGGCGTCGGCCGCTCGGCCTCGCGCGAGATGGCCTCGGCCCATTCCGACACGGGACCGAGCAGCGGGATGCCCCCGAACTCCTCGCCTCGAAATGGAGCCTGCGGCCCCTCCTCGAAGCCGGCCGGGCGCGATTCCTCTTCCAGCGGCGTGGAGGCGTCGAGAAAGGCGGTGACCGGCCCGGAGCGGCGGGGCTTGCCGGACTCGGGGCGCGGCGCGGCGGCGCGGCCGCGAGGCGAGTTCTTCAAGCGTTCGGACATCGAGGGAATATGGGCGTTCCGCGCCGCTCATGGAAGAGCGGCGGCCACCTTCAACCCCTCCTTGCCGCGACAACTCCTGACAACGTCGTGTCAGGATGACGTGATCGTTCGGACCGGCCAACCCCCGGACACGGGCCGGCCAAGGATTCCATTTCGAAGAGGGCAGCGTTCCAGGCCCGCCGCACGCTCCCGCTTGCGAACGCCCGCCTTTCCGCTCGAACCGCCGCGGCGGAAACGGCTCAAACGAGGGCAGAGGCGAAACTCGGCTGATCCGAACCGGCCCCGCGAGGCCGGTCCGTCCGGCAAGCGTTCAGGCCGACCTCGGGAGCCGGTCTTGAACGGTCACGACATTGTTGAGCGTGCCCGCCGCATCCGGCGTCCGCGCCCGTTCCGGGGGCAATGCCGGCTCGGAAACGCTGAGCGCCTTGACTGTCGCCTCCAGGCGCTTGTTCTCCTGCTCCAGCGCCGCCGTGTCGCGGCGCGTGGCCAGGGCCTCGTCACGCTCGCGCAGGAGGCTCGCCACCCGCTCCTCCAAAATCCGGCGTTCCGCCGTGGCGTCGTTCAGGCCGTCGGTCAGTTCGCCGATGCGGGCGTTGGCTTCGAGCTCGGCCCGCGACAGGACTTCAAGCCGCGCCGCCAGCGTGTCCCGCTCGCCTCTCAGGCCCTGCAGGCCGAGGTCGTGCCGCTGCGCCTGCTCCTCCATCTCCCGTTCCAGCGTGACCAGAGTCTCATTCATCTCCGTGAGCCGCGCCTGAAGCGCATCGTTCTGCTTTTGCAGACGTTGGCGCTCGGCATCGGCGCTGCCGAGCTTGGCGCGGAGTTCCGCGATTTCGGCCGTGTCGCGCGTGTGCATCGCCGCGAACTCGTCGACCCGCCGCTCGGCTTCCGTGCGCTTGCGCGACACCGCTTCGAGATCGGCCGAGAGGTTGATGTGCTTTTCGCGCAGCACCTCGTTCTCGCGCGCCGTGCGCTCCGCGTGGCTGGTCGCCGCGGCGAGGGCGTTCATGGTTTCCCGGCGCTCCGCCTCCAACGCCGCGATCGCGCCCTTGGCCTCGACCACTTCGAGCTTCGCGGCCGCGAGCGCGCTGCGCAAGCCCTCGGCGTTGTCCAGAAGCTTGGCTTCGCGATTCTTGTAGGCCCCCACCAGCGCCTCATGGCGGCTGCGCAGGCGATTCACATGCTCGGCCTGCCGGTAGAGCAGCCGGTTCTCCGATGTCAGCTTGGCGACCGACATCTCCAGCTCGTTGGTGCGGTGGATGCCGGAATGGACGCTGTTGAGGAACTCGCGGGTCTGGTGCTGCGCCGACTTGATCTTCGCCAGCGCCCCGCTCATCAGCTCCAGCTCGGCCTGGCTGTCGTGCTGGAGGCTTTCGAAGGCCGCGAACTCGGCCAGCCGGGCTTGCGCGTAGGCGGTGGTGCGAGGCGCCTCCTGCTCTGCCTCCTCCTCCTGGGCTTCCGCCGTCCCCTCGCCGTCGGTCTCCCCGGCGGGCTCCTCGGCTGAGACCTCGATGGCTTCGGCGATCGCCGCATCGGCCTCCTCGGCTTCGACATGGTTCGGCTGGAGCGGCGGCGCCATCTCGACCAGAAGCATTTCCGAGAGGCTGGACTCCAGTTTCTCGAAGGCGTTGTCGGTGGCGCCTTGCCGCTTGAAGATTTCCGTCAGCCTCATCGTCCTCGCTCCCGCATCAATAACAATTGTTAAACACTAGCCTGGTTAGTTAATGCATTCTTACTTTCACGGTTCGCGCTTGGGAAGCGGACTCCGTCGGGCGCATGAGTCTATAGTAAATTTCGCTGTGGATTTGACGGGTTACCGTCCTTTCAGGGGAACAGGGGGTGCTGCCCCATCTGCAGGTGCAGCGGCCCGCCGCGCCAGGGATGCGCTTCCGCGACCGCCTCGTCGAGCTCCACGCCGAGCCCCGGCTCGTTCGAGGGGATGATCCAACCGTCCTCCCACTCGATCTTCTTCTTCAGAAGTTCTGCGTGAAAGCCGTCGAACGTCTTGATGCATTCAAGGATCAGGAAGTTGGGCAGCGTCACGGCGAGCTGGATGTTGGCCGCCGCCACGATCGGCCCGCAATAGCAGTGGGGCGCCACCTGGATCTGGGCGGCCTCGGCCATGGCGGCGATCTTCTTGGTCTCAAGGAGGCCGCCGGAGCGGCCGAGATCGGGCTGCAGGATCGAGGCCGCGCGATGCTCGATCACGCGGGCGAACTCCCATTTCGTGGTGAGCCGCTCGCCCGTCGCCACGGGAATCGAGGTGAAGCGCGCCACCTCGGCCATGACCTCGGGCGAATCCGGCGGCACCGGCTCCTCGAACCAGAGCGGGTCGTAAGGCTCGATGGCGCGCGCCATGCGGCGGGCGCCCGAGGCCGTGAACTGCCCATGCGTGCCGAACAGGATGTCGCAGCGCGTGCCAACCGCCTCGCGGATGGCCCGCACCATGCGCGCGGAGAGATCGATGTCGGCCAGGCCCGGCTGGCGGCCGTCGAAGGCGGTGTAGGGACCGGCCGGGTCGAGCTTGACCGCGTTGAATCCCTGGCGGACATAGTCGAGCGCGCATTCCGCCGCCATGTCGGGGTCGTTGTAGACGTTCCTGGGGTCGTCGACCTCGTCGGGATAGACGCTGCCCGTGGTGGGGTAGAGATAGGTGTAGGAGCGCAGGCGGTGGTGAACCTGGCCGCCAAGCAGCTTGTAGGCGGGTTTGCCGGCTTCCTTGCCGATGATGTCCCAGCAGGCCATCTCCAGCGCCGAAACGCAGCCCATCATGGACACGTCCGGGCGCTGCGTGAAACCCGAGCCATAGGCGCGGCGGAAGAACGTCTCGACATCGTGCGGGTCGCGTCCCACCAGGTACCGCTCGGCCACGTCCTCGATCATGGATGCTGTGACGAGCGGCCCGAAGCTGGCGCTGTAGGCCTCGCCATAGCCGACCACGCCGCCGTCGGTCGTGAGCTTGACGAAGATGAAGTAGCGCCCGCCGGCCTGCGGCGGCGGGTTCTCGACCACGAAGGTCTTGACGTCGGCGATCTTCATGCGGCGGTTCTTCCCTGGCTTCGAAGCTGCGGAGAAGCTTAGCGGATCGGCAAAAGCCAGGCGCGACACGAGCGACGCCCCGCGTCGCGCCGCCGTCATGCCAGGAACGGGTTCGTCCGCCGCTCCTCGCCGAACCGGCTGCCCGGCCCGTGGCCGCACAGGAAACCGACATCGTCGCCGAGCGGCAGAAGCTTCTCCTCGATGGAGCGGATCAGGGCGGCATGGTCGCCGCCCGGCAGGTCGGTGCGGCCGACCGAGCCGCGGAACAACACGTCGCCCACATGCGCGAAGCGCAGCGCCTCGCAGAAGAACACCACATGGCCGGGCGCGTGGCCGGGGCAGTGCAGCACCCGGAACAGGTGCGGCCCCACCGAAACCTCGTCGCCCTCGACCAGGAAGCGGTCGGGCGTGGCGTTGCGATAGATGCCCGGCAGGCCGAACATCTCGGCCTGGGCTTCGATGCGCGAAAGAAGCGGCCTGTCGGCCTCGTGCGGGCCGACGACGTCCACGCCCAGCGCCGCCTTCAGCTCAGCCGCGCCGCCGGCATGGTCGAGATGGCCGTGGGTGAGCCAGATGGCCCGAGGCGTCACCCCCGTCTCGTCCAGCGCGGCCAGGATGTCGGGCACGTCCCCGCCGGGATCGACCACCACCGCGTCGCGCGTCTCCTCGTCGAACAGGATCGCGCAGTTCTGCTGGAAGGCGGTAACCGGAACGATCCGTGCGCTGAGACGACCCATTCCCTCCCGCTGCCTTTCGCGACCAAGCCTATTCCGGCGAGCAGCTCACGGTGGAGAAATTGCCGCTTTCGAGCTGGATCATGATGTCGAAGCCGACGCGGCCGCCGCCGGCGTCCTTCAGGACGGTGCTCACCACCGTGTTGCCGCCCGAGGACAGCCCGCCCAACGGCCCGCCCCAGTTGATCGTTCCCGCGTCCGTCACCTCGAGCGGATAGGCCTCGCCATAGTCGCCGTCATAGGCCGGGCCGCGGAAGGCGCCATCGCTGATCTCGATGTCGCCCATATGGGCGTTCATGCCCAAGGTGCAGCGATAGGTGCCGTCCTCGAGCTGGGCGGCGAGCCCCTGCCCCGCCATCCCCACCAGCGCCAGCGCCGCCAAGACCCCAAGCCGACCCATCCCGTCCTCCTGCGTTCCCGAGCGGAAAATCAACAGCATCCGAGGGGCGCTTGCAATGGTGGGCGAGGAAAAACCACGGCTATTCCGCGGCCAGGGCGCGGGCCGGCAGCACGGCCGCGGAATAGTCCTCCATCAGCGCCCGGCACACGTCGCCCGGCGTGAAGCGGTGGGGGCCGATCTCGGACACTGGCGTCACCTCGGCCGCTGTCCCTGTGAGGAAGCATTCCTCAAAGCCGTCGAGCTCCTCGGGCATGATCGCCCGCTCGACCACCTCGTAGCCGCGCCGGCGGGCGAGACCGATCACCGTGCGCCGCGTGATGCCGTCCAGGAAGCAGTCGGGATCTGGTGTGTGGATGACGCCGTCTTTGACGAAGAAGATGTTGGCGCCCGTGGCCTCGGCCACGCGGCCGCGCCAGTCCAGCATCATGGCGTCGGCATAGCCCTTGGCCTCGGCCGCATGCTTGGAGATGGTGCAGATCATGTAGAGGCCGGACGCCTTGGATTTGGAGGGCGCCGTGCGCGGGTCGGGCCGGCGGTACTCCGCCATGTCGAGCCGAATGCCCTTGAGCTTCTGCGCGGGATCGAAATAGCTCGGCCACTGCCAGATCGCGATGGCGAGATTGATGCGGTTGTTCTGCGCGGACACGCCCATCTGCTCGGAGCCGCGCCAGGCGATGGGCCGGACATAGGCGTCGGCAAAGCCCTGCTTCCTGAGCAGTTCGCGGCAGGCCTCGTCGATCTCGGCGACGGAATAGGGAATGGCGAAGCCCAGAAGCCTGGCCGACTCGTGCAGCCGCTCGGTGTGTTCGGTGAGCTTGAAGATCTCCCCGCCATAGGCGCGCTCGCCCTCGAACACGGAGCTGGCGTAATGCAGGCCATGGGTCAGCACATGGATCCTGGCCTCCTTCCACGGCACGAACGCGCCGTTCATCCAGATAAAGCCGTCGAGCTGGTCGAAAGGAACGGAAGCCATTAAATCCTCCCTTTGGGCGCTGGCGCCGCGCCCCTTGTCTCCGCCGCGCTTTGCAGGCCTCCCGAAGCGCCGCGAGCCTCACCCGCCCTTGCGTCTTCATTCGCAAATGGCCTAGACGCTTTGCAAAAATTACGCGCCGGCGCAAATTATGTCAACAGTGCTGACATAATTTTGGCGGCTTAATGGATTTTGTTGCGTCGAGCCGTTCCGCGACGGATGGGCCGCAACCTGTTCCGAGCTGCTTGTTCGATGGCCCAGCCCGCAACCCGACCCGCTCCCTTGAAGACGCCGCTCGAGGCGGAGGAAAGCCTCGACCTCGCGCTGATCGAGCTGCTGTTCTTCGCCTATCGCGACTTCACCTCCGATCCCGACCAGATCCTGGACCGCTTCGGCTTCGGGCGCGCCCATCACCGGGTTCTGCACTTCGTGAACCGCCGGCCCGGCCTCACCGTGGCCGAGCTCCTCGACGTGCTGCGGATCACCAAGCAGAGCCTGGCGCGCGTCTTGAAGCAGTTGATCGACTCCGGCCATGTGGTGCAGGTGCAAGGCCCCCGCGACCGGCGCCAGCGCGAGCTTTATCCGACGGCCAAAGGCCGGGAACTGGCCTTGGCCCTGGCCCGGCCGCAATCGCGGCGCATCGCTCAGGCGCTGGAAGGGCTGGACGGCGACGGAAGGCGCACCGTCGAACGGTTCCTGCGCGACATGGTGGACGAAGGCTGGCGCGCCCGGCTGAACGAGATCGGCGGCGAACCGGCCCGCGCCGCGAATGGGGACGGCAGGGATGGAAGAAGCTGAACGTCTGGACAATGGCCATGCGCCCGGGGACGACGCCCCCCATCTTCTGGTGGTGGACGACGACACCCGCATCCGAACGCTGCTCAAGCAGTTCCTGGGCGAGAACGGTTTTCGCGTCACCGTCGCGGGCACGGCCACGGAGGCCCGGCGCAAGCTCGCAGGCCTCGACTTCGACCTCGTCGTGCTCGACGTGATGATGCCCGGCGAAACCGGCGTGGAGCTCACGCGCGCGCTCCGGGCCGAGAAGAACGTGCCGATCCTGATGCTGACGGCCCTGTCGGAAACCGACAGCCGCATCGCCGGCCTGGAGGCGGGGGCGGACGACTATCTGACCAAGCCCTTCGATCCGCGCGAACTGATCCTGCGGATCAACAACATCATCCGCCGCGGCGCGCAGCCCTCCCAGCCAAAGCTCGAGCAGATCGTGTTCGGGCCCTACAGCTTCCAGATCGCCCGAAGGGAGCTCAAGAAGGGGGGCGAAACGCTGCGGCTCACCGAGCGCGAACAGGAAATTCTCGCCATCTTCGCCTCGCGGGCGGGTGAAACCATCCCGCGCCACGAGCTGGTGGGCGGCGACGGCGAGGTCGGCGAGCGCACCATCGACGTGCAGATCAACCGGCTGCGCCGCAAGATCGAGCGCGACCCAGCGAACCCGGTCTGGCTGCAGACCGTGCGCGGCATCGGCTATCGGCTGAGCGTCGAATAGGAGGCGGTCCATGTCGGCGCGGGCGGCGGACGGAGAGGCGAAGCCGGCGGGCTGGCGCGAAAACCTCGCCGGCCGGCTGGGCGAAGGGCGGAGCGCGTGGCGCCGCTTCTGGCGGCGGGTTTCGTTCTACATGCCCAAGCGGCTTTACGCGCGCTCGCTCCTCATCGTGGTGACGCCGATGATCCTCCTGCAGACGGTGGTCACCGCCGTGGTCCTGGAGCGCTATTGGCAAAGGGTCACCGAGCAGTTGTCCGAGGCTACCACGCGCGACGTCGCCGCCGTGATCGACATGGTCGAAAGCTTCCCGCCCGAAGACGATGCGCAGGTCATCCGCATTGCCCGGCGCAGGCTGGGGCTCGACGTGGAGCTGTTGCCGGGCGCCACGCTGCCGCAACCCGGCGCGGCGCCGCTCTTCTCGATCCTCGACCCCATCCTTTCGGCGGAGATCGACAAGCGGATCGGCCTCCCTCATTGGCTCGATACGGCCGGCGAGGACAGCACCATCGAGATCCGCGTCCAACTGGACGACCAGGTGCTGCGGGTGCAGGCGGACCGCTCGCGCGCCTATGCCTCCCGCACGCATCAGTTCCTCGTCTGGATGGTGGGCACGGCGGCGGTGCTCCTGCTCATCGCCATTCCCTTCCTGCGCAACCAGATCAGGCCGATCACCCAGCTCGCCGAGGCCGCCGAAAGCTTCGGCAAAGGACGACCGATCCCTGCGAATTTCCGCCCGCGCGGGGCCGAGGAGGTGCGCCGGGCGGGTCTGGCCTTTCTTCTGATGCGCGAGCGCATCGAACGGCAGATCGAGCAGCGCACGGCCATGCTGACGGGTGTCAGCCACGACCTGCGCACCATCCTGACACGCTTTCGGCTGCAGCTTGCGCTCGGGCCGAAATTCCTGGACCTGGACGCGCTCAACAAGGACATCGACGACATGCAGTCGATGCTGCAGGGCTATATCGACTTCGCGCGTGGCGAGAACGCCGAGGACGAGGGCGCTTTCGACCTCGAGGAATGGGCGGAGCGGACGGAAGACGAAGCGGTGCTGCGCGAGCGCGGCTTCGCCTTCTCGCTTCAGGGGCCGCCCTTGTGCCATGTGCGGCCCCAGGCCTTCGGACGGCTGCTCGACAATCTCGTGGGCAATTCGTTCCGCTATGCGCGAAAGGTCGAGGTGTCGGCCGCCCATGACGGCAACGACCTGACCGTCACCATCGACGACGACGGACCCGGCGTGCCGGCCGACCGCCGCGAGGACGTGTTCAAGCCCTTCGTGCGCCTGGACGAGGCCCGCAACCAGGATGCCGGCGGCACCGGCCTGGGGCTGTCGATCGCCCGCGACGTCGCCCGCAGCCATGGCGGCGACATCACGCTTGCCGAGAGCCCGCTCGGAGGGCTGCGGGCCGTGGTGCGCGTGCCGGCCTGAGCCCGTGACGCCGCCCGAGCGAGCGGCGTCACGGGCCGATGCAGGCGATCACATGGCCGGCAGAACGGCGATGTCGCGGACGCCGCCGTCCACGCCCTCGATGGTGGCTGCTTCCGCGGCCGCCCCGCTTTCGAGATCGACGGAATAGAGCTTGTTGCCGCTCATCAGCCAGGCCTCGTTGCCGCCCTGGCCGTCCGACTGGACGTCGAAGCCGACATTCCCGTCCACGTCCACGCCGAGCTTGCCAATGGCCTTGAGCGTGCCATCGTTCGGCGGCGCCTGCTGGACCAGCGCGTCGATCGTGGCGTCGATGTTGTAGAGCGCCGTCTGCTCGGTTCCCGCGTAGGAATTGGTGTAGGCGCCCGCCACGATGTTGGGCGTCTCGCCTTCGTGCATGTCGCCCGACGCGAAGGCATGCTTGCCATCCTCCGTCACCGCGCCGCCCGTGATCTTGGTGCGCAGGTTCGTGCCGTCGGCGCTCATGATGCGCAGGGCGTCGGCCGCCGGGTTGAAATCGACGGTGATGTTGTCGCCTTTGGGCGCCATTTGCAGCGTGTCGACCTTCGTGGCCGCGCCGCTCGCGGGATCGATGGTGGCGATGGTGCCGTCGGCGAACAAACCATACAGCATGCCGTCGGCAGGGCGGACGTCGATGCCGAGCAGGCGGCCCTCGACCCCGGTCACGGCGGTCGGGCTTGAGGCGGTCCCCTGCGCCGTGTCGAGCATGACCAGGCTGTTGTCGCCGGTCAGGGCCACGATGGAAGCGGCATAGGCCGACGGGGCGCCAAGCGCTAGGGAGGATATGGCGGCCGTGAACGCGATCGTCTTCATGGTGTCACCTGTCTGGTTCGTGGATCGGATCCCTGTTGGACCCATGTCGGCTACACGCCGCGCGGTCGAACGGATGCAGCGGGACGAAAATTTTTGTCATGGCCGCATCCAATCGCTTCCGCCGTGTGTCATCAGTGGCAGGGCGGGAGAGCGGCGTGGGCAGCATGCGGACTGGAGAAAGCGGCTTGGAGCGTTGATGCAGCGGCGGCTCGACCAGACGGCCGGCACCGGCTTCGATTACGCGGATGCCCTCCGGCGCTGCGCGAAGGGCGAGCGCGCCGCGCTCCGGCTGCTTTACGAGCAGGACGCCGGCGCCATGCTGGGCGTGGCCGCCCGCATTCTGCGCCGGCGCGATTTGGCGGAAGAGGCCGTGCAGGACACGTTCGTGCAGGTCTGGCGCCGGGCGGCGAGCTTCGACCCCGCGCGCGGCGCCGGCCGCGCCTGGCTGTTCACCATCCTTCGCCATCGCGCGCTCAACATTCTCCGCGACGGCGGCAGGGAGGAGGCGACGGATGCCGACCTGCTGGCCGACGAGCCGGACGATGCGCCCGATCCCGAAGCCGTGGTCGTGGCTCTCGACGAGGCGAGCCGGCTGCGGCGCTGCCTGGAAGGGCTCGAGCCGCAGCGCCGCCAGGGGCTGGTGCTGGCCTACACCTTCGGCATGAGCCACGGCGAGGTCGCCGCCACGCTGCGCGTGCCGCTGGGGACCGCCAAGTCCTGGATCAGGCGCGCCTTCCTGCAGGTCCGGGAGTGCATGCGATGACCCCCGTCATGCGCCACGAGCAGGTCGCCGATTACGTGTTGGGAACCTTGGAGCCCGCGCAAGCCGAGGCGTTCGAGGCCGCCATGGCACGCGACCCAAGCTTGGCGCAGGAGGTCGCGGAGGGGATGCGGCGACTCCACGCCCTCGACGATACCGCCGAGCTGCTTGCCGCCGACGACGCGCTCTGGCTGCGGATCGACCGCAGCATCGGCCAGGTCGAACGTCCGGGAGAACGGCGAGCCTCAGCGCTCAATGCGGCCTGGGACAGTTTGCGGTTCTGGCGCTGGGCAGGCCTCGGTGGGCTCGCCGCCAGCGCCGCGCTCGCGGCCGGGCTTGTGGCGCTCGTCCTGGCGCCGGAGCCCGCGCCGCGCTTCGTCGCGATCCTGGTTCCCGCCGACGGCTCGCCGGCCGGCGCGATCGTGGAGGTCGACGCGGATGGCGGAGCCCGCCTGATCCCGCTTCAGGACATTCCCGTTCCGGAGGGACGGGCCTTGGAGGTTTGGACGCTGCCGAGCCCGCAAAGCGGGCCGGTGTCCGTCGGGCTGATCGAGGAGGCCCGGAGGGCGGACCTCGCCATCGGCGGTCTGCCGGCGGTCGGCGAGGACCAGTTGTTCGAGATCACGCTGGAACCTGAAACCGGCTCGCCCATCGGGCGGCCCACAGGGCCGGTTTTGTTCAAGGGCCTGACCGTCCAGGCCCTTTGAAGTCCAGTTGTCGCGACTCAGGCAGGCGACGGGCCTGCCGTGCGGCCCCAGGCCGCCGCATCCGGTTTGGCGCCGCCCGATTTGCCGGCCCTGCGGCGGCCGAGCGCGGCGATCAGCGCCGCCACGGCCACCCCGACGGCCAGCACGCCCAGCGCGAACACCGGACGGTGCCACATCCAGGCCAGCGCGATCGTGGTCGTGCCCGTCAGCACCGCCAGAAGCATGGCCGCGAGGCCCGTGCCGAAGCGAACGAGGCTGCCGACGAAGGGGACGACGTCGGCCACGACGCCGAGTGGTGCAAGAACCAGCCCGAAGCCGATGGCGAGCACCACGACGCCGACCACCCGCAACACCCAGGTGACGATGACGTTCATGGTCTGCGCGTCGGCGAACATCTTCTCCGCCGAAACCGTTCCGCGCTCGACCATCAGGAGCGCGTCGCCCGCCGCCGTCTGATAAGCGTCGAAGCCCGACCCGGCTTGCTTGGCGATCAGTGATGCGGGACCGAGCGGCACGAGTTCATAAGCGATCCGGTAGTCGCCGACCTGCGGCGCGGCGGGATCGCGCCCGAGGAAGATTCGGCCGTCCGAGACCAGCGCGCTGCGGCTTCCGCCGAGCGCCTGGTTGATCGCCTCGATCTGCTCGCGCTTGACCTCGAGACGCTCCTCGCCGCCCACGACGTCGAGCACCTGCTTGTCGAGCGTGAATGCGCCGAGCGTCGCCTGTTCGACCTGGAAGCTGCGCCCGCGGATCTCCATGGACGGGTTGGCGTGCCCGCCCGGCTGGCGGAAGTCGGCGGAGTCGATCGGCTCGTCGGACCACCCTCTGCTGTAGGTGTAGGTGGTGACGGTTTCCTCGCCGCCGCCGAGCTGGGTTTCGGTCTCGCTCTCCTGCTCCTCGCGCCACTGATACATCTCGACCTGGCGCACTAGGCGGACGCCTTGGGCGCTGATGCCGAAATCGCCGTCGGCCAGCGTCTCGCCGGTTCTGATGTCGCCGCTCAGGTGGACGAGCTTGCCCTCGTTGGCGGGATCGACCGCCTCGCTCGCCACCGACACGACCGCCGCCGCTCCCTCCGTCAGCGAGCGCTCCGTGGTGACGGCCCTCCCCTCGTTCCAGAACAGGCCGATCGGCACGAGCACGACCAGGAGCAGGCCGACGATCAGCCCGCCGAAGGATCGCGCGATGCGGCCGCCCCAGGACGTCCGCGTGACTTCGCGAAATGTGTCGCTCATAAGAAATCCCCTCTGAACCCCATCGGCCACCCCCGCGGCGCAAAGCTCCCTTTACGGCAAGTGGGGGCGGCGGGGAATGGGTTCCATTGAGGCTGCTTGGGTTTCGGGACTATGCCGCCCGCGCGGGAAGGCCGTGTCCGACCGGGCGGGCTTCGGCGATATGCGCCCATCGCGGGCGCTCGAACAGGAAGCGCCCGACGCCGAAGCGCTGGATGACCAGGTAGAGGACGACCGGGCTCGCCAGCGAGACGATCAGCACGGAAAGGCTCAAGATGTTCGTGTCCGTGATGAGGCCCGCGCGCATGGCGGCTTCGCGGAAGATCGACATCGGGATCGTGAAGGCGAGATAGATCACCAGCGAATGCGCGCCGATCCAGCTCAGCCAGCCCGTGAGGGGCAGCTTCACGAGCAGCGCCCCGGAGACGCAGAGCGCGAGAGCGCCGGCGATGGCGAGCGTGAGGCGAACGGGCGGGGACACCGCCTCGCCCATCTCCATGCCGACCGGCATCACGGCGAAGCCGGGGGAGAAGACGAGCAGGCCGTTGAGGAGCGCCCAGGCGGCCAGCCCGAAAAGCGCCAGCGGCGCATGGTCCTCGGCCCATTCCACGAAGCGGAAGATGAGGGGTGCGGCGGCATAACCCAGGTAGAAGAACACGAAGTGGCGGGCGAACTGCTCGGCGACATGGACGTCCGTGCCGCTGCCCGCCATCTGGAGCGCGGCGGCGGCCGGGATGACGAGCCAATGCGGCGCGCGCGCCTGCCACAGGAGCTTGGCCGCAAGCCCGAACACGCCCAGCATGTAGATGAACCAGAGCACGCCATAGGGATGGCCGAGGGCGAGCGCCGCCTCGCGCAGGGCGTCGAGCGGCGCCCCGGCGAACAGGCCGACCTTGAGGCCGATCATGATCAGCATCCAGAGGGCGTAGAAGTAGAAATAGTGAACGACGCGGCGGTCGGCGTAGCGCAGCCACGGGCGGTCGATCACCTGGGAAAGGAAGAGGCCCGAGATCAGAAACAGCTCGGGCATGCGGAACGGCGTCGCGAAGCCGATCACGTAATGGAGCAAGCCAATCCCGCCGCTGTGCTCGCCGGTGTTGTAGGCCGCATACATCATCACCACCAGCAGGATGGACAGGCCCTTTGCGGCGTCCACCCAAGCGGTTCGTCCGGCGTCTTTCATGGGTCGCTCCGTTCTCCAGAGCAAACCTCGGCTGAAGGACTTGCTCCCGCGAAGCACAACACCACGCAGCCTTTCGCTTCGGTTACGACACGCGGGAAAATCCAAGCGTTCGGCTTCTTTTGCCGAGGCCCCGGCTCTTGGGTGCGGCCGCAAGCCGGCGGGACGGACAGAGGATGTGGAGGCCTGACCAGGAATTGAACCTGGATATACGCCGATGCAAGGCGTCACATGAGCCGTTCTGTCATCAGGCCACAGTCGCCCGCCGCGTGTCGGAATCGCAAGGGAGACCGGCTCATTTCTAGAGTCGGAACTCCTGCCGAAACATTAACGGCGGCCGATCAAAACGGCGGAACCGCCCCTGACGCCGTGAGCGCCGCATCCCCAAGGCGCCGTTTCGGCGCTCAGAACAAGCGCCCGCCGTTCGGCACGGGCCGTTCGATGGCGCCCAGCACCACCGCGCCCTCGTCGTCGGGGAAGCCCAGCGTCAGCACTTCCGACATGTAGGGGCCGATCTGGCGCGGCGGAAAGTTCACCACCGCGAACACCTGCCGTCCGACCAGCTCCTCCGGGCGGTAGTATTTCGTGATCTGGGCCGAGGATTTCTTCACCCCGATGACGGGGCCGAAGTCGATTCGGAGCTTGATGGCCGGCTTTCGCGCCTCCGGGAACGGCTCGGCCGACAGGATCGTCCCCGCGCGAATGTCCACACGGTCGAAGTCGGCGAAGCTGATCGGCGGCTTCGCCGCGCCTCCCTCCTCCGTCATGATGCGTCAGGCGTTGCCGGCCGTCTCGAACAAGACGCCGGCCAGCGCATCCTTGGCCGAGGCCGCTGAATTCGCCACGAAGCGGAACGCCTGGAAATAGCACTCGCAGGCGTCAAGCGCCGACGACAGGAGCACCTCGACCTGCCGGCCCGTCGGCTCGGCGCCGCCGGCCAGGAGCAGCGACTGGCGGAACATGATCGCGCCCTCCTGTTCCCACAGGTCGAAATGGCCGAGCAGCATCTGCTCGTTGATGAGGGTCAGGAGCCGCATGATCTCGATGATCCGCTCGGCCGGCACAGTGAGGTCGAAGGCGCAGGCCAGGTGCAGCGCCTCGAAATCCTCCATCCAGGAGAAGGACACCTGGTAGTCCGTCCAGCTTCCGGCGACCGACACCGCGATCTCATCCTCGCCGGTGCGCTCGAAGGCCCATTCGTTGAGATGGGCGACGCGCTCGATCACGTCCACCGGGTGAAGCTCGCGCGCGGCTTCGGCTGCCTGCAGGGCCATTCTGTGTTCCGCAAAAAGGTCGCGACAAGCCAAGGGGGCTGGAGCCAGCCCGCCGCGCCGTCCGACGAATCAACCAATATTTTCAGTGTATTGATGCCGAGTCGGCTGGAAAGCCCTTTTGCGCCGGCGAAGGGGAAAACTTGGCCGCCGCCTGCCGATCTGATTCAGCCGAAAGACCTAACCGACTCCACGCAAACGGCTTTTCGACGCCTGCCCCTTGTGGACAACTTTTCGCGATTCGCCCAACGAATCCGGCGGCTTGGGGCGCGCGCTTCAGATCTCGCCGCCGACGCCCTTGCCAAGAGGCCGGTCGGCGGCGCCCGACGCTCCGCCGAGCTTCGTCTCGAGCGCGGCGATCCGCTGCGCCAGCCGCTCGTTCTCCGTCCGCGCCTTGGCGGCCATGTCGCGCACCGCCTCGAACTCCTCGCGGCTGACCACGTCCATGGAATTGAGGATGCGTTCGGCCTGCGCGCGAAAAATGGTCTCGGCCTCGCGGCGCACGCCCTGCGCCGCGCCCATGGCGTCCGTCATCAGCTTGGCGAGGTCGTCGAGCAGGCGGTTGCCGGGGCCGGTGGTGGTCATGTCGCGCGTCCTTCCTGGGCGAGGGCTCTCGGGCGAGCCGGGATTGAGGTAAGCCCGGCCGCACCCCGTTGCAAGGACGGGCGGGCACAGGCCCCTGCCCGCTTGACCCCTGGGTCCGGCTCGGCCATGGAAGCGCCCTCTTTCCCCATGCGAGTTGCGGCCATGACAGCGTTTCCCCTCATGCCGCTCGCCGCCCTGCCGTTCCCGAACATCGATCCGGTGGCGCTGCAGATCGGCCCCCTGGCGATCCACTGGTACGGGCTGGGCTATGTGGTCGGCATCCTGTTCGGCTGGTGGTATGGCCGCCGGCTCCTGACCAACGAGCGGCTTTGGGCGGGCGGCGTGCCGCCGATGCGGGTGAGCGACCTCGATGATTTCCTGCCCTGGGCGGCGCTCGGCATCGTGCTCGGCGGGCGGCTGGGCTATATCCTATTCTACGATCTCGGCCGCTATCTCGAAAATCCCCTCGACATCGTTGCGCTGTGGCAGGGCGGCATGTCGTTCCACGGCGGCATGCTGGGCGCGATCCTGGCCATGGTGCTGTTTTCGCGCTCGCGAAACATCCTGCCCTGGTCGATGCTGGACGTGGTGTCGGCGGGCACGCCGGTGGCGCTGGGCCTTGTGCGGGTCGCCAACTTCATCAATGGCGAGCTTTGGGGCAAGATCACCGACGTGCCCTGGGCGGTCGAGTTTCCCAATGGCGGGCCGTTCACACGTCATCCCAGCCAGCTCTACGAAGCGCTGCTCGAAGGGCTCGTGCTGTTTGTCGTCCTGCGTTTCCTCAGCCACGGCCGGCTGAAGCTGCAAACGCCGCGCTTCGTGGGCGGCGCCTTCATCGCGGGCTATGGGTTGGCGCGCATCTTCGTCGAGTTCTTCCGGGAGCCCGACGCCCATCTCGGCTATCTCGCGGGCGGCTTCGTCACCATGGGCATGGTGCTGTCGCTGCCCATGGTGCTGGCCGGGCTCTGGGGCATGTGGACGGCCCGCCCCGTGGTTTTCGCGCCGCGCGAAGAGGCGCTCGGCAAGGCATGACGGCGCTCGCCGCGCGGCTGAAGCGCCGCGTCCAAGCGGCAGGGCCGATGAGCGTGGCCGAATACATGTCGGCCTGCCTGCTCGACCCGGCCGACGGCTACTACACGACCCGAATGCCCTTCGGCGCGGCGGGCGACTTCACCACCGCGCCCGAAATCAGCCAGATGTTCGGCGAGCTCGCCGCCGTCTGGCTCTTCGCGGCCTGGGAAGCGTCGGGCCGCCCCGCGCCGGTGCTCCTCGCGGAACTCGGCCCCGGCCGCGGCACGATGATGCGCGACATGCTGCAGGCATGGGCGCGGCTGGATCGGGACAATGCGGCGAAGCTCGAAATCGCCCTGGTCGAGGCCAGCCCCCAGCTTGCGGCGCTGCAGCGGCAGACGCTTGGTCCGCTCGCGGGAAAGGCCCGTTGGCATGCCTCGGTCGAGGAGCTTCCCGGCGGCCCCACGCTCTTCGTCGGCAACGAGATCTTCGACGCCCTCCCCGTCCGGCAATACCAGTTCGCCGGCGGACGCTGGCATGAGCGCGTCGTCGGCCTGGATGAAAAAGGCGAGCTCTCGCTCATGCTCGGCCCCGGCGCGCCCGATCCGAAAGCCCTGCCTCAAGGCGTGCCGGCGCCCGAACGCGCGGTTTGGGAGGTTTCGCCCGCGCGCGAAGTGCTGATGGAGCAAGTCGCCGGCCGCCTCGAAGCGCATGGCGGCGCGGGCCTCTTCTTCGACTACGGTCATCTGGAGCCGGCTTACGGCGACACGCTCCAGGCCGTGCGGAAACATCGACCCGAGCCGGTTCTCGCGTCTCCCGGCGAGGCGGACCTGACATCCCATGTGGACTTTTCGGCCCTTGCCGCGACCGCCCAAAGGCATGGGCTCGACGCCTGGACGGCCACGCAAGGCGATTTCCTGCTCGCCATGGGGCTTTTGGAGCGCGCCGGGCGTCTGGGCGGCGGGGCCGACGCCGAGGCGCAAGCGCGGATCAGGGGCGAGGTCGAGCGGCTCGCGGGCCCTGACGCCATGGGAACGCTCTTCAAGGTCTTGGCTGTGGCGAAGCCCGAGGTGAAACTGCCCGCCCTGAGGTCGACTGCGGCATCGTGACGGCAAGCTTCCGCTGCGGCGATTGACAGGGAAAAAAGCCCGTTCCAGTGTCCGCGCCGCGCGGCGAAGGCCCCCAGGGCAAGCGCCGCATGGGGGCGAACGACCGAACAGGGAGAAGAGCGGATGCTTGATCCATCGCGGCCGGACCCGCTCCGGTCCGGCCTTCTGGACGGCAGCAAAGGCGTTTCTCACGGCTTCTTCACGCGCCGCGGCGGCGTGTCCGACGGCATCTATGCGAGCCTCAACATCGGCACGGGCTCGCATGACGACGGGGCGCGCGTGGCCGAGAACCGCGCCCGCGTGGCCGCCTGGATGGGCGTTGCGCCCACGCATCTCCTGTCGGTCTGGCAGGTCCATTCGCCCGACGTGGTCACGATGTCGGAGCCGTTCCCCGGCGAGCGGCCGAAGGCCGATGCGCTGGTGACGGACCGGCCGGGGTTGGCCATCGGCGCCTCCACGGCCGATTGCGGCCCCGTGCTGTTCGCGGACGCGCAAGCCGGCGTGGTCGGGGCTGCCCATGCCGGCTGGAAGGGAGCCTTCTCGGGCGTTCTTGAGAACACGGTCGCCGCCATGGAGAAGCTGGGCGCGCGGCGCGACGACATCAAAGCCGTGCTCGGGCCGACCATCAGCCAGGCCAACTACGAGGTCGGCCCGGAGTTCAAGGCGCGCCTCGTCGAGGCCGACGGCGCCGATGGCCGCTTCTTCGCGCCGTCGGACAAGCCGGGCCACAGCCTGTTCGACCTCCCCGCCTTTATCCTCGCACGGCTGGCGCGCGCCGGCGTCAGGGCCGAAGCGCTGCACCGCTGCACCTATGCCGAGGAGAACGAGTTCTTCTCCTATCGCCGCGCCACCCATCGGGGCGAGCCCGACTACGGCCGCATGATCGCGGCGATCGTGTTGGAGGAGCGCTGATGGCCTTGCATTTCGAGAAGACCGAGTTCGACGCCCGCCGCGACCGCCTGCTCATCGACATGGCCGAGCTCAAGCTCGACGCCGTGCTCCTGTTCGCGCAGGAAAGCATGTACTGGCTGACGGGCTATGACACGTTCGGCTTCGTGTTCTTCCAGTGCTTGGTGCTCAAGGCCGATGGCACGGTGGTGCTGCTCACGCGCTCGGCCGACCTGCGCCAGGCGCGCCACACCTCCACGATCGACAACATCGTGGTCTGGACCGACCGCGAGAACGCCAACCCCGCGGTGGACCTGCGCAACCTGCTCAACGACCTCGACCTGTTGGGCGGCAGCATCGGCGTGGAATACGACACGCATGGGCTGACCGCGAAGAACGGGAGGCTGCTCGACGACCAGCTCAAGACCTTCGGCAAGGTGGCCGACATCTCCGGTCTCGTCGGGCGGCTGCGGCTCTTCAAGAGCCCGGCCGAGATCGCCTATGCCACCCGCGCGGCCGAGCTTTCGGACGAGGCGCTCGACGCCGCGCTGCCGCTCGTCAAGGCCGGCGGTGACGAGGCCGAGATCCTCGCGGCCATGCAAGGCGCGGTGTTCCGCGGCGGCGGCGATTATCCCGCCAACGGCTTCATCATCGGCTCGGGCGCCGACGCGCTGCTCTGCCGCACCAAGACCGGCCGCCGCAGGCTCGGCGATCGGGACCAGCTCACGCTGGAATGGTCGGGCGTCTTCCGGCACTACCACGCGCCCATGATGCGCACCCTGGTCGTGGGCGAGCCGACCCCGCGTCACGTCGAGCTGTTCGAGGCCTCCCGCGCCGCGCTGCTCGCCGTCGAGGAGGCCATGGTGCCGGGAAAGACGTTCGGCGACGTGTTCGACGCCCACGCCCGCACATTGGAAGCGCATGGCCTCACCCGGCATCGGCTGAACGCCTGCGGCTACTCCGTCGGCGCGCGCTACGCGCCCTCCTGGATGGAAGGCCAGATGTTCTTCAAGGACAATTCCGAGCCGATCGCGCCGGGCCAGACGCTGTTCGCGCACATGATCATCATGGATTCGGAAACCGAGACCGCCATGACGCTCGGCCGCACCTATCTGACGACTGACGGCGCGCCCAAGCCCTTGTCGCGGCACGGGCTCGACCTGATCGTGCGGTGATGGAACAGCGGCCCGCATCGCGTTCTATCCGGCCGCGGGCCGCCGTCCTTCTTCTTTCCGCTCTCGCTGCGGGCTGCGCCGGGGTCGGGCGAGCCGCCCCGTCCCTCGGCCGGGCTCCCCGAGGCCATGCCGCAGGACGCCTCGCTTTCGCTCGACGCGACGGGATCGCTGGAAGGCCCCACGCCGCCCGCCCTCGTGCCGCAAACCGCCGCCGTCGAATCCGAACCGGGCGGCGCATTCGTCGGCGAACCGGAGGAGCCGGCAGCGGTCGCGTCCATGCCGACGGCTCAGACGGCGACGGCGGCCGACCCCTCCATCGCCTCTGGCGCGACAACCGTGGCGCTTGCGCCTCTGGTCGGCCTGCCCGAGGGCGCGGCGCAAAACCTCGCCCAGGCGCTGGCCGCCCGCGCGCCGGCGCATGGCTTGCGGCTCGCCTTCCCTGGCGGGGGTTCGAGCGCGCTGGTCGTGAAGGGTTATCTCGCCGCCGTCGCGGCGGAGAACGGCGGAGCCGCCGTCCATGTGTGGGACATCTATGATGCAGGCGGCCGCAGGCTCCACCGCGTGGAAGGCAGCCACGCAATGGGCGAAGGCGCGACATGGCGCGACCTCCCGCCGAGCGCCTGGGACAGGATCGCCGACCAGGCCTGGGGCGAGCTTGCGGCCTGGCTGAGAACGCAAAGGGGCTGAAGCCGCGCCGGCACGGCTTGGGCACGCCGCTCGGCCGTCCATGCTTTTCCTTGCAATAACCGCTTGGCTTGCCTAAAGCGCCGACGCCGACAGGCCTTCTCAGGTTCTCTTCATGAAGCTTTTCGCGGGCAACTCCAACAGGGTTCTGGCCGAGGCCGTCGCCCGCTATCTCAACATCCCCTTGGGCAGAGCCAGCGTCCGGCGCTTCGCCGACCAGGAGATCTTCGTCGAGATCCAGGAGAATGTGCGCGGGCAGGACGTGTTCGCGCTCCAGTCCACGTCCTATCCGGCCAACGATCACCTGATGGAGCTGCTCATCATGATCGATGCGTTCCGCCGCTCCTCGGCGCGCCGCATCACGGCGGTGATCCCCTATTTCGGTTATGCGCGGCAGGACCGCCGCGCGTCGGGGCGCACGCCGATCTCGGCCAAGCTGGTGGCGAACCTCATCACCCAGGCCGGCGCCGACCGCGTTCTGACGCTCGACCTGCATGCCGGCCAGATCCAGGGCTTCTTCGACATCCCCACCGACAACCTCTTCTCCGTGCCCGTGATGTCCAGGGACGTGAAGGCGCGCTACCGCAATGGCCAGACGATGGTGGTGTCGCCCGATGTGGGCGGCGTGGTGCGAGCGCGCGCGCTCGCCAAGCGCATCGACGCCCAGCTCGCCATCGTGGACAAGCGCCGCGAGCGGCCGGGCGAGTCGGAAGTGATGAACATCATCGGCGAGGTCGAGGGCAAGGACTGCATCCTCTTCGACGACATCGTGGATTCGGGCGGCACGCTCATCAACGCCGCCGATGCGCTGCTGAACGACGGCGCGACGAGCGTGACGGCCTATATCACGCACGGCGTGCTCTCGGGCGGCGCGGTGGCCCGCATCACCTCCTCCAAGCTCAAGGAGCTGGTCATCACGGATTCCATCCAGCCCACGCCGGCGGTGATGGACGCGCGCAACATCCGCGTGCTGTCGATCGCCGACCTGATCGGCGAGGCGATCTCGCGCACGGCGACCGAGGAGTCGGTGTCGAGCCTGTTCGATTAGGGCGACCTGCCATGCCGAACGGTCCCAAGCGTTTCTGGCTGATCGCGGGTCCGAACGGAGTCGGCAAGACGACTTACGCCTTCAAGAACGTTCCCGCCGTCAGCGGCTCCGCCCACTTCGTCAATCTGGACGAGATCGCGCGCGGTCTGTCCCCTCTCGACCCGAAACTGGCTGAAGCGGCCGCGGCGCGGACGGCTCTCATCCGCGCGCGAGAGTTCATCGCCCGAGGCGACGTGTTCACGATGGAGACCACGCTGTCGGGCCAGGCGCATCTCGCCTTGATGCGCGAAGCGCGGGCGCATGGGTTGTCACCGGCGCTGCTTTATTTCTCCGCGCGCTCGCCCGACATCTGCCTGGAGCGCATTGCGCGCCGCGTGGCCGAAGGCGAGCGCGGCGCGTTGAGCCATTTCGATGAGGATTGCCTGAACGGCGCACATTCCGCCGTGGCTGAGTTCGTCCGCGCTCTGCCCATTCGGCTGCGCGCCTAAAGCAAAAGCCTCAAGGCCATCCCGGCCAGCGCCGCCGCCCCCAGCACGGCGAACAGGTTGACGTGGAAGCGCAGGAGCGCCACGCCGGCGGCCATGGCGATGGCCGCGGCGGCGGGGTCGAAGCTCCCAAGCTCGGGCACGAGCCACGCGAACGGCCCCGCCGACGCCTGCCCGACTTCGGCGAACAGCACATGCAGGCCGAACCACAGCGCCAGGCTGGCGATCACGCCCACCACGGCCGCCGACACGCCGGCCAGCGCCGAGCGCAGCCACTGGACGTTGCGGACCCGCTCGATGAAGGGCGCGCCGGCGAAGATGAAGAGAAAGCACGGCGCGAAGGTGAACCACAGCGTCACCAGCGCGCCCGCGATCCCGCCGGTGAGCGGGTCGAAGCCCCCCTGACGCGCCGCGCCCAAGAAGCCCACGAACATGAGCACGAGGATCAACGGCCCCGGCGTGGTTTCGGCCAGGCCAAGGCCGGTGATCATCTCGCCCGCCCCGAGCCAGCCATAGGTGGCCACCGCCTCCTGCCCGACATAGGCGAGCACGGCATAGGCGCCGCCGAAGGTGACGACGGCCATCTGCGAGAAGAAGATCGCCTGCCGGACGAGAACATGCTCCACGCCCAAGGCGAGCGCGAGCGGGACGAGCGGCAGAAACCAGATCGCCAGCCAAAGAAGGGTGGTGCCCGCGAAACCGGCGAAGCCGCTGCTCTTCTGCTCGGCGAGGCTCAAGGTCGGCCCGCCCGCCCCGCCTGCGTCCGGCGCTCCGCCCAGCCGCGCCGCCGTGCCCCAAAGCGCCGCCGCCGCGATGACCAGCGGAAAGGGCAAGGCCAGGAACGCGATGCCGGCAAAGGCTGCCGCAGCGATGGGATAGGCCATGCTCCCTTTCAGCGCCCGCTTGGCGACCCGGATCAGCGCCTCCACCACCAGCGCCAGCACGGCCGCCTTGAGCCCGAACAACAGGCCCGCCACCAGCGGCACGTCGCCCAGGAAGAAATAGGCCGCCGAAAGCGCCATGAGCACCGCCGCGCCCGGCAGCACGAACAAGAGCCCGGCGGCCAGCCCGCCCTTCACGCCGTGCAGGAGCCAGCCGGCATAGGTTGCGAGCTGCATGGCCTCGGGCCCTGGCAGCAGCATGCAATAGTTGAGCGCGTGCAGGAAACGCGTCTCATCGAGCCAGCGTTTTTCCTCCACCAGCACCCGGTGCATGAGCGCGATCTGGCCCGCAGGCCCGCCGAAGGAGAGGAGCCCGATCCGACCGAAAGTGCGGAACGCCTCGCCGAAGGAGGGATGGACCGGAGCTGCACGACTTGGCGCATGGGCTGAGCCGATATCAGGAGTTGCGTTCTCGATCATGCCGCCTTGCCTGCCGCTGGCCAGTTGTGCGTTTCGCCCGTGGCGTCCCGGCACCATCTGTAGAACGCGTCGTAAAGGAGCATGGCGGCGTCAAGCTGTTGCAGGTCGTCACGGAACATGCGCGAGAGGCCGAGCGAGGCGGCCAGGAGGCCGTGCGCCTCCGGCGCGAGATCAAGCCTCGCCGTGTCGGCGGCTCGAACGATCGTCGCAAGGCGGTCGAGCGCCTCCGACCTCGGTCCGAATTCCTCGATCATCGTGTCGAAGGTGCAGCGCTCGCCGCGATGGCTCCAGAAGACATTCTCGACATCGAAGGGCGTGGCTCCGAACCGTTCCGCCACCGCCAGCACCTCGCTCGGCTCTACGAAGAGGAACACGGCTTTGGGATCGACAAAGCGGCGGATCAGCCACGGGCAGGCGACGCGGTCGATCTTGGGACGGGCGCGCGTGACCCAGACCGTACGCTCCTGGCTGTCGCGATGCGGCAGATTGGCGGCGTCGATCAGAACGCCTCCGGCTTCACGCCATGCCTGGAAGCCGCCCTCCAGGAACTCGGCGACCGCCCCTTCGTGCCTGAGCCAAGCCGCGACACCTTGCGATAGCTTGAGGCCCTTTTGGCACACCACGACGACAGCTCGGCCGGCGAAGTCGCCTGCCCACTGTGCGGCCGTCTGGAAATCGCGGCGCATGGAGGCGGGGAGCATGCGCGGATCGCCGGCGAAATCGCCTTCGATCCGCACGTCGATGATCGCGGGCGCGTCGGGAAGCCCGACCAGGCGGGAAAATTGCGGAACGGTGATGGCTGTCGTCGCCGGCATGGCGTCCGTCTCCCTGAGAATGAGGGCATGGGACGCGATCGTTCGGCTGACGCCTCACGGGGCCGTCGCGGAGAAGCCCCTTGCACGCAGATTGACGGTTCTTGCCCATGCTTGTCAATCCGCGCTTGGGCCAGGGCCAACGGCTCCCCAGGCGACTCTCTTGCCACGCCTGCTGGAGGGTGCCGATTGGCCGATGGCTGGCTCAAGATTTCACGCGCTTTGGTGTTTCGGAACCCTGCTGAACGTGTTTAGAGCAGTGCCGCCAACGGACCGCCTGCCATGACCGACGCCGCCCTGCCCCAACGCGCCCCTCAGCTCGACACGGCCTATGCCGTGATCTTCGCGGTGAGCTTCTGCCACTTCCTCAACGACATCCTGCAGTCGCTGCTCGCCGCCCTTTACCCTATGCTGAAGGAGGATTTCTCGCTCGACTTCTGGCAGATCGGCATGCTGACGCTGGCCTTCCAGGTCACGGCCTCGCTCCTGCAGCCGGTGGTGGGCCTGGTCACGGACAAGCATTCCCTGCCCCGTTCGCTCCCCGTCGGGATGGGCGCTTCCCTTTGCGGGCTCGTGCTCCTGGCGTTCGCCGACACCTATCCGCTCCTGCTCGCAGGCGCGGCCATGATCGGGCTGGGCTCGGCCGTGTTCCACCCCGAGGCCTCTCGCGTGGCGCGCGCGGCGTCCGGCGGGCGCTTCGGCTTCGCGCAATCGACGTTTCAGGTGGGCGGCAATTTCGGCCATGCCGCGGGGCCGCTGCTCGCCGCCTTCATCGTGGTGCCGCGCGGCCAGGCGAGCGTCGCCTGGTTCACGCTCGCCGCCTTTCTGGGGATGGCGATCCTGTGGCAGGTCAGCTCCTGGTACGCCCGCGCGGCAAGCGCCGGCGCCAGGCGCGCCTTGCCCGCGAAATTCCCCGCGCTGACCCGCGGCAGGATCGTGGCGGCGCTGGTGGTGCTCGCTTTGCTGACCTTCAGCAAGAACATCTACATGGCCGGCATCTCGTCCTATTACACCTTCTACGTGATCGAGCGTTTCGGCGTGGACGTGCAGGACTCGCAGCTTCTTTTGTTCGTGTTCCTGGCGGCGTCCGCGGTGGGCGTCTTCATGGGCGGTCCGATCGGCGACCGCTGGGGTCCGAAGACCGTGATCTGGTTTTCGATCCTGGGCGTGCTGCCCTTCACGCTCGCGCTTCCCTATGCGGATTTCGGCTGGACGGTGGCGCTGACGGTGGCGATCGGGCTGGTGATGTCCTCGGCCTTTCCCGCCATTCTGGTGTTCGCGCAGGAGCTCGTGCCCGGCCGCGTGGGCCTGATCGCCGGCATCTTCTTCGGCTTCGCCTTCGGGATGGGCGGCATCGCCGCCGCCGCGCTCGGCGCGCTCGCCGACCGCACCGGCATCGAATATGTGTTCTGGCTGATCTCCTTCATGCCCGCATTGGGCTTGCTCGCGATCTTTCTGCCCACCGAAGGGCGCGCCGCCCGTTGAACGAGCCTGAACTTGCGCCCTTGAGCCTCATCGGCTATAGGCGCGCCACCCGCGCAGACACCCTTGGAGGCAGCGCGGGGCGAAGCCGTCCGAACAGGGCGGCTTTCGACGTTTGCGGTGTGCGCACGACGTGCGTTCCGGCAGACGCTCCAGCCAAAACTGAAAGGAAGTGCCATGAGCCAAGAGAGCTACGAGCTCAAGGCCGAAGCGCGAGACCGGGTCGGTAAGGGGTCCGCCCGGGCCATTCGTCGCAACGGTCAAGTCCCCGCCGTGATCTATGGCGGCAAGGAAGCCCCGATCACCATCGCCCTCAGCTACAAGGACGTCTACTACAAGATCCACGGCGGCGGCTTCATGACGACGGTCGCCACGATCGACCTGGGTGGCCAGAAGATCCGCGTCCTGCCCAAGGACTATCAGCTCGACCCGGTGAAGGACATGCCGCTGCATGTCGATTTCCTGCGCGTGACGAGCGGCTCCGTGGTGACGGTGGCGGTGCCCGTGCATTTCGAGAACGAGGAAAAGTCGCCCGGCTTGACGCGCGGCGGCGTGCTCAACGTGGTGCGCCACGAGGTGGAGCTGATCTGCCCCGCCGACGCGATCCCCGATGCGATCACCGTGGACCTGGCAGGCCGGGAGATCGGCGACTCCATCCACATCTCCGCCGTGACGCTGCCGGCCAACACCAAGCCGGCCATCGCCGACCGCGACTTCACGATCGCCACCATCGCGGGCTCCTCGGCGCTCAAGCCCGAGCCGACGGACGAGCCGGTGGCGGAAGAGGAAAACGAAAGCGAAGAGGCCGGCGAGGCGTAATCCCTCGACGATTGCACGGAGGGCCGCTTGCTCCTTTTCGTGGGCCTCGGCAATCCCGGCCGGCAATATGCCGGCCATCGCCACAATGTGGGCTTCATGGCGGCGGACGCGATTGCCCGCCGCCACGGCTTTTCGCCCTGGAGTAAGAAGTTCTCGGCCGAAGTCGCCGAGGGGCGGCTGGGCGGCGAAAAAGCGCTTCTCCTCAAGCCGCAGAAATTCATGAACCTCTCGGGCGAATCCGTGGGCGAGGCCCTGCGCTTCTTCAAGCTCGGTCCGGACGCGCTGACCGTGTTCTACGACGAATTGGACCTCGCGCCCGGAAAGGTGCGGGTGAAGCGCGGCGGCGGATCGGGCGGCCACAACGGCATCCGTTCCCTTGACGCCCATTGCGGGCCGGACTACCGGCGCGTGCGAATCGGCATCGGCCACCCCGGCGTGAAGGTGCTCGTCACGCCGCACGTCTTGGGTGACTTCGCCAAGGCCGACCAGGCTTGGCTCGCGCCCCTGCTCGACGCCATCGCCGACTTTGCTCCACTTCTGGCCGAGGGCGACGAGGCCGGCTTCATGAACAAAATCTCGCTTGCCGCGTCGGGCGAGAAGGCAGGCGGCGGTGACGCCAAGCCGCAGCCCAAGGGCCAAAGCCATATCCGGCAGGCGCGACCCGCGCCCGTGCCGAAGGTGCCGGAAACCGGCCCGATGGCGGCCATGCTCAAGCGGCTGTTCGGCGACAAGGGTTGAGCGCCTGACTCGATTTCCGCCCCATATCCATTGTCGCGCATGGCGAGGACGCACCGTTGAGGGCCATTGCCGATAGGGCTACGTTATGCCCGCTACGGAGGCTCCCTATGCGGAACGTAACC
Organism: Mesorhizobium sp.; assembly: GCA_035998495.1. Taxonomy (GTDB): domain Bacteria; phylum Pseudomonadota; class Alphaproteobacteria; order Rhizobiales; family Rhizobiaceae; genus Mesorhizobium_B. The sequence goes on from DASYHP010000013.1 coordinate 79,552, forward strand.
ATCACCATGGACGAGGCGCTGGTGAGCCTGACCGAGGCCGAAGCCGCCAGGGCAGGAAAAAGCCTGTCAGATTTCATTTCCGAGATCGTGGCGCGCGAAGTGACGCCGCCCATGCCTGATGGGGAAGAGAGCAATCCGCAAATCGAGGCGCTTCGCCGCATCTGGGCAGGACCGATGTGGGATGTGACCGAGGACGGCCGTATGCCTACTGCGGAAGAGCGGAATGCCCGCCGTTAAGGTGTTCATCGACACCAACGTCCTTCTGTATTCGCATGACCGTCGTGATCTCCAGAAGTTTGCCGCGTCACGGGAACGGCTCGAAGCGCTGGCCACTCGGGGTTTGGGCTGCACCAATCTCCAAGTATTGAACGAAGGCGCTCATCTGCTGCTGCGCAAGAGATGGTTTCGCTCGCCCTCTTAGGGTCGAAACCCGATCAGGCCCTTGAGGCGGATCAGCAAATCAGATTCCATGCCGATTTTGTGCGGCATGGAGGTTCAGATGAGCGCGCTGTTTTGGCTGTCGGATGAGGCCTGGGCGGCCATTGAGCCGCATGTACCTAAGAACCAGCCCGGCGCCAGGCGGGTTGACGACCGGCGGGTGATCTCAGGCATTGTGCACGTGATCAAGAGTGGGGGCCGCTGGAAGGACTGCCCAGCAGAATATGGCCCACCGACCACGATCTACAATCGCTTCAACCGCTGGTCCCGCCGCAGGCTTTGGGGCAACATCCTCGACGCCTTGGTTGCCAAAGGCGTGCTGGCGCTGTCTGCTTCGATCGACTCCACCTTCGTGAAGGCGCACCGCTCGGCCCACGGCGGCAAAGGGGGGCGAAAGCGCAGGGTATCGGTCCTTCGCGCGGCGGCCAGACCACCAAGATCCACGCTGTAACAGACCTTCTCGGTCGTCCTGCCGTTCTTCGCTTGACGCCTGGCAACGTGGCCGATGTGAGCGTGGCGGGCGAGCTTCTGGACGAGGCAGGGCCAATCCGATGCCTCACCGCCGACAAGGGCTATGACGCAAACAGCCTGCGCAAGCGGCTGAAGCAGGCGCGCGCCAAAGCCGTCATCCCGGGCCGCTCCAACCGCAAGAAGCCCATCCGCTTTGACCAGACGCGCTATAGGGGAAGGTGGCGCATCGAGGCGGCCTTCTGCCGGCTCAAGGACTTCAGGCGCATCGCAACCCGCTACGACAAGCTCGCCCGGAACTTCCTCTCAGCCGTCATCCTCGCAACCCTCGTGGCGTTCTGGGTGTGATTGAGTCTCAGCCGTAACGAACCCGTCAGCCCAGTTTCGCTCGATACCCTCGCTTTGCTCTTGCGATCCGACGAGGGGCGTATCGCAGAAATCTTGGAGGGGCTCCCAATGTTGCAGCGGGCAGCCTTGGCCGGCTTCTGCTTTTCGCGATGCCATATGCGGTCGTTGAGCTTCACAATCGCCGCTCATTGTGACGCACCGTCCCTTCGGAAAGCAGGTGGCCCCTCGGCTGAAATCCTGCTTGAGCAGTCGCGCAACCCCACCACGTTCGATGTCGGACCTCTCGTGCCTCAGAAGAGGAAGGTGACGCTCGCGCGGTGTGGGTGATGTCCGACGGAGTGATGTAGCTGGATGATGTCTGAGTGAGCCTAGGCTTTCGGTTTTGTCGGGAACGGTGGCCGCCAACATCAGCGAGAGACGACGCGCAACGAGAAGGTTGAGTGGGGGGCGCCCCCGAGACCATCAGCCTCAGTGGGGCGGCTGGATCGTTTATAATGCTCGACGGTCTATCACGCCGGAACAATTCCGCTGCGGAAGGATTTTGGCTGCTTGCTGCTGCTGCAAGCCAGAACCTTTCTGAGCGGAATGCATTTTCCCTCCTTGATAAGAGGCTGGGGAGGGCAGGTGGCTTTGCTCCGGAAGCCTGACCACAACCGCTCACACGGCGGGAAGCAGGCGAAGCACCGAACAGCCAAGCAATGCTTGGCAAAGGCTGAGCGGCTAGAGCAACTAGCAGCAGCTTCGGACGATCCAGCAACGGCCGCCGACTTGCGATCAATGGCCCACGGCTTCCGGCTCATAGCAGCATCGAAGGAGTCCAGGCTCAACGTGTAAGCCGCTTCGTTAAGCCTGAGATTATCCGCATCCGCGACGAGCACGGTCTAGCCACAGGGAAGACCAGGGCTTCCTACGACCGCGACCGAGTGCGCGTGGAGCGCGAGACTGGGCAGGAGTTCCTTGTCAGGCCGTCAGAGTAGCTGTGGCGAGCATCCATGGGCCGAGCAGGGTTTTGTCGGTTTTGTCGGTTCGGCTTCAGGGCATTTCTGACGTTTTCACCCGAGCCTTCAGCGAGTCTCCCGTCTCAGAACAGACGGATAATAAACGTGATACCACCCCACGGCGCGGTCATGCCGTGCGAGGCCGCTGTGGGCTGCACCGGAGAGAACTTTCCTGTGCGGAAGGCGTTTTCATTTCTGATGAACGGGCTGCTCGCGGAGGAGGCTTTGCCCTGGAAGCCCGACGACAGTCGCTCACACGGCGATAAGCAGCCGATGCACCTGACGGCCGAAGAGTGCTTGGCGGAGGCCGAGCAGCTGGAGAAGCATGCAGCAGAAACGGCCGACCCAGACGCAGCAGTCCGCTTACGCGCGAGAGCCCACGGTTTCAGGGTGGCAGCCCTGTTCAAAACGCCTAAGGGCCAAGGCACTGAAGGGTGAGGCGGAGAAGCCCTGCCCAAATCCCCCGAGCAGGGCTTCCCAACCAAGAGGCTGGCAGGGAGGAGGAAGCCAGCACGGGTAAGCTAGCGCATTATGGTTAACGGAATGTAAACTGCCGCCCGTGCTCGCCAAGCGCATCGCCGGCTTCGGGCAGAATATGGCGGATGCGCAGTTGAGCGAGATGTGAGGCTGAGAAGCCCCACCCCTAACCCTCGGGCAGGGCTCCCTAACTCATGATGCTGGCGTGCAGCCGCATGGGATGCCATCCGCGCCGACCTGGAGCGGATGGCCGGCTCTACCGCTCTCACGGCATGAAGGAGGACGCTATGCAAATCATCAACAGGCGCTCGCTGCTGCGCGCGTTCTCGGCGGCTCCGCTTGTCGCCACTCCCTCGCTCGCCATGCCGGCGGCCGTGGAAGCTGCGGCGGCCGAAACAAAGGGGCCAGTCTTCCCCCGTTACGTCGCCTTCTTGGCCCATGAGCATAGGGCGGCACTCTACGCCCTTCACCGCCATGTCTATGAGGGCGATCCCAACCCCTTGCTGCCGTTGTTTTGGTTGCCCCAGGACCAGGACGTTTCGCTCCTAGTGGGCGGCCCGAAGACACCAGAGCAGCGCGCGCGGCAAGTGCTTCAGGCTGTCGGCTTGCCGGCCTCTTAGGCGCAGCCACCCCGTCACGCATTCAACGCCTCCTGCCCGCCACGGTCCCGCTAGAACGTGGCGCACCGCCGCTGCAACGGCCCGCGCCCGACGCCCTGCAATGCGCCAACATGGCGGGGCGGCTAGCCAGCGAGTTCAGCAAAGGCGAGATCAAATCTGCCGAACGACCACATTTCGAAACTTTTTGGCATGGGCATCGGCAGGGGTGTGTCCAAGATGAACTCATATTCGACATTGAATACGCCCCTGAACCGGCCACCCTCTACGTAGCCGATCGCTTCAGTGTAGCAGGTAACCCCGATCCGGAATGGCAAGACAACCGCCGGACCGAACATCGTCTCGGGGAATTCGGTCCCAGGCGCGAAGTCGAAGCGGAGAAGGTTCTGCAACAGCGTAGGCGACTCGATACTCGTGGAGATGAACTCATCTGAGGTTTTGAAGGTAAGCGGATAGAAGCCGGCCTTCTCATAGATCGCATCGAGAGCCGTCACGGGTGACTTGGCCTCTACCTCAGCCGAGATGAGTCCATTCTCCAGCCGCCGGACAGCACGGCCCGCGACAGGTATCCTCGTTCCATTCACGCTCTGGGGCAGGGGGATTGGGGCCTTGTGTTCGTCATAGATTATCTCGCCCCCAACGATAGCGACGGTGGACCCCGCACCCTTAAAGAGCGGCTTGCCAACGTCGATTTTTATCGTGGCGCGCTTTCGTATCGCCTCTGGGCCGAGGACGTTTTCCAGAACCGGCAGCATCGCTTCGGTAGCGTCCTTTTGCCAAAGCAGAAACGGAGAGTCGGGCGCACCTATACGGTAGAGCCGAAACTCACGGCCGTTTGTCAGAAGGTAGAACTCGGCCGCAATTTCGGGGTGGGTGGCGTAGGTGTGAGCTTGCTGGCTGTCGGCGAGGGTTAACTCCACTGTCGGGCTTTTCGCCTCGATCACCCATCTCGCGTAAGACACGACCTCGCAGATGAAGTCGGGCCGACCACGCAGCTCTGGATCGTTTTTTCCCTTATGACCGAGAAAGACACGATCATAGCGGATCGTCACTTGGCTCCGCAGGTTCGCGGTTGGGCTGCCTTGACTGTAGCCAAGAGCGCGGCAGAACGGCCTTATGATCTCCCCAGCAACATCATCTTCGTTCATGGTCGCGAGGTCATGGGGAGGGAAGAGGCTCTTGCTGGATGGTGCGTTCACGTCGGGATCGTTCGCCAAGGTTCACCTGCATACGGAGCCTAATTCAGAATACGGCTAAAAGGGGCGAGAAAGGCGAATGCGAAGGTTGGCGCCGCGAAGGCACCGAGGGCTGGTACTACAGGCGGGGGCGCTTCGTGGAGGGGAGGTGGTGCGGAACGGCTAGGAGGATCGCGTTCAAGCCGAGCGCGAGGGTCAGGTGAGAGTAGGGATAGGCGCGCCCCTGCAAAGCAGGAAAGTGGGGAAAAGAGTGGGGACGAGCCGAGGCTTAGCGCTCGAAGCTCAACATTTAGAGTGGTTTACGAGGAACGAGTGGTGGAGCCAATCGGAATCGAACCGACGACCTCTTGAATGCCATTCAAGCGCTCTCCCAACTGAGCTATGGCCCCACGCGCCGAAACGGCCGGGCCGGCGGCTCGTCGTGCGGGCTTGGGGGCCCGCGCCGTCCGGTCGCGGCTTACTATCGCCGCCCGCGTCCAAGATCAAGCGGCCTTTTCGCCGCGCGCGATCCCAAGCCTCCGGCAGGGCGGGATCAGCCCTCCTCGTCGTCGCCCACGCCGACGATGCCGGTCACGTCGTCCTCTTCCTCCTCCTCGCTTTCGAGGAAGGTGTCGTCCTCGTCCTCGCCGAGGTCCACATCGTCGTCCTCGCCGAGGTCGGGCAGGTCGTCGCCCTTGGCCTCCTCGTCGGCCTCTTCGAGCGACACCACCTCCGCGCCTTCGTCCTCCGTGTCGGTCTCACGCTCCTCGACCTCCTCCTCTTCCTCGACCACCGCGCCGGCGGTCTCGAAATAGGATCGGGGATAGGCGACGCCGGTATAGGGCGAAACGATGGGATCTCTGTTGAGATCGTAGAACTTGCGGCCCGTTTCAGGGTCGATCCGCTTGGTGCCGAGCTTGGGATTTGCCACGAAAACAGCCTCGTCGATGGGTTTCGCGGCCCCTTAGACACAAGAAAAGGGCAGTGTCAAAAACAAACGTTTTCGCCCCGCCCTCGGTTCGGCCATGGGGACTGTCCGCCTGTCCCTCGCCATGCTAGAGCGCCGCCCGAGCCCTCCAAGGCTCGCCTCCCGACCTCCGCACCATCCGACGCCCGCCATGGCCCACCATGCCCACGCTCCAAGACCCGCGACCGCGCGGCGCTCTCCAGCCCTCCGGGGCACGGGGCGCGTGCCCGGCGACAAGTCCATCTCCCACCGCGCCGTGATGTTCGGCGGCCTCGCCGCGGGCGAGACGCGCGTGACGGGCCTGCTCGAAGGCGAGGACGTGCTGCGCACGGCAAGCGCCATGCGCGCTTTCGGCGCGCGCGTCGAGAAACGGGACGGCGAGTGGGTCATCCAGGGCGTCGGCAATGGCTGCCTGCTTGAGCCTGAAGGTCCGCTCGACTTCGGCAATGCCGGCACGGGCTCGCGCCTCACCATGGGGCTTGCGGGCGTCTACGACATGGAGACGCGCTTCGTCGGCGACGCCTCGCTGTCGAAGCGGCCCATGGGCCGGGTGCTCGACCCACTTCGCCTGATGGGTGTGCAGGTCGTGGAGTCCGCGCCCGGCGACCGCATGCCGCTCGCCTTGCGCGGGCCGCGGCATCCCGCCCCCATCGCCTATCGCGTGCCCATGGCCTCGGCCCAGGTGAAGTCGGCCGTGCTGTTGGCCGGGCTCAACACGGCGGGGACCACCACCGTGATCGAGCCCGCGCCGACCCGCGACCACACGGAAAAGATGCTCGCCGGCTTCGGCGCCGAGCTTCTGGTGGAAGAGGACGCCGAGGGCGCGCGGCGCATTTCCATCCAGGGCCGCCCCAAGCTGAGGGGGCAGGTCGTCGCGGTGCCGGGCGACCCGTCTTCCGCCGCCTTCCCCCTGGTGGCCGCGCTGATCGTGCCGGGCTCGGATGTGGTGATCGAGAACGTGCTCATGAACCCGACCCGCACGGGGCTCCTCACGACGCTTGGGGAGATGGGCGGCGACATCGAGATCGTGGGGCGGAGGCGGACGGGCGGCGAGGACTTGGCCAGCTTGCGCGTGCGCGGCTCGGAACTCCGCGGCGTGCGCGTGCCCGCGAGCCGCGCGCCCTCCATGATCGACGAATATCCCGTGCTGTCGGTCGCCGCCTCCTTCGCCGAAGGCGAGACGCTGATGGAAGGGCTGGAGGAGTTGCGGGTCAAGGAATCCGACCGCCTGGCGGCGGTGGCGCGGGGCCTGGCGCTGAACGGCGTGGAGGCCGAGGAAGGCGAGGCCTCGCTTCTCGTGCGCGGAAAACCCGGCGGCAAGGCTTTGGGCGGCGGCACGGTGGCAACCCATCTCGACCACCGCATCGCCATGAGCTTTCTGGTGATGGGCTTGGCGGCGGAGAAGCCGGTGACGGTGGACGACGCCACGATGATCGCGACGAGCTTCCCCGAGTTCTTCGGCCTGATGCGGGAGCTGGGGGCGGAGATCGCCTGACGGCTGCGAGACCAGCATGACGAATCCCCTCATCATCGCCATCGACGGGCCGGCCGCCTCGGGAAAAGGCACGCTCGCGAGACGCATCGCCGAGCATTACGGCCTCGCCCATCTCGACACGGGTCTGACCTACCGCGCGGTGGCGCATCTGCTGCTTTCCAAGAACCTGCCCCTCGACAGCGAGCCGCTCGCCGTGGAGGAGGCGGCCCGCGTGGACTGGAACCGGCTGGAGCGGGAGGTCTTGTCGATCCACGCCGTGGGCGAGGCGGCGTCGAAGATCGCGGTGTTCCCCGCGCTGCGCCGCGTGCTCGTGGAAAAGCAGCGCCAGTTCGCGCGCAACGCGCTCCATGGCGCGGTGCTCGACGGCCGCGACGTGGGCACCGTGGTGTGCCCCGACGCCGACGTGAAGATCTTCCTCACAGCCTCTGCCCCCGAGCGCGCCCGCCGTCGGCTGGCGGAGATCGAGGCGAATGGCGGCGAGGGGGCCTATGCGGCGATCCTCGCCGACATCGAGCGTCGCGACCGCCGCGACGCCGAGCGGCAGGACTCGCCCTTGTGCGCGGCCGCCGACGCCCACTTGCTGGACACCAGCGAAATGGGTATAGACGCGGCGTTTCTTGCGGCCCGCGCCGTCATCGACCGCGCGAGGCCCACGAAAGCGAAGGCCTGAAGAGGGGCGCCAGTCGAGCCGCGCGATTGCGGCGGGCGGCGCAAATCCCCATCTCGGGCGAGAACCCGCCTGTTCCCGTTCACGCGCCGCGCGGCGAGATCCCTGCCGGATTCGCCGCAAGGACCTTTTCGAAGGTCGGGGCGGAAAACAGGCCCATGCAACGCAAACCCGGCGCACCCGTCCTTTTGCCGAGGACGTCCACTCCAGGAGAACCAATGTCACAAGCGACCGCCCAACGGGCGACCCCCACCCGCGACGACTTCGCAGCCCTTCTCGAAGAGTCCTTCTCGGCCGGCCATTCCGGCGAAGGCCAGGTCGTTCGCGGCACCATCACGGCCATCGAAAAGGACATGGCCATCATCGATGTCGGCCTCAAGGTCGAGGGCCGCGTGCCGCTCAAGGAGTTCGGCGGCAAGGCCAAGGACGGCCAGGCGTTGAAGCCGGGCGACACGGTGGAGGTCTATGTCGAGCGCATCGAGAACGCGCTGGGCGAGGCGATGCTGTCGCGCGACAAGGCGCGCCGCGAGGAATCCTGGGTCAAGCTCGAAGAGAAGTTCACCAAGGGCGAGCGCGTCGAGGGCGTGATCTACAACCAGGTCAAGGGCGGCTTCACCGTCGATCTTGACGGCGCCATGGCCTTTCTGCCCCGTTCCCAGGTGGATATCCGTCCGATCCGCGACGTGACGCCGCTCATGCACACGCCGCAGCCTTTCGAGATCCTCAAGATGGATCGCCGCCGCGGCAACATCGTGGTATCGCGCCGCACCGTGCTCGAGGAAAGCCGCGCCGAGCAGCGCTCGGAGATCGTGCAGAACCTCGAAGAGGGCCAGGTGGTCGAGGGCGTGGTCAAGAACATCACGGACTACGGCGCCTTCGTGGACCTGGGCGGCATCGACGGCCTTCTCCACGTCACCGACATGGCCTGGCGGCGCGTCAACCATCCGACCGAGATCCTTTCCATCGGCCAGTCGGTCAAGGTGCAGATCATCCGCATCAACCAGGAAACCCACCGCATCTCGCTCGGCATGAAGCAGCTCGAGAGCGATCCCTGGGGCGACATCGGCACCAAATACCCGATCGGCAAGAAGATCCGCGGCACCGTCACTAACATCACGGACTACGGCGCCTTCGTGGAGCTCGAGCCCGGCATCGAGGGCCTCATCCACGTCTCGGAAATGTCGTGGACCAAGAAAAACGTGCATCCCGGCAAGATCCTGTCCACCACGCAAGCCGTGGACGTGGTCGTGCTCGAAGTGGACCCGGTCAAGCGCCGCATCTCGCTCGGCCTCAAGCAGACGCTGGAGAACCCGTGGGAGGCGTTCGCCCGCAGCCATCCCGTCGGCAGCCAGGTCGAGGGCGAGGTCAAGAACAAGACCGAGTTCGGCCTGTTCATCGGCCTCGAAGGCGATGTGGACGGCATGGTCCATCTCTCCGACCTCGACTGGAACCGTCCGGGCGAGCAGGCGATCGAGGACTACCAGCGCGGCCAGATGGTGCGCGCCCAGGTGCTCGACGTCGATGTGGAGAAGGAGCGCATCTCGCTCGGCGTCAAGCAATTGGCGCGCGATGCGGGCGGCGCAGGCGAGGCCGGCGGCGAGCTGCGCAAGAATGCGGTGGTCACCTGCGAGGTCGTGGGCGTTCGCGACGGCGGCATTGACGTGCGGCTGGTGGACTCCGGCCTTGAGACCTTCATCAAGCGCGGCGACCTTTCCCGCGACCGCGACGAGCAGCGCCCCGAGCGATTCACCGTCGGCCAGAAACTGGACGCCCGCGTGATCGCCTATGACAAGAAGACCCGCAAGCTGCAGGTCTCCATCAAGGCGCTGGAGATCGCCGAGGAGAAGGAGGCGGTGGCCCAATTCGGCTCGACCGACTCGGGCGCGTCGCTCGGCGACATCCTGGGCGCGGCGCTCAAGGGCCGCGGCCGCGACGAGTAGGCCGCAAGCCCTTTCGCACGCATCCGACCCGCCGGAAGGCTTCCTTCCGGCGGGTTTTTTCGTCCGGCGGAGGACCGGCGCAAGGGAAGCGCGCGGCATCGCTTCCGGACGCCAAAGTCTTAACCCCTGTGCCTTTAGCTGAGGCCCGAGCGCTGCCCGAACCGCGGGCGGGCTCCGCGGCGGGGTGGGGAGATGGCGGCGGTGAAAGCGTGGCGGGGATGCATCCCCGCCGGGATGTGCGAGCTTCCGCGAAAGGCGCTTGGCGCGGCGGCGGCCCTGGGCCTGGCCTGGAGCGCGGCGACGGGCGTGGCGGTGGCGGAGGAGCCCATCCGCCTGAAGGTGGTGGGCGGCCTCGGCATGGCGTCGCAATATGCGCGCTTCGAGGAGCCGTTCTGGACCAAGCGCATCGGCGAACTCTCGGACGGCCGGATCGAGGCCACGATCCACCCCTATGACAAGAGCGGGCTGCGGGCGCAGGATCTCATGCAGCTCATGCGCCTGGGCGTGGTCCCTTGGGGGAATCTGCCGCTTTCGGTCGCCGCCCATGACGAGCCCGAGCTCAACGCCGTGGACCTGCCGGGGCTCAACCCCGACATCCGCGCCCTGCGCCGGACGATCACGGCCTACCGGCCCTATCTGGAACAGGTTCTGGCCGAGCGGCACGGCATCGTTCTGCTGGGCGTCCATGCCTATCCCGCGCAGGTGATTTTCTGCAGGGAGGCCTTCGCGCGCCTCGACGACCTCGCGGGCAGGCGCGTGCGCACCTCGGCCGTCGCGCAGTCGGAATTCGTGGAGGGGCTTAGGGGGATTCCGGTGATCACCCCGTTCGGCGAGATCGCGGCCGCACTCAAGGACGGCGTGGTGGACTGCGCCATCACCGGAACCCTGGGCGGCAACGAGATCGGCCTGCACGAGATCACGAGCCATGTTCACGGCATGGCGGTGAGCTGGGGCGTCACCCTGTTCGGCGCCAACGCGGCGGCCTGGGGCGCGCTCCCGCCGGACCTGCAGGCGGTGATCCGCAAGGGCATGGGCGATCTCGAGGCCACGGTCCTGCTCTCGGCCGAGTTCGACACGGCCCGCGGCATCGCCTGCAACACGGGCGCGCCCGGCTGCGGCGACGGCAGGCTGGGCGGGATGACGCTGGTGCCCCCGACGATCGAAGACGAAGCCAGGCGCCGCTCGCTCCTGGTCTCGACCGTGCTGCCCCGGTGGATCGGCCGCTGCGGCGACGCCTGCGTCCGAAGCTGGAACGATCGGCTTGCCCCGATGGTCGGGCTTTCCTTGGCCCATTGAGGCAAGTGAACGCCGTTTCGCGAAAGAAGGCCCGAACGAAACCGATGAACCCCGCCATCGACGACCAGGCCGGAAAGGCGCGGCCCCGGGCTCGGCATGCGCCGGAGCCGGTCGCGTGGCGCAGCCGGCTCAAGCTCGCGGTGCTGCTTGGGGCGGCGCTGATCTCCTTCGTCCTGATCGGCGGCGCGCTGGTGGTGCTCGGGCGCAGCGGCGAAACCGCTCGCCTGGAGGCCGTCCAGCGGCTGGAGCGCAGCGCAGGCATCGTGGAAAGCACGGTCAATCGCCAGCTTCTTCAGGTGGACAGCGCGCTCGCGAGCCTGCCGGTGCTGCTGCGGTCGGCCGTCGGCGACGGCGCGCTTTCGGCCGACGCCGCCAAGCGCCTTCTCGGAGGCTTCAACTTCCAAAGCCTCGTCTTCCGTGACCTCATTCTGGTTCGCGCGGACGGCGCGGCATGGGCTTCCGGCCGGCCGCGCCCTGACGGGAGCGCGCTGCCCTTCGCGCCCCAGCGCCTTTCCGGCGCGGGCGCCGCCCTGATCGGGCCTGTGCGCAATCCGCTCATCGGCGAGTGGTCTCTCTACCTTTCACGTTCCATCGAGGTGCCCGGCCAAGGTGCCATGTTCGCGATCGCGGAGATGCCGCTGCCGGACATTGCGGCGCTTCTCAACGAGGCGGCCGGCGCGCCCGCGCTCCATATCGCCCTGGAGCGGGAAGGCGGCGCGCTAATTGCCAGCGTGCCCCATGACGAACTTCGCATGGGCAAGCGCATCCATCGGGTCGCGTCATCGCCCGGACCGGTGCGACGCGTCCGCGATCCTCAGACCGGCTCGATGGAGCTGACGGTCGCACGGACGACGCTTTACGACGACGTTCTCGTGCATCTGTCGGTCGACGAGGCGACGGCCCTGGCTGGCTGGCGGCGCGACCGCGACACGCTGCTCGCCCTGGTGGGCGCGGCCGAGCTGACCGTTCTGGCGCTCGCCGCCGGGCTCCTGGCGGGCCTGGGCAGGAGCGAGGCGCTGGAGCGCGAGCGCGCCCGGACGCGCGCCATGCTGGAGGACGCCGTGGATGCGATGTCCGACGGCTTCGTGATGTGGGACAGCAACGACCGGCTCGTGACCTGCAACCAGGCGTTCCGCGATCTTTACCCCTTGAGCGCGACCTTGTTTCAGCCCGGCGCGCATCTTCGCGACATCCTGCGCGAAGGGACGAAGCGCGGGCAGTATGGCGATGTCGGTGCCGACCTCGAGGGCTGGATCGAGGCGCAGCTCGCCTGGCATGCGCGCGCCGCCGACCCTCTTGAGCGCCGCCTGCCCGACGGGCGTTGGATCCTGCTCAAGGAGCGGCGCACCCGAAGCGGCGAGACGGTCGGCATCCGCACCGACATCACGGCGCTCAAGAACGCGCTTGAGGAACTGGAAGCGTCGAACACGCGCGCGCAAGAAGCCATGGCGGAGGTGGAGACGCGCAACGCCGCGCTCCTGGAGCAGGATCGCCAGATCCGCTTCCTCGCCCAGCACGACGCGCTTACCGGCCTGCCCAACCGCGTGCTCCTGCGCCAGCGCCTGGAGGCCATGCTCGCCGAGCCGGATGGGTGCGGGCTCCTGTTTCTCGACCTCGACAAGTTCAAGGAGGTGAACGACACGCTGGGCCATGGGGCGGGCGATGCGCTTCTCCGGCAGGTCGGCATGCGGCTGAAAGCCTGCGTCGGAGCGGACGGCCTCGTGGCGCGGCTGGGGGGCGACGAGTTCGCCCTGGCCTGCCGCTTCGCCGGCGGCGGATCGGTAGCCGAGGCGCTCGGCGCCCGTGTCCTTGCGGCGCTCGGCCGCCCGATCGCGCTGGACGGGCACAGCGTGGGCGTGGGCGTGAGCATCGGCATCGCCATGGCCGAGGGTCCGTCCGCCGACGCCGACGCGCTTCTGCGCCACGCCGACATGGCGATGTATGCGGCCAAGGAAGCCGGGCGCGGCGCCTGCCGCGTCTTCGAGCCGCCCATGGCCGAGCGGCTGAAAGCACGGGTCGAGATGGCGCGCGACCTGTCGGCGGCGCTCGCCGCCCAGCAGCTTTCGCTGGCCTATCAGCCCGTCTTCGACCTGGGGAGCGGCCGCTTGAGCGGCGTGGAGGCGCTGTGTCGCTGGAGCCATCCCGCTCGCGGCGCCGTCAGCCCCGCCGACTTCGTGCCGCTTGCCGAGGACAAGGGCCTGATCCACGAGATCGGCGCCTTCGTGCTCGACCGCGCCTGCGCCGACGCCTCCGCCTTGCCCGGCGAGGCCAAGGTGGCGGTCAACCTGTCGCCCTTGCAGCTTCGCTGCGACGGCATCTTCGACACGGTGGCGAACGCGCTCGGCCGCTCGGGCCTGAAAGCCGGCCGGCTCGAGCTCGAGATCACGGAATCGGCGCTTCTGGAGGATTCCGACCGCATCGCCCGCCTGCTGCACCGCCTGGCGGACTTGGGCGCAAGCATCGTGCTCGACGATTTCGGCACGGGCTATTCGGCCCTCAGCTACCTCCGCCTGTTCCCCTTCAGCAAGATCAAGATCGACCAGAGCTTCGTGCGCGACATGACCACAAGGGCCAATTCCGCGGCCATCGTCAGCGCGATCGTGGGGCTGGCCGACCAGTTGGGCCTGTCCACGACCGCCGAGGGCGTGGAAACGGCCGAGCATCTGGCGCTCGTGCGCAAGGCCGGCTGCCGGCACGCGCAGGGCTTCTTCCTGGGCCGCCCGGGCTCCATCCTGCACGCGCTGGAGGCGCCGCTCGTGCCGGCGGACATCCTTCAGCCGGCACGGGTGGCGTGATTTGGAGCATGATCCCGAAAAGGTGCAGGCTTCCAGGTCGGATCGTGCGTGAAAACGAACACGTGCGGAGCATGACCGATTCAACGTCAAGCGGTCATGCCCTAAGCCGCTTCCCAGGTCCGGCGGATGAAGTCGTGCCCCTCGGTGAAGAGCGTCTCGAAATCGGGGAACAGCGGCCGCCAGACCCGCGTGGCCGCGGCGATCTCGGGGAGCCCCGCGCCGAAGGCCTCCATCACCACCCAGCCGTCGAAGCCGGTGCGCTTGACGGCGGCGAACACAGCGGAAAAGTCCACCTGCCCGCGCCCGGGGATGCCGCGGTCGTTCTCGCTGACATGCAGCACGTTGATGGATCCTGCGATCGTCGCAATCGCGCGGATCTGGCTCCGCTCCTCGATATGGGCGTGGAACGTGTCGTACATGATGCCGAAATTCGGGTGCCCGACGCGGTCCACATAGGCGCGGGCCTGTTCCATGGTGTTGAGGAAATAGGTCTCGAAGCGGTTGAGCGGCTCAAGGCTCAAGACGATCCCGTGCTCGGCCGCCCTGGCCGCCATCGCCCGATGAGCTTCGGCCCCGCGAAAAAGCTCGTCCTCCGTAGGGCCGGAGCCCGTGAAATGGCCGATCGGCGCATGGAAGGGCCCGCCCATGCTTTGCGCGCCCAACGCGATGGCGCAGTCGAGCGCCCAGTCGAGATGCGCGATCCCCTTTTCGCGCACGGCAGGGTCGGCGCTGACCGGGCTCGCTTCGGGCGTGGGCACGATGGAGGTCGTGGTGCGTTCAAGCCCGATGCGGTCGAGCTCCTCACCCAGCCAGCGGTAATGCTCGGCGTCGCCGGCGAGCACCGGCACGTCCACTCCGTCATAGCCGACCGCCTTCAGCCGCTCCAGGGCGGGCAGGTGCTCACGCCCCACCACCCCGGCCAGGCACAAGAGGTTGATCCCCAGCTTCATTGCCTTTCCTCCCTTCTCCCATCGAGCGCCGCCCGCACCTTCCGGGCGAGCTGCCCCACATCGAAGGGCTTGAGGAGGATGTCGGCGCCGAGCGCCTTCGTCACGGCGGCCAGGCTCCCGTCGTCCCCGCCGTCCCGCGCATAGCCCGTGGCGAAGAGGACCTTGAGCTCGGGCCTGAGACGCCGCGCCTCCGCTGCCAGCGCGGCGCCGTTCATGTCGGGCATCACGACGTCGGTGAACAAGAGCGACACGGGCTGGCCGCCCTCGATCATCTTCAGCGCGTCAAGCGCGCTTTGGGCCTCCACGATTCCGTAGCCGAGCTCGTTCAGCGCATCCACGGACAGGCTGCGCACCCGCTCCTCGTCCTCCACCACCATGACGACCTCGTCCGGCCGGCCGCCCAGCAGGTCCGCGCCGTCCGCCTTTGCGGTTCCACCGGCGCGGACGCCCTCGAAGCGCGGCAAGAAGAGCCGCACCGTGGTGCCGCGGCCGAGGCCCGAGTCGATCGCCACATGCCCGCCCGACTGCCGGATGAAGCCGAACACCTGGCTGAGGCCCAGTCCCGTGCCCTTGCCCACGCCCTTGGTGGTGAAGAAGGGGTCGAAGGCCCGCGCCTTGACCTCCTCGCTCATGCCCGAGCCGGTGTCGGACACGCAGACCATGACATAGGGGCCCGGCGCGAGCGCTTGGCGCTCCGCCTCGGCCGGGTCCAGATTGGCGGTGGCGAGCGTGAGCCGGCCGCCTTCGGGCATGGCGTCGCGCGCGTTCAGCGCGAGGTTGAGCACGGCGTTCTCGAGCTGGCTGCGGTCGACCTTGGTGAGCCAGAGGCCAGGCGCCAGCCTGGTCTCCACGGCGACCGTCTCGCCCAGCGAGCGCGCCAACAGCTCCGTCATGCCTGCGATCATGCCGTTGAGGTCGACCGGCTCGGGCGCGAGCGGCTGCTGGCGGGAGAAGGCGAGCAGGCGCTGGGTGAGGCTCGCCGCGCGGCTCGCGCCCTCCATCGCGCCCTCCACATAGCGGGCCACGTCGGTGTCGCCGCGCTTGAGCTTGCGATCGAGCATGCTCAAGCCGCCGATCACCACGGCCAGCATATTGTTGAAGTCATGCGCGATGCCGCCGGTGAGTTGGCCCACCGCCTCCATCTTCTGCGCCTGGCGCAGCGCATCTTCGGCCTCGCGCAGCCGCGCCTGCTCGTTGAGCCGCTCGGTCACGTCGTAAACGAACTGATAGGCGCCGATCCGGCGGCCGTCCTTGTCGCGCAGGGTGTTGAACCTCATTTCGTAGAAGCGCCGGTCGCGCGCGGGATCGCCGAGGGAAGTGGTTTGCGTGAACTCCTCGCCGGCGAGCGCCCGGTCCCAAACGGCCCTGATCGCCTTCCTCTGCTCGGGATGGCCGGCGAGCAGGTCGAGCATCGAGTCGCCCACCTTGGGGCGCAGGCCGAAGATGCGGGCGAACTCGTCAGCGGCCGCCTTGTTGATGGCGAGCCAGCGGTGGTCGAGATCGGCCACCTGAACGAAGGCGTCCGTGCCTTCCACGATGTCGGCCAGAAGCTTGCGTTCCGCGATGGCCTCCGAGATGCGCCGTTCCAGCGTGGCGTTCAGCTCGCGCAGCCGCTCCTCCGCAGCCTTGCGGGCGGTGATGTCGTTGAACAGGATGCCGACGCGGCGCTCGTGGGCCAAGCCCGTGCGGAAGGCGTAAACGTCATACCAGCGGCCGAACGGCTTGGCGAAGTTCTCGAAGCGCGCCGACTCGCCGGTAACGGCCACACGGCCGTAAGCCTCGTACCAGTGGCGTTCGAGGCCGGGCGCCGCCTCGCTCACCCATTTGCCGGCCGCTCCCTGGAGCCCGGTCTGACGCTCGAAGGCGGGATTGATCTCGGCCAGGCGGTAATCGATCGGGCGCTCGTTCTCGTCGAATTTCAGCTCGACGATGCAAAAACCCGTCTCGATCGCTTCGAACAGGGTGCGGTAGCGGGTCTCGCTTTCGCGCAGGGCTTCCTCGGCGGCCTTGCGGGCGGTGATGTCCACGAAAGCGGCCGCCGCGCCCCTGATCCGCCCCGAGCTGTCGCGGAAGGGCATGGCGTTGCCGAAGATGTCGAGATGGGCGCCGTCATCGAAGGCCACGCGGAACTCGTAGCCGCGGACCTCCCTGCCGCGCGCCGCCTGCTGGACCGGCAGCTCGTCAGGAGGGAGCGGCCGCCCCAAGGCGTCGAGGAACTCGAAATGGCTTGTCGCCGCCTCCGGGTTGCTCTTGGACTGGTTTTCGCCCGGGGCCACGCGCAGCATCTCATAGGAGCGCACGTTGCCCGTGATCTCTTTCGCTTCGGGGTCACGCGCGATCCAGATGCCGGCCGGCACCGCATCGAGCACGGTGCGCAGTTCCTCGGCCTGCGCGCGCAGGGCCTCCTCGGCGCGCCGGCGTTCGGTCACGTCGATATTGCCGCCGACATAGCGCCAGGGGCGGTCCTGATCGTCGAAGATGACCGCCGCCCGCCCCGACAGCCAGCGCACCTCGCCTGTGTCGGCGCGGATGATCCGGTATTCGTAATCGAACGGCCGGCGCTCGGCGATCGCGCGGTCGAGCGCGTCGAGTGCCTTGTGCCGGTCGTCCGGGTGGATCGCGGCTTCCCAGGTCTCGCGGTTGATTGTGTGGCCGTCGGGCAGGCCCAGCAGCGCGTAATATTCGGGGGAGCAGATCGCGTCGTCCTTCTGCAGGTCGTAGTCGAAGCTGCCGATGCCGCCCGCCGCCTGGACGAGCCGGAGCCGTTCCTCGCTTTCGCGCAGGCGTTCTTCCGTCCGCTTGGTTTGGGAGATGTCCTGGACGAGCGCGTAAACGCCTTCCACGCTGCCGTTCCCGTCGATCCGCGGCACATATTCCACGCGGATGTGCCGCGCGGGGCCATCCTTGTAGGGCATGAACTGCTCGAAGGTCACGCGCTCGCCCCCAAGCGCCCGGTCGATCCAGGGTTTCACGCCGGCATAGGCTTCCTCGCCGATGACGTCCCGCACATGCCTGCCCTCGATGTCCTGGCGGCGGCCCGGAAACCATTCCCCATAAAGCTTGTTGACGAAGCGGTACTTCCTGTCGGCACTCACATAGGAGACGAGCACGGGCAGCGCGTCGGTCAGCAGCTGGAGCTCCTGCCGGCTTTCCCTGAGCGCCGCTTGCGCCATCCTTTGCGCGCCGATGTCCACGGTGACGGCGAGCAGCCGGGCCGGCTCGCCCTCCGCGTCGTCCACGCGGGCCAGGCTGCTGCTCGCCCACACCACGGCGCCGCCCGGGCGGCGATAGCGCTTTTCCGCGGTGAAGGGTTTTCCGGTGGCGACGGCGGCAGCCAGCAGCGCCCGGCTCGCGTCGAGGTCGTCGGGATGCGTCACGTCCTCGACGTTGAGCGCGAGCAGTTCCTCGCGCGTCCGGCCGAGCAGGCGGCACAATTCGTCGTTCACGCGCAGGAAGCGCCCGTCGAGGCCGATTTCGCTCAATCCCGCCGGCGCCTGGCCGAAGATCGCGCCGACGCGCCGGCTTTCCCGCTCCGCCCGCTCGGCTTCCGCGGCCGCCTGCCGTTCGGAGCGCCGGAGCTCCAGTTGCGCCATCGCCTGCTGGGCGAGCACGCGAAGCGCGCGGCGCTGCCGTTCGCTGACGCCTTCCGGCCGCGGCTTCGTGTCGAGCACGCACACCGTGCCGAGCGGCAGGCCCTCGGGCGTCTCCAGAAGCGCGCCGGCGTAGAAGCGCAGGCCCTTGGCGGCCGTCACCAGCGGGTTGTTCGCGAAGCGGGGATCCTGGGAAAGGTCGGGCACCACCATCACGCCCGGCTGCAGGATCGCATGCCGGCAGATCGACACGTCGAGCGGCAGCGTGTTCACGCCGATGCCCAGCTCCGCCTTGAACCATTGCCGGTCGGCGGCGATGAAGTTCACCACCGCGATGGGCGCCTCCAGGATGTCGGCGGCGAGGGTGGCGATGTCGTCGAAGGCGGGCTCGCGGCCGGTGTCGAGGATGGCGTAGCGACCGAGAGCGGCCAGCCGGTCGGCCTCGCTCCAGAGCCCGTCCCGGCAGTCCTCCGGCGGGGCGCTCGCGATGCCGGCATTTTCGTTCAATCGCTCCTCCCGGTTGCCGCGCCGGGCGCGGCCGCGCCGATCGAACGATCCGCAACGATGAACGCCGCCTGCGGGAAGCACATGCCATCGCGTCCTGTCGCGCGTCTCGCGTCCGTCTTGGTCGCACGGGACGGGCGGGGTGACAAGCGGGGCGGCGATCCGTGCCCTCGCCCCCGGACGCGCCTTGGGATATGGACGGGAGGGAAAGGCTCCACGACATGACGAACGTTCTCCATCTTGCCGGAATCTTTGCCGCCTCGCTGCTCGCCATGGCGGCACCGGCCGGCGCGCAAGGCGACTGCGCGCCCCAGACCCACGCGTCTGTCCCGGTCGAAGCCGGGACGCCCTACGACGTCGCGCGTGAAGAACTGGCCGCCGAAGGCTGGGAGCCCGCTCTCCTCGATCCTGCCGACCGGCCGGAAGCGGACGCCGCCTCCGGCAACGCGCCGGCCTTCCTCGATCAAGGCTTCGACGAGCTCGTGGCCTGCGCGGGCACGGGGCTCGCGCCCTGCCGTTTCGAGTTCACGGACAGTTTCGGCAACCGGCTCGCCGTGGTCACGCAAGGCGAAGCCGTCGAAGGCGAACCGCTGCCGGCCGTGTCGCAAACCTTCTTCGTCTGCGAGGAGTGATGGACGCCTTCATCTGCGACTATGTGCGCACCCCCATCGGCCGCTTCGGCGGGGCGCTCGCCCATGTGCGGGCCGACGACCTCGGCGCGGTCCCGCTTCGCGCGCTCATGGAGCGAAACGAAGGCGTGGACTGGGAGGCCGTGGACGACGTGGTGATGGGCTGCGCCAACCAGGCGGGCGAGGACAACCGCAACGTCGCCCGCATGTGCCTGCTGCTCGCCGGCCTGCCGCAAACCGTGCCGGGCGCGACCGTGAACCGGCTTTGCGGCTCGGGCCTCGACGCGGTGGCGATCGCCGCGCGCATGATCCGCACGGGCGAGGCCGACCTTGTCGTGGCCGGCGGCGTGGAGAGCATGTCCCGCGCGCCTTTCGTGATGCCTAAGGCGGACGCGGCCTTCTCCCGCAACGCGGAGATCTACGACACCACCATCGGCTGGCGCTTCGTGAACCCGCGCATGAAGACGCTCCATGGCACGGATTCCATGCCCGAAACGGGCGAGAACGTCGCCGAGGCGTTCCAGGTGAGCCGCGCTGACCAGGACGCTTTCGCCGCCCGCAGCCAAGCGCGCGCGGTGGCGGCGCAAGGCAATGGCCGCCTGGCGCGCGAAATCGTGCCCGTCGCCATCCCGCAACGCAAAGGCGATCCCATGATCGTCGCGAAGGATGAGCATCCGCGCGCGGGCACGAGCGTCGAGGCGCTGGCGAAGCTGCCCACGCCCTTCCGCGAGGGCGGCACGGTGACGGCCGGCAACGCCTCGGGCGTGAACGACGGCGCGGCCGCCCTGATCCTGGCCTCCGAGGAGGCCGCCAAGAAGCATGGGCTGACGCCGATCGCGCGCGTGGTGGGCGGGGCGGCCACCGGCGTCGCGCCGCGCCTTATGGGCATGGGGCCGCTGCCCGCCACTGAGAAGCTCTGCGCCCGGCTGGGCCTCAAGCCGTCGGATTTCGACGTGGTGGAGCTCAACGAGGCCTTCGCCTCCCAGGCGCTCGCGGTGCTGCGCGGCCTGGGACTGCCCGACGACGCCGAGCACATCAATCCCAATGGCGGGGCCATCGCGCTCGGCCACCCGCTCGGCATGTCGGGCGCGCGCATCGCTGGCACGGCCGCGCTGGAACTCACGGAACGCGGAGCGCGCCGGGCGCTGGCCACCATGTGCATCGGCGTGGGTCAGGGCATCGCGCTGGCCATCGAGCGGGTGTGACGGAGAGCGGCGGGGAACGCACGAAGAACTATGCCGCCACCCCATACCCGATGACGCCCTTCACCTCCAAAAATTCGTGAATGCCCCAGTCCGCATATTCCCGCCCGTTGCCCGACTGCTTGTAGCCGCCGAAGGGAGCGAACGTGTCCCAGCCCGGATAGTTGATGTGGACGGCGCCGGCCCTGAGTCGCGCCGCCACCTTTCTCGCGCGGTCTAGGTCGCCCGACTGCACATAGGCCGCCAGCCCATAGACCGTGTCGTTGGCCAAGCGAACCGCCTCCTCCTCGTCGCGATAGGAGAGCACGGAAAGAACGGGGCCGAAAATCTCCTCGCGCGAGATTCGCATGTCGGGCTCGACATGCCCGAACACGGTGGGCCGCACATAGAAGCCGCGGTTGAGGTGCTCGGGCCGCCCCGGCCCGCCCGCCGCGAGCGTCGCGCCCTCGGAAATGCCTGATTCAATCAGGTCCTGGATCTTGTCGAACTGGATGCGGCTGACCACCGGCCCAAGCTCAGTGCTTGCATCCGAAGGCGCGCCGACGCGGAACTGCTCGGCGCGTTTCCGGGCGATTGCAAGCGCCTCCTCGTGGCGGTCCTGTGGCACCAGCATGCGGGTGGGCGCGTTGCAGCTCTGGCCCGAATTGCCGAAGCAGCCCGCCACGCCCTTCGCCACCGCGCGCTCGAAATCGGCGTCGGGCAGGATGATGTTGGCGCTCTTGCCGCCGAGCTCCTGCGTGACGCGCTTCACCGTGTCGGCCGCCGCCTTGGCCACCGCGACGCCGCCGCGCGTCGAGCCGGTGAAACTCACCATGTCCACGTCGGGGTGCGCGGTCATGGCTTGGCCGACCTCGGGTCCGGTGCCATTGACAAGGTTGAACACCCCTTTGGGCGTGCCCGCCGCCGCCATGATCTCGGCGAAGATCAGCCCTGAGATCGGCGACACTTCCGACGGCTTCAACACCATGGTGCAGCCCGCCGCGATGGCCGGCGCCACCTTGCAGACGATCTGGTTGAGCGGCCAGTTCCATGGCGTGATCAGCGCGCAGACGCCGATGGGCTCGCGGAAGACGGTGGTCGTGCCGCGCTTCTCGCTGAAGGGATATTCCCGGAGCGCAGAAATCGTCGATTTGAAGTGGGCGCTGCCCGACGTCACCTGGCTGTCGCGCGCGCGGGAGATCGGCGCGCCCATCTCCTGGGTCAGCGCCTGCGCCAGGTCTTCGGCGCGGGCGTTGTAGCAGTCGAGGATGGTTTGGAGCAGTTCCAGCCGCTCCTCGCGCGTGGTGAGGGAGAAGCTCTCGAAGGCGCGCCTGGCGGCGGCCACCGCGCGGTCCACGTCCGCGGCCGAGCCCACGGCGATCGTGGTGAAGGCTTCCTCCGTGGCGGGGTCGATCACCTCCAAAGTCTCGGGTGCGACGGGATCGACCCACCGGCCGTCGATGAAGAATTCTTGGTTGCGGGTCATGGCGCAGCTCCGTGAAAGGTCGAGATAGGGCGGTTCAGCCCGTGGGCGCGTCCTCGCGCAAAAGGCCTTCGCGCTTGAGCGCGGCCCAAAGCTCAGGCGGGATTCCCACGTCGAGCATCAGGCGGTTGTTCTCCACCTGGGCGACGCTCTGCCCGCCGGGGATCACCGATACCACGGCCGGATGGAGGAACGGGAAGCGCAGCGCCGCCTCGATCAGCTTGACGCCGTGGGCGTGGGCCACCGCCTCGATGCGCCGCACGCGTTCAATCACCTCCGGCGGCGCCTCGGAATAGTTGTAGAAGGCCCCACGCACGGGGCCCGTGGCGAGGATGCCGGAATTAAACGGCCCGCCGAGCACGATGCCGATGCCCCGGCGCTCGCAAAGCGGCAGAAAGCTTGCGAGCGATTCCTGTTCGAGCAGGGTATAGCGGCCGGCGAGCAGGAACAGGTCGAAGTCGCCATGCTCGGCCAGCCACTGCGCGGCCTGCCACTCGTTGATGCCGGCCCCGAAGGCCTTGATGACGGCTTGGTCGCGCAGTTCCAGGAGCGCGCGATAGCCGCCCGCCATGAACTCGTCCAGCCGCCGGTCCCGCGCCTCTTGCGAGCCGTGGGTGTAGATGTCGAGGTCGTGCGCGAACAGGATGTCCACCCGGTCGAGGCCGAGCCGTTCGAGCGAGAATTCAAGCGAGCGCATGACGCCGTCATAGGAATAATCGTAACGCTCGCGCCGCGAGGGCACGTCGAAGAACTTGCCGATGCCGGTGCGGCTCTCGGGCGGGCAGACCTCGAGCAGCCGCCCGACCTTGGTGGACACCACGAAGGCCTCGCGCTCGCGCCCGCGAAAAAAGGGGTTGAGCCGGGTCTCCGAAAGTCCCAGCCCGTAGAGCGGCGCGGTGTCGTAATAGCGGACGCCAGTGCCCCACGCAGCCTCCAGCACGGCGCGCGCCTCGTCGTCGGGCACCGCGCGGTAGAGGTTGCCGACCGGCGCGGCGCCGAAGCCGAGCCGCGAAAAACGGATGCCGCCATTGCCCAGGCGGTCCCAATGCCGTTCCAACTCCATCCCCGGCCTTTTCCTTCTTCGCGGCGCAGACATCGCTCTATCAACACCTCTGCCGGGCCGGAAGCGGCGGCGAGTGTTGAAAAGCGGCCTCGCCCATGATCGATTGCGCCGCCCGATCCTCCCCCATTCATGGGGGAGGGGGACCGCCGAAGGCGGTGGAGGGGGCATGGGCATCGAGAGATCACGATAGGGAGGCCGCGTGACCGAAAAATTCAGGCGCGTGTTCGGGGCCAGAAAACCCGTGATCGCCATGGTGCATTTCGGCGCGCTGCCCGGCGCGCCGCTCCATGACCGGGAGGCGGGGCTCGACGGCCTTCTGGCCGGCGTGCGCGCCGACTTGCACGCCTTGCAGGCCGCAGGCGTGGACGCCGTGATGTTCGGCAACGAGAACGACCGCCCGTATGAGTTCCAGGTGGACACGGCCTCCGTCGCCGCCATGGCCTTCGTGATCGGCCAGGTGCGCCACGAGATCACCGTGCCGTTCGGCATCAATGTCCTGTGGGATCCGATGGCGACCGTGGCGCTCGCCGCCGCCACGGGGGCCTCCTTCGTGCGCGAGATCTTTTCGGGCGCCTATGCCTCCGACATGGGCTTCTGGACGCCCGACGCGGGCAAGGCCATGCGCTACCGCGACCGGCTGGGCCGGTCCGACTGCGCCATGCTCTACAACATCTCGGCCGAGTTCGCCTGGTCGCTGGATCAGCGCCCGCTGGCGGACCGCGCGCGCTCGGCCGTGTTCTCCTCCATCCCCGACGCGGTGCTGGTGTCCGGTCAGATCACCGGGGAGGCCGCTTCCATGTCGGACCTGGAAGCCGTCAAGCGGGCGCTCCCCGACACGCCGATCCTCGCCAACACCGGCGTCAAGCACGCCACCGTGGCCGACGTCTTGCAGGTGGCCGACGGCGTGATCGTGGGCTCGTCGCTCAAGCGCGACGGGAACACCTGGAACCCGGTCGATCCCGAGCGCGCGGCCGAGTTCATGCGGCTCGCCCGCGCCGCCCGGGGCGCGTAGTTTTTCCATGCGCGAAAGACTCGCCACGCTTCTCGAAGCGCTCATGCTCCTGCCCGGCCTTTCCGGCCACGAGGACCGCGTGCGCCGCCGCCTCGCGCGGGAACTCGAAAGCTTAGGCCTTTCCCACCGCACCGACCGGCTCGGCAACCTCATCGCCACGGTCGAAGGCGAAGGCCCGAGCGTCATGCTCTTCGCGCATATGGACCAGCTCGGCCTGATCGTCCGCAAGATCGAGCCCGACGGTTTTCTGCGGGTCGAGCGGCTGGGCGGCGTGCCCGAACGCGCGCTGCTCACCCAAGAAGTGCTGGTCTGCCTGGGCGAGGGCCGCGACCGGCCCGGCGTGATCGCCATGAAGAGCCATCACGCCACCAACCCCGAAGAAAAATTCCGCGTCGCGCCCGTGGCCGAACTCTTCATCGACGCCGGCTTCGAAAGCGCCGCCGAGGCGCGGGCAGCCGGCGTCGAGATCGGCGCGCCGGTGGTTTATCGCCCCCGCTTCGAACGGCTGGGCGCGCACCGCGTGGCCGGCACGTCCGTCGATGACCGCGCGGGCTGCGCCGTGATGGTGGCGGCCGCCCGCCTTCTCACGGAAAGCGGGACGCGGCCCACGGTCCATCTGGTCTTCTCCGTCCAGGAAGAGTTCAACCTGCGCGGCGCGCTCGTGGCGGCACAGGCGCTGAGACCCGACGTCGCGGTCCAGCTCGACCTCATGCTGGCGACCGACACGCCCGACATGGCCGCGCGCGGCGAGATGTTCTTGGGGGGTGGCCCCGGCATGAGCCTTTATTCGTTCCACGGCCGCGGCACGCTCAACGGCACCATCCCGCACCCGGCGCTGGTGCGGCTCTTCGAGTGGACGGCGAAAAGCCTGGAGATGCCGCTGCAGCGTAGCGCGCAGACCGGCGTGCTGACCGACAATTCCTATGTCCAACTCGTGGGCGAGGGCGTGGCGGCGATCGATCTGGGCTTTCCCTGCCGCTACACGCACGGCGCGCGCGAAGTCTGCGACCTGCGCGACCTCGAAAGCCTCGCCCGGCTGCTCGCGGCGGGCATTTCCGCCATCGGTCCCGGCTTCAGCCTCGATCGGGACGCGCTCGCATGAGGCATTTCCTGGGCGTCGACATCGGCACCTTCGAGACCAAGGGCGTGCTGGCCGACGAGACGGGCCGCGTGGTGGCGCAAGCGTCCCGGCCGCATAAGATGCTCGTGCCGCAGCCCGGCTGGGCCGAGCACCGCCCGAACGAGGACTGGTGGGGCGATTTTGTCTTCGTCACGAAAAAACTCCTGGCCGAGAGCAAGATCGATCCCCAAAGCGTTCGTGCGGTCGGCGCAAGCGCCATCGGCCCGTGCCTCTTGGCGGTGGATGCTGACGGTGTGGCCCTCGGCAACGCCATCCTTTACGGCGTCGACACCCGCGCCTCGGCCGAGATCGAGGCGCTGAACCGCCGGATCGGCCCCGACACGATCCTTGAGCGCTGCGGCAACGCGCTGACCTCGCAGTCGGTCGGCCCGAAGATCCTCTGGCTCAAGAACAACCGGCCGGACGTTTTCGCCCGCGCGGAAAAGCTCGTCACGTCCACCAGCTTCCTCGTCCACCGGCTGACCGGCCGCTGGTGCATCGACCACTATTCCGCGGCCAACACGAGCCCGCTCTACGATGTCGAGAAGCGCGACTACGCCTTCGACATGGCGCCCGACCTCGTGCGGCCCGAGCAACTGCCTGACCTCCTCTGGACCACCGACGTCGCGGGCGCGGTGACGAAAGCCGCGGCGCAGGAAACCGGCCTTAGCCCCGGCACGCCCGTGATCGCCGGCACCATCGACGCGGCGGCCGAGGCGCTGAGCGTCGGCGTGGACCGGCCCGGCGAGATGATGCTGATGTACGGCTCCACCGTCTTCATCATCGCGCTCACCGGGCAAAGGGTCCGCGACGCGCGCCTGTGGTACGCGCCCTGGCTGTTTCCCGGCCAACACGCCTCCATGGCCGGGCTCGCCACGTCCGGCACGCTCACCCACTGGTTCCGCGACCAGTTCGCCCGCGAGCTGGGCGACGACGCCTTCGCCAAGCTCTCCCAGGAAGCCGCCGCCTCGCCGCCGGGCGCGAAAGGCCTCCTCGTCCTGCCTTATTTCTCGGGCGAGCGGACGCCCCTCCACGATCCGCAGGCGAAGGGCATGATGTTCGGCCTCGATCTCACCCACACGCGCGGCGACCTTTTTCGCGCCGTGCTCGAAGGCATCGCCCACGCCACGGCGCACGCGATCGACACGTTCCGCGAGGCGGGGGCTCCGCCAAAGGCGGCCTATGCCGTGGGCGGCGGCACGAAGAACGCCGTCTGGCTCCAGGCCACGTCCGACATCGCCGGCCTGGCCCAGACCCTGCGGCGGCAGACGGTCGGCGCGTCGTTGGGCGACGCGTTTCTCGCGGCGGTCGGCGTGGGCGAGGCCCGACCCGAGGACATCGCGCGCTGGAACCCGACCGAGCGCGTGGCGGAACCCGACCTGTCGCATCGCGAACTCTACGCCGGGCAGAGCGCCATCTTCCGCACGCTCTACGACCGCACCAAGGACTTGATGGCCGCCACCGCCCGGCCGAACGGAGGAGACGCCTGATGGACCCGCGCCTGGACGCCGTCACCGCCGAACTGCGCATGGCCGTCGGCGGCGTCGATCCGGCCGAGGCCGACCGCCTCTGCGACGCCATCGTCGGAGCTAAGCAGATCATGGTGTTCGGCTGCGGGCGCGAGCGGTTGCAGCTTCTGGGCTTCTCCATGCGGCTCTTCCACATGGGTTTTTCGGTCATGACGGTGGGCGACGTCTATGCCCCGCCGGTCGGGCCGGGCGATCTGCTGATCGTCACCTCCGGCCCCGGCGAGCTCGCCACCGTCGGCACGGTGATGGACCTCGCCAAACGGGCCGGCGCTTCGACCTTCGTCATCACCGCCCAACGTGACGGCCCCGACGCCCGCGCAGCCGACAGCGTCCTCGTGATTCCCGCCCAGACCATGGCCGACGACCGGGGCGAGCAAAAACGCTCCGTGCTGCCGATGGGCTCGGTCTTCGAGGGGGCGCTGTTCGTGCTTTTCGAGCTGTTGGTGATGCGGCTCAGGGACCGGCTGGGCGTCGGCCTGGAGGACATGCGCGCGCGTCACGCCAATCTGGAGTGAGCGCCCACCCTTCCTTCTCCCCTTGTGGGAGAAGGTGGCCGAACGGAGCCAAAAGCGACGTGAGGTCGGATGAGGGGTGTTGGACGGAGTGAGCGAGCGCAAGATCGCATGCCGGCCAGCACCTGACCGGAACTATCACATTCCTTCCAACACCCCTCATCCGTCTCGCCGCTACGCGGCGACCCTCCTTCTCCCACAGGGGGAGAAGGAGGGTCGTCCACTCACGCCGCCTCGCTTACCTTCTCCCCATTCGCCTCCAGCACATGGTCGCGGAAGATGCGCACGCTCGTTTCCCAGCTATAGCGCAGGGCGTGCGCCCGCGCGGCCTCGCGCGAAATCTCCAGCGCCTGAAGCACCGCCCGACGCAGGTCGTGGTCGAGCACGCCCGCGCCGGAATCGCCGATCACGTCTTGCGGCCCGGTCACGGGAAAGGCGGCCACCGGCACCCCCGACGCCAAGGCCTCCAGCATGACGTTGCCGAAGGTGTCGGTGAGGCTCGGAAACACGAACACGTCGGCGCTCGCATAAGCCGCCGCCAAAGCCTCGCCGCGCCGCAGCCCCAGAAAGACGGCCTCGGGGAAGCGCTTCTCCAGCTCGGCCCGCGCCGGCCCGTCGCCCACCACGAGCTTGGTGCCGGGCAGGTCGAGCGCGAGAAAGGCCGTGAGGTTCTTCTCGACAGCCACCCGGCCCACCGACAGGAACACCGGGCGCTTCAGGCCGAGATCGGCCCCCGGCCGGGGCCGGAAAAGCTCGGCGTCCACGCCGCGCGGCCAGAGCCGCAGGTTCCTGAACCCGTGCCGTTCGAGGTCGGTCATCAGCGAGGGCGTGGCGACCATGCAGCCGAGCCCGGCATTGTGGAAGCGGCGCATCCAGGCATAGCTCACCGACAAGGGGACCGGCGCGCGGGCGGCGAGATATTCCGGGAACTTCGTATGATAGCTCGTGGTGTAGAAGCGACCCGAGCGAAGCAAGTGACGGCGCGCCCAGAACCCCAGCGGGCCTTCGGTGGCGATGTGAAAGAAATCCGCGCCCGAACGATCGAGCAGCCTGCCGATCTCGCCCGGCCGCGCCAGCGCCAGCCGGATTTCGGGGTAAGTCGGGCAGGGGAGGGTGCGGAAGCGGTTCGGCGCGATCACCGTCACCTCGTCGCCGCGCTCGCGAAGCCGCTCCACGAGCCGGCTGAGCGTGTTGACAACGCCGTTCACCTGCGGCGCCCACGCATCGGTGACGAGGGCGAGCTTCATCGGACCCTCCGCCGCCATATCCTCGAACGGGCTCTCATGCCGCCACGCGCAGGGGCGGGCGCCTGGGCTCCGCGGCGGCAGGCAACCGGCGCTCGGTCCATCGGATGATCTCGAAGCTGCCGTCCGTGTGCTCGGCCAGCGCCGTGCAGCTTTCCACCCAGTCGCCGCAGTTCATGTAGAGAGGCCCGAAGCGCCGGTGGACGGCCGCGTGGTGGATATGCCCGCAGATCACGCCGTCCGTCTCCTCCTCTCGCGCCCGGCGCGCCACCGCCTCCTCAAAGGCGCCGATGAAGTTCACCGCGTTCTTGACCCTCAGCTTCGCCCAGGCCGACAGTGACAAATAGGAGAAGCCCATCCGCCGCCGCGCGTTGTTCACATGCGTGTTGAGCCAAAGCGCGGTCGTGTAGGCCCAGTCGCCCAGAAGGGCGAGCCATCTGGCGTGGCGCACCACCACGTCGAACTGATCGCCATGGATCACGAGCAGCTTCGAGCCGTCGAGCGCCTCGTGGACGGCCGCGTCACGCAGCTCGATGCCGCCGAAATCCCCACCCACATAGTCCCGCAGGAACTCGTCATGGTTGCCGGGGAGATAGACGAGCTTTGTGCCGCTGCGCGCCCGCTCCAGAAGCGTCTGCACGACCTCGTTATGGGAGCGGGGCCAGTACCAGCCGCGCTTGAGCCGCCAGCCGTCGATGATGTCGCCGACGAGATAGATGGTTTCGGCCTGGTGGCAGCGGAGAAAGTCCAGAAGCAGGTCGGCCAGGCTGCCGCGCGTGCCCAAATGCACGTCGGAGATGAACAGGGTTCGAACCTGCCTGGGCGAGGAGGGGGCCAACATCGCGAGCTCCCGTGCTTGGTCGCGGAAAAACCCAAACACCAGTCGCATGTCACGCCGATGACGGCGGCTGGGGGTAGGATCGCGAAAACCCGTCCTGGGCCAGACTTTTCCGCCGCGGCATTGTTCCTTGCCGCCATATGCCGGATTTCCCCACCCCTTGTGGGGAGGCGTAAAGGGTGAGGGTAAGCCTCGCAGCGGTCGCGCCCTTTACCTCCACCCTCAATCCCTCCCTACAAGGGGAGGGAGGTGCGCCAAGCTTGTTGCCTCTCGCGGGACATCTCGCTCCGGCGGCTACTTCACGGCGCCCGCCGTCATGCCCTTGATGAGGTAGCGCTCAAGCAGGATGCCGACGACGGCGAGCGGCGCGATTGCCGCCGTCGAAAGCGCGGCCATGGCCCACCAGTTGATGCCCTGGCTTCCCGTCTGGCTCGCCACCATGACGGGAAGCGTGTTGGCGTTGGTGGAGGTGAGGAGCGCCGCGAAGAAGTACTCGTTCCAGCACAGCACCAGCGACAGGATGAAGGCCGCCACCATGCCGGGCAGGGCGATGGGGAGCACGATGCGGAAGAACGCGCCCCAGACGGAGAGCCCGTCCACCAGCGCCGCCTCTTCGAGCTCCACGGGGATGGAGTTGAACTGGTCGCGCATGATCCAGATCACGATGGGCAGCACGGTGAGCGCGTAGAGCAGGATCAGCCCGACCCGCGTGTCCAACAGGTCGAGCTCGCGGTAGAGCACGAGGAAGGGCAGCGCGAGCACCACGGGCGGCAGGATGAGCTGCGACACGAAGAAGAAGGAGATGTCGTCGTTCTTCATGAAGCCGAAGCGGTAGCGGAAGCGCGTGAGCCCATAGGCCGCGAGGCTGCCGATCAGGATGGCGAGCAGCGACGCGCCGACAGACGTGATCACCGAATTGGTGAAACGTTTCAGGAACTCCGACCGCGGCGTCGAGGCCCCGAAGATCGTGTCGGGCGAAAGCCCCAGCGACCGCCAGCCGAGCCAGGATGGGGTGAACTGGAGGAAGGGGATGAGCTCGCCCCGCATGACGTTCGGCGCCATCTTGAAGGAGGTCGTCACCGTCCAGAAGATCGGGAACAGGCAGACGGCGGCCCACAACAGAAGCGCGCCGTAGATGAAGACGCGGCTGGCCCAGAAGCCAGCTTTGGAGCCGGGCTCGTGCAGGACATGTTCGTCGGCGGCCGTCACGGACGTGTTCCCAAGTTGATGCCGGTGCAGACCCCCTCTCCGTCCCGCCTCTGCTTCGCTCCGGCGCGACACCTCTCCCCCTCAAAAGGGGAGAGGATGGGCGCCAAGCCTTCGAGCGCCGAATCCGGTGCAAACGGCACCGCCCATCCTCTCCCCCGTCGATCGGGGGAGAGGTGGCTCGGGCGCAAGCCCGAGACGGAGGGGGGGTCGACCGCAGCCATCATGCCGAACGGCGTCCTTATGTCACGTTCCGCACGAAGCGGTTGGCGAGCTTCATCAGCAGCGTGACGAAGATGATGATGAGGACGAGATAGATCATCGCGAGCATGGTCCCGTAGCCCACGTTGGAGCGGTCGCGATATTCGCGGAAGATGAAGCTCGTCACCGTGTCCGTCGCGCCGCCCGGCCCTCCGCTCGTCACGGTGATGACGATATCGGCGAGCTTCAGCTTGAAGATGATGCGCAGGATGACGGCCGTGACCGACACGGGCAGCATCAAGGGGAAGGTGACCTGCCAGAAGGTCTGCCAGGCGTTGGCGCCGTCCACCTTGGCCGCCTCCAGGACCTCGCGCGACAGCGCCTGGAGCCCTGCGAGCAGCATGATCATCATGAAGGGGATGAAGGTCCAGGCGTCGAGCGCCATGATCGACAGCTTGGCGATGACGGGATCGGCGAAGAAGGCTGGCCGCTCCCAGCCGATCCAGCGCAGGAACCTGGCGATGGGCCCGAAGCGCGTCTCCATCATGGATTTGCCGATCATCCAGGACACGGCGACTGGCGACAGCATGAGCGGCAGGAGAAACAGGACGCGGAAGAATTTTCGAGCGCGGATCTGTGCGTTCAGCAAGAGCGCAAGCCCGAAGGCGATGGCGTATTCCACCACGATCGCGAGCACGTAGAGCGCCATGTTGCCGAGCGCGTTCAGGTAGAACGGGTCGCGCCAGGCCTGCCAGAAATTCGCCAGCCCGTTGAAGCGCGGGCCGTCGAACGACGACAGGTTCCAGTTGGTGGTCGCGAGATAGAAGCCGAACAGCGTGGGAAAGACGACGAGCGCCACCGTGAACAGCACGGCGGGCAGGATGAAGAGCGCCTTGACGCCGTCCTCGCCGCGGGTCAGCACCTGCCCGACGCCGAGGGCGATGCCCCAGAGCACATAGGCATAAAGCAGGGGACGCCAGTTCTCGAAGCCGACCGCGAGCCGGTTCGTGGCGTCGAGGAACTGCAGCAGGAGCACCGCGAGCAGCCCTGCCGTCGCGACGGCCATCAGCAGGCGGCCGAGCCGCTTTCGGGCGGGCGTCACGCCCTGATCGATCAGGTCGAATCCGGCGGGCGTTGCGATAACGGCTGGAGCGGACAAGAGGCGGCTCGCGCAGTGGAGATGAGAAGCCCGGCGGCGCGAGTCCTTGCGCCGCCGGGCCGGAACCGTTCAGAGCTCAGAGGCCGAGCGAGGCCTTGTAGAGCTTGATCTGGTTCTCCCGGCCGATCTGGTCGGTGATCTTCTCCCAGGCGGCGGCGATCGCATCCGCCGTTTCCTGGGCCGACGCGTACTGGCCGGCGACGCCTTTGACGAGCTCGTCCTCGGCGATCGAGTAGTACTGGAAGATGCCGGGGATGCGCGGCTCGATGGCCGCGTTCGGGTGGTTGTAGCTGTCGAGGTTGGAGCCGAGATAGTCCTCGATGAAGGCCCGGTCATAGCCCGCCGCTTCCCATTCCGCGTAGTCGAATTGCGAGTTGCGGTAGGGCTGGTAGCCGGACGGGTAGGCCGCCATCCACAGCGCGATGTCCTTGCCGCCGAGATGGGCGGCCGCCGACCAAGCGGCTTTGCGCTTCTTCTCGTCGGCCGACACGCGGTTGGTCACATAGACGCCCCAGCCGAGATAGGCGAGGTTCGGCGCCTCGTTGGGCGTCTGCTCCCAGCTCCCGGATTTCGCGTTGTAGACGGCATCCGAGCCCGGCACCGGGTTGAAGCCCACCACGTCGCCGATGACCGAGGTGTCGGAGGTGCGGGCGTTCGAGCCCACGTCGCCCCACCAGGTCAGCATGCCGCCCGTTCCCGCGAGGAATTGCTGGAAGGCGGTCGTGTTGGGGTCGGCGTTGAGTTGCTCGGGCGGGTAGGCGTTGGCGGCCATAAGGTCCATGACCTCCTGGATCGCGCGCACGAAGGCGGGGTTGTTGACCCTGGGCTTCATGGTATCAGCGTCGAACAGCCAGGCCGGGTCCTGCGGGTGCTTGGCGTAGGCCGTCGCGCGGTCGGCGAGGAAGTACCAGCCGAAGCCGCCCCACTGG
The DNA here is from genome assembly GCA_035998495.1 of Mesorhizobium sp. Lineage (GTDB taxonomy): Bacteria > Pseudomonadota > Alphaproteobacteria > Rhizobiales > Rhizobiaceae > Mesorhizobium_B. The sequence continues at coordinate 112,383 of DASYHP010000013.1, forward strand.
AACTTGAGCGGGTCGAGGAAGCCGAAGGCCGGCAGGCCCGTCAGCGGGTCGGTCTTGCCCGCCAGGAACTTCGAATGGGCGTTGACCTCCGTCCAGTTCTTCGGCGGCGCCCATTCGCCCTGGTTGCCCGCGTCCTTCCAGGCCTGCGCCCACTCGGCGTTCTCGTAATAGTCCTTGCGGTAGGCGAGCGTGTGGCAGTCGCCGTCGATGGAGATGCGGTAGGTCTTGCCGTCCCAGGTGCCGACCGGCGCCTTGAGGTAATCGACATAGTCGTCCATGTCGATCTGCTGCATCACCCAGTCGGGCATCGGGTCGAGCAGCCCGCGGCCGGCGGTGTCGCCCTCGAGCGGCGCCCCCATGGCCAGGATGTCGAAGTCCACCGTGCCGGTGGCGATGGCCTGCTGGAGGCGCGGGTTGTAGTCGGCCTGGGCGAGGTCCACCCAGTTGATGCGGGCGCCGGTGTATTCCTCCCAGGGCTTCAGGAAGCCGCGGAACAGGATGTTGTGCTGGCCTTGGTTGTTGAGGCCCATGAAGGTCAGCTCGACGCCTTCGAACTCGCCCTGGGCGACATTGGCCTTGGTGGGCTCCAGCGTGAGTTCGCCCACCTGCTGCCAGTGGACGTCCGTGGGCGAGCCCTGGCCCACGCCCGGAATGGCGAGGATCTGGGCGCGCACGCTGCCTTGCGCGGCGGCCGGCGTGGTGAGCCCGGCCTGGCCCGCGGCCGCGAGCGCCGCCATGCTGGCCGCGCCCTGGAGCACGCCGCGGCGCGTCAGGCTGGCGCGCGCCAGCGCCTGATAAAGATCGACCTTCATTGCAATCCTCCCAATGGGTGAAGCCGGACGCTCACTCCCGATGCCCGGCGGACTCCCTCGTCTCAAACGGCAGGCGGCCGAAAAAGGCCTTGAACCTGATGCCAGGCGGATAACGCGGGAGAAACCAGGCGGGAGTATTGGGGGCAAGGCTTCGCCCTGTCAACGCGGGCGGCAAGCGCGCCGAACCCTTCCGAAGGTCGAGGCGGTTCGAAGGGTTGGCAGTGGACTTGCCCGCCCGCCCTGTTCTAGCTTCGCCGCGCAAAAGGCCCGGCAGGTATGAAGGCGGGGGGCCGGGAGGGAAACAGCTCGCAATGGCCGAAGTGGCGATCGAGGGCGTGAGCAAGAGCTTTGGCGCGGTGCAGGTGCTGCACGGCGTCAGCGTCGACATCCCCAATGGCGCGTTCGTGGTGCTGGTGGGCCCGAGCGGATGCGGGAAATCCACATTGCTGCGCATGGTGGCGGGGCTCGAGAACATCTCGGGCGGCGCGATCCGCATCGGCGGGCGCGTGGTGAACCAGCTTCCCCCCGCCAAGCGCGACATCGCCATGGTGTTCCAGACCTATGCGCTCTACCCGCACAAGACAGTGCGCGAGAACATGGGATTCGCGCTCAAGCTGCGCAAAACCGATCCGCGCGAGGTCGCCGAGCGCGTGGACCGCGCGGCCGAGATCCTCGACCTCAAGCCCTATCTCGACCGCTACCCGCGCCAGCTCTCGGGCGGCCAGCGCCAGCGCGTCGCCATGGGCCGCGCCATCGTGCGCAAGCCGGAGGTGTTCCTCTTCGACGAGCCCTTGTCCAACCTCGACGCCAAGCTGCGCGTCAACATGCGCACTGAGATCAAGGAACTGCACCAGCGGCTCAAGACCACGACGATCTACGTCACCCACGACCAGGTCGAGGCCATGACCATGGCCGACAAGATCGTGGTGATGCAGGCGGGCCGCATCGAGCAGGAAGGCAGCCCGCTCGAGCTCTTCGACCGTCCCGCCAACGTCTTCGTCGCGGGCTTCATCGGCTCGCCCTCCATGAACCTGCTTCCGGGCACCAAACGCGGCGCCGGCGTGGCGGTGGGCGACGCCATCATGCCGCCGCCCACCGGCGCGGGCGCCGTCGCCGAGGGCCAGCCCGTGACCTACGGCATCCGGCCCGAGCATTTTTCGCTCGATCCCAACGGCTTTCCCGCGCGCATCTCGGTGGTGGAGCCCACGGGCTCGGAAACCCTGGTGTTCCTGAAGATGGGCGACCGCGACCTCGTGGCCCTGTTCCGCGAGCGGCACCCGTTCAAGCCGGGCGACGAATTGCGGCTGTCGCCCAAGCCCGAGGCTGCGCATCTGTTCGACGCCGCCTCCGGCAAACGCATCTGATCATCGACAAAGGGAGAAAAGCTTGCTCAAGGGGATCAACCCGCTTTTGAACGCGGAGGCGCTCTACGCGCTCCGCGCCATGGGCCACGGCGACGACCTGATCATCGCCGACACCAATTTCCCGTCGGATTCCATCGCGCGGGAAACCGTGTTCGGCGAGCTTCTACGCATCGATGCGCCGGCGGCCCAAGTGGTGGAAGCCGTGCTCTCGCTCTACCCGCTCGACACGTTCGTGGACGACGCGGCCGCGCGCATGGAGGTGGTGGGCAAGCCCGACGAGCTTCTGCCCATCCACCGCGAGGTACAGGAGAAGATCGACGCGGCGGAAGGCAAGAGCTGGCCGATGATCGGCGTCGAGCGCTACGCCTTCTATGAGCGCGCGAAAAAGGCCTATTGCGTGATCCAGACCGGCGAGCGCCGCTTCTACGGCTGCTTCGCCTTCCGCAAGGGCGTGATCCCGCCCGATGTTCGATAAGTAGAGACGCCCAAAGGCGCGCGGCCACGCGAAACCGGCCCCCTCCACCGCCTTCGGCGGTCCCCCTCCCCCGCTTCGCAGGAGAGGATCCGCAGCGGCGGCGCCGTTGATCCTCCCCCATTCATGGGGGAGGGGGACCATGCGAAGCATGGTGGAGGGGGCCGAACACATCCCAACCGTCCAGTGACAAGAGAAAGGGCCTCAACGTGCCGAACCCGCAAAAGCCCGTCGTCATCCTGGGCGTGTTCGTGGCCGACACAGCCTATCGGGCGCCACGCCAGCCGCGCATGGGCGAAACCATCCTCGGCCTCGACTTCAAGCTCGGCCCGGGCGGAAAAGGCTCCAACCAGGCGGTCGCGGCCGGCCGGCTCGGCGCGGACGTGTCCTTCATCACGCGCCTGGGCGCGGACGACTTCGCCGACATGGCCCGAAAGACGTGGGGCGAAGCCGGCGTGACGCCGGCCGTGACGGAAACGCCCGACAGCTATACGGGCGCGGCCTATATCTTCGTGGAAGAGTCCACCGGCAACAACGCCATCATCATTTCGCCGGGCGCCGCGGCGAAGATCTCGCCCGCCGACATCGATGCCAACGCCGACCTCATCCGGCGCGCGGGCGTGTTCGTGACCCAGCTCGAACAGCCGATCCCGGCGGCCGAACGCGCCTTGCAAATCGCGCGGGAGGCGGGCGTCACCACCATCCTCAACCCCGCCCCGGCGGCCGAGCTTCCGCAAACCATCTATCGCCTCTGCGACTATCTCACGCCCAACGAGACCGAAGCCGAGGCGCTCACGGGCATGAAGGTCGAAACCATCGACGGGGCCCGCGCGGCCGCCGACGCGCTCCTCGCCAAGGGCGTCGGCGCGGCGCTTATCACGCTGGGCGAGAAGGGCGCGCTGCTGCACGGGTCGGGCTTTTCCGAGCACGTCCCCGCCATCTCCGCGGGGCCTGTCGTGGAGACCACGGGCGCGGGCGACGCCTTCAACGGCGGCTTCGCGGTCGGCCTCGCCCGCGGCATGCCGCCCAGAGAGGCCGTGCGCTTCGCGGCGGCGGTCGCCGGCATTTCCGTGACACGGCCCGGCACCGCGCCTTCCATGCCCACCCTCGCCGAGGTCGAGGCGCTGCTGGCCAAGGCGTGAGGATTACCGCGGAGGGGCGTGGACGAAGTTTCGCGCCTTCGCGGCTCGGGCGAAAAAACTTGAGCCGCAAGCCTTTGTTGTTGCTGAGCTTCTGCTCGCCTCACGCGCAGGCGCGCATTTTTTCTCTCGCTCTTTCATCCACGCCCCCTCAACCCTCTCGTATTCTCCTCCTCGCCTTCTTGCGGGAAGCCTGGGTCATGAACCGGGTGCCAGGGAGAGGGCCGGTGCTGGATCGGTCGTGCAAACGGTGGCCCGGCTGGGCGATGAGCCCCCCGGTCCAGGCCCGAAGGAGGCCCGATGGGCACGTTGGGTGAGGGTCTCCAAAGAGACAGCCACAACGTGACACGCCCCTCCAGGGCAAGACCACCGACGGGGCGCGGGTGACCGCGTCATATAAGTCGTTTCGGAAGGCACGGCCCCGGGCCCCGCTTCCCGAACCCCTCGAGAGAGGGGATGCTCTTTGGCATGAGCCGGCCCGAACAGGGCGCGGCGATAAAGACGCGCGTCTATGGAACGGGTTGGGGGCGGCGGCTTACCGCGTCGCCACGATGAAGAGCCGCGGAAAGGGCAGGAGCAGGCGGCCGTCCGCCGCGAGCGGATAGCTTTGAGCGACCATCGTGCGGTAGCGGGCCAGGAAGAGGGCGCGCTCGGCCTCGTCGAGATCAGCCAGATAGGGCCGCAGGCCCGTCGCGCGGAGCCAGTCCACCAGGGCGTCCACGCCGGCCAGCGGGTGGTGATAAACGGTCAGCCACACATCCACGCGCCGGCACAAAGGCGAGAGCAGATCCCAGTAATGGCGAGGCGCATGGATTCTCGTGCGCGCCGCTTCGGCCTCCGAAAGCTTGTCGCCCCAGGGGCCGTTCTTCGCGGCTTCGGCCATGGCCGTATGGTTGGGCTCCCCGAGATTGTCGGGAAGCTGCACGGCGAGCGTGCCGCCCTCGCGGAGGCGGGAGACGAGCCGCGGCAGAAGCTCTTCGTGGTCCGGCACCCATTGGAGCGACGCATTGGCGAAGATGAGGTCATAGGAACCCTCGCCCTCCCAGGCCGCGATGTCGGCGAGCGAAAAGGACGCGTCCGGCAGCCGCGCCCGCGCCGCCTCGATCATGGCGGGCGAGGAGTCCACGCCCTCCACGCTGGCGTCGGGAAAGCGCCGGACCAGAAGCTCCGTCGAGTTGCCCGGCCCGCAGCCGAGATCGACGGCGGTTCGCACATCCGCGTCCGACACGGCGGCGAGGAGGTCGCGCGCGGGGCGCGTGCGCTCGTCCTCGAAGCGGAGATAATCGCGGGCGGACCAGTCCATGAAGGCTCCTTGCTCTGCCGGCTTTGCGGCGGCTCAGCCCGCCGTCAGCGTGCGGTGCACGGCGTCGCGCCAGCCCGAAAGTTTTCGTTCGCGCGTGGCGGCGTCCATTTGAGGCTCGAAGCGCCGCTCGGCGGCCCAGCGCGCGGAAAAATCCTCCTGGCCCGGCCAGACGCCGACGGCGCTGCCCGCGAGCCAGGCCGCGCCGAGCGCGGTGGTCTCCATCACGGCCGGCCGGTCCACCGGCGCGTCGAGGATGTCGCTGAGGCGCTGCATGGTCCAGTCGGACGCCGACATGCCGCCGTCCGCGCGCAGCACCGTTTTTTCCGCGCCCGGCCAATCCCGCTTCATGGCATCGACGAGATCGCGCGTCTGGAAGGCCACCGCCTCCAGCGCTGCGCGGGCCAGCTCGGCCGGGCCGGTGTTGCGGGTCAGCCCGAAGATCGCGCCCCGCGCGTCGGCGTCCCAATAGGGCGCGCCGAGCCCCACGAAGGCCGGCACAAGGAAAACGTCCTGGCTCTCGTCGGCGCGTGGGGCCAGTTCGGTCGATTGCGCGGCGTGGCCGATGATCTTCAGCCCGTCGCGCAGCCACTGCACGGCCGCGCCGGCGATGAAGATGGAGCCTTCGAGCGCATAGGTGGTCCGCCCGTTCAGCCGGTAGGCCACGGTGGAGAGCAGCCGGTTCTCCGAACGCACGAGCTCTTCGCCCGTGTTGAGCACCGCGAAGCAGCCCGTGCCGTATGTGCTCTTCATCATGCCCGGCGAAAAACAGGCCTGGCCGACGGTCGCGGCCTGCTGGTCGCCCGCAACCCCGCGGATCGGGATGGTCGCGCCGAACAGGCTTTCGTCGGTCTCGCCGAAATCGCCCGAACAATCCCGCACCTCGGGCAGCATTCTTGGGGGCACACCGAGGATGGCGCAAAGCTCCTCGTCCCAGGCCTGGCGGCGGATGTCGAAGAGCAGGGTGCGCGACGCGTTGGTGGCGTCGGTGGCGTGCAGGCGCCCGCCGGTGAGCCGCCAGATCAGAAAGGAATCGATGGTGCCGGCGAGCAGCTCGCCGCGTTCGGCCTTTTCCCGTGCGCCCTCGACATGATCGAGAAGCCAGCCGAGCTTGGTGCCGGAGAAATAGGGGTCGAGCAGAAGCCCGGTGCGCTCGGTGAAGAGCTCCTCATGGCCCTCCGCGCGCAACCTCTGGCAGACATCCGCTGTGCGCCGGTCCTGCCAGACGATGGCGTTGTGGATGGGCCTGCCCGTCGCCTTTTCCCACACCACCACCGTCTCGCGCTGGTTGGTGATGCCGAGCGCGGCCACCTGTGAAGCGCCCGCGCCCGCCTGGTCGAGCGCCGCCCGCGCTGTGGCGAGCGTGGTCCTCCAGATGTGTTCGGGGTCGTGCTCCACCCAGCCCGAAGCAGGGAAGGCTTGCGGGAACTCTTGCTGGCCAACGCCTTTGGGCTTCAAGTCCGGCCCGAACAGCATGGCGCGCGTCGAAGTGGTGCCCTGGTCGATCGCCAAGACGAAGCCGGTCATCTGCGTGAACCCCCATGCCAAGCCGAAGGCGGCGGTCCGGCTGTGGGCCTCCGCCGACCGCGGCGGCCGACCCTCAAAGAAGGAGCCGGGGCGAAACCCCGGCTCCGGTTCGTCTGCGGAACGCCGCGCCTAGTTGGCGCTGCCCTCCTCCGGCGTCGCCGTGGCGGGCTGGGCCTCCGTGCCGGCGTCGCCGCCGCTCGCGGCTGCCGGCTGAGCTTCGGTCCAGCTCTTCACCAGCTCGTCATAGTTGACGGTCTGGGGCTGCTCCTTCTCGTTCTCGATCTTGAGCTGGGGCGCGAGGTTGCCGGCTGCGACCGCCGCCGCGTTCTGCTCTTCGAGCGAGGTTTCTTCCGCCATCTTCGGGCCGATGTCGCCCTGCACGCCGGCGCGCTCGAGCCGCTCCAGCACCCGCTCCTGCTCGGCGCAGAGCGAATCCATGGCTTCCTGCGCGGTCGCCGCGCCCGAAGACGCTTCGCCGATCGCCTGCCACCAGAGCTGGGCGAGCTTCGGATAGTCCGGCACGTTGGTCCCCGTGGGCGACCACTGCACGCGGGCGGGCGAACGATAGAACTCGATCAGGCCGCCGAGCTTCGGCGCGCGTTCCGTGAAGCTCGGGTGCTGGATCGTGCTCTCGCGGATCAGCGTCAGGCCGACATGGCTCTTTTTCACGTCCACGGTCTTGGAGGTGACGAACTGCGCATAGAGCCATGCGGCCTTGGCGCGGTCCTCGGGCGTGGACTTCATCAGCGTCCAGGAGCCGACGTCCTGGTAGCCGAGCTTCATGCCGTCCTTCCAGTAGACGCCGTGCGGCGAGGGGGCGAAGCGCCACTTCGGCGTGCCGTCCTCGTTGACGACCGGCAGGCCCTCCTTGACCATGTCGGCGGTGAAGGCCGTGTACATGAACATCTGCTGGGCGATCTCGCCCTGCGCCGGCACGGGGCCGGATTCGGAGAAGGTCATGCCCTGGGCGGCGGCCGGCGCGTAGGCCTTCAGCCAATCCAGATACTTCTGGATGGCATAGACCGCGGCCGGGCCGTTGGTGTCGCCGCCGCGCGCGACGCAGGAGCCCACGGGGCGGGAGTTCTCGTCCACTTTGATGCCCCATTCGTCGACCGGCAGGCCGTTCGGCAGGCCCTTGTCGCCGTTGCCGGCCATCGACAGCCAGGCATCGGTGAAGCGCCAACCGAGCGAGGGGTCCTTCTTGCCATAATCCATATGGCCGTAGACCTTCTTGCCCTCGATCTCGCGGCCGGTGAAGAACTCGGCGATGTCCTCATAGGCGGACCAGTTCACGGGAACGCCGAGATCGTAGCCGTATTTCGCCTTGAAGTCGGCCTTGTTCTTCTCGTCGTTGAACCAGTCGTAGCGGAACCAGTAGAGGTTCGCGAACTGCTGGTCGGGCAGTTGGTAGAGGTCGCCGTCCGGCGCGGTCGTGAACTTCAGGCCGATGAAGTCTTGGAGGTCGAGGTTCGGGTTGGTGACGTCCTTGCCTTCGTTCGCCATCCAGTCCGTCAGCGAGCGGGCCTGCTGGTAGCGCCAGTGGGTGCCGATGAGGTCGGAGTCGTTGACATAGGCGTCATAGATGTTCTCGCCCGACTGCATCTGGGTCTGCAGCTTCTCCACCACATCGCCTTCGCCGATCAGGTCATGGGTGACCTTGATGCCGGTGATGGCGGTGAAGGCGGGCGCGAGCACCTTCGACTCGTATTCATGGGTGGTGATGGTTTCCGACACCACCTTGATGTCCATGCCCTCGAACGGCTTGGCGGCGTCGATGAACCACTGCATCTCGGCTTCCTGCCCCGCGCGGTCGAGCGTGGACAGATCACCGATCTCGGCATCGAGGAACTGCTTTGCTTCCTCCATGCCGGCGAAGGCCAAGCCTCCGCTCATCAACAGCGCGAGCGCGCTGGTCGTTGCCAAGGTTTTCAGTCGCATAAAATTCCTCCCTTTGGGTGCAAGCGACTACTTCACGAAAGCCGCGGCCCTCCCTTGAGCCGAAGCCGTTTCCCCCCTCACACGGTGCGGAATACGCCAATCGCGTAAACCACGGAGAGGGCGAGAGCCCACCAGAGATTGGGGCCGACAAGCCCCAGCCAGGCGAGATGGATGAAAGCGCTGCCGAGCAGCGAAACGAACAGCCGGTCGCCGCGCGTGGTCTCGAAGCCGAGAACGCCAATGCGGGGATGCCCGCCGGGCGAGGCATATTCCCACACGGCCATCAGCGCCAGCAGAGCCAAGATCGTCAGAAAGAACATGGCGGTCGGAAACGACCAGGCCATCCAGCCGCCCGGCAAGAGCGGGGCGAACCAGTCACGCTCGCCGTCGTCCACCGGCAGGGAAGCTACGAGAAACCACGTCGCCAGTCCGTAGAGCAGGAGGACGACGGCCAAGGGAAGCGGCCAGCGGTGTTGCGCAACCATCATACCCTCCCCAGGGCGAAGCCTTTGGCGATGTAATTCCGCACGAACCAGATCACGAGCGCGCCGGGGATGATGGTGAGCACGCCGGCCGCGGCCAACACGCCCCAGTCCATGCCCGAGGCCGACACCGTGCGCGTCATGGTGGCGGCGATGGGCTTGGCGTCCGTCGTGGTCAAGGTGCGCGCGATCAACAGCTCCACCCAGGAGAACATGAAGCAGAAAAAGGCGGCGACGCCGATGCCGGAGGCGATCAGTGGCATGAAGATCTTCACGAAAAAGCGCGGAAAGGAATAGCCGTCGATATAGGCCGTCTCGTCGATCTCCTTAGGGACCCCCGACATGAAGCCTTCGAGGATCCAGACGGCCAAGGGCACGTTGAAGAGGCAGTGGGCGATGGCGACCGCGATATGCGTGTCGATGAGCCCGAAGGCCGAGTAGAGCTGGAAGAAGGGCAGGGCGAACACCGCGGGCGGCGCCATGCGGTTTGTCAGCAGCCAGAAGAACAGGTGCTTGTCGCCCAGGAAGCGGTAGCGCGAGAAGGCATAGGCCGCGGGCAGGGCCGCCGCCACCGAGATCACGGTGTTGAGCGCCACATAGATGATCGAGTTGATGTAGCCGCCATACCAGGACGGGTCGGTGAAGATGACGGCATAGTTCTGCAGCGTCGGGTTCCGCGGCCAGAGCGAGAAGGCGCCGAGAATCTCTGCGTTCGTCTTGAAGCTCATATTGACGAGCCAGTAGATCGGCAGGAGCAGGAAGACGATGTAGAGGGTCGGCACCAGCCACCACAGCCGGGAGGCTTCCCCGCGGCGGCGCATGGCGCGCGCAATTCGCTCCTCGCCCGCAGAGACGCCGCCTGCCGGTTGGATGCCCGCCGCAGCCGGCGCCGTTTCGCGCAGATCAACCATCGCGGCGCTCCGCCCCCACTTGCGTCATCACGGTGTAGAACACCCAGGAGAGCAAGAGGATGATCAGGAAATAGACGATCGACATGGCCGCCGCCGGCCCGAGGTCGAACTGGCCCACCGCCATCTTCACGAGATCGATGGAAAGGAAGGTGGTGGAGTTGCCGGGTCCACCACCCGTCACCACGAAGGGCTCGGTATAGATCATGAACGAATCCATGAAGCGCAGCAGAACGGCGATCAGAAGCACGCGGCTCATCTTGGGCAGTTGGATGAAGCGGAACACCGCCCACCGCGACGCGCCGTCGATCTTCGCCGCCTGATAGTAGGCATCGGGGATCGAGACCAAGCCCGCATAGCAGAGCAGCACGACGAGGCTCGTCCAGTGCCAGACATCCATCACAATGACAGTCACCCAGGCGTCGAAGAGGTCGTTGACATAGTTGTAGTCCACGCCGAGCGCGTTCAGCGTATGGCCGAGCAGCCCGATGTCCACGCGCCCGAACACCTGCCAGATCGTGCCCACCACGTTCCAGGGGATGAGCAAGGGCAGGGCCATCAGCACGAGGCAGACCGGCACGCCCCAGCCCGAGCGCGGCATGTTGAGGGCGATGAAGATGCCAAGCGGGATTTCGATCGCGAGAATGATGGCGGAAAAGATGAGGTTCCGGCCCATCGCCTCCCAGAAGCGGTCGGAGGACAAAATCTCCTCATACCATTCCGTGCCGGCCCAGAAGAACTCGTTGTTCCCGAACGTGTCCTGGACGGAATAGTTGACCACCGTCATCAGCGGGATCACGGCGGAAAAGGCCACCAACGCGAGCACCGGCAGGACCATGAACCAGGCTTTGTTGTTCCAGGTCTTTTCCATCGGTGTCAGGCTCCCATCTGCGCGGGTGCGGGTTGCGAACCAGCGAGATCGACAAGCCGGGAGTCCGCGTAAAGATTGACGCCTGCGGGGTCGAAGCGCACCCGCGCGTCGGCCGGGATCTCCTCATCCTCGCCGGCGATCGCCGCAATTTCCCGGCCTTCGAGGGAAAGCCGCACGATCTTGCGCCGGCCGGCGTCCTCCACCTTGCGCACAGTGACGCGCAGGCCCTCGCGCCCCAGCCGCACATGCTCGGGCCGCACGCCGAGCTCGAGTGTCTTGCCCGCGCCTGCCGACGGCGCGCTTGGCAAAGCGAATGTCTGGTCACCGATGCGAGCGCTCGCGCCCTCAACTTGAACCGGGAGCACGTTCATCCCCGGCGAGCCGATGAAGTAGCCCACGAATGTGTGCCTGGGGCGCTCGAACAACTCGCCGGGCGTGCCGATCTGGACCACCTCGCCCTCGAACATCACCACCACCCGGTCGGCGAAGGTGAGCGCCTCGGTCTGGTCGTGCGTGACATAGATCATGGTGAAGCCGAAGCGGCGATGGAGTTGCTTCAGTTGCGAGCGCAGCACCCACTTCATCTGCGGGTCGATCACCGTCAGCGGCTCGTCGAACAGGATGGCGTTCACGTCCGAGCGCACGAGGCCGCGGCCGAGGCTGATCTTCTGCTTCTGGTCGGCGGTCAGCCCGCGCGCGCGGCGGTTCGCGACCGGCTTGAGGTCGATCATGTCCAGGATCTCGTCCACGCGGCGGCTCACGCGCGCCTCGTCGATCCCCCGGTTGCGCAGGGGAAAGGCGAGATTGTCGCGCACCGTCATGGTGTCGTAGACGACGGGGAACTGGAACACCTGCGCGATGTTGCGCGCTTCGGTGGACAGGCCGCTCACGTCCCGGCCGTTGAAGAGCAACCGGCCTTCGGAAGCGTGAAGCAGGCCCGAGATGATGTTGAGAAGCGTGGTCTTGCCGCAGCCCGAAGGGCCGAGCAACGCATAAGCGCCGCCGTCGGCGAAGCTCGTATGCACCTCCTTGAGCGCGTAGTCCGCCGGCGAGCGGGGGTGCGCCAAGTAGGAGTGCCGGAGGTGGTCGACATCGATCCGAGCCATGGTCCTGCTCACGCTGCCAGGGGGACGGGCGCGCTCACCGCGCGGCCGGACGTGTCGAAGATCATGAGCCGCGCCGGTTCGACAAAGACCTCCACGCTCTGGTCGGGCTCGAAGCGGTGGATGCCGGGTGCGAGCAGCACCCAGTGCGTTCCGGCAAAACTCAGATGCACGAAGGTTTCCGAGCCCGTGATCTCGGACGCCGTCACCTCCACTATCAGCGCGACGGCGTCCGCGCTCTGCCGGGCGAGCGACAGGTGGTGGGGCTGAAACGCCACGGTGTAGGTTCCATCGGCGATGCCGGCGGCATGCGCAGGCACGGGCAGCGCCACCGCTCCGCCGTCGATCCGGAAGCGGCCGCCCGATTTGACGAGCGTGATGACGTTCAGCGGCGGGTCCGCGAAGGTTCTTGCCGTGATCAGGTCATGCGGACGCCGGAACACTTCCACCGTCGGCCCGAACTGGGTCACGCGCCCTTCAGAGAGCGTGGCCGTGTTGCCGCCGAGCAGCAGCGCCTCCTGAGGCTCGGTGGTGGCGTAAACGAAGATCGCGCCGGTTTCGGCAAAGATCTTCGGCAACTCGGCGCGCAGTTCCTCGCGCAGCTTGTAGTCGAGATTGGCGAGCGGCTCGTCGAGCAGCACGAGCGCCGCCCGCTTCACGATGGCGCGGGCAAGGGCTGTGCGCTGCTGCTGGCCGCCCGAAAGGTTGAGCGGCGTGCGGTTCAGATAGGGGGTGAGCCGAAGGAGTTCCGCCGTGCGCTTGACTTCGCGGTCGATCACGGCCCGGTCTTCTCCGCGCACGCGCAGCGGCGAGGCGATGTTTTCGTAAACGCTCATGGCCGGGTAGTTGATGAACTGCTGATAGACCATGGCCACGTTGCGCTTCTGCACGGGTACGCCCGTCACGTCCGTATCGTCGAAGCGGACCGTTCCCGCGGTCGGCTTGTCCAGTCCGGCCATCAGCCGCATCAGGCTGGTCTTTCCCGAAAGAGTGGGGCCGAGCAGCACGTTGAGCGTGCCGCGCTCAAGCCGGAGCGAGACGTCGCGGATATGGATCGCGTTGCCGACCTGCTTGGTGACGTTCTGTAGTTCGAGCACGGCTACTCCTCCCGGCCCCTGCTATTCCGCCGCCGCGGCCCGGCGCGTGCCCGCCAAGCCCGCCATCCAGGCGTCCAGCCCCACCACCTCCTCCGGCGAGAGCTTGAGCCCCAGCTTGGTGCGCCGCCACAGCACGTCCTCGGCCTCGCGCGCCCATTCGTTCGCCATCAGCCAAGCCACCTCGCGCTCATAAAGGTCGGCGCCGAAACAGCGGCCGAGATCCGCCGTCGATGTCGCGGAGCCGAGGATGGCGGGTGCATCCGAGCCGTAAAGGGTGAACAGGCGGCGCGCATGGGTTTCACCGAGGAAGGAAAAGGCGGCGCGGAAGCGTTTCGCTTCGGTTTCGAATCGGTCGGGCGTGAACCCGCCGCCGGGCAGCGCGGCGCCGGCCGTCCACGGCTTTCCACGCCGGCCCAGGACGGCCTCGATCTTCTCCAGCATGGCTTCGGACAGGCGGCGATAGGTGGTGATCTTGCCGCCGAAGATGTTGAGGAGCCGCGGCTCGCCGGCCTCGCCTTCGGCCTTCAGCACATAGTCGCGCGTGGCCTCCTGCGCCTTGGAGGCGCCGTCGTCATAGAGCGGCCGGACGCCCGAATAGGCCCAGACCACGTCCTCGGGGCGCACTGCTTCGGAAAAATATTCGCTGGCTGACCCGCAGAGATAGTCGATCTCCTCTCGCGTGATCTTCACGTCGGCCGGATCGCCGGAATAGTCGCGGTCCGTGGTGCCAATCAGGGTCCATTCGTCGTGGAAGGGGATGGCGAAGACGATGCGGTTGTCTGCATTCTGGAAGATGAAGGCACGGGGGTCGTCACCTTTCCGGGACACCACGATGTGGCTACCCTGGACGAGCCGCACGTTCGGCTTGTTGCGGCCCCGCAACCCGTCGACCCGGCCGATCACGTGATCGACCCAGGGACCGGCGGCGTTGACGAGCAGGCGCGCGGAAATCTCTTCCGTGCGGCTCGTGGCCCGGTCTTCAACCGTGACGCGCCAGAGACCGTTTTCGCGACGGGCGCGGGCCACTTTCGCGCCCGTGCGGATCTCCGCGCCGCGCGCAGCCGCGTCGCGGGCGTTCAGCACCACAAGGCGGGTGTCGTCCACGGATGCGTCGGAATACTCGAACCCCCGCTTGAACAAGGGCTTGAGCGGCTTGCCCGCGGGATCCCTTCTCAGGTCGACGCTGCGGGTTGGCGGAAGCAGCTTCCGGCCGCCGAGATTGTCGTAGAAGAAGAGCCCAAGCCGGAGCAGCCATGCCGGCCGCAGCCCCTCGTGATGGGGCAGGATGAAGCGCAGCGGCCGGATGATGTGCGGCGCGGCGCGAAGCAGCACCTCCCGCTCGGCGAGGGATTCGCGCACGAGCCGGAATTCGTAATATTCGAGATAGCGCAAGCCGCCATGGATCAGCTTGGTGGACCAGGACGAGGTGCCGCTGCCCAGATCGTTCATCTCGGCCAGGAAGGCGGAAAAGCCGCGCCCTTGCGCGTCGCGCGCGATGCCGCAGCCGTTGATGCCGCCGCCGATCACGAAGATGTCGTAAATCTTGTCGGTCACGCCCGTCCGCGCCCTTGAGTCGCCGCGAAAGGCAGGGGATGCGAAAGCGAAACGAATGTCAAACGAAAATATGCGGCTTCACGCCGCCGGCCTTTCGGCCTCCTCCGTGCTCACCTGCAACGTTTCAACCAGCTCGACCTCGGCTTCCGCGCAGACCCGGCGGATCGCGTCCGACGGGCAGCGGTCGGTGATGAAGGTGTGGACCTGCCGCAGATGGCCGATGCGCACGGGCGCGGTGCGCTCGAACTTGGTGGAGTCCGAGACCAGGATCACGTGGCGCGCATTGGCCATGATGGCCTGCGCCACCTTCACCTCGCGGAAGTCGAAGTCGAGCAGCGCGCCATCGCCGTCGATGGCCGACACGCCGATCACGGCGAAGTCCACCTTGAACTGCCGGATGAAATCGACGGCCGCCTCGCCCACGATGCCGCCGTCGGTGCCGCGCACCACGCCGCCCGCGATCACCACCTCGATGCCGCGCTTCACGCGCAGGCGGTTGGCGACGTTGATGTTGTTGGTGATGACCATGAGCCCCTCATGGTCGAGAAGCGCCTCGCCCACGGCCTCGGTCGTGGTGCCGATATTGATGAAGAGCGAGGCCTGGTTGGGGATGATCCTGGCCGCCGCGCGCCCGATCGCCTCCTTCTCGTCCGAGGCGATCAGCCGGCGCGACTCGTATTCCATGTTCTCGACGCCCGAGGGGAACAGCGCGCCGCCATGGATGCGGTTGAGCAGGCGCTGCTCGCAAAGGTCGTTCAAATCCTTGCGGATGGTCTGCGGCGTGACGGCGAAGCGGGCGGCGAGCTCGTCGACCAGCACGCGGCCCTCCGCCTTGGCGAGCTTCATGATCTCCGCGTGGCGGGAAGACAGGAACATGGGTGGATGGTCCGTGGCGCGCGGCGGTGGAGCCTAACGGCAAGATGGGGGGAGGGGAAGCGGCCCGCTTTCGCTTTTCCAAGGCCGGCTTCCGTTCTTGGGCTCGGCAAGCGAGGGCCGGCAAAACGAAACCCGAACATGGCGTCAAGACCGTCGGCGCGCCTTGTCCCAGAGTCGCCCTTCTAAACCATTGACGCCGAAGACGAATTCGCCTCGGATGCCCAATCCGGCGGAACACGAAGATCGACTTCTCGACCTTTTTGCCCGGCACCAATGGGAAGGGCGGCATTTGTGGATGGGCCGGGCGTGAGCGGTCGCCCAACAGCGCATCCTTGCCCCAAGCCGCGCGCCGCGCGAGAATACGGAATGAGCGTCAGCGATCACGGCGAACGGCCAACAGGCCCGCGGGACGAGCGGGACGCGCGCGCCACGGCCCGGCCCGCAGGCGAAAGCGAGATGGCGGCGCTCGTGCGCGCCCATGACTGGGCCTCGACGCCGCTGGGGCCCGCGGAAACCTGGCCCGCGAGCCTCAAGAGCGCTGTCGATCTCGTGCTCGCCTCGCCGCTCGGCATGATCGTGCTTTGGGGGCCGCAACTCGTCCAGATCTACAATAACGGCTATCGCGCGGTCATGAGCGGGAAGCACCCCGAGGGGTTGGGCCAGCCGACGGCCGAGTGCTGGCCGGAGGTGTGGCCCTTCAACGCGCCGGTCTATGCGGCGGTGCTCCGGGGCGAGGCCCGGTCCTTCCTTGAGCAGAAGCTCGTGATCGAGCGCCACGGCCGGCGCGAGGACGCCTGGTTCGACCTGACCTACAGCCCCTTGCGCGACGATGCGGGGGGCATCGCAGGCGTGCTGGTCACGGTGGTCGAGACCACGGCCAAGGTGCGAAGCGAGGCCCTGCTGCGCGAGCGGGAGAAGTCCGCGCTGCGGGAGAGCGAGGAGGACTATCGCCGCCTGTTCACGTCGATGGCGCAGGGGTTCAGCGTCATCGAGAAGCTGGCCACGGCGAAAGGCGAGCCGAGCGATTACCGCTTCGTGGCCGCGAACCCGGCCGTCGAGCGCCAGACCGGCTGGACGGGTCTGGTGGGAAGGAGGGTCCGCGAGACCCAGCCCAATGTCGAGGCGCGGATACTGGACATGTATGACGATGTCGTCGAGACGGGCGCGCATCGCCAGTTCATCAACCATGTCGCGGCGCTCGACGCGTGGTTCGACATCGAAGCCTTCCCGGCCCGCCTGCCGGGCCAGGTCGCGGTGCTCTTCACCGACATCTCGGCGCGCAAGCGCGCGGAAATCGCGTTGCGCGAAAGCGCGGAGCGACATGCCTTGATGCTGAAGCTCAGCGATGCGCTCAGGCCGTTGAACGATGCGGAGGAGATCATCGCTGTTGCGTCAAGGATGCTGGGTCAGCATCTGGGCGCGGGGCAGGTCATCTATGCCGAGAGCGATTTTTCGGGCGCGTACGTCACCATCCAGCGCGAGTGGAACGACGGCAGCATCCCAAGCAACGCGCGCCGCCACCGGCTGGATGATTTCGGGCCCGAGTTCATCGCGGACCTGAGACGGGGTCAAAGCACCGCGATCGGCGACGTGGCGCTCGATCCCCGGACTTCCTCGCCGGAGGCCCTGGCCACCTTCGCGCGGGCTTCCATCAAGGCGATTCTGAATGTTCCGCTGGTCAAGAGCGGTCGCCTGGTTGCCGTTCTGGGCGTCCACAGCAACGCCCCGCATGCATGGCAGCCCAAAGACATCGCCCTCGCCGAGGAGGTGGCCGAGCGCACCTGGGCGGCGGTCGAGCGGGCGCGGGCGGAAACGGCGCTTCGAGCAAGCGAGGCGCGCTTCCAGGCGCTGTTCACCTCGATCGACGAGGGCTTTTGCCTGGCGGAAGCCATCTTCGACGCAGAGGGCCGCTGCACCGACATCCTCTATCTCGACGAGAACCCGGCCGCCCGGCGCTTGACCGGACAAAGCGCCAAGGGCCGTCGCCTAAGCGAGCTCGGGCCATACGAGCAGCACTGGCGGGACATTCTCGGGCAGGTCGCACGAGGCGGGCAAGCTCAGCGCCTTCAGCAGTATGCCGCGCCCGACGACATCTGGTACGACTTCTACGCGTTCAAGCCGCCGGAGGCCGGCGAGAACGAGCTCGCCGTCATCTTCCGGGACGTCACCGCCCACAAGAGGGCGGAGCAGGTGCTGCGCGAAAGCGCGGTGCGGCAGACATTCCTGCTCAAGCTCAGCGACGCGCTGCGGCCGCTCGCCGACGCGGACGAGATCCAGGGCGCGGCCGCGCGGGTTCTGGGCGAGCACATGGACGCCGACCGGACCTACTACTGCCGGTTCGACCACGCCCAGGAACTCGCCATCGTCGAGCGCGACCATTCGCGCGGCGGCGCCTCGAGCGTCGTAGGCCGCTACCCATTCTCCGCCGCGCGTCCCCTGCTCGACGCCATGGCGCGGGGGCTCCCGTTCGTCGCGGCGGACGTCGAGACCACGCCCGAGCTGTCCGAAGCGGACCGCGCCTTCTATGCAGGCCTGGCGATTCAGGCCTTCGTCTGCACGCCGATCATCAAGAACGGCGAACTCGTGGCCGCCATGGCCGTGTCCAATGTCGGCTCTCGCCACTGGACGCCCCAGGAGGTGGCGCTGATCGGCGAGGTGGCCGAGCGCACCTGGGAGGCGGTGGAGCGGGCGCGGGCCGAAGCCGCCTTGCGCGGAAGCGAGGAGCGGCACCGGCTGATCGTCGAGCGGGTGCGCGACTACGCCATCTTCACCACCGACGCCCAAGGGGTGATCGCGACCTGGCCGCCGGGCGCCGAAAGCGTGTTCGGCTGGAGCGCCGCGGAGGCGGTGGGGCAGCCTTTCGGCATGACCTTCACGCCGGAGGAACGGGCCAACGGGGAACCGGAGAAGGAGCTGGCCGAGGCGCGTGAGAAGGGAAGCGCGCCCAATGTCCGCTGGCACCAGCGCAAGGACGGCGCCCGCGTGTTTATCGAGGGCCGCTCGCTCGCCATGCGCGGCCCTAGCGGTGAAACGACGGGCTTCCTGAAGATCGGCCAGGACGTGACGGAGCGCCGGCGCGCCGAAAACGCCCTGCGCGAAAGCGAGGCGCGGTTCCGGCTGATGACGGACGCCGTGCCGCAGATCGTGTGGATTACCGATGCCGAGGGCCGGGTGGAGTTCTTCAACCAGCAGTGGGAGAACTACATGGGCGCGCCGCGCGATCCCATCACCGCGGGCGAGGTGGCGGAAAGCTTCGTCCACCCGGACGACGCGGATGCGACCATGATCGCCTTCGACGCAGCGCGGGCGTCCGGCGGCGCGTTCGAGGTGGAGCACCGCATCCGCTCGAAAAGCGGGGCTTATCGCTGGTTCCTGGTGCGGGCCGAGCCTTATCGCGACGCAGCCACCGGCAAAATCGTCCGCTGGTTTGGCGCGTCCACGGACATCCACGACCGCAAGCTCGCCGAAGCCGGCTTGCGCGAAAGCGAGGCGCGGTTCCGCTCGTTCGCCGACAACTCCGCCGACACGCTGTGGATCGTGAACGCCGAAACGGGGCAGCTCGAATACCTAAGCCCCGCCTTCGAGCCGATGTGGGGCGAGGCCCGCGAGCGCGTGATGGAGGATATTTCCCGCTGGGCGGACCTCGTGCATCCCGACGATCGCCCGCGGGCGGCGAAGGGCATGCTGCGGCTTCTGAACGGCGAGACCCATCAGCAGACCTACCGGATCGTGCGCCCGAGCGACAATGCCGTGCGCTTCATCCAGGACACGGGCTTCCCCATCCGGGCCGAGGGCCGGATCGAGCGGGTCGCCGGCATCGCGCAGGACGTGACCGACCAGAAGCGGCTGGAGGCCGCGCGGATCGAATCCGAGCGGCGGCTGCGCGTGCTCACCGAAGGCATCCCCCAGCTCGTCTGGCGATCCGGCGGCGGCGGGCGCTGGACCTGGGCCAGCGCGCAATGGATCGAGTTCACGGGGTTGAGCCAGAACGAGAGCCGAGGCCTGGGCTGGCTCGACGCCCTGCACCCGGACGACCGGGCGCGCGCGCTTGCCGCTTGGGGGGAGGCGCAGGCGAGCGGCATGCTCGACGTGGAATACCGCATCCGGCGCGCCGCGGACGAGGCCTTCGTCTGGCACCACACCCGCGCGCTGCCCGTGCGCGACGAGGAGGATCATGTGCTCGAATGGCTGGGCACCTCGACGGACATCCATGACCTGCGTCAACTTCGCGAGGCGCAGGGCGTGCTCGTGGCCGAGCTGCAGCACCGAACGCGCAACATCGTCACGATCGTGCGCAGCCTCGCCGACCGGACGGCGGCCTCAAGCGCCTCGCTCGAGGATTTCCAGGAACGGTTCCGCGCCCGGATCGAGGCGCTGGGCCGCGTGCAGAGCCTGCTGTCGAAGCTGGGTGAGGGGCAGCGCGTGAGCTTCGAAGCGCTGGTGAGGGCCGAGCTCTCGGCGCATGGGGCGCTCGACGGCGAGGCGGGCAAGGTGACGCTCGATGGGCCTGGGAACGTCCGGCTGCGCTCGGCGCATGTGCAGACGCTGGCGCTGGCTTTGCACGAGCTCGCCACCAACGCCGTGAAATACGGCGCGCTCGCCTCTCCCGAAGGCAGGCTTTCCCTGCGCTGGCGCGTGGAGCGGGGGCAGAAGGGCCGGGCGCTCATCGTGGAGTGGGCCGAAAGCGGCGTGCCGTTGCCGCCCGGTTTCGCGCCGAAGCGGAAAGGCTATGGCCGCGAGCTGATCGAACGCGCTTTGCCCTATCAGCTCAAGGCGGAAACGCGATACGAGATCGGGCCGGACGGCGTGCGCTGCGCGATCCGCATGCCGCTCTCCGACCCAGCCGCGTGAAGCAAGGTTAACGGAATGTTGAACCAACCGGGTTGGCGCGCGTTGATCCATGTTAAGCGCCGCGGCGAGGCTTGAGCTCTTCCCTCCCCCTTGTGGGGAGGGGGACGGCAAGCCAGTCGCCAAGCCGCAAGGATCGGCGCTCCGAAAGGGCAGGGACGATGAGCCAGGCAAGGGAAGACGCCAGCCGCACGGTGCTGCTGGTGGAGGACGAGTATTTCATCGCCGACGACATGGCCCGCGCCTTCGAGGCGCAAGGCGTGGAGGTCTTGGGGCCGGCGGGCAGCATGGAGGACGCGCTCAAGCTCATCGAAGGGGCCGACCGGCTCGACGGGGCCGTGCTCGACATCAACCTGCAGGGCGAGATGGCCTTCGCCGTGGCCGACGCGCTTCATAATCGCGGCGTGCCCTTCGTGTTCGCCACGGGCTATGACCGCGACGTGATCCCCGAGCGCTTCGCCCATGTGATCCGCTGCGAGAAACCGGTGGAGCCGGCCAAGGTGACGCGTTCGCTGTTCGGCTTGGCCGCTTGATCCAGGGCGGCCTGATCTTAACATCAGGGCGGCCTGACCTTGATGTATTTTAGTTTGGCGGGCCAGGGGGACTGTTAGAGGTGGCTCCCACTCAGGAACCCTGATGCTTCACCCTTTGATCGCGAAATTCGAGCAGTTCACGCGCCTGTCGGCCGAGGACAAGGACGCCATCCGCCGCGCCACCGCCGAGCGTGTCCGGGCCGTGCCCGCGCATGAGGACGTGATCCGCGAGGGCGAGGCGCCCAAGGCCGTCAACCTGATCCTGTCGGGCTGGGCCTGCCGCTACAAGCTGCTCGAGGACGGGCGGCGGCAGATCGTCTCCTTCTTTTTGCCAGGCGACATCTGCGACTTCAACGTCTTCGTGCTGAAGAGCATGGACTATTCGCTGGGCACGCTGACCCAGGTGACCCTGTCGGAGCTGCCGCGCGCGGCCGTCGAGCGGCTGACGCTCGATTTCCCGCGCGTGGCGCAGGCCTTCTGGTGGGAATCGCTGGTCAACCACTCGATCCAACGGGAATGGACGCTGAACTTGGGCCAGCGCACGGCCTATGAGCGGCTCGGCCATCTGCTCTGCGAGATCTTCCTGCGGCTGCGCGCGGTGGGCCGGGCCGAGGGCGATTCCTGCGAGCTGCCGCTCACCCAGGCCGAGTTGGCCGACGCCACGGGGCTTTCCACCGTGCATGTGAACCGCACGCTGCAGGAGCTGCGCGCGGCGGGGCTCGTCGCGCTCAAGGGCAAGACGCTGACGATTCCCGATCTCGCGGCGCTGCAGGCCGCCACCATGTTCAACACGAACTATCTGCACTTCGACCGATCCGGGCGTCACCTCGACGCCAACATGGGCTGAGCTCGTGGCCGGCGGGAACCCGCGGCAAGGCTTTCGCCTTTCGCTGGTTCGAAAGACGGAGCCGGCTGTCATGAGCCCGCGCGACGCGGTGGTGATCGGGGGCGACGCCGGAGCGGCCGGCCAACTGGGCGCGGTGCTTCGGGCCCTGCCGCCCTCCGTGGCGGTGGCGGTGGCGCTTTCCGCGCCAGGGCCGGGGCTGGCGGACGCGACCGCGCGTGCGCGCGCGGCGTCCCGCTGGGAGGTGGCCGCGGCCGAAGACGGCATGCCGCTTCGGGCGGGCCGGGTCGTCGTGGCGCGGCCCGGCGCGCATGTCCTGGTGGCGGAGGGCGCCGTGCGCCTGGGCGCGGGCCCGCGGGAAAACGGTTTCCGGCCGGCGGCCGACGCGCTGTTCCGCTCGGCCGCGCTGGGTTTGGGGACGCGCGCGCTCGCCATCCTGGTGGGCGAGGGGATCGACGGGCCGGCGGGCCTCCACGCCGTGCGCGCCTGTGGGGGTGCCGCGCTCCGCTGGCGGGGCGAGCGCGACGGGGAACGGCTTGGGGGCCTGCTCGCGGGCGAAACCGGCGAGGCGGGCGAGGCCCCGGGCGCGACGCCCGACCTTCTGCGCTGGGAGATGGCCGCCGCGGGCGGCGCGGTCGATGCGACCGCGCTTCACGGGATGAGCGAGCCGGCGGGCCGGCCCTGCCCGGCCTGCGCCATGCCGCTCCATCGGCTCGCAGGGGCGGATCGCTTCCGCTGCGAGGCCGGGCACGGCTTTTGCGCCGAGCTTTTGGGCGTGACGGTGGCGCAAGCCGAGCGGCAAAGGCGGGATCTGGTCACGGAGTTCCAGCACCGGGCGCGCAACATGCTGGCGCTGATCCGGGCGGTGTCCGCGCGCACGGCGGAGAACAGCGCCAGCCTCGACGACTACGCCATGGACTTCGAGGGCCGGCTCGACGCCATCGCCCGCGTGCAGGTCCTGTCCGGCCAGGAGATGAGGGCCGGAACCAATCTGGAGCATCTGGTGGCCGAGGAGCTCGTGGCGCATCTCGCCCATGAGGGCGCGCGCGTGACCATTCATGGCCCGCGCGTCACTCTGAGCTTCAAGGCCGCGCAGGCCATGGCGCTCGCCGTGCATGAGCTCGCCACCCATGCGCTGAAATTCGGCGCGCTGTCGCAACCCGCCGGCAAGCTCGCCGTGAGCTGGGCCGTCGAGGGGGAGGGGGGCGCGAGCCCCATCCTCGCCTTTGAATGGGCGGAACGGGGCGTCTCCGCCCCGCCGCCGAGCGAGGACGGGTTCGGCATGGGGCTCCTGCGGCGCATGCTGGGCTATGAGCTGCGCGCGGAGCTGTCCGCCGACTGGCGCCCGGACGCCTTCTCCTGCCGGATCACCCTGCCCTTCCCCAGGAACGTCGTCGCCGCGGCCGCCTGAAGCACCGCGCGGCCCGCCCGATCTTCTTCCAAAGTAGCAGACCATCGTCCTTTTGCGCCGCAAGCGGTGGATAATCGGCGACAGCGGCGCGATCTCGCTGGTCAAGCGAAGATCATGTCTTGACCAATGCAAGAAACTCTTCGAAGAAGGCGCACCTTACAGCACAGGGCTCTTTGCTGAGTTGGAACTGTTCTCACATCAGGGAAGGAAATCGCTGAATGCCTGCGGATGTCGAAAGCGTCGCCCACATCGTTGCGGCTTATCTGCAAAACAACCAGGTGCCGGCCGGCGAGGTGGCGGGCCTCATCACGGCGGTGGGCTCGGCGCTGGACCGCCTGAACCAGCCTGCGCCCGAGCCCGCGCCGGCGCCCACGCCCGCCGTCAACCCCAAGCGCTCGGTGTTCCCGGACTACATCGTCAGCCTGGAGGACGGGAAGCGCTACAAGTCCTTGAAGCGCCACCTGATGAGCCGCTACGGCATGACGCCCCCGCAGTATCGGGAGAAGTGGGGCCTGCCCGCCGACTATCCGATGGTCGCGCCCAACTACGCCTCCGCGCGCTCGGAACTCGCCAAGAAGCTGGGCCTGGGGCGCAAGCGCCGGGAGGATGACGCCGAACTCGTGGGCGCGAGTGATGGTGGCGCAAACGGCGGCTCGGCCGTGACCGGCCAGGGCGGCGCCAAGGCCGCGGCGGCTCAGCCCGCGGACGACACGCCAAAGGCTCCCGCCAAGCGGCGCGGCCGGCCGGCGGCGGCCAAGGCCGAGAACAACGGCGCGGAAGCCGCGCAACCCGCGCGCCGCGGCCGCAAGAAGGCGAACGCCTGAAGGCAAGCGAGCCGGCGCATCGCGGCGCCAGGCTTCAGGCGTGAAAGGCCTGAAGCCCGCGCGCGGCGGGCAGCATGTCGAGGTCAAAGCTATGGCGTGGCCGTGCTCGATGGCGCGCGACGCCACCCGCTCGGCCAGCACGCGATCGGACATGGGGCAGTTGGGCATCACCGTCCGGATGGCGATCACCGCCTGCGCCATGGAGAGCGGCCAATTCTGGCGCTGGCGCTTCTCGACATAGTGGACGATCAACTGGTCGATGGTTCGGGTGCTTTGCATGGCGCCGCCTCCTGATTCGCCCCTCTCTTTCGGCGGTGAATGACAGGTCCGGGCCTTCGGAAGCATTCACAAAAGTTGCCGCCTGTCCTTCGTCGAGTCACAGGCCGGTGATCGCGTTTCGCGCCGGCGTGGCGCGAGGGCGCGGAACGCTATCGCCGCCGGCTCATTCAGCATCCGGCAGCCCGGTCGGACACAAGCGTCATGATCTCCACCTTCCTGCATGGCGTCATCGATTATCTCGTCGGAGCGGCCCTGGTCGCCGCACCCTTCCTGTTCGGCTTCGCCGATGGCGGGGCGGCGCAGTGGGCGACGACCGCGATGGGCGTCGTCGCCTTCATCTACAGCCTGCTGACGGACTATGAGCTGGGCGCGCTGCGGCTCCTGCCGATGCGGGTGCATCTGGGCATCGACTTGGCCTTCGCGCCGCTGCTGATGGCGCTGCCCTGGCTGTTCGGCTTCGCCGACCAAGTCTGGCTGCCGCACCTGATCCTGGGCGCGGGCGGCGTCGTGGTGACGGCGTTGACCTGGGCCGGCTTGCGGCGGGCGTAAGGCCAACATCGCGGACCACGCCCCCACCACCACGCCTTCCGCGTGGTCCCCCTCCCCACCTGTGGGGGAGGATCAAGCAGCGTCGCCACCCCGGATCCTCCCCTGCGCAGCGGGGGAGGGGGCGAAACTGGACGTGGGCCAACTTTGGGAAGGCGCAACTGGCTGCCGCGTCCGCTCGGATGGCCCTATCCGGCCTGCGCCGCTCCGCCCAGGAAGAGCAGCGTGGCGATCGCGCCGAAATGGATGCCGGCCGCAAGCAGCACGAAGCCGTGCCAGATCGCGTTGTGGAACTTCAGCCCTTCCAGGAGATGGAAGACGATGCCGGCCATGTAGAGCAAGCCGCCGACGCCGGTCAGCCATAGCACCGGCTCGGGCAAGCCCATCAAGACGTCCTCATAGGCGAACACGAAGCTCCAGCCGAGCGCGACATAGACGAGGATGGTCAGCCGGTCGTAGCGGCCGGGCGCGAGAAGCTTGAGCGCCACGCCGAGCGCCGCCACGAGCCACACGCCCGCCAGCAGCCCGAACGTGCCGAGCTTCACCGCGAAAGGCGTGTAGGTGCCGGCGATCAGAAGAAAGATCGCGGAATGGTCGAGCCGCCGCAAAAGCCATTTGGTGCGCGACACCGGCCACAGATTGTAGGCGGCCGAAACGCCGAGAGAGGTCACGAGCGTCGCCACATAGACGCCCACGGCCGCGAATTCGGCCGGCGTGGCCGCGCCGCCCCAGAGGAAGAACATCAGAATGACGGAGGCGGCGAGCACCGACGTCACGCCCAGGGCATGGACCGCGCCGTCGGCCCAGATCTCGGCCGTCGAATAGGCCCAGGGGACGGCCCCGCGGATGGCGGGCGGCGGCGTGTCGGAATGGCGTCTCCACATGAAGGGCGTTTTCTCCGTTCGTCCTTGGAGAAACGCATCCGCCGCCATTTCGTGCCGCCGTGATGCGGCGTCAGCCGTGTTTGCGGTCGCGCCGGCCCCCTCCACCACGCTGCGCGTGGTCCCCCTCCCCCATGAATGGGGGAGGATCCAGATTGTGCCGGCGGCGATGCCCCGGATCCTCCCCCGTTTACGGGGGAGGGGGACCATGCGAAGCATGGTGGAGGGGGCCGCTGGCCCAAGCGGCCGTGCGCCAGGAGGGACGACGTGCCGGAAAAGCCTCGCATCCGAGCTCCCGAGCGCACCGTATCGCGCGCAAGGGAATTGCGTCGCGACATGAGCCTACCCGAGGTGGTTCTGTGGGACTGCCTACGAGGGCGACGCATGGAGGCGCGCTGGCGCAGGCAGCACCCGTGCGGGCCATTCGTGCTCGACTTCTTCTGCGCCGAAGCCAAGCTCGCCGTGGAGGTGGACGGGGCCGCGCACGGGCATCCCGGCCAAATCGCGCATGACAGGCGTC
Source organism: Mesorhizobium sp. (assembly GCA_035998495.1). GTDB lineage: Bacteria > Pseudomonadota > Alphaproteobacteria > Rhizobiales > Rhizobiaceae > Mesorhizobium_B. The sequence continues at coordinate 138,512 of DASYHP010000013.1, forward strand.
GGGATGCTTGGCTGGGCGCGCAGGGCGTCCGCGTGTTGCGGGTGGACGCGCAGGACGTGCTGGAGGATGCGGCCCTGGACGGTGTGCTGGCGGCCATTGCCGCGCTTGTAACGGAGCGGCGGGAGCAGTGAAGGACGTCGTTCTCGCCGCCTCGCAGCGCTAGGCCGTCGGCCCGGCCCCCTCCACCATGCTTCGCATGGTCCCCCTCCCCCATGAATGGGGGAGGATCCAGGCCGAGCCCGCTCACCAGCGGTGGTGGACGTGGGGCCTGATGTCCTCGTCATAGATTTGTTTCACAGCCGCCATGACGTCGGGCGACAGCGGCGGAAGATCGGCGGCTTCGGCGTTGCTCCTGGCCTGGGCCGGGTTGCGCGCGCCGGGGATGACCACCGACACCGCGTCGAACATCAGGATCCAGCGCAGCGCGAACTGCGCCAGCGAGGCGCTGCCTTCCACCAGCGGCCGGAGGCGCTCCACCGCTCTCAAGCCCACCTCGTAGGGCACGCCGGAAAAGGTCTCGCCCACGTCGAACGCCTCGCCGTGGCGGTTGAACTGGCGGTGGTCGGTGTCGGCGAACGTCGTGTCGGGCTTGAACTTGCCGGTGAGCAGGCCCGAGGCCAGCGGCACGCGGACGATGACGGCCACCTGCCGCTTCTTCGCCTCAACGAAGAACAGCTCGGAGGGGCGGTGGCGAAAGGCGTTGAAGATGATCTGCACGCTTTCGACACCGGGATATTCAATGGCCTTGAGCGCCTCCTCCACGCGCTCGACGCTGACGCCGTAGTGCCGGATCTTTCCCGCCGCCTTGAGCCGGTCCAGCCGCTCGAAGACCTCCGGTCGGTAGTAGAGGTCGGTCGGCGGGCAGTGGAGCTGGACGAGGTCGAGCGCGTCCGTTTCGAGGTTCTCGAGGCTGCGGTCGGTCCATTGGGAAAGGTTTTCGGCGCTGTAGCCTTCCACGGTTTGCTCCGGCAAACGGCGGCCCGCTTTGGTGGCGACGAAGGGCTTTTCGCCGCCGCCGCGCTCCTTGAGGACCGAGGTGATCAGGCGCTCGGAATGCCCGTCGCCATAGACATCCGCCGTGTCGATGAAGGTGACGCCCCGGTCGAGCGCCTCGTGAAGGGCGGCGCGCGAGGCCTCGTCGTCCACGTCGCCCCAGGAGGCGCCGATCGCCCAGGCGCCGAAGCCGATCTCGCCCACCTCGCGGCCGATGCGGCCGAGCGCGCGTTTCTCCATCACGTCATCTCCTTCCTATGCGCCGCAAGCGCCTCGCGTCCCGAAGCGGAAAGCTCATAGATGCCCCGCCCGGTGCGGGTGAACCAGCCGTAAACGTTGCGCAACAGGATTGCTGGCGCATCCGGCCATTCGGGCTTCAGCTCCTTCGGGCGCTTCGGGCCGCCCGCGAGCGCCTGCGCGCAAGCCAGGGCCTGCTGGCGGTAGGCCGTCATCACGGGCTTTTTCGTTCCGCCGCCCGCCGTCGGGTCGCCTTTGCGCCTGTTGTGCTCGTCCACAAGGCGCGAGCGGCGCTTGGGGTCGCGCCGGGGCGGGTTTGCCGTGGGGCTCAGGAGGATGTGGACCGCCCCTCTGGCGTCCACGCCCAGCAGGCCGAAACCAAGCCGGCGGCAAAGCGCGCGGAAGCGCGGGTCGGCTTCACGTCCCCTGCCGCGCGGCGACAGTTTGGCGGCGAGCCAGACTTCGTCGGCGACAGTCAGGCGGTCCACGCCCTGAAGCAGAAGCTCCAGATTGAACCGGCTCTTCAACTCGCACACGACCACGAGCCCGTCGGGGCCGTCGCCCAGGGCGAGCACGTCGCAGCTGCCGACCTCGCCTTTGACGGAAAAGCCGAGACGTTCGAGGAAGCGTTTGACCGGCGGGTAGAGCGAGGTTTCAGGCAAGTTGAAAGTTGGATTTACTTACGTCAAGTTGGCCTTGCGACTGCGCTCGATGTGATCTTTCAAAACTAAGATCTCAATCTCTTGAGCAAAAATCCACATCCTAATACCAAGAGAACGAGTCCTAGAATTGCAAGCTCGGGAACGGAAAATGCAAAAACAAAGATATAAACAATATATATTAGAGGCAGCCAAGCTATATATTTTAGCAGAGAACTTGCCATTTTGTTCATCTTGGTTGACCCCGTCCGCTCCATCTCACCCGACCGAGTCAATTGCGACTGCGTCCTTGAAAGCGGTTCAGTTCCAGGCAGGTAGTGTCAGCGTGGCCCAATTGAAGGGCTGAACGCGAGCAGGCTCAAAATCTCGAACAGAACCTGCGCGCCGGCATGGGCCGTGTTGGCGGTGGCGTCATATTGCGGCGCGACCTCCACCACGTCGCCGCCGACGAGGTTGAGGCCTTTCAGCCCGCGCAGCAGCGCCAGCGCCTCGCGCGTGGAAAGCCCGCCGATCTCGGGCGTGCCGGTGCCGGGCGCGAAGGCCGGGTCGAGGCTGTCGATGTCGAAGGACAGATAGGTCGGGCCGTCGCCCACCACGTTTCGCGCCCGCTCGATGACGGCAGGCAGGCCCAGCGTCTCGACCTCCTCGGCGTGGATCACCGTCATGCCGGACTCGTAGGAGAACTCCCAGAGATATTCGGCCGAGCCGCGGATGCCGATCTGCACCGTGCGGGTGGGATCGAGCACCCCGTCCAGCACCGCGTTGCGGAACGGTCCCCCATGGTGGAACTTCGTGCCGTCGAAGGCCCCCGACGTGTCGCAATGGGCGTCGATATGGATCATGCCGACCGGGCGCTCCTTGCCCACCGCCTTGAGGATAGGATGGCTGATCGAGTGGTCGCCGCCGACCGAAAGCGGCGCGACGCCGGCTCCGACCAGCAGGTCCACCGCGCGGAAAATGTCTTCATGGCTCTGCTCCAGCCGGTAGCGCGAGCGGAAGGGCACGTCGCCGATGTCGGCCACGCTGAGCTCATAGGTCGGCGCGCATTCGAGCACATGGTTGTAGGGGCCGATGCGCTCGATGGTGCGAAGCGCGCGCGGCCCGAAGCGCGAGCCGGGCCGGTTGGTGACCCCTAAGTCCATCGGCATGCCGACGATGCCCACCTGCAGGCCGCCGAAGTCCGGGTTCTGCCAGTCGATCGGGCGATGCGGCGCGGACAGGAAGGTGGGAACGCCCGAATAGGGCGCGGCCCGCGTGCCGCTCTTGGAGAAGATGCGGTCGGCGACGGCGCGGAAGCGCGGGTCGAAGATTTCGCCGCCATGGCTTTCGCCGTATTTTTCGCGCAGCGCCGCGAGCTTCTCGTCGTTCCAGGACATGTCTCACCCCATCATGCGGAGCCCGGTTCGGCCCGGCGGGCATGGCATAGCAAAAAGGCGAGCCCTGGGAAGGGCCCGCCTCCGCGCAACGTCGCGCTTTCGGGTTTGGAGGCTCAGATCGCCCTGGCTTCGGCGGGTTTGCCGGCCTTGGCCGCGGCCACGATCGCGTCGACCTCAGGGGCGAGAATGCCGCTCTTCTTGGCGAAGGCGGCAAAGGTGCTGCGCACGGTCTCGGCCTCGATCTCGCCGGCCAGTGCCGCCTGGGCGGCGCGCATGGCGATTCTGTGCTCAGGCCCCCGCCTGTGATGCGGCCATTCCGTCAAGACGACGAGCGCCTCGCCGACCGAGCCGACCTCACGCGCGAAGTGCAGCCCGACATAGATGCGCACCGGGGACTCGAACACGCCGTGACCCATTCTTTCCTCCACGCTTCTTCTGGTTGGCGCTTCCGTTCTCGCGACGCGCGTTGCGTCCACCCGGCCTTGGGATAGGAGCTGCGTCGGAGAAGCGCTTTAACGAATGTTGAAGAACGCCAAAGTTCCTCGAAAGTTCCTCAGCCGGCTGCGCGGCGCACTCGTGCGCTGCGGCAAACTGCCGGGAGCGGCCGGCTCGGCGAAGCGGAACCATCGCTTGGGGTCGCGCGTCTCGTGCTGGTCATGAATTCCGCCAAGAGGAACGCGCCATGCGCCACAAGCTGAAGCCCTTGCCCGAGCAGGTGATCGTGATCACCGGGGCGAGTTCCGGCATCGGGCTCGTGACGGCGAGGCGGGCGGCCACCGCCGGGGCGCGCGTGATGCTGGTCGCGCGCAACGAGGAGGCGCTCAGGGAGATCACCGAGAGCCTCAAGGCGGCGGGGTTCGAGGCGGACTTCGCGGTGGCCGACGTCGGCGTGCGGGAGGATGTCGAGGCCGCGGCGCAGAAGACGGTGGGCCGCTTCGGGCGCATCGACACCTGGGTCAACAATGCCGGCGCCTCGATCTTCGCGCGTGCCGAGGACACGCCGTTCGACGAGCATGAGCGGCTGTTCCGCACCAACTATTTCGGCGTGGTGCATGGCTCGCTCGTCGCGCTCAAGCATCTGCGCGCGGAGGGCGGGGCGCTGATCACGACGGGCTCGATCCTGAGCGACATGCCCGCGCCTCTCCAGACGGCCTATGCCGCCACCAAGCACGCGGTGAAGGGCTTCATCGAGTCGCTGCGCATGGAGCTGACGGCCGAGGGCGCGCCAGTGTCGGTGACGCTGATCAAGCCTTCGGGCATCGACACGCCCATCGCGCGCCGCGCGGCCGCCCATGTGGACGGCCGCGCCCGCATCCCGCCGCCCGTCTATGACCCGGTGCTGGTGGCGCGCGCCATCTTGCATGCCGCCGAGCATCCCCGCCGCTCGATCACGGTCGGCGGGGGCGGCCGCGCGCAGGTGCTGCTCGCAACCCATTTCCCCCAGGCGCTGGACGCGATGAGCCCGCTCGTCCTGCCGGCCGTCGTCACGCCCGACGAGCCGCATCGCAACGGGCCGGGCGACCTCTTCAGGCCCCATCAGGGCGGCTCGGAGCGCTCCGAGGAGCAGAGCGGCTTCACGATCAGCCCCTACACGGAGGCGCAGCTCCGCCCGCTCGCCACCGCCGCCGTGCTCGGCGCGGCGGCGCTGGGGCTGGGCGCGCTGATGATGCGCGGGCGCAACGGGCGCAGCGGCACGAACCGCACGGCCGAGCGTCTCGAACGGATGGGACCGACGTGAGGGCGGCGACGGTCTGAACGAAAGGGCTTCCGGTGCGGTCGGCCGGCGTGACTCGTTTCCTGCTCGTGCTCGTGGCCGCGTTGCTGGCGGCGAACGTGGCCGAGCCGTGGCTGTATCGCACCGTCTTCGCGCCGTCCGCGCCGCGGGTGGTCGCGCCGCGCGCCGACCTCGCCCAAAGCGAGCAGGCGGTGATCGAGCTGTTCGGGCGCGTCTCGCCGTCCGTGGTGCAGGTGGTGGGGCTGACGGGCGACTTGGCGAGGTTGGGGCAGGGCGGGCAGGCGACGTCTTCGGGCACGGGCTTCGTGTGGGACGAGGCGGGGCACGTCGTCACCAACAACCATGTGGTCGAAGGGCAGCGGTCGGTCGCCGTGCGCCTGGCCTCGGGCGAGGTGGCGCGGGCCGAGATTCTGGGGCTCGCGCCCAATTACGACCTGGCCGTGCTGCGGCTCCCCGATGCCCGCGTGCTGCCGCCGCCGGTCAATATCGGGCGCTCGGCCGATCTCCAGGTGGGGCAGGCGGCCTTCGCCATCGGCAACCCGTTCGGGCTCGACCAGTCGCTGACCACGGGCGTGATCTCGGCGCTGAAGCGCCGCCTGCCGACGGCCGGCGGGCGCGAGATCGCCGACGTGGTGCAGACCGACGCGGCGATCAATCCCGGCAATTCGGGCGGGCCGCTGCTCGATTCCGCCGGAAGGGTGATCGGCGTCAACACCGCGATCTTCTCGCCGTCGGGCACCAATGCCGGCATCGGCTTCGCCATTCCCATCGACGTGGTGAACCGCGTCGTGCCCGAACTGATCGCCAAGGGCCGCGTGCCCACGCCCGGCATCGGCATCGTCGCGGCGGAGGAGGCGCTGGCCGCCCGGCTCGGGCTGCAGGGCGTGGTGGTGCTCTCGACCGCGCCGGGCTCGCCGGCCGCGCGCGCGGGCCTCCAGGGCGCCGATCTGCGGACGGGACGGCTGGGCGACGTGATCGTGGGCGTCAACGGCAAGCCGGTGCGCCGCTTCGCCGACCTGACCGACGAGTTGGAACGGGTCGGCGTCGGCGAGCAAGTGACGCTGGACGTGCTTCGCGGCCGCGACACGCTCAGCGTCTCGGCCGAGGTGACGGATGTGAGCCGGATCTAGCGGGCGAAGCGCCCACGCTCGGGCCGGACGAACGGAAGGCGCGGGCGTGAAGGAATGCTCAGGCCGGGCTGGAGCTCAATGTGCCGGTGAACTTCGCGGATTGCAGGTAACGGCGGATCCGGGGGTCGATCCCTCGATCTTCCATGGAGAACAGCCCACAGGATCGCATCTGCTCCTTTACGCTGATCACAGGCCCCAGATATTTGAACGCGATCGGCGACGCGAAAGGCTCCCGATGCACCTGGGAGGTCACGCCGAAGGTCAGCCCGGTCAGGATGTCGAGCCTCTTGCGGTAGGATGGGAACAGCATCGACTCCACGAGCGAATCTTCTGAAAGGGTCTCGAACTCCATGATGAAGATGCAGTTTCCGAGATAGCTCACGAGCCCTGCGTATTTCGACAGTTGCGGCACGGTTTCGGCGGAGCCGGGCGACCGCTCTATCGTCTTGCTCAAGATCTTGCCCTGGCTCTCATAGATATGCGTCAGCGATCTTTTCACATGTCCCGTCGAATAGGGCACCAGGAAGTGCATGTGGTAGTAGCCCAGGAGCTGCCGCAACTTCTGCAGATCGCCCGGAAACACCCTGTCGATCATGCGGCCGACGGGGCTGCGGAAGGACAGCTCGTGGGGCGACGGCTTTGGGCCGCGCGCCTGCTTGGTGTTCAACAGATCGTCGACGCTTATTCCCAGTCCGTGGGCGATGCGCTGGAGGTTGTGGTTGGAAGGGCGAGCTGTTCCGGTCAGATAGCGGGCGAATTGCTGGCGATTGAAGCCCAACTCCCGGCATGCTTCCGAGACGGACCTGTAGCCTGAGCAAAGAAGCCTCAGATTCTCCGCCAGAAACTCGCCCATCCGCCCTGCCTCGCCGCTGTGCGCAGTGTAGCTGCAAGTCGCGTAAACTCAACGCATCTCGCTGCATTGTCAGACCAACGGGGCTTGGGAATGATGCTCGCTCCGCTCAAGGGCCGAGCCGAGACATCCCTCACGCAGGAGAACCCGTCCGATGACACATGCCCCCGCCCCATCGCTCTCGCTGAATCGACGGCGACTGCTGCAGTTTTCCGCGGCCGCGGGGCTGACGGGCCTCTTCGGGGCCAGCGCCCGCGCCGAAACGCCCAAGCGCGGCGGGCGGATGGTCCTCGGATCGAGGCACGGGTCCACGACCGACACCACCGATCCCGCACTGCTCACCAACGCGTATCAATGGTATCTGGCCTTCGCCTTCACCAGCACGCTGACCGAGATCCTGCCGGACGGAACGGTTGGTCCCGCGCTGGCGGAAAGCTGGGACAGCGCCGACGCCAAGGTCTGGAAGTTCAAGCTGCGCGACGGCGTCACCTTTCACGACGGGCGGCCGATGTCGGTCGCGGACGTGATCGCCTCGATCAATCATCACCGGGCGCCCGACTCCACCTCCTTCGTCAAGCCGCTGGCCGACCAGATGGTCGAGGTCAGCGCAGACGGGGAGAACGGGATCGTCTTCGCGCTCAAATCGGCGAATGCCGACTTCCCGGCCAGCCTGAACACGCCCGCCTTCACCGTCTATCCCGCGTCCGGCGAGAAGATCGACTGGCAGTCGCGAAACGGGACGGGCGGATACATCCTGCGCGAATATGAGCCGGGGGTCCGCGCCTATCTTGAGCGCAACCCGAACTACTGGCGCGACGACCGCGCCTTCGCCGACGAGGTCGAGCTGCTTTGCATCGGCGACGTGGCCGCCCGGGTCAATGCGCTGGTCACCGGCCAGGTCCATGCCATCGACGAGGTGGATCTCAAGACCGTCGCCCTCCTGCAGAGGCGGCCGAACGTCACGGTCGATGAAACCCCTGGCCCGCTGCACTATTCGTTTCCCATGCGGACCGATGTCGCGCCCTTCGACAACCTCGACGTTCGCCTTGCGCTGAAGCATTCGATCAACCGGCAGGAGATGCTGGACAAGATCCTGCTCGGCCATGGAAACCTGGGCAACGATACCCCGATCGGCCCGTCCTATACGTTTCATGCCGATATCGAGCAGATCGCCTATGACCCCGACAAGGCCAGGTTCCACCTGAAGAAGGCGGGACTCCCGGATCTGAGGGTGGACCTTCACACCGCCGAGGCCGCATTCCCCGGCGCGACGGACGCCGCGGTTCTCTATGCGGAGCAGGCTCGCGCCTCCGGCATCGAGATCAACGTGGTGCGCGAGCCCGACGACGCCTACTGGGAAAACATCTGGATGAAGAAGCCGTTCTGCGCGGCCTATTGGGACGGCTTCCCGACGGCCAGCGAGATGTTCGCGGTGGCCTATTCGCCAGGGGCGGCGTGGAACGACACCTACTGGACCGACGAACGCTTCGAAGAGCTCCGCCTCGCGGCGGCGGCCGAGTTGGACCCGGCCAAGCGCGCGGACATGTATTCAGAGATGCAGAGGATCGTCCGCGACGAGGGCGGCGCCCTGATCTTCGCCCATCCCAGCTATGTCGTCGCTCGCGGGCCGTCGATCGCGCACGGGCCGATGTCGACGAACAACCGCTTCGACGGCGCCCGCATCGCGGAGCGCTGGTGGCTGGTGTGACCGCCGGTTCGTCCCAAGGCGCGTAAGCAAACCCGGAACGGGCGCCGGAAGCCGGTTCGCCCGCTTCCGGCCGTCCTCGTCCTCGCCTCAAAAGGCTGTTCTCCGTGAGTTATGGCATCTATATCGGGAAGTCGCTGACCGCCGACGGCGTCGCCTATCTCGGCGGGTATGGCGATGAGCCCTCCAGTCATTGGCTTGAGATCGTGAAGCCCGAGGCCCATCGGCGCGGCACGCTCATCAAGGTCGGGGTCACGCCCGAGGCCGACATGCCGGGGCTCATGACCGAGATCCCCCAGGTCGAGGAAACGGCCGGGCATATCCGTGTCAGCTACAGCTATTACAAGGGGACGCCGGCGCCTTTGACCAATGGGGGCCTGAACCAGCACGGCGTGGCGGTGCGCGACATCTGGTCTCCCTCCCGGCCGGAACTCGTCGCCATGACGCCCAAGACCCAGACGGGCCCCAACTACAGCGACCTGGCCCGGATCGTCCTGGAGAGAGCGAGGACGGCCCGGGACGGGGTCGAGCTGATGGGCCGGCTCATCGCGCGGCACGGCCACACCACCTATGGCGGCAACACGCACATGATCGCCGACCCGGACGAGGCCTGGGTCGTCATCCAATTCGCAGGGGGGCAGGGACTCTGGGCGGCCGAGCGGCTGGGCGAGCACAGCATCCGCGTCTCCAGGCCCGGCTATATCGAGGAGGTGCCGGTCCACGATCCGTCATGCCGCGACTATCTCTTCTCCGACAACTTCGTCAGCTTCGCCGTGTCGAAGGGGTGGTACGATCCGTCCCGTTCCCAGGCCTTCGACGCGAACGCGGTCTATGGCGACGGCAAGGGCCGATGGGCGGGCGTGCGGTGGATGGAGGAGGAGATGGCCCGCCGCGCGACGGCCGGCGGCAAGATCACGGTCCAGGACGTGATGTGGGCCGTCCGCACCGAAAGGCTGACCGGGGACACCGCCGGATATGGCCAGGTCGTGCCCCTCGCCAGGACCGACCACGATGAGCTTCGCGTGCTTTGGCACACGCAGGTGGGCGCCGTCGCCGCACCCTTCGTGCCCGTCTTCATGGGAGCCACGAAACTGCCCGAGGAGTTCGGGATGCACCGCTACCTGACCGACGGGGAGGCGGCGCGCTGTCACGACACCCGCGAGTTCAACCGGGCCACCGAAATCTCCGCCGTCCCGCAAGGCGTGGAATCGACCAGGTCCGCGACCCAGGTCTTTAAGAGATTGCAGAACCTGATGTTCTGCAACGTCCAAGCCTTCCTGCCCGAGATCAAGGAGTTGTGGGAGGCCCATGAGCGGGACTTGCTTCAAGCAAGCGCCCTCGTTGCCGCCGCCGCGGAAGAACTGTTGCGGGCCGGCCGAGGCGACTTGGCAAGACACTGCCTGACCTATTTCACCTGCAACGAGCTGATGAAGTCGCTCGAGATCGCGGAGTCGCTGGGCAAGAGCCTGGAAATCCGCACGAGGCTTCTCTTCGGCATCAGCTCAAACGCCACGCCCGTCGGCCCCGCTCAAATCTGGTAGGGCGGCGCGATGGAATCCAGGCACGACCCGGGCACCACAACGAGAAGAGCGATCCCTTGAGCGACGACGACATCTGCTACCTGACCGCAACGGAGGCTCTCGCGCTGTTCGAGAAGCGGGAGCTTTCCCCCGTCGAGTTGATGGAGGCCCAGATCCGGCGGGCCGAAAGGGTCGAGCCGGTGATCAACGCCTTCGCGGACACCTATTTCGATGAAGCCCGGCAGCAGGCCAAGGTGGCGGAAGAGCGCTACATGCGCTCCGGTCCGCGCGACCGCCGGCCGCTGGACGGCGTTCCCGTCGCGGTGAAGGACGCCCAGCGCGTGGCGGGCAAGCGAACCACCTACGGATCATTGCTCTTCAAGGACAATGTGGACGACCGCTCGGACCCGATCGTCGAGCGGCTGGTCGCGGCCGGCGCCATCGTCCACGCCCGCACCACGACGCCTGAATTCTGCCTCTCGGGGACGTGCGAGACCAGGATGTACGGGAAGACCCGAAACCCGTGGAACGCCGGCTACGGGCCGGGCGGCTCGTCGGGCGGCTCAGGGGCGTCGCTCGCCGCGGGGACATCCGTGCTGGCGACCGGGACCGACATCGGCGGATCGATCCGGATCCCGGCGAGTTGCTGCGGCGTGGTCGGCTACAAGCCGCCGAAGGGGCGCAACCCCGACGGGCCGCCGGCGAACTTCGACCCCTACAATCACTGCGGGCCGCTGGCGCGTTCGGTCGCCGACGCCGCCCTGTTTCAGAACATCGTGTCCGGCGCCCATCCGCTCGACCACCACTCGCTGCGCGAGAAGGTGCAACTGGCCGATGCGGTCCAGCCGGTGGCCGGGCTTCGCGTCGCCTGGTCGATGGACCTCGGCTATGTCCGCATCGCGCCTGAGGTGCGCCGAAACACGCTCGCGGCGCTCGACGTGTTCAGGCAACTCGGCTGCATCGCGGAAGAGGTCGATCTCGGCTGGAGCCTGGACTCCGACCGGGCGGCCATGGCGTGGTACAACGCCATGCATTTCGGCCGTCAGACGCTGTGGCACGCACAAACCGGCGCGGACCTCATGACGGACTATGCCCTGGCGGCAGCGCAGTCCGCCAGGACGCTGGCGATCGACGACATCGCCAAGTCCTGGGAGACGCAGCACGCGATGTATCAGAAGTTCGGGCCGATGATGGAGCGTTTTGACATCTTCATCTGCCCCACCACGTCGATCCCCGCGCTTTCGGCGGACCACGACCCGCTCGACCAGGATTTCAGGATCGATGGGCAGAGGGTCGATCCCGAATATGGCTGGGTGCTCACCCACCAGTTCAACATGCTCTTCAATTCGCCTGTGATGTCGTTGCCCTCGGGACGGGCCGAGACGGGTGTTCCGACCGGCATCCAGATCGTGGGACGGACGTTCGACGACGCGACGGTGTTTCGGGCGGCCCTGGCCTATGAGCAGGCCGTGGGGGGATGGTTCGGCGAGGCAGCCCGGCCGAACCCGCCCGAGGGCACCCAAGGAACGCCTTCAGCGCGGGGCTGACCGGAGCGTCGCGCAGCGGCTCCCGGCCTGAAAGCGCCAAAACAGGTTCGAGGACAACGTGGAAAGCAGGATGACGGACAAGCCGCTCAAGGTCATGATCTCCGCCGCCGGGTCCGGGATCGGGCTGGCGATCGCCAAGGCCTTTCTCGAGGCGGGACATGCCGTCCATATCTGCGACATCGGCGGCGCGGCGGAGGCGGCGGCCGAGGCGCATCCGGGATTGCTGGCCACGCGGGCGGATGTGGCGGACGAAGCGGCGGTCGACGCCTGGTTCGCCGATGCGCTCGCCAAGCTGGGCGGGCTGGACCTGCTGATCAACAATGCCGGCATCGCCGGCCCGACGGCGCCGCTGGAGGAGGTCGACCCCAAGGGGTGGCGCGAGTGTCTGGCGGTCTGCCTCGACAGCCAGTTCCTGGCCAGCCGCCGCGCCATTCCCGTTCTGAAGGCGCAGCGCTCCGGCTCCATCATCAACCTGTCTTCCACGGCGGGACTGTTCGGCTACGGCCTGCGCGCGCCCTACGCCGCCGCCAAATGGGGCGTCATCGGCTTGACCAAGTCGCTGGCAATCGAGCTTGGACCGTGGAACGTGCGGGTCAATGCGATCTGTCCCGGCTCGGTGGCCGGGGAGCGCATGGAGGGGGTGATCGCCCGCGAGGCGAAGGCAAGGGGGATCGAAGCGGCCCGGGTGGCGGCGGAGTACACGTCGGGGCAATCCATCCACCGCTTCGTCGAGGCGCAAGAGATCGCCGACCTGTGCCTTTTCCTGGCCTCGCCCGCGGCAAGGATGATCTCCGGGCAAGCCATCGCGGTCGATGGCAACACGGAAACGTTTCACATCTCAGCCGCCACCTGAAGCTGGTCGAGCGGTCACGGCCCGGCGTCTGAAATGCGGTGGCCCGGCTTGGATGCCGGCACATGGCGCTTGTCGCCACCGGGCGCTCAGCCGCGTGGGGACGTTTCCCGATCGGGGCGCTCGGCCCGGCCCGTTTCGCGGCTGGTGATCAGCCGCGTCAGCCAGTCGGGGTCCATCTCCGGGACGGAGGACAGGAGAAGCTCCGTGTAGGGCACGTGGGGCGGGGAAAGAACCTCGTGGCGCGGTCCCTGCTCCACCACCCGGCCCTTGTGCATGACCACGATATGGTCGGCGATGGCGCGCACGGTGGCGATGTCGTGGGTGATGAAGAGATAGCTGACGTCGAACTCCCGCTGCAGGCGCATCAGGAGCTTCAGGATCTCTTCCTGCACGATCTGGTCGAGGGCGGACGTCACCTCGTCGCAGATGATCAGCTCGGGCTCGGCGGCCAGCGCGCGGGCGATGGAGACGCGCTGCTTCTGCCCGCCCGAAAGCTCGCCGGGCAGCCGGTAGAGCAGGCCTTCGTTGAGCTCGACCATGCGCATGAGTTCGCGCACGCGCGTATTGCGGGCTGTGCCCCTCAGCCCGCGATAGAAGGCTACCGGGCGGGCAATGGTTTCCTCCACCGTCTGGCGCGGGTTGAGCGAGTTGTCCGGCGACTGGTAGATCATCTGGATGCGGCGGAGCAGGTCCTTGGGCCGCTCGGCGAGCGAGATGGAGAGGCGCTGCCCCGCGAAGCTCATGGCGCCGGACCTTGCCGGCAGCAGGCCCGTGATCACCCGCGCCAGCGTCGATTTGCCCGACCCGGATTCGCCGACCACCGCCACCGTGCGCCCGCGCGGCACCTCCACCGACACGTCGCTGAGGACCGGCACGTTCCCGTAGGCCGCCGAGACGCCGCTCACGCTGAGAAGGGCGGCGCCCGCGGGATGCTCGGGCTTGGCCAGCTTGCGGACCGCCCACAGCGACTTGGTGTAGTCCTCGCGGGGCGCGCTGAGCATCTCCCGCGTCTCGGCCTCCTCGACGGTGCGGCCATGGCGCAGGACCATGATCCGGTGCGCCATCTGCGCCACCACGGCGAGGTCGTGCGTGACGTAGATCGCCGCCGTATGGAACTCGTCCACGATGTTGCGGATGGCGGCCAGCACCTCGACCTGGGTGGTCACGTCGAGCGCGGTCGTGGGCTCGTCGAAGATGATGAGGTCGGGCCGGCAGGACATGGCCATGGCCGTCATGGCGCGCTGCAACTGCCCGCCCGACACCTGGTGCGGGTAGCGGAAGCCGATGGTCTCGGGGGCAGGCAACTGCAGGCGGCGGTAGAGATCGACGGCGTCGCGGCGCGCTTCCTCCCGGCTGAACAAGGCGTGGTCGACCGCCGTCTCCACGGTCTGGTCGATGAGGCGGTGGGCGGGGTTGAAGGACGCGGCAGCGCTTTGCGCGACATAGGCGATGCGCGCGCCGCGAAGCGCCCGGCACTGGGCCTCCGAGGCGGCGCGAAGGTCGATGCCGTCGAACCGGATCGCGCCCCGCGTGATGCGGCAGCCCGGCTTCGCATAGCCCATCGCCGCCAGGCCCAGCGTGGACTTGCCCGCGCCCGACTCGCCGATCAGCCCGAGCACCTCGCCGCGGTTGAGGACCAGATCGACGCCGCGCAGGATCGGATGCCAGCTCTCGTCGGAAAAGCCCTCCACATGGAGATCGCGGATCTCCAGGAGCTTGTCGCCCTTGCCACGGGAGGAGAGGCGGGCGCCTCTAATGCTCATCGCGCAGCCCGCTCGTCGTATGGAGGAACCAGTCCACCACGAAGTTGACGGCCACCGTGAGCAGCGCGATGGCGCCCGCCGGCAGAAGCGGGGTCACGTCGCCATAGGTGATGAGCGTCGCGTTCTCCCGCACCATGGAGCCCCAATCGGCCGTTGGCGGCTGGATGCCCACGCCGAGGAAGGACAGGGCCGAGATCGTCAGGAACACGAAGCAGAAGCGCAGGCCGAACTCGGCGATGAGCGGCGGCATGATGTTGGGCAGGATTTCCTTGCGCAGGAGCCAGCCCAAGCCTTCGCCCCTGAGCCGGGCGGCCTCGACATATTCCATGACGACGACGTTCAGGCCGACCGCCCGCGCCAGCCGGAACACCCGCGTGGAGTCGAACAGCGCGATGATCAGGATCAGGTTGGGGATGGTGGATCCGAACATGGAGAGCAGCACGAGCGAGAAGATCAGGCTTGGGATCGACATCAGCACGTCCACGACGCTCGAAAGAAACTGGTCGATCCAGCCCCGGTCCATGGCGGCGATCAGGCCGAGCGTCACGCCGACGGCGAAGGAGAGCAGCGTGGTGGCGAACGCGATGCCGATCGAGTTGCGGGCGCCGTAGATCAGCCGGGTCAGCATGTCGCGGCCGAGCTGGTCCGTGCCGAGCGCGAACTGCCCGCCCCAGGGGGCGAAAGGCTCGGCGAACACCTGCGTCTCGCGATAGGGCGCGATCCAGGGCGCGAACAGGGCCACGATCACGTAAGCGAGGATGACGACGAGGCCGAACCAGGCGCTGAACGGCGCCTTGCGCAAGGTCCTCCACCCCCGCGCCATCCGCCCGCGCTTGGGGCCTGCCAAGCCCAAGGGCTGTTCGACGGTGGTCATCGCGGGTGCAGGAGCCTCGGATTGGTGGCGATGCTGACGATGTCTGCCGTGAGGTTGAGCAGGATGTAGGTGCCCGCGAAGATGAGCGCGCAGGCCTGGATCACCGGCACGTCGCGCGACTTCACGGCATCGACCATCAACTGCCCGATGCCGGGATAGACGAACACCACCTCGACCACCACCACGCCCACCACGAGATAGGCGAGGTTGAAGGCGATGACCGTGACGATGGGCGCCCAGGCGTTGGGCAGCGCGTGGCGCAGCACCACATCCATCGGCGACTTGCCCTTGAGGCGCGCCATCTCGATGAAGGGGCTCGACATCACGTTGATGATGGCCGCCCGCGTCATGCGCATCATATGGGCCAGGATCACCAGCGTCAGCGTCAGCGCAGGCAGGGCCGCGCGCCACAGATGCTCGGCGAAGGGCGTGCGCTCGCTCACATTGGACAGGATGGGGAATTTCGGGAACAGGTTGAGGAGCCAGCCGATCGTGCCTGCCGCCCAGGCGGGAAGCAATTGGGCGAGTTCCGTGCCCGCAAACGTGCCGCGCGACACCACGAGGAAGACCAGCAGGTAGGCGACGAAGAATTCGGGAATGGAGATCGTGGTCAGCGTCACGCCGTTGACGAGCCGGTCGAACCAGCCGTTGCGGTAAAGCGCCGCCAGAATGCCCAGGCCGAGCGCCAGGGGAACGGAGATCACGGCCGTCATGGTGGCGAGCACCATGGTGTTGTAGAGGCGCGGCGCGATCAGCTCGGCCACGGTGCGGCGGTTGCCCGTGCGGCTTGCGAAGGACGAGCCGAGATCCCCCTGCAGCACGTGCCCGACCCAAACGAAGTAGCGCTCCACCGGCGGCCGGTCGAGCCCGATCTCGCGCTGGAACGCGGCCACCGTGTCGGGCGTGGCCGACTGGCCGAGCATCGCCTTGGCGAAGTCGCCGGGCAGCATCGCGATCGCGGAAAAGATCACCACCGACACGACAAAAAGGGTGAGCAGCCCGAAGCCCAGGCGCTGAAGGATCGTCCTGATGACCGGGTTCATCGCGTGTGGTGTCCGCGCCTGGGCTGCGGGGAGACGGGCGGCTCCACCGAAGCCGCCCGCATCGCCTCGATCAGCCTTCGGCCACCCACCAGCGCTCGGCGATCTTCAGGCCGTCATTGTCCCAGTTGGGCGAAACCTTGTCGTGCCCGAGCTTCTTGGACTTCGCGCTGACATAGTTGTTGAACACCAGCACGATCGCGCCGCCATCGTCATGCACGAGTTGCTGCATCTCGGCATACATGTCGGCGCGCTTCTTCTCGTCGGTCTCGGCGCGGGCCTGCACCAGA
>DASYHP010000032.1:0-39214 GCA_035998495.1 Mesorhizobium sp.
ATGGCGCGTGCCATGCTTTATTGTTTCGGAAGGTGCGTCGCCATGCGTCCGCTCCCCGAATACCTCGCCAGACGATCGGACGAGGGGACGTTCTTTGACAATGGCCGGACGGCGATGAGCCGGGCGCGGCGATGATGAAACTTGTCCGCATGAAGGGTGCCGCCAATCGCGGCCCCTCACCGCCGGGGAAAGGAAAGGCGCTCAGCCCTCCGCCCGGAGGCTCTGCAAGAACAGCCGGGCGATCTCGCGCACCGCCTCGTCGTCCTTGGTGTCGTCGTCGGCCGAATCGCCGAGATGCTCGATGCTGCCTTCGAGCTCGTCGAGCAGCTCGGGATGTCTTTTCGCGAGGAAGCTGATCGTGCCGAACAAGAGATGCTCGACCGCGAGCTCGCGCCGCCGCTCGTCGGCGATCTCCGCCTCGATCTCGGCGAGTTCCTCGGGCGTGAGTTCCATGTCGTCGTGGTCGGCCATGGCGAAAAACCCTCCTCGGCTGGGCGTGGGCCACGCCCGCGCCCAAGGGCGGCGTGCGGGTTTCAGCCTAGCTAGCGTCGCAAGGCTTTGCTGCCAGACGGGGCGGTGAAGAATGCCGCGGATGGCCGAGGGTTTGGAAATAGCCGAAGCCGGGGCCGGGCGACAGGCCGGCGCAAGTCTGGGGCCTCAGAAGGATGGGAAGCAGGCGCGCGACGGACGCCTTGTCAGTGCCGGTATTGCTGGATGCGCGTGGTTCGCAACCCCGCGAGCCCATGCTCGTCGATCGAGGCTTGCCAGGACAGGAACTCCTCGGTCGTCAGCGTGTAGCGCTGGCAGGCCTCCTCCAGGCTCAGGAGGCCGCCGCGCACGGCGGCCACCACTTCGGCCTTGCGGCGGATCACCCAGCGGCGGGTGTCCGCCGGCGGCAGATCCGCGATCGTGAGCGGACTGCCGTCCGGCCCGATCACATACTTGACCCGCGGTCTCACCAGCTCGGTCATCCAGAACTCTCAACGCACACTCAACCGACGAAAGCCACGATAAAGCCGTCAGCTTTAAGAAGTGTTGAAGCGTGACGGCCGCATTTGAGCTTGACTTAAGTTGAATTGCGCGGAGAGGCAGGCGACCCGGCCCCTGTTGGCGTCCGCGCCCGTTCGGGACTATATGCGGGCCGACGTCTCGAGGTTTTCGGCCCATGGCCTCAGCATTGCTCCATTCCAGCCGGCTCCAGCCGGCGACGGGCCTGAACGCGCTCGACCTGCCCGGCCGCCCCGAGGACACGCGCGTCGTCGTGGCCATGTCGGGCGGGGTCGATTCGTCCGTCGCGGCGGGGCTTCTCAAGCGCGGGGGCTTCGACGTCGTGGGCATCACGCTTCAGCTCTACGACGCGGGCGAGCAGGCGCGGCGCACGGGCTCGTGCTGCGCGGGCGTGGACATCGCCGACGCCGCGGCCGCGGCCGAAGTGCTGGGCATCCCGCATTACGTGCTGGACTACGAGCGGCGCTTCCGCGAGGCCGTGATCGAGCCCTTCGCCGACGCCTATATGCGGGGCGAGACGCCCGTGCCCTGCATCTCCTGCAACCAGACCGTCAAGTTCGCCGACCTGCTCGAAACCGCCCGCTCGCTCGACGCGTCGGCGCTCGCCACCGGCCACTACATCCGCTCGGCGCCGAGGGGCGCGCATCGCGTCCTGCTTCGGCCAAAGGACGAGGACCGCGACCAGAGCTACTTTCTGTTCGCCACCACCCAGGAACAGGTCGATTTCCTGCGCTTCCCGCTCGGCGACCTGCCCAAGCCGGAGGTTCGCCGGCTCGCGGCGGAGATGGGGCTGAAGATCGCGGAAAAACCCGACAGCCAGGACATCTGCTTCGTCGCCAAGGGGTATTATGCCGACATCATCGAGAAGCTGAGGCCGGACGCCGCGCGCGCCGGCGAGATCGTGGACATCGAAGGCCGCGTGCTCGGCCGCCACGAGGGCGTTCATCGCTTCACGGTGGGCCAGAGGCGGGGTCTTGGGGTTTCGGGCGGCGGCGAGCCGCTTTACGTAGTCCGCATCGAGCCAGAAGCGGCCCGCGTCGTGGTCGGCCCGGCCGACGCGCTCGACGCGCACGAGGCGGCCCTGCGCGATTTCAACTGGCTGGGCGACGGCGCGCTCGAAGACCTGCCCGCCGGGGGCCTGCCCGTCTGGGCGAAGGTGCGCTCCACGCGCCCGCCTGCGCCTGCGCACCTGTTCGTCGAGCAGGGCGGCGACGTCCGCGTGCGGCTGATTTCCGGCGAGCGCGGCGTGGCGCCGGGCCAGGCCTGCGTGCTCTATGACGGCGAAGGTTCCGGGGCGCGGATCTTGGGCGGCGGCTTCATCCGGCGCGAGAACCCTGGTGCCGGCTGGCCCGAGCTTCAGTTGCGCCGCACCGCCTGACCGCGCTCAGACATGGGCCACCGTGCCCGCCGTCAGGATGCGCAACACGCGGATCGCCTCCTCGCCATTGGTGCGCGGCTCTTCGCGGGTGCGGATGCAGTGCATAAAGTGGTCGAGTTCGCGCGTCAGCGGCAGCCCGGCCTGGACCTCGACATAAGAGGGCTCGATCTGGGTGAAGGCCCAGCGGCCGCTGTCCTGCCAAACGGCATGGCGGTACACCGCGAGCTTCTTCTCCCAGGGCTCCACGTCGTCGAACACGGCCATCGACTTGGTGCCCACGACGGTGAGCCGCCGCTCGCGATAAGGGTTGAGGCGGGAGGTGAAGAGATGGGAGCGCACGCCGCCAGGGAAGCGCATGTGCAGATGCGCGAAGTCGCTCAGGTTGTCGAGGAGCGCGGCCCCCTCCCCCCGCACCTCCAGGGGCTCGCTCTTGGTGATGGCGAGGATCATCGAAAGGTCGTGGGGCGCCAAGTCCCACAGCGCGTCGTTCTCCGTGTGGAACTTTCCCAGCCCCAGACGGTGGGAATGAATGTAGCGGACCTCGCCGAGCTCGCCGTCCTCGATCAGCCTCTCGAGCCGCTCGAAGGCCGGGTGGAAGCGCAGCACATGCCCGGTCATCAGGATGCGGCCCTGGCGGGCGGCGGTCTCCACCGCCCGCTCCGCGTCGGCCACGGTCAGCGCGATGGGCTTTTCCACGAGCACGTCCTTGCCGTTCTCCACGGCGCGGACGGCGCTTTGGGCATGGAACTGCGGCGGCAGCGCGAGCACGATCGCGTCCACGTCCTCGGCCTCGAACAGGGCTTCGGGCGCAAGCGCGAGGCAGTCGTGGTCGCTGGCGAAACCTTCGGCGCGGGCGCGGTTCGCGTCCGACACGGCGTGGAGCGCGCCGGCCTGGGCGAGAGTGCGGATGTGGTTGGCGCCCCAATATCCGCATCCCAGCACGGCGATCCGCGGTTTCATGTCTGTCAAGGCACTCAGGCGGCGCGCGGCTCGCGGCGTTTTGGGTTCGGACTCCCTTAATGAGGCGTCAAGCCGAACTCAACCCCGCCCCGCCCCGGCCCGGCCCGGCGCTCCGGCGGCGGCTGGCGCGGGGGGCGGGCAAGCGCCTTGACAGTTTTCGGCCCGGCACCCTATATCCCCGGCCTCTGCGGGAAGAGCGGCCCTTCAAGGGTGCGGGCCCTTCCCGGCGAACCCGTGGCGGAGTAGCTCAGTTGGTTAGAGCGAGGGAATCATAATCCTTAGGTCGGGGGTTCAAGTCCCTCCTCCGCTACCATCGTCCCGCGGCTAAGTGCTCTCCGGAGCGCTCGCAGGCCGCTGAAAGCCCGCAGAAATGCGGGCTTTTCGCGTTCTGGCCTTGGAGTGCGCCTCTGCCCAGAGAGGCCATTCTCGCTCTCTCCGGGCCCATATTCTCCGAAGCCTTGGAGTACGCCGATTTACTCCAAGGCGATACAACCCCTGTTTTTGTTGAAGTTTTTGGCCCGGCAGCCTTGGGCTAGTTTGCGGTTACGCCGCCAGGCGGAGAGGAGAGAAAACTGGCCCAAAGCGGAAGGGCTGCTTTCGTGCGAGCCAAAGGCAAAAGCGGACCAACCTGCGCGGGGGCAGCGCTGCCACGAGCTGGCGGAGCATCAAATAGGGTTTGGTTGCCACGTTAGCGAACAACGCCACTTGTGCGGGCTCGCGGGTGCGACGCTTGTACCTCTGGGCGACCGAGCATCACCTGTCGAAGCCCCTCAAGGGTTGTCTGGTAGTGTTCCCTAAGCAGTTGACATGCATGCTCAATGTCGCGTTCGAGCACGGCATTGAGGATCGCCTGATGCTCGGCGGCGGCGCCCTCCCGCCGCTGCTTGTTCGGGTTGGTGTTCATGGACAGATTGCGATATCGCACCGCTTGATCCATCAGGGTTGAGCAGAACCCGAGCAGCCACTTCGATCCGCAGCGGTCCAGCAGGAGCATGTGGAACGCCTTGTGGCGAACCTCCCATTCCTCCGAAATCTCTCGGCCGGCTTCTGCCGGGAACAAGCGCTGCGTTCGTGCGAGACGATGATAGCTCACGACGAGCGCCTCCTCCCACGCCTCATCGGCGTGTCGCATTGATTCCGTCAGCGCGAGAGTTTCCAGCCAGAGGCGCGTCTTTACCAGCTCCTCAAGATCAGCCATCGAGATGGTTGCCACAAAGAAGCCGCGGTTGCTCTTGCGGGCTACGAGACCCTCCGAAGAAAGGCGGTTGAGCGCCTCGCGGACTGGCACTGCCCCGATCCCGTAGCGCTCCGAGACCGCGTCAATCTGGAGCTTTTCGTCGGGAAACAGTTCGCCATGCAGGATGTCGCGGCGAATCCTATCATAGGCCCGTTCGGATAGGTTCCTGATGTCCATCGCGGCCGAGCCGGGTACATTCATCAGCCAATGGTTCCCGGCCGGTCGGCTTTGTTCCAGAAGACCAGCTTGCGCTGCATCCAAGCGATGGTGAAGTAGAGCGCCAGCCCGAGAACGCTGAGGTAAAGGATCAGCGCGAACACGCGCGGCGTGTTCATCTGACTGGCGGACTGCCTGATCAGTGCCCCGAACCCTTGCCCACCGCCTAGGAACTCTCCCGTGATCGCGCCGGCCATGACGCCGACAGATGCGATCTTCAGTCCGGTGAAGATGTAGGGCAGGCCAGTCGGCAGCTTGAGGCGAACCAGCGTTTGCAGCCGCGAAGCTCCTATCGCCTTGAAGAGCATCCGTTCATTCTCGCTCGCCGCGTAGAGTCCCGCCGCTGTCGCCACGACGATCGCGAAGGTGGCGATAAAGGCGGCGAGCGCTACCTTTGACGAAATGCCGAAACCGAGCCAAGCAATGAAGAGCGGCGCAAAGGCGATCTTTGGCATCGTGTCGATTGCGACCAGATACGGCATCACCGCGCGCTCGCCGAACTTCGTCTCGCCGACAAGCACGCCGAGCGAGAAGCCGATCGCGGCGGCGATCAGGAAGCCGTAGATCACCGTCAGTGTCGTGGTCCAAAGCGCCGATAGCATATAGTCGCCGGTGAGGAGATTGCGCCCGACGAAGATCAAGTCGTCCAGCGTCTCCTTCGGGCTGGGCAGGATGATGGGCGAAACCCAGCCCATCCGGGTAACTAAGTCCCAAATCGCGACCACGATCACGAACAGGATGGTCATGGCGAGCCAACGCGGGATGCGGTCGATGAACGCGTCCCGTTCGACCCAGACGGTATCCTGGCCGGCTGAGTGCGATACCTGGGTCATGTGAAGGCCTCCCGGCCCAAAAGATTGCGGATGTAAGCCACGATCTCGCCGAAGCGTGGAGTGTTGATCATCTCCAGCGTGCGCGGGCGCGGAAGATCGATCAAGACGTCCTCGACCACGCGGCCTGGGCGAGGTTGCATCACGAGGATCCTGTCCGACAAGATCACGGCTTCGGCGATTGAGTGGGTGACCAAGAATGCTGTTGCTTGGCGCTCCATGCAGATGCGCTGCAGCTCCATGTTCATGAAGTCGCGCGTCAGCTCGTCGAGAGCGGAGAATGGCTCGTCGAGCAGCAGCACGGCCGGGTCGGCGATCAGCATGCGGCAGATGGCGGCGCGTTGTGCCATCCCGCCGGAAAGCTCTCCTGGGTAGACATTGCCGAAGTCGGCGAGGCCCACGAGAGAAAGCAACTCCTGCGCTCGGCCCATGGCAGCCGTCGCGGCCGCCCGGCCGCTGCGGATCTCGATTGGCAGCACGATGTTCTCGACCGTCGTCTTCCAGGGCAGCAGTGTTGCCTGCTGGAACATCATGCCGATGTCGGGTCTGGGCCCGAGCACGGGCTGACCTTCCAGCATGACCTGCCCGCGCGTTGGCGGCAGGAGCCCCGCCATGATTTTGAGAAGCGTCGACTTTCCGCATCCCGAGGATCCGATGACGGATACGAACTCGCCTTTGCGAAGCGTGAGGTTCACGTCCGTCAACGCGGTGAGGTTGTTTCGAGCATACGTCTTTGCGAGCCGCTCGATCTCGTAGACCGGCCGCGTCCCTGCCGCGGCCGGTTCACGATGGAGCCCTGCGGACTCCACGACTGTCATGGGGCGTTCCAGCCCGGAACGAACTCATTGGTGTATGCAGCTGCGAGATCGGGCAGCGGTTGCTCAAGCGCCCCTGAGGCGACGGCAGAGTCGTGGATCTTCTGCCAATGCTCAGGCGGCTGGTAGCCATAGCCCTGCGCCTTGAACTCCTCGATAGGAGTCATGCGGTAGATGACACCTTCCAACAGCGAGGCGGCGAAGTTCTTGTCCTCGCCCTCCTGCGGGTTGCCCATGGCGCAATGGGCGAGCACCTTGTCCTTGTTGGCAGGGTCCACGCCGAAACGCGTGCCGCGAACAAGCGCTCGGCCGAACTTGGGCGCGAGATCGGGCGTTGCCACCATCTGGCTCTCCAGCATCGCAATGCCGTTGCCGAAGAAGCCGAGATAGGCCTCCGGCGTGATCTCGCGCAGCGTCAAGCCGCGGGCAGCGAGAATTGCCGCATCGGACACGGCGCCGGCGTAGGCCGCGACCTCGTCGCGCAGAAAGGCCACCGCGGCCGTGCCGCCGTCGCCCACCGGCAGGAAGGTATAGTCCGCGCCTTCGTTCAAGCCGAGATCGGTCATGATTGCGCGGGTGAACGACACTTCCGCACCATCGGCGGTGCCGACGCCAATCACCTGGCCCTTGAGATCAGCAGGCTGCTGGTAGGCGCTTTCTTCCTTCACCAAGAGTCCGAAGACTGACTTCGGGTAGAGATTGTAGATAAACTTGACGTCGACCCCGCGGGCGCGGGCGCCGAGAACGGGGCCGGGTCCGGGCGCGCCGATCTGTGCCTGGCCGGCGGACATCGCCTGCAGCACCGCCGATGAGCCATCGATCGCCTCAAGCGTGGGCTGGAGGCCTTCTTCTGCAAAGTAGCCTTCGCCCAGGGCAACCCAATACGGCATCCAGGTCAGTGCTGAAGGGTTCGGCACGGCGAAGGTGATCGCGGTCTGTGCCCGCACGATCGTAGGCATGCCAACCACGGCGGCTGTCGCGCCAGCAGCGGCCAGCTTCCCGAAGTGGCGCCGCGATATCTGAGTTCCAAGTGACATTGCTGTTCCTCCCACTCGCTTCTGTGCGGAAGGCCGGCAGGCTGATCGCCGCCGGCGCCCCAACTACCAGACTATACGAATTGCGGGACTTTACAAAAGAATATAGGAAACGGTCGAAGCTCACGTTTCGTATCGGAGCCTTCAGCGTCGCGGGGGACCCTGCTGCCAGACTGGGTGGGGATCTGAGACGTGGCTCGTGAGGACCTAAGCTGGAAAAGGGAGAACGACTTGGTCGCATATGCCGTTTCGCCGCCGCCGCAGGCGCATCTCGATATCACCGGCTCGGAGGAGAAGTTCCCGGTCCGGCGCATCTATTGCATCGGCAAGAACTATGTCGCGCACATCCGCGAGATGAATGCTGACGAACGCGATCCGCCCGTGATCTTCATGAAGCCTGTGGATGCAATTGTGAAGAACGGCGGCGAGATCCCCTACCCGGTGTTCACGAATAACTTTCACTACGAATGCGAACTGGTCGTCGCCCTCAAGTCGGGCGGATACAACATCGCCGAATCGGAAGCGTCGAAGCACATCTTCGGCTACGCAGTCGGACTCGACATGACTCGACGCGACCGGCAGGCTGCGGCCCTTGAAAAAGGCTTGCCTTGGGAAGCGACCAAGGCCTTCGACCATTCCGCACCGGTCGGGCCGGTCACGAAGGTTGAGGACTGTGGCGTCCTTACCTCGGGACACGTCCGACTCAAGGTCAATGGTGACGTCAGGCAGGATGCCGACATCTCGCTCATGATCTGGAAAGTCGATGAGATCATCGCCAACCTTTCCGAGCAGTACCGGTTGATGCCTGGCGACATCATCATGACCGGCACACCTGCGGGCGTGGGCGCGGTTGTCGGCGGCGATGTGCTCGATTGCTCGGTTGACGGCCTCGCGCCGATGCAGGTCCGCATAGGGAATTCTGCGGCTTGAGCCTCGCCGACCGCCTAGCTACGCTCGGGACGGCGACCATCGGGGAAGCTGCGCCGTCAGCCCAAATCGTGACCTTGCCGTTGCGCCCGCTCTCGCCTGGTATGGTGATGGCGGGCCCAGCGATGACGGTGCGATGCCGGCCCGGCGACAATCTCGCGATCCATCGGGCGGTCGCCGCAGCGGAGCCCGGCGACGTGCTCGTGATTGACTATGGCGGCTCGACAGAGAGCGGCCCCTTCGGCGAGATCATGGCGCTAGCCTGCCAGTTGCGCGGGGTGGTGGGCCTTGTGATCGACGGCGCCGTGCGTGACAGCGCCAACATCGTCCAAATGAACTTTCCCGTCTTCGCGCGCGACCTGAACATCCGCGGCACGACCAAACGTGACCCGGGCGAGGTGGGCGGGACGATCGCGCTTGGCGGGGTGCGCATCGAGCGCGGCGACCTCGTGGTCGCAGATGCCGATGCCATCCTTGCGTTGCCCGCCCGCGATGCTGAAGCCGCACTCGCGGCGGGAGAAGCGCGAGCCGCTGTCGAGGCGGCGATAATGGAGCGCCTGCGTGGTGGCGAGACGACGCTGCAGGTTCTTGGGCTGACTGGACAGGAGGCTTTACCATGATCGGAATCGCCGGAACCGGCCGAATGGGAACCGCCTTCGCCACTCGTCTCATCGAATCTGGCTACGAGATTATCGTTTGGAACCGTACGCCCGAACGGGCTGGCCAGGCTTCGCAGGCTGGCGCCCGCGTGGCCAGCGATCTTGCCGCGCTCGCTCGTTGCGACGCAATCCTGATTTCGCTCACGGACGCAGCAGCAGTTTATGCAGTTGCCGACGGGCTGATCTCGGCCGGCGTCGGAGGGCGGCTCATCATTGACATGTCCACCCTCCTGCCTGACGAAACTCGCGCCATCGCGGCAAAGGTCACGGTCGCCAGAGTCGACTTCGTCGACTGCCCTGTCGGCGGCACCGTTGCGCCAGCACTGAAGGGGCAGCTTCTCGGCCTGGCCGGTGGCACCGACACCGCCTTCAAGCGGGCCAGGCCCATCCTGGAAAAGCTCTGCCGTCGCGTTGAGCATCTCGGGCCTGCAGGCGCAGGCGCGCAGATGAAGCTCGCGATCAACCTGCCGCTCGCGCTCTACTGGCAGACGCTCGCCGAGTCGATAACATTGCTGAAGGGTGCCGGCATCCCGGCCGAGACGGCGATTAGCCTGATCGCCGACAGTTCGGCCGGGCCGACCGTGCTCAAGAACAGATCGCAGCTGGTCGTGGACACGCTCAGCGGCACGGATCAGCCCGGCACGTTTGACATCGCGGGTCTCGCCAAGGACCTCGACTTGGCCCTTCGCTGGGCAGCGGCAGGCGGCGACCGGCTGCCGCTTTCCGAGGCCGCAAAGGCTGCTTATGACCGCGCGCTGGCAAGCGGCCTCGGCCGTTTCGACGGCGCGAGCCTTACCCGCATGCTCGTGGGGTAGGCTTGGGGCCTTTGGCTGAACCTGGAACGCTCTTCGCCCTCCTCGCTGCCCTCGTGGTCGCGGGAGCAGCGATCGGCTTTCTCGCCGGCCTGTTCGGCATCGGCGGGGGCGCCATCTCGGTGCCCGTCTTCTACGAGATTTTCGGAATCCTCGACTACGAGCCGGAAGTGGCGATGCCGTTGGCAGTCGGCACCTCGCTCGCCGTTATCGTGCCCACCTCGATCAGTTCCGTGCGTGGGCACTATCGGAAGGGCACAGTGGACGTGGCATTGCTGCGGGTTTGGGCGGTCCCGCTCCTACTCGGGGTCGTGCTGGGCGCGGTGATCGCGCGCTACGCCGATCCGGCCGTGTTCCAGGCTGTCTTCATCGGGGTTGCGGCGATCATTGCCGTCAAGCTGTTGAGCGGTGGCACGGGGTGGAGCCTGCGTGAAGGGCTCCCCGGCCCCGTTATCTTGCGCCTCTATGGCGGCGTCATCGGTCTGGTTTCCGCCTTGATGGGGATTGGCGGCGGAGCTGTGTCGAACCTCGTACTGACGCTGCACGGCGTCTCCATTCACCGGGCCGTTTCAACTGCCGCTGGCGTCGGCGTACTCATCGCGATACCCGGAACGCTGGGCTACATGGCAGCCGGTGTGGGCCGGCCCGACCTGCCGCCCGATGCGGTCGGCTTCGTGTCGCTCGCCACTTTTGCTCTAACGATCCCGACATCGCTCCTCACGACGCGCCTGGGGGTCGGGCTCGCACACGCACTCTCGCGCCGCACTCTGGAAATCGCATTCGGGGTGTTCCTGCTTCTCGTTTGCAGTCGCTTCATCTGGGAGATCTTGAGCTAAGTCGCGTGCGAGCTAGGCCGGCATCAGTCATGCTATAAGGCGTCCGGGTCCATCGATGGGACTGGACGTCGGCACAAGAAGGGATGAGTGCGCCTGTTCTGAAGTCCGCTTCGAAGCCGTGTACGAGTTCCTTTAGAGGACCTGAATGGGCGCAAAGCGGGCGAAACAGAATGTTGATGGCTGTGCCGAGGATGGCGAGTTGAAGCCAGAGCGGGAATGCGGCCGACTCGTCCACGAACTGCGGCAGGAAGGCGAAGAAGAAGATCGCCGTCTAGACCACCGATCGTTGTACTTCCCACTCCACCGGAAACCCCCGCATGAGCGGCTGCAGCTGCATGGTGGCAGGCTGCCTGCCATCCAGGATCGCCTCCACGAGATCGGGCGCAAGCAGGGCCAAGCGGATGGTATGCGCGACATAGGAGATGTCGAGCTTCTCGGCCTTGGCGAGTTCGCTGACGGTGTTGAACCTGCCCTCGTCCAGCATGGCCTGCCAGCGGAAGCCACGGGCAAGGGCTCTGACCAGAGTGCTGTCCACCCGCGGCCGCTGCGGTGCCCAGTGCTGGGGTGCCGTGGGCTGACCGCCCGGCGCGATCACCACCTTGCGACACCCTCGCCTGCGGAAAGTCATGGGCACGCGCACGGTGACGGTGCTGCCGTCGGGGCTGACTTTCACGTCGGTGGCGTTGCCGTGCATCACGCTGCCCTCGCCATGGCAGGCCGCTGCGCCAGATCAGCCACAAGGCTGCCCATCCCTTCTGTCCTGAGCTCGACGTTGACGCCGTCCAGGCTCACGTCCACCCGGCTCACCAGCAGCTGCACGATCCTGGCCTGCTCGGCTGGAAAGAGCTCATCCCACAGCGGATCGAGCTGAACAAGCGCGTCCCTGACCTCGGCTTCGCTGATCGTTGGGTCCTGCTCGCGTGCCGCCAACCATGTGCGCACGATCATCTCGGGCGCCCGCAGCATGGCCCTGAGTTGATCGACCACGGCTCCCTCGATCTCGCCTGCCGGTACACGCTGCACCGGGCATGTCTCTGGCCCGAGCTTCTGGACCGATGTGGTGACATAGTAGCGGTAGAGCTTGCCGCCCTTCTTACGCGTGTGCACGGGCGTCATGGCGTGCCCGTTGGGCGCAAAGATCAGGCCCTTCAGAAGCGCTGGCGTGTTCCGCCGCGTGTTGCCGGCGCGCTGGCTCGCGCTCACGCCGATGATGGCGCGGCACCTGTCCCACAGCTCACGTGTGACGATCGCCTTGTGCTCGCCAGGATGAGCGACACCCTTGTGGACGGCATCGCCGATGTACAGCCTGTTGGCCAGGATCTTGTAGAGCCAGCCCTTGTCGAAGGGCTTGCCGCTCTTTCGTCTGACACCCTCGGCATTGAGCATCCTGGCCAGCACGGTGGCCGAGCCGATCTGGGCAAAGCGCTCGAAGATGGAGCGCACGAGCGCTGCTTCTTCTGGGTGGATGACCAGCTTCCTGTTCTCGACCCGGTAGCCGAGCGGGACTGTGCCGCCCATCCACATGCCCTTCTTCCGGCTGGCCGCGAACTTGTCCCTGATCCGCTCCCCGATCACCTCGCGCTCGAACTGCGCAAACGAGAGCAGGATGTTGAGCGTCAGCCGTCCCATGGAGGTGGTGGTGTTGAAGCTCTGGGTGACGGACACGAACGTCACCTCGTGGATGTCGAACAGGTCCACGAGCTTGGAGAAGTCGGACAGCGAGCGGCTCAGGCGATCGATCTTGTAGACCACCACCACGTCCACAAGCCCGTGCTCCACGTCCCTGAGCAGCCGTTGCAGGGCTGGCCTGTCCAGCGTGCCGCCCGAGACGCCCCCGTCATCGTAGCGGTCGGGAACAAGCATCCAGCCTTCTGGCCGTTGTGACTGGATGTACGCCTCACACGCTTCCCGCTGCGCATCGAGGCTGTTGAACTCCATGTCCAAGCCTTCCTCGTTGCTCTTGCGGGTGTAAACGGCGCAGCGCAGCTTCCGGGTGGCGGCGGGCTTTGCAGGTGGCGCGGCCTTGCCCTTCCTGGCCGGCATCATCGTGTCGGGCATCGTGGTGGCGCGCATCACCGGCCTCCCTTGCTCGTGCTGCGCAGGCCGAAGAACAGCGGCCCGTTCCAGCGCGTGCCGGTGATTGCGCGGGCAACGCTGGACAGCGACGCATAAGGCCTGCCCTCCCACTCGAAGCCGCTGTCGAGCACCGTCACCGTGTGCTCGATGCCGGCCCACTCGCGCAGAAGACGCGTGCCGACCAGCAGGTTCTGCTCGGGGGAGGAGCTGCGCCGTGATGCTGGGGACTGCCTCTCAGCCTCGATCTCGCTGACCAGCGCATCGAGGCGCTTCCTGGTTTCCGTCTTCAGTCCGCCATAGGCGAGTTCCTGGATCCGATACGCCAAGCGGCTCTCCAGGAACTTCCTGTTGTAGCGCGGCGGCTCGGAGCCGTTCAGCTCCCGCCACATGCTCTGCAGGTCGGGCATGCTCATCGTGGGCAGGGCAGAAAGCCGAGCCAGAACGCCGGGATCGGGCGCGTGGCCGAGTTGGACTGCCGGCGTTGTTGGCCGGCGCGCAAAGGGCGGCGCCGTTGGCGCGTCCGTGGTTTGGTCTGGGAGGCTGGTTAGCATGACGACTCTCCTGGGCAGGGGTCGTCACACACGCTCTCCGCGCCCGCAGAGTGAAGCGAAGGATCTGCGCCGTGCGAGAATAGTCTGCTTGACTGTCGCGCACGGAGCCGAACCAGTCCGAGCGCCAGAATGTGCGCCACCTCGCCGAGTCGCTCGTCCGTGCTCAATCGGTCGGGCGGGAAAGCACTGGGCACCGCGAGGGTAGCCGGAAGAGCGTTCGAGTTCCTCATGCCGGCCAGTCTATCCACGCCGAGAACCCGCTCCAGAGCATGGGGTAAACACGCGCACCCGAGCGCAAACAAAAGCAGATGGACGATTCAGCTGCGGCTAGCAGGTAACCAATTGCTCATCACAAATGCGCGCGTGCTGGCCCGCCCGCTTTGCGCAGGCGCCATCGTGCCCTAACCTGCCATTGTGGGGACGCCCGCCTATGGAGCTGATTCGCCATGGGCCACCAGCACCTGCTTACCCTGCCCAAGTCGCGGGACTGGCAGCATGTTGTCGGTCTCTTGACGTCAGGCGCCGAGTTGTCGGCGATCGCTGCGGCCACGGCACGTGCGGCCGAGCGCAGCATGATCGATGCGGCGAACGACCGGACCGTCCGACATAGTTTCTTCCTACTGACCCAGATTCCGCTTGCGGCCAAAAAGCAGGACTTTCCAGCAGCCCTGAAGAAGCTGGGCCTAAAGGTCAGCGACCAGCCCAGCCTCGTCGAGATCGGCAGCGCCATGATGGACGCGATCGACGGCTGGACGGCGCGGCTCGGCCATTGCACCGACTATGGCGAGATCGCCCAGCTCTCGGCCGTCGAAAGCCTCCACGCCGTTGCAGGTCAAAACCTGCAGAGCCTGTTTGGCGCAGACCACATCGCGGTGAAAAAGGCGATCGCGCAGCTGGCGGTGCCCGAGCGTTTTGCCTACCTCGCCCGCGACTTCTTCTCGCGCGTGACCAGGCGCCACCTCAACTTCTACCTCCATCGCGAGCTGTCCGCCCATGTCGGCGAGGGCCGCCGCTTCCCCACCATGGCCGATCACAGGCGCTTCGAGGAGCAGCTCGACCAGCACTGCCGCGAGACCTCGCGCATCATCAAGGAGTTCGCCGCCGCCTGGTTCTGCAAACATGTCGCCGAGGGCGGGATCGACCGCGAGCTCGCTGGCGGTTTCGTGTTCGTCGCATCCGGCAAGATGCGCGACGAGCTCGCCCAAAGGTAGCCTGCCATGGCCGAGACCCTTGTCCTCTGCGGCGGTGCATCCTTCCCAGCCAAGCACGTGCATGCCAAGCCTATCGAGCTCGACATCGCGAGGCGCGCCCACCGCGGAGCGCGTGTGGACTTCAAGACGAGCCGGCTCAGCGCAAGGCTCGTTGATGACTTGCCGGATGTGCTGGCCGACGTCGTGGAGCTTGCCGTCTACGTTTATTCCGCCGACAGGCTCACCAAGCGGGGGTCGAGCAGCTCAGCTGGCATCGGCTCGGAATGGCAGCGCCAGTTCTGCTTCGTGGTGCCGGTCCGCCGTCCCGATCTGTGGAAGCGGGTGGAGGTCAAGACAGCGCTCGTCGACACGATTTCCTTCATGTCGGGCGACGAGTTCGCTTTCGACTTCATCGACGCCAAAGCCCCTGAGGCGGTCGAGCCGCATCTGGGCTTCCATGATGCCGGCGCACAGGTGATCCAGCCTGACCTCGTGATGATGTTCTCAGGCGGCCTCGACTCGCTGGCCGGAGTTGCCCACGAGGTGTTCGGCAAAGGCAGGCGCGCGGTCTTGGTGACGCACCAGAGCGCCAACACGATCATGAACCGGCAAGACGAGTTGGCTGACACGATCGCCAAGCGGGGCGCGCGCAACCAGACCTTCTATGCGCCGGTGCGCGTCAGGCGAGGCACGGACCAGCCCAAGGAGCACAGCCAGCGGCTCCGCTCCTTTCTGTTTGGCGCGCTGGGCATGGCTTATGCGCGCATGTTCGGCCTCAACACCGTGCACTACTTCGAGAACGGCATAACGAGCTTCAACCTGCCCATTGCCGAACATGTGGTGGGCACTCGCGCGAGCCGAACCACCCATCCGGGAGCGCTCGCCCGGATGGGCCGCCTCTTCTCACACCTGCTGGACGAGACCGTCACCTTCGAGAACCCCTTCATCTGGCGCACGAAGCCCGACATTGTGCGCCTCATCGGGGGGAATGGCTGCGCCGAACTGATCCCGCTGACCACAAGCTGCGCGGGCGTGCGCAATCTCTCCATGACGGGGCTGCAGTGCGGGATTTGCTCGCAATGTGTCGAGCGCCGCTTCGCCATCCTCGGGGCAGGCCAGGAGGCGCTCGAGCCGGCTGCAGTCTACGCCACCGACATCTTCACCCAGCCTCAGGAGGACGTGCGGGCGGCGACCATGGTCGAGCGTTACGTGGCGCGTGCCGAGATGTTTTCCGGCATGTCGGAGCACGCCTTCTTCTCGAACTACGGCCAGGTGTTCCGCGCGCTTTCGAACATGGTGGGCCCAAGGCTAAGGACGGCGCAGCAGATCTTTGGTCT
The DNA here is from genome assembly GCA_035998495.1 of Mesorhizobium sp. GTDB lineage: Bacteria > Pseudomonadota > Alphaproteobacteria > Rhizobiales > Rhizobiaceae > Mesorhizobium_B. The sequence goes on from DASYHP010000032.1 coordinate 15,867, forward strand.
TCACCGTCGGCATGGCCAAGAGGTGCTCGACGTCACAAACGAGCAGTTGGGGCGCTATGCGACCATCGCGGGCCGGCGGTTGATTGCCCATACCTCTCTCTTGGGAATGCTCGAAGATCGAGCCGGGCCAGCCCCGATCTATGTCGACCCGACCGAGACAGAGCCCCCAGCCTCATCGATCCCGGCCAACCCGAAGCGCGAGCCGTTCCAGGTCGTCCTGGCGGTGGATGAGAAGAAAGTGCGCATCTTGTTCCGCGGAGGGGCCATCCTCAGGGGCTCGGCCTTTGAATTGATCGCGACACTCGTCAGGCTGCGCGAAGAGGACTGGTCAGCGCAAAGGAGGCCGGCGAACTACACTCGAAAGCGCACCAAGGCACTCGCGGAGATGCTCGCAACGTCCGATCAGGACCTACGCCAGTGGGTCCTGCGGGCAAGGCGGAGCCTGGAGAAGCAGTTCGAGCAGTCTACGGGCTACACGCTCGACAAGAACGACGTGATCGAGAGCGGTGACAGTTGGGACGGCTACTATTTGAACCCTCACGTGGTGATCGTCCAGCCGGCACAGATCGAACTCGGGCCACCGCTGTCACGCCTGTCAGGCCGAAGCATCACGACTCAGCCCTTGGGCCATTGATTTCGCTGAACAATCCGGTCTCGAAACGTCACGTCATTCTCTGCCTTTGAGAATGGCTCGGCTCGTCGCAAACGCGAGAATGACTGCCATCGAGAATGTTCTCGCTCGCGCTGCAAAGCAAAGGCGAGAAGCCGAGCAGAGGGCTCACGATGGCAGAAAACCTCAAGCAGATACTCGCGCAAAAGGAGCAGCCTTGGCGCGAGGTAGAGATCAGGCACCTCAATCAGACCGAACTGGCACGTCGCTGGCGCATGAGCCCGCGAACATTAGAAAGATGGCGCTGGCTCAAGCAGGGCCCGGTCTTCATCAAGGTTGGCGGCAAGGTCGTCTATTCACTTGCCGACGTGGAGGCCTACGAGCGCAAGCGCCGGGCCGAAACGCACACCTCGATCCTGGGCGCCTGGCCGGGTGAAGCGCCATGAGCGGCCTCGGCGCAATGCTCCGGCACGTCAGGCAGGACAGCAAGGCGAGCCTTCAAGACCTCACCGTCTTGTCACCCCAGAACGACCCCTTCCGGCTCGACACGCCGGGAGGCCACGCAAAGGGGCGATGGTTCCGCGAGCACATGGGGCGCTGCGGGCTGTTGGATCGGGCCGCACCCATCCACAACCGCGGCATCCATTATGCGATCGTGTCGCTCGGCGACGCCCGGCTTCCCGACGGCAGCGCCTACATCAACGATGCGGATTGCTGGGCGTTTCTAGAGGATGCCTCCAACACGGCGCGCTGGCTGGGCTACGTGCCGTGGGAGGCGATCTTCGACGCCCGCAATGCGGCGCCAGTGATCCGCATCCACGAGGAGCGGCCGCTTTCCTATCGCGTCAAGATCGAGGCCGGGCTCTATCTGCCCGAAGCCGACGAGCTTCAGCCCAAGATCACGGCCAGCGGCTTTGACGTGAAGCAGCCCTACAGGCTCGCCTTCTATGGCGAGAAGACCTCGCTCGGCACGGTGCTGGAGCCGTTGGCGGATCGCTTCGGCGCCGACCTCTACCTGCCGTCGGGCGAGATCAGCAATTCGCTCCTCGCCCGCATGGCGCGCGTCGGCCACGAGGACAGCCGCGAGATGGTGGTGTTCATCTTCGCGGACTGCGATCCCGCCGGCTACCAGATGGCCGTCTCCATCGGCCACAAGCTGCGGGCGCTCAAGGAGGGCACATTCCCCAACCTGACATTCCGCATCATCGTGCCCGCACTCACGGTGGAGCAGGTGAAGGCGCTCAAGCTTCCTTCCACGCCGCTGAAGGAGACGGAGCGGCGCGCAGGCGGATGGCGCGAGCGCTACGGCGTCGAGCAGACCGAGATCGACGCGCTCGCCACGCTGCGTCCGGAGTTGTTGCAGCGCATTGCTGAGGAGGCCGTCGAGCCCTTCTTCGATGCCACGCTGGCCCGCCGCGTGACGGAAGCGCGCGACGCCTGGGAAGCCGAGGCCCAGCAGGCGCTCGACGTCCAGCTCGACCAGGCCCAAGTGGCCGACATCCGCGCGCGCGCCGAGGCCGATCTAGACGCGCTCAGGGCCAAGCTCGATTCCCTTGAGGTCGCAACCGAAGGGCTCGATCTCGACCTGCCACCAGCCAGGCTGCCCAATCCCTTGCTGCACGGCGAGCCGCCATTGCCGCTCGTGTCGAGCGACATGCCGCTTGTCGAGCACATCCGCCTCTTGCGCTCACGCAAGGACTATTCCGGAGGTGGGTCATGACAGGCCTCGCTCATCTCGCCGCGCGGCTCGGCGGCACGGTGGTGGGCAAGACCAGGATCGTCGCCCCTGGCCCCGGGCACTCGGCAAACGACCGCTCCTTGTCGGTGCTGTTTGATCCTCAGGCCCCGGACGGCTTCACCGTTTATAGCTTCGCCGGCGACGATTGGCGCGCCTGCCGTGATCACGTGCGGGAGCGACTGGGGCTGGAAGGTCGCGGCCAACAAGGCAAGGGTTGGCTGCCGAACGAGGCCAGGTCGCGGCATGCCGTGGCGCCGGCGAACACCACCTCCAACAACGAGTTCGCGTCGCGCCTCTGGCGGGAGGCGGCACCCGTCGGCGGCACGCTGGTCGAGCTTTATCTGCGCGCCCGCGGAATTGACATGCCCGAGGAGGTGCTGAGCGGAGAGGCGCTACGCTTCCACCCCGCCTGTCCCTTCCGGCTGGACGGCGGCGAACTCGTCCGCCTGCCCGCCATGTTGGCGGCGATGGTGGAGATCGCGACCGACCAGTTCAGCGGCGTCCACCGCACCGCCCTGGCGCCCGATGGCTCAGCCAAGGCCGACGTTCCCGGCCTGGGCACTCCGAAGAAGATGCTGGGCAGTTCGCGCTCGGCCTGCGTCAAGCTCTCCTCAGACGAGGACGTCTCGACGGGGCTCCACGTGGCCGAAGGCATCGAGACGGCGCTCGCCTGCATGGCCATGGGCTTCAGGCCGATGTGGGCGATGTTGTCTGCCGGCGCGATCTCCACCTTGCCGACGCTGCCCGGCATCGAGGCGCTCACGATCTTTGCCGATCATGACGAGAACGTCACGGGTTTGGCTGCTGCCCGCGCCTGCGCCCGCCGCTGGGCGGCGGCTGGCGCCGAGGTGGCGATCCGAACCCCGCCTCAGCCAGACAGCGACTGGGCGGATCGGGGAGATGCATCATGACCGTGCACCCCTCCCCCGAGCAGATCCTGCAGGCCAGAGGTGCGATCGAGGAGCACTATGGGCCAGGTGATGTCGTTCCCCAGATCCCGCGGCGCTCTCCTGGGCAACATCCGGCGATCACGAACGGCGGCACGGCGGGATTCGAGCTGACCGAGGACGGCATCGCCCGGGCCTTTGCTCGCAAACACAAAGATGACCTGCGCTTCTGCCACCATGCCGGCAAGTGGTATCACTGGACCGGCGCGCGCTGGCAGAAGGAGGAGACGAAGCTCGCCTTCCACTGGGCGCGCGAGATCTGCCGCGAGATCAACGCGCGCCGCGATGGCAAGCTGGCCAAGGCGAGCACTGCTGCGGCCGTGGAACGCTTCGCCCAGGCTGACCCCACCTTTTCCATCACCTCCGAGATCTGGGATTCCGATCCGTTCCTGCTCGGCACGCCCGCGGGCACCGTGGACCTGCGCACAGGCGTTCTGCGGCGCGCGGCGCGGGACGACTTCATCACCAGGCAGACGGCGGTTCCGCCAGATGCTTCTGCCGGTTGTCCCTTGTGGATGCGCTTCCTCGAGGAGGCGACGCTCGGCGACAAGGACCTGCAGCGCTTCTTGGCCCAGGTGGCCGGTTACTGCCTCACCGGCGACGTTCGCGAGCATGCCCTCTTCTTCGTTTACGGCCCAGGCGGCAACGGCAAGAGCGTGTTCCTGAACGTGCTGGCTGGCGTGATGGGCGACTACGCCACCACGGCTGCCATGGACACGTTCACCGCGTCAGCTATGGACCGCCACCCCACAGACCTCGCCATGCTGCAGGGTGCGCGCCTGGTCAGCGCCTCCGAGACGGAAGAAGGCCGCGCCTGGGCTGAAAGCCGCATCAAGCAGATGACGGGTGGGGACACGATCCGTGCCCGCTTCATGCGCCAGGACTTCTTCGAGTACCGGCCGCAGTTCAAGCTCATCATCGTGGGCAACCACAAGCCCGTGCTGCGCAACGTGGACGAGGCCGCAAAGCGGCGCTTCAACATCATCCCCTTCGTGCATAGGCCGCAAACGCCTGACCGGCAGCTCGAAGAGAAGCTCAGGGCGGAGTGGCCGGCGATCCTGGCCTGGGCCGTTGAAGGCGCGCTCGACTGGCAACGCAACGGACTCGTGCGCCCGGCCGTCGTGTCCGACGCCACCAACGAGTACTTCTCCGAGCAGGACAGCGTGCGCCAGTGGGTGGAGGAGTGCTGCGAGACGGGCAGCCGCACGCTCTGCGACACCACGGCAAATCTATTCGCCAGCTGGACCGATTACGCCCACCGCAACGGCGAGCAGCCCGGCACGACCAAGTGGTTCAGCCAGGCGCTGCAACGCCACGGATATGAACCGGTTGCCGACACGCCGGGCCATCGCAAGAAGCGCGGCTTCCTGCGCATCAGGGTCAAGGCCAAGGACACCTCGGGCCAGTGGCAGAACCGGCCGGAGGCGGAACGGTGAACATCGCCCTGGGCAGCCGTCGTGCCGCTCATGCCGCGGATGCCGCACCTTCTTCCTATTACCTTCACGCGCACGCGCGTGAGCGACATATGGAAACTCTCGCGGCATCCGCGGCATGTGCGGCGACAGTTCTCCCAACAGGGCCAGTCATCGGAACGAATGAACCCGGAAGACTAACCGCGCTTCAGGCTACCCCAGGGGAACTCGGCTTCGGCAGCAAGCCGGAGGATTTCCCTTGCTTGAGCCTCGACCCTCGAATGAGCTTCCGCAACCGTCTCGTTCTCCACCTCTCCGATCTCGAAGTGAACGACGACGTGTCCTCTCGGCTCTGTGTCGAGGATCAGGACGCCTTGTTGCCCATCTTCAGTCTTCTCGATGCCCAAACGCACCTTTTTCAGGATCACCACGCAACTCCCTGCTGGCCCCGCCGACTTTGCCACCTCGCCAGTAGCTCACCTCTCGTGCTTTTGCGCAAACAAACTGGAAAGAGCGCAATCCTGTCAGGCTGACCGGGCGATGGCTCCTCCGCTATATTGGTGGGCATGGCTGAGACGAGCATGGGCGCCGAGTAGCCCTCCCCTTCAAGGCTGGCCAGCCGAGTTCCAGGCCCCCGGGGGGGGTGGTCAGAAGTGTGTGAGGGATGAGATGGGGACCGGTGCTGGCCCTGATCTTTGACAAGCGCGAAATTGGCAGGGGGGTATCCCCTCATGGCTTCGCAGCCAAAACTCAAAGATCTCGCGGACTTAGCGCTCAGGCGCGCGCAGAAAGCGGCCCAAAACAGTCGACAAACTCTGGGTAAATCCGGGGTGCTTGGCGCGCCAAAGGCTGCAAGTTGCCGTGCCCAGAAGGCGCACCCAGGCGTCATTGCCTCAATGCGAGAAGCCCGGGCTCACACCCGCCTCGCGCGCCGCACCTCGCGTTTGGCGCAGCACTTGCAGGTTGCTGATGCCGGCGAACTCGGCCAAGGCTTCGCGGGCTTCTGCCAGCGTGACCTCGCCCTCGGTGACCGCTTCGCAGCTTTCAAGCGCCGCCCCGAACACCGCATCGCGATCCGGTGCTGGCCATTGCTTGAGCAGGGCAAGCGCTTCGCCGATCGTTTCAACCTCAACGTCCCGCCCTGGGCGACGGACATGAACTGGTCGGGCGAACTCCAGATCGCTCACGGTGCGCTTCCTTCCTGTGCTCGGCATCGAAGCCGCCCCAACGGCAGCCGCGACCAGATGGTTGCAGAAAATCGCGCCAGATGGGGGCAGTGATCTTGGGCCAGAACCTTCCTCCCCTTCACGTCAGCTACCGCCCTTTGTCCGAGCTGATCCCCTATGCCAGGAACGCCCGCACGCACAGTGATGCTCAGGTTGCGCAGATCGCCGCCTCGGTCCGCGAGTACGGCTGGACGAATCCGGTGCTGGTCGATGGCGATAACGGCATCATCGCAGGGCACGGGCGGGTGCTGGCGGCCAGGAAGCTCGGCATGGATGCTGTGCCCGTCATCGAGCTTGGCCATCTCAGCCTCGAGCAGAAGCGCGCATACGTGCTCGCCGACAACAAGCTGGCGCTGAACGCCGGCTGGGACGAGGAGCTGCTGGGCCTTGAGCTAGGCGAGCTTCAAGCACTCGGCTTTGATCTCGCCCTGACGGGCTTTGGCGAAGACGAGGTGCTCGCCCTCACCTCCCGCGGCACGCCAGGTCTGACCGACCCTGACGCGGTGCCGCCCACCCCCGCCGAGCCTGTGACCAGAGCAGGCGATCTGTGGTGCCTGGGCAAGCACAGGCTCGTCTGCGGCGACGCGACGGATGCTGACACCGTGGCCAGAGTGCTCGGCGGTGTTCGTCCCCACCTGATGGTCACCGACCCACCCTATGGCGTGGACTACAAGCCCGAGTGGCGCGTCGAGGCGCGTGTTGCCGACAAGGGTCGCACGGCAACGGGCAAGGTGCTCAACGACGACCGTGCCGACTGGCGTGAGGCTTGGGCGCTCTTTCCCGGTGACGTGGCCTATGTCTGGCATGCCGGGCTGCATGCCGGGACGGTTGCTGACAGCCTTCTCGCCTGCGGCTTTGCGTTGCGCTCGCAGATCATCTGGGACAAGGGCCAGCTGGTGCTTTCCCGCGGCGACTACCACTGGAGCCACGAGCCCTGCTGGTATGCGGTGCGGAGACAGGCAAAGGGTCACTGGTCAGGCGATCGCAAGCAGACCACAGTCTGGGCCATTCCCAAACCAGCCAAGAACGAGACGGGCCATGCCACACAGAAGCCGGTTGCCTGCATGCAGAGGCCGATGGAGAACAACTCCTCGCCCGGGCAGGCCGTCTACGAGCCCTTCTCAGGTTCAGGCACCACCATCATCGCAGCCGAGATGACGGGCCGGGTCTGCTTGGCCCTTGAGCTCAGCCCAGCCTACGTCGATGTGGCGGTGGAACGCTGGCAGCAGTTCACGGGTGAGGAGGCGAGGCTGGAGGGAGAGGAGCGCTCCTTTGCCGCCCTCAGAGCCGATCGGCAGGCCCAAGCTAACGCCAGCCCTGACGGGCAGGAGGCGCCCTGATGCGCGGCCGCAAGCCAAAGCCCGCCCACCTGCGCGTCGTGCAGGGCACACGAGGAGGCGCGCTCGCCTGGCGCGGCGATGATGGCGGCGACCATGGCAGGGGTGCAGACGACAAGCCCCCCCACCTGCCCTGCGCATCTGAGCCCAACCGCAAAGGCTGAATGGAAGCGGCTCGCTGGCCTGCTGTTTGCTCAGGATACGCTCAGCCACCCCGATCGTGCGGCGCTGGCCGCCTACTGCCAGGCCTATGGCCGCTGGGTGGAAGCCGAACGGAAGCTTACGGAGACGCCCACGCTGATCAAGCTGCCCTCGGGCTACATCCAGCAAAGCCCCTGGCTGGCGATTGCCAACAAGCAGCTGGAGATCATGAAGGGCTTCATGGCGGAGCTCGGCCTCTCGCCCGTGTCGCGCTCCCGCGTCACACCCGCCCAGAAGCTCCATCCCAAGCCGTGGGAGTTCGACTGAGGTGGCCCGCCCTTCCCATGCTCCTGATCCGGCTTCTCGCCGGCAGGTGGAGGCGCTTGGCGGCCGCACCCTAACCGAAGTTGCATCGGCAATTTACCGTTTCTGCTTAAAGCTCGCGTCACGGCTCTTGCGGGGCTTCGCCCCATGCTACCGTGGCGCCGAGGGGAATGTCGGGGAATGACAGGCGCGACGGCGGTCGGAGGAGTTCCGGTGGAAGGTGAAGCGTTCGGCCGCGCCGGACGCGCAGCCCTCGTCGTGCTCGCGGTGCGCGTGGCGGGCGCCGGCCTTGCCTTTCTAACTCAGCTTCTCCTTGCCCGCCTGATGGGCCCGGCCAACTACGGCGTGTTCGCCACGCTTTGGGTCTGGATTGCCATTCTCGGCCACGGGGCCGTGCTCGGCGCGGCGCAGGCCGCCTGTCGCTTCGTGCCCGAGCACCTCGCCCGCGGCGAGCTGGCCGAGGTTCGCGGCTTTCTCGCTGCCGGCGCGGGCCTTTCGGCCGCGGGCAGCCTCACTCTGGCTGGACTAGGCGTGCTGCTCCTTTGGCTCCACACCGACCTGATCGGCGACGCCTACCGCCTGCCGGCGCTCGTCGCCCTGGCCGTTCTCCCCTTTTTCGCCCTGCAGGACTTTTGCGAGGGCGCCGCCCGCGGCTTCGAATGGCAGGGGCTCGCCATCGCGCCCGTTTACGTGCTGCGCCAGGGGCTTCTGGCAGTGCTGGTGGTTGCCGCGGTGAGCCTGGGCGCGGAAGCCACGCCGGCCGTGGCGCTCGCGGCCATGCTCGCCGCGATCGCGATTGCGGTTACCGTTCAGGCCGCCCTGCTTGTGCGCCGGCTGCGCAAAACCCTGCCGCCGGGACCGCGCGCCTTTCGGCTCCGCCTCTGGGCGGGCGCCTCGCTGCCCATGGCCCTCGTCGATTGGACGGTGCTCGGCCTCGCTTACGTCGACGTGCTAATCCTAAGCCTGTTCCGCCCGCCGGAAGAGGTGGCGGTCTATTTCGCGGCGACCCGCATCCTGCAGCTCGCCGCTTTCGTGCCCTATGCGGCCTCGGCGGCCACGGTTCCGACCTTCGCAGGCGCCCGGGCGCGAGGCGCGGAAGGAGAGCTGCGCGCGCTGGTCCGGCGCACGGCGCGGCTCACCTTCGTCGCCACGCTTGGCGCGGGCCTTGCCGCGGGGGCGGCGGGACCGTGGCTCTTCGCCCTGTTCGGAACGGGTTTCGAGAGTGGGCTCGCCCTTCTCGCGATCCTGGTTCTGGGCATCGCCGCCCACAGCGCAGCGGGCCCGGCCGAGGATCTGTTGACCATGCTCGGCCAGGAGCGGCTCTGCACGGCAATCTCGGGCGTGGCCCTGCTGGCCGCGGTGGCGCTCCATCTTCTGCTTATCCCCGCGCTAGGAGCGCCGGGCGCGGCGCTCGCCACGGCCTTGGTGGCGGCCGGCCGCGCCGCGGCTCTCGCCTGGGCGGTGCGCGCCCGTCTCGGCTTTCGGTCCGACATACTCTCGCGAAAGGCGCAGTCATGAACCGCCCGTCGTTTCCGATGCCCTTCATCCGGGGCGCGATGCGGCTGGCGGCCGAGGTCGTGAACCTGACCTGGCTCTCCAAACGGCCGGCCGCCTGGGACCGGCTCGTCGCGGAATCGCTCTGGCCCAACCCCTATTACGCGCGCCGCGTGGTGACCGCCCATGCCGCGGGAGGCATCGCCGGCCCCGACCTGCGTTGCCTGGTCGTGACCTGCGGCGCGGCACTGCTCGCGCTTCTTCCCTTCCAGCCGGGCCACGCCCGTGTGGGCTTCACGAGCCGCGCCAGCAGCGCCTGGACCTCGCCATATATCCTTCACAGCACGCCTCTCATCACTCGCGACGACGCACCGCCGGTCGTGGAGGCGCTGCTCGATGCGATGCCGCGAGCCGGAAAGAACAAGCTTTGGCTCTTTCCGACGCTGTCGCGCGACGATCCCGCAAGCGCGGCGCTACAGGCAGGGTTTGCGCGGCGCAGCTGGGCCTCGGCCATTGCTGCGCCATTCGAGCGGCCGGTGCTCGACCGGCGGGAAAGCTACGAGCAATTCGCCCGCGCGCACTTGAGCGGCAATCGCCGCGCGGGTCTCAGACGCACAGCCAAGCGCCTCGGGGAGCAAGGCGTGCTCGAAACACGCAGGGTCGGACCTGAGGACGGGCCGGCGCTCGGCGCGGCCGTTGAAGCCTTCCTCAACTTGGAGCGGCAGGGTTGGAAGGGGTTTCGCGGCACCGCCATGGCGAGCCGACCGGAAACCGCGGCTTTCACGAGGGCGGTGTTCGGCCCGCCTGGGAACGACGGCGGCGGCGATCCCGTGCAGCCCCGGGCTGACCTGCTTTGCCTCGATGGGCGGCCGGTGGCGGTTAGCCTTTCGCTGGTGTGCGGCGGGACCGCGCATCTCGTGAAAACGGCCTATGATGAGCGCCTGGCGCGCTACGGCCCAGGTGTGCTGCTCGAGGACGCGCTCGTGCGCGCGCTCCACGAGGAGGATTTCGCCGCCCGGCTCGATTCGGCGAGCGTCGCCGACGGCCTGATGGGGGCGCTTTACCCCGACCGAGAGCGGATGGGCGACTTGATTGTCGCGGCAGGTCCCGACCTCACGCCCGCGCGGCTCGCCCGCCTGGCCACACAGGAGGAGGGAAAACGCGCGGCGCTCTGCGCGGCCAAACGCCTCTACTGGCGGGCTCTGGATGCTTGCGTCAGGCCGACCTCTGGCTAACCTTCCAAGCTCTGACGTGCGACGAGGCTCAGCTCGACGGCGTCTGAACTTGCCTCCCCTGTCCTCCTGAGCAAACAGCAAACGGTGGTTTGCAGTTTGAACAGCTGAGTTGGGGGAGAGCGCAGTGCAACATGCCGAGGGCTCTGGACGCGCAGTTGCCTACCTTCGTGTTTCCACCCAGCGGCAAAGCAGGTCAGGGCTCGGGCTCGAAGCGCAACGTGCTGCGATCATGCGCTTTGCCGAAGCCGAGGGCGTGTTGATCACGGCCGAGTTCGTGGAGGTGGAGACTGGAAAGGGAGCTGATGCGCTCGATCGCAGGCCCAAGCTGGCGGAAGCACTTGCCGCTGCTCGGAAGCAGCGCTGCCCCGTGATCGTCGCCAAGCTCGACCGGCTTTCGCGTGACGTGGCCTTCATCGCAGGCCTGATGGCAGCACGTGTGCCCTTCATCGTGGCTGAGCTTGGGGCAGATGCGGATCCCTTCATGCTGCACCTTTATGCAGCACTCGCCGAGAAGGAGCGCAGGCTCATCTCGGAACGCACCAGGGCAGCGCTGGCCAGTCGCAAGAAGCAGGGCACGAGGCTCGGCAATCCCAGCAACGCCGCACAAGCTGCCGCCAAGGGCAGAGCCGCCTCGCAAGCGGACGCAGAGCAGTTTGCCAGCTCTGTGCTGCCGATCATTGCAGTCATCCAGCGCTCGGGCACAACAAGCCTGAGGGGTATCGCTTCAGCCCTCAACGCTCGCGGCATCAAAACTGCACGAGGCGGCACCTGGCAGGTCAGCAATGTCAGAAACGTGGTGCGACGGGCAGAGGGGTCGGCCGAGACGGCCAGAGCCGCCGCCCTGCCCTCTTTTTACGCGGGAGAAACCGGCTCAAGTGCCTTGCTGGGTGGCTTAAGCGGAAGGCAGCCGGCACATGCCGTCACGCCCAGCTGATCTTTTACACCGGTCCCCGGCCCCCGACCTTCTCGCAGGTGATGAAGAGCCATCTACGCCCGGCAAAAAGTGCCCGGTTGACTCCCGTTCACCTTCGACCGATAGTTAAGCAGATGCTACAGTATCAAGCCGAGCCCCTCGATCTCGCCTTTCAGGCCCTATCCGACCCCGGGCGCCGCGCCATGGTCGAGCGACTTAGCCTCGGTCCTGCCTCCGTCACCGAATTGGCCAAACCCCTACCGATGACCTTGTCGGCAGTGGTCCAGCACCTGAAGGTTCTGGAGGAGGCCGGGCTAGTGAAGAGCAAGAAGAAGGGCCGGGTGCGCACCTGCACCCTTCAAATCAGAACGATGAGTCAGGTCGAACGCTGGATCGCTGAACGCAAGCGGTTCTGGGAACAGCAGTACGATCAGTTGGAAGCCTACTTGACCCAAGCCACCCCGGAGGAAAAAGACCGATGACCGTCACCAATGCTACATTCACCATTGAGCGGGTGCTGAATGCCTCGCCGGCGCGGGTCTTCGCGGCTTATACCAGCCTTGAGGCCAAGAGCGTCTGGTTCAAGGCGCCGTCGGACATAGAAACCGTCAACCGCGACTTCGACTTCCGCGTGGGCGGCAAGGAACGTTTTCACGCTCGATGGCCCGGTGGAAGGGTCACCGACTTCCAGGCGACCTACCACGATATCGTGGAAAACGAGCGCATCGTCCTCGTCTACGACATGTTCAGCAACGGCGATAAACTGTCCGTTTCCCTGCTGGCACTTGAATTTAGGGCCGAGGCTGATCGGACCCGGCTGATCCACACCGAACAGGGCTGCTATCTGACCGGCGGCGTCGAAGCGGTGAAGAGCCGCGAGCACGGCACGACCTGGCATCTCGACAATCTGGTCGCCCTCCTTGAGGGTCGTGAGGTCCGGGCTTTCGCATGACAGTCGAACTCTTTGCCCACCCGTTCTCGTCCTATTGCCAGAAGGCGCTGATCGCCTTCTACGAGAACGACGTCCCCTTCACCTATCGCATGCTGGAGGACGCCGGCGTCGCCGACGAACTCGCATCGTTGTGGCCGATGAAGCGCTTTCCGATCCTCCGCGAGAATGGGCGCGTGGTGCTGGAGGCGTCGATCATCATCGAGTACCTCCAGATCCATCATCCGGGGCCGGTGAAGCTGATCCCCAAGGATCCCGACCTCGCCCTCGAGGCGCGGATGCTCGACCGCTTCTTCGACAACTACGTCATGACACCCCAGGGCAAGTTCGTATTCGACGCGATGCGCTCGGCCGAGAACCGCGATCCCTACGGCGTTGAGGAAGCACGCAAGATGCTGGACATCAGCTACGCTTGGCTGGACCAGCACATGGAGGGGCGCACCTGGGCGGTGGGGGAGACCTTCACCCTCGCTGACTGCGCCGCCGCGCCCTCGCTGTTCTATGCCGACTGGACGCACAGAATTCCGGAGCACTACAAACATCTCGGGGCCTATCGCGCGCGACTGTTGCAGCGGTCGTCCTTTGCCCGTGCCGTGGACGAGGCACGTCGCTTTCGCCACTACTTCCCGCTCGGCGCGCCGAACCGCGATTAGGGTCAAGTGTCTGCGTGGCCTCGCAGCCCGGGAAAAGGGCGGCTCAACCCGTCTCTCGAGAGGCGGCTCGCAGGTGCGAATGTCAGGGCCAAGTCGGGCGATCCGGCGATTGCAGCCACAACGCCGAGAATTCGCGGCCTTGGATGAGAGTGGCGGCCAAGCTGATGGAGGTTGGCCCTACTTGCGGCAGGCGAAGTGGTGGCACTGCTGAGCGCAGCTGACCCGTGAGAAGCACCATGCCTTCTTGCTGGCAAGCATGCGTGATGGGTTCGGATCAGGTTCTCTGCAGCGCGAGATGCGCGCCAAGGCCAACGAGGATTGTTCCCGCAGCACGCTGCACAAAGCGCTGCACGCTGGTCGACCGCTTCAGGCGTTCAACGAGAAGGACCGCCAGCAACACAAACACGATCTCCGCAAAAGAGAACATGGCGTTGATGGCCACGCCCAGGATGGCAAGCTGCAGCCAAAGCGGAAAGGTGGCTGATGCGTCGACGAACTGTGGCAGGAAGGCGAAGAAAAAGATCGCCGTCTTGGGGTTGAGCACCTCCACGATGATGCTTTCCACAAAGGCCCGCCGCCCTGTCTTGGTGGCCACACCAGAAACGGCTTCCTCTGTGACCGGCTTTGCCCGAAACAGCGATATGCCGAGCCAGATGAGGTAAGCGGCGCCAAGCGTCTTCACCGCGATGTACAAAAGCGGGATCGCATGAAAGAGCGCCGACAACCCGGCTGCGGCCGCCGCGATATGGACATAGCAACCGAGGTGAATGCCAAGCGCCGACATGAGTCCTGCCCGCCGGCCGCCCGCCATGGTCTGCACTGCCGCATAAAGCATGGACGGTCCTGGGATGAACGCGAAGATCATCGAGGTCAGGAAGAAGGCGATCAGGACGTCGGTGGAAGGCATGGCATTCTCCTGAGCGCCCAGCAAACGGTCTAGGAGCCTGTCCGAGTAAGGCTCTCGACCGGGTGGCCTTAGGGTGATTCACTTGGCCTATGGCCAAGGTGTTTCGCTCCTGGGACGTGGATCAAGGCTGGCTTCTGCCGCCCTCGGTGCTTGAGTTCGTGCCGCCGGGTCACCTGGCACACTTTGTCCGGGACACGGTGCGCGAGGCGCTCGACCTCTCGGCCATTCTCGACAGTTACACCGAGGAGCGCGGCTTCCCGCCCTATCATCCCGGCATGATGGTGGCGCTCCTGCTCTACGGCTACAGCCGCGGGCTTTACTCGTCGCGTCAGCTTGCTCGCGCCTGCGAGGAGCGGGTCGACGTGATGGCCGTCACCGGCCTGAACCGCCCCGACTTCCGCACCATCGCGGATTTCCGCAAGCGCCACCTCGCCGCCTTGGCGGATTTGTTTGTCCAGGTGCTGCGCCTGTGTCGAGCGGCAGGCCTCGTGCAGTTCGGGCATGTGGCCGTGGACGGGACCAAGCTGAAGGCCAACGCCTCGCGCCACAAAGCGATGAGCTATGGCCGGATGAAGACGGTCGAGCCGGTGCTGGCAGCTGAGGTCGAGGGATGGTTGACGCAGGCCGCCCAGGTGGATGCGGCTGAGGATCGCGAGCATGGAGCTGACCGGCGCGGGGACGAGGCACCGGACTGGATGGCCGACAAGCAGCGCCGCTTGGAGGCGATCCGGGCCGCCAAGGCCGCGCTCGAAGCTGAGACCGCCGATCCGCCTGACCCGGAGGATGAGAGCGGACCGGGCGCATCGTCCGGCATGCGGTGGCAGGGCCGGCCATTACGCGGCGAGGACGGCGGACCACCGGATCGCGCGCAGCGCAACTTCACCGACCCGGACAGCCGCATCCTGCCCACGCGCGATGGGTTTGTGCAGGGCTACAACGGCCAGATCGCAGTTGATGCAGCGCATCAGGTGATCGTGGCGCACCGCCTGGTGACCACCTCCGCCGACTACCGTGCCCTCGTGCCGCTCATTGACGACATCGCAGCCCATCTCGGTCGCAAGCCGCGGGAGGTCTCGGGCGACGCGGGCTTTGCCACCGAGGCGAACTTGGCCGCGCTGATGGAGCGTCGGATCCATGGGTATCTGCCGCCGGGCCGGGCGCGTCACGGCGAGGCGCACGCGGCCGGGCGCCGCAAGCTGACCAAGTTGTCGCTGATGAGCGCCATGGCCGAGAAGCTAAAGCGAGCCGGCCGACGCAGCCGCTACCGATTACGAAAGCAGGTGGTCGAGCCGGTCTTCGGGCAGATAAAGCAGGCCAGAGGCTTCCGCCAATTCCTGCTCCGCGGTCTCGATCAAGTGCGGAACGAGTGGGCCATGATCTGCACCGCCCACAACCTCCTCAAGCTGGCGAAGGCTCGCTGCTGACAACCAGAACCCCAAGAGCCCACCAGCAATCCCACCCGGAGCCGTTACTCGGACAGGCTCCTAGGTGTCCAGCTGCTGATACACCAAGGCTATCGGCAGAAGCGAACTTGCGTCAACGCGGGCAGCCAATGTTTAGCCGTGGCGATTACCACTGGAGCAACGAGCTAGCTTCGTTCGCCGCCGGAAAGGCCGCAAGCGACAATGGTCGGCCGCCAGGGACCAGCCCCCGTGTGAGCCACAAGCCACATGCGAGCCAAGCTAGAGCCGTTGGCGCTTATTCAGGCACGGTCCATTGTGGGTTCCAGGCAACTTCCCACAGGTGCCCATTGGGATCATGGAAATAGCCGGAGTAGCCGCCCCAGAAGCGGTCATGGGCTGGGTCGGTGACCACGGCACCTGCCGCAACAGCCTGAGCCATCACGGCATCCACCTCAGCCTTGGAGTTCACGACATGGCCGACAGCCACCGCGCCCAAACGTTGCTGGGTCGCGTCGATGCGAGCGTCCCTTGAAAGCGAGACGCTGGGGTAAAGCGCCAGGATCAAGCCGTCGTTCATGTTGATAAAGACCACAGCGCCATCCTCGAACTCCTCGCCGATGATGCCGTCTGTCGGCAGGCCCAAGCCGTCGCGGTAGAAGGCAAGGGATTCTTGCAGGTCGTTCACAGCCAAGGTGATGACTTTCAGATGCGGCTTCATCCGTGCTCCTTGATCGGGTTGCTGTTCGGTGCCAGCTCGCACTCACGTTGACGAGCTGCCGGGCAGCAAAGGCTATGGAGAGCACCCCGTCTTGAACGGAACGGCCAATCAGCTCCTGAGCTGTGCCCGGATCGCCTCGGGCGTGAGGCCGGACAGCCGGCGTGCTTCCCGCGTCAGATGTGGCTGGTCCGAATAGCCGGCCGCAAACGCTAGTTCTGCCAGCCCGTCGCCATCTGATCCATGGGCCAAGCGCATGAAGCGCTGGAAGCGCAGAATACGATCGAGAACCTTGGGCCCGTAGCCGAACGCTACAGTGCTCAGCCGACGTAGCGTGCGCTCGCTCAGGCCGAAACTGCGCTGGAGCCGTTGCATGAGAGGACCAGCCGATGGCTCGTGCAGTTCAATCTGTCGGAACAGCGCCTGAGCCAGCCGGTGCGGCGTGCCGATAGCGGGCAGGCGATGCAGGGCTGCCGTTTCCAGGCGGCCGGCAATCCTTGTCGGCTCGGTTTCCTCGCCGATCCACTCGGCGGCATGACGCGCATCAGGACCCCAGAAGTCCTCTAGCCGCACACGGCTGTCGGCGATCTCGCGCACAGGAACCCTGAGCCAGCTTGCGGCTGCACCCGGACGGAACTGCAGACCAACCACGACGCCGCCTGGAGGAACGAACTCCTCTTTAGCCTGCCGATCTGGGCCCGCCACCACCAGCACGCCATTGAACCAGATCAGATCGAGACAGCCGTCAGGGATGATCACCGAACGTCCGGACCCCTGAACGGGCGGCGAATGCACCCAAACGCGTGCGAAGTGGTCCTGCAACGCGGGCAGCACCGAGCGGTCCTGATAAGCGTCCGTCGCTTGCCCGAGAAGGGGAAGCCGGCTGCCGGTGTGATGCGCTATGGCCGATTTGTTCAAGAGCACACCCGTCGAATGGGAGATGAACGCGCAGGAAGCTGGATCACCGACCCGAGGCACAGTCCTACCATGAATGCGCAGACGTCAGCCGCCCCCGTTTTCCGAGCCGACAGGTTCGTTGTTCCACAAGCAGCCCGCGCCGAGTT
This sequence comes from Mesorhizobium sp., assembly GCA_035998495.1. Taxonomy (GTDB): domain Bacteria; phylum Pseudomonadota; class Alphaproteobacteria; order Rhizobiales; family Rhizobiaceae; genus Mesorhizobium_B. Next base: position 32,935 of record DASYHP010000032.1, read on the forward strand.
CCTGTCGCGGGTCAAGCAGACCCACACCGTTCTGAGGCAGCAGCCGGGCTTCGTGCGCGAACTCATCCTTGAAAGGCAAGCTGGTTCTGCCGAGTCCCACATCATCACCATCGTGGAATGGGAAAGCGCTGCCGTGATGAGCGGTGTTCGGGAGGTGGTTGCCGCTCATCAGAAATCGGTTGGCTTCAATCCTGCAGAGCTCATTGCTCGGCTTGGGATCGAAGCTGAATTCGGGGTTTATGAAGCCATTCGCTTCTAGGCCGAGGTGTCTTCAATGGTTGAGCCGGTAGACGCGGCCGCGGCCCTCGACCTTCTCGCTCGCGATGTTCAGGCCCGGCTTCTTCTTGAGGGCTCAGGCGAAAGCACGGTGCACTATTTGCTTCTTCGCGCTGACAGCGGCTCGCTATCTGCGATGCTGAGGCTCCTCCACAGCGCCCTTGAGCCGCTCGATCAAGCTGACAGCGTGAGCCGCATAGTCGCCGATCCAGCGGTCGTGAATACGCTTGATCGGCAGTGCGTTCAGGTGGTTCCACCGCTCGCGGCCTTCCCGCTTCACGAGGACAAGATCTGCTGCCTCTAGCACCTTCAAGTGCTGCATGACGGTGCAGCGGTCGAGTTGGGGAAGCTCGGCGCAGAGCTCACCAGTGGTCCGCGGGTGATCCTTCAACGCGTCTAGAATGGTCCGGCGCACAGGCGCTGCAAGCGCCTTGAACACGGCATCATCCTCGGCATTGCTTGACATGTTATGTTTCTATAACATGTGAGTCGCGTTCACAAGGAGCACGGTCGTGGAACTCAAGTTCAAAGTCGCAGGTCACATCGCCAAGCCTGTGTCCGAGGTCTTCGAAGCAGTCGTCGATCCCGGCAAGCTATCGGGCTACTTCACGACCGGCGGTGCGAAGGGGCGGCTGGAAACAGGTGCCACGGTCACGTGGGACTTCCACGACTTCCCCGGCGCCTTTCCGGTGTGGGTGATCGAGGTCGTGCCGGAGCGGCGCATCGTTCTCCAGTGGGAGGCGAACGAGGGAGCGCCAGCGGACGGCGATGCTGCCGTGACGGCGAATGCGGGATACCGAACCACGGTCACCATGACGTTCGAGCCGCTCGACGGTGGGCGCACGCTCGTCACCATCGCCGAGGAGGGCTGGCGGCCCACGGAAGCTGGCCTGAAGGCCTCCTACGGCAATTGCCAGGGCTGGATGCAGATGCTCTGTGCGCTCAAGGCATATCTGGAGCACGGCATCAACTTGCGCGAAGGCATGTTCCGGTAAGCTCTTGCGGCAGGCGGATCTATCGCTTCGAGCTTCGTTCGGTGGCACGGGATGTGCTGTGGCAATAGGCGCCCCGCGGAGAACACGCCCGTAGTTGAGCGCCACGATCAACAACGCTGCACTCACGGAGTCTTCTCGATCAAGCTGGATCGAGCAGCCGAGGACCAGGCCCTTGCTCCGACAGCTCGTCCCAAGGATTCCTTAGCGGGCAATCTTTGGTCGAGAGACAACCGCATCCGATGCAGCCATCGAGCAGGTCGCGCAGGCGGGTGAGCCTGCCGATGCGGTCGTCGAGTTCGGCTCGCCACTCCGCTGACAACCGGCTCCAATCCTCGGCCGTTGGCGTGCGCTCATCCGGCAGCGTGGCCAAAGCTTCCCGGATGGAGGCGAGCGGAATGCCGGTCCGCTGGGCGACCTTGATGATGGCCACCCTGCGCAGCACGTCACGAGCGTAGCGGCGCTGGTTGCCGGCAGTGCGCTTGCTGCGGATGAGTCCCTTGGACTCATAGAAGTGAATGGTGGACACGGGCAAGCCGCTGCGCTCGGCAACCTCGCCCACCGTCAGTTCCCGTTTGAGGCGCTCCGGATCGATCTTCGTCACGCCAGAAAAACCCTCTTGACCTCAACTATGGTTGAGGTTCTACCAGTCTTGCTCCACCTTCCGCAACAGAACGGAGCACCCAATGAACGATCAAATCCGAATTGCGCTGATCCTCGGTAGTGCCCGGGAGGGCCGGTTCTGCGACACGGTCGCTGGCTGGACGCAGGCGCAGATCGATAAGCGGCCAGAGTTCACCGTTGACCTGATCGATCCGGCCGAGCTGAAGCTAGCCTCCTCCCATGGCGGGACTGAGAAAGAGGTACAACAAGATCTGAAGCATCGTCTCGAAGCAGCAGACGCCTTTGTTGTCGTCACGCCCGAGTACAACCATGGCTACCCGGCTGCGCTGAAAGCGCTGATCGATTCAGCCTATTCCGAATGGCAGGCCAAGCCCGTGGCTTTCGTCTCCTATGGCGGCATCTCGGGCGGGCTGCGTGCGGTGGAGCAGCTCAGGCAGGTCTTTGCCGAGCTGCATGCCGTGACAGTTCGAGATGGGGTCAGCTTCGCTCACCCATGGAACAGCTTCAGTCCTGACGGGCAGCCACTCGAGCCGGGAGCGCCGGCTTTAGCTGCCGACGTGATGCTGACGCGCCTCAAGTGGTGGGCGCTCGCTTTGCGCGCGGCTCGCCAGCACAGCCCTTACGGCAAGGTGGCAGCATGAGCTCTGTCGTCGAGTACTCCCAGGCAAGCGTCCACCCACCACGTCATGGCGTTGGACGCCGGCTGACGCTCCTTCTGGTCAGCACACTGACCATCATGGCGGGAGCGACAATCTCACCCTCGCTTCCCGCCATCGAGGCGCATTTCCGTGCGACGGAGCATGCAGCACTCCTGACGCGCTTCGTGCTCACCATGCCCTCGCTGTTCATTGCGCTCAGTGCGCCCCTGGTGGGGCTTGCGGCAGACCGGATCGGGCGGCGTATGGTGCTGCTGGCGGCCATCGTCCTCTACGGCTTGGCCGGTATGTCAGGCCTCATCGTGGAGAGCTTGCAAGGCCTGCTTGTCGGCCGCGCGCTGCTGGGCATCGCCGTAGCCGGCATTATGACCTCGGGAACAGCGCTTGTGGCGGACTACTTCGCCGGACCTGAGCGCGACCGCTTCATGGGCCTGCAATCCGCCTTTGTGGGTTTTGGCGGCCTCATGTTCCTTGTGGGTGGTGGTCTTCTGGCGGAAGTGCACTGGCGGTTCCCGTTCGGCGTCTATGGCTTTGCGATCCTGCTGGTGCCGCTCGTGGCACTGTTTATCCTCGATCCAAGCCGCGTGTCCGAACAGGTAGCGGCGCGCCACGTCGGACGACCTTCACGCGGCACAGGGATGGCGTTGCTGGCAGTCCTCGCCACGGCCTTGATCAGCAACATCATCTTCTACCTGATCCCGACCCAGCTGCCCTTTCATCTCCAGTCGCTCGGGATTGGAGCACCCAGCCAAGCAGGGCTGGCGATCGGGCTGATGTCGTTGGCCGCAGCAACCGTGTCTCTGGTCTTTGGGCGCCTAAGGTCAAGCCTGGGGCCACAGGCAATGTTTGCTCTGAGCTTCGCGCTGATGGCCACCGGTTTTGCCCTTGTCGGGCTGGCGGCAGCGTTTCCCGCAGTTCTGGCCGCCACTGTTATTGTGGGATTGGGTCTTGGGCTCGTGATGCCCAACCTATCGTCCACAGCGATGAGCCTCGCCGACCCAGCCAAGCGTGGGCGTGTGTCGGGCGCGCTAACAGCGAGCATCTTCATCGGTCACTTCGTATCGCCGCTGATGAGTCAGCCTCTGATTCGTGCCGTCGGCAGCGGTGGCGTATTCCTTGCAGGCAGTGGGCTGCTCGCCTGCCTGATGATCCTGACAGCAACCGCTGCTTGGAAAATCCACGCCCAAGCTAGCCCAACAAGTGTTGCAATGACCGCGACCGAGTTTTCCAGCGCCTACCACCAGGACCAAGCACGTCACGATCTGGTCGGGACGCTGAGTGCCGGCTTGCGCGCGATGCAGCGCCACCGAGCTAAACGCCGGATGATGGTGCGTCTTTCGCGTCTTGATCCGCACCTCATCCGCGACATCGGGTTCGATCCTGAGCTGGTCTACGCAGCACTCGACGGCAGCTGGGATGAGGTCGATCCGGGCAGCTTCCACAGCTATCTGCCGCGAAAAGAGCGTGTTTGAGAGGGGCAGTCACATGACGCCCTAGGTTCCAGGCAGCTGCCGCTGCAGCCGGTCCGCTTTGAGGCCAAGGCTTCCAACCGAGCCATAACGAGAGTTCCAGCGGGATGAGGGTTGGACCGGCTCGCACAGTGCTTCGTCTTATCGGAATGCCAGCCGCCGCTGACATCATCCCGATCGTGCGAGGAAGGGGTCATGCCCACTCCGCGCCGGGTGACTGCCCGCGCGACGGATGCAGCTCTGAGTCAGCAAAGGTTCTGCAGCAATGACATACGTTCTCATCAACACGTTCCATGCAAAGCCAGGCAGGTCAAATGAGCTGCTCGACCTGCAGATCAAGGCAGCTCGGGAACTCGGGCCAGCCGCGCAAGGGCTGGGCTGGCGAGGCAATCGCATTCATCGTGCGCTGGGCAGCGAAGCCATCATCATCGTGACTGTCTTCGAGTCTGCTGAAGCTCAACAACAATGGGCACGGTCTCAGGCCTTCGCCGATCACCGGGCTGAGCTGGAACCCCTCGTCGAGCGCGTCCAGTCGGTTGCCTGCGAACTCGTTGCGAGCAGCGGCGAGCAATGAGGCAATCTGCAAGGGGCAGCAGTTGACACCTTGGCTACCAAGAGGCTGCCTCTCAGCAGCTCAGATCCGAGGATCAGGCTTGCTCGGCAGGCGTGGGGTTTTCGTCGTCTCCCACCCAGTAGCGCGGCCCTGGACCCAATCGTGAAGCACGATCCTCAGGATTGATGAGCTTGCAGGACTGCAGGGAAAGGCAGCCGCAGCTGATGCACTCGGTCAAGCCCACCTTGAGCCGCTGAAGCTCGGCAATCTGCGCATCGATCCGAGCTTCCCACGCTCCGGAAAGACGTGACCAGTCGATTCCTGTCGGGACGTGGTCAGTTGGCAGCTTGTCGAGCTCGCAGCGGATCTCCTCCAGGCTCATGCCGAGCCGCTGCGCAAATGCGATGAATGCAACCCGCCGCAGCACAGACCGTGGGAAACGGCGCATTCCCGCACCGTTCCGCTCGGAAGTGATTAGGCCGCGCTGCTCATAGTAGCGTAGCGCCGAGGCCTTTAGGCCGCTGCGCGTCGACACTTGGTGGATGGTGAGAAGGCTGGACATCACGCTAGCCATACATCAGCCCTTGACTTAAAGCTAACTTGAACTTGTAGGAGGGCTGCCGGATATCGCTGGAGGATGCAACATGAAGGTCCTTGTCACAGGGGCGACCGGCCGAATTGGAGGGCAAGCTGCCCTCGAGCTCGTTCGGCGAGGGCACACAGTGCGCGCACTGACGCGCCACCCCAAAAAAGCAAAGCTGCCGGCCAGCGTAGAGGTTGCAGGTGGCGATCTCGGGCAGCCCGAAACACTCGATGCGGCGTTCCGCGAGATCGAGGCGGTCCATCTCATCAACTTCAATGCAAACACCTCCTCGACCCTTAGCCGCCCCGCAGAACTCGTCGACCGAATGATAACGGCAGGGATCTCTCGGGTGACGACGTTCCGCGGCGAGGAACGCGGCGCACTTGAGGAAGCGCTCGAACGAAGCTCTCTCATCTGGACCGACCTCTTCGTTCCCGTCGAGTTCATGGCCAACGCTCTTGGCTGGGCGGAATCGATCCGCAAGGAGGGTATGGTTCGGACCTTCGGTCCGACGCGCTCAGCGATGATCCATGAAGCGGACGTGGGCGCCGTCGCGGCAGAGGTGCTGACGAACGATGGACATGGCGGCAGGACCTACACCCTGACTGGTCCTGAAGCGTTCACACCGGCCGACAAGATCCGCATCCTGAGTGGGACGCTTGGGATCGCCATTCGCCATGAAGAACTCACCGAGGCTGAAGCTCGGGCGAAATGGCAGCCGCTGGGCTATCCTGAGCCTTTCATCGACTTCCTGGCAGCATGGCATCGGGACACGCCTGCAAGCGCTTACACTGTTCTGCCGACGGTGTCGGGGGTGACTGGCCGGCCCGCCCGGCGCTTCAGCCACTGGGTCGAGGAACACAAGCATGCGTTCTCGCCAGCCTTGTCTCCTTCCGCGCCAACCGCACCTCTCCTATAGGCTGCGAATGTGCAGCCAGGTTGTATCCGGCACAAAGTGTCGCGGTAGGGACGACGGTTTCCCGTCGCCCCCGCACAGATCCCGGCGAGCGGCACTACCGCACCGGGCTCCCACCTTGGGTTCTGACGCGGAACAGCACGTCGGGAAGCGGCAGCTTAGGTTGGCAGCACGTGAGCAGCTCGTATGTGGGAACCTTGCAGGCCATCTC
>DASYHP010000067.1:0-242217 GCA_035998495.1 Mesorhizobium sp.
ATGGCGCGTGCCATGCTTTATTGTTTCGGAAGGTGCGTCGCCATGCGTCCGCTCCCCGAATACCTCGCCAGACGATCGGACGAGGGGACGTTCTTTGACAATGGCCGGACGGCGATGAGCCGGGCGCGGCGATGATGAAACATGCCTGGAGTCAGGCGGAAGGTTGAGCGGCGGCCGGCACAAGCACCCCAAGCTCCGGGCTGCGACTCCCGCCAACCGCCTCCAACCCTGACCGCCGCCCCTTGATTCCCCGCCCCGCCCCGGCAACAAAGTCGTCGCATCCATCACGCCCGGAGCCCTCATGAAAACCGTCTTCTCGCCCCGCCATGCCGGCCATTCGGGTCAGCTCGAATTGAACGCAGGCTTGCTCTTGCCCGGATTCGAGCTGCCCCGCCGGGCGGAAATCGTCCGGGCGCGGGTGGAGGCGGAGAAGCTCGGCCCGATCCTGGAGCCCGACGCCCACGACATCGCGCTCGCCAAGACCGTCCATGCCGGTGACTACGTCGATTTCCTCCCCACCGTCTGGGAACGATGGCGGGCGGAGGGCCGCGAAGGGACCGCCCTGCCCTATGCCTGGCCGGTCCGCGGGCTTCGCGACGACGTCGTGCCCGAAGCCCTCGACGCCGCGCTCGGCTTCTACTCGCTCGACGCCGGCGCGGGCTTCGTGGCCGGCACCTGGGACGCGATCAAGTCCTCCTTCGACGTGGCGCTCACCGCCGCCCGCTTGGTGCAGGGGGGCGAGCGCGCCGCCTTCGCGCTCTGCCGCCCGCCGGGCCACCACGCCGGCAGCCGCTTCATGGGCGGCTATTGCTACATCAACAACGCGGCCGTCGCCGCCCAGTGGCTCCGCGACCAGGGCGCAGGCAGAGTCGCCGTCCTCGACGTGGACTACCACCACGGCAACGGCACGCAGGAGATCTTCTACCGCCGCGGCGACGTGGCCGTGTTCAACATCCATGCCGACCCGCGCCAGGAATATCCCTTCTTCCTCGGCTACGCCGACGAGCGCGGCGAGGGCGAAGGGGAAGGCTTCAACCACAACTATCCTCTTCCCTGGGGCACGATCTGGGACGCCTGGGGCGAGGCGCTGGACGACGCCTGCGGAAGGATCGCGGCGCTCGCGCCGGACGTGCTCGTGGTCTCGCTGGGCGTGGACACCTTCGAGCGCGACCCCATCAGCCAGTTCAAGCTGGTGACGGCGGACTATCCGAGGATCGGCGCGCGCATCGCAAAGCTCGGCCTGCCCACGCTGTTCGTGATGGAGGGCGGCTACGCGGTGGAGGAGATCGGCGTCAACGCGGTCGGCGTGCTCACGGGATTCGAGCAGGCTTAGCCGTTGGCGCTACGCCCCGCCGGCGATGTCGAAGCTCACGCCCTGCGCGAGCGGCAGCGCGGAGGAGTAATTCACGGTGTTGGTGGCGCGGCGCATATAGCTCTTCCAGGCGTCGGAGCCCGACTCGCGGCCCCCGCCCGTCTCCTTCTCGCCGCCGAACGCGCCGCCGATCTCCGCTCCGCTCGTGCCGATGTTGACATTGGCAATGCCGCAATCCGAGCCTTCCGCCGAAAGGAATTTTTCCGCCTCGCGCAGGTCGGCCGTGAAGATGGAGGACGACAGTCCCGCCCCCACCGCGTTGTGGAGGCGGATCGCCTCGTCGAGATCGGAATAGCGGATGACGTAGAGGATGGGCGCGAACGTCTCGCGCAGCACGGGGCCGGCGTGCGCGGGCATCTCGACAAGCGCGGGCTTGGCGTAGAAGGCCGCGGCGTGGCCGTTCTCGACGCGCTCCCCGCCCGAAACCTGTCCGCCCGCGGCTTTGGCCTCCTCCAGCGCTTTCGCCATGTTCTCGAAGGCGCCACGGTCGATCAGCGGCCCGACCAGCGCGCTTTCCTCCAGCGGGTCGCCGACCTTCACGGAGGCATAGGCCTGTTTGAGCCTCGGCACGAACTGGTCATAGATGCTGTCATGCACGAAGAGCCGCCGGAGAGTCGTGCAGCGCTGGCCGGCCGTGCCCATGGCGCCGAAGGCGACCGCGCGCAGCGCCATGTCGAGATCGGCCGTGGGCGTGACGATCCCGCCATTGTTGCCGCCGAGCTCCAGGATCGCGCGGGCGAAGCGCGCGGCGAGCTTGGGCGCGACCGCCCGGCCCATGCGGGTGGAGCCGGTGGCGGAGACGAGCGGAACGCGCTCATGCTCCACCAGCGCCTCGCCCACCTCCGGCCCGCCGATCAGCACGTCGAGCAGGCCCTCGGGCGCATCCTCGCCGAAGCGCGAAGCGGCGCGCCTGAACAGAGCCTCGCAGGCCAGCGCGGTCAGCGGCGTCTTCTCCGAGGGCTTCCATACCACGCTGTTGCCGCACACCAGCGCAAGCGCGGCGTTCCACGACCATACCGCCACGGGGAAGTTGAAGGCCGAGATCACGCCGCAGACGCCCAGCGGGTGCCAGGTCTCCATCATGCGGTGGCCGGGCCGCTCGGTGGCGATGGTGAGGCCATAGAGCTGGCGCGAGAGGCCAAGGGCGAAATCGCAGATGTCGATCATCTCCTGCACTTCGCCCAAGCCCTCGGACGGGATCTTGCCCACCTCGATCGAGACCAGCCGGCCGAGATCCGCCTTGGCCGCGCGCAGCTCCTCGCCAAGCAGGCGCACGAGCTCGCCGCGGCGCGGGGCCGGCACGTTGCGCCACTTCAGGAAGGCGTCATGCGCCCGTTCGATGCGGGCCCGCGCTTCGTCGGCATTGATTGCCGGAACCCGCGCCAGAACCTCGCCCGTCAGCGGTGTGCGAACGTGAAGCTCGCCGCCTTCGAGGGCGGACGATGGAATGCCGAGGCGAGAAAGAAGATCGCGGGTCTGTTCGGCGTAAGCGGGCATGGCGAAACTCTCAATCAGCGGGATGCGCGGGAAGCGCGCTTGATTGGGCGCTTCCTTTCACCGCTCGCAAGCCGGCGTCAACAGCCCCTGGCCCGATCAGGCGCGGCGGCCCGCCTCGCCTTCGATGGCCTCGTCCAGGATCCGGCGCGCGGCCTCGACCGTCAGCGGCACGGGGTTGCCGCCGGCGGTCGGATCGACCACCGCCATCTCCGCCATCCGGGTCTTCTCGTCCTCGGTCAGCGCGCGGCCCTTCAGGAGGTCGGTGACCGTCGGTGGGATGTCGAGGATCTTTCTGAGCTTCAGGACGGCGTCGAAGAATCCGTCAAAGCCGCCGTCGATCCCGCAATAGGCCGCCAGCCGCGCGATGCGATCCTCGATGGCGGGCCGATTGAAGCGCAGCACGACCGGCATGAACACGGCGTTCGTGGTGCCGTGATGGGTGTCGAACAGGGCGCCGATCGGGTGCGAGAGCGAGTGGATCGCGCCCAAGCCCTTCTGGAAGGCGGTGGCGCCCATGGCGGCGGCCGACATCATGTGGGCGCGCGCCTCGATGTCCCCGCCGTCGCGGTAGGCTTTTGGAAGGTTCTCCAGCACGAGCCGCACGCCTTCAAGCGCGATGCCGTCCGCCATCGGGTGATAGCCCGGCGCGCAGTAGGCCTCCAGGCAGTGGGCGAAAGCGTCCATGCCCGTGCCGGCCGTGATCGCGGGCGGCATCCCGGTCGTGAGCTCCGGATCGGCGATCACGATCTTCGGCAGCATGAGTGGATGGAAGATCACCTTCTTGGTGCGCGTCGCCTCATGCGTGACGACGCCGGCGCGCCCGACTTCCGAGCCGGTCCCTGCCGTGGTCGGCACGGCGACGATCGGCGCGATCCGGCTCGAATCCGCGCGCGTCCACCAGTCGCCGACATCCTCGAAGTCCCACACGGGACGGGTCTGGCCGGCCTGGAAGGCGATGAGCTTTCCCAAGTCGAGCGCCGAGCCGCCGCCGAAGGCGAGCACGCCGTCATGCCCGCCCGCGCGGAACGCCTCGATGCCGGCGGCGAGGTTCGATTCGACCGGGTTGGGCTTCACGTCGGAGAACAGGCCGTGCGCGATGTTGGCTTCCCACAGGAGATCGAGCGTGTTCGCGACGACCGGGAGCTTGACCAAGCCGGGGTCGGTGACGAAGAGCGGGTTTCGGATGCCTGCCGCTTCCAGCGCCTCGGGCAGTTCGCGGATGTGCCCCGCCCCGAAGCGGACGGTGGTCGGATAATTCCATCGGGCGAAAAGTTCGGTCACGTCCGCTCTACCCCTCTTGGCGCGGTTCGAGTCCGCGCAGTCCTTCTGCTCTGCCCTATGCGGGGCTCAACTCATGGCGCGAGGGCCGACACCGCTCAATAGCGCTCGAAGCCGCGATGCAGCTCCCAGTCGGTGACCCGGCGGTCGTATTCGAGCTGTTCCCAGCGCGCAGTGTGGAGGTAGTGCTCGACCACCTCCTCGCCGAAGGCCTCGCGCAGCATGGTCGAACCTTCGAGCGCGCCGATGGCCTCGCGCAGCGTTTTGGGGATCTCCGGCAGGTTCTCGCCGAAATAGGCGTCGCCCTCGAAGGGCCGGCCGAGCTCCAGTTTTTCGTCGATGCCTCTCAAGCCGGCGGCGATGAGGGCTGCAAAGGCGAGATAGGGGTTAAGGTCCGCCCCGCCCACCCGGCATTCGATGCGGATGCCTTTCGTGCCCTCGCCGCAAAGGCGGAAGCCCGTGGTGCGGTTGTCGCGGCTCCAGGCCACGCGGGTGGGCGCGAACGTGCCGACCTGGAAGCGCTTGTAGGAGTTGATGAAGGGACACAGGAACCAGGTGAGCTCGCGGGCATACTTCATCTGCCCCGCCACCCAGGATCGCATCAGCGGCGTCATGGTGTATTCGCCGTCCGCATCGAAGAAGAGCGGCGTCTTGGCGTCGGCGCTCCACAGGGAATTGTGGATGTGGCTCGAATTGCCGGCCAGCGCATAGTCGTATTTCGCCATGAAGGTGATCGACTTGCCCATGCCCTCGGCGATCTCCTTGCAGGCGTTCTTCAGGATCGCGTGCCGGTCGGCCATTTCGAGCGCGTGCGTATAGCGGACATTGATCTCCTCCTGGCCGGGGCCCCACTCGCCCTTGGAGTTCTCGACCTCGATGCCTGCCGCCGCCAAGCCGTTGCGGATGGCGCGCATGACGCCCTCCTCCTTGGTGGTGATGCCGATCAGGTAATCGCCGATATAGGGAGAGGCCGTTTTGAGCCCCCGCCAGCGCTTGTCGCGCGCGGAATCATAGGTTTCGTTGAACAGGTAGAATTCGAGCTCGGACGCGAAGAAGGCCGTGTAGCCGCACTCCTTGAGCCTTGCCGTCTGCCGCTTGAGAATGGCGCGCGGGCTATGCGGCAGGTCTTCGTGGGTGTGGTGGTCGAGGATGTCGCAGAGCACCAGCACCGTCTTTTCGAGCCACGGCGTCAACCGCAGCGTTGAAAGGTCGGGCTTCAGCACGAAGTCGCCATAGCCCTTGTTCCAGCTCGCCGCTTGGTAGCCCGCCACCGGCTCCATATCGATGTCGTTGGCGAGCAGGTAGTTGCAGCCATGCGTCTCGTCATGGGCCGAGGCGACGAAGAAGGACGCATGGAAGCGCTTCCCGATCAAGCGCCCCTGCATGTCCACGCCCGCGCAAAGCACGGTGTCGATGGCGCCCTCCGCCACCAGATCGCGGAGCGCGTCGAAACTCAAATCGGCAGCCATGCGGAAACTCCGGACGAGAAGGGCCTGGATCGGCAGAAGGGCGGGAACTTGGTCCTGGCGTCACGAAATTGTCAAACCGCGGGTTCCAACGATCCACCATCCTTTGGCACTCGTCATGTAAGGTTCTATCCAAGCGGCTCTGCGACCCGACCTTACCGTTTCTTAATGGGATCAAGGGTGCTCAGTCCGACGGATTCGACCATATAATTGGCGTTGAGCCGCCGTTGGACCCTGCAAGGCTGCCTCCAGGAGCGACACGGGCGGGCTGCGTGCGCAATCGAGGTTTGAATGACGATCGTCAAGCAGCTCCTGATCTCACTCCTGGTGCTGGCGGCGGCGTTCGCGGCCTGGGTGCGGTTCGTGCCGGGCGCGCCCGATACGCTCGCGAGCTGGGGCGTGGATCCGGTCTGGGTTGCGGCCTTGGCGCCGCCGGAAGCGCCGTCAGACGCCACGGCTCAAGGCGGGCCGCAGCCCGGCGGCATGGGGCGGCGCGGGGGTCGCGGCGGCCCGCCCATGGCGGTCGTCGTGGAGCCGGTCGTGCAGGCGACCATCAATGATCGCCTGCAGGCCATCGGCACCGGCCGCGCGGCGGCTTCCGTCACGGTGCAGCCTTTCGGCGCCGGCCGAATCACGGCCGTGGAAGTCGAATCGGGTGAGCGCGTCGAAGCGGACACGGTGCTGTTGAGGCTCGACTCCGAGGCTGAGGAAATCGCGCTCGACCGTGCGCGCATCGCGCGCGACGACGCCGAAGCGCGCCTTGAGCGCATCACGGCGCTGCGGCGCAGCAACACCGTGACGGCCGTCGAGCAGGCGGAAGCGGAGGTTGCGCTGCGCAACGCCGAACTGGCCGTGCGCGAAGCCGAGGTGGCGCTCGAGAGGCGCACGGTGGTCTCACCGATCGCGGGCATCGTCGGCATCGTGCCTGTCGAGGTCGGCAACCGCGTCACGGCCGAGACGGCCGTCGCGACCGTGGACGATCGGTCCAGCCTTGTCGTCGATTTCTGGGTGCCGGAGCGTTTCGCCAACGCCATAGAGGTCGGCGCGCCGGTGACGGCGGAGGCGGTGGCTCGACCGGGCGAGGTGTCCGAAGGCACGGTGAGCGCGGTGGACAACCGCATCGACCAAGCCTCCCGCACGCTGCAGGTGCAGGCCCGCATCGGCAATCCCGACGACAGGCTCAGAGCCGGCCAGTCCTTCCAGGTCTCGATGTCGTTCCCCGGCGACACCTTTCCCGCGGTCGATCCCCTGGCCGTCCAATGGGGGTCGGACGGCGCCTTCGTATGGGCCGTGCGCGAGGGGCGGGGGGAGCGGGTGCCTGTGCGCATCGTTCAGCGCAACACGGAAAACGTGCTCGTCGATGGGCAGTTGACCCCCGAGGAGATGGTGGTGACCCAAGGGGTGCATGCGGTGCGGCAAGGCGCCGAGGTGCTGATCGCCGAGCAGGCGCCACCGGCGGCCGTGCCGGTCTCCGCAGTGCCTGCGGAAACGGCGGCGCCGGCCGCGCCGGCAGACCGACTTTAGAGGGCGGGCCATGACCGAAGCGTCCGATCTTCAGCCGGAGCAGACCCAGGAGAGCAGCGGCGGCTCGCGCGGCATGACCGAGCTGTTCGTCCGCCGGCCGGTTCTGGCCTTCGTGATCAACATGCTGATCATCGTGGCGGGGCTGGCCGCGTTCTTCGGCGTGGAGATTCGCGAGCTTCCGGACGTGGACCGGCCCGTCATCACGGTGACCGCGGATTACCAGGGCGCGGCTGCCGAAACGATCGACCGCGAGGTCACGGCGATCCTTGAAGGCGCGGCCGCCCGGGTATCGGGCGTGAAGTCGATCTCGTCCTCCTCGTCTTTCGGCCGCTCGCGCGTGACGGTCGAGTTCAACGACGACGTGGATCTCGACGTCGCGGCGTCCGACATGCGCGACGCGATCTCGCGCAGCGTCAACCAGTTGCCGGACGACATCTATGCGCCGCGCATCGTCAAGGCCGACGCGAATTCCGAAGCCGTGATGCGGCTGGCCGTGACGTCGGACCGAATGGCGGTCGAGGACATGACGATCCTGGTCGAGGACGAGATCGTCGACGAGCTGGCGGCGGTGGAAGGCGTGGCCGACGTGCAGGTCTATGGTGATCGCGAAAAGATCTTTCGCGTGGACATCGACCAGGCGAAGCTTGCCAGCCTTGGCCTTACGGTCGCCGATGTCAGCCGTGCCCTTTCGACGGTCGCCTTCGATGCGCCCGCGGGATCCCTGACCTCCGGCACGTCCGACATCGTGGTGCGCGCCACGGCGAACGTGACCACGCCGGAGGCCTTCGAAGCCTTGGCGCTCGGGGAGCGCACCCGGCTGGGCGACGTGGCGACGGTTACCTTGGCGGGCGACCTCGGCGCGACGTCGCTGCGGTCCAACGGCATGACGGGCATCGGCCTAGGCATCATCCGTCAGGCGCAGTCCAACACGCTCGACATTTCCCAAGGGGTGCAAGCGGCGGCCGCCGCGCTCAACGAGACGCTGCCCGAAGGCATGGAGATCCGCGTCACCAGCGACGACGCCACCTTCGTCGAAGGCGCGATTCACGAAGTCGAGATTGCGCTCGTGCTGTCGGTCACGATCGTGCTTCTCGTGATCTTCCTGTTCCTTCTCGATTGGCGCGCGACCCTGATCCCCGGCCTCGCCATGCCGGTGGCGCTGATCGGCACGCTCGCGGCCATCTATGTCGTCGGGTTCTCCGTCAACATCCTGACCTTGCTGGCTATGGTGCTGGCCACAGGCCTGGTGGTGGACGACGCGATCGTGGTGCTGGAGAATATCGTGCGCCGCCGCAACGAGGGCATGGGGCCTCGCGCGGCCGCCGTTCTCGGCACGCAGGAGGTGTTCTTCGCCGTGCTCGCGACCACGGCGACGCTTGCCGCCGTGTTCGTGCCCTTGTCCTTCCTGCCGGGCCAGACGGGCGGGCTGTTCCGCGAGTTCGGCTTCGTTCTGGCGATGTCGGTGCTCCTGTCCTCCGTCGTCGCGCTTTCCTTGTGCCCGATGCTGGCCTCGCGCATGCTCAAGGCGGCGCCCGCGACGTCGAAGGCGCCGCGTCGCGGCCTCTTGGCGATGATCGGCGGCGGCTTGGCCGGGCTTTATCGCCGCTGCCTTCGCTTCTGCCTGAACGCGCCGCTCGTGGTCATTCTGGTGAGCGCGCTGTTCGCCGGCGCGGCCTGGGCCTCGCTCGGACTGATCCGCCAGGAGCTGACGCCCCAGGAAGACCGTTCCATGGCCATGCTGCGGGTGACGGCGCCGCAGGGCGTGAGCCTCGACTACACCGCCTCCCAGATGCGCCGCATCGAGGAGCTGGTCCAACCCCTGCGCGACAGCGGCGAGATCGTCTCGACCTTCGCCAGCGCCGGCCAGGGCGGCTCCACCAACAGCGGCTTCATGGTCATGACGCTGGCGCCTTGGGAGGAGCGGGCCCGGAGCCAGGCCGAGATCACCGCCGAGATCAACCAGCTCGTGACGGACGTGCCCGGCGTGCGCGCCTTCGCCATCCAGCCCAACAGCTTGGGGATTCGCGGCGCGGGCAGCGGGTTGCAGTTCGCGGTGGTCGGCAACGACTATGCCGAGCTCGGGCAAGCCGCCAGCCAGATCGTGGCCGCCATGGAGCGCGATCCGCGCTTCGAGCAGCCGCGGCTTTCCAACGACACCACGCAGCCGCAGCTTTCGGTGGAGATCGACCGCGAGCGGGCGGTCGATCTCGGCATCGACATCGCAGGCTTGGCCGAGGCCATTCAGGCGATGCTCGACGGCCGCGACGTGGCCGATGTGTTTCTGGCCGACCGCGCCTATTCCGTGCAGTTGATGTCCACCACCGATCCCATCAACGACCCGACGGATCTCGAGAACGTCTTCCTCAGGACGGGTGACGGGCGGTTCGTGCCGATGTCCACCATCGCAACCCTCACCGAGCGCGCCGTGCCGCCGTCGCTGGCCCGCGAGCAGCAGCTTCGCGCCGTGGCCGTGACGGCGGGTCTCGGGCCCGACTTCGCGCTGGGCGACGCGCTCGGCGAGGCGCGACGCATCGCCGAGCCGCTTTTGCCGGAGGGCAGCCGCATCGTGCCGCTCGCCGAAGCCGCCAGCCTGGGCGAGCAGGAAGGCGGCATCGTGATCGTGTTCGGCTTCGCGCTCGTCATCATCTTGCTGGTGCTGGCGGCGCAGTTCGAGAGCTTCGTGTCGGCCATCATCATCATGGCGACCGTGCCGCTCGGCCTAGCCTGCGCGATCTTCGCTATGATCCTCACCAGCACCTCGTTCAACGCCTACAGCCAGATCGGGCTGGTGTTGCTGATCGGCGTCATGGCCAAGAACGGCATCCTCGTCGTGGAGTTCGCCAACCAGTTGCGCGACCGGGGCTACGGTGTGCGCCGGGCGATCGAGGAAGCCGCCAATATCCGGCTGCGGCCCGTGATGATGACCATGATCTGCACGATTCTCGGCGGCGTGCCGCTGGTGCTCGCGAGCGGAGCAGGCGCGGAAGCTCGCATCGCGCTGGGCTGGGTCATCGTGGGCGGCCTGGGGCTCGCCACGATCTCCACGCTGTTTTTGACGCCGGTCGCCTATCTCCTGCTCGGCCGCTTCGTGACGCCCAAGGCGGAGGAGGACGCGCGTCTCGAACGCGAGCTCGGCCAGGCGGCCCGCATCGAGAGCGACCTGCAGCCGGCGGAGTGAGGGCGGCTGCCCATAGAGCCGTTTCCACTGGCGGGGAATCGGCTCTTTTTGTGCCCCGAAGGCACGCTCAAGCGCCGCGCGGGCTTGCGCGGTTCCGCTCAAAGCGAAACCGCTACCTTCTGGCGGCTTGACCTTCAGCCCGCGCCTGCCGATAGGACGCGAGGGCATTCGCCCGCCGCATCTCCGGAGCCCCTCATATGTCGGAACCGCAATCAGGGGCTTCGCGCCGGGACGGCTTCAACCCGGCGCTCGTGCCCGTAACGCTGGACGAATTGCAGGCAGCGGTCGGGCAGGAGGTCGGCGTGTCGCCCTGGCGCCAAGTGACGCAAGCCATGATCGACGGCTTCGCGGACGCCACCGACGACCACCAGTTCATCCATGTGGACCCCGCGCGGGCGGCAGCCGAAACACCGTTTGGGGGCACGATCGCGCACGGGTTCCTGACGCTTTCGCTCCTGTCGGCCATGTTCTTCGAGACCATAAGGCCGCTGAAGGGCGACCGGCTCGGCGTCAACCAGGGGTTCGACCAGGTCCGCTTCCTGAGCCCGGTGAAGAGCGGGGCGCGCATCCGCGCCCGCTTCAAGCTCGCGGAGGTGAAAGCCCGGCCCTCGGGCTGGGTGAACGTCGCCCATGACGTGACGGTGGAGATCGAAGGCGGCGGGAAACCCGCGCTCACCGCGCGCTGGCTGACGCTGTCGGGCCCGCCGGGGCAAGGGGCGGTGTAAGGCAGGGCGGCTCATCCCGCTCACCGTTCATCCCCTCTACCACGACCCTGTCGCCCCTCACCGGCTCGGCTTCGCCTTGCTGCCTGGGAGAGGAACTGCGGCGGCGCGGGGAGCGCCCCACCTCCCCCTTGTGGGGAGCTCGGCCCTGCAAGGGCCGGGTGGGGGTGCAGCGCCGAGCTTGTCAGCTACCCCCACCCGCCACAAGGGGGAGTTGGGGCGCTCGCCCGTCCGCCGCTCAGCTTTCACCGAGACTTTGGGCACATGTCTTCATCGCCGCGCCCGGCATTCGCCGTCCGGCCATTGTCAAAGAGCTGCCCTCGCCTGACCTCCCTTGGACGGGCTCAGGAGGCGAGGGTTGACACGAACCCTGGTGGGATCGGTCAGGGGAAGCGGGGCGCGGGGCCGTGCCGATCCGAACTTATGTATCTGGCGCAGTCACCCGCGCCCCGTCGTGGTCTTGCCCGGGAGTTGTCGCGGGGTCTGCACGGGGCCTGTGCTGTTGGCTTGGCGTGTTGCCACGCCTTGGGCAAGAACACCGGCCCTGCCGGCCCGCGGGCCTCGCTGGCGGGCCTGGATCTGGGGGGCTCATCACCCAGCCGGGCCACCGCAGCCCGACCGATCCAGCACCCATCCGCTTCGCTCCTACCTTCGCGCGTCCTCGGTTCATGAACCCGCCTTCCCGTGAAGAAGCAGGGGTAGAATAGGGGACACGTGGTGGAGCGTGGACAAAAGGGCTGCACTTTTTCAGCAGAGCAGCGCTAAGTGGCTGAAAGAGCACAGAAGAAAGTTCGCGGGCCGAAAAATTCATCCACTGGTCAGGAGACGCAAGCGGCCGGCGAGGCCGCCCACAACCGCCCGGGCCGGCCGCCTCTCACCGCAGCCGGCTCGAGGCATGGGCCAGCATGGTGTAAACCTTGCCCGTCTCCGAGGTCAGGAAGCGCTGAGCCGCCGCCTTGTCGCCCTTGGTCGCGTCCCGCACCAAGATTTCGAAGTCTTGGCAGTAGCGGTCCACCACGGCCCGGAACTCCGGATCCTCGTGATAACGGCGGCGCACCTCATCAAAGGTCTTCTGGCCGTTGAGGGTGTAAAGCCGGCGGGTGAACACGTCGCGCTCGCCCTGCTGGTAGCGGTCCCAAAGCTCCACCGAGGCGTCGTGGTCGATCGCCCGCGCGATGTCGGCCGACAGGGAGTTGAGCCCGTCCAGCAAGTTGCGCGGCGTGCGGCGGGCCCCCGCAGGCTCGGCTGCGGCTTCCGGCGAGCGGGCCGGCCGTTCCGCTTCGATCACGCCGCCGTCGCGCTCGGCCGGGCGGTCAAGGGCGGTCCTGCGCAGCGGGCCTGCGTCGCGCGCCGCCGGCGGCGGCAGGGCCGCCGGTTCCGCACGGCTCGGCCGCGGCTCCGACACATCGACCGTGCGGCCGGTGCGGGCCACGATCTCGCCGAGCTCCTTCAGGGCGTTGATCTGCTCGCTCACCGCGCGCCGGATGGCGGTCGTGGACTGCTTGGCCTCCTCGGGCATCTCGATCACGCCCTTGGCGACCTCCGCCCGCGTCTGGTCGAGCTCCTCGCGAATGGCGCCGGCCGTGCGGCGGAGATCGTCGGTCGCGGCCGCGAAACGCTGCACCGCCGCCTCCACCGAGTCGGTGATCGACGTCCGGATGGCCTCCGTGGTCTCGCGCGTGCGGCCCTCGGCGCTTTCCAGCACGTTTTCGATGAAGCCTTCGAAGGATTTCATCAGCCGCTCGATGTCTTCCGATTTGCGCACCAGCGCCACGGCGAGATCCTCCAGCGCGCCCTGGCGCTCGTCGAGCGTGGACACGAGGTTCGCCTGCGCCGAGCCCAGAAGGTCGGAGGCCGTGTTGAGCAGCCGCGCATGCTCCTCGAAGCGGCTGGAGATCGCGGCGATCTCCTTGAGCGTCTGCGAGGACATCTCCGCCACGCGGCCGACATTGAGGTCGACCAGGCGGGCGGAGGTGGAGAAGGTCTGCGCGGCCTTCTCTGTGGTCGCGGCGAAGCGCTGCGTGGCGCCGGTCAAGCGACCCTCGACGCCGGACAGGCTTTCCTGGGCGAGGTCGATCAGCTCGTTGAGCTGCCGGCTCGACCCGGCCACGCGGTCGATCACGTCGCTTATGCCACCCGCCAGCCCCTCTCGGGCCTGGTTCACCGTGCCGATCGTTTCACCCGCGCGCCGGGCGATCTCCTCGTTGAGGGCCTGGCCCTCGGCGCGCAACCGTTCCGCCGCCTGCGCCGCGGTTTCCTCGATGGCGCGCCGGATCTCGCGGCCATCGGCCGTGAAGCGCTCCACCAGCGGGCGCGCGGTTTCGTCGAGGATGCGCTCCACCTCGCCCGTGCCCTCCGCCAGGACCTGGCTGAGAGTCCTCGTGTTTTCGCTGATCGAGCGGGCGGCGTCGTTGGTGGCCTGCGTGATGTGCTGGCCCACGGCCGCGAAGGTCTCGGTGATGACACCGCTGCGCTCGGCGATCTCCCGCTCGCTTTCGGCCACCCTTTCGCGCACGGACTCGCTGACGGCGTCCGCCACGGATGTGAGCCGCCGCCCTGCCTCGGTCAATCCGTCGGCCACGCGACGCCCCGCGGCTTCGGCGCTGGCCGACAGAATGCCGTCGGCTTCGGCGATCGCGTCCTGCACACCGCGGGCCCGCGCGTCGAGAACGTCCGCCGTTCCGCGCGCGGTTTCCGCGACCCGTCCGGCCGCCTCGTCGAAGCGCGACGCCACGCGGGCGGCATGGCCGTCGAGTTCGGCTGCGACCCGCGCCGCGTTCTCCGCGACGCGGCGCTCGGCCTCTTCCAGGCTGCGCGCGATCTCGTCGGCCTGGCCGCCGATCCCCTCGGCCGTCCGCTGGGACAGCGCCGCCACGCGTTCCTCCGCCTCGCCGAAGGCGCCGGCCACGCGGTCGGCCTGCGCGCCGACCTCGCTCGCCGCGCGCTGCGACAGCGCGATGACCCGCCGCTCGGCCTGGCTGAAGGCGCCCGCGAACTCCTGTGCTTGTCCGGCGATCTGCTCGGACGCCCGCTGGCCCAGTTCCGCGATGCGCTGTTCGGCCTGGCCGAAGCTGCCGACGATCTCTCGCGCCTGATCGCCGATCGCGCCGGAGGCGCGCTCGGCCAAGCCAGCGACCCGCTCCTCCGCTTCGCCGAAGGCGCCCACGATGCGCTCGGCCTGCGCGCCCATTTCGCTCGCGCCGCGCGCGATCCGGGCGGCGATGCGGCGGTCCGCCTCGTCGAAGGCGCCGGCGATCTCGGCGGCGCGGCCGCTTAGCGCCGCCGCGCTCTCGTCCACGCGGACGGTCATCCGTTCCTCGGCGCGGTCGAACACGCGCGCCAGCGCATCGGCCTGCGCGGAAAGCGCATCCGCGGTCTCGCCGACGCGGCGGGCGAGCTGACCGTCCGCATCCTCGAAGGACCTGACCAGCTCCACGGCACGGCGCGCCAGGCTGCCGGCCGTGTCCACGGCCCGGGCAGCCAGCCTCTGATCGCCTTCGTCGAAGATGCGCACGATCTCGTCGGCGCGCAGCGACAATGCGTCGGCCGTCTCGGCGGTGCGGTCCACCAGCCGGCGGTCGGCTTCCTCGAAGAGCCGCGAGATTTCGCCCGCGCGCCCCAGCATGGTCTGCGCGGCCGCGTCCGTGCGCTGCGCCAGCGTCTCCGCCGATTCGGCGGAACGGGCCAGGATGCCGCGGCTCGCCTCTTCCATGAGCCGCGTCATCTCGGTCGCGCGCTCCGCCATGTCGCGCGCCAGGCGGTCGCCCTGGGTGGCGATCTCGGCCCCCGTGCGCGCCGCACGCTCGGTGATCCGCGCCTCGGCGCGCTCGAAGCCGTCGGCGATCTCGGCCGCGCGCCCCTGCAGCGTGTCGGCGGCGGCCTCCACACGGGCGGCGAGTGCGGCGGACGCCTCGTCGGCGCGCTCGGCCAGGAGCTGCCGGGCCGTTTCGAACTCGCGGCCCAGCTCCGCCGCACGAGCGGCCATGCCATCGGCCGCCTGTTCGCCTCGCGACAGGAGCGCGTCCACGCTGCGCTCCGCCCGGTCGGCCAGCCTTCGGTCGGCGGCGTCGAAGGTCTGCGCGATCTCGCCGGCGCGGCCCGCGAGCGAGGCGGCCGTGGTCTCGGCTTGATCGAGGAGGCGTCGCTCCGCGTCCGAGAACGTGTCCGCGATCTCCGCCGTGCGCGCCAGCAGCGCTTGCGCCGTCGCTTCCGCCCGGCGCGCGATGGCCTGGTCGGCCTCGCTCAACGCCTCGCCGGCCTGCCCGCTCAACAGCGTGGTGAGCTCCACCACGCGGTCGCGCAGCGAGCCCGCCGCCGCGACGGCGCTCTGCTCCAGCACCGCGCGCACATTGTCCATGCCGGAGGCCAGCGCCCGCTCCACGGCGGCCGTCCGCTCGGCGACGGCGCCCGCGTGATGGCGGAACGCATCGTCGATCCTGGCGACGTCGGAGGAAAGGGCCTCCGAGATCTCGGCGCGCCGCTCGGCGAAGGCGCCGATATGGCCCGCAACCTGACGGTCCAGCCCGCCGCGGAACTCCTCCAGCCTGGACAGGTCCTCGTCGAGCGCGCGGGCGAGGGCCTCGCGACTGCCGGCGAGCCGTTCGGCATGTTCCGACACGCTTCTGTCCAGCTCGGCGCGGGCGGCGCCGACCTGTTCGAGGTCCGACGCCAAGGCGCGCCGAAGGATGTCGCGCCCCTGGGCGAGCTTCTCCACCTGGCCCGTGACGAGGGTGTCGATGGAGGCGCGGCTGTCGGCGAGCTTGCTGAGATCCTCGTCCAGCGCCCGGGCGAGCACGTCGCGGCCTTCCGCCAGCTTTTCGACCTGGGCCGTGATGAGGCTTTCGATCCCGTTGCGCGTTTCCGCGAGCCTGCCGAGATCGTCGTCCAGCGCGCGCCTCAGCATGTTGCGGCTTTCCGCCAGCCGCTCGGCATGGCCCGTCACCATGTCATCGATCGCCGCGCGGGCCTCCAGCAGGCGCGAGAGATCGGCCTCGAGCGCCTGCGCCATGGCTTCGCGGCCCTCGCCGAGCCGTTCGGCCTGGGCGGCGAGCAAAGCGTTCATCTGCGCGTCCACGGAGTCGCGAGCCTCGTGGAGGCGGTCGAGATCGGCCTCGAGCGCCCGCGCCAGGGCGTCGCGGGTCTCAGTGAAGCGCTCCATGTGTCCAACCGCCATGGCGTCAAGCGCCGAGCGGCTTTCGGTCAGCTTCTGGAGATCGACATCCAGCGCCCGGCGCAGGACGTCGCGGCCCTCCGCGAGCTTCTCGACCTGGGCGGCGACCATGCCGTCGATGGCGGAGCGGCTTTCGGCGAGCTTCGCCAAATCGCCTTCGAGCTCGCGGGACAGGGTTTCGCGGCCTTGCGCCAACGCGCGGCTGTGATCGTCGATGATGGCGCGCAGCCGCGCGTCGAGCGCGTCGCGGCCTTCGGCGATCCGGTGGAGATCGGCTTCAATCGCGAACGCCAGCGCGTCGCGGCCTTCGGCCAGCCGCGCCACCTGGGAGGCGACAGCGCGGTCGATGTCGGACCGCGTCTCGGCAAGCCGTTCGAGATCGTCCTGGAGGGCCGCGGACAGGCCGTCGCGGCTTTCGGACAGGCGCGTCACCTGCGTCGCCATCATGTTGTCGATGTTGCCGCGGGCCTCGGCCAGCTTCTGGAGGTCGGCCTCCAGGGCGCGCGCGAGGTTGTCGCGACCGGCCTCGACCTGGCGCCCGTGCTCGGCCGAAATGGCGGCCACGCGGGCGTCGAGGTCGGCGCGGCCCTCCGCCAGGGCGTGCAGGTCGGCCTCGAGCGCACGGCGCAGGATGTTGCGGCCCTCGGCCAGCCTCTCGACCTGCGAGGACACCATCTGGTCGATCGCGGCGCGGCTTTCCCCGAGCTTGGCGAGATCGGCCTCCAGCGCGTGCGTGAGCGATTCGCGGCCTTCGGCCAGCCGGCTGGCCTGGGCGGAGATCATGCCGTTCAGCATGGTGTCCACCTCGGCGCGCGCGGCTTCGACCTTCTGGAGGTCGGCTTCGAGCGCGCGGCGCAGGATGTTGCGGCCCTCGGCCAGCTTCTCGACTTGGCCCGCCACGAGCCCGTCGATGGAGGCGCGGCTTTCCGCGAGCTTCGCCAGATCGGACTCCAGCGCCTGACCCAGGAGCTCGCGCCCGGCGCGCAGGCGATGCTCCTGATCCGCCACGAGCGTGCCGATGTTTTCCGTGATCTCGCCACGCGCCTCGTCGAGCCTTTTGAGGTCGGTTTCGAGCGCGCGGCGCAGGATGTCGCGGCCTTCCGCGAGCTTCTCCACCTGGCCCGCCACGAGCCCGTCAATGGAGGCGCGGCTTTCCGCGAGCTTGGCGAGGTCGGCGTCCAGGGCGCGGGCGAGCAGGCCGCGGCCTTCGGCCAGCCTGCCGACATGGGTGGCGAGCGACTCGTCGATCTGGGCGCGCGTCTGGCCGAGCTTGTGAAGGTCGTCGGCCATAACATGGGCGAGGTTGTCGCGGCCTTCCTCCAGACGCCGAAGGTGATCGTTTAGCGAGGCGTCGATGCTCCTGCGGACGTCGTTGAGCTTGTGGAGGTCGTCATCGAGCGCGCGGGCGAGCTCCGTGCGGCCTTCCGCTAGGCGCAGGACGTGCAGGCCCACGGAATTGTCGAGCCCGACCCGGCTTTCGTCGAAGCGGCTCAATTCGTCGCCGAAGGCGGCCAGCATCCCTTCGCGGCTCTCCTCCAGGCGGCGGGCATGCTCGCCCACCATGGCGTCGAGGGCCGCGCGCGCGTCGGCGAGCTTGGCGATGTCCTCATCGAGGATCCGGCTGACGGCGTCGCGGCCGTCCTTGAGCCGCGCCACGAACGCCGCGCCGCGCTCTTCGAGCCCGCGGGAGTGCTCGGTGAACACGCCGTCCACCTCGCCGCGCGCCTGGGCAAGCTTGTCGAGGTCCTGGGCCAGCGCGCCGGCAAGCGACGCCCGGCCGGCCTCGAGGTCTTGAACGAAGTTTTCCCGCGTGGTCTCCAGCACCTGGCGGTGCTCGGCCACGATGCCGTTCAGCTCGCCGCGCGCTTCCGCGACCCTGGCGAGATCGGCTTCCAGCGCCTGCGACAACTCCTGCCGGCCTTTGGCCAGCCGCTCGGCCTGCGCCGCAACAAGCCCCTGGATGAGCGCGTCGATTTCGGCGCGGGCGGAGTCCACCTTCTGCAGGTCGGCTTCAAGCGCGCGGCGCAGGATGTCGCGGCCTTCGGCCAGCTTCTCCACCTGGCCCGCCACGAGCCCGTCAATGGAGGCGCGGCTTTCTGCAAGCCTGGTCAGGTCGTCCTGCAGGGCGGTGGACATGGAGACGCGGCCTTGCTCCAGCCGGTCCATGAACTCGGCCTGCACACCTTCGAGCAGGGCGGAATGCCGGCCGAAGAGCTCGACCATGCCGGCGCGCGCCTCGCTCAGCCGGCCCATGTCCTCGCGCAAGGCGTCCGACATGGCGGCACGGCTCGATTCCAGGTTCCCGATGAAATCCATGCGCGCGTTGTCGAGCGCGCCGACATGCTCGGCCACGACCGCGCCGATCTCGCCGCGGGCGCCGGAGAGCTTCTCCAGGTCCTGCTCCAGCGCTTGGCCGATCGCCGCCCGGTCCTCCTCCAGCCGGCGGGCGAACTCGTCGCGGGCGTCGTCCAGCATGGCGGAGTGGCGCGTCATCAGGGCGTCGAGCGCGCTGCGCGCGCTGGCGAGCTTGCCCAAATCCTCCTGCAGGACGTCGGCCATCGCCGCCCGTCCGCTCTGCAGCCGCTCACTGAAATCGGTCCGGGCGGAGGCCAGCGCGCCGGAGAACTCCGACACCACGCCGTCCAGTTCGGCGCGAACCCCGGCCACCTGGCGCAGGTCGTGCGCGAGCACGTTCGACAGCCTGCTCCGGCCGGACTCCAGGCTCGCCTCGAAGGCCTTGCGGGCGCCCTCCAGAACGGCCGAATGGTTCTGGACGAGGGCCTCCATGCCGGAGCGGGTTTCGGCCAGCCGCGACAGGTCGTCTTCCATCACGCGCGACACGGCCGCCGCGCCCTGGTCGAGGGTCCGGGCGAGCTCCGTGCGTCCGGCTTCCAGGCTCTGGACGGTCTCGGAGCGGGCCTGTTCGAGCAGCGCGGAGTGCTCCTCCACCAGGCTTTGCAGAGCCTCGCGCGCGCCCGAAAGCTTGGTGACGTCGTCCTCCACGACGCGCGACAGCGCGGCGCGGCCTTCCTCGAAGCGCTCGGCGAGCTCGGCCCGCCGCGTCTCCAGCATGCCGGAAGCGGCCTGCACGGCATCACCCATCTCCACGCCGATGCGCGCGGCACCTTCGTCGATCGCCTCGGAGAAAGCCGTGCGGCCGGCGCTGAAGGCGCCAGCGATGTCGCGCGCGCGCTCCACAAGGATTTCGTTGATCTGCCGGGCGCGCTGGTCGAGCGCGTCGGTGAGGCGGGCGGCGCCGCCGTCGAGCGCGTCGGCGCGCGCCTGGAATTCGCCGACAAGCGCCTCGCCGCGCTCGGCCAGCAGGTTCTGCAACTCGCCCAGCCTGCCGTCGAACTGCCCGGTCATCCGCTCCATCGCGTGGTCGAGGGCGGCTGCGGCGCCGTTGGCGCGATTCTCCAGCGCCTGCGCGGCGGCATCGGTGGCCGACTCCAGCGTGGCCAGCCGGTCGTCCAAAAGGCCGGTGAAGACCTCGCCCGAAGAGGCGATGCGGTCGCCGATAGCTTCCAGGCGGGCGTCGATCTGCCCGGCCACCGAGCCGCCGCTCTCGTTCAGGCGGCCGATCAGGTCGTCGCCGGCCCTCCCGATCGACTGGGAAAGCTGGTTGGACGCCTTCTGGATGTTCTCCTCAATCATGCCGGCCGAGGCGGCCAGCTCGTCCTTGAGCGTCTCATGCGCGCCGGAGATCGAGGCGCGGACGCGTTCCGCATGGCTGACGACCGCTTCGCGCTCGCTACCGAGCCCGTCCACGAGCGCGCGGATGCGCGCCTCGTTCTCGGCATAGGCGCGCTCAAGCTCGCCGACTTCCGAATGGACGCGGGTTTCAAGCTCGACGGCGCGCGCCAAGGTGCGCTCGATGCCTTCGCCCATGGCGGCCACTTCGCGCCGCACGGCTTGGCCGAGGGCCAGCACCCGGTCCTGCGCGTCGCTTTCCGGCTCCGACAGGCGGAACGCGGCATCCGCCAGCGCCTGCGTCGTCAACCGCATTTCCTGGGCGCGGCGCACCATCACGGCGAAGCCCCAGAACAGGAAGAGCGGAACGAGCGTGCCCACCGCCACCGCGATCAGCACGGGCCGGGCCAGCGCATCGTCGAAGCTGCCGATGGTCCACAGGGCGGGGCCGACCAGGCGCTCGGCCAGCGCGACGCCCATGGCAACCCAAAGAAGCGAAAGGAAGCCGACCACCCAGTAGATGGCGGCGGAGGCGCGCGGCGCCTCGACGGCGCGGGCGGCCCTGCGCTGGCGGCGATCGTCGTTCGCGGGCGCGAATCCGCCGGGCTGGAGCGGCGGCTCGGCCGACAGCGGCGACCGCGCCGGCTGGGTCGCGGCGTCAGGCTCGCGCGGGTCGTTGGCCGGCTGCGGGGGAACGGTGGCGGGCCGCGGTTCGGGCCGGCGGGCGGCGGGCGGCGCGTCCTGCGGACGGCCCTCGCGAACCAGCTCTTCTGCTGCCTGGCTGATCTGCGCTTCCAGGTCGTCGATGGAGGTTGACATGTCGAGATCGCCGCCGGACACGCCGGTCAGGTCGATGTCGAGCGCCTGCTCGAGTTCGCGGGCGACGTCGCTTTCGGGATTCCTGGTGGTGGTCGGATTCCGCGCCATGTTGCCGCTACCCTGTACTCGTCGCGACGGCCGCCGGGAAAGGCGCAGCGGCTGAACGCGAATGGCCCATCATGCACTCAGCCGCATCGTAGTGACGCGGCTGGCCAAAGGAAACACGCAAAACCGCCCATGCGTAAAACTTTAAACATCTGGTTAACGCCGGCCTTGCGGCCGGGACGCAGCCGTGTTTCCCCGGCCGAGCGGTTTACCCCGCCGGGCTTAAGGGCTCGTCCACCCGATGCCTTCAGTTTGAGCGATTGCGTCAACGAAGATTGACCAGCTTGGTGAACGGGGCAAGGCGGGAGCGGAATGACGCAAGGGCGTTTCCACAGGCAAGGCTTTCCCCAAGGGCCGCTCGACGCGGAGCACCTGGCGCGGCAAACGGGAGGGGACGCCGCGCTGGCCGCCGAGGTGCTGGCGCTCTTCGCCGGTCAGCTCCGCGACGTCCTTGGGGCGCTCGACGCCATGCCGGTCGCGGCCGTTCCGGCGGCCATGCACAAGCTGAAGGGCAGCGCGCGAGGAGTCGGCGCGTCCCTCGTCGCGGAGCGGGCCGCGGCGCTCGAGGAAGAGCCCGGCAGCGTCGCCGCGAGGCGGTCGCTCCGCGAGGCGGCGGAAGGAACGCTGCGGGCCATCTCGCCATGACGGCCCCGAAGCAAAAGCGGCACGGGATGCCGCGAACGCTGCCGTTGACACGCGCGGTCCAGTGCTTATGTCGGCGCGAGCCTTCCCTGCGGAACCATCCATGACCAAGCTCACCTTCATCGGCTTCGACGGCACGCGCTTCGACGTGGAGGCCGAGAACGGCTCGACGGTGATGGAGAACGCCATTCGCAACGCGGTGCCCGGCATCGAGGCGGAGTGCGGCGGCGCCTGCGCCTGCGCCACCTGCCACGTCTATGTCGATGAGGCCTGGACGGACGCCGTCGGCCAGCCGGAGCCGATGGAGGAGGACATGCTCGATTTCGCCTACGACGTGCGGCCGACCTCGCGCCTTTCGTGCCAGATCAAGGTGCGCGACGCGCTGGACGGGCTCGTGGTCGGCGTCCCAGAACGGCAAGGCTGACCGCGCCCGCTCCGCTCAAGACCCCTTTGGAACACCCCGCCATGAACGCCCATTCGCATCCGATCGTGCAAACCGACGTGCTGATCATCGGCGCCGGCCCCGTGGGGCTGTTCGCCGTGTTCGAGCTTGGCCTCATGGACATGAAGAGCCACCTCGTGGACATCCTCGACCGGCCGGGCGGGCAATGCGCGGAGCTGTACCCGGAAAAGCCGATCTACGACATCCCCGCTTGGCCCTCGATCTCGGGGCAGGGGCTCGTGGACCAGCTCATGGAGCAGATCGCGCCCTTCAAGCCGACCTTCACCTTCAACCGCATGATCGCGGGGCTGACGCGCCTGCCCGACGGCTCCTTCCGCGCGGTGACGGACGAAGGTGAGGCGATCCTCGCCAAGGTGATCGTGATCGCGGCGGGCGGGGGGTCGTTCCAGCCCAAGCGGCCGCCCATCCCCGGCATCGAGGCCTATGAAGGCAAGAGCGTGTTCTACTCGGTTCGCCGCATGGAGGAGTTTCGCGGCCAGGACGTGCTGATCGTGGGCGGCGGGGATTCCGCGATGGACTGGACGCTCAACCTCCAGCCCATCGCAAGGAGCGTGACGCTCGTCCACCGCCGCCCGGAGTTCCGCGCCGCGCCCGACAGCGTGAACAAGATGTACGCGCTCCAGGAAATGAAGAAGCTCGAATTCCAGGTCGGCCAGGTGACCGCGCTCAAGGGCGAGGACGGCCAGCTTGCCGCGGCGGTCGTCAAGGGGCCGGACGGCGACGTGGAGATCCCCTCGACGCGCATGCTGCCCTTCTTCGGGCTGACGATGAAGCTGGGGCCGATCGCCGACTGGGGGCTGAACCTGCACGAGAACCTGATCACGGTGGATACCGAGAGGTTCGAGACGTCGGAGCCGGGCATCTTCGCCGTGGGCGACATCAACTGGTACCCCGGCAAGCTGAAGCTGATCCTGTCAGGCTTCCACGAGGTCGCGCTGATGGCGCAGGCGGCGAAACGGATCGTCAGCCCCGGCGAGCGCGTGGTGTTCCAGTACACGACTTCGTCCACGAGCCTGCAGAAGAAGCTGGGCGTGACGGGATAGCGCTAAGGCTGCGAAGCAGCGTCCATCCGTTCCAGACGCCGTTCCAGGAGGCGCAGGATGCGGCTCTCGAAGTTCTTGCCTTCCACGCGGTCGAAGCTCGCCTGCTCGGCGTCGTGCTTGGCGAGGATGCGATCGCTCAACGCCTGGACCTTGGCGCTTGCTTGCGCGCAATCGCGGAAATTGCCAAGCGCGCGCAGGGCGTTCTCCAGCTCCCGCGCATGGCGCTTGGCGATGGAGACATGGCTTTCCTCATGCCGCTTGATGTCGGCGGCCAGCGTGTCCCAGATCAGGCGCGTGTCCTGCTCGGCGCCGCCCGGCCGCCGCCAGCGCGGCAGGGTAAGCCTGGCGCTGACGGACACGTCGGCCCTGCTGATCCGGCAGGATCGCGGCGTCTCAGCGAAATCGAGCTTGCTGTTGAAGGACAGGCTGGTCGCGCCGGGATGGCGCCGGCCGGCGCTCCCCACTTTCGGTCCGCGGCGGGCGAGCTCCGCCTCGATCTCGCCGAGCGTCGCCCCGCCCACCGTGAAATAGCTGTAGGTCTTGGAGAGGTTCGCCGCCGGCGCCGCGCCGGGCGCAAGCGCGCTCAGAGCCGCCGCGGCGCTCAGCAACAGGCAGAATCTCGTCGAACTCAGGCGCATGGGCGTCTCACTCCTTCGGGCCAAGTTGCGCCTGACGGATGGCGGCGGCAACCCGAATTCCCGTTTGTGGGGCCGTCGCGGCTGAGATCCCGTCATGTTTGCGGCAGCGGGGTCTGCGACGCCGGGGTGTCGGCGGGCTCCACATTCATCAC
Organism: Mesorhizobium sp.; assembly: GCA_035998495.1. GTDB lineage: Bacteria > Pseudomonadota > Alphaproteobacteria > Rhizobiales > Rhizobiaceae > Mesorhizobium_B. Next base: position 23,760 of record DASYHP010000067.1, read on the forward strand.
GCGGCCGGGGCGTCGGGGCGGCGCGAGCGGCGTGGGCACGGGCATGTTGCCCTTCATGAATCCCCGCCCGGCCTGGAGGCCCCCCACGATCTGCGCGTCGAGGCGCGCGGCGTCCCGGCGGCGCACATCCTCCATGATCTCGACGGCTTCGTTCTGCTCGACGCCCACGGCCTCCAGCGCCGCCTGGCCGAACAGCATGGCCGATTCGAGGGTCTCGCGGATCTGGTAGTCCACGCCCTCCGCGATGATCTGAATGGCCGCCGCGCGATCATAGGCACGGGCGAGCACCTGCGCCTGCGGGAACTCGGCCTTCAGGTTCTGGATGATCTTGAGCGCGACCTCCGGCTTGTCCACGCAGACCATGACCGCGCGCGCGCGGCCCGCGCCGGCGGCGTGCAGGATGTCGAGGCGGGTGCCGTCGCCGTAATAGACCTTGAAGCCAAAGGTGGCCGCGGCCTGGATCATCTCCACGTCGTTGTCGATGATCGAGACGTCGATGCCGCGCAGCAGAAGCGGCTGGCTGACGATCTGGCCGAAGCGGCCGAAGCCGATCACCAGCACGCTGCCGTCGAGGCCGTCGGCCACCTCGACCCCATCGAGGGAGGCGGTTCCGGACGGCAGCAGCCGCCGGATCGCCAGAATCAGGAGCGGCGTCAGCGCCATGGAGATGATGACGGTCGCGGTCATCACCGAGTTGACCCGCGCGTCGAAGACGCCGGCGGTCGCGGCGGCGGCATAAAGCACGAAGGCGAACTCGCCGCCTTGGGCCAGGAGGCCCGCGCGCGTGACCGCTTCGGGCCATTTCGCGCCGAACAGCCGTCCCACGATCACGATGCCGACCATCTTGACGAGCATGAGCGCGAGGACCGCGGCGGCGATGACGGGCCATGCGTCGGCGATTACCGAAAGGTCCAGCGACATGCCGACGCTCAAGAAGAACAGGCCGAGCAGGATGCCGCGGAAGGGCTCGATGTCGGCTTCGAGCTGATGGCGGAAGGTCGATTCGGACAGAAGCACGCCGGCCAGGAAGGCGCCCATGGCCATGGAGAGCCCCCCTAGCTGCATGGCGAGCGCGGAGCCCAGCACCACGAGCAGGGCCGCGGCCGTCATCACCTCGCGGGCATGGGCGTTGGCGAGCAGCCGGAACATCGGGTTGAGCAGCCAGCGGCCGGCGGCGACAAGAGCTGCGACCGCGCCAAGCGCGAGCAGGATCGCCGTCCAGCCATCGCCGGCATCGGCCGGCGCGCCGCGGACGCTTAAGAGCGCCACGATGGCCAGCAGCGGCACGATGCTCAGATCCTCCAGAAGCAGGATGGAGACGACGCGCTGGCCCTCGGGCGTGGCCTGGTCGCCGCGCTCCTCCATGATCTGCATGACGATGGCGGTGGAAGAGATGGTGAAGCCGAGGCCGGCGACGAAGGCCACGGCGGGAGCGAAGCCCGCCGCCATGCCCAACAGTGTCAGCAGCAACCCGCAGACCAGAACCTGAGAAACGCCGATGCCGAAAATCTCGCGCCGCAGGCTCCACAGCCGCGAGGGCTGCATTTCGAGCCCGATCACGAACAGGAACATGACGACGCCCAACTCGGCGATGTGCAGGATCGATTCGGGATCGGCGAAGAGGCCCAGGCCGAAGGGGCCGATCACGAGGCCGGCGGTCAGATAGCCGAGCACCGAGCCCAGGCCGAGCCGCTTGAAGAGCGGCACGGCGACTACGCCGGCGGCGAGCAGGCTCACCGCGTAAACGAGATTCGAGTCTGCTGCGACCGCCATGCGCCCCCGCTCGCCCTCGCGAGAGCGGCGAGGGCTGGAGAACTATGGGAAGCGGTCAGGCGAAAGGCAATGCGCCGAACGGGCAGGGCAGGCGGGAGCTACTCGCCGGGCTTGACGTGGTCCCTGGGCTTTCCGGACGTCAGGAACACAACAACGGCGGCGAGGATCAGCGCTCCGACCGGAAACATGCTCGTGACGATGAGATACTGAACATCAGCGTCCGTCATGGAACAGGCCTTCCCAGAACCCATCTTGCTGAGAGATGTAGGGTGCCGCCCGCTGCCAAGCAAATCAGGAACTGAATGGCCAAGATCGTCAAGGAGAGGCTTGAAGCTCCTCCGATAACCGCCACCGCGGGAGCCAATCCGCCGATGGCAACGACTGCGATCGCCACTCCGTTCAGAAAGGTCGCCGCGAGCTTCGTGCGCTCGTTGTGAACGAGGCTCATTCGGCGGCGAGGGCGCCGATCGCCTGTTTCTCGACGCGCTTCAAGTTCATGCCGATCACCGGCACCAGCTCTTCCTCCACCCGCACGGAAACGGTGATCGTCATGGTGTCGCGGTCGGGCAGGTTGGCGAGCATGGCGCCCTTGAGCTGGTTGCGGTTGAGCGTCAGCACCATCTTCTTGGCCCCCACCACATTGCCGGCGACGATATCGAGGCCCTTGCCCTCCGCGCCGTCCTGGAACGTGCCGCGATAGCCCTTGCCGCCGGCCCGCTCCACCGTCGCCGTCATCTTCTGCGTGAACACGCCGACCCGGCAGCCGCCGTCGAGCGTCATGCCCACTTCGGCGTCCGGCGTCGAACCCGTGAAGGTGCAGACGAACTTTGTGCCCTTGAACTTGCCGGCGATGATCTCGCCCGGGCCGACCCACTCGCCCGCGACATTGCGGAAGAACGCCTTGTCCTGCTCCGCCGAGCCGGCCGAGGCCGGGGCGGCCGCGAACAGGACCACGGGCGCAAGGGCGAGGCGGAGCAGGTTGTTCATGAAGCGATCCGGGCGTTCGGGGCGACAAGGAATGTGGTCGGAACTTCGCCGGGATTGGTTAATGGATCGTCACTTGCCGAATCGTTCCGGGCGCGCGCTGGCAGCGCGGCTCGGCGCCTGCTTCTCGCGTTCGGCCAGGCGCAGGAGGGCGGCCAGGAAGTCGCCGACGCCCGGCCGCCGCAACGCCGCGAAGGGCAGGGGGCGCGCCGCTTCCATGGCGGCGATGCCGATGCGGGCGGTCATCATGCCGTTGATCACGCCCTCGCCCAGGCGAGCCGACAAGCGCGCGGCCAGGCCATGCCCGACCAGTTGCTGCACGAGGCTGTCGCCCGCCGCGATCGAGCCGGTGACGGCCAGATGCGCCAGCGCGCTGCGGGCCAGGCGAAAGAAGCCGAGCGTTCCCGGCCGGCCGCCATAGAGCTCGGACAAGCGCCGCACCAGGCGCGCGCCTTCCCACAAGACGTAAGCGACGTCGAACAGCGCGCGAGGACTCACGGTGGTGACGAGCGACACGCGCTTGGCGGCGTCGAGCACCAGGATCTTCGCCCGCGCGTCGAGCGGCGCCAGAAGCTCGCGCTCGGCGAGCCCGAGCAGCGCGGCCCCGTCGATGATGTCGCCTTGGGTGTCGGCCAGCACGCGCCGGCCGGCGGCGGTCTCCGGCTTGCTCGCCAGCAACGAGGCCAGCTCGGCCGTGACGCGGCGCGCGGCCTGGGCGTCGTCGCGCGAAGACGCCTGCGCCGCGCGGGCCCGCATGGCCTCCACCGAGGCCAGGCGGCGCAGGGCCAAGCCTTCGCGCGCCAGGATCACCGCGACGGCGAGGACGGCGAGCGCGGCCGCCCCGGCTGCGAGCCAGCCGAGCCATTCGTGCCGCGCCCAAAGGTCTCGGATCAACGCATCGATCCAGAGGCCGAGCGCAAGCGAGACGAGAACCCCAAGGGCGGCGACAAGGGCGGCGCCGATCACGGAGCGTCGCGGCGTGGGCACCGGCAAGGGCGGCAGGGCCGAGGGATCGACGGTGTCGAAGACGTCGATCTCGGCCGGCATGACGCCTTCGTCCTGCGCGGCGAAGGCGCGAGGGACCCGCGTCGGCGCTTCCGCCTCGCGCGGCGGCGGGTCGATCCTGAAAGCAGCGGGTTGTCGCGGGTCGCTCATGCCAGGCGGTCTCCCAACAGGAATTGGAGCGCGCGGTCGAGTCGGATATGCGGCAGCGATAGAAGCGCCCCGTCGGCGGACCGCTCCAGCCGGGGCGGGCGGAAACGCACGAAGCGCACCGCGACTGGATTGCCGTCACCTGGCCGCGCATCGAGCACCGCATCGGCGTTTTTCGGCAAGTCGCCGGGAAAGACAGCCGTTTCCGTTTCGCCGTCGAAGGTTTGGTCGCCGATGGTCTCGCCGATCAGCGGCGTTCCGATGATGACCGGCAGCGTTTCAAAACCTTGCTTCGCCGTGCCTTCGCGCGTGGCGCGCACTGCGGCCATCGCCACCACGTCCACATCGGCGCCGGCCAGGCCGGCGCGTTCGGTCGCGCGGCGGGTCAGGCGGCGCACGATCGCCTGCAGCCGGTCGTGGCTCTCGTGATGGAGGTGGTCGGCCTTGGTGGCGGCGACCAGGATTCGGTCGATGCGCCGTGCGAAGAGGTCGCCCAGAAGCGAGCCCGCGCCGACGCGAAAGCAGGCCAGGATCTCGGTCAGGGCGCGCTCCAGGTCGGACACGGCCGCCGGCCCGGCGTTCAGCGCCTGGAGCGCGTCGATCAGCACGATCTGCCGGTCGAGCTTGGCCACATGCTCGCGGAAGAACGGCTTCACCACATGCGTCTTGTAGGCCTCGAAGCGGCGTTCCATCATAGCGTAAAGCGAGCCGCTCCGCCCCTGCGCCTCGGTCGGCAGCGGCGAGAAGGTCAGCGCGGGCGAGCCTTCCAGATCACCCGGCATGAGGAAGCGGCCGGGCGGGAGGGTGGAAAGCGCGCGCCGGTCCTCCTTGCAGGCGCGCAGATAGCCGGCGAAGGCGTCGGCGAGGCTGCGCGCCGTCATCTCGTTGGCCGGCCCGCCCGGATCGGCGGCTTGCGCGAGCGTGCGCCATGCCGCGGAAAGCTCGCCCCTGACGGGCAGTTGCGCCAGTTCCCACGAGTCGCGGCTGAACTGCGCGAAGGTCCTGTCCAGGAGCGGCAGGTCCAGAAGCCACTCGCCGGGATAGTCCACGATGTCGAGAGAAAGATGCCCGCGGCCGAACAAGCGTCCCCAGCCCGAGGCGGACTGGTATTCGATCGTCAGGCGCAGCTCGGAGATGGCGCGCGTGGATTCGGGCCACACCCGCGATCCAACCAGCGCGTCGACGTGGTCCTCGTATTGGAAGCGGGGCACGGCATCGTCGGGCTGGTGTTCGAGAAAGGCGCGGGCGATCCGGCCGGAGTGGAGCGGCTCGAACAGCGGCAGGCGCCCGCCATGGATCAGGTTGTGGACGAGCGACGAGATGAACACGGTCTTGCCGGCCCGTGACAGGCCGGTCACGCCCAGGCGCAGGGTGGGCGAGAAGAGATCGCCGGCGCGGCTGCCCAGCGCGTCAAGCGCGATCAACGCGTCGTCGGCCAAGCTGGTCAGCGCCGCCAAATGTTCGTTCCCAGTGGGTTGCAGCCTCGATATAGGCCGGGTGAGCGCGCCGCCAAACCGGCTCAACCCCGGTCGGGCGTGAGAAAAGCGCGCAGCGTTGCCCGGCCCGGCGCCAGATCGCCGAGGCTGCCGTCGAAGTCGAACACGGCAAGCCCCGAGGTCGGAAAGCCTTTCGCCAGCCTGCCGCGCGCTTCGGCGTCGCCGCCCTCGTCGGCCAGCATCCCGGCCAGCTCTTCCGTGGCGGGGTTGTGTCCGACAAGAAGCAGGGCGGCCGCCTGCTCGCCCTGCAGTTCGCGCAGGTAGCCGTCCGCCTCCGCCTCATACAGTTTTCGCGAGAACTCGACCTGATCCTCCCGGAAGGGGAGGCCTAACCCGGTGAGCGTTTCCCGCGTGCGGCGCGATGCGGAGCACAGCACCCGTTCGGGCAGCGCGAATCGTTTCGCCATCTCGCCCCCGATCCGGGCGATGTCCTCCACGCCGCGAGGGTCGAGCGGACGATCGAAGTCCTTCATGCCGCCGGAGGCTTTCACGGCTTTCGCGTGCCGCAGCAGGAAAAGCGTGGTCATGGGGCGCTCCGGGCGGGTGAGGTGGGCCGGCCTGAACTAGTGGCCCGGCGTCCGCTCCGCAACGGCTTGGTAACCATCCCTGTGGCAACAGGGTCGCACCCGAGTCGCAAGCACCGAGTTGGCCTGACAATTGCGTGAGACGGAGGGACAAGCCGCTTGCGGGCTTGCGGGCGGCTGACTATAGAGCGCAAAAAAAACAACGTCATGGGGGACTGAGTCGAATGGTCGAAGTCTTTGACAGGGCGTATGTTCCCTCCGATGACGAGCCGTTCATGAACGAGCGGCAAAAAGCCTATTTCCGCAGCAAGCTGCTCACCTGGAAGGGCGACATCCTGCGCGAGGCGCGCGAAACGCTCGAAATCCTCCAGCAGGAAAACGCCAACCATCCGGACCTCGCCGACCGCGCTTCCTCGGAAACGGACCGCGCCATCGAACTGCGCGCGCGGGACCGCCAGCGGAAGCTGATCGCCAAGATCGACTCGGCGCTGCAGCGGCTGGAGGAAGGCACTTACGGCTATTGCGAGGAAACCGGCGATCCCATCTCGCTCAAGCGGCTTTCCGCTCGCCCGATCGCGACGCTCTCCATCGAGGCGCAGGAGCGTCACGAGCGGCGCGAAAAGGTCTATCGCGACGACTGAGCGGAACCGGGCGGCCTGGCCTCCGTAGCCGCCCCGCGCTCCCATTCCATCCATTCGGGACGCCTGCGCGCCGCATAGCGGCGACAGGCGCGATCCGCGCCGAGGCCTCACCGCCTCCCGCTGGACAGTTCGCCCAAGAGCCGCGTCATCTCGTCGTCGAGGGAGGGCGGCCTGGCCGGCGACGTCCGCTGCTCGGCGGGCGAGGGCTCCAGCTCGTCGAAGCTGACTTCAAGCTCCCGCATCAGCGCCTCGTCCATGTCGTCGGGCTCGGCTCGGCGCGCGGGCTGCTGCGGTGCGCCCAAAAGCGGCGTCGCCGCGCGGGCCGGCGCGGTCGCGACCCTCGGCTCATTCGGGCGAGGCGGCTCCGGCCGCGGCTGGACGACCCGGACCGGCTGGGGCGCAGCCGGAGCCGCTCCGCTTTCCGGCGACGGGCGCGAGGGTGAGGCCGCCTGGACGCCCGGACGGTTGATAGGCGCGGCCAACGGCTCAGGGCTCCGAGCGGTGGTGGCCGGGGCTGGGACAGGCGCGCTTCGCTGGCCCACGGGGGTTGCGGGCCGAGGCGTCGGCGGCGCTTCGGGCGCCCGCTCGAACTCGGGCGTGGTGGGCGCGGGCGGGACGGCCGCATCAAGGTCGGCCGGAAACTCGCGCGTCCCGGACGGCCGCCGCTGCGCGAGCAGCCGGATGTTCTGCTCCACCACCACGTCGGTCGGTCCGCCGATCAGAAGCAGATGCTCCACATCGTCGCGGCGCACCAGGACGAGGCGTCGGTGGGTGTCGATGGCCGTGGCGTCCATCACCGCGAGCCGCGTCCTGCGGTTTCGCCCGCCCGCGACGAACGTGCCGCCGCGCAAGCCCCGCGCCAGCCGCACGATGAGCAGCAACACGGCCAGGGCCGCCAGCGCGCCAAGCGTCCAGAGGATCGCCTCGACATATTGTGGCCCCGCCACATCCGCCAGCCAGTCCCGCATGCCGCTCGACCTCCGCGCGCCCCCACCGGACAGTAGAATGCCGCGAGGCAGGACTGCAAGGAGCGGCCCGCGGCTCTCCCCCGGCGCAACGGAAGTTTCGGGCAAGCTGCAGCGGCCAGAACGGCGTCGCGCTTCACCCTGGCCCATCCGCTTGTTCGCGAAGGGCGAAATGTGGTTCATGCAAAACGGGGCGGACGAAAGCGCAGGCATGGCCGCTTGAGCGCGGCGGGGACGCGAATGACCAAGGAAAAGCGAAGCGAGCTTCATTCCGCCGTGGTGGATCGCGAAAGCTCGCCGGGCGCCGCGATGCGGCTGGTCGTGTTCATTGGCGTGCTGACCGGCGCGGCCGTGGTGTTCAGCCTGTTCCGCGACCGGCTCGGCGATCCGTTCCTCCTGGGCTTGCTCGGCGTGCTCGCCATGATCGGCACGGGTTATCTTTTCGCCACCGCGATCGGCTTCATCCAGCTCGCGCCGCGCTCCACCGGCGACGACCTGGCGCGATCCTTCGTGGACGCCATGCCCGAAGGGCTGCTCGTCACCGATCTCAAGGGCCGGGTGATCTACGCCAATCGCGCATACGGCGCGATGACCGGGGCGACCTCGCCGGCCGATCTCAGGGCCGTGGAGACTCTGCTCGGCGACATGCCCGAAACGGCGGCCACCGTGGAGCGCCTGGCGGCCGGCCTGAAGGATGGCCGGGGCGGCGACGGCGAGTTCCGGCTGGCGCAGTCCCTTGCGCCCAACGGGGAGGCGGGGGCGCGCTGGTATCGGCTGCGGGCGAGCGCATTCGTCGTGCCGAGCCGCCGCCAGATGCTTTGCGCCTGGCAGCTCGCCGACATCTCGCGCGAACGGGCGGAGCAGGAACGCTTCTTCCTCGACCTGCAGAAGGCCATCGATCACCTCGACCACGCGCCGGCCGGCTTTTTCGCCGCCGACGGCGACGGGCGCATCACCTACGTCAACGCCACGCTGGCGGGATGGCTCGGCATCGACCTGGCCAGCTTCACGCCCGGCGCGATGTCGCTCAAGGAGGTCGTGGCCGGAGACGGGATGGCGCTGATCCGCTCCGTGCGGGTCGAGCCCGGCGCGACGCGCAACGCTGTGATCGACCTCGATCTCGCCACCACGAACGGCACGGCCCTGCCGGTCCGCTTCCTCCATCGCGTGTCGGCGAGCCGCGACGGCATGCCCGGGCCCTCGCGGACGATCGTGCTCAACCGCACCCACGGCGAGGACGCCTCAGCCGACCTTCGCGCGGCGGAAGTGCGTTTCACCCGGTTCTTCAACTCGACGCCCATGGCCATCGCCGGCGTGGACAGCAAGGGACGAATCCTGCGCACCAACGCGCCCTTCCTGTCGCTGTTCTCGTCGGTGGTGGACCGCGATGCGGTGGACCGGCGCGTGCGGCTCGACACGGTGATCCACGAGCGCGACCGCCCGGCCTTCGCGGCGGCGCTCGAACGGGCGCGCGAACGGCAGGCCGACATTCCGCCCATCGACACGGTTCTGCCGGGCACGCCGCCCGGCCAGGCCGAACGGCATATGCGCTTTTACGTGAACGCCGTCGCCGACGGCACGGACGGCGAAGGCGCGGAGGAGGCCGCGATCGTCTATGCCGTGGAGACGACCGAGCAGAAGACACTCGAGGCGCAGATGGCGCAAAGCCAGAAGATGCAGGCCGTGGGCCAGCTCGCGGGCGGCATCGCGCACGACTTCAACAACGTGCTGACGGCTATCATCATGGCCTCGGACCTGCTTCTCACCAACCACCGGCCGTCGGACCCGTCCTTCCCCGACATCATGAACATCAAGCAGAACGCCAACCGCGCCGCATCGCTGGTGCGGCAGCTTCTGGCCTTCTCGCGGCGGCAAACCTTGAGGCCGGAGGTCCTGAACCTCACCGATGTGCTCGCCGATGTGCGCATGCTGTTGACCCGCTTGGTCGGCACGGAGGTGAAGGTCAGGGTCGAGCACGGGCGCGACCTGTGGCCCGTGAAGGCCGACATCAACCAGTTCGAGCAGGTCGTCGTGAACCTGGCCGTGAACGCGCGCGACGCCATGCCGGGGGGCGGCGAGCTCACCATCCGCACCCGCAACGTGCCGGCGCCCGACATCCGCGCCTTCGGCTATCGCGAGGTCGCCGAAGGCGATTATGTCCTCCTGGAAGTGCAGGACACGGGCACCGGCATTCCCGCCGACGTGAAGTCGAAGATCTTCGAGCCCTTCTTCACCACCAAGGAGGTGGGCAAGGGCACGGGACTGGGCCTCTCGATGGTCTACGGCATCATCAAGCAGACCGGCGGCTTCATCTATTGCGAATCCGAACCGGGCGAGGGCGCCTTGTTCCGGATCTTCCTCCCCCGCCATGTCGCCGATGCGGCGCAGGGCCAGGCGGCGGCCGAGGCGGCGCCGGTCAAGCCGGCGGAGGAGAACAAGGATCTCTCGGGATCGGCCACCGTGCTCCTGGTGGAGGACGAGGACGCCGTGCGGATGGGCGGCGTCCGCGCCCTGTCGTCGCGCGGCTACGAGGTGCATGAGGCCTCCTCCGGCGTGGAGGCGCTCGAAATCTTCAGGGAGTTAAACGGCAAGGTGGATATCGTGGTGTCGGACGTCGTGATGCCGGAAATGGACGGCCCAACGCTTCTGCGGGAGCTCCGCCAGATCCAGCCCGACATCAAGTTCATCTTCGTGTCCGGCTACGCCGAGGACGCCTTCGCCAAGAACCTGCCGGCCGACGCCAAGTTCGGCTTCCTTCCCAAACCGTTCTCGCTCAAGCAGCTCGCCACCGTGGTCAAGGAGATGCTCGACCGCGACGGTTGAGCCCCGTTGATTCCAATTGTCGCGCCCCCAGCAAGCCTCGCGCAAGCTCCCTTGACCTAACTGAGTGGTTGGGGATTGCATCGCATCATCGCTGGGGGGCGATTCACATGCATGACGACGTGGTGGACGATTATCACAAGCGGCGCCTGACGAGCCGCGAGGACATCGAGAACGCGGTCGCCCTGCTGGAGGCGGAAGGCGTCGGAGACGTCGATCTCCTGGTCGAGATGCTGAAGAGCTTCTATGTCGATCTCGACGAGTTCGACGCCGTGATGCGCCAGGCGGCCTGACCGCTTCCTCAAAGAGGGATGTTGTCGTGCTTCTTCCAGGGGTTCGATAAATCCTTGTTGCGCAGCATCCGGAGCGCGCGGGCCACGCGGCGACGCGTGGAGTGCGGCATGATCACCTCGTCCACATAGCCCCGCTCGGCCGCCACGAAGGGGGATAGGAACCGCTCCTCATACGCCTTCGTGTGGGCGGCGAGCTTGTTGGGGTCGCGCAGATCCTTGCGGAAGATGATCTCCACCGCTCCCTTGGCGCCCATCACCGCGATCTGCGCGGTCGGCCAGGCATAGTTCATGTCGCCGCGCAGGTGCTTCGAGGCCATCACGTCGTAAGCGCCGCCGAACGCCTTCCGCGTGATGACGGTCACCTTCGGCACGGTGGCCTCGGCATAGGCGAAAAGCAGCTTGGCGCCGTGCTTGATGAGCCCGCCATATTCCTGGGCGGTGCCCGGCAGGAAGCCGGGAACGTCCACGAAGGTGACGACGGGGATGTTGAAGCAATCGCAGAAGCGCACGAATCGTGCGGCTTTGCGTGAGGCGTCCGCGTCGAGCACACCGGCCAGGATCATGGGCTGGTTCGCCACGAAGCCCACGCTGCGTCCCTCGACGCGCCCGAACCCTGTGACGATGTTTCCGGCGAAGGCGCCCTGGATCTCGAAGAAGTCGCCCTCGTCGGCCACCTTCAGGATCAGCTCCTTGATGTCGTAGGGCTTGTTGGCGTTGTCCGGGATGAGGCGGTCGAGCGAGACGTCCGTGCCCGTCGCTTCGCCGCCGAAGGGCAGCTCGGGCGCGGGCGCCGTGTTGGACGCCGGCAGGAAACCGATGAGCCGGCGCATCTCGAGCAGCGCGTCCACGTCGTTGTCGTAGGCCCCATCAGCGATCGACGAGCGGGTGGTGTGGACGCTCGCGCCGCCAAGCTGTTCGGCCGTGACCGTCTCGTTGGTGACGGTCTTCACCACATCCGGGCCCGTGACGAACATGTAGGCGGTGTCGCGCACCATGAAGATGAAGTCGGTCATGGCGGGCGAATAGACGTCGCCGCCCGCGCAAGGCCCCATGATGACGGAGATCTGCGGGATGACGCCGGAGGCCAGAACGTTGCGCTGGAAGATCTCGGCATAGCCGCCAAGCGCGGCCACGCCCTCCTGGATTCGCGCGCCGCCCGCGTCGTAGAAGCCGATGATCGGCGCGCGGTTGCGCAGCGCCATGTCCTGCACCTTCTGCACTTTCTCGGCATGCGCCTCCGAGAGCGATCCGCCGAACACGGTGAAATCCTTGGCGAAGACGAAGACGGTGCGCCCGTTCACGGTGCCCCAGCCCGTGACCACGCCGTCGCCGGGAAATTTCTGCTTGTCCATGCCGAAATCGGTGGAGCGATGCTCGACGAACATGTCGAACTCCTCGAAGGAGCCGGGGTCGAGAAACGCCTCGACGCGCTCGCGCGCCGTCAGTTTTCCGCGCGCGTGCTGGGCTTCGACGCGCGCCGGACCGCCGCCGGCGCGCGCCTCCGCGCGCCGGCGCTCGAGCTCCTTGAGGACGTCCTTCATGCTCGCGGCTCCGGCGGGCTGGCTTGGCTCACCATGTTCCGGTGTTGGGCATGGAGGCCCAGGGCTCGGACTTCTCCAGCGCCTCGCCTTTCTGCAGAATCTCGATCGAGATGTTGTCGGGCGACTTGACGAAGGCCATCCGGCCATCGCGCGGCGGGCGGTTGATGGTGACGCCCTCGTCCATCAGCCGCTGGCATGTGGCGTAGATGTCGTCCACCTCATAGGCGAGGTGGCCGAAATTGCGGCCCCCGGAATACTGTTCCGGATCCCAGTTGAAGGTCAGCTCCACGAGCGGCGCCTTCTCCGTGATGCCCTGGTGCTCGTCTTCCGGGGCGGCGAGGAAGATCAGCGTGTAGCGGCCTTCCTGGCTTTCGAAGCGGCGCACCTCCTTGAGGCCCAGCTTGCGGCAGAAGAAGTCGAGCGACTGGTCGATGTCGGAAACGCGGATCATGGTGTGCAGGTAGCGCATGGCCTTCCTCGCTGTGTTCGGGCGGCGGCACCATAGAGCGGCCGGGAGAGGGGAGATAGCCGCCTGGCGGCGGCCCGCAACAGCTTTCTGCGGCGGTTGCGCGTGCTGAACTGGACCGCGGCCGCCGAGCTTCAAGGCAGGCGTGGCGCCACGGCGGCAGGAAGGATTGCGGCATCCTTGCAACGGTCTGGAGTCGCGCGCCGAAACTCGCCAACCGTCGCTTGCCACATCAGGATTCCTCAATGCTATTGTGAGGTGAGAATCAGTGTGCGGGTAATCGGAAGAAGGGGCAGCGCCGGATGGGGGAGAAGCTCTCTTTCCTCGATTTTTCGGAGGCTGACTCCGGCCTCCAGCGGGGCGAGGACGGCGCCGAAGCCGACCTCGTCGAAGTGTCCGGCTGCATCAAGTGGTTCGACGTCGCGAAGGGCTATGGCTTCATCCTGCCGGACGGCGGCGAAGGCGGGGACGTGCTGCTGCATGTGACATGCCTGCGCCGCGACGGCTTCCAGACCGCGCTGGAAGGCGCGCGGGTGGTTTGCCTCGCCCGCCAGGGGGAGCGCGGCCTGCAGGCGTTTCGCGTGCTGTCCATGGACACCTCCACGGCGGTGCATCCTTCCGAGCTGCAGCAGCGCACTCATGTGACGATCACGCCGCAGAGCGGGCTCGAGCGGGCGCTCGTGAAATGGTTCAACCGCACCAAGGGCTTCGGCTTTCTCACGCGGGGCGAAGGCACCGAGGACATCTTCGTCCATATGGAGACCCTGCGCCGCTACGGCATCGCCGAGCTTCGCCCGGGCCAGGTGGTCCTGGTGCGCTTCGGCAAGGGCGACAAAGGCCTTATGGCCGCCGAAATTCACCCCGATATCGGCACCCTTCCGTCGTCGCATTGAGCGGACCCGCTCTTGTGCGCCGCGGCCCGGCGCCGAACACAGGGTGGACCTGCCAATGATGATGACACGACTGGCGCTCGGTCTGGCGATCGTCGCCGGCCTCGCCGTGCTGGATTTCGTGCGGGCGCCGGCGCTCGCCGAGCAAACCCCCATGATGCTGCCGGTTGATTCCAACCCGCTGGTGATCGAAACCGACGGGGGCGAGCGCTCCTTCGAGGTCGAAATCGCCGACGAGCCGGCGGAGCGGTCGTCGGGGCTCATGCATCGCGAATCGCTGCCCGACGGTCGCGGCATGCTCTTCGTGCTCGACGGCTACCGGGAGGCCGGCTTCTGGATGAAGAACACGCCCTTGCCGCTCGACCTGCTCTTCATCGGACAGGACGGGCGGGTGAAGGCGATCCTCCAGGGCGAGCCTTTCTCGGAAGCGATCATCACGCCGGGCGTTCCCGCGCGGTTCGTGCTGGAGTTCAAGGCGGGCACGGCCGCGGAGGCAGGCATCGAGGAAGGCGACCTGCTGCGCCACCCCGCCATCACGGCGGCGGGCATCGCGGGCAGCGAGGGGTAGAAGCGCATTGGATCCGGCGCCCCGTATCTTCCGGTCCGGCGAGTTCGATCTCGCCTTCATCGACGCGGGCGAGGCAGGCGGCGAGCCCGTTCTGCTGATCCACGGCTTCGCCTCCACGCATGTGGTCAACTGGGTCGCGCCGAGCTGGACGGGCTTTCTGGGCGAAGCGGGCTATCGGGTCGTCGCCTTCGACAATCGCGGCCATGGGCTCTCCTCCAAGAGCCACGACCCGCGGGACTACGCGCCCGAGCTGATGGCCGGCGACGCCGCGGCGCTTCTCGACCATCTCGGCATCCCCCACGCCCATGTCATGGGCTATTCCATGGGCGCGCGCATCGCGGCCTTTCTGGCCCTCGGCAAACCCGGGCAGGTGGCGACGCTCGTCATGGGCGGCTTGGGGCTAGGCGCCGTCCAAGGCGTCGGCGAATGGGACGAGATCGCGGCGGCGCTCCTGGCCGAAGACCCCGCCGCCGTGCCGCCCGGACGACCCGAGATGTTCCGGCGGTTCGCCGACCAAACGCGCAGCGACCGGCTGGCGCTCGCCGCCTGCATCGAGACCTCGCGAAAACTGCTCACGGCCGAGGACATGGGCCGCATCCGGCAGCCCACGCTGGTCGGGGTCGGCACGCGCGACGATCTGGCGGGCTCGGCGGAAGCTCTCGCCGCCCTCATGCCCGACGCGGAAGCCTTCGCGATTCTCAACCGCGACCACATGCTCGCCGTGGGCGACCGAAGCTGGAAGGCGCGCGTGCTCCAGTTCCTGCGGGACCATCGCCTGCCCGCGTGAGCCGCGGGGGAGGAGCAAGCCGTCCTTCGCGCGGGTTGAACTGCCGATTCTTCATCCCAGTTCAAGGGTCGATCAGGCAAAGACCGTTCTCCGGCGGCGCGTCTGCTGGTATGAAGCGGTCGACCCTTGCCGGATCGGGTCGCCGCAGCGAGGATGAAGCATGAGCATCGCCAGCGCCGTTCGCGGAAGCGTCCACGAAATCGACCCCATCTGGGACGCGGTGCGCGAGGAGGCGGCCGAAGCGGTGGCGCGCGACCCGCTGCTCGCGGCCTTCCTTTATTCGACAGTGCTCAACCACGACACGCTCGAGGACGCGGTGATCCACCGCTTGGCCGAGCGGCTCGCGCACCAGGATGTGGGCGCGGATCTGATTCGCCAGACCTTCACGGCCATGTGGCGCGATCAGCCGGACTGGTCGAGCGTGGTGCGCACGGACATCCAGGCCTATTACGACCGCGACCCGGCCTGCGACCGCTTCCTCATGCCGGTGCTCTATTTCAAGGGCTTCCACGCCATCCAGACGCACCGGCTGGCGCATTGGCTGTGGAGCAGCAACCGCAAGGATTTCGCGCTCTACCTGCAGAGCCGCTCGTCCTCCGTGTTCCAGACCGACATCCATCCGGCCTCGCGCGTGGGCAAGGGCATCTTCATCGACCATGCCACCGGGCTCGTGGTGGGGGAGACGGCGCTGATCGAGGACAATGTCTCGATCCTGCATGGGGTGACGCTGGGCGGCACGGGCAAGGCCGGCGGCGACCGGCACCCGAAAATCCGCTACGGCGTGCTGATCGGGGCGGGCGCGAAGATCCTGGGCAATATCGAGGTCGGCCACTGCTCGAAGATCGCCGCCGGCTCGGTCGTGCTGTCGCCCGTTCCCCACAACAAGACGGTGGCAGGGGTCCCGGCGCGCGTTGTGGGCGAGACGGGCTGCGACCAGCCTTCGCGGCAGATGGACCAGGCGCTGCCCTCGCAGGTTATGGACCACGTGCTGACTTTCGACATCTGAGGGCCGAGAGCCGGCTCCCTCGACGTGGAGCCGACTCTCGTTTTCTTGCCTGGAAGGCACGCGCGGGCTTAAGCGGTCGCCGCCACGGAACGACCCCTGGCGCTCGTGCCTTTACATCCGCGACGGCGGCATGTCAGAAGCCGCCCCAAAGCGGAGAACGACGTGAAGCCTGACGAGATCAAGAAGCTCGACGCCTACTTCAAGCGGGTGTTCCAGAATCCCCGCTTGGCTGTGAAGGCGCGGCCAAGGAAAGAGGACTCGGCCGAGGTCTATCTCGGCGACGAGTTCCTGGGGATCGTCTTCAAGGACGAGGAAGACGGCGACTACAACTTCTCGATGGCCATCCTCGACATCGATCTCGGATGAAGGCGGTCAGCCGCCGCGTTTGACCGCATCTTGGGCGAAACGCCGGATGGCCGCGTCGAGCCGCCGCCAGTCGCCGAGCAGTTCCCTGGGGAATCGGTAGGTCAGGCTCAATTCCTTGCCGACGATCAGATCGCGCTCACAGGGCGCAAGCGATTCCTCCGCGTTTGCGCCGGCCATGCAGCGCGCCACGAAGGGTTCGGCGCCCTCGCCGCCCGCCACGGCGAGCTCCTCGTTCGCATAGCCTGACGCCGCGCTGAAGGCGTGGAGCCGGATGCCGCCCGGACCGGCCTGGCCGTCGGGTCCGATCAGCGAGCGGTAGATCGGCTCGAAGCGGCCGCTCATGTCGCGCGACATCATCCGAGGCTCGAACGACAGGAACAGGATGCGCCGCGAACCGCCCGCGTGGTCGAAGTCGGCTTGGGCCGCCGCGCTGTAGCCCCTCATGTCGGGCCAGCGCAGGTAGAGGTCGAGGCGCGGCGCGACGCCGTTCCGCCGCGCCCGCTCGTGCCGGATGGCGTTGGCGGGAACGACGACCACGTCGTTGCCAATGACGATTTCCCGCGGGGTCGGATCATCGCTGTGGCCGCCGAGCGCGATCGCGCCGCCCAGCCACCGGCCGCCGACGCTGATCAGGAGCGAGGCGGCCGCGATCAGGAAAAAGGCCGCGAACACGCGCCGCATCAGTGAAACGCGGATCGCCGGCAAAGGCTCGGCTGTCGCGAACTGGCTCACGGCGACTCCTGTTGGCGCGCTGCGGCTGGCGCATGTCCCGTTCCGCGACAGGCGAGCGCGGCACAGGGCTTGCAGAAGGGAACGAGGCGCAACCTGCCTAGCGCATGGTAAATGGAGGCTTAAGATGCTCTGGGTCGAGGTGCTGGCGCTGACGTTTCTGGCCGGGCTGACCACCGCTGGCACCGCCGCCACGCTGTTCGAGTTCGCCGCGCGCCGGGAGTTGAGATTCGCGAGACCGTTCGTCTCGTCCGATCGTCTGCCGCGCTCCGTTCTCGTCACCCTGTTGGCGGGGTCATTCATGCTCTGCAACGACGCGCTGAACGCGCGCCGCGAGGGGCTGCTCTCCGGCCTGGGGCTCGGCGCATGCGGCTTGGCCGCCGCTTTGTGGGTGCTGGGTTGGGGCGCAGCCGTCCTGGCGCTTGCCGCCGGCCTGTTCTCCTCGCTAGCGTGACACCCTCATGTGAGGTGCCCATGCCGATCTACGCGCTCGACGGCGTTTCGCCCGACATCGATCCCACCGCCTGGATCGCGCCGGATGCGGCGGTGATCGGCAAGGTGCGGCTGGGCCCGCGCAGCAGCGTCTGGTTCGGCGCCGTTCTCAGGGGGGACAATGAGTGGATCGAGGTGGGGGCGGGGTCGAACATCCAGGAGCATTGCATGCTCCACACCGATCCCGGCTTCCCCTTGGCGGTGGGCGAGAACTGCACGGTCGGGCACCGCGCCATCCTGCATGGCTGCACGGTTCAGCGCGGAAGCCTGATCGGCATGGGCACGATCGTGCTCAACGGAGCGGCGATTGGCGCCGAGAGCCTGGTCGGGGCCGGCGCGCTCGTGACCGAGGGAAAGACGTTTCCGGCCCGGTCGCTTCTAGTGGGCTCGCCGGCGCGCGCGGTGCGGGAGCTGGATGACGCGGCGGCAGCCGGCTTGGAGGCTTCCGCCCTCCACTACAGCCAGAACGCGCGCCGCTTCCGGGAACGGCTCACGCTTCTGCCGAGCGGCTGAGAAGAGTGGAGCCGGCCCTGGGGCGGGGCCGGCTCCTCGGATCCCGGTCGTTGGGGACAGGTGGGGCTCGACCGGGCCGAACCGGATTCAGCGCACGCTGCCCACCGCGACCGCGCGCCCGTCCTCGATCGACACCCAGGCGCCGGCCGAGCGTTCGGATTGCCGCTTGAGGAAGCTGTAGTCGGTCTCGAACCAGCGCAGCACACGCGCCTCGAGATTGTCGAGGATGAAGTCGCCGCGGTCGGTGCGCAGGGTCAGCACCGCATGGCCGTCGCCGTTGGACTGGCGCACCACCGTCACCAGGAGCGCGGAGGCCGGCACGCCATAGGCGATCAGCTCGCGCCGCTTTTCGAGCACGTAGTCCTCGCAGTCGCCATAGCCTTCGGGATAGGACCAGAATTCCTCGCGACCCCACATCTCGAAATCGGTGCGGGGCGTGATGCTGGCGTTGGCGAAGGTGTTCACCTCGAGGACGATCTTCCAAAGATCCCTGGTGAGCTTCACGGGCGTCGCATCAGGCTCATTGGCCACGCACTCGTCGGGATAGCTCTGGCAGAACTCCCAGTGGCCAATGGGCTGCGTCGAGCGTCCGCCCGTCGGCATGAACAGGCCGGCGGCGGCCGCCTCTCCCATCCAGCTCGCAGCCATCAAAGCCAGAGCTGCGAGAATTCTTTTCTTCATTGTCCCTGTCTCCCCATTTGGAGAGATCATGACAAAGCCACATTGATTCCACGCGAAATTGAGCAGGTGCTTTTGAACGGAAGTAGATGCCGCCTGTTAATCTACCTGAAGATCAACTTTCACGAACCGCTAGAAGCCGCGTCGTTTCGGCGAGAGCACGTTAACCATGGCCGAGCGGCGATGCATTTGGCCGTCGGTCCAGTGGCGTGAGCATCGCCCGCGCATGGCGGCCGACGCAAACGAACAGCCCGCGGGCGAGGGCCTGCGGGCGGTAAGCGGGTATGGGGTAGGGGGTGGCGTCGTTCCGCCGACGCGCCCTGGTCAGCCGGGCGCGGCGCCGACGAACTCGGCTTCCAGCGTTTCGGGCCGCTGCACCACGGCGAACTCGACCGCGATGCCGTCCTCGAAGTGGCGCACCACCTGGCCGCGCATGTTGCCCAGCATCACCTGCACGCCAAGCGCGGGCTTGACCTCGATCTCGATGGCCGCGCCCGACAGCGACAGGTCGATGATCCGGCAGCGGTATTGGCGGCCGTCGTGCAACTGCAGCACGCTCATCGGATTGCGCGGCGCGACGCGCTCGTGCCGGCGGTCCTCCGGCAGGTCGAGCTCGTGCTTGTTGGCGAGCCAGGTCAGTTGCGCGGCGAGCTTGTCCTTCTTGCGGTCGGACGCGATCACCGTCATGGCGAAACCGTCGGACAGCCGGCGCGTGATCACGCCCTCGACCCGGCCGATATGGTCGATATAGGCGATGACCTTCTCGCCGGGTTCGCCGATGGTGCTAGCGCGCAGCGCCACGCTGCCCGGCGACATGTCTGTCACCTCGCAGGGATGCTCCGTGCGATCCTCGAGCATGAAGCGGCCGTGGATCCGAACGGCAACGCGCTGGAACGTCCGCCGCTCGCCCCGGGACGGCGCCGATTCAACCGCCGCTGACCTCATCTCCGCCTCGACTTCCGCTTCAGGAACCCGCGCACAGGCGCAGGACATGAGCCGACCATAACCCGCGGCCGGTTAACACGTCGTAATGTGGAGCGGCCCAATGCCCGCATTCGGCCCGTGCGGAGGCGAGCGGTCTCAGGCTTGCTCGGGCTCGTCCTTGCCGCCTTCGAGCACCACGAGGTGGCGGACGCGTCGCCCGCCCCGGCCATTCCCGCCAAGCGCGTCCTCGCCGGGCGCGAGCGGGGGGGTCGCGAGCGCGGGCCGGTTGCCGAGGAACAGCGGCTCGCGATCCGGATCGAGGACACGGAACGAGTCGAGCAGCGCCTGCAAAACCGGGTCCGCGCCCAGCCAGAACGGCTTCTGCACAGCGGTCGTCAGCCCGAGGCAGCGCGGGCTTTCCCGGCCTCCGTCGAGTGGGAGGAGGATCAGCTCGAAAGGGCTGGCGCGCCCTTTCTCCGTGACGCCCTGATAGTCCAGCGTAATCACCGCCCGGCCGGAAAAGACGTTCTGCGTGAGCTTGGCGATCAGCCGCTGGTCGCGCGCGCGCCAAAGCGAGGGAAAGGAATAACCCTTGAGCTCGCGGCCATGAACGCCGCAGAGCCGCGTTCCCGCAAGGCGGAACACCGCCTCGCCGCGCATGTCGCGCTCCAGGATGAAGGTGTCGGAGAGCAATGTGCGGATATCAGCCGGCTCGATCTCCGAGCGCCGCGGGGCAGGGCGGCCGTCACGCAATCGGTTCCAGTATTGGAACAGTGCGATGGAAGCTGCCTGCCTCATGCTCAATACGCTCCGCGTTGGGGCAGCTCGTGTGTCATCGGCGAACAGGATTCGCGTTCGTGAGCGGCCTTCATGCCTTGCCCTTCATGATCCGTGCCAGCCGCCAGCGTCCGCCATCCTCGCTGGCCCTGCGTTAAGGTTAATGAAGAGTTGCAGTTGCCTGGACGGAGCGGAAGTGGGAGAGTGAAGTCACTCTAGACGGGAGGGCGCGGTGAGCGCGTTCCCGTTTCTCCAGTCAGTGATTTGAGGACGGGCAGGGGCTCGGCCGGCCGTTCGAGGGTGACCTTGAACGGCCTTTCTTTTGTCTTACCTCCGCTTCGGCCCTGGGGCCGCGCCGCGCATGCCGGCCGGCGATCCCGTTGATTCGGTTGGGCTTGCAGCAGAAGGGCCGGCCGGAACCGGGAACGCATGGATCAGGACGACGCCCCGCGCCCCGCTTCCGCTCCTCCGGATGAAGACCAGCCGGAAACCGTGCGGGCTCCGGACCAGCAAGGCCGGTCGGAGCCGGTCTTCAACATGCCGGGCATCGTCCTGGCTGTCATCGCGATCTGTGTCGCCGTCCACCTCGTGAGGACGCAGTTCCTCAACATCGAACAGGATTTTGACGTCATTCTGCATGGCGCCTTCATTCCCGTCTTCTACACCGGGGCGTTCGGGTTCGACCCTTGGCTGCTGACCGCACCGGTGTCCTACAGCTTGCTCCACGGCGACGTCCTTCATCTCGGCGTGAACCTGGTGTGGCTGGCCGCCTTCGGGTCGCCGTTGGCGGGCCGGATGGGCAATCTCCGCTTCGCCCTGTTCTGGGTGGTGACGGCGGCGGCAGCCGCCTTTCTCTTCCTGCTCCTGCACCCTTTCGGCGACGCGCCGCTGGTCGGGGCGTCGGGCGCCATCTCCGGCATGATGGGCGCGGCCGCGCGGTTCGGCTTCCGCATCGACCGGCGCGACCGCCCGCCGCGTTTCGCCGGACCTCCGATGAGCGTGGCGGAGGCCTTGAGCCATCGCACCGTGTTCGTCTTCCTCGCGGCGTGGTTCGCCGTGAACCTCGCCACGGGTCTGCTCGGCGCCGTTCCCGGCTTTGAAGGGCAGATCGCCTGGGAGGCGCATGTCGGCGGCTTCCTGGCCGGGTTCTTCGGCCTGCCTGCGATGCTCGGGCGCGCTCGTCTCAACGCTTGAAATGCGGTGCGGCTGGATGCACCATGCCGCAAGGAGAGGCGTTCTCTCTGGCGCCGTCTTCAGCACAGGAGATCGTATATGACCGTGAAGGCGATCCTGGACGCCAAGGGCCACGACGTCGTCACCTTGGGGCCGAACGAGAAGCTGTCGCGCGCCGTCGAGCTCCTGACGGAGCATCGGATCGGCGCGCTGGTGGTCACCAACGGGGACAACAAGATCGTCGGCATCCTGTCCGAGCGCGACATCGTGCGCTGCCTGGCGAAGGAGGGCGCGGCGGCGCTCGACATGCAGGTGCGCACGGCCATGACGCCGAAGGTGAACATCTGCAACGAGCACCACACCGTCAACGACGTCATGGAGATCATGACCCGCGGGCGCTTCCGTCACCTGCCGGTGGAAAGGGACGGCAGGCTCAGCGGCATCGTGTCGATCGGCGACGTGGTGAAGCGCCGGATCGAGGAGGTCGAGCGCGAGGCCGAGGACATCCGCAGCTATATCGCCACCGCCTGAGCGGCCGCGCGGGCCGGGCCGCCCTTGCCCCCGAAAAGCCTTTGCACTAGCGAAGCGGCGACACCCACCATCGCCGGCTCCTCGCATGACCATCATCGACACCCGCACGCCCGATCCCAAGCGCCTGGTGCCCGGCGCCACCGGCGACTGGGAGATCATCGTGGGCATGGAGGTCCATGCCCAGGTCGTTTCCGAGGCGAAGCTCTTCTCCGGCGCGCCGACCGGCTTCGGCGCGGCGCCCAACGACCATGTGAGCCTCGTGGACGCGGCCATGCCCGGCATGCTGCCCGTCATCAACGAGGAGTGCGTGCGCCAGGCGATCCGCACGGGGCTCGGGCTCAAGGCGCAGATCAACCACCGCTCGGTGTTCGACCGGAAGAACTATTTCTACCCCGACCTGCCGCAGGGCTACCAGATCTCGCAGTACAAGCAGCCCATCGTGGGCGAGGGCGTCGTGAAAGTCTCCGTCGGTCCCGATCGCGAGGGAAAATTCGAGGAGATCGAGGTCGGCATCGAGCGCCTGCACCTCGAACAGGACGCGGGCAAGTCGCTGCACGACCAGAGCCCGACCATGTCCTTCGTGGACCTCAACCGCTCGGGCGTGGCGCTGATGGAGATCGTGTCCAAGCCCGACCTGCGCTCGGCCGACGAGGCGAAGGCTTACCTGACCAAGCTACGCTCCATCATGCGCTATCTCGGCACATGCGACGGCAACATGGACGAGGGGAGCTTGCGCGCCGACGTGAACGTGTCGGTGCGCCGCCCCGGCGGCGCGTTCGGCACGCGCTGCGAGATCAAGAACGTCAACTCCATCCGCTTCGTCGGCCAGGCGATCGAATGCGAGGCGCGGCGGCAGATCGGCATCCTGGAGGACGGCGGCAGAATCGAGCAGGAAACGCGGCTGTTCGACCCGGGCAAGGGCGAAACGCGCTCCATGCGCTCCAAGGAGGAGGCGCATGACTACCGCTACTTCCCCGACCCCGACCTCCTGCCGCTCGAATTCGACCAGGCCTATGTGGAGGCGCTCGCGGACGGCCTGCCGGAGCTGCCGGACGAGAAGCGCGCGCGGCTGATCGCAGGCCTGGGCCTCTCGGAATACGATGCGTCGGTTCTGGTCTCGGACAAGGCGGTGGCCGACTATTTCGAGAAGGTGGCGGCCGGCCGCGACGGCAAGCTCGCCGCGAACTGGGTGATCAATGACCTGCTCGGCGCGCTCAACCGCGAGGGTGGCGAGATCGAGGCAGTGCCCGTGTCGCCCGACCAGGTCGGCGCGATCATCGACCTCATCAAGGACGGCACGATCTCCGGCAAGATCGCCAAGGATCTGTTCGAGGTCGTCTGGAACGAAGGCGGAAACCCGCGCGAGCTCGTCGAAAGCCGCGGTCTCCGCCAAGTCACCGACACGGGCGCGATCGAGAAAGCGGTGGACGAGGTGATCGCCGCCAATCCCGAGAAGGTCAGCCAAGCCAAGGCGAAGCCGACGCTGGCGGGCTGGTTCGTCGGCCAGGTGATGAAGGCCACCGGCGGCAAGGCCAACCCGCAGGCCGTCAACGCGCTCGTCAAGGAGAAGCTCGGCATTGCCGACTGACGCCGTCTTCATCCGCAGCGCCGGCGAGCGCGACCTGGCCGCGGTCCAGGCGCTGCTCGTCGAGACCTGGCATGACGCCTATGATCGCATCTACGGGCGAGAGCGCGTCGCGGAGATCACGGCCGAGTGGCACTCCATCCCCTCGCTGGAAGCGCGGTTGAAGCGCCCGCGTTCCGAGTTCCTGCTGGCCGACGACGGGAGCTCGCTCGCCGGAATGGCTTACGCGGCCCAAACCAAGGAGGCATGCCAGGTGGTGCTGCACCAGCTTTATGTGCGGCCCGCGTTCCAGGGCCGGGGCGTCGGCGCCGCCCTGCTTGCGGAGATCGAGGGCAGTTTCCCGGAGGCTCGCAGCCTGCGCCTCGAAGTCGAGAAGCAGAACGAGAACGCCGTCCGCTTCTACCGCAATCATGGTTTCGGGGAGGTGCGCGAGGGAGCGCCCGGCGACTGCGCCTCGGCGGGCATGCCGGCCCTGGCGATGGAGAAGAAGCTCGGCTGACGAATCGCTTTGGCTTGCGCCGCTCGGCCGGCGGCCATAGGAACCCATGAGCCGCGAAGCGGTTCTCCGCCGCGAGAGAGACGATGAAAAACTTCCTGCTTCAGTTCTTCACCTGGTGGAACGGCCAGACGCTCGGCACCCGCTTCTTCACCTGGCGCCATGGCAAACGCGTCGGCGAGGACGAGTTCGGCAACGTCTACTACGAAGGCGGCAAGGATCCGATGGGCGGCACCCGCCGCTGGGTGATCTACAACGGCGAGGCGGACGCCTCGAAGATCCCGCCGGGCTGGTATGGCTGGATTCAACGCCGCACCGACGTGCCGCCGACCGAGGAGGATTTCCGGCCGCGCGAATGGATGAAGCCGCACACGCCGAACATGACCGGCACCGGCCAAGCCTATCGCCCGCCGGGCTCGATCCGCACGCGGGACAAGCGGCCGGTGGTCACGGGCGATTACGACGCCTGGACGCCCGGCGGCTGACACCTCGGTTTTTGTCGCCACAATCGGGCTGTATGGATCGATGCGCGGCCCGTCCCTGCGGCCGCATGGTTTCAGAAGCCGGGCTCCGATGAGCGACACGAAGAGCAGACTATCTCCCTCCCGCGCCGCAACGTGGCGGACGTCCCTCGTCGCCGCAGCGTTTCTTGTGGCCGCGCCGGCTTGGGCGCAGGACGAGTCGCAGGATCTGCCCGATATCGAGGATCTGGACGCCCAGGGCGAAATCCTGCCGCAGGAGGACGCGCAGCCCAAGGCGCCCGCGCGGGTGACCAACGCGGTGGCCGAGTTCACCGGCATCGACAAGATCACCGGCCGCATCATCAGTTTCGACGTCTATGTGGACGAGACCGTGCAGTTCGGCGCGCTGCAGGTGACGCCGCGCGTCTGCTATTCGCGTCCGAACGCGGAGGAGCCGAAGACGGACTCCTTCGTGGAGGTGGACGAGATCACGCTGGACCGGAAGATCAGGCGCGTCTTCACGGGCTGGATGTTCGCGGAAAGCCCCGGCCTGAACGCGGTGGAGCACCCGGTCTATGACGTGTGGCTGAAGAGCTGCAAGGAAACCTCCGACGTGCCCGCGCCGGAAGAGACCAAGGCGGAATGACCCGGGCCGCCCTCCTTCTCCCACAAGGGGAGAAGGAGGGCGGCTCGAACAAGCTCACGGCGCGAACGCCGCTTCGCCCCGCAACGCCTCCTCCAAGAGCCGCTCATAGCGCTTGCGCGGCACGTCCACGGCGCCGAAGCGCTTCAGGTGCTCGGTGGTGAACTGCGTGTCGAGCAGCACGAAACCACGCTCCTTCAGGCGCTCGACAAGGTGGACCAGGCACACCTTGGAGGCGTCGGTCTCGCGCGAGAACATGCTTTCGCCGAAGAAGGCGCGGCCGAGCGTCACGCCGTAGAGCCCGCCCACCAGCCGGCCTTCGCGCCGGGCCTCCACCGTGTGGCAGTGCCCGCGGCGGAACAGCTCGCCATAGGCGTCCCGGATGGGATCGTTGATCCAGGTGCTGCGGCGGGCCGAGGTTTCCTCCGCGCAAGCATCGATCACCGCCTCGAAATCCCGGTCGAATCCGATCTGGAAGCGGCCGCTCCGCACCACCTTGGCGAGGCTCTTGGGCACATGGAAGGCATCGAGCGGGATGACGCCGCGCAGTTCGGGCCGCACCCAGAACACTTCGGGGTCGTCGGCGTCCTCGGCCATCGGGAAGACGCCCGACGCATAGGCCCTGAGCAGGAGTTCGGGCGGGATGCGGAAGCCCGGCGCGAAGGGCCGCGTCATGGAGGGTGACCCCGGCCGTCAGGGCGTGGTGGCGGCGAGGTATTTCTCCAGCCAGTGGATGTCGTAATCGCCGTTGGCGATGTCCTGGTTGCCGACGAGGTCGCGGAAGAGAGGGAGCGTGGTCTTGATGCCATCCACCACGAACTCGTCGAGCGCGCGCCTGAGCCGCATCATGCATTCCACGCGGTTGCGGCCATGCACGATCAGCTTGCCGATCAGGCTGTCGTAATAGGGCGGGATCCGGTAGCCGGAATAGACGCCCGAATCGACGCGGATGCCCAAGCCGCCCGGCGTGTGGAAATGCGTGATCAAGCCGGGCGAGGGCGCGAAGGTGCGCGGGTCCTCGGCATTGATGCGGCACTCGATGGCGTGGCCCTGGAAGCGGACCTCGTCTTGGCGAACCGACAGGCCGCCGCCCGAGGCCACCCGGATCTGCTCGTGGACGAGGTCGATGCCGGTGATGGCCTCCGTCACGGGATGCTCGACCTGGAGCCGCGTGTTCATCTCGATGAAGTAGAACTCGCCGTTCTCGTAGAGGAATTCGATGGTGCCCGCGCCGCGGTAGCCAAGATCGGCGACGGCCTTGGCGACGACTCCGCCGATGCGCTCGCGCTCCTCGGAATTGAGGGCGGGGGAGTTCGCCTCCTCCCAGACCTTCTGGTGCCGACGCTGCAGCGAGCAGTCGCGCTCGCCCAAGTGGATGCCGTCGCCCGCGCCGTCACCGAACACCTGCAGCTCGATATGGCGCGGCTTCTCCAGATATTTCTCGATATAGACGGAGTCGTCGCCGAAGGCCGCGCCGGCTTCCGTGCGGGCGGTGTGAAACGCCTCGCCCATGTCGGCCTCGCTGCGCGCGACCTTCATGCCGCGGCCGCCACCGCCCGCCGAAGCCTTGACCAGCACGGGATAGCCGATCTCGGCTCCGATGCGCTTGGCCTGCGCCTCGTCGAGGATCGCGCCCTCCGACCCCGGCACGACGGGAATCCCCAAGCGCTTCGCCGTGCGCTTCGCCTCGATCTTGTCGCCCATGATGCGGATGTGGTCGCCGGTCGGGCCGATGAAGGTGATGTTGTGGGCGGCGAGGATGTCGGCGAACTTGGCGTTCTCCGAGAGGAACCCATAACCGGGATGCACCGCGTCCGCGCCGGTGATCTCGCAGGCCGCCACGATCTGGTGGATGTTGAGATAAGAGTCGCGCGAGGGCGGGGGGCCGATGCACACGCTCTCGTCGGCGAGCCGCACATGCATGGCGTCGGCGTCGGCGGTGGAATGCACCACGACCGTCTTGATGCCGAGTTCCTTGGCGGCGCGAAGCACGCGAAGGGCGATCTCGCCCCGGTTGGCGATCAGGATTTTCTGGAACACCCTATCCCGCCCCGCTCTACTCGATCACGACGAGCGGCTCGCCGTATTCGACGGGCTGCGCGTCCTCGAAAAGAATGGCCGTCACCTTGCCCGCGCGCGGCGAGGGGATCTGGTTCATGGTCTTCATGGCTTCGATGATGAGCAGCGTCTGGCCCTCGCGAACGGTGTCGCCCACCTGGATGAAGGCTTTCGAGCCCGGCGCGGGCGACAGATAGGCGGTGCCGACCATGGGCGAGGGCACGGCGTTCTTGAGGTCGCCTGAAGGGGAGGCGGCTGCCAAGGCGGGCGGCCCGGACTGGATCTGAGGCTCTGAGGCCGGGAAGCTGGGCTGCGGCGACGAATAAAAATGCGCCGTCGGAGGAGCTGCCAGACGCTGCGGCTTGCGCAACACGCGAATGCGCAGATCGCCCTGCTCGATCTCGATTTCCGTGAGGTCGGTGTCGTTGAGGATGTTGGCGAGGTCGCGGATCAGCGCCTGATCGACGCTGGGCTTGTCACTGGACATTCTCTTCCCTTCAAATCCGGCGCGCGCGTGCCGACACGAAAGCATCCGAAGAAGCGCTGACGCGCGGTGCTTCCTTTAGAGCCACTTTCGCTCGAACGCAAAACCTGTTCACGTCTGAGGCCGAAGCCTGGCCGCCAGCGCCTGCAAGGCCAACCCATAGCCGAGCGGGCCGAAGCCGCAGATCACGCCAAGCGCCACCGCCGACGTCGTAGTGTGGTGCCGGAACGGCTCGCGGGCGTGGATGTTGGACAGATGCACCTCGACGGCGGGCAGCGGCGCCACCGCGCGGATCGCGTCGTGCAGGGCGATCGAGGTGTGGCCATAGGCGCCGGGGTTTAGCACGATGCCGGCCGCATGCTCGCCCGCCTCCTGGATCCAGTCCACGAGCTGGCCCTCGTGGTTGGTCTGCCGGAACTCGATGGCGAGTCCCAGCCGCTCGCCCTCGCGCCGGCAGTCCTCGGCGACGCCGTCCAGCGTCTTGCCGCCATAGATGCGAGGCTCCCGCCGCCCCAGCATGTTGAGATTGGGGCCGTTCAGGACGTAGATCGTGTTCACGGGTGGCTTTCGGGCAGGCTCGGTTGTGCCGGCGCGAGAGGCCGGCAAGACAGGGCAGGGCAGCAGCCGGACGGGCAGCCGCTCGGAATCGGGATGCGGCCTCAGCAGGCCGCGTTTTCGCCGCAGGCTCGTGCCGCGGCGATCTTCTCGCTCAGCACTTCCGCGCCGAGCGCACCATACACCACCTGATCTCCCACGACATAAGACGGCGTGCCGGTGATCTTGAGCCTGTTGGCGAGATCATAGGTGCGGTTGAACGCCTCCGTGATGGCCGGATCCTTCATGGCGGCCTTGAGCGCCGCCTCGTCGGCGCCCAGCGACAGCGCGATCTTGACGGCGGTCGCCTCGCCGGCGCGGCCGTCCATGGTCATGAGCTGCTGGTGGAACTCGCCGTATTTCTCCGGCATCAGCGAGCGGAAGGCCATGGAGACGACATGCGCCTTCTGCGAGTCGGGACCCAGGATGGGGAACTCCTTTAGCACGAAGCGCAGATCGCGGTCGGCCGCGGTCAGCGCGAGCATGTCCTGCATGGCGCGCTCGCAGAAGCCGCAATTGTAATCGTAGAACTCCACCACGGTGGTCGTGCCGTTCGGGTTGCCGACCACGCCGTCATGGGCGCTGTTGAAGATTTCGTCCTTCGCCTCCTCGATCGTGGCGAGGGTGGCGACGCGCTGCTCTTCCTCCTGCCGCTTCTCCAGCACGTCCTGCATCTCGATCAGGATTTCCGGGTTCGCGAGCAGGTATTCGCGGACGATGGTCTCGACCTCGGCGCGGTCGAGATTGCGCGCCGCGCCTGGGGTGGCGGGCGCGTCCTGAGCCCCGGCCTTGCCCATGCTGCCCGCCGTGAGCGCGCCGACGGCCGCGAGCGCGAGCATGGCCGTTCCCGCCACCATCCAGTTCTTGATCATGCCCATGCCCTCAAAGCCCCTCGGCAGCCGCTACTTCTTCTTTGGCGCTCGAAAATTGATGATGTCCTGCGCCCGAAGCCATCCCGGCGACCCCCGCTTGAATTTCTGCTGCGCGCGCGCCGCGAAGATCTTCGCGTCCTGGTGCGCGCCCATGTGAAAATGCTCCTCCGCCGTGGCGAGCTCGGCTTCCGCGACATCGCCCATGAGGCCATGGGCCTGGGCGAGCAGCCGGTAGCCTGCCACATTGGACTTGTCCCGGTCGAGGGCCTTGGTCGCCGCGGTGGCCGCTTTCTTGAGGGAGGCGGGCTCGCCGGTGGCGATCAGGGCCTGGGCGTAGCCCAATTGCAGCATGCTCGACTTGTTCGGGTCGAGGCTCAACGCCGACTGGTAGGCTTCCGCCGCTGCTTCCGGCTTGTTGGCCTTCATCAGGATGTCGCCGCGCAGCTCGCGCAGATAGGGGTTCTTGGGCTGCGCCTTGATCATCGCGTCCGTCTTCTTCAGCGCGGCGGCCGGGTTCCCGCGCAGATATGTCGAGATCGCATCAGCATAAAGCGCCGCTGCGCCGCCGGGATCGTTGCGGAACAGCCGGGCGGTGAGGCCTTGTTCTTGCGTGAAGACGGCGATCTTGGCGCGCATCATGTCGTGGCGCGCCTGAAGGGCCGGGGAGTCCGGTTTGTCGAAATGCGCGCTTTCGCGCGCCAGCGTCTCCAGATTGGCGATGCGGTCGCGCGGCATTGGGTGGCTCTGCAGGTAGGGGTCCACCCGCGCGCCCGACAAGGACAAGGTGCTCTGGAAGCGCCCGAAGGTCTTCAACATGCCCTTGGCCGACTGGCCGGTGCGCTCGAGATAAGTGAGCGCCGAACGGTCGGCCGTGACCTCCTCCGAGCGCTGGTAGTTGAGCAGGCCCCGGCGCGCGGCTTCGGCGCCGCCCGCAACCACGCCCGCGCCGACTTGGCCCAAGCCCTCGGTCTTGGTCGCGGCGCCCGCAGCGATCGCGCCCATGCCGAGCAGGCCCGCCACGACAGCCATGGTCTGGGCGCGCTCGAGCTGCTGGCGCAGGCGCTGCTGGTGGCCGCCCGCGATGTGGCCGGCCTCATGCGCGATGACGCCGATGATCTCGTTGGGCGTTTCCGCCTGCATCAGCGCGCCGGTGTTGATGAACATCTTCCGCCCCGTCACGAAGGCATTGAAGCGCGCGTCGTTGACCAGGATGATCTCGATATTCTGGTTGCTCAAGCCCGCCGCCTTGAGGATCGGCTTGGCGTATTCGCGCACCAGCGCCTCGATCTCGGCGTCGCGCACCACCGGCACGCGGCCTTGGGCATAGGCGCCGACAGCCAGGCTGGCGGCAAGCGCGCCGGCCAAGGCCAGCCTGGCCGCGGCCCCCCGGAGCATGCCGAAAAGGCCGGAGCTTCCATGGCGGAGGGCGGCGGCAGGGCAGGGCGGATGGGGAGTCGGCATGAGGTTGCCCAGGCCACAGCATTCGGGCATTTGTGCGGCCTCTCCCGTCACCTCCGTTCATCCTTTCGAGCAGGCCTCAACCGACATGAGTGTTTCCCTTTCGGCGCGCGGCGCGGTGGAGCCGTTCCATGCCATGGACGTGCTGGCCGAGGCCAACCGGCTCCGCGCGCAGGGCCGCGACGTCATCTCCATGGCGGTCGGGCAGCCCTCCGACCCCGCGCCGGAAGCCGTGCGCGAAGCGGCGGCGCGGGCGCTCCGGCACGGCGACATCGGCTACACGGACGCGCTGGGCTCGCGAAAGCTGCGCGAAGCCATCGCCCGGAACTATGCCGAACACTACGGCCTAGAGGTCTCACCTGAACAGATCGCCGTCACGACAGGCTCGTCCGCCGGCTTCAACCTGGCGTTCCTCGCGATGTTCGACGCCGGCGACCGGGTGGCGATCGCCGCGCCCGGCTATCCCGCCTACCGCAACATCATGCGGGCGCTGGGGCTCGATGTGGTGGAGATCGAACTCGGGCCGGCGGCCTATCTCACGGCCGACCACCTGGCCGAGGCGCACGCGGAAGCGCCGCTCAAGGGCGTGCTCTTCGCGAGCCCCGCCAATCCGACCGGCGCGGCGATCCCCGCCGGGGAATTGAAACGACTTATCGGTGAAGCCGATCGGCTGGGCGTCAGCGTGATCTCCGACGAGATCTACCACCGCCTTTCCTACACGGGGCCGGACGTCTCGGCGCTCTCCTTCAGCGAGCGCGTCACCGTCGTCAACTCCTTCTCCAAATACTACTGCATGACGGGCTGGCGCGTGGGCTGGATGGTGCTGCCCGAGGCGCTGGTGCGCGCGGTGGAGCGGCTCGCGCAAAGCCTCTACATCTCGGCGCCGGCGCTCTCGCAGGAAGCGGCCGTCGAGGCCTTTTCGGCAACGGTCGAGCTCGAAGCGATCAAGGGGCGCTATCTCGCCAACCGCGAAAGGCTCTCGCGCGAGCTGCCGCACTTGGACTTCCGGCTCGCCGCGCCGATGGATGGGGCGTTCTACAGCTACTGTGACGTGTCGGGACTGACCAACGACAGCATGGCGTTCTGCCGCCGCATGCTGGCGGAAGCCGGCGTGGCGGCCACGCCCGGCCTCGATTTCGATCCCCGGTCGGGCCACCGCTTCCTGCGGCTATCCTATGCAGGCAGCACGCGCGACATGGCGGATGCGCTGGAACGGCTGCGAGGTTGGCTGAAGGGATGAAACCACTCGCCAGGTGAGTCGCCTCCGGCCCAAGCGGCCGATTTTCTAGGTCTCCGGGAAAACTGATCGCCTATGCGAAAAGGCCGGGCGAGAGCCCGGCCTTGTCCATTCAAACCGTTTCCGAAGGGGTCAGACCGCGCTCTTGCGGCTCCACCAACCGGACCGCTTGGGCAGTTCCGTCGCCGCCACCGTCTCGCCGCCGACCACCACCGAAACCACGGGCTCGGCCGGCGCGTGGGCCGGTTCGCCCTCGCCGCGACGGCGCGAGGGACGCGGGCGTTCGCCGCGGCCGTCGCCGTTCGCCGGCGCTTCGGGGAGCTGCGGCTCGGATTCGGCTGCCGCTGCGACCGGCGCACCCTCCTCGGCTTGGGCAGGCTGGCGTTCGCTCACGGGCGCCTCGTCGTCCGAGGCCGGCCGATCCTCGGGGATGAGGTCGGCCGTCGATGCCGCCACTTCCGCCGCGAGCGGTGCGGCAGGCTCCGGCTGATCCTCGTCCACGTCGGCGTCCGAAGAGACGTGGTCCTGCGCTGCCGCCTCCTCGGCCGCGTTTTCGTCGCGCCTGTTGCGCCGGCCGCCCCGCTTGCCCCTGCGGCGCTTCTTGCCGTGCTCGCCACCCTCATGCGCTGCGTCGGCGTCCGCGGTGACCTGCTTCGCCTCGCCTTCAGCCTCTTCGGCTTCGTCCGTCTCTTCGCCGGCCTCCGCCTCTGGGCCGTCGGACCTTACGGCGGCGTCTGTGGAGACACCATGCTCGCGCTCGCGTCCGCCGCGACGCCGGCGTCGGCGCCGGCGTTTGCGATCGCCGCCGCCTTCGCCGGCCTCCTCGCCCTCGGCGGACGACTCGTCCTCGTCCTCCTCCGCCGATGCGTCTTCCGCAACCTCTTCCTCCACGTCACCCGTCTCCGGCTCCTCATGGAGGGGCGGGAGGGGCGCGACCGGCACATCGGCCGGCACCAGCGGCTTCTCGGCCACCGCGCCTTTGACGATCAGGTAGTGCTGCGCGCCGACCGCCTCGTCCGTCTCGAAGGAGATCGCCACCCCGAAACGCCGCTCGAAATCAACCAGCGTGCTGCGCTTGTGGTTGAGCACGTAAAGCGCCGTGTGCGCCGAGGTGCGGACCGCGATGTGGTGGCGCGAGTCCTTGAGCAGGAACTCTTCGATCGCGCGAACCACGAGCAGCGCCACCGACGAATCGGACCGCACATGGCCCGTGCCGCCACAATGCGGGCAGGGCTTCGTGGTCGATTCGAGCATGCCCGTCCGCATGCGCTGGCGCGACATCTCGAGAAGCCCGAAATGGGATATGCGGCCGACCTGGATGCGCGCGCGGTCGTTCTTCAGGCAGTCCTTGAGCTTCTTCTCGACGGCGCGGTTGTTGCGGCCTTCCTCCATGTCGATGAAGTCGATCACGATGAGGCCGGCGAGGTCGCGCAGGCGAAGCTGCCGCGCAACCTCCTCCGCCGCTTCGAGGTTGGTCTGGAGCGCCGTGTCCTCGATCGAGTGCTCGCGCGTCGAGCGGCCCGAGTTGACGTCGATGGAAACGAGCGCCTCGGTCTGGTTGATGATGATGTAGCCGCCCGATTTGAGCGTCACCTGCGGCTGCAGCATCTTGTCGAGCTGCGCCTCGATGCCGTTGCGCGCGAAGATCGGCACCGGGTCGCGGTAGGGCTGCACCACCTTCGCATGGCTCGGCATGAGCATGCGCATGAAATCCTTGGCCTCGCGATAGGCGTCCTCGCCGGCCACGAGGATCTCGTCGATGTCCTTGTTGTAGAGGTCGCGCACGGAGCGCTTGATGAGGCTGCCTTCCTCATAGACGAGCGCCGGGGCCGTGGACTTTAAGGTCAGCGTGCGGACATTCTCCCAAAGCCGCATCAGATATTCGTAATCGCGCTTGATCTCCGCCTTGGTGCGATTCTCGCCGGCGGTGCGCAGGATGACGCCCATGCCTTGCGGCACGTCGAGGTCGCGCATCACCTCCTTGAGGCGCTTGCGATCCTGCGCGCTGGTGATCTTGCGCGAGATGCCGCCGCCACGAGCCGTGTTGGGCATCAGCACGGAATAGCGGCCGGCCAGCGACAGATAGGTGGTCAGCGCCGCACCCTTGTTGCCGCGCTCCTCCTTGACGACCTGGACGAGCAGGATCTGGCGGCGCTTGACGACCTCCTGGATCTTGTAATGGCGGCGGGGCGTCGACTTGCGGCGGGCCTGCACCTCTTCGAGCGCGTCCTCCGCGCCGACCGATTCCACGTCGCCTTCCTCGCCGCCAGTCGAGGAGACCTCCTCGATCACGCCGCGAACGGCCTCGGGCGCTTCCGCCGCCTCCGGCGCGGGCTCGGACACCACCTCGCCGTCGATGGCCATGAGCATGGTCGAGGAGGAACCGGACGATTCGTCGTCGCTGGCCTCATTCCCGGCCGGTTGCTCAGCGGCCTGCTCGTCGTGCGGATCGCCGGGCTGGACCGGCCGCTCGGCCGTATCCGCCGGGGCGGCTGGGATGTCGTCGCCGGCGTCGGACCGCATGTCGCCAAAAGCCTCGGCCTGGGGCTCGTCCGCATCGGTCGAGGGCTGTTCTTCGGCCTCGCTTGCGGCTTCCGTTTCGCCGGCGTCCTCGGCCTCGTCGTTCGGGGCGGCCTCCGCGGAAGCCTGCCGCTCCTCCTGGCCTCGGCCCCGGTTGCGGCCGCCGCGCTTGCGGCGACGGCCATTGTCTTCATCCTCGTCGTCGTCGGCCTCGGCCGCTTCGGCTTCCGCCTTCAGGAGGGCTTGCCGGTCGGCGACGGGGATCTGGTAGTAGTCGGGATGGATTTCGCTGAAGGCCAGGAAGCCGTGGCGGTTGCCGCCATATTCCACGAAGGCCGCCTGGAGCGACGGCTCCACCCGCGTGACGCGGGCGAGATAGATGTTTCCGCGAAGCTGTTTCTTGTCCTGGGATTCGAAATCGAATTCTTCGATGCGGTTACCGCGCGTGACGACGACGCGCGTTTCCTCCGGGTGGGAGGCATCGATAAGCATTTTGTTGGGCATGAACTGTTGTCTCCCCGGCAGCGGAAGGCCGGGGCAGGCGGGGCGCTTTACGCCCTGCCGCGCCAGAACTGCTTCGGGTGCCGGATGATGGAATGTCCGCCCGTCTCGGCGTCGAAGCGACGGAAGGGCGGACCGGCGCAACTGCGCGGACCCTCGCAAACCTTTCCGTTTCTGCTCCCGACGTCATGAACCGACCTGGCGGATCCTCGTTTGAACCAAGGCCCGGACAAGGCCGGACCAGCTTTTTCTCAAATTCCGGAAAGGCCCTGACCGGGCTCATCCGGCGGCTTTTCCTCAAGTGAAACGTCCCGCTCCCGGGACCGCCGTGAAGAAAATCGTCGCGACCAAGCCGCCACCGCGGCCCTTGCGCCCATCGCATGGGCGTTCGCCGCGCCGCACCAGCGGCGACGCCGGTGCGTGTCTGTTCCCCGGCGTCAGTTGGTCGGCTCCGACTCATATGGTCTGGCGGGCCAAGTTGCAACCCTGAACTCCAAGGCCGCGGCTCGCTGCGGCATTGACATGGGAACTGCCAGCGGCCTCGCAAACCTCTCGTTAACCTCATCCGTCTACCGACTGGTAAGGTTTGGCCGGACCGGCGGCATCGCCATGTCCGGCTTCGGTTCGAGCCTCATGGATCGGCGGCATGGCGCAGGGTGGGCGGAAAGGCATGGTGCGGTTCTGGAGCCCGATGAACTCGATCCGGCTCGAAGGATTGCGCGCGCTCGCCGCGACGCTCCTTGCCTTGGCCGCCCTTGCGGGGTCCGCCGCATCGGCTTCGGCCGATGCGACCGCCCGAAACTTTCGCGCGGCGGGCAATGCCGAGCGGGTCCGCGTCGTGCTCGACTTCGACCGCGAGCCGGCCGCGCGCTGGCTGCTGCTCAGGGCTCCGCACCGGCTGGTGATCGACCTTCCCGCCGTCCGGCTCGCGCTCGACCCCGCCGCGTTCAAGCCGGCGGGCCTTTTGACAGGCCTTCGCTACGGGGCGCATGGCGACGGCGCGCGGCTGATGCTGTCCGCCGATGGTCCCTTCGTGGTGGAACGCTTCGAAGTGGTGAAGAACGAGAGCGGCGAAGGCTTCCGCCTGTCCGCCGATCTGACCGCCGCCTCGGAACGGCAGTTCGACGAGGCCCTGGCGCTGGGGGCGCAGACCACCGGATCGACCGGCGAAGCCACTCGACGCCCGCGCCCCGAACCCCGGGAACCAACCGACCGCTTCCGCGTGGTGATCGACGCCGGCCATGGCGGGGACGACACGGGCGCGAAGGGCGTCAGCGGCATCGACGAGAAACAGGTGACGCTCGACTTCGCAAAGGCGCTGCGGGACGAGCTCGCCGCCGACGGACGTTACGAGGTGTTCCTCACGCGAGAGGCCGACGTCTTCATGGCGCTCGACGAGCGCGTGGCGATCGCCCGCCGCCACGAGGCCAATCTGTTTGTGTCCCTCCACGCCGACACGGTGCGACAGGCCGACGTGCATGGCGCGACCGTCTATACCCTGTCGGATCAGGCGTCAGACCCCCAGGCCGAGGCGCTCGCCATCCGCGAGAACCTGTCCGACGAGCTGGCCGGGCTGGCGGTTAAGCAGGAGAACAGCCAGGTGGCCGACATCCTGGTGGACCTGATCCGGCGTGAAACCCACGCGTTTTCCCTGCGCTTCGCCGAGACCCTGCTGGACGAGTTCAGGGGCGGCAAGATGAGCCTCATCAAGAATCCTCATCGCCATGCCGGCTTCCGCGTGCTGCGCGCGCCCGACGTGCCGTCGGTGCTGGTCGAGCTCGGCTACCTTTCCAACAAGGCCGACGACGCCCGGCTGCGCGATCCCAAATGGCGGAAGAAGGCCATGGGCGCGATCGCGGCGGCGGTGGGCAGCTTCGCCGGCACCGCGTCGCTGGTCGGCGGCTGAGGGCTGGAACACAGCCGCACCGTTGCCGTTCGGCCACACCGCCCCGGTTTCGCAGCCGCCGCCCGGCCGTTCCGGCGCCTGCCCCATTTTGCACACACCAACCGGACATGGCTCCCCCATCTGCGGGGTGACGCGCTTGTCCGGCCCGACGGAGCAGGACGGCAAGGCGCGCGAAAGCTCCCGCTGCATGATGCGGCAGTGGGTGGTGTGGAGCACAGATGATTCGTCTGATCGGGTATTTCTTCGGCATCGGCACGATGCTGGCGCTGTTGGCGGCGGCCGGCGCGGCGCTCTATGTCGGCCACCTCACCAAGGATCTGCCGGACTACGAGGTGCTGGCGCAATACGAGCCGCCGGTGACGTCGCGCGTGCATGCGGTGGACGGCTCGCTGATGGCCGAGTTCGCGCGCGAGCGCCGGCTCTATCTGCCGATCCAGGCCGTGCCCGACCGGGTGAAGGCGGCCTTCCTCTCGGCCGAGGACAAGAACTTCTACGAGCACCAGGGCGTCGACCTGCAGGGCATCGCGCGTGCGGCGCTCGTCTATCTCAAGGGCGGCCCCATGCAGGGCGGGTCCACCATCACCCAGCAGGTCGCCAAGAACTTCCTCCTGACGAACGAACGCTCCATCGAGCGCAAGATCAAGGAGGCGGTGCTGTCCTTCCGCATCGAGCAAGCCTATTCCAAGGACCGCATCCTCGAACTCTATCTGAATGAGATCTTCTTCGGCCTTGGCGCCTACGGCATCGCGGGCGCGGCGCTGACCTATTACGACAAATCGGTCAACGAGCTCACCGTCGCCGAAGCCGCTTATCTCGCGGCGTTGCCGAAGGGTCCGTCGAACTACCACCCGTTCAAGCACACGGAGCGCGCGGTCGAACGCCGCAACTTCGTGATCGATCGCATGGTCGAGAACGGCTATGTCACGCCCCAAGAGGGCGAGAAGGCCAAGGCCGAGCCGCTCGGCGTGAAGCCGCGCCGCAACGGCACCTATCTGTTCGCGGGCGAATACTTCACCGAGGAGGTCCGCCGCGAGCTGATCGCGCGCTATGGCGAGAACGCGCTCTACGAGGGCGGATTGTCGGTGCGCACCACACTCGATCCCGAGCTTCAGCTCATCGCGCGAAAAGCCATGCAGCGCGGCCTGACCCGGTACGACACGCAGCAGGGTTTTCGCGGGCCGGTGGCCACGGTCGACGCGAGCGGCGACTGGGGCATCCCCCTGGGCGAGGTCAAGTCGCTGGCCGACGTGCCGGAATGGCGTCTCGCCGTCGTGCTGGAGAGCTCGAAGGAGGGGCTTTCCGTGGGGCTTCAGCCCAAGCGCGAGGTGTCCGGCGCGCTCGGCGCCGATCGCGACCGCGGCTTCGTGGCGCTCGAAGACATGGAATGGGCGCTGCGCCACGCCGTGGGCGGCAAGATGGTGAAGGCCAAATCGCCCGCCGACGTGCTCAAGGCCGGCGATGTCGTCTATGTGGAAGCCAAGGAGGGTTCCTCGGAAGATTATCTGCTGCGCCAGGCGCCGAAGGTCTCGGGCGGGCTCGTCGCCATGGACCCGCACACCGGCCGCGTGCTGGCGATGGTGGGCGGCTTCTCCTACGCGGAGTCCGAGTTCAACCGCGCCACCCAGGCGATGCGCCAGCCTGGCTCGTCATTCAAGCCGATCATCTATGCCGCCGCGCTCGACAACGGCTACACGCCCGCGTCCGTGATCATGGACGGGCCCGTGACCATCCGCATCGGCAACGAGGTCTGGACGCCCAAGAACTATGACGGCAGGGCGGCGGGTCCCTCCACGCTGCGGGCGGGCATCGAGCGCTCGCGAAACCTGATGACGGTGCGGCTCGCCGACGACATGGGCATGAAGCTGGTGGCCGAATATGCCGAGCGCTTCGGCGTCTACGACAAGATGCCTCACCACATCTCGCTTTCGCTCGGTGCCGGCGAGACCACGGTCATGCGCATGGTGTCGGCCTATGCCGTGATGGCCAATGGCGGCAAGCAGATCAAGCCGTCCTTGATTGACCGCATCCAGGATCGCTACGGCAAGACGGTGTTCCGCCATGACGAACGCGACTGCGCCGCGTGCAATGCGGAGGAGTGGCAGGCCCAGGAGGAGCCGGAGCTCGTCAGCAAGGCCGAGCAGGTGCTCGACCCCATGACCGCCTACCAGATCACCTCCATGATGGAGGGCGTGGTGCAGCGCGGCACGGCCACAACCCTGAATGAGCTCAAGCGGCCCCTCGCGGGCAAGACGGGCACCACGAACGACGGCAAGGACGTCTGGTTCATCGGCTACACGCCCAACCTCGTCGTCGGCCTTTATGTCGGCTTCGACCAGCCGGCGTCGCTGGGCGCCGACGCGACGGGCGGCAAGCTCGCGGTGCCAATCTTCAAGGAGATGATGGCCGACGTCCTCAAGGATAGGCCCGTCGTGGATTTCACGGTGCCCGAAGGCATGAAGCTGATCCCGATCAACCGCAAGACGGGCATGCAGGCGAACGAAGGCGACCCCGGCACAATCATCGAGGCCTTCAAGCCGGGCACCGCGCCCGCCGACAGCTATTGGGTCATCGGCATGGACGGCAGCGCGCCTGAGCCCGCGCCTCTGTCGCCGCAGGCCACGCAGGCCATCAGCGAAGGCGGCGGCGGGCTTTACTGACGGCGCGTGCCGATCGGATTGGGGCCGCCGCGCGCTTTACAGCGCCGGCGGCCCTCCATATATCCGCGCCATCCATTTCATTCCAACGAGAGCGGCACGCCGGACATGCGGACGGAAACGCAGAATTTGGTCGATGAGATCAAGCAGGCCATAAGCCTGCTGAGGAGGCATCTTTGACTGGGACCAGGCGCTGAAACGACTGGACTACCTCAACATGCGCGCCGAAGACCCGGCGCTGTGGAACGACTCCGCCGAAGCGCAGAAGCTCATGCGCGAGCGGCAAAGCCTCGATGAGAACATCACCGCCGTCCGCGGCCTCAATCAGGCCCTTGAGGACAATGTCGGGCTCATCGAGCTCGGCGAGGAGGAAGGCGACGAAGGCGTGATCGAGGACGCCGAGGCGTCGATCCGCTCGCTGGCCGGCGAGATCAAGGCCCGCCAGATCGCCACCATGCTCTCGGGCGAGGCGGACGCCAACGACACCTATCTCGAAGTCCATGCCGGGGCGGGCGGCACCGAGAGCCAGGACTGGGCGTCCATGCTGCTTCGCATGTACACGCGCTGGGCCGAGCGCCGCAAATTCAAGGTCGAGGTGCTGGAGGTGCATGACGGCGAAGAGGCCGGCATCAAATCCGCTACGGTCGTCATCAAGGGCCACAACGCCTATGGCTGGCTCAAGACCGAATCGGGCGTGCATCGGCTGGTCCGCATCTCGCCCTACGACAGCAATGCCCGCCGCCACACCTCGTTCGCGAGCGTGTGGGTCTATCCTGTGGTGGACGACACGATCGCCATCGAAATCCCTGAGTCGGAGGTGCGGATCGACACCTACCGCTCATCGGGCGCGGGCGGCCAGCACGTCAACACGACCGATTCGGCCGTGCGCATCACGCATATCCCCACCGGAATCGCGGTGGCCTGCCAGGCCGAGCGTTCGCAGCACAAGAACCGCGCCAAGGCCTGGGAGATGCTGCGCTCACGCCTTTACGAGGAAGAGCTCAAGAAGCGGGAAGCCGAAGCCAACGCCACCGAATCCGCCAAGACCGAGATCGGCTGGGGCCACCAGATCCGCTCCTATGTGCTGCAGCCCTACCAGCTCGTGAAGGATCTGCGGACGGGCGTGGAGAGCACCAGCCCCGGCGACGTGCTCGATGGCGACCTCGACGAGTTCATGGAGGCGTCGCTCTCGCAAAGGATTTCCGGCGGGCCCGGGCAGCCGGTAGCGGACGTGGAGTAACGGCTGGCGGAGGCATGTGACGGCTTGGCGCCCCTCCTTCTCCCCGCAGGTGGGGAGAAGGAGGGGCGCCGCGGCATCGCCGCCCCTTGCCGCCTACAAGAGCTCCCCGATCTTCTTCCCCGCCTTCAGAAACCTCAGCGGGTCCACGGCCTTGCCGTTCTTGCGCACTTCGTAGTGAAGATGAGGGCCCGTGGAGCGGCCGGTCGAGCCGGACTGACCGATCACGCCGCTGGCGCCGACGCGATCCCCCACCTTGACGGCGATGCGACTCAAATGGGCATAGCGGGTCGAAAACCCGTCGCCGTGATCGACTTCGATCATCAGGCCATAGCCGCCGTTGCGGCCGGCCTTCACCACCACGCCGTCGCCCGCGGCCAGCGTCGGCACGCCCACCGGCACGCGGAAGTCGATCCCAGCGTGCATCGCCGGCCTACCGAGGAGCGGGTCCTTGCGCACTCCATAGGTGCTCGTGATGCTGCGGTTCGGGGCCGGGTTGGCCAGCGGCAGGCTTTGGGTGAGCGCCTTGGCGCTGTCCAGCGCATCGAGCGCCTGGTCGAGCTCCTGGACCTTCTCCTCGAAGGCGTCGGCGCCGTGCGGCGGCGCCAGGAATGGCCCGCCCTGGGCAGGCTCATCGACATCCTCGTCGAGTTCGAGGCCGACGGAAGCCAATGCCTCCTTGATGCCATCCGCCGCGCGGTAGGCGTCATCGGCCAGGCTGCCGAGCCGTTCGAGCTGGTCCGATTCGATCAGGCGAAGCGACTGGTGGAGCTCCCCGAACAGCTTGTCGGCCTGATCGGCTTGCGACAACGCATCAAACGCCGGCGAGGTGGCGTCGCGGCCGAAAAAGGCGAGGGGAGAGTTCGCATCGGCCTGGATGGGCTCCACCCGAAGC
Source organism: Mesorhizobium sp. (assembly GCA_035998495.1). GTDB lineage: Bacteria > Pseudomonadota > Alphaproteobacteria > Rhizobiales > Rhizobiaceae > Mesorhizobium_B. The sequence continues at coordinate 65,450 of DASYHP010000067.1, forward strand.
TGGGGCCGGGTTTCCGGCATTGGCGCCGCTCGGGGCAGGCCTGAGTCCTTGCCGGCCTCATCCGCCCGCTCCAGGATGGGCTCGAGACGGCCCTGGCGCCGGCTGAGGGTGGATTGACGCTCCAGGAGCTCGGCCACCTTGGTTTCCATGAGCTGCTGGTCGAGCAGTTGGCGGCTGGTGATTCGATCGACCTGGGTGCGGAGCGCCGAAATGCGGTCCTCATAGGCCTGCTGCATGCGCGCCTGGCGCGCCACGGCCGCGCCCATCAGGTCGTCGCGCAGCACGAGATAGCTCGTCGCGAGCAGATAGCCGATGGCGACGGCCGAAACTGCGGAGCCCAGAAAGGCGGCCATCCAGGGCCGGACCGTGAAATGCCTGATTTCGTCGCCGCGCGCGATGATGACGGTGTGCGGCTCCTTGCGCCTGCCGAACACGGCGGACTGACCAGCGTTTCTCACGACACCCAAGCTTCTGATCGAACCGGAAGGTGCCCCGATCAGACCCCATTAAGGTTAACAAAGGCTGTGAGTTCGGTGGCGAAGTTCGCATGAAAAAGCCCCGCGCGGGCGACCCGGCGGGGCTTGGCCTTCTGGAGAAGAGAGTGCCGTATCGAGCCGCGTCAAAGCGCCTTGACGGCGGCCAAGACGTCTTCGGCATGGCCCGGAACCTTCACCTTGCGCCAAGTCTTGGCGATCCGCCCCTCCCGGTCAATCAGGAAGGTCGAACGGTCCACGCCCCAGTATTTCTTGCCGTACATGCTTTTTTCCGCCCAGACGCCGAAAGCTTCGATCGCCTTGCGCTCCTCGTCCGCGCCGAGATGGTGGACGAGCCCGTGCTTCTCCGAGAACTTCGAATGGCTTGTCGCGCTGTCGGGGGAGATGCCGATCACGACCGCGCCTGCAGCCTCGAAGTCCGGCTTGAGGCGGGAGAATTCCAACGCCTCCGCGGTGCAGCCGGACGTGTCGTCCTTGGGATAGAAATAGACCACCAGCGGCTTGCCCGCATGGTCCGCCGAGCGCCAGTGGGAGCCGTCGCCCAGCGGCGCCTCGAACTGCGGCGCTTGTTGCCCCTCCGCGATTTCCGCCATCACCTTTCCTTTCTTTGTGATTACGAACCTGTCCGAAGCCCTATAGGATCAGCCGCGAGGCCGATCCGGCAACGGCCCATTTAGTAGGACGCCCACTTAGTTGGACAATGGTGTGACGGAGGAAACGCTTCGGCACGAGCGCATCAAATGGAGACGCGCCGACATCGCGGATCTCGGCGCGCTGCCCTCAGCCGAAGGCCAGGACCTGCATCCGCGCCCCCAGTCCGGTTCGCGGCCGCGACGCCGCGCGACGCGGCTCGCCGCGGCGGGCCTGACCGCGACGGTCGCCTTGAGTCTTCTCTTGGCCGGCTTGGTCTATGCCGCCGGCGTTTCCGGCTTCGGCCGCGAACAGTTGCGCCGCGAGGCGGAGCGCGCGCTGGAGCGCATGATGGGCCAGGACGTCGTCGCCCTGCTCGGCGGCGCGCACCTGTCCTTGGATGGATCGCGGCTGCTCGGGCTGACGGTCAGCGACGTGCGGCTCGGGGCCGCCGGCGCAAAGGCCAACTGGATCGACGCAGGCGCGGTGCATTTCGGCATCGAGCTTCTGCCGCTGCTCGGCGGCGATCTCGCGCTCGGCAGCGCCACGATCGAGAACGCGCGGATCGCGCTGCCTCCGCCGAACCTGGCGCGCCAGGGCGACTGGACGCTGGCCCTGCGCAACAAGGACGGGCTGTTCCACCCGCAAAAGCTGCCGCCGGCGGCGTTCGAGGGCCTGAACCGCCTTTTCGCGGCGCTCACCGCCGACGCGCCGGGGACGTTGTCGCTCGCCAATGTGGCGCTCGAGCTTCCGGCGGGGGAGGGCGCCGGGCGTGTTCTCACGATCGAGGATGCCGAAGTCGCAAGCGATGGGCTGACGCTCGACATCTCGGCGTCCGGCACGTTCGCCGAGCGATCCTGGGCCCTGGAGGGCACGGCCTCCCGACCCGACAAGCGCGCGCCCGTGCAGGCGCTCGAGCTTCGGCTCGCCTCCAGCGCGCTGGCCGGACCTGACGACGCGGCGGGGTCGCGCATCGGGGAGTTGACCGTCAAGATCACAGGCGCGGCGGAAGCGGGCCGGCCCGAGCGGCTCGCCCTCGATCTCCAGATGGGCTCGACCACGCTGGACCTCGGCAAGCGCGGCCTGCTCGAAGGCGAGGTCGGACTGGCCGTCCAGCTAAAGGCGGACTCCGACGAGGCGAAGGTGGACCGCCTCGCTCTGCGCGTCGGAAACTCGACCATGCGGTTCAGCGGCGCGCTCGCGCCGCGGCGCGCCGAAGCCGCAACCATGCCGGCCTATGGCTACGAGCTGACGCTCGACCAGGCCTCCATCGCGCCGACGGACTCGCCGGAGGCGCCCGTCGCCCTTGAAGGCAGGGTGGTGGGAACATTCGATCCCCAGGCGCTGCGGTTGGCCGCGCGCGACGTGTCGCTGGCGGCCGGCCAGGGACGCATCGCCGGCTCCGCCGCGCTCACCGTCGAACAAGGCCACACGCCCGGCGTCGAGGTCGCCCTCGACGTGGCCGGTCTGAGCGTCGCCGAGGCCAAGCAGCTCTGGCCTTGGTTCACGGCAAGGCAGGCGCGCGAGTGGGCACTGGAGCATGTCTCCGCCGGCACCGTCGAAAGCGGACGCGTGCGCTTCGACGTGCTTCCCGGGCGCCTCGGCTCCGGCGTGCCCACCACGCCCGACGAATCCTGGGGCGAATTCACCATCAGCAACGCCAGCTTCAAGCCGCTGCGCACCTTGCCGGAGGTGCAGGGCGCGGACGGCGTGATCTCCTATCGCGCCTTCGACGCAGATATTTCCGTCACCAAGGCGGGGATGACCACCCCCGGCGGGTTCCGGCTGGGAGCAAAGGACGCGAAGCTCACACTGCGCGACACCAACCACCCGCCCGTGGTGGGCAAGCTCGATCTGACGGTTTCCGGCAGCGCCCAGGGCGCGGCCGAGCTGATCGCGCTGGAGCCCATCGGGGCCGGCGACAAGCTGCCCTTCAAGCCGGAAGAGCTCAGCGGGCAAGTGGAGGCGCAGGTCCTGTCGGACTTTCCGCTCGAAAAGGGTTTTCCGCGCGATTCGCTGGACTGGGAAGTCGCTCTGGGCTTCGAGGATCTAGCGCTCTCCAAAGCGCTGGACGGGCAAATGCTCACAAACGCGGAAGGCACCGCCGCGATCCGCCCGGACGGCGCTTCGATCGACGCCGAGGCTCAGCTCAACGACACGCCGGCGGAACTCCGCGTCGTGGAGCCGTTCCGCCCGGACGGCCCCGCGCGGGAGCGCAAGATCACGTTGGCGCTGGACGACAAGACGCGTGACCGCCTGGCGCCGGGCTTGTCTTCGATCGTTTCCGGCCCGATCGCCCTTGTCGTGGACGCCGCCGATCCGATCCGCACTGTCGAGGCCGATCTGAGCCAAGCCAGGCTCGACCTGCCTTGGGTCGGCTGGTCCAAGGGCTCGGGCATCCCGGCCAAGGCGGTGTTCAAGCTGGAAGGCGAGGGCGGCGACGCCACGATCTCCGACCTGTCTATCGAAGGGCCTTCGTTCCGGGCGAGCGGCTCGGCCACCGTCCGCGGCGGCGCTCTGTCATCGGCCAAGTTCGGCCGCGTGCGGCTCAATCGAGGCGACGATATCGCCGTCGATGTGCGGCGCGGGGAGGGTGGCGGCTACGCCATCACGGTTTCCGGCGAGGCCCTCGATGCCCGCTCCTTGCTGAAGCGGATCACGGGCGAGGAGCCGAAGGCGAAGAAGAGCGTCAGGAAGAGCAACGGCCCGGCGGTGACGGTGACGGCCTCGCTCGGCCAGGCGGTCGGCTTCGAGGGCGAGTCCCTGCGCGACGTGAAGCTCTCCTACAAGAGCGGCAACGCGGGGCGCGGCTCACTCACGCTCGACGCGCTCACGGCTTCGGGCGCGCCGGTCAGCATCAGCGATGGCGGGAAGGGGGAAACCCGAACCATCGAAATGCAGTCAGGGGACGCGGGCGCCCTTCTGCGATTCCTGAACATCTATCCCAAGATGCAGGGCGGCCGGATCGAGGCGGCGCTCACGAGCACGGGCGGCGGGCCGCTCAGCGGGCGCATCAATGCGCGGGACTTCGCGGTGATCGACGAGGAGCGCCTGGGCTCGGTCGTCTCCCGCCGCGCGCCAGGCAGCGCCCGCAGCTTGAGCGAGGCCGTCGAGCGCGAGATCGACACGAGCCGCGTGCGCTTCGACCGCGGCTCGGCCGAGATTGCCAAGGGCGAGGGCTTCCTGCGCATCAGGAACGGCGTGCTGCGCGGGCCCACCATCGGCGCCACCTTCCAGGGCACGCTGTTCGACGCGCAAGGCCGCATGGACATGACCGGCACCTTCATGCCGGCCTATGGGCTGAACCGCCTGTTCGGCGAGCTTCCGCTGGTCGGCGTCATCCTCGGCAACGGCCGCGACCGCGGCCTGATCGGCGTGACGTTCAAGCTTGAGGGGGAAGCGCGCAAGCCGACCCTGACCGTCAACCCTTTGTCGGTGATCGCGCCCGGCATCTTCCGCTCGATCTTCGAGTACGACACGGGGGAGGAGCGCTCCTCGCCCCGGCCCGTCACGTCCGTAAGATGATCTGCCGCACGTCGATGTGCCCGGTCCGGAATCCGGCCTCGCAATAGTGGAGATAGAACTCCCATAGCCGCTTGAAGCGCTCGTCGAAGCCGAGCGGCGCGATCCGGTCCCACGAATTCCAGAACCGCTCGCGCCACTCCCTAAGGGTGCGCGCATAGTCCTGCGGGAAGACCCGCTCCTTCAGGATGGAAAGCCCAGCCTCCGAGCCGAGGCGCCGGAGGATCGCGGGCGTGGGCAGCATGCCGCCGGGAAATACGTAGCGCTGGATGAAGTCGGCGCGCCTGCGGTAGCCTTCGAAGGCCTCTTCGTTGATGGTGATGATCTGCAGACCTGCGGCGCCGCCGGCCTTGAGGCAGTTCCTGAGCTTGCGGAAATAGGCGGGCCAGTATTTCTCGCCGACCGCCTCGAACATCTCGATCGACACGATCCGGTCGTAGCGGCCGGTCTCGTCCCGATAGTCCTGGAGCTTGAAGGCGACCTTGTCGGACAGCCCAGCCTCGGCGATGCGCCTCGTGGCGAAGTCGAACTGCTCCTTGCTGATGGTCAGGCCCGTGACCTTGCAGCCGATCTCGCGCGCGGCGAACTCCGCGAAGCCGCCCCAGCCCGAGCCGATCTCGAGCACATGGTCGCCGGCGCGAATGCCGGCGTCGCGGGCGAGCGCCCTGTATTTCTCGGCCTGGGCGGTCTCCAGGTCGTTGGCGCCCGTCGAGAACAGCGCCGACGAATAGGTCATGCTGCGGTCGAGCCACTGCCGGTAGAACGTGTTGCCGAGATCGTAATGGGCGCGGATGTTGCGCCTGGAGCCGCGTCGGGTGTTCGTGTTGAACCAGTGCCGCAGCCGCTGCAAGGCCGTGACGATCCAGGAGCCGTTGCCGAGCTTCTCGCCTTCGCGGGCGTTGACCACGAAGAGTTCGAGGAAACGGGTGACGTCGGGGCTCTCCCAGTCGCCGTCCATGTAGGACTCGGCCAGGCCGATCGTGCCGCCGAAATAGGTCCGGCCGGGCATTCGCCAGTTGTGGAGCACGACCTGCGCGTCCGGACCCGGCGCCTGTCCGACGACGCGGATCCGGCCGCGGTCGGGCAGGGTGATGTCGAGCGAGCCGAAGGATAGTTGGAGGAGGGCCCGCAGCGTGGCGCGCGCCCGCGCCGGCAGCCCCTGCGCGACGACAGCGAAGTTCTCGGCGTCGAGCTCCACCGCCTGACCGACCATGGTTCCGTCTCGCCCACTCCCAATAAGTGGCGACGATCTTCCACGTCGGCACCACGCCTTCAAGAGTGCTGACGCCGGCAAACACAAGCTTTCGGTGAAAAAGTCGTCAACCGTTCAGGACGGCAGGCGCGCAGTTCAGCCCTGCTCCCTTCCGCGCGCCAGGCGGAAGGCGGCGAGCGCGCGTTCGCGGGCTTGCCCGTGATCGACGATGGGCCACGGGTAGGTGACGCCGAGCTCCACGCCCGCGGCCCGGAGCTCGGCTTGCGTGGCCTCCCAGGGGGTGTGGATGCTTTCGCCGCGAAGCCTGGCCAGTTCCGGCACATGCCGGCGAATGTGATCGCCCTCGGGATCGAATTTCTGGCCCTGGGTGATGGGGTTGAAGATGCGGAAATAGGGAGCCGGGTCGGGCCCGGAACCGGCGATCCATTGCCAGTTATAGGCGTTGTTGGCGGGATCGGCGTCCACCAGCGTATCCCAGAACCAGGCCTCGCCTTCGCGCCAGTCCGTCAGGAGGTGCTTGACCAGAAACGATCCCGCGATCAGCCGCAGCCGGTTGGGCATGGCGCCGAAGGTCCACAGCTCGCGCATGGCGGCGTCCACGATCGGGTAGCCGGTTTGCCCGCGCCGCCAGGCGCGCAGCTCTTCGGGATCGCCGCGGTAGGGAAAGCGCTCGAACAGCGGGTTGAAGGGTTTCGTCGCGAGGTCAGGGTTGTGGAACAAAAGGTGGTGGCAGAAGTCCCGCCAGGCGAGCTCGCGCCGGAATTTCTCTTTGCCCTCGGCCCCGACACCATCCGCTTCGGCAACGGCGCGCAGCACCTGGGCGGGCGTGATCTCGCCATGCGCCAGATGCGCGGACAGTTTCGACGAGTTGTTCTGCCCGGAAAGATCGCGCGCCTGGGCGTAGCGCCCGACGCCGTCCCGCACGAAGGCCGCGAGCCGTTCGAGCCCCGCGGCTTCGCCTGGCGTCCAGACTTCGGAAAAGCGGCCGGCCCAGTTGGGCTTTGTGGGCAGCAGTCCCCAATCCTCCAAACGGTCGGAGCGCAGCCTGCCGCCCCATGGGCGCAGGCGCTTGGGGGGTGCGACAGGTTCCCACGCCTCGCGGCCCGAAAAGAGCGCGCGCACGAAGGGCGCATAGATCTTGAAAGGCCCACCCGCCTTTGTGCGCAAGGAATCGGGCTCGTGCAGGAGAAAGCCGCCGAAATCCGCGACCTCGATGCCCCGCGCCTGGAGATCCGTCTTGAGATCGCGGTCGATCCCATGCTCGACGGGGTGGTAACGCCGGTTCCAGTAAACCTTTTCCGCGCCCGTTTCCCTCAGGAGGCCGCGGACGACCTCGGCCATCGGGCCGCGCCGCATCGTGAGTTCGACGCCGAGCTGCTGGAGCCGCCCGGCAAGCGCCTTGAGCGAATGGTGTAGCCACCAGCGCTTCGCGCCGCCTGTTGCGCGGAGGCCGGGGCTTTCCTCATCGAGCACGAAGGCGGCGGCCACGGGCGCGCCGCTTTCGCTTGCGGCCAGGAGCGCTCGGTTGTCGGCCACGCGCCGGTCGGTCCGGAACAGCACCAGCGCGGGCGCCTCGTCGGCCTTCGCTTTGCTCACGCTCATCCCACCTCTTGCCGCCCTTGGTGATCGGCGGACAAGAAGGGGCGCGGCCAGCGCTTGGCAAGGCGTTCGGGCGTTGGACTTTCGGCGCCCGCCGCATGCCCTGCGGCGCTGCGGCCCCTTCCACCCGGCCGGCTTTGGCCGCAGAGGGGACGGCCAGCAGGAGGTGTCGCCGCTTGATCCGCCACATCGTCTTTTTCAGCGCCGGGAAGCCCGAGCACGTCCCGGCCGTCCTGGACGGCCTGCGTCTGCTCCAGCGGATTCCGCACGGGTCCGTCGTGGAGGTTCGGCCGAACCTGAAGATCGACCAGTTGGCCAACGAGGTGGATGCGGTGGTCTATGCGGAGTTCGCGGACGAGGCGGCGCTCCTCGCCTACAAGGCGCATCCTCTTTATGCCGAGGCGACCGCCCGTGTCCGCCCGCTCCGCGAGCTGAGGATCGCCGCGGATGTTTCGGCCGGGCCGGACGAACACAGCGGCCCGGCGGACTGAAGCGGCTCGCCGGCCAATGTGTCGATGGGATGCGCATGTGAGATGCGGAAGTGGCTCCCCGGGCCGGATTCGAACCAGCGACCAACCGGTTAACAGCCGGACTTTGTAGAGCCCACCAGCGCCACTTACCGGTTGTTCGTCTCTTCTGAATGCCTTTCCGCACAAGGGATTACGCTTTCTCTGTTGCACCTTAGCGCACACTAGGGCAACATAAGCAGCACATGGGGCGCGTTGCCCCGATGTTGCCCCGGAGGAGCCGTTGCCCCGCGAGAACCTCACCGACAAGCGCCTCAAGGCGCTGAAGCCCGCGCCGGCTGGGCAACGTTACGAAATCATGGACGGGATCGTTCCCGGCATGGGCATCCGCGTGACGGACAAGGGGCAGAAATCCTTTGTGTTCGTGGCGCGCTATCCCGGCAGCAGCAACCCGACGCGCCGTGCGCTTGGCGAGTATGACGCGCTGACACTCGACGCAGCCCGCGACAAGGCGCGGGAGTGGCATGGCCTCATATCCCGGGGCATCGATCCCAAGGTGAAGCAGGAGGAGGAGCGCCAAGCCGCCGCCTCGGCCGCTTCGGCCAAGCGCGACCGTTCATTCGAGACGGTTCTTGACCGGTTCATTGCCGCTCGCCGCCGCGATGGCATTCGTAAGGCTGACGAGGACGAGCGCGACTTCAAGCGCGAATGCCTGCCCAAGTGGAAGGGCAGGGACGTTGCCGACCTCAAGGGCGCGGACATCATGGCCGTGCTGGAGGCGATCGCGGAGCGCGGCAAGACGCGGCAGGCCCTTAACATGGCGCAGAAGATCGGAACGTTCTTCTCGTGGTGCGCGGATGACGAGCTGATCGACACGTCACCTTACCGCGCCAAGAAGGTAAGGACCTCGATCGGGGAGAAGGCTGCTCGTGACCGAGTGTTCACGGATGCCGAACTGTGGGCGTTCTGGAGGGCCACGGAAGGGCTGGAGCCGGTCTATCGTGGCGTCTATCGCCTGCTTCTCCTGACCGGGCAGCGGCTCAACGACATTGCTCAGGCGTCATGGTCTGAAATCGACACCACCAAGAAGGTTCTGACCGTCCCGGCCGACCGGTTCAAGTCGGGTCGGGACCATGCAGTGCCGCTCACGGATGACGCTGCGGAGATCATTGAGGCGCTGCCGCGCTTCGAGAAATCCAAGTGGCTCTGCTCGCTCGACGGCAAGCACCCTGTCCACATCGGCCACAAGCTGAAGCAGCGGCTCGACAAGGCCATGCTGGCGGCGCTCCAAGAGGAGGACGAGGAGGCCACCCTGCCGGCCTGGGTGAACCATGACATTCGCCGCACGGTTCGCACCCGGCTTTCCGAACTGGATGTGATGGACGAGGTTGCCGAGGCCGTTATCGGCCATGTGCCTTCGGCGCTGATCCGCACCTATAACCAGTCCGACCGCATGCGCGTGAAGCGGGATGCGCTGAACCGCTGGCAGGGCGCGCTCAACGTCATCGTGGGACGAGGGCAGGACGCGAACGTCATTCCGCTGGTTGGGCGGGCACAGCCGTGAAATCGAAGGGTAAGCCCTACACGGGCAAACTACTTCAACCGATCAGGCTACCCGACCACTGGGCAGGGCGGCGGAGACTATATGGCGAGCGCGTCCTTCAGTTTCTTGGGCCTGCTGCGGAAAGGCACGACGCGCGAGTCCGCTCCTTGTCCGAGGATGAGCGGCTCCCGCAGCTCTTTGAACACTTCGGCATATCTCCGGCAAGCGAAGATGCATGGCAAAATCTCGCCCTTGCTCTTGCTAGAAAGCACGTGCCAGGATTTTCAGCCGTTAGAGAACGCGGCGCTCCAGTAACCCGCGATGCTTTCGTGAAATACCGGCTCTACAAATGGTCACGACGCAAAAAGAACGCGTTAGCAGGCCGGGGCAATGTTACCCAGAGACAGGTTTGTGAAGCATTGAGCCGAGACCGGCAGTTCAAGACGGACATGCCGGAACTCGCAAAGCTGTCGCCGAAGGGCTTGGCCAACACATTGTCCAAGGCACTGAAAATGCGCCGCGCAAACGTCTTGCATCGCTGGGGCGTGCGAGCGACGCTCCGGAAGATCGCCAACTTGCCACAGGACGAGATTGCCGAGCTTTCCGTGGGTTTGTTCGGCGATACGCCGTATTGGCCCGGTCGCGTCCACCGCGAGTTAAAGAAACCGTCCCGGTAAGGGTATCCCCCCGGCTTAATGGGATAGGCCGCTCCCTAACCTGCTTGCGTGACTAGAACCCGCAAGGAGGCGCTAGAGCAATGTCGCTCATTCCCCTCAGCAGACTGCCCGATAAGGGCATCCTCTACAGCCGGAACTATATCGACCGGCTTGTGAAGAACCAGCTTCTCCCTGAGTTGGTCTATTTGTCTCCGCGCAAGAGGGCCTTCATTGAAGAAGAGCTTGACCGCGTGGTGGCAGCTCGCGCCGCAGGGAAATCTGTCGCCGAAATCAAAGCGCTTGTGGCCGAGATGACGGCCTCCCGCAGCCGCAACAAGGGAGGCGCAAATGGCACCTCCTAATGTGCGAAGCCCGGCCGCACCTGTCGGGGGTGCGGGCCGGGCCGGGAATATCAAAGCTCTGGCGGGCGTTGATGTCTCGGAAAATAGCAACCTCCACCGACTTCGGCAAGCGCAGCGCATTCGGCAGGGTTTCGGCCTTTCCTGGCCGCACGCCCGCGCCGTGGCCGAGATCGCCTTCGCGGTGAACGAGGAGTGGAGGAAGGCATGAGCGACGAGCAACAAGCGACGTTCGCCTTCCCCGCCCAGGCAAAATGGAGGGAGAAGAACCCGCTAAAGGTCTGGGCGCAAGCGGCGCTCAGGTCGGCGGTCAAGCGCGGCCTCGTGCAGCAAAGGCCCTGCCAGGAATGCGGGGCCGAGCCGGCCGAGGCGCATCACCCTGATTACTCCAAACCGGCCGATGTCGTGTGGCTTTGCCGGCTCCACCATCGGCGTCACCACGCCTTAGAACGTCGAGGAGACGCCGATGAATAAGCCCATCGCGATCATCCCCAAGAACAAGAAGGAGACGCTGAACATCAGCTTGGACGAGTTCAACGGGCACGACCTTTTCAGCGCCCGTGTGTGGTTCCAGGCTGATGACGGCATGCGGCCCAGCAAAAGCGGCTTGGCGTTTCGGGTGGCGTTGCTGCCCGAGTTCGCCAAGGCGGTGAACGAGGCCATCTCCGAGGCAGAGAGGCGGGGTTTGCTGCCGCCTCAAAGCCGCCCTAGGCGTGAGGGGTGGGGCGAATGAGCAAGCGCAAGTTCAGCATGATCGCGCCCGCGCTCTGGCGTTCCAAGCGGGTCCGCGCGCTCAGCAGCGACGAGAAGGTTCTTCTCTTCTACCTGCTCACCAGCGAGCACCAGAACTCGGCAGGCTGTTACCGCCTGCCCGAGGGCTATGTCTGCTCCGACCTCGGCTGGGAGCCGGCCACGCTCCGCAAGGCCCGCGCCGCGCTGGTGAAGGCCGACCTCGTGGACTTCGACCCCGATACGGAGACCGTGTTCATCTGCGGCTGGCTGAAACAATGCCCGCCGCAGAACCAGAAGCATGCCCTCGGCACTCAGACGCTCATCGGCAACATCGAAAGCGACAGGCTGCGCGAGCGCGCCGAGTCCGACTTCGAGGCGACCGGCTTCTGGGACAACCCGCTAGGGCCAGCGGCCAACACCACCACGGCCGGCAACTCGCCCGCTTACAGCAGCGCGCTCGCCAACTCGCCCTTGGTGAAACGGGCCTCGGGCCTCAGGTGAGGTGATAGCCTATCGATACCGTATGCAGAGACTATGGATATACAGAGACAGAGACACAGACAGAAACGGAGACGGAAAGGAGACAAAAAACAAAACTAAAACCTGAAACAGAGACGACGCCTTCGGCGCGTCGCTTCGCTCCGTCATCATCGCCAGCATAGGCAGGCATCCATCCTGCACCGTCCGCACAGCGGAAAGGGAGAATGGGCTCTTGAGGGAATGCCTACATCAGCGTGTTCGCTCACTCGCCAACGCCGCGCCTTTTTCCTGCCAACCCGCCCAGCGACTCCAAACGGCTCCCAGCGGTGAAAACCGGCATGTAACCGGTTGTTCAGGAGCCATAAAGCCTTGCATTTCCTAGGTTCTGCCTTAGTGTTCCTCTTGCCGGGGCAACACCCGGGCAACAAAGGACCGCAAACTTGCCGCGTGGAAGCGCACTCAAAGCCGAACTGAAACCGCAGGCCAGAACCCGCACTGGCAACGGCAAGGAACTGCTGGCCGGCATTGACGGCCGTTCCGTGCTCGCCCGCCGTGTTCGCGAGGTGCTGGGCCAGATCATCACCGACATGGGCGGCGACCCTTCCGAGGCTCAGCTCGCCATCGCCAAACGCGCCGCCACGCTGGTGACGTGGTGCGAGTCCGTCGAGGCTTCGTTCCTCAATGGCGAGGAGTTCGACGTGGCCATCTACGGCACCAGCGTGAACACGTTGCGCCGGCTGCTTGAGAGCGTCGGGCTTGAACGCCGCAGCAAGGACATCACCCCAAACCTGCGTGACTACGTCACCCGGACCTATGGCGGCGCACAATGAACGCGCTCGCCAGAGTCGAGATCGACCAAGCTCTTCGCGATCCGAACCTGCTGGGCGCGGCCCTCGGCCCGTCCGCCACATGGGACACGTGGCTTGCCATTCTGCGCGCCGCATTCGGTCTGCCGCTGTCTGCTGAGGAGCGCGCCGCCTTCGATAAGGTTTCCGGGGGCAGGGAGCCGCCTCAGAAGCGTGTGCGGGAGTTGTGGGCCATCATCGGTCGCCGATCCGGGAAGTCGCGTGTAGCAGCCGCCCTGGCCACGTATCAGGCCGCCTTCGGCAACCACAGCAACCTGAGTGCGGGTGAGGCGGGTGTCGTCCTCGTGCTGGCGGCATCCAAGACGCAAGCGGCAGCCGTTTTCAACTACGTCCGGGCCTTCTTCGAGGCCAGCCCGATCCTTCGAGAGCTTGTCGTCTCAGAGACCGGCGACGAGCTGCGCCTCAAGGGCAACATCGTGATCGCGGTTCACAGCAACTCGTTCAAGACGATCCGAGGCAGAACGCTGGTCGCCGCTGTGTTCGATGAGGCGGCGTTCTGGAGAGACGATAGCACCAGCCTTCCCGACATCGAAACTTACCGCGCCGTGCTGCCGGCCCTTGCGACAACCGGAGGAATGCTGATCGGCATCAGCAGCCCCTACGGGCAGAGAGGCTTGCTGTTCCAGAAGCATCAGGAGTGCTTCGGGCAGAGCAACCCTGATGTGCTCGTCATCAAGGGCGGCACCAAGACGCTGAACCCGACCATCAGTGCGGAGGTCATCACCCAAGCGCATCAAGACGATCCCGAGGCAGCGAGGGCCGAATGGGATGGTGAGTTCCGAGGCGACCTGTCCTCCTTCATCGACCGTGAGGTGGTGCAGGGCTGTGTGGCGCCGGGCATCCGGGAGCGGACCTTCGTCCGTGACTACCGCTATCACGCCTTCTGCGATCCGAGCGGCGGCGCGCATGACAGCATGACGCTGGGCATCGCGCACCGGGAGGGCGTCCGCTCGGTGCTGGATTGCGTTCGCGAAGTCCAGCCGCCGTTCAACCCCACAGATGTCGTCGAGGAGTTCGAGCGCCTGCTGCGCACCTACAAGATCAACATGGTCACGGGCGACCGATACGGCGCCGGGTGGGTTCAGGAAGCCTTCCGCACGGCCGGCCTTCGCTACGTGGCGAGCGAGCGGACCCGCAGTGAGATCTATCTCGATGCCTTGCCCTTGCTGATGGGCGAGACGGCTGTGCTTCTCGATAACTCGCGTCTGGTCGGCCAGATTGCGCAGTTGGAGCGCCGCACGAGCCGGCAGGGCCGTGACAGCATCGACCACATGCGCGGCGCATCCGACGACCTCGCTAATGCAGCCTTGGGCGCGATCACCATTGCCGCCGCAAGCGCGGGCGTCAGCCGGCTTTCTAAGCCGAACAAGCAGTCAATGGGCCAGACCGACCCCTTGGCCGCATACCGCGTGAAGAGGGGCGGACAACCCGGCATCTACGATCCACTGAGGGCCTTTAGATGAAGACGCAGCAGCATCAACCCGTGGCTGAGAGCAAGCCTGACCCCATCGAAATCCAGGCCATCCTGTTTGGCTCGCAGCTTTCCGCCATGAGGAAGTCGGCCGAGTTCGCTGCGGCCGTGGACGACCTGACGGGCAAGCTCACGCAAGCGCAGCAGCGCCGCGCCGACTTGTTGGTGCAGGAGGAGGCTGCCCTGTTCGCCCATGATGGTGACGTGCTCTCGATCCGGGCCGAGTTGAAGGCCTGTGACGAGGCGATCGAGATCATCACCAAGCAGATCGAAGGCGCGCGGCGGCGCGGCGGTGATGCTGAGAAAGCCGAGCAGGCAAACGAGGCCGAGCGCGTGGGCGAGGATCTCAAAGTTCACGCCCAAACGCTGCGCGCCGTCTATGCGCGGCTTCACAAGGGCATCGAGGACGCGCGCGCGGCGCTGGCCGAAACCGAGCCCGTGGAACAACTCATCCGGGCCAAGAGCGCTCGCGTGGAGGCGCTGGGCCGGCGTGACTTGGCCGTGAACGAGCTAGCCATCCGGGGCGAGGTGTTCGCCGGCAAGGGTTCGTCGGCCGGCTTGACGGGCGCTGCGGCCAGAGCCGCCGATAGGCTCCTGCTTTCGATGCTGTCACCGGGCGGGCCGCTGTTCCGCCTCCGAGGGGACTAGGAGACTCGTCATGGCCCGCATTCCGCTTCGCGTTGCTCAACGCTCCCTCGATCCTGGCTCGCCCGTCAACTACCCGTCCGGCTCGCCGGTTGGCGGCGCGCTCGCTGGGTTGGGCAACACGATCCAGGACGCGGGCGCGAGCATCAAGGCAAAGCAGGATCGATATGACGCTGAACGAAACAGCGAGATATTCCAGCTTGCTGAGGTTCAGCAGCGGAGGCGCGAGGAGCGGGAAGCCTTCGAGGCCACGCGGCTTGAGGAGGAGTTCGACGCGGCGGTGGATGGCCAAGCGGCTGAGCTTTTGCGCACCGCCCCTATGGACGGCCAGGGGCTCCACGATGCCGCTGTGGGGCAGGTGGATGACCGAACGGGCCGAACAAAGCCGGGCCTGATCGACAACTTGGCCAAAGACTTTCTCAAGCGGGTTCCGCCCAGCCAGCGGGAGCGCTTTCAGGCTCGCCTCGAACAAAAGCGCATGCGGCTGTCCAACCGCATGGCGAACGCACAATTCGAGGTGGAGCAGACCTATTACACGAACGAAGCCAACCGGATCACAAGCGACCTCGTCAACAAGATCATCCTCACGGACCCGAACGACACGGCCACGGTGGACGAAATCCGGGAGCGCGGCTTCCGCGCGATCGAGACCAGTGGAATGCTGCCAGCCCAGAAAGAGGCGTTCCGCCAAAAGTGGGCCAGCGACTCGGGCCAGGCGCTGGCGCAGAGTTTCCTCGCCAACGACCCGGACGCCCCATCCAAACTTCGGGCCATGCTCGGCTTTCCGCAGCCGCAGGCACAGGCCACCGCTCCGGTTCAGGGCGAAGGCGCGATCGCGAATGTGGTGGACCGCATCATCGGCGTGGAGTCGAGCGGCGATCCGAATGCCAAGAATGATCTCTCATCGGCCGAGGGCCTTGGGCAGTTCATCGACCGCACATGGATTGCCAGCATCCGCAAGCACCGGCCCGACATTGCCGCAGGCAGGACGCCTGACCAGATCCTCGCCTTGAAGCGTGACCCCGCGCTCTCGCGCGAACTGACGGTGGCCTATGCGCGGGACAATGCGGAGCATCTGACCAACCGCTCGGTGCCCGTGACGGCCAGCAATCTCTATCTCGCTCACTTCGCGGGGGCGGGCGGCGCCGTTCTGGTGCTCAAGGCCGACCCTGACGACTCTGTGGCCTCGATCTTGGGGCAGGACAAGGTTAGGGCGAACCCCTTCCTGAGGGGTATGACAGCAGCCGACCTCATCAGGTGGACCGAAGCGAAGATGGGCGGGAGCGGTGTTGCTCCTGTGACCAGGGCCACTGGCCCCGATCTTCCCGTCGTGACGGCAGGCGACAACCGGACAGGCGGCGGGCCTGACATCGACCATGTGACGCCGCAAACACTTGGCCTGTTCAAGCAGCTTCAGAACGCCTTTGGGCAATCCATCCCGATTGCCTCTGGCTTCCGCGATCCTGGCCGGAACGCGCGGGCAGGCGGGGCGTCCAAGTCGAGGCACATGCACGGCGACGCGCTCGACCTCGACGTGTCCAAGATGTCCAAGGAGGAGCGCGTCAACCTGATCCGCATGGCCTCATCCATGGGCTTTCAGGGCATCGGCGTTTACAACAATTCACTGCATCTCGACCTTGGCAACCGTCGCGCTTGGGGGCCATCGCACGGCAGGGACAGCGTTCCCGGTTGGGCACAAGCGGCCATTGCCGAGCATGAGGCGGGCAAGGCAACCGCGCCTGCGGGCGGCGGCTCCACGCTTGACCCGCGCCTGGCCGGCATCTCGCCCGACGACCGCATGGCCCTTCTCCGGCAGGTGCAAACGCGCGAGCAAGAGCAGCGGATGGAGATGCGCGCCGGCATCGAGATCGCCACCACCAACGCGCCGATCGCCTACCAGACCACCGGAAGCTATTCGGGCCATATGCCGACGCCCGAGGAGTTTGTGGACGCCTATGGCGTGCAGGAAGGCGCGCAACGATACAACCAATTCGAAGCGGCGGTGGAGACGAGCCGAACCGCCTACGACATGCAGACCATGCCCACTGACCAGGTGAAGGCACTCGTGCAGGCGGCAGTTCCGACGTCGACAGGCGAGGATGCAGCCCTTCAGCAGCAGCGCCACAGCGTTCTGTCATCCGCGGCCGAGCAGACGTTGAAGGCACGAGAGGCGGACCCTGCCGCTTATGTGCAGCAGGTGTTTCCGCGTGTTCGCGTGGCTTGGCAGGATGCGCAGACGCCTGCAGGCGTTCAGCAGGCGCTTGCTGTGACCGCTGCCGCTCAAAAGCAGCTTGGCATCGCCAACATGCATCTGCTGCCCGACGAGCTTGCCGACAGGGCGGCCAACACCTTCAAGGACGAGCAGCGCACAGAGGGGGATCGCATTGCTGCGGCCACCCAACTCGTTCTGGCCACGCCGGACGCCGAGCAACGCCGGGCCGTGTTCAACCAGCTTGTGGACGCAGGCCTGCCCGACATCACGGAAGGCGCGATCGAGGCCATGGCGCGCGGCGATCAGGGTGCCGCGCGGCGCTTGTTCGAGGCAGCGCTCGTGGACATGTCCAAGCTGCCGGGCAAGACGATGTCGGGCGGGCTGGAGGTCACGAGCGCGCAGATCGATGAGGAGATCCAGACCGCGCTCATGGACGAGGGCATGACGGGCGATGTCTATTACGGCCTGTCGGACGGCTCAGCCGAGAACTTCATCCGTGCGCAGCGCGACAGCAAGCTACTGACCAATGCGGTGCATCTGCGCATCCGCAATGGCGAGAGCCTGCAGGCGGCCGTGAGCGCTGCATCAAAAGACCTTTACGGCGATGTGAAGGTGGAGACGGGCGACAACCGCGTGAATGCCCGCATTCTCCTGCCCAGCGGCGTAGATCCCGAGCCGGTGCTGCGCAAGCTGGAGGCCCTGCAGCCTCGTGTGAGTGCGGCCCTGGCACAAACCATCACGGTGCCGGAGGGCATCGGAGGCGAAGGGCAGGCGATCACAAGGGCTGTGCGGGACAACTATACGGGGCTCGTGCTGGATAATGGCCACTGGCGTAGCGCCGAGGGCGGCTTTGTCTTCATCGATCCCTATGTCGGCGCGGCGGTGTCCGACCCGTCCGGCGAGCCCATCATCTTCCGGCTTGAGGATGCCATCATGGCTCCACTGCCCCCGATTGCCCCTGCCGCACCTGGGACAAGCCCTGATGCTCTGTTGCGCAGACGGCCCACGCCAACGACGCCAGTCAACCCTGCCGCGCCTATGGAGCCGGGAAGCAGCCCTGATGCGCTGTTGCGCCAGAACCTTGCGCCAATGCCCGCCCCGCCTTCACCGCCCACGTTGCAGGATCGCTTGGAGGAGCGGCAGGACAAGCTTTTTGAGAACGCCCCAGAACCAGCCACCACGCCCTGGAACGCGATGTGACCTGCGGCCGTGCGACAGGGTGCCCGTCAAATAGCAGTGAAGCCGCCCCAGGCACTTTCGTTAGCCGTGTATCAGCGGGCCGCAGAGGACGGCAATGATCGCCACCACAGGCAGCACGGAAGTCACAAAGGCATAGAGCGCAGCCATCGGATCAATTCTCGAACGCGTTAGAGGCGGCTGCGAAATAGCCTCAAGTGGTTACTGATCTATGACGGCTGTGAGCAGCCAGGTTTCAGGGGTGTTTATCGGGAGTGCGAGATGCGACGTCTGCCCGCCTTCTACCGTTCGGTGGTCTACCGCAACGTCCATCTCGGCAGGGCTGCTAGCCCATCAAGTACGCAAGCCGCCAGACCAAGCTGGAGCGGCCCGCTAAAGTCCGCCAATGACGAAAAAGCCCGGCCTGAGGGCGATCAGGCCGGGCTTTTGTGATGCTGCGCGATATCGCAGGTCCGCTGGATTGGGGTCTAACCAGCGCTTGGAAGATAACCGACATTAGTGAACGGCCGGTGAAGACATAAGCAGGCAGTCTGAACGCCGGTCGTTTGCATGCCGTTAACCATGCTTCTTGGCGGTTTGGTTACCATGCCGCGTTAACCATACGTGCTGCGCGAGCTGATCTCCCTCGGTCTGATCACAGGCATGACGCCGCTTCGCCGCGCCGCCAGCGTTGGCATGCAAGTTCTGTTGCGACCGCGGGAGTTCGCGTTTCCATGAGTTCGAGCATCAACACCAACGCTCAGGCGCTCACTGCGCTTCAGAGCCTGAACGCCACCAACAGGCAGCTCTCGACTGCCCAGTCCCGCATCTCCACCGGACTGCGCGTGTCTGAAGCTTCGGACAACGCTGCCTACTGGTCGATCGCCACCACGATGCGTTCCGATGCCATGGCCCTCAGCACCGTTCAGGACTCGCTTGGGCTTGGCGCCTCCAAGATCGACACCGCCTACACAGCCCTGAGCAAAACCATCGATACGGTCAACGAAATCAAGTCGAGGCTCGTCGCCGCCACAGGAGGCACGGCAGCCGACAAGGTCAAGATCGACACTGAGATCAAGGCGCTTCAGAACCAGCTCAAGGCCTATGCGGACTCGGCGACCTTCTCGGGTACCAACATGCTGTCGGTCGACACGACAACAGGCACAGCCGCAGCTGGCACGGCAGACGACCTGAAGATTGTTGCCGCCCTCAATCGGAAGCCGGACGGGACAGTATCCCTTTCAACGATCGACATCGCGGTGCAGGACATCAAGCTCTTTGATGCCTATGCCTCAGCCACCGGGCTCAACGATGGCATTCTGGACGCCACTCGGCTGGCCTCTACCGGAGCCCGCGAAGCCACAGCAGCTGCTCCGACGGGGGGCGCTGCTGTTGCTGCAGGTGACACCTACACCGTTTACACCCTGAGCGTGGCCGGCTTCTCTGATGCGCAGATCTCCGGAATGATCACAGTTCTTGAAGCGGCAACCATAGAGATGACGAACGCGGCCACGGTCCTCGGCACTGCAAAGGCTCAGTCCAACGCCCAGAAGACCTTCACGCAGAGCCTGATGGATTCCATCGACCGCGGCGTGGGCCAGCTGGTGGACGCCGACATGAACAAGGAGTCCACAAAGCTCCAGGCGCTCCAGGTGCAGCAGCAGTTGGGCATCCAGGCGCTGTCCATCGCAAACGGCAACGCCCAGTCCATCCTGTCGCTGTTCCGGCAGTAAAGGTGTCCATCCTTCTCACGCCAACCCGTCTCGGCTCCGGCCGGGGCGGGCTTTGCAGCTTCGGCCGCGGTGTCGCTATGGTCCGACTGAAGCAGTCGATGCGCGATCCACAAGGCCATCGTTGAAGTGGCTGTCCTCTATGAGCAAGCCCACCACGATGGCGAGGACTGCAACGGTCGCTCCTGTCAGTAACCTCGAAACGCGGCGTCGACTGATGTGACTGTCGGTGTAAGGCTGTTTGCGTCTCATGGCCTAATGTCCCTTCAGGCCAGAGAAAGGCAGCATTGAGCACCGAAGTTCCAGCGGGCGCTGGGTTTGTGCGACTCCTTCTAGCAAAAATTAAGCACGACCCGACTCGCAGAGGTCTGGCTTCTCGTCATCTGCGGCGCGGTCGATCCCACTCACCGCGCGCCGGCGATTTCAGGCTTGACACCCAGCACATCTGCGCGCGTCAGTCCGGCCGGATGTATCGGCCATAAACCCAGCCAAGCTCGTAGGCGCCGTTCTGCTTAGGATCGTGCCACACCTGGCACCACTCGTTGCGAATGCGGGCGCGCTGCTCCTTGCGCGACAGGTCCGCAATTTCGAACAGATCCACGTCGCCGGTGCATTTGCCCGTCATCGACAGGACCGTGCCATTCGGGTAGGCCGCGCGCTTCTGCGAGGTGCTCGCGGGAAATTTGCGCACGTTCAGGGTGTCGCCCCAGGATACATCGGTAACCTTCCAGGCGACGAATGCGGCGGCTGTGGCCTGCTGGGGAAGCGCAGCGCTAAGCGTGAGTGCAGCGGCGGCAAGAGCTTGAGCGAAACGGTTCATGTCTTCTCCTCCTGTGTTCGTCGGGGTGCTCTATTTTCGAGGCCTTGAATTCCCTATGACCGCCCCGTTCACCTTCTATTCAAGCACCCTAAACTCAGGAACGCCGTGTTCGGGCTTACCAGCGCGAGCGAGAAGAGAGACGGCTGAACTGGCAGCCTGAGTTTGCCGGGACGGCGAGTGGTAAGCCCAAACGCGGCAAGCAGAAGACTGAAAGGCCCGGCAGGATCAAGCCGACGACAGGCAGCACAAGCCCCCTCGATGCTATTCAAGCGTTGATCCTCAGCAACCGCAGCAGAGATCCCTTTCCCCCAGGGGAAGCCTACTGGATAACCGAGATCGGGGCCACTCCCATTCAGCGATAGAAAAGTGGGTTGGGCGCGAGACGGGCCAGGAGTTCCTTGTCAGGCCGTCAGAGAACTATGTGAGGTGGTGAGGTGGTCAGACAGGTCTCAGCAGCATGTAGCGACAGTGCTCTAAGTCTGCCCGCAGTTCGTCATACTCACAAGCGAGATCAGCAATAACATCGGGTGTGACGCGCTCGATCCTGAACGCTGTTTCACCAGCGACCTTAGGATATCCTATCGCTAGAGCCAACAGGCGGTTGTTCTCGCCATCCCAGCCCAAATCTACCGCGTCATGAATAGCTCTGTTACGCCGCTCCTTTAGAGCCCCAAACCTTTCGAGGCACTCGGTGACGGCGCTCCGGAGTGTCTCCGGCAAGTCTTTGATCATCTGCGTCGCCTTCTTTCTTTCGCGAGCCCCCCAATGCCTCACTAAACCGGAGGCTTTGGTGAAGTGCGTCGCCGTTGCAAGCTCCTCCGAGCCGGCATTGGAGATCGCAAGTATGTCGGTCAGTAGGTTGTCAGCGAGCGCAGCCATGAGCGTGAGGCGACCAAGTGGCTCTATGAACGGCTCACGATATTGATCTACCGGGGGCAGCCTCACTTCCTCGACCTCATGTGCGCCCGCCGCAGCCTTACTCTCCAGTGTGTCACTGCATGAGCGTGTCCGTGCTAAGGCATCGCTGGACTGTTTCCATGTCCTCTGCGCGGGCGATACAGGAACGCAACGTGTCGTAGTTCTCCGCCATCGAGGCTGCCTTCCTGACATACTCCTCATGCTCCGACTTGCAGATGAACCCGCCGGGGAAGCAGGTGTAGGCGTCGAAGCACTGCGCGTCCTGCGGAACAACCTTCTCGTTATAGTTTACGCATGCGGGTTGGCCGAAGGAACATGAGAAGGATTGGGCTGAAACCGCCCCTGGCGCGACTGCCAACAGCCCCGCAATAACATAGATGCGCAATGAGAGCCCTCCCGGTTCGAGACACGAAAGCAAACCGGGCGACGTGAGTCTACGTCCTGCCGGCAAGCATCTTCCCCGGTGAGGGGAGTGCTTCTGGCCACGCGCTCTTTCAAGGGATCGGTGAACACGTGCCTATTGTCAGAGATGGTCGGACATTATCGTTGCCTCCGACGTAGCCATATATGGAATAGGCATGGAACCTCAGGGTGCCCTCGTCAAACCTGAAGCCCACACCGGACTCACGATCGTTCTTGCAGTCGATACTAATCGGTCCACCTAAGCCATATTCGAAGCAGACGAAATCGGGCTTGTCGTTTCCAAGCCGATACACTGCATACTCGGAACTCGACCAACGCGAGATCGTGAAGCGTTGCTCAGATGGATCGAACTCTACGGACTTCCAACGGCCGTCCTGAAACAGCAGACCCGTGGACACGGCGGCCGCACAGAAAAAGCTGTTCTTCGAAGCGGAAGCCACGCGAGCCTCAGTCATGCAGGCTAGCGAAACCAGAACCCATGTGGCTACTCTCAGCTTCATGTCCTCAGCCTCATGCCCGCCCCGCCGCCATCCTTCACTCGACCGGCGCAATCACCTCAGTCGCGGTCGGCTCGCTCTCACCCCGGGGCTCGCCAAAATAGTGCGTGGAGACAAACCAGAGGAGAAGCGCCGCCCCTGCAATGAGTGAGACAAGGCTGAGGGCTACCCTCTCTAGCAGGGCTTTCAATTCGACATCTCGGGCGGCGCTGCCTTGTGCGCCAGATACCCATGCCCGGTGAGCCAATCCGTCAGGATCATGCGCACGGCTTGAGGGCGTGTCGTGGTGGGCACTTCGGCGGCCATCTTGTCGAGGGCGGCGAGCAGGCCCGGCTCGATGCGAAGATGGATCGAATGGGCTCCGGTCGACGGGCGACCTCTTTTTCTCGTACGAGTTATTGCATCGGACATAAATAACTGGTACTCGAAAAAGAGTCGGGCCGCAACGGTGCTGGTAACACCGAGGCAGCCCTAACCACGACCGAAAGGGAACTTCGACCATGGCTAACTCTGCCTCTATCACGAGGCGCGCTTTCGTGCGCGCCCTTCCTGCCGCTGCGGCGGCGACTGCACTGCCGGCCATCGCGCTGGCGGCCAGCAACCCCGACGCCGAGCTGATCGCGCTCGGGAAGCAGTTCGACACTCTGCGCGCAGCATGGCTCCCGCTCTGGCGTGACATGTGGCGGCTGGACGCCGAGTGGCGCGGCCTCATCGAGGAGCGCGGCCTGTCGCTCGACCGTGACAGCGAGGCTTGGCAGATCCACAACGAGGTCGGTGTGACAGCGGCAATGGACCGCGCCGACGCTGCGCTGCTGCCCCTGGAGGAGATCGGCCAGCGCATTCTCTCGATCAAGCCGCAGACCTTGGCGGGACTGGCGGTTTGGGCCAAAGCCACCCGCTCCGAAGCCGTGAGCGCAGATGCCGCCGACACGCCCGAGGAGGAATGGCATCATCTTGACTGGAACGAGGAGCGCGTCATGCGCTTCCTGGCCGAGGTTGAGCGGTTGGCTGGTGCGTCATGCGCCTCCTAACCATCCTCGCCGCCCGCTTCTTCTTCGCCCGCGCCAAGCGGCGGAATGCGGCAGCCCATCGGGACTTCGCCCGCGCTGAGTCGCTGCTGAACCGCTATCTCGTCAGGAGCGGGCGGGCGGCTTGAAATCGTCACGGTGACGAATTTGGCCCGGCTGCGGAAACGTGGCCGGGCTTTTCGTTGCCCATCACTGGCGATTGTTGCCCCAGATGTTGCCCTGAGACGCACCTGCGGCGGGGCAACAGCCCTTAAAATCGCATTAAGTACTTGAAAAGCTTGGCTCCCCGGGCCGGATTCGAACCAGCGACCAACCGGTTAACAGCCGGTTGCTCTACCGCTGAGCTACCGGGGAACAAGGGCTCAGGAACAGCGAGCCCGCCTATAGCAAACAGTCTTCGCGTTTGCCAAGCGGGCAGGCGTTGATTTCGGGATCATGCGCCCTGACGCAGCCGTCCACTCGCATTCGCGAGCCCGGGAAACCATATAGGTGCGAACCGCCGCGCCGCCAACCATCGCCCTGAGCCTGAAGTCCACAACATGTCCGAGCCGAACGGCCCGCCTTCGCCCAAGCTGAAGCTTCTGGGCCGCGAAATGCCCTTGCCGCGCTCGCGGGCGGCCCGGATCACCATCGGCTGTCTTCTCATCCTCTTTGGCATCTTCGGATTCCTGCCGATCCTCGGCTTCTGGATGGTCCCGCTGGGCCTACTGGTGCTCTCCTATGAATTCGCCAGGGTGCGGCGCTGGCGCCGACGCTCCGCCGTGTGGTGGGAGCGGCGCCGCGGCCGGCCGAGACGCAACGGTTTGGGGGGCGAGTAGGCGTTCCGCGCCCCGTCGCTGCGGGTGACGACCTTTTGTTCGGCTTGACGAGCGGCGTTCCCGCAACCTAATGGAGCCCTCGCGCATGCCGGATGCGGCGGGGCCTCGTGGCGGAGTGGTCACGCAGAGGACTGCAAATCCTTGCACCCCGGTTCGATTCCGGGCGAGGCCTCCAGCATCCGGGCGCGGGAGCATTTTCGGGTGAGGTGGACGCCGGCTCACCATTGAAAATGCGGCGAAAGAAAAAACTGGAGCCGATTCCACGCAAGTGGAAACGGCGCTAGCCACCTACCAGCTTTCCGGTTCGAGCATGGCCCCCGACTTTTCCGTGATGCGCGCGAACATGCTGGAGGGCCAGCTCCGAACGCAGGACGTTTCCGACCGCGACATCCTGGCCGCCGCGAGCGAACTGCCGCGCGAGCTGTTCGTGCCCGAGCGCCGGCGCATGCTCGCCTATTCCGATGGGGACATCGAGGTGGCCGAAGGACGCTTCCTGATGGAGGTGGCGCCTTTCGCCAAGATGCTGCAACTGGCCGAAATCCGCGCGTCCGATCACGTCCTCGAAGTCGGCGCGGCCACGGGCTACAACGCGGCGGTCCTGTCGCGCCTCGCGCGCTCGGTGGTCGCCCTCGAAAGCGATCCCGCGCTCGCCGCGCAGGCCGGCGCGACGTTGGCCTCGCTAGGCATCGGCAATGTCGAGGTGGTGACCGGCCCGCTCCCGCAGGGTTGGCCTGCCGCCGCGCTTTATGACGTGATCGTGGTTTCAGGCGCCGTGGACTTCGTGCCGGGTGCGCTGCTCGACCAGCTCGGTGAGGGTGGGCGTCTCGTGGCGGTGGAAGGCCGTGGGCTGGCGGGCGAGGTGCGCGTCCACCTGAAGCTCGGCAATGCCGTGGGCGCCCGGCGCGGCTTCAATGCGGCAGTAAAGCCACTCCCCGGTTTTGAACGCGAGCCTGCGTTCGAATTCTGACCTTCGTCCGCTTGCCGAGACTCCGCGGCCGTGTTCGGTTGCGGTCCACATCAGCGTTACTGATTCCTTTCCGGCGGAAGGAAATCAGCGGGGAGCATGATGTCCGCGAGGGGGCAGGCGCCTGGCCTGCGATTGCGGCGCTCCCGCGAGGAACGATGGGGGTTGTGCCGTGCCGCGTGCTCGAATTCGCCTGCTCGCCGTGCTGTTGGCTTCGGCCACGGCTTTCCTGCCGCAATCCGCTTCAGCCGAGAGCATTTTCGGCGCCTTGTCCAAAGCCTATGAGTTCAACTCCGAGCTGAACTCCGCGCGCGCCGGCGTTCGCGTCACCGACGAGGACGTGGCGATCGCCAAGTCCGGCTACCGGCCCACGGTGGCGGGCGTGGCCGACGCCGACTACACCTCGCGCACGGAGCGCCAGGACGACGTTGGAAGCCGGATCGCCACCTTCTCCTTTGGGGTGCAGATCAACCAGACCCTGTTTGACGGCTTCCAGACCCGCAACAATGTACGCTCGGCGGAGGCCAGCGTCTTTGCGGCGCAGGAGAACCTTCGCAACACCGAGCAGAACATCCTCTTCAACGCGGCGTCCGCCTATATGGACGTGATCCGCGATCGCCGCATCGCCGCGCTGACCGAGCAGAACCTCGCATTCCTGAGCGAGCAGGTGCGCGCCGCCCGTTCCCGGCTGGAGGTGGGCGAAGGCACGCGCACGGACGTGGCGCAGGCCGAAGCCAGCGCCGCGCAAGCGGAGGCCAATCTGGCATCCGCCCGCGCGCAGGCGCAGGCGAGCGCGGCCACCTACCGGCAGATCGTGGGCACGGAGCCCGGTCAGCTCGACGGGGCCTCGCCCTTGAGCAAGCTCTTGCCGAGGAGCATCGAACAGGGGCAGGCCGTCGCCCTCGGCCAGCACCCCGCCATTCAGGCCACCGAGTTTTTGGTGGACGCCACGGCCTATCAGGTGAAGTCGGCCGAAGGCGCGCTTCTGCCGCAGGTCTCGGCGTCGGCGGGGCTTCAGAGGAGTTTCACCAACACGGTCACGTCCAGCCCGCAAGTCACGAGGGAGGGGGCCTTTCCCGGCCTGCCCGGCGTGACCACCGGCGGGCGGACCGAGAGCAGCGACACCACCGACACCGCCAGCATCGGCGTGACCCTGAACGTGCCGATCTACCAGGGCGGGCGGGCGTCGGCGCAGGTGCGCCAGGCCAAGGAGCGGCTGGGCCAGGCGCGCATCGAGGTGGATGTGGCCCGCGATCAGGTGCGTCAGGCGCTGACCACCGCCTGGACGCAGTATTTCGCCTCCATCGAGGCGGTGCAGGCCAACCGCGAGGTGGTGGCGGCGGCGCAGCTTGCGCTGTCCGGCGTCACCGAGGAGCGCAATGTGGGCCAGCGCACCACGCTCGACGTGCTCGAAGCCCAGGCCGACGTGATCACGGCGCAGATCAACCTCGCCAGCGCGCAGCGCGACGTGGTGGTGGCGAGTTACGCGATCGCCTCGGCCACCGGCGCGCTGTCGGCCGAGCGGCTGGGCCTGAACGTCGTGGTCTACCGGCCGCAGGAGCATTTCGACGCGGTCAGGGACAAGTGGTTCGGCTTGCGCACGCCGGACGGTCGCTGCTCCGATCTTCTGCCCTGTTGAAATCCCTCCGGCGCCGGCTTTGGGGATTCCCGGCTTTGCGGGCGTCCGCTACGCTCGGGCGCGTGATTCGAGCCCTGGGGCGGGCCGATTCTCAAGCGGTCACGGGACCGGGTGCGGCGAGGCGAGTATGACGATGGTGCCGGTGAACAGCGTGCAGCGCGAACCTTCCATGGAGGAAATCCTCGCTTCGATCCGCCGGATCATCGAGGACAGCGACACCACCCGCAAGGCGCCCGACCTTCCCGCGCCGACCGAGGCCGGCGAGGTGGACGCCTTCCGGGTCGAACTCGGCTCAGCGGAGCCTGTCCGCGACGAAGGTCGGGACGGGGGCTTTTCATTCGGGCAGAGTCCCGCGGCTGCGCAGCCGCCTGGGGCGGAAGAAGCGCCTGAAGACGTCGGTGAGGCTCGGACCGCCGCGACACCGACGCCAGTCGATATGGACATGGCCGACGACGCGCTGCCGGAGGAGGATGAGCAGACGAGCGACGCCGCCGATTTAGAGCTGGACATGGGCGACCTGAACGCCGGCGAGATCAACGGCGCGCACTTCTCGTTCCCGGCCCAGGCCGACGCGTCGCATCCCGAGATGTCGGCGGCGCATGCCGAAGCGCCGCGCGCCCAGAGCGAGGCCTCGCGGCCGGCGATCATCTCCGAGCAGACGGGACGGCAGGTCGCCGCCTCGTTCGGCGAGCTGTCGGAAGCGTTCACCGCGCGCTCGCGCCGCAGCTTCGACGAGATCGCCGAGGAGATGCTGCGGCCCATGCTGCAGGACTGGCTGGACAACAACCTGCCGCATCTGGTCGAGCGCCTCGTGCGCGAGGAGATCGAGCGCATCGCGCGGGGGTCGGTCGCGCCTCGGTGAGAACCGTCCCGCGTGGTTGGATGCCCCCACGCTGCAATTGACTTGCCTCCGCGCATCCGGTTTACCCCGCCCGTTCCCCATCCTGACGCGCGGTTCCTTCCATGCTCGACAAGACCTATGACGCCAAGGCCGTCGAGCCGCGCATCGCCGAGCTTTGGGAGAGCGAAGGCGCGTTCCGCGCCGGCGCTGGCGCGGACGAAGGCGCCGCGGCCTTCACGGTCGTCATTCCGCCGCCCAACGTCACGGGCTCGCTGCATATCGGGCACGCGCTCAACAACACGCTGCAGGACGTGCTCGTCCGCTTCGAGCGTATGCGCGGGCGCAATGTGCTCTGGCAGCCGGGCATGGACCATGCCGGCATCGCCACCCAGATGGTCGTCGAGCGCCAACTGGGCGAGCAGGGCATCCGCCGCCGCGAGCTGTCGCGCGAGGAGTTCATCGACCGGGTCTGGCGGTGGAAGGCGCAATCGGGCGGCGCGATCATCCACCAGTTGAAGCGGCTTGGCGCGTCGTGCGACTGGTCGCGCGAGCGCTTCACCATGGACGAGGGCCTGTCGCAGGCCGTCATCGAGGTGTTCGTCCGGCTCTACAAGGACGGGCTGATCTACCGCGACAAGCGGCTGGTCAACTGGGACCCGGCGCTGGGCACGGCCATCTCCGACCTCGAAGTCGAGAACCGCGAGGTGGACGGCCATCTCTGGCACTTTCGTTACCCGCTCGAAGGCGTGGCGTTCGATCCGGAGAACCCGGCCACCTTCATCACCGTCGCCACCACGCGCCCCGAGACCATGCTGGGCGACACGGGCGTGGCCGTGCATCCCGAGGACGAGCGCTTTCGCGCCCTCGTGGGCCGGAACGTCGTGCTGCCGCTGGTGGGCCGGCGCATCCCGGTCGTCGCCGACGAGTATTCCGATCCCGAGAAGGGCACGGGCGCGGTGAAGATCACGCCCGCGCATGATTTCAACGACTTCGAGGTGGGCCGCCGCCACGGGCTCCGCGCCGTCAACGTCATGACGCCCGAGGCGACGATGCTCCTTCGGGACAATGACGACTTCCTGGACGGGCTGGATGCCGGCGGGCCGCTGGCGGGAGCCTGGGCCGAACTCCACGGCCTCGACCGTTCGGAGGCGCGCAGCCGCGTCGTCGCCCTGATGGTGGCCGGCGGCTTCCTTGCCAAAGTCGAGCCGCACCGGCACACGGTGCCCCATGGCGACCGCGGCGGCGTGCCGATCGAGCCCTTCCTCACCGACCAGTGGTATGTGAACGCGGCGGAGCTGGCGCGTCCGGCGGTCGCCTCCGTGCGCGAGGGCCGCACGAGCTTCGTGCCGAAGAACTGGGAAAAGACCTATTTCGAGTGGATGGAGAACATCCAGCCCTGGTGCGTCTCGCGCCAGCTCTGGTGGGGCCACCGCATCCCGGCCTGGTACGGGCCGGACGGCGCGGTCTTCGTCGAGCGCACCGAGGAAGAGGCGCTGGGCGCCGCCATCCAGCACTACATCGCCCATGAGGGGCCGATGAAGGCCGTGGTCGAGGATCTCCTCGAGAACTTCCGGCCCGGCGAGATCCTGACCCGCGACGAGGATGTGCTCGACACCTGGTTCTCGTCGGCGCTCTGGCCCTTTTCCACGCTCGGCTGGCCGGAGGAGACGGAGGCGCTGCGCACCTACTATCCGACCGACGTGCTGGTGACCGGCTTCGACATCATCTTCTTCTGGGTGGCCCGCATGATGATGATGGGCCTGCAATTCACCGATCGCGAGCCCTTCCACACCGTCTATGTCCACGCCCTGGTGCGCGATAAGCACGGGGCCAAGATGTCGAAGTCCAAGGGCAACGTGATCGATCCCCTGGAACTGATCGACGAATACGGCGCGGACGCGTTGCGCTTCACGCTGGCGATCATGGCCGCGCAGGGGCGCGACGTGAAGCTCGACCCCGCGCGGGTCGCCGGCTATCGCAACTTCGGCACCAAGCTCTGGAACGCCACCCGCTTCGCGCAGATGAACGGCGTGGCGGGCGAAGGGGACTTCCTGCCCTCCGAAGCCGGGCTCACGGTGAACCGTTGGGTGCTGACAGAGCTCACCCGCGCCGCCCGCGAGATCACGGACGGGGTCACGAGCTACCGCTTCAACGACGCGGCGGCGGCCGCCTACCGCTTCGTCTGGAACACCGTCTGCGACTGGTATCTGGAGCTGCTCAAGCCGATCTTCGCCGGCGCTGATGAAGCCGCGAAGCAGGAGTCGCGCCTCTGCGCCGCGCATGTGCTGAACGAGTGCTTCAAGCTTCTGCACCCCTTCATGCCCTTCATGACCGAGGAGCTCTGGAGCCTGACGGGTGGCGAGACGGGCCGCGAGCGCCTTCTCTGCCATTCCCGCTGGCCCGAGCCGGCGTTCGAGGACGCCCAGGGCGCGGCCGAGATCAACTGGCTGATCGAACTCGTCGGCGGCATCCGGTCGGTGCGCTCCGAGATGAACGTGCCGCCGGCGGCGGTCGCCCCTCTCGTGGTGCTCGGCGCGCGCGCCGAGACGCGCCAGCGCCTCGCGCGGCACGAGGCGGCGTTGAAGCGCCTGGCGCGTGTGGGCGAGATCTCCGAGGGCGTCCTCGCGCCGCCGGCGTCGGCGCAGATCGTGCTGGGCGAGGCGACCGTGTGCCTGCCGTTGGGCAGCCTGATCGATCTCAACGCGGAGGCCATCCGGCTGCGCAAGGAACAGACCAAGGTGACCGAGGAGATCGCCCGGCTTCGTACCAAGCTCGCCAATGAGCGATTCGTCGCCAACGCCCCGCCCGAACTGGTGGAGGCCGAGCGCGAGAAGCTGGCGGCGTTCCAGGAACGGCAGATCAAGCTGGACCTGGCTTTGTCGCGGCTGCGCGCCGACGCCTGAACCGCGATGGCGGCTGCTGGCGCGGCCCGCGCCAGACCCGTTGCGACGCATTTTCGCCGAAATGTTGCCATGTTGCCACAATTCGGGGCTGAGCCGCATCTACCGCAAAGAAGTCAACAGTTTAAAAGCATGACTTAACTGGCGACCTCAATGCAGGCCGCCTGAAACCCTGGGCGTTCAGGGGTCGTCAAGCACGCCGACCCTCCGGCTGCGGGTTCCTGCCTTTCCCGCCCCGTTGCGTGTTCCCCCCTTGTCGAGTCTATGCTCCGGCAACGAACTCACGGGGGAAACCGATCCATGCGCAGCCTGATCTCGCGCGCTCTTTTCGTTGCCGGCGCGTCCGCCTTGGCCGTTGCTTCCGCCCAGGCCGGCGGCTTCGACCGCGGCGGCGTGCAGGTCGATCTTCTGTTCGATCCCGCGCGCATCGCGACCGAAGCCGGCGTCACCTATGTGTCGCCTCAGCGCGAGTTGAAGAACGTGCAGCGGGCGACGAGCTCCACAGACCCGCTTGCCGACCGGATCCGTGCCGGCCTGATTGCGAGGGGGATAGATCGTGACAGAGCCACTGGTGTTGCTAACTCATTGCGGCGCCCGCCGCTGTTCAGCGGGTCG
Organism: Mesorhizobium sp.; assembly: GCA_035998495.1. Classification (GTDB taxonomy): domain Bacteria; phylum Pseudomonadota; class Alphaproteobacteria; order Rhizobiales; family Rhizobiaceae; genus Mesorhizobium_B. The sequence goes on from DASYHP010000067.1 coordinate 96,708, forward strand.
GTCGAGGTCGAGGGCGACTATGCGGTGCCTCGGCTCGGCGCCAAGTTCAACATCTTCGAGCCAGTAGATTGCTTGGCCACCTACACCCAACCCTACGGTGCCGACGCGGACTACGGCACGAACAACGCCTATTCGCCCACGGCGGTGGAGTTCGAGGTCGATTCGCACGATTTCGGCCTGACTTGCTCCTATAAGTTCGATCTGGCCGGGGGTCAGTTCCGTGTCATCGGCGGTACATCCTACCAGCAGCTCGACGCATACCTCGCGCGCCAGACCCTTCTCGACTTCGGCAATGAGGGCATCGGCACGTTCGAGCTGTCGGACGAGGCTTGGAGCTACAGGGTCGGCGCAGCCTACGAGATTCCCGAGATCGCGCTGCGCGCCCTCGTGCTCTACTCAGGACGCTACGAATACGATCTGACAGGCACGGTGGACACGACCGGGTTCGGGCCGACCGGCACGGTGCTGGCGCCTTTGCCGGGACCGTTCTCTCCATTTTCTCCGCGGCTCACCACCGGCGTCTTCGACGTCGATGCGCAGACCGAAATTCCGCAGGCGCTGGACATCCGCCTGCAATCCGGATTGGCAGAAGGCCTGCTCGGCTTTGTCAACATCCGCTGGCAGGACTGGAGCCAGCTTCAGCGGGTGAGAATCAACGGCGTCGTCAGCCCGGCGACGGGCCAAGTCTCTCCGACCACGAGCTTCGATGCCTTCTATGAGGACGGCTGGACGGTGACGGCCGGTCTCGGCAAGAAGTTCACCGACACGTTCTCAGGTCTCGCCTCGGTCACCTGGGACAAGGGCACGTCCACGTTCTACGGCTCGCAGACGGACGTCTATACGGTCGCGCTGGGCGGCTCCTACACGCCCACGGAGAACGTGGAGCTTCGCTTCGGCGGGTCGGTCGGCGTGCTGACGGGCGGTCGCTCAGACTTCATCGCCGAGCAGGATCCCGCGAACTATGTCAGCTACGAGTTCGACGCCGACACGGTCGTCGCCGGCTCGGCTTCGATCAAGGTGAAGTTCTGAGGCGCGCATCCCCCAGGCTCATCCCGCGTCGCAGGATGAGCCTGTAAGCTGCTGATCTAACATCTATGAGTCTGGATGGCGAGCCGGATCTCCTCCCGGCTCGTTTTCGTTGCGCCTGCGGCAGCGACTGAGGCCCTCGGGCAAGTCCTTCGGACCCGGTCTCCGGATTTGTGACTTCGGCGCAACACTCTCACGGCCGCCGTCGCGCAGGGAACCATCCAGGAACTTTCCGCCGCTATCCCGCCATAAACCACGCGCACCCCGAAAGCGCTTCCTCGACCGGACGCCTTGGCGGATCGAGCGCAGGATTGAGCCGCAAATGAGTTGCGGCCGAGGACACAGATGGACGCTCACGCGATCTCGAAAGCTAGGCTCCCCAGCCGGCATGTGACGGTTGGTCCGCAACGCGCGCCGCACCGCTCCTATCTATATGCGATGGGGCTGTCCGCCACGGAGATCGCGCAGCCGCTGGTAGGCGTCGCGAGCTGCTGGAACGAGGCCGCGCCCTGCAACATCTCGCTGATGCGCCAGGCCCAGGTGGTCAAGAAGGGTGTCGCGGCGGCCAGCGGCACGCCGCGCGAGTTCTGCACCATCACCGTCACCGACGGCATCGCCATGGGCCATCAGGGGATGAAGGCGTCGCTGGTGTCGCGCGAGGTCATCGCCGACTCGGTCGAGCTGACCATGCGCGGTCACTGCTACGACGCACTCGTGGGGCTCGCCGGATGCGACAAGTCGCTGCCCGGCATGATGATGGCCATGGTGCGCCTCAATGTGCCCTCCGTCTTCATCTATGGCGGCTCGATCCTGCCCGGCACCCACAAGGGTCGGCCGATCACGGTTCAAGACGTGTTCGAGGCCGTCGGCCAGCATTCGGTCGGCGCCATCGACGACGAGGAGCTCGAACAGATCGAGCAGTCGGCCTGCCCCTCGGCCGGCTCCTGCGGCGCGCAGTTCACGGCCAACACCATGGCGACGGTCGCGGAGGCGATCGGCTTGGCGCTCCCTTATTCCTGCGGGGCGCCGGCACCATATGAGATGCGCGACCGCTTCAACTTCGCGGCCGGCGAGAAGGTCATGGAGCTGATCGCCAAGAACATCCGCCCGCGCGACATCGTCACGAGGCATGCGCTGGAGAACGCCGCGGCCGTGGTGTCGGCCTCGGGCGGCTCCACCAACGCCGCGCTGCACCTGCCGGCAATCGCGCATGAGGCCGGCATCAAGTTCGACCTGTTCGACGTGGCCGAAATCTTCGAGCGCACCCCTTACGTCGCCGACTTGAAGCCGGGCGGCCGCTATGTCGCCAAGGACATGTTCGAGGTCGGCGGCATCCCGCTTCTCATGAAGACGCTGCTCGACCACGGTTTTCTGCACGGCGACTGCATGACGGTGACCGGCCGCACGATCGCCGAGAACCTGGAAAAGGTCGCCTGGAATGACGGCCAGGACGTGGTGCGGCCGGCCGACAAGCCCATCACCGTCACCGGCGGCGTGGTGGGCCTCAAGGGCAACCTCGCCCCCGAAGGCGCCATCGTGAAGGTGGCCGGCATGAAGAACCTCCAGTTCTCCGGCCCGGCCCGCTGCTTCGACAGCGAGGAGGCCTGCTTCGAGGCTGTGACGAACCGCCGGTACGAAGAGGGCGAGGTGCTGGTCATCCGTTACGAGGGCCCCAGGGGCGGGCCGGGCATGCGCGAGATGCTGTCCACCACGGCCGCGCTCTATGGGCAGGGCATGGGCGACAAACTGGCGCTCATCACCGACGGCCGCTTTTCGGGCGCGACCCGCGGCTTCTGCGTCGGCCATGTCGGGCCTGAAGCCGCCGTGGGCGGGCCGATCGGCCTCCTGCGCGACGGCGACGTCGTCTCGATCGATGCGACCAGGGGCACGCTTTCGGTGGAGCTCTCCGACCAGGAGCTGGCCGAACGCCGAACGGCCTGGACCCCGCGCGAGACCGACTACCGCTCGGGCGCGCTGTGGAAATATGCGCAGACCGTCGGTTCGGCGCGCGACGGCGCCGTCACCCATCCCGGCGGCTCCGCCGAAACGCTCTCCTATGCGGACATCTGACGTGCTGCGTTCCTGGTTACTTGTCGGCGTGACCTTGGCGCTTCTGGGCGCGCCGGGCGGAGCCTGGGCGTTCGACAACGACGTGTTCGACGACCAGCCGGTCGCCGCGCCCCAGGGTGCGGAGATGTCGAGCCCCTTCGACGTTTTCCGCTTAGGTTTCTCCGCCTACAAGAGCGGACACAAGGATCAGGCGGTGGAGGCCTACCGCTATGCCGCCGAGAACGGCCAGATCGGCGCGAGCTGGAAGCTCGCGCGGATGTATGCCGAAGGCGACGGCGTGGCCGAGGACGACTTCGAGGCGTTCAAGTATTTCAGCGAGATCGTTGAGCAGGACGTGGAGTCCGGCAGCCCGGAGGAGACCTATGTCTCCGACGCCCTGGTCGCCTTGGGCAACTATCTCAAGCAGGGCATCCCCGGCACGCCGGTGAAGCGCGACATGGTGGCGGCGCAGGAATATTTCATGAGGGCGGCCGCCAACCACCGCAACCCCACGGCCCAGTTCGAGATGGGCAAGATGTTCCTGAAGGGCGAGGGCGGGGTCAAGGCGAGCCTGCGCCAGGCCGGGCGTTGGCTGCATCTCGCCGCCGAGAAGGGCCATGCCGGCGCGCAGGCCACGCTCGGCCAGCTTCTGTTCGAGAGCGGCAAGGTCGTTCGCGGGCTCGCCATGATGACGGCCGCGCTGGAGCGCGCGTCGCCCGCCGACCAGTCCTGGATCCGCAACATGCAGGAAGAAGCGTTCGCCGTGGTCGAGGAGAAGGACCGCCGCACGGCGATCACCATGGCGCAGGACATGCTGGCGAACGGGATGCGCTAGCAGCTCTCCGCGACCGGGACAAAAAAGGCGACGCGGTGGGCCGCGCCGTGTCAGGACCCGCTCCGGCCCGCACCCCACAACCCCGTTTCGGTCCACCCCAACGCCTCGACCTCCGACGCCCGCAGCGGCGCCTCGTCGGCCAGGAAGAACTCATCGAGTTGGGGCGGGGCGACGGCTGTTCCCGTAAGCATCGCATGGGCTTGGCCGCGATGGTGGATCTGGTGCTGGAAGAGGTGCATCAGCACGCGATCGGTGCGCTCGCGCTGCACCCGCCCGCCCTCGCGGGTGAGCCGGACCTCGCGTCCGAGATCGTTGTCCGTGAGGGACTCGCACAGGGCGATCAGCCGGCGGTCGGTATCGGCCTGGGCGCGCCGCAGCGCTTCGGCCTCTCGGAAAGGGGTTTCGTCCCGGAACGCCGCCAAGCCCAGCGATCCGCCGCCCAGGGCGTCGACATAGAACCAGTCGACCGTGAGGTTATGGTTCAGCGTCAGGAGCAGCGACGGGAAGAAGCTCGTCCGCTCCCGCTCGAACTCCTCCGGGCTCAGCGTGGCGCAGGCGCGCAGCAGGCGGTCGTTGGACCACGCATTGTTGTGCGCCCAGAAGGCGAAGTAACGGGCAGCGGGATAGGGCGGAGCGTCCGGCATGGCCCGCATCGTGCCTTCCGGGCGCGCCCGAGTCGAGGTCAGCCGTTCTTCAGCCGCGGCGAGCGGTTCTTGAGTTCGTCGATCAGCTTGCTGGCGTCCGCCTTGGACAGGTTCTCGTCGAACGCTTCGCCCGTCTCCTCACAAAGCGTCTTGAGATAGGACGCCTGCGCCCCGGTCATGGGCTCGTCGCCCGTGACCCAGTCGTTCGGGTCTTTTTCGGCATTCGATTCGGGGTGCGTCTTGGGTTGCGCATCAGCCATGGGATCATCCTCTCGGTTGAGATGTTCCCATAATGTTCCGGACGTGGGAGAGTTCCGGCCGCGGCATCACACCGGATCGAAGCGAAGCTCCGCGACCGCCGGCACGTGATCGGACGGCTTCTCCCAGGCGCGCACATGCTTCTCCACGCTCGCTGCCGCGAGGCGATTCGCCGCCTCGGGCGAGAGCATGAGATGGTCGATGCGGATGCCGTTGTTCCGCTGCCACGAGCCGCCCTGATAATCCCAGAACGTGTAGACGTCCGGGCGATCGTCCACGGCTCGCAGCGCGTCCGTGAAGCCGAGCGCCGCCAGACGGCGGAAGTTCCGCCGCGATTCGGGCCGGAACAGCGCGTCGCCCTCCCAGGCCTCGGGGTTCTTGGCGTCCTTCGGTTCGGGGATCACGTTGTAATCGCCCGCAAGCACCAGCGGCTCCTCAAGCATGAGCCGCTCGCGCGCCCAGCGCTCCAGCCGCTCCATCCAGCCGAGCTTGTAGGTGAACTTCTCGGTGCCCACGGGATTGCCGTTGGGCAGATAAAGCGACACGACGCTCAACGCGCCTTGGCGCGTCGAGAACACGCCTTCGATGAAGCGCGCCTGCTCGTCCGTGTCGTCACCGGGCAGGCCGCGATTCACCTCGTCAAAGCGCAGCTTCGACAGGAGCGCCACGCCGTTGAAACCCTTTTGGCCGTGCGTCTCCACGGCATAGCCCAGTGCCTCGATCTCTGCGCGCGGGAACTGCTCGTCCACCGACTTGATCTCCTGCAGGCAGGCGATGTCGGGCTTGCTGGCCTCAAGCCAGGCCACGAGATTGTCGATCCGCGCCCGGACCCCGTTGATGTTCCAGGTCGCGATCTTCATGCGGGCTCCGGGATGCGAGTTGGCTTAGATGGAGAAGCTCGTGCCGCAGCCGCAGGAGGCGACGGCGTTCGGGTTCCTGATCTGGAAGCTCTGGCCCATCAGGTCGTCCACGAAGTCGATCACCGCGCCGCCCATATAGACCAGCGACAGGTCGTCGATCAGCACCAGAGCCCCGTCCTTCTCGATCGCCACGTCGTCGTCGTTGCGTCCCGAGACGAGATCGAACTTGTAGGAGAAGCCCGAGCAGCCGCCGCCCTCGACCGCCACGCGCAACGCCTCCTTGCCCGGTTCCTTCGCCAGGATCTTCGTGATGCGCTTGGCCGCCGCCTCGGTCAGTTCCACGCGCTTCATCGAAGCGCCCGCATCCAGCGTCATGGCCCGGTTCCTTTCGGGTGCTCTGCTTGCATTCGCGTGTGCCCGTCATAGGTATGAAGGGGTCGGAGGCGAGTCAATCGGAGCGCATGGACAGGGCGGCTGCGCTGGAAGGCATCGGCTTCGGCCATCGGCCGCGCGCGCCTTATGCCTGCGATCCCGCCCAAAGCCGCGGCCGGCTGGTGTCGGAGCCGGAAAGCGCCACGCGAACCCCGTTTCAGCGCGATCGCGACCGCATCATCCATTCGACAGCGTTTCGCCGCCTCAAGCACAAGACCCAGGTCTTCATCGCGCATGAGAGCGATCACTACCGAACGCGGCTCACCCACACGATCGAGGTGGCGCAGATCGCCAGGGCGCTGGCCCGCGCGCTGCGCTGCGACGAGGACTTGGCGGAGGCCGTCGCGCTCGTCCACGACTTCGGCCACACGCCCTTCGGCCACACGGGCGAGGACGCGCTCAACGAGAAGATGGCTGCTTATGGCGGCTTCGACCACAACGCGCAGTCGCTTCGCATCGTCACGCAGCTCGAGCGGCGCTACGCCGAGTTCGACGGGCTCAATCTGAGCTGGGAAACGCTGGAAGGCCTCGTCAAGCACAACGGCCCGCTGATCGGCCCCGCCGCCCGCGAGGCGGAGGCCGCGCCCGGAGCCATTCTCGACTACGATGCGCGCCACCCTCTCGATCTCGACCGCTTCGCGAGCCTGGAGGCCCAATGCGCGGCGATCGCCGACGACATCGCCTATAACACGCACGATATCGACGATGGCTTGCGGGCCGGCCTGATCTCGCTGGAGATGCTGGAGGAGGTGGCGCTGCCGCGCTCGATCCTCGCCGAGGTGCGCGCCCGCTATCCCGGCCTGGACGCGGTGAGGACCGGCCATGAGCTGATGCGCCGGCAGATCACGCGCATGGTGGAGGACGTGATCGCCACGGCCTCCGCCGCGCTGCGCGAGGCAGGCCCGACCCATGCCGACGAGGTGCGCGGGGCGGGGCGCGCCTTCGTGCGGTTCTCGGAGGAGCTGCGGTTGGCCGAGGCCGAGCTGAAGGCGTTCCTTTTCCAGAACCTTTATCGCCATCCCGCCGTGATGGCGCCGCGACAGGCGGCCGACCGGATCGTGCGGGACCTGTTCGACCGCTATCTGGCCGATCCCCGGTCCATGCCCGAGACCTGGCGGGAGGGCCAGCAAAGCACGGACCTGCACGTCCGGGCGCGCCATGTGGCCGACTTCCTGGCCGGCATGACCGACACCTATGCGCTGCGGGAGCATCGGCGCCTGTTTGACCGCACTCCCGAACTGGGCTAGCGCACGCGCTCATCACGGGGGTGCCAAAGGCGAGCTGCGCCACGGCTCCCGAGCCGAGCGTCAATCATGAACCTTTTCGCCGACTTCCATCAGCGCGTGACGAACGCCTTCCAAACCCTTGATTGGGAAGGTCAAGGGAAAACATCGCCTGATCTCTCCCGCGTGACCGTGGAGCTGCCGCGCGACCCCAGCCACGGCGACCTCGCCACCAACGCGGCCATGGTGACGGCGAAGGGCCTCGGCCTGCCGCCTCGCCAGGTGGCCGAGCGCCTGGCGGAGCGCCTGCGCGGCGATCCGGACGTGACCGCCGTCGAAGTCGCCGGACCGGGCTTCGTCAACATCCGCCTGTCGCCGCGGTTCTGGCAGAACCAGCTCGCCGACATCCTCGCGGCCGGGCAGGCGTTCGGCCGCTCCGACATGGGTCGGAGCCGCAAGGTCAATGTGGAATTCGTGTCGGCCAACCCGACCGGCCCCATGCATGTCGGGCACTGCCGCGGCGCGGTGGTGGGCGACGCGCTGGCGAACCTGCTGGAGTTCGCGGGCTTCGACGTCACCAAGGAATATTACATCAACGACGCCGGCGCGCAGATCGACGTGCTCGGCCGCTCCGTGCTGCTGCGCTACCGCGAGGCGCTGGGCGAGGAGATCGGCGCCATCCCGCCGGGCCTCTACCCCGGCGATTATCTGGTTCCGGTCGGCCGGGCGCTCGCGGAAGAGTTCGGCTCCAGGCTCTTGGAGATGTCCGAGGATCAGGCGCTCGGCATCGCCAGGGACCGGGCGGTGGACGCCATGATGGCCATGATCCGCGACGATCTCGCGCTGATCGGCGTCCATCACGACGTGTTCTTTTCCGAGCGCACGCTGCATGCCGACAACGCCAAGGCGATCCGCGCGGCGATCACCGACCTCACCTTCAAGGGCCATGTCTACAAGGGCAAGCTGCCGCCGCCCAAGGGCGAGAAGTCCGACGACTGGGAAGACCGCGAGCAGACGCTGTTCCGCTCGACGGAGGTCGGCGACGACATCGACCGGCCGCTGGTCAAGTCGGATGGCGCCTACACCTATTTCGCGGCGGATGTCGCCTACCTCATGGACAAGGCGCGGCGCGGCTTCGAGCAGCTCATCTTCGTCCTGGGCGCCGACCACGGCGGCTACGTCAAGCGGATGCAGGCGCTTGCCCGCGCCGCGACGGACGGCAAGGTGCAGCTCGACATCCTGCTCTGCCAGCTCGTGAAGCTCACCCGCAACGGCGAGCCGGTGCGGATGTCCAAGCGGGCGGGGGAGTTCATCACCCTGCGGGACGTGGTGGAGGAGGTCGGCCGCGATCCCATCCGCTTCATGATGCTTTACCGCAAGAACGACGCGCCGCTCGACTTCGACTTCGCGCAGGTGACGGAGAAGAGCAAGGACAACCCCGTCTTCTACGTGCAATACGCCTCGGCGCGCACGCATTCGGTGTTCCGCCAGGCGGCCGAGCAGCTCGGCGCGACCGAGTTCCGGAGCGACGAGATGCAGGCCGCCGCTCACCGTCTGGCGGACGAAGGCGAACTCGCCCTGGTCCGCAAGCTCGCGGAATATCCGCGCCTCGTCGAGAGCGCCGCGCAGGCCCACGAGCCGCACCGGCTTGCCTTTTACATGCACGATCTGGCGAGCGCCTTTCACGCGCATTGGAATCGTGGAACCGACAATCCGGACTTACGCTTTGTTAAGGTTACCGATCGAGAATTGACGCTTGCCAGACTAGGGCTGGTGCGGGCCGTTTCCGATGTTCTTGCGTCGGGCTTGGCGCTGATCGGGGCGGATGCGCCCACAGAGATGCGCTGAGCGGGGCGGCGGCCTCGTCACCTTTTGCCCACATTGCGCTGGTAGGCGCGGCGAACTCGATTGCCCCGGCTCAAGCTCGGCGGCCCCCGGTCGCCGCACCGATCAGCGAGCGTGGAAAGAGGCATGGCGGAACGGCACTCCACACAGAGCGACGACGGAAGGGACGAGCGGCCCCGCGACCCCTTTGCGGAACTCGCCCTGATCATCGGCTTCGATCCCCGGCAGAAGATCCGCGGCCCCGCGGCCGCCGCGCTTGAGCCGGCCGCAGCCGCCGGCGAGCAGCCGCCGCCCGAGGAGGCCGTCGAGGCGGGGGAGCCTGAACCCGCGAACGCCATGCCAGACGAAACGGAAACGTCCGATGAGGCGGGCGCGAGTCATGACGCGGCCGGCGACTGGGACGAACTCCTGCCGCTTGAATTCGACCTCCAGGAGTCGGAGGAAGCCGCCGCCGCGCCGTCCGAGGCTCCGGTCGAACGGCGGGCGGACGACGCCTGGGCCGAAGACGACTCCCACGAATCGTTCATGGATGAGGAAAGCTGGCAGCGGGCCGTCGCCGCTTCGCTCGACCGCATCACGGGCGAGATCAACGAGCAAGGCGCGAGCCGCGAGCCGTCCCGCCTGGAGCCCGCGGCGCAACTCGCGCCGGAGCCGGGCGCGCCCGAAGTCCGTGACCCCCTGGACGAGGAACTCTCGATCGAGGCGGAGGATTGGAACCTGCTGGGATTGGGCGCTCTGGACGAAGGTGAGCCTTCGGCCGGCCCGTACGTCCGAGAATCGTCGGACGAACCCTCCGCGCCCGAGATTCCCGTTAATTCGGCGGAGCCCACCGACGACCCGTTTGAAGACGTCGATCTGGACGCCGTGCTTGCCCAATCCATCGAACGCGAGCTGGAGGTGGCCTGGAGCGAGGACATCGCGGCTGCGGTTCAGGTTCCCGAAGAAGCCGTTCAGGCGCAGGCGGAACCCGAGGCGCAGCGGCTGGAGCCGCAGGCACCGGCTGATCGGGCCGAGCCGGAAGCGTACGACCTGGAATTCGACGACTTCGATCTGGAGGAGCTGGACGAGCCCGAGTTCGCAGCCGCGCCTGAGCCGATGCCTCCGCAAGACGAGCCGGCTTCGGCGCAGCCGGACGAGGAGGAGGTGACGGCGGACGACGCCGCGCCGGAGTTCGCGGCGTTCGACTTGGACGAACCGCGGTTCGAGGCTGCGCCGGAGCCGGTCGCGGCGAGCGGCGGCGCGGAAGCCGCTTCCGAGCTTCAGGTGGAACGCCAGCCCGAAGCGGACTTCGAGGCTGAATTGGCCGCGTTGCTGGCGGAGGATGACGAGCCGACCATCGCCGCGCCGGCGGCCGTCGCGGAAAGCCGCCCAGTGCCTGCGCCGCAGGCCCGCGACCTTTCTGCGACGGTGGAGGCAATGGCGCCGGAGAGCCCAGCCGCCCCCGCGCCGATGCAAGTCCGCGAGCCCGCCGGGCCGGCACGGGAAGAGTTCGCGCCGCCTGCGCGATCGGAGCCGACCCGGCCCGCGCAAGCCCAAGCCGCGCGCGAGCCGGCCGAGGACGACCCCTTTGCGGCGCTTGCCGCCATGGCCGCGCGCTACCGCTCGGGCGGTGCCGCGCGACCGTTCATTCAGACGCAGGCGCCGGAGCCAAAAGCGCCGGAGCCTGCGCCTCCCAAGCCGGAGGCCGCTCCGCCTCCCGTTGAGCAGAGAGTTGAGCCAGAGGACCCGGTTGAAGCTATGAGAAGCCAGCCTCCTTCGCGACACGAAATGCCCGAGATCGAGACCGTCGATGTTCCGGAGCCCGCCACGGCTCTCGCCGACGATCTCGACATCCCCGAGGTGCCGGTGGAGCGGCCGCGAGCCGCGCGGGCGCCCTTCGACGATCTCGACACCGAGTTCGCCGAACTTCTGCAGGAGATGACGGAGGGCCGCCGCGCCGAGCGGCCGGCGCCCTCTTTCCGCCCGACCTGGGAGACGAAGTCGCCGCGCGCGCCGATGGCCCAGGACTTTTCGCCAGGGTCGCCCCAGCACGAGCCCCACGGCTACGCGGCGCCGAACGCGGCGGAGATGTTCGATCCCGACGAGCATGCCGCGGCGGCAGGGTGGCGGCACGCCGACGAGGAGCGGGATGCGACCGACGCGCAGGCCGCCGAGGCCATCGAAGGATTCGAACAGGAGGACGAAGAGCCCGCGGCGCGTGGCCGGGGGCGGCGCGGCTTCTGGCTCGCCTCGCTGCTGGCGGGCGTGGTCCTGGCCGGCGGGGTGGGCGCCTATGCGGTCGGCTCCGGCGGCATCGCGATCTCCGGCGCGCCTGCCCTCGTCAAGGCCGATGCGGGGCCGGTCAAGGTCAAGCCGAAAGATCCCGGCGGGGCCAAGGTGCCGAACCAGGACAACAAGGTCTACCAGCGCGTCGCCGGCGGGCCTCTCGACACCCCCACTCAGGCCAAGCTCGTGGCGAGCGCCGAGGAGCCGGTAAGCCTCGTGGAACCCACCCCGCCGGCCGACGACCTGTCGCTGGATCTGGGCGGCGACTCCGTCGAGGCGCTCGTCAAGATCGATGAGCGGTTCTCCGAACCGGCCGAAGCGGAGGCGGAGCCCTCTCCGGTGCAGGAAGAGGCGGTGACGGTCGTGCCGCGCAAGGTGCGGACCATGGCCGTGCGCGCCGACGGCACCCTTGTGCCCAACGACGAGATCCCGCCGGCGGAGGCGCCGCAGGCCCTTGTCGAACCTCAGGTCGCGGCCGCCCAGGACGCGATCCGCAAGGTGAGCGGCGCGGCGGAGGCGCAGTCCGTCGCCCCCGACGTGGCGGCCACCGGGGCGATTCCAGAGACGGCTCAGCAGCCCGCGCCCGTGGCGGTCGCCGCGCTGCAACCCGGCGCCTGGTCCATGCAGATCGCCTCCCAGCCCAGCGAGGACGGCGCGCGCAATGCCTACAAGGATCTGGCCGAGCGGTTCGGCGGCGTGCTGGGCAGCCGGGGCGTGAACATCGTCAAGGCCGAGATCGAGGGCAAGGGCACCTTCTGGCGTGTCCGCATCCCCGCCGAAACCCGCAACGACGCCGTCTCGCTGTGCGAAAGCTACAAGGCGGCCGGCGGCAGTTGCTTCGTTTCGAAGTAAGCTGGCTCGTGAACTGATGGAAAGGCGCGGCGTCCTGCTCCGCGCCTTTCTGCTTTCCCTCTACAAGTTCGCCGGCGCCGGAGGGCTTTCCATGGCCGCGGCGGCCGCTTCGTCCTGGAGCGAGACATTGACCCAATCCAAGGCCATGATCCTGGGCGCGTCGGGCAAGGCGCTGACGCCCGACGAGGTCGCCTTCTATCGCGACGAGCGGCCCTGGGGCTTCATCCTGTTCGCGCGCAATGTCGGGGAAGCGGCGCAGATCCAGGATCTCGTCGCCGCCATGCGCGACAGCGTGGGCCGACCGGACGCGCCGGTCTTCGTCGACCAGGAAGGCGGCAGGGTGCAGCGACTGCGCCCGCCGCTCGCGCCCAACTACCCCCCGGCCTCGGCGCTCGGCGCGATCTACCGGAACGACGCCGAAGCCGGCCTGCGGGCGGCGTGGCTGCTCGCCCGGCTGCATGCCTTCGACCTGGGCAAGCTCGGCATCACGGCCGACTGCCTGCCCGTGCTCGACGTTCCCGTCGAGGGTGCGAACGACGTGATCGGCACGCGCGCCTACGGCAAGAGCCCGGACGCCGTGGCCGCATTGGGTCGCGCCACCGCCGAAGGCCTGATGTCGGGCGGGCTTCTGCCCGTCATCAAGCATGTGCCCGGCCATGGCCGCGCCTTCGCCGACACCCATCTCGCCTTGCCCACCGTGGATGCGACCCGCGAGGAGCTCGCCGCCCATGATTGGCCGCCGTTCCGCGCGCTCAGCGATCTGCCCATGGCCATGACCGCGCATGTCGTGTTCTCCGCCATCGACCCGGGCCGGCCCGCGACCACCTCGCCGGTGGTCGTGGAGGAGGTGATCCGCGGCGCCATCGGCTTCGACGGCCTCCTGATCAGCGACGACACGTCCATGAAGGCGTTGAGCGGCAGCTTTGTGGACCGCGCGTCGGCCATTCTCGACGCGGGCGTGGACATCGTGCTTCACTGCAACGGCGACATGGCGGAGATGCGGGGCATCGCCGCCGGCACGCAGCCGCTGACGCAGGCCGCGAGGGCGAGGGCCGAGCGCGCGCTGGCCGCGGCTTGGCCGAGCGACGGCTTGGCCGAGGCGGCGGCGCGGGAAGAGTTCGCGCGGCATTTCGAGGCGGTGGCCTGACGAGAGCAGGAAAGGCGCGAGCTTGGCGGAAGCCGCTCCGACCCAGACCCGGGACATGGCATGGGAGGCTGATCGCGCGTCGGCCGCCCCCCTCGAGGACGCCCTCGTCGTGGATGTGGACGGCTTCGAGGGGCCGCTCGACCTGCTCCTTCATCTCGCCCGCCAGCAGAAGGTCGATCTTTCCCGCATCTCCGTGCTGGCGCTGGCCAACCAGTATCTCGACTTCATTGCGGGCGCGCGCGGCCTGCGGCTGGAGCTTGCCGCCGACTACCTCGTGATGGCGGCATGGCTCGCCTATCTCAAATCCAGGCTGCTCGTGCCGCAAGCGCCGAGCGCCGAGGGCGAGACGGGCGAGGAGATGGCCGCTGTGCTCCAGTTCCGGCTGCGGAGGCTGGAGGCCATGCGGGAGGCCGGCGCGCGTCTGATGGCGCGGGACCGTCTCGGCCGCGACGTGTTCGTGCGCGGCATGACGCAACGCGTGGCGGTCGAGAAGCGCGCGGCCTATCGCGCCTCGCTCTACGATCTGCTCACGGCCTATGCCGTGCAGCGGCAGCGCCGGGCCGTGACCCATGTGCGGATCGCGCAGCGGCCGGTCTGGTCGCTCAAGGAAGCGCGCCAGGCCCTGGCGCGGCTCCTGGGCAGGAGCGGCGAGTGGGCGGCGCTGGACGCGTTTCTTCTGGCTTACGCCGCCACGGGCGAAAGCCGGAAATCAGCGCTCGCCAGCAGCTTCGCCGCGAGCCTTGAAATGGTGCGCGAGGGCGCGGTGGAGATGCGCCAGGATGCGGCCTTCGCGCCCGTCATGCTGAGGGCGCGCGCTCGGCCAAGGCCTGTCGAGCCCGCGGCATGACCGAATCGCATGATTTGGCGGACCCCCGCCGCCGGGAACGCGACGAGCCGGCGGTCGAAGGCGCAGCGCGGCGCACGGATATGCAGGTGCTTCGCATGGTGGAGGCGATTCTGTTCGCCAGCGCCGAGCCGTTGAGCGAGAAGGCGCTTCTTGCAAGGCTGCCCGCGGGCGCCGACCTTTGGGGCGTGATGAACGAGCTTCGGCGGCATTACGGGGGCAGGGGCGTTGAGCTTGCGCGGGTCGGCCAGGGTTGGGCCTTCCGCACGGCGGGCGACCTCGCCTTCCTGTTCCGGCAGGAGACGGTCGAGCCGAAGAAGCTGTCGCGCGCCGCGCTGGAGGTGCTCGCCATCATCGCCTACCACCAGCCCGTCACCCGCGCAGAGATCGAGGAGATCCGCGGCGTGGAGACCTCCAAGGGCACGCTCGACATTCTGCTGGAAACGGAATGGGTGCGCCTGCGCGGCCGCCGCCGCACGCCGGGACGGCCGGTGACCTATGGCACCACGCAGCATTTCCTCGAGCATTTCGGCCTGGAGGGGCTGGGCGATCTGCCGGGCGCGGACGAGCTCAAGGGCGCGGGCCTGCTTTCGCCGCGCATGCCTGGCGGCTTCTCGGTTCCCGTACCGATCGCCGACGCCGACATGCCGGCGGCGGATGAAGACCCGCTGACCGACATCGACCTGGAAGAGCTGGGGTTGCTCTCGCCGCGAGCCGCCGATGAGTGACGCGGCATTCGCCGCCGAAGCCGAATCGGAGCGCGCCCGCCGGCCGGCCGGCGTCAGCTTCGCGGCGCGGCTGGCCTTCGAGAACGTCAGCCACGCCTTCGCGCCGAACGCGCCGGTGCTGCGCGACGTGACGCTTGCGGCCGAGCCGGGCGAGGTGCTCTGCCTGCTCGGCCCTTCCGGCTCGGGCAAGACGACGCTGTTGCGCATCGCCGCGGGCATCGAGGCGCAGACCTCCGGCCGGGTTCTGCTCAACGACCGCGAGGTGGCCGGTCCCGGCGTGTTCCTGCCGCCCGAGGCGCGCTCGATCGGCCTGGTGTTCCAGGATTTCGCGCTGTTTCCCCATCTGACGATCCTGGAGAATGTCCGCTTCGGGCTCACGCGGCTGTCGCGCGAGGAGGGCCGGCGCGAAGCCGCTATCGCGCTCGGGCGCGTCGGCCTGTCGCGCTATGCGGACGCTTATCCGCATGTGCTCTCGGGCGGCGAGCAGCAGCGCGTGGCGCTCGCCCGCGCCATCGCCCCGCGGCCCGCCGTGATCTTGATGGACGAGCCGTTCTCCGGCCTCGACTCGCGGCTGAAGGACTCGGTGCGCGCGGAAACCCTCGACATGCTCCGGCAGAGCCGCGCCACGGCCGTGGTCGTCACCCATGACGCGGAAGAAGCCATGCGGCTCGGCGACCGCATCGCGCTGTTGCGCGACGGCCGGCTGGTGCAGGCGGGCAGGGCGCAGGACCTTTATCTCCGGCCCGCCGACCTGTTCGTGGCGGGCTTCTTCTCTGAGCTCAACGTGTTTCACGGCCGCGTCCAGAACGGGGCCGTGGACACGCCCGTGGGCCGCGTGCCCGCGGCCGCGCTGGCCGAGGGAACCCGCGCGACGGTCGCGGTCCGCTTGGCAGGCTTTCGCGTGAGCGCTGAGGGCGGAGAGATCGAGGCGCGCGTCCTGTCCCGCCGTTATTTGGGCGTAGTCGAGTTGTTTGATCTCGCCGTTCCCGGTTCCGACGCGCCTATCCGGGCGCGTGTGCGCTGCGGCTCTTTGCCCGAGGGCGCGCGGGACATCTGGCTCAGCTTGCGGGAAAGTGACGTGCTAGTGTTTGAAAGTCGGGCCGAGAACGAATAGATGGAACCCGACAAGACTTTCCCGGAGGAGAACTGATGGGCTCTTTTTCAATCTGGCATTGGCTGATCGTCCTGGTCGTCGTGCTGCTTCTTTTCGGCCGCGGCAAGATTCCCGAGCTGATGGGCGACATGGCCAAGGGCATCAAGAGCTTCAAGCGCGGCATGGCCGACGATGAGGCGACAGTGAAAAGCGAGACCCGCACCGTCGAGCACCACGCCGACGGCACTGTGGTTCACAAGGACAGCGTGTCCAACACGTGATCCGTCCTCAGCGCCTCGCCGGATAGGCTGCCATGCTCGACATTGGCTGGACGGAGATGCTGGTGATCGCGGTCGTGATGATCGTGGTCGTCGGCCCCAAGGATCTGCCCGGGATGCTGCGCACCTTCGGGCGGACCACGGCGAAGCTTCGCGTCATGGCGGGCGACTTCCGCAAGCAGTTCGACGAGGCGCTGAAGGAAGCTGAGCTGGACGAGGTGAAGAAGTCGGTGGACGGCTTGCGCTCGCTCAATCCGACCACCGAGATCCGCAAGCAGTTGAACCCCTTCGAGAAGGCGGCGGCCGACGTGCGGGCGGGCCTCGAGACGGCGATGAAGCCCAAGCCCTCCACGGCGGCCCAGGCCGCTTCGCCGGTTGCGCAGCCGGCCGAGCCGCTCAAGAACGGCGCGGTGGCGTCGAGCACTCTGGCCGAACCTGCCGCGGGCGCGGAATCGCCTGCTGCTGCCCCTTCCGCTGAGTCGGCCGCGGCGGTCGAGCCTGCGCCTCCGACCGCTGATCCGCAGCCGGCAGCCGATCCGGCCGCTTCTCATCCCGCACCGAGAACGCTCCAGTGAGCACGGCCGAACCGGACGACATCGACAAGAGCTCGGCGCCGCTGATCGAGCACTTGATCGAGCTGCGAACGCGCCTGATTTGGGCGATCGGCGGCTTCTTCGTGGCCTTTCTCGTCTGCTTCTTCTTCGCCAAGGAGCTCTTCAACCTGCTGGTCATCCCCTTTAAATGGGCGGTGAGCTGGGCCGGCATGAATGACGGGCAGGTGGAGCTGATCTACACCGCGCCCCAGGAATTCTTCTTCACGCAGATCAAGCTCGCCATGTTCGGCGGCTTGGTGATCGCCTTCCCGCTGATCGCCACGCAGATCTACAAGTTCGTCGCGCCGGGCCTCTACAGGAACGAGAGGGGCGCCTTCCTGCCCTTCCTGATCGCCTCGCCGCTGCTCTTCCTCCTGGGCGCGGCGCTGGTCTATTTCTTCTTCACCCCCATGGTGATGTGGTTCTTCCTCGCCATGCAGCAGGTGGGGCCGGGCACGGACATCCAGATCGCGCTCCTGCCGCGCGTGTCGGAATATCTCAGCCTCATCATGACGCTGATCTTCGCCTTCGGCCTCGTGTTCCAGTTGCCGGTCGTGACCTCGCTGATGGCGAGGGTCGAGCTGCTCTCGTCGCAGGGCCTCAAGGACAAGCGTAAATACGCCATCGTCATCGCCTTCGTGGTGGCGGCGATCCTCACCCCGCCCGATCCCGTCAGCCAGATCGGCCTTGCGGTGCCCACGATCATTCTCTACGAGGTCTCGATCTGGGCCGCCCGGATGATCGAGCGCAAACGCGAGGAAGAGCGGCTGGCGCGGGAACTCGCCGAAAGCCAGTCGGCGCCCGCCGAGTAGGCCATCCGCCTCCGGGGCCGAATTGCCGGCCCGGCGCGCCGATCGTCCAGGCATGCTCACCGTTCTGCCGGGGACAGCGGACGCCTTTTCATGCACGACATCAAATGGATTCGCGAAAACCCCGAAGCTTTCGTGGAAGGGCTGGCCTCCCGCGGCGGGGGCAAGGACGCCGCGGAAGCCGAACTGGAAAAGCTGATCCGGCTCGACGAGGCGCGGCGCACGCACCTCACCACGCTTCAGGAAAAGCAGGAGCGCCGCAACGCCGCCTCGCGTGAGATCGGCAACGCGGTGCGCAAGGGGGATACTGATACCTCCGAGCGCCTCAAAGCCGAGGTGGCCGAGATCAAGAGCTTCATCCAGAACGGCGAGGCCGAGGAGCGCCGGCTGGACGAGGACTTGCGCGCCGCACTCGCCGTCATCCCCAACCTGCCGCTGCCCGACGTGCCCGTGGGCAAGGACGAGCACGACAATGTGGAGGTCCGCCGCTGGGGCGGCGAGCTGATCGAAGCGCGCCAACCGAACATGCCCAACAAGCCCAAGGAGCATTGGGAGCTGGGCGAAGCGCTCGGCCTGATGGATTTCGAGCGCGCGGCGAAACTGTCGGGCGCGCGCTTCACGGTGCTGAAAGATGCCTTGGCGCGGCTTGAACGCGCGCTGGGGCAGTTCATGCTCGATCTGCACACGACCGAGCACGGTTATACCGAGGTGCAGCCGCCGCTCTTGGTGCGCAACGAAGCGATGTTCGGAACAGGTCAGTTGCCAAAGTTTGAGGCTGACTTATTCCCAACGAGCCGGCAGACCGACATGATGAGTTTTTCAGAGCTGCGGTCGGCCATCATCGAAGGTGCGCTGAAGCGATTGCCTGATATGATTGCAGCTCATCGATCGGACACTGGTCAAGAGATTACTGCGGCTGACTTCGCTGGGCGCCTTTTGCGCACGGCTACGGCATCTATGCCGGACGCCGAGAATGCCTATGAACAAGCGCGTCGCGAAGCCGCGCGTCTGTGGCTCATCCCCACCGCCGAAGTGCCTCTCACCAACCTTGTGCGCGAGGAGATCACCGAATCTGAAACGTTGCCGCTGCGTTTCACGGCGCTGACGCCTTGCTTCCGCTCGGAAGCCGGGTCGGCGGGGCGCGATACGCGCGGCATGCTGCGCCAGCACCAGTTCGATAAGGTGGAACTCGTCTCCATCACCGATCAGGAGACTTCCCTCGCCGAGCACGAGCGCATGACGGCCTGCGCCGAAGAAGTGCTGAAGCGCCTTAGCCTGCCCTACCGCACGGTCGTGCTCTGCACCGGCGACATGGGGTTCGGCGCGCGCAAGACCTACGACATCGAGGTCTGGCTGCCCGGCCAGAATGCGTTTCGCGAAATCTCGTCCTGCTCTGTCTGCGGCGACTTCCAGGCCCGCCGCATGGACGCGCGCACCAAGGGCAGAGGCGAGAAGCAGACTCGCTTCGTCCACACCTTGAACGGCTCCGGCGTGGCCGTGGGCCGCGCGCTGATCGCCGTCATGGAGAACTACCAGGACAAAGACGGCGGAATAACCATTCCTGAAGCCCTCCGGCCCTATATGAGCGGGCTGAGCCGGATCGAGGCGCGGGGCTGAAAGCACCAGGAGGTGACGTGCGGCAGGGCGGAAGGCGGGCCGAACTTGGCGCCTCTCCTTCTCCCCTTGTGGGAGAAGGTGGCTGGGCCGAAGCGAAGCGAAAGCACAGCCGGATGAGGGGTGCTGGACGGAGTGAGCGGCTGGTCGGTTCGGCGCTGATCAGCGTTTCGCTTCTGCAGTGTCGCAATCCTTCCAGCACCCCTCATCCGCCTTCGCTCCGCTCAGGCACCTTCTCCCACAAGGGGAGAAGGGGGCGCCAAGCTGGACAACGCCGCGCCTCGCTCCCTCAACAAAGGCCCTGAACCTTGCGCATTCTCCTGACCAATGACGACGGCATTCACGCCGAGGGCCTCGAAGCGCTGGAGCGCATCGCGCGCCAACTGTCCGACGAGGTGTGGATCGTCGCGCCCGAGACCGACCAGTCCGGCTTCGCCCATTCGCTCTCGCTGTCCAACCCGCTTCGGCTCCGCAAGCTCGGCGACAAGCGCTACGCGCTGCGCGGCACGCCGACCGATTGCGTCATCATGGCCGTGCGCCAGCTCATGCCGGAGCCGCCCGACCTGATCCTGTCCGGCGTCAACTCCGGCACCAACGTGGCCGACGACGTGAGCTATTCCGGCACGGTCGCCGGCGCCATTGAAGGCACCATGCTCGACATCCGCTCGATCGCGCT
This sequence comes from Mesorhizobium sp., assembly GCA_035998495.1. Lineage (GTDB taxonomy): Bacteria > Pseudomonadota > Alphaproteobacteria > Rhizobiales > Rhizobiaceae > Mesorhizobium_B. The sequence continues at coordinate 116,779 of DASYHP010000067.1, forward strand.
GAGCCAGGCCTACAACTTCGCCGACGAGGAGCGCCTTGTGCCTTACGAGGTGGCGGAGGCGCACGGGCCGGCGCTGCTCAAGCGCATCCTCGACGTGCCGCACGAGCCCGGCATCCTCGTCAATGTCAACTTCCCGAACTGCCGGCCCGAGGCGGTGCGCGGCGTGCAGGTCACGAGCCAGGGCCGCATGGCGCACGGGCTCTGGGCCGAGGAGCGCCGCGACGGGCGCGGCTTCCCCTATTACTGGCTGCGCTTCAGCCGCGAGGAGGCCGAAGCGGAAGCCGGCACCGACCTTCACGCCGTGCGCGAGGGCTATGTCTCGGTGACGCCGCTGCAGCTCGACATGACCGCACACGGCGTCAAGCAGCGGCTGGAGCACGCGCTGCGATGACGGATGCCGGCGCTGACCGGGAGGGCTTCGCGGCCTTCCTGCTGCGGCTGAGAGGGCGAGGGCTGACGCCCAAGAACCTGGTGGCGGCGTTCGAGGCGACGCCGCGGCGCGCCTTCGTGCCCCACGCCTTTCAGAACATCGCCTGGACGGACCGCATGCTGCCCATCGACTGCGGCGAGGCCGTGGAAGGCGTGGACCTGCAGGCCCAGGTGATCGCCGCGCTGAACCTGGAGCCCGGCCACCGCGTGCTCGAAGTGGGCACGGGCACGGGCTACAGCGCGGCCGTGATGTCCCGGCTGGCCGCGCGCGTCTTGACGCTGGAGCGCTGGAAGAGGCTCGCCGACGCCGCCGGCGCCCGCATGGAGGCGCTCGGCGTCAACAATGTCGTGGTGCGCCATGCCGATGGCGGCAATGGCGCGGGCTCGAACGAGGGGCCGTTCGACCGCATCGTGGTGTGGGGCGCGTTCGACAGCCTGCCGCGAGCCTTCGTGGACCAGCTCGCCAGCGGCGGCGTGATGATCGCGCCGGTCGGCGGGGGCGAGGGCGAGCAGGATCTGGCGCGGCTGACCAAGCTCGGCAGCCGCTTCGAGCGCGAAGAGATCGGCAAGGCGCGCTTCCAGCCGCTGCTGCGCAACGTTTCGCAGGTGCTGTAGCCGCTTCGGTGTTCTCCCCGCTCACGGGAAAGGAGCAGCGCCAAGTTTGCGGGCGTACGAACCCGGCATAGGCTGTTGCCGGCAAGCCACACAAATCGCCGGACACTTAACCCGCCAGTAAGATTAACGCGGTTTAATCGCGCTCAATCCTCGAGTGTGCGGGACAACACATGCGGTTCAGTGTTTTGCGGCGTAACGGACGGCTTCTGGCGCGGGGCGCGGCCGTGATTCTGGTGTGCGGGGCGGCGGCCGGCTGCTCGTCGAGCGCGTCGCGCTTCGGCGGCCTCGACGACATGTTCACGGCGTCGACGCCGAAGGCGGAGAGCACCCAGGCCGCGCCGCTCGCCTCGGCGCCAGCCGGCAGTGTGAGCCGCTCCTCCCTGGAGCCCGCGCCGCAAGCCGCGCCTGTGGCCCGCAACGAGCTTCCCGCGCCGTCGGCCGAGCCCGTGCAGCCCGCGCCTGCGCCGCGCAAGCTCGCCGCCGGAGAGGGCGTCGCGGTCCAGTCCGGCGACACGATCTACGGGCTCGCGCGCCGCCATGGCGTGCCGCCGGAGCAGATCATGGCGGCCAACGGGCTCAATGCTTCGAGCAGCCTGAAGATCGGCCAGCGCCTCGTCATCCCCGGCGTGGACGCCAAGAGCGTCGCCACGGCCAAGCCGCCAAAGGCGGAGAAGAAACAGGTCGCCGCCGCGCCCGTGCCCAAGCCGACCGCAAGCCCGGCGCCGCAAGTCGCGGCCGCGGCGCCTGAGCCGAACGCCGCGCCCAAGGCGGGCCGGATCGCCGGCACGCCGCCGCAGACGCTCGACCAGCAGGCGCAGGCCGCCGCCCCCGCGCCGGCCGTCGATCCCACCCGGACCAGCGCCGCCCCCGCGCAGCCCGCCCCGGCGGCTCCGGCCAAGGCCACGGCCGAGGTGCTCGAGGAAAGCCAGGACGTCGCGGCGCTCGCGCCCGAGGACTCCGGCATCGGCAAGATGCGCTGGCCGGTGCGCGGCAAGGTCGTTTCAAATTTCGGCTCGTCGGGCGGCAAGGCGAGCGACGGCATCGACATCGCCGTGCCCGCGGGCACGGCCGTGAAGGCGGCCGAGAACGGCGTGGTGATCTATGCCGGCGACGGGCTCAAGGAGTTCGGCAACACGGTGCTCGTGCGCCATGAGGACGGGCTCGTGACCGTCTATGGCCATGCGAGCGAGCTCAAGGTTGCACGCGGCGAAAAGGTCAAGCGCGGCCAGGAGATCGCGACGTCCGGCATGACCGGCAACGCCGGCACGCCGAAGCTGCATTTCGAGGTCCGCAAGAACTCCGCGCCGGTCGATCCCAAGCAGTATCTGGAGTAGGCGCCGGCCGCAGCCCCTCACCGTCTCGGCGCGTTCCGCGCCGATCCACCTCTCCCCTGTGGGGAGAGGAACCGCGGCCGTGGCCTCGCGCCTTTCCTCTCCCCACAGGGGAGAGGTGCCGACCCGCAGCGCAAGCGAAGGAGAGGCGGTGAGGGGCGAAGCGGCCGCGACCGTAGGGCGATGCTGACCGCTTGCACCGTCGCTCAGTCTCGTAACGACTTCCCCAATCGACCCGCCAGGTCCTGCGTGAACTGCCAAGCCACGCGGCCCGAACGGCTTCCGCGCGTGGTCGCCCATTCCAGGGCTTCCGCGCGCAGCCGCTCGGGCTCGATCGCCAGGCCGTGGTGGCGCGCATAGCCCGCCACCATTTCGAGAAAGTCGTCCTGGCTGCATTTGTGGAAGCCGAGCCACAGGCCGAAGCGGTCCGACAGCGACACCTTCTCCTCCACGGCTTCCGACGGGTTGATGGCCGTGGAGCGCTCGTTCTCGATCATGTCGCGCGGCAACAGGTGCCGCCGGTTCGAGGTGGCGTAGAGCACGACGTTCTCCGGCCTGCCCTCGACGCCGCCTTCCAGCGCCGCCTTGAGTGACTTGTAGGACGTGTCGTCCGCATCGAAGGAGAGGTCGTCGCAGAACAGGATCGCCCGCACGGGCGCGGCCTGCAACGGCGCCATCAGCCGGGGCAGGGTGGCGATGTCCTCGCGGTGGATCTCGACGAGCTTGAGCCTCGCCGAGGGGCAAGCGTCGGCCGCCTCCTTGTGCGCGGCCTTGACCAGCGACGATTTGCCCATGCCGCGCGCGCCCCACAGCAGCACGTTGTTGGCCGGCAGGCCGCGGGCGAAGCGGTGCGTGTTGTCGATGAGGATGTCGCGCACGCGGTCCACGCCGCGGATCAAGCCGATCTCCACCCGGTTCACGCGGCTGACCGGCTGGAGCGCCCCCTGTTCGGCCTGCCAGATGAAGCAATCGGCGGCGTCCCAGTCTGTCGGGCCGGCCGGCGGGGGCGCGGCGCGTTCAAGCGCGTCGGCGATGCGTTCCATGCGAGCGAGCAAGGCGGTGAGCGTGTCGGATGTCATGGCGCGTGTGTAGCCGTGGACGGCGGCCCGGCAAAGGGGCGCTTCGGTTGCATTGAGGGGGCGACTGACTATATTCCGGCCACTTTTCCAGGGGCGCGAGCGGCGCGCCCCAACCCTGGAGCGCTTTCATGTTCGTGACGCCGGCCTACGCTCAAGCTGCGGGCGCAGCGCCTGATATGCTCATCAGCATCCTGCCCTTTGTCCTGATCTTCGTGATCATGTACTTCCTGATCATCCGGCCGCAGCGCACCCAACTCAAGAAGCGCCAGGAGATGCTCTCGGCGATCCGCCGCGGCGACACGGTGGTCACGGGCGGCGGGCTGGTCGGCAAGGTCACGAAGGTGATCAACGACAACGAGCTCGAGGTCGATCTCGGCGGCATGAAGGTGACGGCGCTGCGCGGCACGATCGCCGACGTGCGCGTCAAGGGTGAGCCGGTGGCCAACCAGAACGCCGCGAAATAACCTATTTTATGGGGGAAAGCGCGCGCTTTCCCAGGACCGGTTCCCATGCTTTATTTTTCGCGCTGGAAGACGATTGCGATTTGGGCGGTCGTCGCGCTCGGCGTGCTCTTCACCCTGCCAAACCTGCTGCCGCAGGCGGCGCTGAACCGGATGCCAGCCTGGTTCGCCGAAAAGCAGATGGTGTTGGGGCTCGACCTGCAGGGCGGATCGCACATCCTGCTCGCGCTCGACCGGCAGGATCTGATCGACGAACGTCTCCAGACCACGCGCGACGACATCCGCACGCTGCTGCGTGACGCCCGGATCGGCTATACCGGCCTCAGCGGCTCGGGTCGCTCCGTGCAGGTGCGGGCCCGCGACGCGGGCCAAGTCGAGGCCGCGCGGACAGCGCTCGCGCCGCTGACCGAACCCGTTTCGGCCGGCCTCTTCGGGGGCGGCGTGATCCAGGAACTGATCCTCGAGGAGCCCGAGCCCGGCCTGCTCCGCTTCACGCTCACTGACGAGGGCATCAACTACCGCGTCAGCACGACCGTCACCCAGTCCATCGAGGTGGTCGGCCGCCGCGTCAACGAGCTCGGCACCGTCGAGCCCATCATCCAGCGCCAGGGCCTCGACCGCATCCTGGTCCAGGTGCCGGGCCTCGAAGACCCCGAGCGGCTCAAGGACCTGCTCGGCCAGACGGCCAAGCTCACCTTCCAGCTTGTGGACACCTCCATGCCCGTGGAGGAGGCCCTCAACGGCCGCCCGCCCGCAGGCTCCACGGTGCTCTACTCGAACGACGATCCGCCGGTGCCCTACATCATCGAGGATCGCGTCATCGTGTCGGGCGAGAACCTGGTGGATGCCCAGGCCGGCTTCGACCAGCAGACCAACGAGCCCGTCGTCAACTTCCGCTTCGACGGCCGCGGCGCGACGCGCTTCGGCCAGGTCACGCAGGCCAATGTGGGCCGCCCCTTCGCGATCATCCTCGACAATCAGGTGATCTCCGCGCCCGTGATCCGCCAGCCGATCCTCGGCGGCAGCGGCCAGATCTCCGGCAACTTCACCGCTCAGACCGCCAACGACCTGGCCGTGCTCTTGCGCGCCGGCGCGCTGCCGGCCGACCTCAACATCGTCGAGGAGCGCACGGTGGGCCCGAGCCTCGGCGCCGATTCCATCGAGGCGGGCCAGATCGCTTCGATGATCGCGGGCGTGCTCGTCCTGTTCTTCATGATCCTGGCCTATGGCAAGCTGGGCGTGATCGCCAACATCGCGCTCGCCGCCAACGTGGCGTTGATCATCGCGATCCTGAGCCTGCTCGGCGCGACACTGACCTTGCCCGGCATCGCCGGCATCGTCCTGACGATGGGCATGGCGGTGGATTCGAACGTCATCATCTTCGAGCGCGTGCGCGAGGAGCGGCGGATGGGCCGCAGCCTCGTGCAGTCGCTCGATTCGGGCTTCACGCGGGCGTTGGCCACGATCGTGGACGCGAACTTCACCACCTTCCTCGCCGCCGCCATCCTGTTCGTCATCGGAACCGGCCCCGTGCGCGGCTTCGCCGTGACGCTCGCCATCGGCATCATCACCACCGTGTTCACGGCCTTCACGCTGACGCGCTGGATGATCGCCATCTGGCTGCGGCGCGCGAAGCCGCGCGAGCTGCCGCGCGGCATCCTGCCGCCGATCCCCTTCGACCTGAAGATTCCCTTCATGTCCTGGCGCAGGATCGCCTTCGCGCTCTCGGGCGCGCTTTCCATCGCCTCGCTGGCGCTGTTCCTGACCATGGACATGAACATGGGCATCGACTTCCGGGGCGGCACCTCGATCGAGGTCCAGGCCCGCGGCGAGACCGCCGATCCCGGCGCGGTGCGCTCGGCCCTCGGCGAGCTCAACTTGGGCGACGTGCAGGTGCAGGAATTCGGCTCGCCGCGCGAGCTCCTGATCCGCGTGGAAGGCCAGAACGCCGGCGACAATGCCGAGCAGAGCGTGGTGGAGAAGGTTCGCCTCGCGCTGGAGGACGACTACGAGTTCCGCCGCGTCGAATCCGTCGGCCCCACGGTTTCGGCCGAGCTGGCCTATTGGGGCACGATGGGCGTGCTCATCGCCATGGCGGCCATGCTCGTTTATATCTGGCTGCGCTTCGAATGGCAGTTTGGCATCGGCGCGATCCTGTCCACGATCCACGACGTCACCATGATGGTCGGCCTCTATGTCCTCACGGGGCTCGAGTTCAACCTGACCAGCATCGCGGCCATCCTCACCATCGTCGGTTACTCCATCAACGACACGGTGGTGGTCTATGACCGGGTCCGTGAGAATCTGCGCCGCTTCAAGAGGATGCCGATCGAGGAGTTGCTCGACATCTCCATGAACCAGACCCTGTCGCGGACGATTCTCACGGGCGTGACGACGCTTCTGGCCCTGATCGCGCTCTACCTCTTCGGCGGAGAGGTCATCCAATCCTTCGTTTTCGCGATGATCTTCGGCATCCTGGTTGGCACCTATTCCTCGATCTTCGTCGCCGGCCCGCTCTTGATCCTGTTCAAGTTGCGGCCGGACTCCGTCGAGGCGGACAAGGACGCGACCATGCCGGCGGGCGGGGCCACGCCCTCGAAGGCCTGAGGGGTGGCGGATGCTCCCCACAAGGGCCTGGTGGTTCGGGAAGCGCATTTCCCGGGCCGCGCGCCCATCGACGCCTATGGCAATGGCGGCTTCCGCTTCGCCGACATGTCGCATCGCGGCTCGCTGCTCTGCCTGCCGTCCGGCGTCTATGGCTGGGAGCCAACCGACCCGGCCAACCTCGCGCTTGAGGATTTTTCGAGGCTCTTCGCCGAAGCCGAAGCGGTCGAGGTTCTGCTGGTCGGCACCGGGAGCGACCTGAAACGCCTGCCGCAGCCCCTTCGGGATCGGCTGCGGGAGGTGCGCATCTCCGCCGACACGATGTCCACCGGCGCGGCCATGCGCACCTTCAACGTGCTGCTCGCCGAGAGCCGCGCGGTAGCGGCCGCGCTCGTCGCCGTGGACTGACGTGGAGCGCCAGGACTTCGCCGAGGTCGTGCGGGCGGCCAGCCCCGACCGCTATCACGCCACGCTTTATGCGCCGAAGAACAAGCGCGACGCGCTCTCCGCGCTCTACGCCTTCGACGTCGAAGTCGCCGCCATCCGCGAGCGCGTGCGCGAACCGTTGCCGGGTGAGATCCGGCTGCAATGGTGGCGCGATTCGATCGCCGGGGAAGGCGACGGCGTCGGACACCCGGTCGCCGCGGCGCTCATCGCGACCATCCGTGAGCACAAGTTGCCGGTCTCGGCCTTCGAGAACCTGCTCGAAGCCCGCATCTTCGATCTTTACGCCGATCCCATGCCGAGCCGCACCGACCTCGAAGGGTATTGCGGCGAGGTGCATGGCGCGGTCATGCAACTGGCCGCCTTGATCCTCAATGCCGACGCCGCGCCGGCCGCCGCGGAAGCCGCCGGCCATGGCGGCTGCGCCCAGGGGATGGCCTTCCTTCTGCGCTCGGTGCCGCAGCAGCGCGCCTGGGGGCAATGCTTCGTCCCGCGTGACATCCTGGCGGCGACCGGCTCCTCGCCGGAAGCTTTTTCGCATGGCGAGGCCGGGCCGAACGAGCGCGCCGCCGTGGCGGCCTTGTTGGCGCTCGCCCGCGATCACCTCGCGCGGTTCGAAGCCGCGGCCCACGGGCTTCCCGCCACGCTCCGGCCAGCCTTCCTGCCGCTCGCCGTCACGCCCCTGCAGCTTGATCGCTTGCGCGACCCGGCGCAGGTGCTCGCCGGCACGACCAGAAACGTGCCGGCTTGGCGGCGGCAATGGGCGGTCTTCCGCCGCGCCTCGCGAGGATGGTAGAGGAGAGAGCCGCTACTCCGCCGCGGCGGACACAGGAGCCTCGAGCCCCAGCCACGCCCTGCAATCTGCCAGCGCGCGCGCGGTGAGCGCCCGCTTCTTGGCCAGCGTCTTTTCCGCGCCCCGCAGCCGCTTGCCTGCCATCCGCGGCACGTCCACCGGCGGGAACAGCCCGAAATTGACGTTCATCGGCTGAAAGCTCCGCTTGCCCGGCTCGTCCTCGGAGACAAGGTGCCCGCCCGTGATGTGGTTGAGCAGCGCCCCCATGGCCGTCGTGGGCGGCGGCAAAACGGGCCGGCCGCCCAGCATCTCCGCAGCCGCGAAACGGCCGGCCAGCAGCCCGACGGCGGCCGATTCCACATAGCCCTCGCAGCCCGTGATCTGGCCGGCGAAGCGCAAGCCGGGCCGCGAGCGGAGCTGCAGCGTCCCATCCAGGAACTTCGGGGAATTCAAATACGTGTTGCGGTGCAGCCCGCCCAGCCGCGCGAATTCGGCCTTTTCCAGGCCTGGGATCATACGGAAGATGCTGGCCTGCTCGCCGTGCCTCAGCTTGGTCTGGAAGCCCACCATGTTGAAGAGCGTGCCGAGGGCGTTGTCCTGGCGGAGCTGCACGACGGCATAGGGTTTGACGGCGGGGTCATGCGCGTTGGTGAGGCCCATGGGCTTCATCGGCCCGTGCCGCAGCGTCTCAGGCCCACGCTCTGCCATCACTTCGATGGGCAGGCAGCCGTCGAAATAAGGCGTGCCTTCCCATTCCTTGAAGCTGGTCTTCTCGCCCCCGAGCAGCGCGGCCACAAAGGCTTCGTACTGCGCCTTGTCCATGGGGCAGTTGATGTAGTCCTTGCCCGTGCCGCCGGGGCCCACCTTGTCGTAGCGGGACTGGAACCAGCACACGTCCATGTCGATCGAGTCGAAATGCACGATCGGCGCGATGGCGTCGAAGAAGGCCAGCGCGTCCGCTCCCGTCTCGGCTCGGATCGCCTCGGCCAGCGCGGGCGAAGTGAGGGGGCCTGTAGCGACGATCGCCTGCGCCCAGTCGCGGGGGGGCAGGCCGGTGATCTCCTCGCGCCAGATTTCGATGAGCGGATGGTTCTCCAGCCGAGCCGTGACCTCGGCGGCGAACCCCTCGCGGTCCACGGCGAGGGCCGAGCCCGCCGGAAGCTGGTGCTTGTCGCCCGCCGCCATGACCAGCGAGCCGGCCAGCCTGAGTTCGGCATGGAGCAGGCCGACGGCATTGGTTTCAGCGTCGTCCGAGCGGAAGGAATTGGAGCAGACGAGCTCGGCCAGCCGGTCCGTCTTGTGGGCGTCGGTTCCGCGCACGGGCCGCATCTCGTGCAGGACGACGCGCAGCCCCGAATTCGCCGCAGCCCACGCTGCCTCCGATCCGGCGAGCCCGCCGCCGATCACATGCAGGATTTTCTCGCTCATGCGGAGGAGTTAAGCGGGCCGATCTCGGAATGCAATCAATGGCGCGCTCAAGCCCCCAAACGAAACGACCCCCGCCGGGGGAGGAGGTCCGGCGGGGGTCGCTATGTGTGGCCAGCGATCGGGAGGAGGATGAACACTGGCCTATCCACCGAGACCAGGGAGGAGGAGGGTCTCGGCGAAACTCGTCAGATGGACTGGCGGGCCACGCTGCGGATGTCGCCGCGGGTGATGCCGAGGTCGTTGAGCTCGCGGTTGGACAGGCGGCTCAGCTCGGAAACCGTGTCCCGGTAGCGGCGCCAGTTGCGGTAGTTGCGGATCAGGTTCATGATATCCCTCTATCTTGCTCTTGCATGGTCGTCTTTGTTGCCTACGAGGCGTAAGATAAGGGGCAGGCCGACAGGGGTGAAGGCCTCGCCTTGCATGGCTGCAATGCGTTTTGTGCATTGCAACATTAATCGATTGTAATCGCGTGTGGCGGAGCCCTGGGGGAGAGGCGGGTGGGGATGGCAAACTACGCGGCACGAGTGAAGGAAGACATCGCGCGCTGGGCGGCAGCCGGCCTCGTGGACGTTGCGCAGGCCGAGCGGCTGCGCGCGGACGTCGATGCGCGGGAAGGAGCGGGCTTCAGCTTCGGCGGCGTGCTCGCGATGTTCGCGGGGCTCTTTCTGGCCGCGGCCCTGCTCCTGCTCGTGGCGGCGAACTGGGACGCGATCCCCCGCCTCCTCCGTGTGGCCGGGTTCTTCCTTCTGATCGTCGGCTTCTATTCAGGCGGCGCGGTGCTCAAGGACCATGGGCGCCGCGCCTTCGGCGAGGCGTTGTGGATCGCCGGCGCGGGCGCGTTCGGCGCGAGCATCGCGCTGATCGGCCAGATGTACCATCTGGGCGGCACGGAAGCGGCGGCGCTGATCACCTGGTCGCTCGGCACGGGGCTTGCCGCCCTGCTTCTGAATTCCAAGCCGCTGACGATTGCGGCCAGCGGCATCGCCGCCTTCTGGCTTTTCTCGCATGGCGGGGATTTCTGGGACGGCACGGCGTTCCCCGATGCCTTCCCGCTTCTCGCGGTCGCGCTGTGGCTCGTGTCGCTGCGCACGGGAAGCCGCGCCGCGCGCGAGCTGCTGCTCCTTTCTCTGTTGGGTTACGTGATCGTCCTGGCGCTCCGGGGCTCCCTCGTCACCATAGGGAGTCTCCTTCTTCTCGGCTCAGGCGCGCTCTTCGCCGTGGCGGTCCTCTTCCTCCGGCAGCTCGATCTCGTGCTGCGGCTGGGCGGCCGGATCCTGGCCTATTGCCTGCTCGGCGCACTGACGGGCCTGGCCCTGCTGCAGGCTCGCTATCTCGATGACGTGGGCGCGTTCACCGTGCTGGCGGCGCTGAACTTCGCGGCCATCGCCGCCGCCCTGGTGCTCGGCGGCGCGAGGAGTGCCGGGCTGCGGCGGATCGCCTATGCCGGTTTCGCGGTGGAGCTCGTCGCCGTTTACGTGATCACCCTGGGCTCGATGCTCGACACGGTCTCCTTCTTCCTGGCTGCCGCCCTCGTGCTCGGGGCGCTTTCGGTCGCCATCCTCAAGTTGGAGCGGCGAATGGCCGATCGCACGCTGTTCGGGGGAGGAACGGCATGAGCCGGCTCGTCGCAGCCGCGCTCGTCGTGGCGCTCCTGCAGATCGGCTTCTTGTCATGGGTGATCACCGGGCGGGCCGCCATCCTGCGCAACGGAGCCGAGGTTCTGTTGCGGATCGAGCCCGTCGATCCCCGTGATCTCCTCAGGGGCGACTATGTGCAGCTCGCCTATGGCATCTCCAACCTGCCGGTACGCCTGATCGCCGACCGCCCGCCGGAGGCTGGATTGTCGGACGGCGAAACGATCAAGGTCCGGCTGGCAAAGACTGCCGACGGCACATGGGACGCCGTTGCCGCTTACCTGGGCGAGCCGCCAGCGGAGCCGGAACCGGAGCAGGTGGACATTGCCGGCCGGATTCCACCTGGCTGGGCGCTGAGTCCCGAGAGCACCGTTCCCGTGGCCTACGGCATCGAACGCTTCTACCTGCCGGAAGGCGAGGGGCTGGCCATCGAGATCGACACGCGGATGCGGCCCTTCACCATGGCGGTGGCGGTGGCCGAGGACGGAACCGCGCAGATCAAGGCGCTGATGGACGGCGAGGACCGGCTCTACGAGGAGCCGCTCTACTGATTCTCCCTGCCCGCCGCGCCGCGGCGGCGGGGCAAATTTCGTTTGCTCTCGAAAGGGCCGGTGCTATAGGGACTGGCGCTTTCGGAGGCGCGAGCCCTCGGGCGCTCGAAATGAGCGGCCCTGGCGCCCGGAAGCGGGTGTGGTGGAACTGGTAGACACGCAGGATTTAGGTTCCTGTGGCGCAAGCCGTGGGGGTTCAAGTCCCTCCACCCGCACCATGATCCGGCCCCAGACGCACATGACGGAGCGGGCGACGGATCGGCAGGCGGAAGAGATCGCCTCGCGCGAAGGATTTCAGGAAAAAGGTTCAGAGATGCAGGTCACCGAAACGGTCAATTCCGGGCTGAAGCGCCAGATCAAGGTCACCGTGCCCAGGGACGACCTCGAAGCGCGCCTGATGAGGCGGCTGGATGATGCCAAAGGCAAGGTGCGGATCAACGGCTTCCGCCCAGGCAAGGTGCCGATGCAGCATCTGCGGAAGGTCTATGGCCGTTCCTTCATGGCCGAAGTGGTCAACGAAATCTTGTCCAAGGAAACCCAGTCGATCCTTGCTGGTCGGGGCGAAAAGGCCGCCATGCAGCCCGAGATCAGCATGACGGAGGACGAGAAGGAAGCCGAGAAGGTCTTGGCCGGCGGGGCCGACTTCGAGTTCAACATCGCCTATGAAGTCATCCCGGAGATCGAGGTGAAGGACTTCTCCGGCATCAAGGTCTCGCGGCCGGTCTATGACGTGCCCGAAGCGGAAGTGGACGACCAGGTGCGGCGCATCGCCGAGTCCACCCGCTCCTTCGAGCCCAAGGACGGCGCAGCGGCTGAAGGTGACCGCGTCTCCATCGATTATGTCGGTAAGATCGATGGCGAGGCGTTCGAGGGCGGCACGGGCGCTGACCAGCAGCTCGTGCTGGGCTCCAAGCAGTTCATCCCCGGCTTCGAGGAGCAGCTCATCGGCGCGTCAGTGGGCGAAGAGCGCACGGTGAACGTCACCTTCCCCGAGGACTACAGCGCCGCCCATCTCGCGGGCAAGGCCGCGACGTTCGACGTGACGATCAAGGAAGTGGCCGCGCCCGGCGCGTTCGAGCTCAACGATGAAGCCGCAAAGGCGCTGGGCCTTGAATCCGTCGACCGCCTGCGGGAGATCGTGCGCGGCCAGATCGAGAGCCAGTTCGGCGGCATGACGCGGCAGAAGGTCAAGCGCCAGCTTCTCGACCAGCTCGACGCCCAGTACAAGTTCGAAGCGCCCTCCAAGCTCGTGGAGGCCGAGTTCACCAACATCTGGAACCAGGTGGCCCGTGACCTTCAGGCCGCTGGCCGCAGCTTCGAGGACGAGGGCACGACCGAAGAGGACGCGCGCAAGGAGTACACCGGGCTCGCCGAGCGTCGCGTGCGGCTGGGTCTGGTTCTCGCCGAGATCGGCGAGAAGGCCGGCGTTCAGGTCTCCGACGACGAGCTGCAGCGCGCGCTCTTCGAGACGATCCGCCGCTTCCCGGGCGATCAGCAGCAGCAAGTCTATGAATACTACCGCAGCAATCCGGGCGCGCTGACCTCCATCCGCGCGCCGCTCTTCGAAGAAAAGGTCGTCGACCACCTGCTGGCCCAGGTGGACGTGACCGATCAGAAGGTCAGCAAGGAAGAGTTGATGGCCGAGGACGAGCTGCCCGGCGCGGCCGCTGGCGGCGACGAGGGCGGCGGGCCGGCCCAGGCCGGCGAAAGTGCTGAAGGCGAAGCGCAGTCGGTTGCCGCAACCGCCTCTGAGGCCGGGGAGGAGGCTGCGGCCGCGCCCAAGAAGAGGGCCGCGCCCAAGCGCAAGAAGGCGGCCGAAACCGCCCAAGGCGAACCCGCCGCGGAGTAAGCGCCGCACACGAGCCAAACGAAGAAGGCCGCCCAGGGCGGCCTTTTTCTTTGCATCCGTCTTCCCCGCTTGCCCGCGGCTCACATGAGCTTCAGGGCCTTGAAGCTGGCATGCCCGTTCCGGCCGATGACGATGTGGTCGTGAACGGCGATGCCGAGCGGCTTCGCCGTGGCGACGACCGTCTTGGTCATGTCGACATCCGCCTTGGAGGGCGTGGGGTCGCCGGAAGGGTGGTTGTGCACGAGGATGATGGCCGAGGCCGAAAGCTCCAGCGCCCGCTTTACCACTTCCCGCGGATAGACTGGCGTATGGTCGATCGTGCCGCTTCCCTGCACCTCGTCGGCGATCAGCGCGTTCTTCTTGTCGAGGAAGAGGACGCGGAACTGCTCGCGCGCCTCATAGGCCATCGCCGCGCGGCAATAGTCGAGCACGGCGTTCCAGCTCGACAGGACCTCGCGCTTCATCACCGCGCCCCGCGCCGATCTCAGGCCGATGGCGGCAACGATCTTGAGGTCGAGAGCGGCGGCCGCACCGATGCCCGGCACCTCTTCGAGCTGCGCCGGCGGCGCGCCAAGCACCTCCGCCAGCGAGCCGAAGCGCTTCAGAAGCCCCTTCGCCGCGGGCTTGGTGTCGCCACGCGGGATGGAGCGGAACAGCAGCAGCTCGAGAAGCTCATAGTCGGCGAGCGCGTCCGCCCCCGCCTCGCGGAACCGCGCCCGCAGTCTTTCGCGATGGCCGAGATGATCCGGCTTCTCCGCGGCGGAGCCCGGCCGTTGACTTTTTGCAGCAGGCCCAGGTGATCTTGGAAGGGGAAAAGGTGCCTCGGCGAGAAAACTGGGCTGATCCTCGTCCCTCGCCATGGATTGCCCCGTCAGGCGGCCAGCGGCTTCAAGCCAGGCCGGTCGAGGCCGGCGGGCGACAGGGTGAAGATCTCACAGCCCTTCTCCGTCACGCCGACCGTGTGCTCGTATTGCGCCGAGAGCGAGCGGTCCCGCGTCACGGCCGTCCAGCCATCGGAGAGAACCTTCACATGCGGCCGGCCGAGATTGATCATCGGCTCCACGGTGAAGATCATGCCGGGCCGCATCTCGACGCCTTCGTGCGGGCTGCCATAGTGCAGGATGTTGGGTGCGTCGTGGAAGAGCCGCCCCACGCCGTGGCCGCAGAAATCCCGCACGACCGAGCAGCGCTCGCCTTCGGCGTAAGACTGGATCGCCGCGCCGATCGCGCCGGTGCGCGCGCCGGGGCGAACCGCGGCCACGCCGCGCATCAGGCATCCGTGGGTGACTTCGAGCAGCCGTTCGGCGGCGCGTTTGATGTTCCCGACCGGGTACATCCGGCTTGCGTCACCATGCCAGCCGTCCAGGATGAAGGTGACATCGATATTCACGATGTCGCCTTCGCGCAGGGGCTTGTCGTCGGGAATGCCGTGGCAGACCACATGGTTGATCGATGTGCAGGACGATTTCGTGTAGCCGCGATAGTTCAGCGTCGCCGGCATGGCGTCGTTGTCCATGCCGTATTCGAACACGAAACGATCGATCCGCTCGGTTGTGACGCCCGGCGCGACGATGCCCGCCAGTTCATCCAGGCAGGAGGCCGTCAGGCGGCAGGCGCGGCGCATGCCTTCGAAGCCGTCTTCGCCGTAGAGGCGAATCTGGCCGGTGTTCTTGAGCGGCAGGACGCTCACGTCGAGATAGGTGACCATAGGAGGGAATGCGGGATGAATGGAGCGGCGTAACGCGAGATGTGACACCGGAGCGCCGCCGCTTCAACCCCCGACATCGGCGAAGGTTCAAGCCGGCCTCTGTTTCAGTCCGTTCTTCCCGCGCCTCGATCATCGCAGGACAGGTCCGCTTCTCCGCGCGCTGCACCAAGATCCCCTCCTGGCCTGATCCTTGCTGCTCCGTCGTCAGGCAGCGGCGGGAGAGAGCAGGATGCATCAGAATGGAACAGGCAGGCGAGCGACGGACCCTCAGGAACCGTCCTGGGCCGAAATGATCCTCGCGCTGCTGCTGTCGTTCGTCACGGCGACAGGCTTGATGGCTCTGCTCGTGTAAGCGCGACTCGATGAGCCGGCCACGCCGCAATCGGTTCCGGCGTCCAGATCAACAATCTTTGTCGCAACCGGCTGACGTCGCCGGCGTTTGCCGGCTCACCTCTCCACGTGGATCAACAGGCATGCAGTTCGACACCTTCTTCTTGATTCTGGGAATGCTGGCCGGCGCCTGCTTCGGTTTGTTGATCGGCGGCGCTGGCAGCTTGATCCTGATGATCGATCCGGTGGCTGGCGCAGTGGCTGGCATGCTGGCGGGCACGAGCCTCGGCGCCCTCTTTGGCATGACCACAGAGGGTTGAGGAGGATCGGCGCGGTAATAGCCCGCCTGCCGCTACGTCCGTTCGCTGCAACCCTTCTTGATCTTCCAAGTTACTGCGTAGCTGAAACCCTCGCCTCGGATGAGGAGGCAAAGATGGCCTTTTTCTCACGGTTCTTTCATCGTTTCGAGCCCGCCAGGGTCGGCGCGTCGCCTGCCGGCTCCGCCGGCGTCGAATGGGAAGTTGAAGCGCGGGCTAGGTTCCGCGCGGAGCGCCAGGAGAAGGTGGAACGCGTCCTGCAGATCCTCCAGCGCGCCCAACTCGGCCCTGGGGAGTGAAGCCCCGGCCCGAGAGCCGGGACGGGCGTTTCCGCGCGACAGGATGTCGAGCGATCCGACGCAAGCTCAGCCGGAGCGCGCCGGGCCTGCTGCAGTCCGTGCGATGTCTTCATCCTCCCTGGCAGGCGCCAGGCTTCTCCCATGGATGCCGGTCATGACCCCTGCCTCCATCTCGCTTCTGACGATCTGCGGCCTTGAGGAGCTTGAGAGCCATCGGAGTCGCGGCGTGTCGCATGTGCTCTCCATCACCGATCCGGGCTGGCCGGAGCCTCATGCCTTCGAGGCCTATGACCGGCACCACCGCACGAAGCTGGAGTTCCACGACGTCATCGAACCTTTTTCCAATCACGTCCTGCCCCAGCCCGAGCACGTGGAGGCGATCCTCGCCTTTGGCGAGTCGCTGGCCGATGCGCAGGAGGAGGGCAGGGAAGGGCATCTGCTGGTTCACTGCCACATGGGCGTGTCGCGTTCGACCGCCGCCATGGCCGCGATCCTGGCCCAGGCCAACCCGGATGCGGATGCGGAGCGCGTCGTCCGACACATCGAAGAGATTCGCCCGCAGGTCTGGCCGAACTCCCGGATGATCGGCTTTGCCGACCGGATGCTTGGACGAGATGGAGAGCTGACCGAGGCCGTGCGGCGGCTCTATGGCCGCCGGCTGCTCGCCAGCCCCGCGACCGGCGACTTCATGCGCCAGAACGGCCGCGGACGCGAGGTCGAAATGGCCATCGCGCCAAAAGGGGAAGAGCGGTAGCTCTTTTCCACGGCGGCGGCGCACCCGCGGAACGTTGCCGGAGAAGGGAGGGACAGGTCCAAATCTATGGAGAAGCTTGGCACGCCCTAGGGGAGTCGAACCCCTCTCTCCACCGTGAAAGGGTGGCGTCCTAACCGATAGACGAAGGGCGCAGAAGCTGTGCGGCTTATAGTTGGCCTTGCAGCCGGGAGCAACGGGCAATCGCGGCTCGAGTTTGTCTTTCTCGCCGCAGCTGATCAGCCGCGGCGGCGGCAGCGCCAGTTCCAATCGCGCTCGGGGCCGACATCCACGTGGATGGCCTCGGTGTGGCAATAGGTGCCCACGCCCCCGCGACCAGGCAGCGAGCGAAAATACTTCGCCAGCTCCAATTTGGAGACGCCAGGCATCACAAGGTCGGCCGCCGCGCAGAACATGTGCTGCGAACGCTCTGCCCCGCGCACCTTCTTGTTGTGGGCGGGGCTGCGATAGCCCGATGTGATGATGGCGCGCTTGCCGAACCTGGCCTCGGCCGATTTCAGCATCCGCACGAGCGAAGGCTTGAGGCAGGCCGTGTCGACGCTGTCGCGCTGCTTCAGGAGCCCGTTCGGCGCAAGGCGAGCCAGCCCGGCTGCGGAAGCGAGTTGAACCGCGCCGACGCCTTCCGCTTCGTTGAGATCGATGTCGCTGTCGTCGTCCAGGCCGGACTTCCGCTTGATTTCAAACAGCATGGTTTGCCGCACCCCCGGCAAAGCATCGCCGCCGCCGAAGCCAAGCTCGACTCCCGATTGGCGGTCCTCCTCGCTTTTGGCTGAAGCGAGCTGGATCAGCGGCTTTGCGGGAGCCGCTTCCGCCGAGGCAGTTTCCGTCACCTGCGTTTCGGCTGCAGGCTTCTGCGGCTGGACCAGGGGACGAACGGCTTCCTGCGCGGCGGATTTTTGCGGATTGCCGCCGCCGAAAAAGGCGGAAAGAAAAGTCTGCTTCTTCTTGTCGACGACAGGCGGTGGCGCAGCCGCCGTTGCCTGAGGGGCGGCTGGAGCCTCGGTGGTTGGCTCAGCTGCCGTTTCGGCGGCGGCCTGTTGAGCCTCTGCTGGCGCGGCCGAAGCCTCCGCCGCTCCGGGCGCGGTCGTGGTGGCCTGAGCGACATCGGCTGGAACGACCACCACTGCCTGCTGAGGTGCGCCTTCTGCTGGGGCGGACGTCGCCACGCCGCTTGCTTCTCCACTGGCACGTTCGACGGGCAGTTCCGCCGCCGTCAGCCCGGCGGCAGGTGCGAGCGCGGCGGCGCCAGATGTCGAAAGATCAGCGGTGGCGAGGCTGAGCTGCGGATCCGCATTGGATGTGCAGGAAGCGAGAAGTGCCGAGACAACGGAAGCCAAGACGGCTTGGGAGAGGAGGGAGCGCGACGGAGCGGCGGGCCATTGGTCTGGTTTCAAGCCGGTTCCCCCTGCAATTCCGGGCTGCCGGCCGCGTGCTGCGCACGTCTCGCCAACGCCTATGCGAACGGTTGTTGCCCTGCCATCCCCTGCCGGGCAAGCGCTTATCAAGTGGGACGGAGCTAAAAGCGAATTGGGGCGAGATCGTGTTTCGATGCCACCTTTCCGCCCGCTTTGCCCAGCTTCACAGCGGCATCAGACCCGGACGCGCACATAGTCGCCAGGTGCATCACCAAACACTTCCGTCCTTTCCCCAGGCTTGCGGCTCGGTGCAAGCTCGGCGTTCTGTTGGCTGATCCAGTCGTGCCAGTAAGGCCACCAGGAGCCCAGATGCTCCTCGGCCTCCTGGAGCCAGGCGTCGAACTCACCTTCGGGCTTGGGGCCGGTCCAGAACTGATACTTCTTAGCTGCCGGCGGGTTCACCACGCCGGCGATGTGGCCCGAGCCGCTCAAGACGAACTCGACCTCGCCGCCGAAGAACCGGCTGCCGACGAAGGCCGAACGCGCCGGCGCGATGTGGTCCTCCTTCGTCGCGAGGTTGAACACGGGGATCGTCACATCCTTCAACGAGATCACCCGGCCGGCGAGCTTCATCTCGCCCTTGGAGAGCCGGTTGTCGAGATAGCAGTTGCGCAGGTAGAAGGAGTGATTGGCCGCGCTCATGCGGGTGGCGTCGGCATTCCAGTAGAGCAGGTCAAAGGGCGGCGGCTCCTTGCCCCGAAGATAGTTGTTGACGACATAGGGCCAGATCAAGTCGCCCGCGCGCAGCATGTTGAAGGCGGTGGCCATGCGGTTGCCTTCGAGATAGCCCTTCTGGCCCATCGCCTGCTCAAGGGCGGCGATCTGCTCTTCGTCCACGAACACCTTCAGGTCGCCGGCATGGCTGAAGTCCACCTGCGTGGTCAGGAAGGTGGCGGTCCGGATGCGCCTGTCGCCGTCCTGCGCGCCCAGGGCGAGCGCGGCGGCGAGCAGCGTGCCGCCCACGCAGTAGCCGACGGCGTTGACCTCCGTCTCGCCTGTGGCCGCCTCGATCGTGTCGAGCCCGTAGCGCAGCCCGTGCTCAACATAGGCCTCCCAGGCCATCGCGGCGTGGCGCTCGTCCGGGTTCGCCCAGGAGATCACGAACACCGTGTGGCCCTGCTCCACAGCCCAGCGAATGAAGGATTTCTGTGGGTTGAGGTCGAGGATGTAGAACTTGTTGATCCAGGGCGGGCAGATCAGCAGAGGCCGTTTCAGCACCTGCTCGGTCGTGGGGTTGTACTGGATGATCTCGGCGATCTCGGTGCGTCCCACCACCTTGCCCGGCGTGACCGCGAGATCGCGGCCGACCTCGAACTTCGTGGCGTCGGCTTGGCGCAGGCGCAACTCGCCTCCTCCGGCCGCGATATCCTCGGCGAGCATCTTCAGGCCGCGCACGAGGTTCTCGCCGTTGGTGGCCGCCGTCTCGCGGAACAGCTCGGGATTGGTCAGCAGGAAGTTCGACGGCGACACGGCATGCGTGAACTGCCGCATGTAGAAGGACGCCTTGTGCCTGGTATGCTCGTCCAACCCTTCCGCGCGCTCGACCAGATCTTGCGCCCAGCGGGAGGTCACGAGATAGGCCTGTTTGATGACGTCGAAAAAGGCGTTCTTCGACCACTCGGGGTCCTGGAAACGCTTGTCGCCCTTTTCCGGCGCGACCGCCGCGGGAGGCTCCGCCCCGGCCGCGCGGCTCGCCGCGTTCGCCCACACGCTCATGTATCCGGCGAGCAGACGCGTCTGCGCCTCGAAGCTACGCGCGGGGTCCGTCATCCAATACTGGGCCACCGTCGAAAGCGTCTTGACGAGCTCGGTTTGAGGCTCTCCGCCGGTGGAGCGGATTTCCCCCTTCTCGCGCGGCTCCGCCCAGGCGGCAGCGGCCTTGCCGGCTTGCTCCAGCGCGCGCGCCATGTTGAGCGCGAAGCGCTCGGGATCCTTGATGAGGTATTGTTCCGGATTGCTCGCGGCCGTGTCGTCCGGCTTGCGGTCATCTGTCTTGGTCGGAGGCGCCTTCGTCATGAGTTTTCCTCCCAAGCCTCTTGTTGACACATTATCGTCGGAAGAAGGATAGGGTTCAATTCGGGTTCCCACGTGGAGGGCTTTCAGGGTGTCGATTGCGGCTGATTGGCGGCGGGACGGCGTGCGTGCGATTCGCTGGGCCGCCATGGCCGTGCTGGCGCTCGCAGCAGTGGGGTGCGCGAGGCAGCCCGAGCCCACGCCGCTCCAGGCGGGCGCCATCAACACGGGAACCTATCCCAACCTCAACATCACGCCGCCGGTCGCCGCGCCCCAACTCAGCGCCCAGGATCAGGCGGCACAGCGCGCCGAGCTGAACGGGGCGCGGGCCAGGCAGGCGGCGGCCGCCCCTGGTGGGGGCGCATCGGCAGCCGAGCAGGAGCGCCTGCGCCGATTGGCCCAGACCCATGAGCAGAACACGTTGAGCGCCATCGAGGGCCAGCCCTGAACTTTTAGGCGGGCTCTTGGCGCGCCGCTCCCGAGCCGAGAACGGCCGTCTTTAAGCGGATGAGCATATGGACGAGTTTCACAAGGTTCGCCGGCTTCCGCCCTATGTCTTCGAGCAGGTCAACCGGCTCAAGGCCACGGCGCGCTCGCGCGGCGCGGACATCATCGACCTCGGCATGGGCAATCCCGACCTGCCGACGCCCGCAGGCATCGTGGACAAGCTGTGCGAGGCCGTGCGCGACCCGCGCACCCATCGCTACTCGTCCTCGCGCGGCATTCCGGGGCTGAGGCGCGCCCAGGCCAACTACTACGCCCGCCGCTTCGGCGTGAAGCTCAACCCGGAAACGCAGGTCGTGGCGACGCTCGGCTCCAAGGAGGGCTTCGCCAACATGGCGCAGGCGATCACCGCGCCGGGCGACGTGATCCTGTGCCCCGACCCGACCTATCCCATTCACGCCTTCGGCTTCATCATGTCGGGCGGGGTGATCCGCTCGATTCCGGCAGCGCCAGACAACCGCTTCATCCCGGCGCTCGAGCGCGCCGTTCGCCATTCCGTGCCGAAGCCCTCGGTGCTCATCCTGAACTATCCGTCGAACCCGACGGCCTATGTCGCCGGCCTCGACTTCTACCGCGACGTGGTGGGTTTCGCGCGCAAGCACGACCTCATCATCCTCTCCGACCTGGCCTAT
Source organism: Mesorhizobium sp. (assembly GCA_035998495.1). Classification (GTDB taxonomy): domain Bacteria; phylum Pseudomonadota; class Alphaproteobacteria; order Rhizobiales; family Rhizobiaceae; genus Mesorhizobium_B. Next base: position 137,987 of record DASYHP010000067.1, read on the forward strand.
GCCGAAATCTATTTCGACGGCATGGCCCCGCCTTCGGTGCTGCAGGTGCCCGGCGCGATCGACCTGGCCGTCGAGTTCACCTCCATGTCGAAGACCTTCTCCATGCCGGGATGGCGGATGGGCTTCGCGGTCGGCAACGAGCGGCTCGTGGCCGCGCTCACGCGGGTCAAATCCTATCTCGACTACGGCGCCTTCACGCCCATCCAGGTGGCCGCGGCGGCGGCGCTCAACGGCGACGGCTCGGACATCACCGAAGTGCGGGAGGTTTATCGCCGCCGCCGCGACGTGATGGTGGAGTCCTTTTCGCGCGCCGGCTGGCCGATGCTCGCACCCGCCGCCACCATGTTCGCCTGGGCCGAGCTGCCGCCGCAGTTCAAGGCTCTGGGCTCGCTTGAGTTTTCCAAGCTCCTGGTCGAGAAGGCGGATGTGGCGGTGGCGCCGGGCGTAGGCTTCGGCGAGGGCGGCGACGGCCATGTGCGGATCGCGCTGGTCGAGAACGAGCACCGCATTCGGCAGGCGGCGCGCTCGGTCAAGCGTTTCCTGTCGGCGGCGAGCGGAGCCGATGCCGGCAACGTGGTGTCGCTGGCGGCGCGGCGCTGAGCGCAGGCGTCTCAGGTTTGGGAGCTAGGATTGGGCATGAGTGAGCCGCTGCGCGTGGGCCTGGCGGGCTTGGGCACCGTCGGGGCGGCGGTGGCCTGCGGCCTCGTCGAAAAGGCGGACGAGCTGGCGCGCCAGTGCGGCCGCTCGATCCGCCTCGCCGCCGTGTCGGCGCGCGACAAGGCTCGCGACCGTGGGGTCGACCTCTCCGGCGTTCGCTGGCACGATGATCCCGTCTCGCTTGCGCATGACCCCGAGATCGACGTGTTCGTGGAGCTGATCGGCGGCGACGGCGGCGCGGCCCGCGCTTCGGTCGAAGCTGCGCTGGGCGCAGGCCGGCATGTCGTGACGGCCAACAAGGCGCTCCTGTCGCGCCACGGCACGGCTCTCGCCGAACTGGCGGAGGCGCGCGGCATCCTGCTCAATTTCGAGGCGGCCGTGGCGGGCGGCATCCCCGTGATCAAGACCATGCGCGAGGCGCTGGCCGGCAACACGGTGAGCCGCGTGTTCGGCATCTTGAACGGCACCTGCAACTACATCCTGACCCGGATGGAGGCTGAGGGGCTTTCGTTCGACGAGTGCCTGAAGGACGCGCAGCGCCTCGGCTATGCGGAGGCCGACCCGACCTTCGACATCGAGGGCTTTGATACCGCCCACAAGCTTTCGATCCTGACCAGCCTCGGCTTCGGCACGCGCGTGGCGGTCGATGAAATCTATCTCGAAGGCATCTCCAACATCACGCAAGCCGACATCCGTGCAGCCGGCGAACTCGGCTATCGCATCAAGCTCCTGGGCGTCGCGCAACGCACGGAGAGCGGTATCGAGCAGCGCGTGCACCCCACCATGGTGCCGACGGCTTCCGTCATCGCGCAGGTGCATGGCGTTACCAATGCAGTGGCGATCGAGACGGATATTTTGGGCGAGCTGCTCCTGTCCGGCCCCGGTGCGGGCGGCAACGCCACGGCGTCGGCCGTCATCGGCGACATCGCCGACATCGCCAAGAGCCGGCCGGGCTTCCAGCACGGGCCTGTGTTCGGGCGCCCCGTACGTGAGCTTGCGCCCTACCGCCGCGCCGAGATGCGCAGCCACGCCGGCGGCTACTTCATCCGGCTGACGGTGCATGACCGGATCGGCGTGTTCGCCGCCATCGCCCGGCGCATGGCCGAAAACGGCATCTCGCTCGAATCGATCGTGCAGCACGCCGACGGCGGCGCGACCACCGACAAGACGGTGATCCTCGTCACGCACGAGACGACCGAAGCCGCCGTCCGCCGGGCGGTCGATGGGATCACGAGTGATGGCCACCTGACCACCAAGCCGCAGGTGATCCGCATCGAGCGGGCCGAGTAGGGCAGGGCGGAAGCCGGAAATGCTCGCCAACGCGCGCCGCTGTTTCCTCGATGTGCGGAAGTCCGCCACGGGCCTCGCGTGGGCCTCCCGGCTCGACGAGCGCGGCGAGCGCGCGGCGCTCGCCATGGCGCAAAGCGAAGGCCTGAGCGAGGTCGTGGCGCGCGTGCTGGCGGGCCGCGGCGTGGCCCCCGGCGAAGCCGCTCGCTTCCTGCAGCCGACCATCCGCGACCTTCTGCCCGATCCCACGGTCCTCACCGACATGGAGGCCGCCGCCGCACGGCTCGCGGATGCTGTGGTCCGCCACGAGCGCGTGGCCGTGTTCGGCGACTACGACGTGGACGGCGCGGCCTCCGCCGCGCTCGTCGCGCGCTTCGTCAGGCATTACGGACTGGAACCGGAAATCTACATCCCCGACCGGATCTTTGAGGGTTACGGCCCCAACCCGACCGCCATGCGCGAACTGGCGAAGCGCGGCGCAACCCTGATCGTCACCGTGGACTGCGGCACGAACAGCGCGGAGGCCATAGCGGCCGCCTGCGAGGAGGGCGCCGACGTCGTCGTCCTCGACCACCATCAGCTTGGCGGCGATCTGCCGCCAGCCCTGGCGGTCGTGAACCCGAACCGTGACGACGACCTGTCAGGGCAGGGGCATCTCTGCGCCGCGGGCGTTGTCTTCCTCTGCCTGGTGCGCGCCAGCCGCATCCTGCGCGCGCGCCTGCCCGACGCTGGGTCGCCGGACCTGATGGCGCTGCTCGATCTCGTGGCCATCGCCACCGTGTGCGACGTGGTTCCGCTGGCTGGCGTGAACCGCGCCTTCGTGACCCGTGGGCTCGAGATCATGCGGCGCAACGAAAATCTCGGCCTCGCCGCGCTCACACAGGCGAGCCGCATCGGCGAGCCGCTGAACCCCTACCATCTCGGGTTCCTCCTGGGCCCGCGCATCAACGCGGGCGGCCGTATCGGCGATGCGGCGCTGGGCAGCCGCCTCTTGGCGAGCGCGTCGCTCGACGAGTGCGAGGCGATCGCCGTCACGCTGGAACGGCTCAACCGCGAGCGCCAGGCGATCGAGGAGGAGATGCTGACCCAGGCCCGAGCCGAGGCCGAAGCCGAGCTCCGGCAGGGCGCAGGGCCCGCCGTGCTCGTGACGGCCAGCGACCAGTGGCATCCCGGCGTGGTCGGCCTGATCGCCTCGCGATTGAAGGACCAAGCGCGCCGTCCGGCCTTCGCCATCGCCTTCAACGCGGACGGAGTGGGCACGGGCTCCGGCCGATCCGTGGCCGGGTTCGACCTCGGCTGCCTCGTCCGAGAGGCTGTTGCGGCGGGCCTGCTCGTCAAGGGCGGCGGGCACGCCATGGCGGCGGGCCTGACCGTCGCGCGAGACAACCTCGGCCGCCTTCGCGCATTCTTCGAAGAACAGGCGACTGACGCAGTGGAGCGACTTCGAGCAGACGAGTCGCTCGCCATTGACGCGGCGCTGTCCGCCGAAGGCGCGACCGAACAGCTCTTGGATCTGCTGGAGCAGGCCGGACCCTATGGCTCCGGCCATCCCGCGCCGGTCTTCGCTCTGCCGCGCCACCGCATCGCCGACCTGCGCGTCGTCGGCTCGGGCCACATGCAGGTCGATCTGCGGGCGCCCGGTGGCGGACGGATCAAGGCCATCGCGTTTCGCGCCGCCGACACGCCGCTCGGCGATTTTTTGGCCGCGCATCGCGGCTCGACCGTCCATGCGGCCGGTTCGCTTTCGGCCAATCACTGGAACGGCGCGCGCAGCGTGCAGTTCAAGCTGTGCGACGCCGCGCCGGCCTGAGCTTCATCCAAGCACCGCCTGAAGCCGCAGAAGTTCCTCGACCTTCGACCGGGTGCATTCATAACCGAGCTTGATCAGCTCGTCGGCGCGGTGGAACTCTGTCAGCCCGATATGCCCCAGTCTCGGCTGGAGCGCGATGTCGGGCGGGTCGCCGGCGAGCCGGGCGCGCGTGATGCGGTCCTGGATGATGTTGAAGGCTTCCACCATGGCGCCGACGATGCCCAGGCGCGACTCGCGGGTCGGCTCGCCGGCAGGAGCCGGCGGCAGCCCCGCGGCGCTCGCCGTCAGCTCGCCCGCATTGTGCTTGATGACCGCGGCGCGGCCGAACATGTCGTAGTGCAGGTTCACGGCCGCCACCAAAGGCTGCTCATAAGCCCGGCACACCGACACCGGAACCGGGTTCACGAGCGCGCCATCCACCAGCACCCGCCTGTTGCAGGACACCGGCTCGAAAACTCCGGGCAGCGCATAGGACGCGCGCATGGCCGTGATGAGATTGCCCGACGACAGCCAGATCTCGTGACCCGTGCTGATCTCGGCCGCCACGCAGATGAAGGGCTTCGGCAGATCCTCGAAGCGGATGCCGCTCAAATGCTCTTCCATGCGGGCGTTCAGCCTCATGCCGCCGAGCAGGCCCGATCCCCGCAAGGTGAAATCCATGAGGTTGAACATGCGCCGGCGCGTCAGTCCGCGCGCGAACTCTTCAAGCTCGTCCAGCTTGCCCGCGAGATAGCAGCCGCCGACCAGCGCGCCGATCGACGTGCCGGCGATCATCTCGACGTCGATGCCGGCTTCATCGAGCGCGCGCAAGACCCCGATATGCGCCCAGCCGCGCGCCGCGCCGCCGCCCAGGGCGAGCGCGATCCCGCGCTTTGGCGGCAGCACGATCGGCGCGGGCTCGGGCGGCCCAATGGCCGGCCTGTCAGGTTTGCTTGGCTCTTTCCCCCGCAGGGATGCCCAGTCCAGCATCCAGCTCTCCCTCGCGTCGCTCACGATCCTATGCCGGCAGGGCTGATGGATTGATGAACGCGGGCGCGGGACGGGCTGGCTTGCACGGAAATTTCATCAGGGGAGCGAAACATCGTCCAAGCTCGCGAGGCTCATTCCGTCCGCCTCGCCGATGACCTTCCGGTAGAAGCAGGAGCGCCGGCCGGTGTGGCAGGACACGCCGTCGCCGCCCACCCGAACGCGCAGCACCACGGCGTCCTGGTCGCAATCGGTCAGAATGTCCTCGACATGCTGCAGATTGCCGGAGGTTTCGCCCTTCTTCCAAAGGGCCTCGCGGGAGCGCGACCAGTAATGCGCAATGCGGGTCTCCAAGGTGAGCGCCAGGGCTTCGGCGTTCATGTGCGCCAGCATCAGGACCACGCCGTCGGACGCGTCCACCACCACCGCGGTGATCAAGCCATGCGCGTCGAACTTGGGCGTGAAGGACGGGCTTTCCTCCAGTTCCCGCTTGTCGTGGGACGGCGCTCCCAACGCCGTTCCGATCATCGGCGGAACCCTAAAGCGGCCGCGCCGCGTCGCGCACCGCCGCGAGGAAGCGGGTCTGCTCCTCCGGATGGTTGCGGAACGCGCCGGTATAGGTCGAGGTCGATGTCGTCGAGCCGGGCTTGCGGATGCCGCGCATGGCCATGCACATGTGCTCGGCCTCGATCAGCACGGCCACGCCGCGCGGGTTGAGCACGTCTTGGATCACGGCCGCGATCTGCGCGGTCATCGCCTCCTGGGTTTGCAGGCGGTGCGCGAAGATGTCGATGACGCGCGCGATCTTCGAAAGCCCCAGCACCCGGCCTTCCGGCAGGTAGCCGACATGCGCGCGGCCGCGGATCGGCAGCATGTGATGCTCGCAGTGCGAGTGGAAGGGGATGTCGCGCAGGACCACCAGATCGTCATAGCCCGCGACCTCCCCGAATGTCCGGCCCAGCTCGGCTTCCGGGTCGAGTCCGTAACCGTTGAAGATCTCGCGGTAGCTGTTCGCCACGCGTCGTGGCGTGTCGCGCAGGCCTTCCCGGTCAGGGTCGTCGCCGGCCCAGAGGATCAAGGTGCGGACGGCGGCCTCGGTTTCCTCCTGAGACGGGCGTCTGATTTCGGAACGCGCCTCGATCCGAGCGGGCGTGCCAAATTGGTTGATCGCGTCCATCTGCTGGGTCCTGAAGTGGAGGGCGGAGACCGTCGGCTTGTTCCGCCATGACTGCCGCCCCTATATATTGAGGGCGCCCCGCGAAAGGAAGCAGCGCGCCGGAGACAGCCTGTTCAACTTATGGCCCAGCGATGATCAATGACGTTTACAATGCCAAAATCCTTGGTTTCGCCGGCAATATCGGGCGGATCGGACGCCTGGCGAATCCGCATGCGTCAGCCACGGCGCACTCCAAGCTCTGCGGTTCCACGGTCACGGTCGATCTCACCGTCGAGGGCGACATGGTCAGCGATTTCGCGCACCAGGTGAAGGCTTGCGCCCTGGGCCAGGCGTCCTCGGCCATCATGGCCCAGCAGGTCGTCGGCGCGAGCGCGGCCGAGCTGCGCGCCGTCCGCGAGCAGGTACGGAAAATGCTCAAGGAGGACGGCCCGCCGCCGGAGGGGCGCTTCGCCGACCTGAAGTATCTGGAGCCCGTCCGCGACTACAAGGCGCGTCACGCCTCGACCATGCTGACGTTCGACGCCGTGGTGGACGCGCTCGACCAGATCGAACGCCGCCGCTCAGGCGCGGCCGCCTGACGGAGGCGCGTCATGCGCCCGTCCGAGGCTTTGGCCAAGCACCGCGACGAGGTTCTTGCGATTCTCGCGCACTATCCGGTCTCCAATCCGCGCATCTTCGGCTCGACTGCGCGGGGTGAAGATCATGAGCAGAGTGACCTGGACATCCTTGTTGAGGCGAGTTCCGATCTCTCTGGGTTTGATCTCGCACGTATGGAGTTGCAATTGGAGGCACTGCTCGGCGTGAGGGTGGACGTAAGGACGCCGGGCGAGTTCAGCGCAGGAGTTGCTGCGCGGGTAGGCGCGGATCAACGCCCGTTATGACGCCGCCGCAGAAACGGTCCTTGCCGGAGCTCTTGAACGACATCGTTGAGTGGGGGCACAGGCTCCAACGGTTCACCAGAGATGTTCCTTATGAGCAATCCGTCGCAGACGAGGTTCTTCAGCTCGCCTGCATAGAGTGCATTGAGGTTGTGGGAGAAGCGGCCGGTGTGATCCTGCGGAATCATTCATCATTCGCCGAGGCTCACCGCGCTTTGCCGCTGGCGGAAGCTTACCGAACGCGGAACCGGCTCTCGCACGGCTACGACCTGGTCGATCACCGCATCATCTGGCTGATCGTAACCCGTGACGTTCCGGGTCTTGTTGAGCAAGCAGAGTCACTGTCAGCGTCACGTGAATAATCAGAACCGTAACTTTTCCGGCTCCTGGCCCCGCACGCCGGGACGGGTGCTCGGCACGGGCCTGATCCGGCTCTACCAGCTCACGCTGTCGGGCTTCGTGGGGCAGGGGTGCCGCCACCATCCCACCTGCTCCGAATACGCCTACGAGGCCGTCGCCCGGCACGGGCTTTGGCGGGGCGGGTGGCTCGGCCTGTTCCGGGTCGCGCGCTGTGGGCCGTGGGGCACGCACGGCATCGATCTCGTGCCGGACCGGCTGACGCAGCCTTGGTGGGCGCCCTGGCTTCTGTGGCGTGTGGGCCGTCGGCATCGCACGACGACTTAACCACAGCCTCGCCGGGCGGTGAGCCGCACTTTACCTCGCCGAGCGGAGCGGCTAGAGGCCAGCCCGCTTGTGTCGCAACCACCCGCATCCGTAGGCGGGACTGGATAGGAGCTTGTTTTATGGCCGCCCTGGAATCATCCATCGACGCGCGAGAAATCCGCCTTCAATTCCCCGATGGCGCGACGCGCTCCTTTCCGCCTGACGTCACCGGCAAAGCCGTCGCCGAAGGCATTTCCAAGTCGCTCGCCAAGAAGGCCGCGGCCTTCGCGCTGAACGGCGTTCTCCACGACCTCGCGGAACCCGTGGGGCGCGACGGCCGCATCGAGATCGTCACGCGCGACGACCCCCGCGCGCTGGAGCTGATCCGGCACGACACGGCGCATGTGCTGGCCGAAGCCGTGCAGGAGCTTTGGCCCGGCACGCAGGTCACCATCGGTCCGGTGATCGAGAACGGCTTCTACTACGACTTCGCGCGCGACGAGCCGTTCACGCCCGACGATTTCGCCGCCATCGAGAAGAAGATGCGCGAGATCGTCGCGCGCGACCGGCCCTTCACGAAGGAGGTCTGGCCGCGCGATCGGGCGCGAAAGGTTTTCGCCGACAAGGGGGAGGGCTACAAGGTCGAGCTGATCGATGCCATCCCGCCCGACCAGGATTTGAAGGTCTACTTCCAGGGCGACTGGTTCGACCTTTGCCGCGGGCCGCACATGGCCTCCACGGGCCAGATCGGCAACGCATTCAAGCTGATGAAGGTGGCCGGCGCCTATTGGCGCGGCGACGCCAAGAACGCCATGCTGACGCGCATCTACGGCACGGCCTGGGCCAACCAGGAGCAGCTCGACGCCTATCTCCGCATGCTGGAGGAGGCCGAGAAGCGCGACCATCGCCGCCTGGGCCGTGAGATGGACCTTTTCCACTTCCAGGAGGAAGGCCCCGGCGTCGTGTTCTGGCACGCCAAGGGCTGGTCCATGTTCCAAAAGCTGGTCAGCTACATGCGCCGCCGCCTGGATGAGCAAGGCTACCAGGAGGTCAACGCCCCCCAGGTGCTCGACAAGTCGCTGTGGGAAATCTCCGGCCACTGGGGCTGGTACCGCGACAACATGTTCAAGGTGACAGTGGCCGGCGACGAGGCCGACGACGACCGGGTGTTCGCGCTCAAGCCCATGAACTGCCCCGGCCATGTGCAGATCTTCAAGCACGGCCTGAAGTCCTATCGCGACCTGCCGATCAAGCTGGCCGAGTTCGGCAACGTCCACCGCTTTGAGCCCTCTGGCGCGCTGCACGGGCTCATGCGCGTGCGCGGCTTCACGCAGGACGACGCGCATATCTTCTGCACGGAAGATCAGCTTGCCGCCGAGTGCCTGCGCATCAACGACCTGATTCTCTCGACTTACGCCGATTTCGGCTTCGAGGAGATTCGGGTGAAGCTCTCTACCCGGCCGGAAAAACGCGTCGGCAGCGACGAGGCCTGGGATCTGGCCGAGCGCATCATGGGGGATGTGCTGTCCACGATCGAGAAACAGTCGGGCGGACGCATCAAGACGGAGATCAATCCGGGCGAGGGCGCCTTCTACGGGCCGAAATTCGAATATGTGCTGCGTGACGCCATCGGCCGCGACTGGCAGTGCGGCACGACCCAGGTGGACTTCAACCTGCCGGAGCGGTTCGGCGCGTTCTACATCGACCGCGATTCGGAGAAGCGCCAGCCCGTGATGGTGCATCGCGCCATCTGCGGCTCCATGGAACGCTTCCTGGGCATCCTGATGGAAAACTATGCCGGGCACTTTCCGCTCTGGTTCGCGCCGCTGCAGGTGGTGGTCGCCACCATCACCTCGGACGCCGACGACTACGCCCGGCGCGTCGTGGCCGCGCTGAAGGCGGCCGGGCTGTCGGCGGAAGCCGATCTGCGCAACGAAAAGATCAATTACAAGGTGCGCGAGCACAGCCTGGCCAAGGTGCCGGTGATTCTCGTCTGCGGCCGCCGCGAGGCCGAGGAGGGCACCGTCAACATGCGCCGCCTGGGCTCGCGCGACGGTCAGTCGCTCGCTTTGGGCGAGGCCGTGGAAGCCTTGTCGAAGGAGGCGACGCCCCCGGACCTCGCGCGCAAGGCGGCCCGGGCAGCCCAGCCGTCGGCTTGACCTTCATCGAAGCGTCACGGCCTGGCTCTATGGCCGGGCCAAGCTCGCTCCATGCTGAAGATCAGTCCAGGATGTCGCGGTCGCTCTTGGCCGAGGCTTCGTTCGCGATCACCTCGACTTCGGCGTTCTGGCCGGCTGTGACCGTGAAGTCCTGACGGTAGATGCGGTCGCGGTTCTTCGCGATCACCGTGTATTCGCCTTCCGCGAGCACCATTTCGAAATACGGGCCGACGCTTTCGCGCACGATGTCGCCGGCATCAGTCAGCACCGACCATGAGGTGTCGGCCATGGCTTCCCCGCCGGCCTCGCGCACCAGCTTGAGCGTCAGCTCAGCCGCATGGTGCTCGACCGTGGCCTCGGTCAGCTTGCCGGCCTCGACCCAGATGTCGGACCGGATCACCGCGTTCACCGCGCCATAGGTGGAGACGATGTGATAGATGCCGGACCTGAGCCGGACCACCGTGCCGGGGCTGACGTCGGGGATGATGAGGGCGCGCTCGCCATCGAGCTCGCCGCCCTCGTAGATCGAGAATTTCAGCTTCTCGGCATCGATCTGGCTGCCGTCCGCGATCACCGCGTCGAGCTTGAGCCCGCCGGCGTCGAGCACCAGCGTCTCCTTGCGGGGCTCCCGCCCGACCGTGATGCGCGTAGTCGCGCCGGCGCGCCCGAAGGAGGCGTGGACGAGATAGCTGCCCGGCGCGAGCTGAAAGACGCTCGTGCCGCCTCGGGCCGAGGCGACCAGCGGGAGCTTGCCCGAGCCGTCAGGCTCCGGGCCGAACACCCGCCAGATCAGGCCCTGCCCGATGGCTTCCCCTTCTTCAATCAACTGCGCTGCCAGCGTCACCTCACCAAGCGCGGCGGTGGCCAGAGGTTTGCCTTCACCTTGCGGCGCGAAGCCGGAGAGGCCGGGCAGCTTGAGACTGACCGACGGGCCGGTGCTGGCTCTGAAAAGCTCGTCGGTCGGCAGGCGAATGGTGCCGCCGGAGAGCGCCGAACCATCGCCGTCCGTCGGCGCGGGCGCGACCTCATCGGCGGCATTCAGTCGGCCGCCGTCCGGCCCTGCATGAGGCCCTAGTCCGACCGCCTCCTGCGCCCGGGCCAGACCCGCCATGCTGGCGGCAGCGCATGCCAAAAGCCCCGCGGCTATCCTTGCCCGAATCGTCCCCATGCCCTGCTTCAAGACGCCTCTCATGGTCTTTTCGTGGCCGGCCCCGCTGGGGTCAAGCTGCCTTGCGGGCCAGGTCTCGCTATCCTATTCCCCGGCGAATGCAGAACCCGCTCGATTTCCTCTTGTCCCGCGTGTCGCCGCCGATCCAGGAGCTTTCCGAGCTGGGGCCGGACGAGGCGGAAATCCACGCCATGATCGCGGCCGCCATCCGCGTGCCCGACCACGGCCGGCTCGCGCCCTGGCGCTTCATCCTCTACCGCGGCGAGGCGAGGCGGCGGGTCGGCGAGTTGCTGGCGGCCTTGGCGGAAAAGCGGGAAGGTCCGCTCAGCGAAGGCCGCCGCAACCAGGAACTCACGCGCTTCTCGCGCGCGCCGTTGGTGATCGGCGTCGTCTCGTCGCCCAAGGAGAACCCGAAAATCCCGGAATGGGAGATGTTCCTGTCGGGCGGCGCGGTGGCCATGAACCTGCTCCATGCGGCGCATGCGCTCGGCTACAAGGCGAACTGGATCACCAACTGGTATTCGGATCTGCCCGAGGGCCGCGCCCTCCTGGGCCTCGGTTCCAAGGAGCGGGTCGTGGGCTTCGTTCATATCGGCTCCCACGGGGGCACGGTCGCCGACCGGCCGCGCCCGGACGCGGCGCTGCTGATCGAGGATTGGGCCGGGCCGCGCAAACCGGAAGCCGGCTAGTCGCCCCCGAGGCCATCCGCCCGCGCCAAAAGCCGTTCGGCGCGCTTGAGGTGCGGCCGGTCGAGCATCCGCCCGCCAAGGGACGTCACCCCCTGGCCCTCGTTCCGGCGGAAGGCGTCCACGATCGCCTGCGCCTCGGCCACCGCCTCGGGCGAAGGCGTGAACGCGGCGTTGATCACCGGCACCTGCGCCGGGTGGACCGCGAGCTTCCCCAAAAACCCGTCGCGAACCGCCGCCAGGCACTCGGCGCGCAAGCCGTCAGCGTCGCGGAAGTCGGTGAACACGGTGTCGATCGCGGCGGTCTCGGCGGCGGCGGCCGCCAGCAGCGTCACGGAACGGGCGAGGCGAAACACATCCGTCATCTGCCCTGCTTCATCCCGCGTCTGCAGCGCGCCCAGCGCGGCGGAAAGGTCTTCCGCGCCCCAGGTCAGCCCGGCCAGCCGCTCCGCGCCCCTGCCGAAGCTCGCGCCGGCCAGCACGGCGGCAGGGGTTTCCGTGATGAGGGCAATGATCTTCGTCCGCCCGTCGATCAGGCCGAACCGGGCTTCCCGCACCCGCAGCTTGGCGGCGAGCAGGTCAAGGTCGACGCGGCCCTCGGCCTTCGGCAGCATGACACCGTTGGGCGCCTGCGCCATGACGGCGTCGAGGTCGCCGTCGGCCAAGCCGGAGCGAAGGTCGTTGACGCGGACGTAAACGGTTTTCCCGCGGTCATGCTCGGCGAGGAAGCTCACGGCCGTTTCCCGTGCCCGGGCCTTGCGCTCGGGCTCGACCGAGTCCTCCAGGTCCACGATCAGCGCGTCCGCGCCCGCGTCGAGGCTCTTGGCGAGCTTGGCCTCCGAATCCCCTGGCACGAACAGGAGCGAGCGCATCACGCCGGCCGCTTCAGGAGCATGGTTTGGCGCAGGCATTGCGCCACCAGCACGCCGTCCTGGTTGAAGGCGCGGTGCCGGAACTCGGCGATGCCGCGGTCGGGCTTGGAGCGCGACGGGCGCGCCGAGACGACCTCCGTCTCCACGCGGATCGTGTCGCCGTGGAACACCGGGTGCGGAAAGCTCATGTCGGTCATGCCGAGATTGCCGACCAGCGTGCCGAGCGTGGTGTCATGCACGGAGATGCCCACCATGAGGCTCAGCGTCAGCATGGAGTTCACGAGCGGGCGGCCCCACTCGCTTTTGGCGGCGAAATCGAAGTCGATATGCAGCGGTTGCGGATTCAGGGTCATCAGCGAGAACATCATGTTGTCGTGCTCGGTGATGCTGCGCGAGAGCTTGTGCCTGATCACGAGCCCCGGCACGCAGTCCTCCAGAAACAGTCCCGCCATGACGTGGCCCTCCCGGCTGCATCGCGTCTCTCGCGCTTTCGCCCAACATGGTAAAGGCGTCGTAAACCTTTGCCCGCTAGGTTTCGAGAGGGGTTGATCGCGACGCAAGTCGCAGACGGGCAAAGGGGTCCATGATCGTCGGACATTTCCTGAACTGGGCGGAAACGGCGCCGGCGGCGGCGCGCGCGGTCGCGGCCGCCGCGCTCGCGCGCGCCTACTGCGGAAGCGCGCTTTCCTTCGAGGATCGCTGCGCCACGGAAGCCGCGCTCACGCTCCTGCTCGACGACCCTTCCGCCAAGGTGCGCGCGGCCATGGCCGATGCGTTGTCGATGAGCCGTCACGCGCCGCCCCAGGTGATCGGCGCGCTCGCCGCGGACCAGCCCGATGTCGCCGCGCCGGTGATCGCCCGCTCCCCGTTACTGTCCGACGGCGACCTCGTGGACCGGGTGGCTCTCGGCGGGCTCGCGGTCCAGATTCTCGTGGCGCGCCGTCCGTCCGTGTCGATGAGCGTGTCGGCGGCGCTGGCCGAGGTCGGCGAGGCAGAGGCCTGCCAAGCCCTCATCCGAAACGACGGCGCGGCGGTGGCGAGCGTCAGCCTGCGCCGGATCACCGAACGCTTCGCCCATCTGCCCGCCTTGCGCGAGGCGCTGGTCGCCGACCCGCGGCTTCCGCCGGAGTGCCGCCACATGCTGGTGCTCGCGCTCAGCCAGGCTTTTCGGCAGTCGCCGCTGGTCTCCGCCCTGATCGGGGGAGGGCGCACCGAGCGCGTGCTGCGCGACGCCTGCGTGAAATCCTCGCTGACGCTGATCGAGGCCACCGATCCGGCGGAGCACCCCGCTTTGGTGGAGCATCTTCGCCTGCAGGGCGAGCTGACCTCGGCCTTCATCCTGCGCGCCGTCGCGCTGGGCCGAATCGACTTCTTCGGGGCGGCGCTCGCCGCCCTTTCCAGCCAGGCCCTGCCGCGCGTCCGGGCGCTGCTCGCCGGCGGCCAGGACGGCGCGCTCTTCGCCTTGTTCGGCCGGGCCGGCCTGGCCGCCTCCACCCACGCGGTGATCGGCCGCGCCTTGAAAATCTGGCGCGAGGTGGCGCTGGGCCGCCGCGTCGCCGGCGTGCAGGAGGTCAGCTTCGCCATGCTGGAAGCGCTCGGCGGCTTGCGCGCCGAAGGGCAGCTCGCGACACTCCTCAAGGCCATCCATTTCGACGCGCTGCGGGAGAACGCGCGCGCTCACGCCCGCGCGGTGGCCGAAGCGGCCTGATCAACCCTTCTCTGCTGCCGGCCGCTTGGCTTCGCCGATGGTGTGGACCAAAACGGCGCCGAGCACGATAGCCCCGCCCAGGAGGGTCGCGGCCGTTGGCTGTTCCGCGAGCAAGCTCCAGGCCAGGAAGATCGCCACAGGCACTTCCGCCACGCCGAGAAACCCTGCTTCTTCCGGCGCGACGCGCTTCGCTCCTTCCGTCCAGGTGATCACCGCGGCGGCGAAGCTCGCGCCGAACAACGTCATCAGCAGCCAGTCCTGGGGCGACGCTGCCGTGAAGTCGCCCATCAGCAGGCTGGGGACGACCAGCATGAAGGCGGCAACGCCGCTGGCCCAGACGGTCGGCGTATCGCGGAACCTGCGGACCATCACGAGATAGCAGGCGCTGCCGAAGGCCATGCCGACGGCCATCAGATCGCCGGAAATATGCCCGTCGCCCGAACCGCTCGCAACGGTCATCACCACGCCGACGAAGGCTATGGCGGCGGCCAGCAAGGTCCTGACGCCCGGCTTGTCGCCCACGGCCAGGAAGGCGACGGCCGCCGCCATGAACGGCACGGTCGCGTAGATCACCACCGCATGGGCTACCGACGTGAACTTGAAGGAGGTGATGAAAAGGATGCTTGCAGAGGCGCTCACCGCCGCGACCAGCCATCCCTTCCGGCCCAGTGCCGGCAGGAGTGGCCCGCCGGATTGGCGTTGCTGGAGGGCGACATAAGCCGCCACCAGAAGGCCCCCCACGAAACCGCGCCAGCCCGCGATCGTCCAGGCATCGACGGCGATGCTCTTGGTCAGAATGCCGGCAAGCGAGAAAAACGCCGCGGATGCCAGGACGAGCAGGACGCCCGTCGCTCTGTCTCCGCTGAATTGGGCACGGTCGGTCATGGCTCCTCCCGACCAGGCACAGGCAGGACAGGTCCGGCGGCGTTCCCGCCCTTGGGCGGGATCAGCTCATCCAATCCGTCAGATATCCAGCTCCCGCGCGAACTCCGCGCGCTCCTGGAGGAAACGGAAGCGCGCTTCGGGCTTGGTGCCCATCAGCGCGTCCACGGCCCCGCGCGTCACCGCTTCATCCTCCGCCACCTCGACCCGCAGAAGCGTCCGCTTCTTCGGGTCCATCGTGGTCTCCTTGAGCTGCCCGGCGTTCATCTCGCCCAGGCCCTTGAAGCGGCCCAACTCGACCTTGCCGCGGCCGGTGAACTCCTTCTTCAGCAGCTCGTTCTTGTGGCGGTCGTCGCGCGCATACATGATCTTGCCGCCCTGGCTGATGCGGTAGAGCGGCGGCACGGCAAGAAAGAGGTGCCCGCCTTTGATGAGCTGAGGCATCTCCTGGTAGAAGAAGGTGATGAGCAGCGAGGCGATGTGCGCGCCGTCCACGTCGGCATCCGTCATGATGATCACGCGGTCGTAGCGCAGGTCCTCCTCGCGAAACTTGGTGCGCGTGCCGCAGCCCAGCGCCTGCACGAGGTCGGCGATCTGCTGGTTGGCGCCAAGCTTTTCCGAGCCCGCACTCGCCACGTTGAGGATTTTTCCGCGCAAGGGGAGCACGGCTTGGCTCGCGCGGTCGCGCGCCTGCTTGGCCGAGCCGCCGGCCGAATCGCCTTCGACGATGAAGATCTCCGCCCCCGCCGCCGCGTTCTGCGTGCAGTCCGCGAGCTTGCCGGGCAGCCTGAGCTTGCGCACGGCCGACTTGCGGCTGATCTCCTTCTCCTGCCGACGGCGCACGCGCTCGTCGGCCCGCGCGATCACCCAGTCCAGAAGCTTCGACGCTTCCTGCGGGTTGTCCGCCAGCCAGTGGTCGAAGGGGTCGCGTAGCGCCTGCTCGACGATGCGGACGGCCTCGACCGTCGCCAGCCGGTCCTTGGTCTGGCCGACGAATTCCGGCTCGCGGATGAACACCGACAGCATGCCCGCGGCCGAGATCATCACGTCGTCACTGGTGATTTGCGCCGCGCGCTTGTTGCCCACGAGCTCGGCATAGGCCTTGAGCCCGCGCGTCAGCACGTTGCGGAAGCCGGTCTCGTGCGTGCCGCCCTCGGCGGTCGGGATCGTGTTGCAATAGGAGTTCAGGAAGCCGTCGCCCCCATGCCAGGTGACGGCCCATTCGAGTGAGCCATGGCCGCCCTGGCGCTCACTCCTGCCCGCGAAGATCTCCTTCGTGACCTGGTATTCCGTACCGACCGTCGCCGCGAGATGGTCCTTCAATCCGCCGGGGAAGTGGAACACCGCCTTGGCCGGCGTCGGATCCTTGTCGCCGATCAGCGCCGGATCGCAGGCCCAGCGGATCTCGACCCCGCCGAACAGGTAGGCCTTGGAGCGCGCCATGCGGTAAAGCCGCGCCGGCTCGAACTTGGCCTCCTTGCCGAAGATGTCGGCGTCCGGCCTGAAGCGCACCTTGGTGCCGCGCCGGTTATGCACCTCGCCCAACGATTCCAGTGCCCCCTGGGCCACGCCGCGCGCGAAGCGCTGGCGATAGAGCTTCCGCCCGCGCGCAACCTCGACCTCCAACTCCTCCGACAGCGCGTTGACGACCGAAACGCCCACGCCGTGCAGCCCGCCGCTCGTCTCGTAGACCTTGGAATCGAACTTGCCGCCGGCATGCAGCGTGGTCATGATGACCTCGAGCGCCGACTTGTTCTTGAACTTGGGGTGCGGATCGACCGGGATGCCGCGGCCGTTGTCCGTCACCGTCAGAAAGCCGTCGGCGCCGAGCTCCACGTCGATGAAGGTGGCGTGGCCCGCCACCGCCTCGTCCATCGAGTTGTCGATCACTTCCGCGAACAGGTGGTGCAGCGCCTTGGCGTCGGTGCCGCCGATATACATGCCGGGTCGGCGGCGCACCGGCTCCAGGCCCTCCAGCACCTCGATATCGGCCGCGCTGTAGCCTTCGCTGCCGTCGCGTGGAGAAGCAGGCGCGGGTTTTTCCAGACGCGCGACACTCGGCTTCTTGGTTTCGCCCGCGCGCGGGCGAGAGGCCGTGCCGGAGGCAAGGCCGAGAAGATCGAGTTGGGCTGCGTAATTCTTCATGGAACCGTCGGGGAAGTCACTCGAATCGCGGTCTGACATTGGCTCGAAATCGCCTTCGACGCGAGGAAAGTTCTCGTTATGTTCACGTTCGCTCACCCGCAATGTAGGCGCTCTTCGTCAAGAAAACGATAACCATGATCACCGCCGCGCCACCGTGGTGGCGCGGCGGATGTCATCCGACGAACCCGGGGTGGCCCGACTAGCTTGCCAGCGCCTCCATCGGCGGGCAGGCGCAGACGAGGTTGCGGTCGCCCGCCACATTGTCGACGCGCGACACGGGCGGCCAGTATTTCGCCGTGGGCTCGACTCCGGCGGGAAAGGCGGCCTCCAGGCGCGAATAGGGATGCGTCCATTCACCCGCATGGGTTTCGGCCGGTGTGTGGGGCGCGTTGACGAGCGGGTTGTCCGCCTTGGGCCAAACGCCGTCCGCCACCTTCTTCGCCTCTCCCGCGATCGCCGCCATCGCCTCGCAGAAGCGGTCGAGCTCGGGTTTAGGCTCGGATTCGGTGGGCTCCACCATCAAGGTTCCCGCCACCGGCCAGGACATGGTGGGCGCGTGAAAACCGTAGTCGATCAGCCGCTTGGCGACGTCCTCCACGCCGATCCCATGTTCCTTGAACCCGCGCGTGTCGAGGATGCACTCATGCGCGACGCGCCCGTTGCGGCCCCTGAACAGCACGGGGAAGTGCGGGTCGAGCTTCGCCGCGATGTAGTTCGCGGCCAGGATCGCGCTTTCGGTCGCGCGCCTGAGGCCCGCCGCGCCCATCATGCGGAGGTACATCCAAGTGATGGGCAGGATGGAGGCGCTGCCCAGCGGCGCGGCCGCCACGGCATTGCCGCCTCCCGCCGCCACATGGCCCGGCAGGAACGCGCTGAGATGCGCCTTCACGCCGATCGGCCCCACGCCCGGCCCCCCGCCGCCATGCGGGATGCAGAAGGTCTTGTGCAGGTTCATGTGGCAGACATCCGCGCCGAGATCGCCCGGCCGGGCGAGCCCCACCAGCGCGTTGAGGTTCGCGCCGTCGAGATAGACCTGCCCGCCATGCTTGTGGGCCACCGCGCAGATGTCCTTGATGTTCTCCTCGAACACGCCATGCGTGGACGGATAGGTGATCATCAGCGCCGCGAGCCGCTCGGCATGCTCGGCCGCCTTGGCGCGGAGGTCGCCGGCGTCGATGTCGCCGTCTTCCGTGCAGCGCACCACCACCACCCGCATGCCCGCCATCGAGGCGCTGGCCGGGTTGGTGCCGTGCGCGGAGGAGGGGATCAGGCACACGTCCCGCCCTTCGTCGCCGCGCGAGCGGTGATAACCCCGGATGGCGAGCAGCCCCGCATACTCGCCCTGGCTGCCGGCATTGGGCTGGAGCGACACGGCGTCGAAGCCGGTGATCTCGGCCAGCCAGTTTTCCAGGTCGTCGGCAAGCGCGCGATAGCCTTCGGCGTGAGCCGGCGGCGCGAAGGGGTGCATTTGGGCGACCGTCGGCCAGCTCACCGGCATCATCTCGGCCGCGGCGTTGAGCTTCATGGTGCAGGAGCCCAGCGGGATCATGGCGCGGTCGAGCGCCAGGTCGCGGTCGCTCAAGCGGCGCAGGAAGCGCATCATCTCGGTTTCCGAGCGGTTCTCGTGGAAGACCGGCTGGGTGAGCAGATTCTTCCGCATCGGCCCGGAAGTCTCCACCCGCACGACCTCCGCCCCGAACAGGGCGGCGATTGCGGCGAGATCTTCGTCCGCCGAGGTCTCGTCGAAGCTGACGCCCACATGCTCCCCGTCCACCGCGCGCAGGAGGCGGCCGCCGGCCTCGGCTTCGGCCAGGATGCGGGCCGTCTCGCTGCCGGCGCGGATCGTCACCGTGTGGAAGCGCCGGCCCTCCAGGACCGGCACGCCTGCCTTTTTCAGCGACGCGGCCAGGCTTTCGGCCAAGCCGTTGATTCGGCCGGCGATCGCCTGCAACCCGTCCGGCCCGTGCCAGACGGCATAGGCCGCCGCCATGTTGGCGAGCAGCGCCTGTGCCGTGCAAATATTGGAGGTCGCCTTCTCCCGCCGGATGTGCTGCTCGCGGGTCTGCAGCGCGAGCCGGAAGGCGGGCCGGCCATGCGTGTCCACCGACTGGCCCACCAGCCGCCCCGGCATCAGCCGCGTCAGCCTGTCCGAAACCGCGCAATAGGCCGCGTGCGGGCCGCCATAGCCCATCGGAACACCGAAGCGCTGCATTGAGCCCACCGCGATGTCGGCGCCGAGCTTGGCGGGTGCCTCGCCGATCGTGAGCGCGAGCGGGTCGGCCGCGAAGATCACCACCGCGCCGGCGGCCTTCGCCGCCGCAATTCTGTCGGCATGCTCGCCGAACAGGCCGAACGTGTCGGGCCAGGACACCACGAGCGCCGCGAGATCGTCGCCGGCCTCGCCCTCGGCGTCGATCGCCATGCCCAGCGGCTCCGCGCGGGTCCGCACCACGTCGAGCGTCTGGGGGTGCGGCGCGCCGGCGAAGGCGATGCGGCTGCGCTTCTCGCGCCCGTGCCGGAAGGCGATCCCCACCGCCTCGGCCACCGCCGTCGCCTCGTCGAGCAGCGAGGCGGAGGCCACGGGCAAGCCCGTCAGCTCCGCCACCAGCGTCTGGAAATGGAACAGCATTTCAAGCCGTCCCTGGCTGATCTCCGGCTGGTAGGGCGTGTAGGCCGTGTACCAGGCCGGGTTCTCGAACAGGTTGCGCTGGATGACGGGCGGCGTGGCCGTGCCGTGATAGCCCTGGCCGATGAAGCTCTTCAGCACCTTGTTCCGCGCCATTTTGGCCTGCAACTCGGCCAGCGCCTCGGCCTCGCCGAGCGGCGCAGGCAGGTCGAGCGGTCGGTCGAGCCGGATGGATTTCGGCACAGCCTGGGAGATGAGCGTCTCCATCGAGGGCGCTCCGACGGCCGCCAGCATGGCGCGCTGGTGGGCGAGGCGCGGGCCGATATGGCGGGAAGCGAAATTCTGCTCGGTCATGATCTGCCCTCAGCCGATGGTTGCACGATAGCCAGCCTCGTCCATCAGGCCGGAAAGCTGGTCGGGGTCGGAGAGTCGCATCTTCCAGAGCCAACCGTCGCCCGTGGGCGCGGAGTTCACCAAAGCGGGCTCGCTGGAGAGCCCAGCGTTCACATCCGTGATCTCGCCGTCCGCCGGCGCATAGACGTCCGACGCCGCCTTGACCGACTCGACCACCACGGCCGTGTCGCCCTTGGCCACTTTCCGGCCCACCTCCGGCAGCTCGACATAGACGAGGTCGCCCAACTGCTCCTGCGCGTAATCGGTGATGCCGACGGTGGCCGTGTCGCCCTCGACGCGCAGCCATTCGTGGTCCGGGGTGAAATAGGTCTGGGCCATGACGATCATCCTTTGCGGAAACGGTGTGGGGTGAAGGGTAGGGGATGGACGGAAACGGGGACGCGGCTGCCGCGCACCTCCGCGAAGAGCGCCGCGCCGGGCTGCGCCAGCGGGGCTGCGACTGCGCCCATGGCGACCGGGTGCTCGACGGAGGGGCCGAACCCGCCGGAGGTGACGGTTCCGACCGGCGTGCCGGAAGCGTCGAAGAGTGCTGCGCCCGCGCGCACCGGCTGCCGGCCCTCGGGCCTGAGCCCCACGCGCCGGCGGCTCGGGCCGTTTGCCGCGATGGCCGCCAGCGCCTCCGCCCCTATGAAGCGCCCGCGCTCGCGCGCCGGCCTGAGGATGGCCCACATCAGTCCCGCCGAAGCTGGGTCCGTGGCCGGCGTGATATCCTGCCCGTGCAGGCAGAGCCCTGCCTCCAGGCGGAGGCTGTCGCGCGCGGCGAGCCCGATCCAGCTTACGCGCTCGTCCGTGAGGAGCTTCGAGACGAGGGTGCGCGCGTCCTCCTCGGGCAGCGCGATCTCGAACCCGTCCTCGCCGGTGTAGCCGGAGCGCGTCATGAACCAGCCTGGCCGGGGCTCCAATCCGGTCATGAAACTGGCCGGGAGATCGCCGGGAAAAGCCGCATTCAGCGCGCCTTCCGCCTCTGGCCCCTGCAGCGCGAGGAACACGCGGTCGAGCGGCTCGACACGCGCACCGAACTCGCCGGCCAGCGCGCGCAGATGCGCCTCGTCGGCGGCGGCGTTGCCGGCATTCGCCACCACCATGAACCGCTCGGGACCGAGCCGCGTCACGATCAGGTCGTCCAGGATGCCGGCGTTCGGCGCAAGGAAGAAGGTGTATTTGCTTCGGCCCACCGGCAGCGTTTCCGCCACCATCGGGCAGGCGCGGTCGAGCATCTCGGCCACGGCCGGCCCGTTCAGCTCGAACAGCCGCATATGCGAGATGTCGAACAATCCGGCATGGGCGCGCGTCCAGAGATGCTCCTTGAGCACGCCGAGCGGGTAGGTGAGCGGCATGGACCAGCCGGCGAAGGCGCCGAAGCGCGTCCCGGCCTGGACATGCAGATCTTCAAGGGGAAGGTGGTTCGGTCCGTCGGCGGTCAATCGCTCCTCCAGAGGCGCACGTTCGCCGCCGCGAGAATCGCGGCGCGTTCCGTGCCCCTCTGTCGTGAGCCTGAGAGACTCGCGCCCCGGAACCCTGTCGGGACACTTACACCTTCGGCGCAGGGCCTTTCGGCCCCAACTTTCCAGAGCGTCGTTGCACCGTCCGCGGTTCTTTTGCCTGAGAGATTTCGGGCGATTTCCCCTTCGGCGGCGGCCAAGAAGCCGCTCTCTCCCGCGGACGGCGTCGCCTCGTTTCCGAAGCGACCGACGATCCTCTCATAGCTCATCGCCGTCGGCTTGTCATGGCTCTAACTTTAGGTAGAGTGAATCGCGCCGAAATACAGCTTAGAGATGTTGATTTTGGAGGGGATCAACGATGACCTGGACTTACGATCAGTCGACGGGCGACCTTTTCCATGACGGCCAGTTTGTCGGAACCGGCTACTCCGGAAAGGGGCGGACCCGTGAGCAGGGCCGAAACAACGGCGACCTTGAGCATGAACGAGGTGTCGGCCCCATTCCCAGAGGTCGTTGGCGCATTGGCAGGGCGGAGAATCATCCGAACACGGGGCCGATCTCCATCCGCCTGAGCCCGGCTGGCCATGACGCGCACGGTCGCAGCGGATTTCTGATCCACGGCAACAATGCGGCCGACAACGCCTCCACCGGCTGCATCATCATGGCGCGCTCCATTCGCCTGGAGATCATCGGCAGCGGCGACAAGGAACTGGACGTTGTCGCATAAGCGGCTCACAGGCTCACGCCTGGGTGGCGATGAGAACCCAAGGCGAGATCAGATCCCCGCGTACCAGTCGTAGCCGCGGTCTTCCCAATAGCCGCCTTGGCCCAGGCCGATGCCGGCAAGGCAGTCGATCAGCGTGATGCGGGCGAGATATTTCGGCATCTTGTAGCCGAGCTGCCGTTCCACCCGCACGCGGCATGGCGCGCCGTTCTCGACCGGCAGGGGTCTGCCGTTGACGCCATAGGCGAGGATCGTCTGCGGGTGGCGTGCGTCCACGAGGTCGATCGAGCTGGAATAGCGGACTCCGCCCGCAAGGCTGCGCTCGATCGTGTCCATGCAGTCGAACATCACATAGCGCGCCTGCGGCTTCACCAGCGCCGCATCCAGCACGAGGCTCAACGGCGCGCCGGTCCATCTGGCGATGCAGCTCCAGCCCTCCACGCAGTCGTGCCGCGTGATCTGGGTGCGCGCCGGCATGGCCTGGAGTTGGGCCAGGGACAAGGAAAGCGGTTTTTCCACGAGGCCGCCCACCTCCAGCCGCCAGTCGCCAAAAGCGTTGGCGAGCAGCGCCTGATAGTCCGCATCGGCCGGCGCCGTGACGCCGTTCGGGCGCATGGGTTGGCGGATGTCGCTCTCCGAAAACTCCGGTGCGAGCCAGTCGCTGCCGCCGATGAGGCGTTGCGCGCGATAGGTCAGGCCGTTGGCGCCTTCCATGACATCGCGGACGGGGTTGTCGGGATAGGAGAGCAGGTCGAAGGCGTCGCAGCCGGCCAGCGGAACGGCCGAAATCCCCAGCGCCGCGGCCGACAGGAAGCGGCGGCGGGAAAGCATGTTGCGCGTCATGGTGATTCTCCCGGCTGCCGCTGGTTCGGGGAGGGCGGGTCGATGCGCTGCCAGCCCGTGATGATGGAGCGCATCCCGTTGATCGGTCCTGCCGCGAGCACCATCAGCACATGGACGACGAAGAACAGCACGAGCAGGGCCATGCACAGGAAGTGGATGGTCCGCGCGGTCTGCCGCCCGCCCAGGAGATCGTTCAGGAACGGCACGGTCGCGTTGAACGAGGGCGACATCGCAAGCCCCGTGACGACGATGAGCGGCATCAGGACCAGGAGAACGCCGGCATAGGAGAGCTTCTGGAGCGGGCCATAGGCGCGGCCGTGATGGAAGCGGAAGCGCGCATGGCTGGCGACGTCTTGGGGCAAGGCGCGCAGGTCGGCCAGCCGGGGCGCCACGTCGCGGCGCAGATGGCCGTTGAAGAGGCTCGCGAAAAGCCAGACGAACAGCGCGCCGACGAAGATCCAGGCGAAGAAGAAATGCACCACCCTCCCGGTGGCCAGATCGTGGTGGGAGGGAATCGTCGCCCAGTTCGGGAAGGCCCGAGGCTCGCCATCCGACCAGCCGAACACGCCCGTCGTGCCGATGCGCCAGCCGTTCAGATCGACATAGCCCTGCGGGGCCGCCACCGTGCCGGTCGCGCCGATGCGCAGGATCGCGTTGTCATAGGCAAAGCCCGACTCTTTTCCGATGTAAAGGGCGGGATGGGCGTTGAAGATCTGCAGCCCGCTGAGCAGCAGGAAGAACAGGCTGACCGCCCAGACCCAGTGCGTGACGCGCGTCCAGGCGGACTGCCGGTAGATCAGCGGGCGGGCGGGCGGCGCATGCGAAGGCGCGGCCGCGTCGGCGGACGCAGAAGACATCAAGACCCCCGTGTTCGTCGGAAACTCTACCAGAGTTACGGGAGGCGCGAAGCCGGGGTTTCAGCCCCGCTGCCGGAAACCGTCCTGGCGTCCCCCGATTCGTTCACGAGTTCGTGGCCGCCCGCGCGGCGATCGCCCGCCGCAGCGCGCGGTCGAGCGCCTGCAGGAACTGCGAGCGGTCGCGGGCCGAGAACGCCGCGTTGAAGCCTGAACTCTCGCCGGTCTCGCGCAGGTGCCGGCCGAGGTCGCGCATCGCCGTCGCCATGCCGATGTTTTCCGGCGTGAACTCGCGGCCGGTGGGTCCGAGCGCCAGCGCGCCTTTTTCGACCGCCCGCCCCGCGAGCGGCACATCGGCGGTCACGACCACATCGTTTGAGGCCGCATTCTCCGCGATCCAGTCGTCGGCGGCGTCGAACCCTTTGCCGACCACCACATGCCGGACCATCGGATCGCGCGACGGCCGCAACCCGCCATTCGAGACCATCACCACTTCCACCCCGTGCCGCTCCGCCACGCGCAGCACCTCCGCCTTCACGGGGCAGGCGTCGGCATCGACAAAGAGGGTGGGCAACACTGGCGGAGGCTGGCCTTAATAAACCACCACGCTGCGGATGCTCTCGCCCGCATGCATCAGGTCGAACGCTCGGTTGATATCCTCCAGCGGCATGGTGTGCGTGATCATCGGGTCGATCTCGATCTTGCCCGACATGTACCAGTCCACAATGCGCGGCACGTCGGTGCGGCCCCTTGCGCCGCCAAAGGCCGTGCCCTTCCATACGCGGCCCGTGACGAGCTGGAAAGGCCGCGTGGCGATCTCCTGGCCCGCGCCGGCGACCCCGATGACGATCGACTGCCCCCAGCCCCGGTGGCAGGCCTCCAGCGCCTGGCGCATCACCCGCACATTCCCCGTGCAGTCGAAGGTGTAGTCCGCCCCGCCGATCTGGTCGGCGCCCCGCTTGGTCATGTTCACGAGATGCGGGACGACATCGCCTTCGATCTCCTTGGGGTTGACGAAGTGGGTCATGCCGAAGCGCTCGCCCCACTCCTTCTTGGAATTGTTGATGTCCACGCCGATGATCATGTCGGCGCCCGCGAGGCGCAGGCCCTGGATCACGTTGAGCCCGATGCCGCCCAGGCCGAACACCACGGCCGTCGTGCCCGCCTCGACCTTGGCCGTGTTGAGCACCGCGCCCACGCCCGTGGTCACGCCGCAGCCGATATAGCAGATCTTGTCGAAGGGCGCGTCGGGATCGACCTTCGCCACCGCGATCTCCGGCAGCACGGTGAAGTTCGAAAAGGTCGAGCAGCCCATATAGTGATGGATCTTGTCTTTGCCGATCGAGAAGCGCGAGGTGCCATCCGGCATCACGCCCTGGCCTTGGGTCGAGCGGATCGCCGTGCAGAGGTTCGTCTTGCGTGACAGGCAGGAGGGGCATTGCCGGCATTCGGGCGTGTAGAGCGGGATCACATGGTCGCCCTTTTTCACGCTGGTCACGCCCGCGCCGACATCCACCACCACGCCCGCCCCCTCATGGCCGAGAATGGCGGGGAACAACCCCTCGGGGTCCGCGCCCGACAGCGTGAACTCGTCGGTGTGGCAGATGCCGGTGGCCTTGATCTCGACCAGGACTTCGCCCGCGCGCGGGCCTTCGAGGTCCACCTCCATGATCTCCAAGGGCTTGCCGGCCGCCACCGCCACCGCTGCGCGCGTCTTCATGCGAATCCTCCTTCGATGCGGGCGGCCAAGTTTTCAGCTTTCCGCCCCCGCTTCAACCCGCAGCCGCGGCATTGCTTGTCGCGCGCGGCCATGCACTTAAGGGCGAAAGCTCGGCCGGGGAGACGCCGCAAGAATGTTCCGCAAGATCCTGATCGCCAATCGCGGCGAGATCGCCTGCCGCGTGATGCGCACAGCCCAGCGCATGGGGATCGGGACCGTCGCGGTGTTCTCCGACGCTGACCGCGACGCGCTGCATGTCGAGATGGCCGACGAGGCCGTTGGCATCGGACCTGCGCCGGCCGCCGAGAGCTATCTCAACGCCGAGCGCATCATCCAGGCCTGCAACGATACGGGCGCGGAGGCCGTCCACCCGGGCTACGGCTTTCTGTCTGAGCGCGCCGCCTTTGCCGAGGCGCTTAAGCCGGAGAACATCGTCTTCATCGGCCCGCCCGCCTCGGCCATCGAGGCCATGGGCGACAAGATCGAATCGAAGAAGCGGGCGCAGGCCGCCGGCGTCTCGACCGTTCCGGGCTTCTTGGGCGTGGTGGAGGATTCCGAGCACGCTGTGCGCATCGCCACCGAGATCGGCTTCCCTGTGATGATCAAGGCGTCAGCGGGCGGCGGCGGCAAGGGCATGCGCGTGGCTTGGAACGAAGCCGAGGCGCGCGAAGGCTTCGAGCGCGCCCGCTCGGAGGCGAAAAGCTCCTTCGGCGACGACCGCGTGTTCATCGAGAAATTCGTCGAGGAGCCGCGTCACATCGAGATCCAGGTGCTGGCCGACGCGCATGGGAACTGCATCCATCTGGGCGAGCGCGAATGCTCCATCCAGCGGCGGAATCAGAAGGTCGTAGAGGAAGCGCCGTCGCCCTTCTTGGACGCGGCCACACGCGAGGCCATGGGCGCGCAGGCCGTGGCGCTCGCCAAGGCCGTGGGCTATGCGAGCGCCGGCACGGTGGAGTTCATCGTCGATCGCAACAAGAACTTCTACTTCCTTGAAATGAACACGCGGCTGCAGGTCGAGCACCCCGTGACGGAACTCGTCACCGGGCTCGATCTCGTGGAGGAGATGATCCGCGTCGCGGCCGGCGAAAGCCTGCGCCTCGGCCAAGAGGACGTCCGCATGAACGGCTGGGCGATCGAAAGCCGCATCTATGCCGAAGACCCGGTTCGCGGCTTCCTGCCCTCGGTCGGCCGCCTGCGCCGCTATCGCCCGCCACAGGAAGTCCAAACGCCTGAAATCATCGTCCGCAACGATACAGGCGTGACGGAAGGCTCGGAAATCTCCATTTTCTACGATCCGATGATCGCGAAACTCTGCGCCTGGGCGCCGACGCGCGAGGCTGCGACGGACGCCATGGGCGAGGCGCTCGACCGCTTCGCCATTGACGGCGTGGAGCACAATATCGGCTTCCTGTCCGTGCTGATGCGCCATCCCCGCTGGCGCGAGGGCCGGCTCTCGACGGGCTTCATCGCCGAGGAGTTCCCGGACGGCTTTGCGCCGCACCAGCCCGACTCGGACCAGCAGCGCGTGTTGGCCTGCGTCTCGGCGGCGATCGATGCGGTGCGTCGGGACCGGCTCCAGGCGACTTCGGTCCGCCGCGAGGTCGTGACGCAGGTCGGGCCGGCGCGGCTGACTCTTTCCATCGAGCCTAACTCGCAAGACCGCGCGGCGGGCTTCGCGGGGCGCATTGCCGTCGAAGGCAGGGAGCCGGTCGAAGTTCGCTCCGCCTGGCGCCCCGGCGATCCGGTCTGGGAAGGCGAGGTAGGCGGCCTGTCCGTCGCCGCGCAGGTGCGCCCGCTTCCCGCCGGCTTCGACCTTCTGTCCTGGCGAGGCATGTCGGTGAAGGTCCGCACGCTGCCGCCGCATATCGACCGACTCGACCGGCTGATGCCCGAGAAAAAGCCGGCGGACACTTCGAAGCAGCTTCGCTGCCCCATGCCGGGCCTCGTGGTCACGATCGCCGTCTCGGAAGGCCGGGTCTTCAAGGCGGGCGAGACGCTTGCCGTGGTCGAAGCGATGAAGATGGAGAACGTGCTTCGCGCCGAACGCGACGGCACGGTGAAGCACATCAAGGCGAGGCCCGGCGACGTGCTGGCCGTTGACGCCGTGATCATGGAATTCGCCTGACCGCTTGAGCGCTCCGACCATGCGGATGTGACTGTTCTCCATTCGTTCCAGGGCTTACATCTGCGCCAGACAGGCTGCGCTTCGGCGCGCGGCATCGTGGAACTTCGGCCGGCGGCGACCGGCGGCAGGGCAGGCGCGTGAAGTCAGGGGACAACCCGAACGAATCGTTCGACTCCGTTAACCCGAATCCCGACAATGCGGATGCTTGGGATCATCGCTGGGACCACACCGGCGATCCCTGGTGGCTGGATCGGGACGAGGACGAGGAGGATTTCTTGGGCGAGCGGGCGTCGCGCGATCCTATCCTCCGGGCGGCGGCATTCGCGCGCGAAGCGCCCAAAGCGCCCGCGCGCCTCTTCATCCACCTGCGCGTCCACTCCGCCTATTCGCTGCTCGAAGGCGCGCTGCCGCTGGGCAAGATCGTCGCCCACGCGGTGGCCGACGGAGCCCCGGCGATCGCCGTCACCGACACCGCCAACATGTTCGGCGCGCTGGAGTTCGCGCAGAAGGCCACCAAGGAAGGCGTGCAGCCGCTCATTGCCACCCAGGTGGACATCTGCTTCCCCGCGCCGGGCGAGGAGGACAAGCGCAACGGCCACCGCCGGCAGGCCCTGGACTGCCGGCCCGTCGTGCTGATCGCCATGAACGAGGCGGGCTACCGCAACCTGGTGCTGCTTTCGTCCAAGCTGCATCTGGAAACGGAGACCGGCGATCCCGTCCATCTGCCCGTCGCCGCGTTTGAAGGCATGACGGAAGGGCTGATCTGCCTGTCGGGCGGCCCGCGCGGGCCGGTCGGCGCGGCGCTCGCGCAGGGCCATCCCGAGCAGGCCGAGCAGAGGGTGCTCGAACTCAAGCGGCTGTTCGGCGACCGCTTCTACCTCGAGCTCGAGCGCATCGGCGGCTATGACCGCCGCGTCGAGGCCGCCACGATCCAGCTCGCCTACACGCATGGCGTGCCGCTGGTCGCCACCAACGAGGCCTTCTTCCTGTCGCGCGACGATTTCGAGGCGCATGACGCGCTGCTCGCCATCGCCGACGGCGCGGTGCTGGCCGAGGACAACCGCCGCCGGCTCTCGCCCGATAACCACCTGCGCTCCCAAGCCGAGATGGCGCAGCTCTTCGCCGACCTGCCGGAAGCCATCGACAACACGGTGGAGATCGCCCGCCGCTGTGCCTTCTTCCCCAAGACGCGCGCCCCTATCCTGCCGCGTTTCACCACGGGCGACGCCGCGACCCCCGAGGAAGCCGAAGCCGCCGAGGCGCTGGAGCTGAAGCGCCAGGCGCATGAGGGCCTCGACGCGCGCCTCGCCGCCCACGGCCCGGTCGAAGGCTTCACCGAGGAGGACTACCGCAAGCGGCTCGACTTCGAGCTTTCCATCATCGCGCGGATGAAATTCCCCGGCTACTTCCTGATCGTCGCCGACTTCATCAAATGGGCCAAGGCGCAGGACATCCCCGTCGGACCCGGCCGCGGCTCGGGCGCAGGGTCCCTCGTCGCTTACGCGCTCACCATCACCGACATCGATCCCTTGCGCTTCTCGCTGCTCTTCGAGCGCTTCCTGAACCCAGACCGCGTGTCGATGCCCGACTTCGACATCGATTTCTGCCAGGACCGCCGCGAGGAGGTGATCCGCTATGTGCAGGGCCGCTATGGGCGCGAGCAGGTGGGCCAGATCATCACCTTCGGCTCGCTCCAGCCGCGCGCCGTGCTGCGCGACGTCGGCCGCGTGCTGCAGATGCCCTACGGACAGGTGGACCGGCTCTGCAAGATGGTGCCGCAGATCCCCTCCAACCCTGTCTCGCTGACCAAGGCCATCGAGGGCGACCCGCGCTTCGGGGAGGAGGCGGAGAAGGAGCCCATCGTCCGGTCGCTGCTCGACATCTCGCTCAAGCTCGAAGGCCTCTACCGCCACGCCTCGACCCATGCCGCGGGCATCGTGATCGGCGACCGGCCGCTGATCCGGCTCGTGCCGATGTATCGCGACCCGCGCTCGGACATCCCCGTCACCCAGTTCAACATGAAATATGTCGAACAGGCGGGGCTCGTGAAGTTCGACTTCCTGGGCCTCAAGACGCTCACCGTGCTCGACCGCGCCGCAAAGCTCATCCGCCGCCGCGGCGTCGACCTCGACCTCGCGGCGCTGCCGCTCGATTGCCGCAAGACCTACGACATGCTCGGCCGCGGCGAGGTGGTCGGCGTGTTCCAGGTGGAATCGGCGGGAATGAGGAAAGCGCTGGTCGGTATGAAGCCCGACCGCATCGAGGACATCATCGCGCTGGTCGCCCTCTACCGTCCCGGCCCGATGGAGAACATCCCGACCTACAACGCCCGCAAGCACGGCCAGGAGGAGATCGCCTCCATCCATCCCAAGATCGACCACCTGGTGGCGGAGACCCAAGGCGTCATCGTCTACCAGGAGCAGGTGATGCAGATCGCCCAGGAGCTGTCGGGCTTCAGCCTCGGCGAGGCCGACCTGCTGCGGCGCGCCATGGGCAAGAAGATCCGCGCCGAGATGGACGCCCAGCGCGTGCGCTTCGTGTCGGGCGCGGTCGAACGCGGCCTCAAGAAGGACCAGGCCGACTTCATCTTCGACCTGCTCGCCAAGTTCGCGGATTACGGCTTCAACAAGTCCCACGCCGCGGCCTATGCGGTCGTGTCCTACCAAACGGCCTATCTCAAGGCGCATTTCCCCGTCGAATTCATCGCGGCCTCCATGACGCTCGACATGGGCAACACGGACAAGCTCGCCGATTTCCGGCAGGACGCCCAGCGCTTGGGCATCGAGGTCGTGCCGCCCTCCGTGCAGACCTCCGACTGCGACTTCGAAGTGGGCGAGAACCGCATCTTCTACGCGCTCGCCGCCATCAAGGGTGTGGGCGAAGCCGCCGTTCAGCACATCGTGGGCTTACGCAAGGAGCGGCCGTTCCGTGACCTCGCCGATTTCTGCGCGCGGCTCGACCCCAAGATCGTGGGCAAGCGGGTGCTCGAATGCCTGATCGCCGCCGGCGCGCTGGACTGCTTCGGCCACGAGCGCGCCGCGATGTTCGGGGGCGTCGAGCGCATGATGGGCATGGCGTCTCGCGCCCGTGACGACGAGGCGTCGGGCCAGCACGACTTCTTCGGCGCGGCGCTCGGCGCGCCGCCGCCCACGCTCCAGCTCCCGGCGGCGCCGCCCTGGCTGCCGGCGGAAAAGCTCCAGCGCGAGTTCGGCGTGGTCGGCTTCTACCTCTCGGCCCACCCGCTCGACGACTACAAGGGCTCGCTCGAAAAGATGCGGGTGCAGTCCTTCGCCGAGTTCTCGGCGGCCGTGAAGCGGGGCGCGACGGCCGGGCGGCTCGCCGGCACCGTGACTTCGCGCCAGGAACGCAAGACGCGCATGGGCAACCGCATGGGAATCGTGCAGTTCTCCGACACGTCGGGCCAGTACGAAGCCGTGCTGTTTGCTGAAACGTTGCAGCTCTATCGCGACATGTTGGAGCCCGGCCGTTCGGTGGTCGTCACCGTCGGCGCGGAGGACCGGCCCGAGGGCATCAACCTGCGCATCCAGACCTTGGTTTCGCTCGAAGACGAGGTCAGCCGCGTGCAGAAGGCGCTCCGCGTGTTCCTGCGCGATGCCGGCCCCGTGAGCAGCGTCGCCTCTCAGCTCAGCGCCAAGGGCGACGGGCAGGTGAGCCTGATCGTGCTGCGGCCGGATGCGTCGGGCGAAGTCGAGATCGCTTTGCCCGACCGCTACCAGATCTCGCCACGCCTCGCCTCCGCGCTCAAGGCCGTTCCGGGCGTCGTCGAGGTGGAATTGGTATAGCACCTGATCCTCCCCCGTTCGCGGGGGAGGGGGACCACGCGCAGCGTGGTGGAGGGGGCCAGCGCCTCGCCCGCCGCTCCGCCCGTGGACGAAGTTTTGGCTGCCCGACGGGCGCGCGAATTTTCTTTGCAGGTGTTTCAGCGGCTTAGGCCCGCTGGCGCGAAAAAGTTGAGGCACTCCTTTCCACGCCCCTTCGGCCTTTTCGTATTCTTGTCCTCGCCTTCTTGCGGGAAGCCTGGGTCATGAACCGGGTGCAAGGGAGAGGGCCGGTGCTGGATCGGTCGCATGAACGGTGATGCGGCTGGGCGATGAGCCCTCAGGTCCAGGCCCCAGGGGAGGGCGGCGCGCGCACGGCAGAACCGTGCAAGCGCTGCCTGGATCCGGGGCAAGAACGCCGACGGGGCGCGGGTGACTGCGCCATATAAGTCGTTTCGGAAGGCACGGCCCCGCGCCCCGCTTCCCGAACTCTGACCGAACGCCAGAGGCGTTCGTGTCAACCCTCGCCAGACCAGCGGACGGGGGATGCTCTTTGACAATGGCCGGACGGCGAGAAGTCGGGCGCGGCGATGATGAAGTTCGCCCAAAGCTCAGCCTGTGCATGCCTGAGTCAGGCAGGTCGGAAGGGCTGAGGTGCGAGCGGGAGAAGCGAGCGAGCCTCGAAGGACGCACGGCGCGCCCACCGCTTGCAACCATGCGCGCCGACCGTTATATGCCGCGCCATCCCACACACGGGTCTTGGGTCATGATCGCGCCTGGCGCGATCGCGATCCGCCGGTGGCGAGCCGGACATGGTGTCCAGCCGCCTTTTCGCCCGTGGAGGTTCAACCGGAAAGGAAAACGCTTTGGCACTTCCCGATTTCAACATGCGCCAGCTTCTGGAGGCCGGCGTCCATTTCGGCCACCAGACGCATCGCTGGAACCCGAAAATGGCGCCCTTCATCTACGGCGCCCGCAACAACATCCACGTCATCGACCTGAGCCAGACGGTACCCATGCTGCACCAGGCGCTCAAGGTCGTGTCCGACACGGTCGCGCGCGGCGGCCGCGTGCTGTTCGTCGGCACCAAGCGGCAGGCCTCCGAGATCATCGCGGACGGTGCGCAGCGCTCGGCGCAGTATTACGTCAACTCGCGCTGGCTGGGCGGCATGCTCACCAACTGGAAGACCATCTCCAACTCGATCCAGCGCCTGCGCAAACTCGACGAGATCCTGGCCGGCGAGGGCCAGGGCTTCACGAAGAAGGAGCGCCTCAACCTCGACCGTGAGCGTGACAAGCTCAACAAGGCGCTGGGCGGCATCAGGGACATGGGCTCGACGCCCGACCTGATGTTCGTGATCGACACCAACAAGGAGGCGATCGCCATTCAGGAGGCCAAGCGCCTCGGCATCCCGGTGGTGGCGATCATCGACTCCAATTGCGACCCGGACCTGATCGACTACCCGATCCCCGGCAATGACGACGCCGCCCGCGCGATCCAGCTTTACTGCGATCTCATCGCCCGCGCCGCCATCGACGGCATCGCCCGCCAGCAGGGCTCGTTCGGCGTGGATGTCGGCGCCTCGGAGGAAGGCCCGGTCGAGCCTGCGCTCGACGCGCCGGCCGAAGAGCCGCAGGCCGCCGAAGCGCAGGCTTGATCCCGGCGCGGGCTTGTCGGCCCGCGCATCAGATCGGAGCGAACCAGCTCTCGCGCCGCGCCGTCAGCTTCGACGCCGCGGCGCAAATTTTATCCAAGGGGATGAACGGAATGAGCATTTCTGCTGCACAGGTGAAGGAACTCCGCGAGCTCACCGGCGCGGGCATGATGGACTGCAAGGCGGCGCTCAGCGAAACCAGCGGCGACATGGAAGCGGCCGTCGACTGGCTGCGCAAGAAGGGCATCGCCAAGGCCGACAAGAAGGCCGGCCGCACGGCGGCCGAGGGGCTGATCGGCGTGGCGAGCTCAGGCAGCGGCGCCGTGGTGGTCGAGGTCAACTCCGAAACGGATTTCGTGGCGCGCAACGACGCCTTCCAGACCATCGTGCGCAACGTCGCGCAGGTCGCGCTCGAAGTGGGCGGCGAGACGCAGGCCGTGGCCGAGGCGCGCTATCCCGGCTCGATGAAGTCGGTCGCCGAGACCATCAAGGACGCGATCGGCACGATCGGCGAGAACATGAGCTTCCGCCGCTCGGCCAAGCTCGAGGTTGGCTCTGGCGCGGTGGCGACCTATGTCCACAACAGCGTGTCGGAGAATCTCGGCAAGCTCGGCGTGATGGTGGCCATCGAGACGTCCGGCGACGCGGAAGCCGCGCGCGCCTTCGCTCGCCAGGTCGCCATGCATGTGGCCGCCGCCAATCCTATGGCGCTCGACGTGGACTCGCTCGATCCGGCCGCCGTGGAGCGCGAAAAGGCGATCTTCTCCGACCAGGCGCGCGCGTCGGGCAAGCCCGAGAACATCATCGAGAAGATGGTGGAGGGGCGGCTGCGCAAGTTCTACGAGGAGGTGGTGCTGCTCAAGCAGGCCTTCGTGCTCAACCCCGACCTGACGGTCGAAAAGGCGCTGAAGGAAGCGGAAAAGGCGATCGGCGCGCCGGCCAGGATCACCGGCTTCGTGCGCTTCGCGCTGGGCGAGGGCATCGACCGCGAGGAGACCGACTTCGCGGCGGAGGTCGCGGCGGCCGTGAAGAAGTAAGCCGCGTCCGGCGCCGGACGCTTTTCGGGGGCGCCCGCGTGACAGCGTGGCGCCCTTCGTGTATCGCAGCCCGCGCCGCACCGAAGCGGGCGCCTCGCCCCTCACCACCCACGGGTGCGGAGACTTCACCCAGGGAGGCGAGATGACGCAAAGGCCCCGCTACCGGCGCGTGCTGATGAAGGCCTCGGGCGAGGCGCTGATGGGCAGCCAAGGCTTCGGCATCGACGTCTCGGTGGCGGACCGCATCGCCTCCGACGTCGCGGAGGCCAAGGCGCTCGGCGTCGAGGTGGCGGTCGTGGTCGGCGGCGGCAACATCTTTCGCGGCGTGGCCGTGGCCTCGAAGGGCGGCGACCGCGTCACGGGCGACCACATGGGCATGCTGGCCACCGTCATCAACTCGCTGGCGCTGCGCACCTCGCTGGTGAAGATCGGCGTGGACGCCGTGGTGCTTTCGGCCATCGCCATGCCCGAGCTCTGCGAGACCTTCTCCCAACGCCAGGCCACCGGCTATATCGACAAGGGCAAGGTCGTGCTTTTCGCGGGCGGCACGGGCAACCCCTTCTTCACCACCGACACGGCCGCCGCCCTGCGCGCCGCCGAGATCGGCGCGGACGCGCTCTTCAAGGCGACCCAGGTGGACGGCATCTATTCCGCCGATCCCAAGCTCGACCCGTCCGCCACCCGCTTCGACCGCATCACGCATGACGAGGTGCTCAAGCGGGGCCTGACGGTCATGGACACGGCCGCAATCGCACTTGCGCGCGAAAACAACATTCCGATAATCGTTTACTCCATTCAGGAGAAGGGCGGGTTGAGTTCGATCCTGAGAGGCGAGGGCCGCTTCACCGTGGTCGCCGACGCCTGACGGTTCACGACGCCCACGGGAGCATAGCAGCATGAGCACAGGCGCCGACTTCAAGGACATGCAGCGGCGGATGGAGGGCGCGGTGAGCGCCTTCAAGCATGATCTGGCCTCGCTTCGCACCGGACGCGCGTCGAGCAACCTTCTCGACGCCATCCAGGTCCAGGCTTACGGCAGCGCCATGCCCATCAACCAGGTCGGGACTGTCTCAGTGCCCGAGCCGCGCATGATTTCCGTCTCGGTCTGGGACAAGTCGATGGTCGGCGCCGTGGATCGCGCCATCCGGGAATCGAACCTCGGCTTCAACCCCATCGTGGACGGCACGACGCTGCGCATCCCTCTGCCGGAGCTGAACGAGCAGCGCCGCAAGGAGCTGGCGAAGATCGCGCATCAATATGCCGAGCAGGCGCGGGTGGCCGCGCGCCATGTGCGGCGCGACGGCATGGAGCAGCTCAAGAAGGCCGAAAAAGACGGTCAGATCAGCCAGGACGACTCGCGCGTGCAGTCGGAACGGGTGCAGAAGTTGACCGATGACACGATTGCCGCCATCGACGGCATGCTGGCGGAAAAAGAAGCCGAGATCATGCAGGTTTGATGCCGCTATACGGGCGGCGCGAAGCTGGAAGGCGGTGAAATGGCGGGCCCCGCGCATGTCGCGATCATCATGGACGGCAATGGCCGCTGGGCCAAGGCGCGCGGCTTGCCGCGCTATGCCGGCCACAAGGCGGGCGTCGAGGCGCTGCGCCGCACGGTCCGCGCCGCGGGCGAACTGGGCATCGACTGGCTGACCGTTTACGCCTTCTCTTCCGAGAACTGGTCGCGCCCCAAATCCGAGGTCAACGACCTGATGGGACTGCTCAGGCTCTTCATCCGGCGCGACCTCGCCGAGCTTCACCACCACAAGGTTCGCATTCGGGTGATCGGCCAGCGCGACGGACTGGAGCCGGACATCTGCGCGCTGCTTGAGGAAGCCGAAGCGCTGACCCGGGGAAACGACCGGCAGAACCTTGTCATCGCCTTCAACTACGGGGGCCGCGACGAGCTCGTGCGGACGGCGCGCCGGTTGGCGGAGCGGGTTGCGGCCGGCAAGCTTCGCCCGGAGGACATCACGCCGGAAGCGTTTTCGGCCGCGCTCGACACCGGGCTTATCCCGGATCCCGACATCGTCATCCGGACCAGCGGCGAATATCGGCTGTCCAACTTCCTGCCCTGGCAGGCGGCCTACAGCGAACTCGTGTTTCTGCCGTGCTACTGGCCGGATTTCACGGAGCGTGAGCTGCACGAGGCGCTCAACACCTATGCGCTGCGCGAGCGGCGCTTCGGCGGCCTGCCGGCCCGGGAAGCCGCTTCGTGAGCTCCGGCGCCAGCGCCGATCCCGCGCGCCGCGCCCCAAGCAATCTGCGCCTTCGCGTCCTTTCCAGCATCGTGCTGATCGCCGCGGCCACGCTGCTGACCTGGCTTGGCGGCCTGTGGTTCGCGCTGTTCTGCGCCCTGATCGGCGCCGCCGTCTTCCACGAGTGGGCCGCGATCACCCAAAGCCGCTCGGCGTCGGCTCATCAGCTCGTCGCGGCCGTTCTGCTGGCCGCCGTTCTGATGGCCCTCCTGCTCGGCTGGCTGACGGTCTGGTGGGTCGTCGGCGCGCTGGCGCTCTGCGCGGTCTCGGGCCTGGCGTTCGGCCGGTGGGGTTGGACGACCGCCGGCTTGGCTTACGCCCTGGCGTCCGCCCTGCCTTTGGCGCTGCTGCGCGGCGATGCCGCGGCCGGGCTTGCGACCGTGCTGCTGCTGTTCGCGGTCGTCTGGGCCACCGACATCCTGGCCTATTTCGTCGGGCGGGCGCTCGGCGGCCCGAAGCTCGCGCCGGCGATCTCGCCGGGCAAGACATGGAGCGGCGCGCTGGGCGGCGCGGCCGGCGCGGTGCTGGCAGGCCTGCTGACGGGCTGGCTGCTGGGCATCCGACTCTCGGCGGGGCTCGTCGCCGTGCTCCTTATCTTGTCGGTCGTGTCGCAGGCGGGCGACCTGTTCGAGTCTTGGGTCAAGCGGCGGTTCGCGGCAAAAGACTCCGGCGCCATCATTCCGGGGCACGGCGGGGTGATGGATCGCGTCGATGGGCTGGTGGCCGCCGCCTTGGCCCTGTATCTGATCGAGGCCGCCGCCCGGAGCGGCGGGCCGGATTGGGGGCTGCCGCTTTGACGCGAAGGCTTGCGACCCTGCTGCCCCGCGAGACCCACCCGGCGCGTTCCCGCCCGTGATGCCGACCTGAAGCGAGTAGCCGATTGGACGCCTTATTCCTGAACCTCTTCAGCACCGAGGGCTTGCTGCTCGGCACGCTGGTGCCCTTCCTCTTCGTGCTTACGGTGGTCGTGTTCGTTCACGAGGTGGGCCATTATCTCGTGGGGCGGTGGTGCGGCATCGGCGTGCAAGCCTTTTCCGTGGGGTTTGGCCCCGAGCTCTTCGGATGGACGGACCGGCACGGCACGCGCTGGAAGCTGAGCGCCATCCCGCTTGGCGGCTATGTGAAGTTCGTGGGCGATCCCGGCGCGAGCAGCACGCCGGACGCCGACTCGATCGCCAAGCTCACCCAGGAACAGCGGCGGGTCGCCTTCGCGACGCAGCCGGTCTGGAAGCGCGCCGCGACCGTTTTCGCCGGCCCTTTCTTCAACTTCCTGCTGACCATCGCGGTGTTCGCGGTGATGTTCGCGCTTTACGGCCGGTACGTCACGGAGCCGACCGTGGCGGAGGTCCGGCCCGATTCGCCGGCCGCGGCGGCCGGCTTCCTGCCGGGCGACCGATTCGTGTCGGTGGGCGGCACGCCTGTGGAAACCTTCGCCGACGTCCAGCGCCTGGTGAGCGGCCGCGCGGGCGACGCCATCGTGTTCGTCATGCTGCGCGACGATCAGGAGGTGACGCTGACGGCCACGCCTGAACTGGTCGAGCAGACCGATGCGCTCGGGAATCAGGTCCGCACGGCCGTGATCGGCGTCGTGAACAACGAAGAACTCGGTCAGCCGCGCCACATCGAATATGGCCCGGCGGAAGCGTTGGGGCAGGCGGTGGAGGAAACCGGCCATGTGATCGCGCGGACCTGGCAGTTCCTCGGCCGCTTCGTCGTCGGACGCGAGGACCGCTGCCAGCTCGGCGGCCCCGTGCGGATCGCCGACATGGCGGGTCGGGCGGCGCAGCTCGGCTTCGAATGGCTGGTGCAGCTCGTGGCGCTGCTTTCGGTCGGCATCGGCATCCTCAATCTGCTGCCGATCCCGCCTTTGGATGGCGGGCATCTGATGTTCTACGCCGCCGAAGCCGCTATGGGCCGCCCGGTTCCCGAGCGGGCCATGGAGGCGGTGTACCGTGTCGGCTTCCTCCTCGTCCTCGCCTTCATGGCCTTCGTGTTCTGGAACGACATTTTCGGATGCTGAGAGGGCAGGCTCGCGCAAGACGTCGCATTTACCCGACATTGACCATGATTGCCCCCCAGCGTGGCGGGAAAGCCACGCTTCCTTGCTTCGTAAGGCGCGGTTAACCAGAATCCTTGCGTGTGGGGAAAATCCGGCTATGACGAGGGTAGGGGTACGGCCGCTACGTCCGGTTTCTCGCCGGGGGACTACGAGAAAAGGTAAGAAAGCCCGATGAAGGCAGCTTCCACTTTGTTGAGCGCCGCGTCCGCGGTCGCTTTGTCCGCGAGCTTGGTCGCGACCGGCGCCATCGCGGTTCAGTTCGCCAGCGTGACGGCGGCTCGCGCCGCGGTCGTCAGCAGCGTCGATGTGCAAGGCAACCAGCGCGTCGATGACGCCACCATCCAGGATTATGTGGGCATCAGCCCCGGCCAGCAGTTCTCGAACGCCGATCTCGACGAAGCCGTCAAGCGTCTCTTCGCCACGGGTCTCTTCTCGGATGTGAGCGTCAGCCAGCAGGGTTCGACCCTCGTTGTGACCGTGCAGGAGTTGCAGGTCGTCAACCAGGTGCTCTTCCAGGGCAACGAGAAGCTCAAGGACGCGCAGCTCGGCCAGGTC
Source organism: Mesorhizobium sp. (assembly GCA_035998495.1). Lineage (GTDB taxonomy): Bacteria > Pseudomonadota > Alphaproteobacteria > Rhizobiales > Rhizobiaceae > Mesorhizobium_B. The sequence goes on from DASYHP010000067.1 coordinate 177,136, forward strand.
GTGCAGGTCAAGCCGCGCGGCACCTTTTCCCAAGCCGCGCTCGATGCCGACGTGGAGGCGGTGCGCCAAGCTTACGCGCAGATCGGCCGCGACGACGCGACGGTCACGGCTCAGGTGGTCGATCTCGGCGAGAATCGCGTGAATGTCGTGTTCGACATCAACGAGGGCGACCGCACCAAGATCGCTGCCATCAATTTCATCGGCAACGAGGCCTTCAGCGACCGCCGGCTCGGGGACGTCATCTCCACCAAGCGGTCCAACTTCCTGTCGTTCCTGTTCCGCGACGACGTTTATGACGAGCAGCGTCTGCGCGCCGACGAGGAAACGCTCCGCCGCTTCTACTTCAACCGCGGCTATGCCGATTTCCAGGTTGTGTCCGCCTCGGCCGAACTCGACGAGGCCAACAACGAATACGTCGTCAACATCACGGTGGAGGAGGGCGAGCGCTACACGTTCGGCGACATCTCCATCGACAGCACCATCGAAGGCGTGAATGGCGAAACGCTTCGTTCGCTGCTCGAAACGCAGCCGGGTGAGACCTACAGCGCCGAGGATGTGGAGGACTCGATCATCGCGCTGACCGAGCGTCTCGCGGGCATGGGCTACGCCTTCGCGCAGGTGACGCCGCGCGGCGACCGCAACTTCGAGAATCGCACGATCTCGGTGGTCTATGCCGTCGATCAGGGTCCGCGCACCTATGTCGAGCGCCTCGAGATCCGCGGCAACACCCGCACGCGCGATTACGTGATCCGCCGCGAGTTCGACGTCAGCGAAGGCGACGCCTTCAATCAGGTTCTGATCCAGCGCGCGAAGCGCCGGCTGGAGGCGCTCGGGTTCTTCCAGACGGTCGAGGTCTCCACCGTGCCGGGGTCGCAGCCGGATCAGGTCATCCTGGTGGTCGATGTCGTGGAGAAATCCACGGGCGAGTTCAATGTCGGCGCCGGCTACACAACGGGCGGCGATAATCCAGGCCCGACCGTCGAAGGCTCGATCACCGAGCGCAACTTCCTCGGACGGGGCCAGTTCATCCGCGTCTCGGCCGGCGGCGGCGAAGATTCGCGGGATTACCGCTTCTCCTTCACCGAGCCCTATTTCCTGGGTCGCCGGATCTCGGCGGGCTTCGATGTCTACCGCAGTTCACGCGAATACAGCCGCTACGACTCCGAGTCGACCGGCGCAACCGTGCGCTTCGGCCTGCCGATCACCAACAATCTGTCGTCGCAGATCGCGTACAACTTCCTTCATGAGGAGTACGAGTTCTCCGACAACTGCGATGAGAACGGTAACGGCGTCATCGATTCAGATGAGGATCCGGATGAGGCCGGAAATCAGACCTGCGACGTTTCCAGGGCCATCCAGGACGCTGTCGCGTCGAGCCCTTGGATCAAATCGTCTGTTTCAGGATCGTTGATCTACAATACGATCGACGATGTGAATAATCCTCACTCCGGCCTCTATCTGACCGGAACGGTCGAGGTCGCGGGTTTGGGCGGGGACGCCGAGTGGGTGAGATTCACCACGCGCAACACCTATTATCACACGCTCTCGGAAGAGTATGACGTCGTAGGCTTGCTGACGGCCGGCGCGGGCTACATCACGTCCTATGGGGACGAAGGGTTGCGGGTCTTCGATCAGTTCCGCGGCGGCGAACGCATGATCCGTGGCTTCAAGAGCGGTCGGTTCGGCCCGGCCATCGAAGTCGATGGTGACGACGTCGATCACGTCGGCGGCACGACATACTTCCACGCTTCCGCCGAAGCGCAGTTCCCGCTTCCCGCGATCCCTGAGAGCTTTGGGCTGAAGGGCGCCATCTTCGCCGACGCCGCCACGCTTCATGACAGCGAAGTTGGTCCCGGTGCTGCAGGTGAAACGCTTCTCTCCAACGAAGTCGCCTTCCGCACCTCGGTCGGCGCGAGCATCATCTGGGCGTCGCCGTTCGGCCCCTTGCGCGTGGACTACGCTGTCCCCATCAACAAGGAAGACAGCGACGAGGAGCAGAACTTCAATTTCGGCGTGTCGAGCCGCTTCTGACGCTCGCGGCCTGTCCTCGCATGTTCGGTGGCGACACCCTTTGGGCTGGCTCGGCAGGTAGGCTCGTCTGAGTGTGCCTGCCGCGCTGCGTCCGTCGCGATCCATTTCGGCCGCCGAGATCGCGGCCGAGATAGGGGGGGAGCTCGTCCACGCCGCTCAAGGCGGTGTGACGGTGTCGAGCATCGCCTCCCTCTCGGACGCCGGACAAGGTGATCTCGCCTTTGTCGAAGGCCGCCGACACGGAGCCTCGCTGACGCGAACCCGCGCTTCGGTTGTGCTATGCTCGCAAGAGCTTCTGGCCCTCGTTCCTCCTGAAACGGCGGCCATCGTGGCGGCCCGCCCCCAATGGGCCTTCGCCAGGGTCGGACGCCTGCTTTATCCGGCCGCGGCGTTCCCCGCGCCGCTGACGGCCGAAACCAACCTGTCGTCCCAGGCGCATGTGGACGCCTCGGCCAGGCTCGAAGCCGGCGTCGTGGTCGAGCCCGGCGCCGTGATCGGGCCGGAGGCGGCGGTCGGCGCGAACAGCGTCATCGCGGCGAACGCCGTCGTGGGGCGCGGCTGCCAGGTCGGCCGGAACTGCTTCATCGGACCTCACGTCACCCTGCAGCATGCGCTGATCGGCGACGGCGTCATCATCCATGCCGGCGTGCGGATCGGCCAGGACGGGTTCGGCTATGTGGCCGGACCGAAAGGCCCGGAGAAGATGCCGCAGATCGGCCGCGTCATCATCCAGAGCGGCGCGGAGATCGGCGCCAACACCACCATAGACCGAGGCGCCCTGAGCGATACGGTCATCGGCGAAAACACGAAAATCGACAACCTCGTGCAGATCGCGCACAATGTCCGCGTCGGAAGGAATTGCCTGATCGCCGGCCATTGCGGCATCTCGGGCTCCGTGACAATCGGCGATGGCGTCATGCTGGGGGGCCGTGTGGGGCTTGCCGACCACGTCACAATCGGCGACGGCGCGCAACTGGCGGCGGCCAGCGGCGTGATGAACGACGTGCCGGCGGGCGAGCGCTGGGGCGGCAGCCCCGCGCAGCCCTGGCGCGACGCGCTGCGCAGCATGGCCGCGGTTCGCAGGCTGGCCGAGGAGTCGGGGAGGAAGGGCAAAGATGACTGATCCGGCGTCGGCCGCACTCGGCACCATCGAGCTTGCCGAGCTCTTCAAGATTCTGCCGCACCGCTACCCGTTCCTGCTGATCGACAGGATCGTTCAGGTGGATGGCGACAACTCCGCCGTGGGCATCAAGAACGTCACCTTCAACGAGCCCCATTTTCAGGGCCATTTTCCCGGCGTTCCCGTCCTGCCGGGCGTGCTCATCATCGAAGCGATGGCGCAGACAGCCGGCGCCATCTGCATCAAGAGCGTGGGCGGGGAGGGGTCTTCGGTCGTTTACTTCATGACCATCGACAATGCCAAGTTCCGGCGGCCCGTTGTGCCGGGGGACCGGCTCGAGATCCATGTCCACAAGCTCAAGAAGCGCGGCAATATCTGGCGCTTCGCCTGCGAGGCCCTGGTCGATGGGCAAAAGGCGGCGGAAGCCGAAATCTCGGCCATGATGGGCGCTCCCCAGAGGGGCGGGAAGGCCGGTGGCGATGCCGGCTGAGGTGGTCATCCATCCGAGCGCTGTGGTCGAGCCCGGCGCTCGGCTCGGCGTCGGCGTGAGGATCGGGCCGTTCTGCCATGTCGGCGGCGACGCGGAGCTGGGCGACGGCGTCGAGCTGACGGGCCATGTCACGGTGATGGGCGCCACGACCGTCGGCGCAGGCTGCCGGGTCTATCCGCAAGCGGTGCTCGGCGCGCCGCCGCAGAACGCCAAGCACAAGGGCGGCCGCACGACGCTCGTTATCGGCGCCAACGCGACGATTCGCGAGTTCGTGACCATGCATGCCGGCACCGACACGAGCCGGGGCGAAACGCTCATCGGCGAGAACGGCAATTTCCTGGCCTATGCCCATATCGCGCATGACTGCGTGGTGGGCCGCAACGCGACCCTCGCCAACGGCGCGACCCTGGGCGGGCATTGCGAGCTGGGCGACGGCGTCGGCATCGGCGGGCTGACGGCGGTCCATCAGTTCGTTCGCGTGGGCGACGGCGCCTTCCTGGGCGGCTGCTCGGCCATAATGGGCGACGTGATCCCCTACGGCATCGCCGTGGGAAACCGCGCCAAGCTGCGAGGCCTCAACCTCGTGGGCCTGCGCCGCGCCGGCGCGACGCGCGCGGAGATCATGGAGCTTCGCGCGGTCTATAAGTCGCTCTTCGACCCCGCGCGCGAACTGAGCCAGAACCTGGAGCATGTCCGCGCGCAGCCCGGCTTGTCGGACACGGCGCGCAAGGTCGTGGATTTCATCGCCACCCGCGGCAGGCGTTACCTCACCGTTCCGCCGCTCGGAGGGGCGGATGACGACGACGGTGATGAGTGAGCGGCGCGAGCCAGCCTGGACCCAGAGCGGCCGCGTGGCGGTGATCGCGGGCGAAGGCCGGATGCCGCTCGAGGTCGCGCAGCATCTTCAGGAGCACGGCCATCGCCCGCCCTTCGTGATACTGTCAGGCAGCGAGGAGGACACGGAGCCCGGATTGCGGCGCTTCGATCACGAATGCCTTCCCCTTGAAGGCGCGGCCCGACTGGTGCCGATCCTCAGGCGCGCGGGCGTGTCGCACGCGGTCCTCGCCGGCGGCATCACGCGCCGGCCGCGATGGCAAGCCTTCCTGACGAGCTGGCGACTGGTCGGGCTGCTGCCGAAGATCCTGCGGCACTTGAGGCGCGGCGACGACGGCCTTCTGCGTCTGCTGGTCGACCACCTTGAGCGGCACGGCATCGCGGTCATCGGCGCGCACGAGGTGATGCCAGACCTTCTCGCCGCCGCCGGACCGCTGACGGAAGCCAAGCCCAATGATCGCGACCGCCGCGACCTCGAAGCCGGCCTGGTCGCCGCTCGCGCCATCGGTGCGCTCGACGTCGGGCAGGCCGCCGTTGCGATCGGCGGCAGGGCCATTGCGCTCGAAGGCATCGAGGGCACCGACGGTTTGCTTCAGCGCGTGGCGGCGCTCCGAAGCCATGGACGCCTTGCGGGCGCCGCAGGGGGCGTTCTCGTCAAATGCGCCAAGCCTGGGCAGGAACTGAGGGCGGACCTGCCCGCGATCGGACCGGAAACCGTCACCCGCGCCCATGAGGCTGGGCTCGCCGGGATCGGGGTGGAGGCGGGCCGTTCCCTGGTCCTCGACCAGGCCCGCACGATAGGCGAGGCCAACCGCCTGCGCCTCTTCATCACCGGGCTGACGTGAGGCTCTGATGGGGGCAGGGCGGCCATTGCTGGTCGGCATCGTGGCGGGCGAGGAGTCCGGCGACCTTCTTGCCGCCGACCTGATCCGGCATCTTGCTCAGTCGAGCGGACGGGAAGTGCGGCTGGTCGGGGTCGGGGGCGCGCACCTCCAGGCGCTGGGGCTGCGCTCGCTCTTTGATCCGCAGGAGATTTCGCTGATGGGTTTCGGCGCGGTGGTGGCGGGGCTGCCGCGCATCGTCCGGCGCATCGGCCAGACGGCGCAAGCCGTGGCGCAGGCGGCGCCGGACTGCCTTCTCACCGTCGATGTGCCGGATTTCGCCCTAAGAGTGGCCAAGAAGGTGCGCGCGCTACGGCCGAACACCCCTGCCATCCACTATGTCTGCCCGAGCGTCTGGGCGTGGCGTCCAGGCCGCGCCGTCGCGATGCGCGCCTTCCTCGACCATGTGCTGTGCATCCTTCCCTTCGAGCCGGCCGAACTCGACGCGCTCGGCGGTCCCCCCGGCACCTATGTCGGCCATCGGCTGACGCATGAGCCCGAATTGCTGGCGGCCGCCGAAGCGCAGCGCGTTCGGCGGAGAGACGGGGGAGCCAGGAAAACCTTGCTGCTCCTGCCGGGTTCGCGCGGCGGCGAGATCGGCCGCCTCCTGCCGGACTTCCGCCAGACCCTGCACGACTTGAAGCGCCGCGGCGCGGATCTGAACGTCCGCCTTCCCACCGTCCCGCACCTTGTCGGCCGTGTGCGGGCGGAGGTCGGCGGCTGGAATCTGGACGTTCAAGTCACGTCCGACGCACCGGCGAAGTGGCAGGCCTTCGGGGAGGCGGACGCCGCTCTGATCGCTTCAGGCACCGTAGGGCTCGAACTCGCCTTGGTCGGCGTGCCGCATGTTTCCTGCTATCGGCTCGATGCGATCACGCGACCGTTCCGGTGGATGATCCGGACGTGGTCGGCATCGCTGCCGAACCTGATCGCAGACCGTCCCGTGATTCCCGAATTCTTCGACGAGGTCATCCGGCCGGGCAGCCTCGCGCGCCAGATCGAGCAGTTGGTGGGCGACACGCCGCTGCGCCAGTGGCAGCTCGGCGGCTTCGATTCCGTGCGGCAGAAAATGGCGGCCGGCCGGCCGGCGGGGGCCGCAGGAGCCGAGGTCGTTCTGCGCCTGATCGAAAGACCTCAGCGCTTGGCGATCGGCACGTAATCGCGTTCCGGTGCGCCGGTATAGAGCTGGCGCGGACGTCCGATCTTCTGGTTCGGGTCTTCGATCATCTCCTTCCACTGGGCGATCCAGCCCACCGTGCGCGCCAGCGCGAAGAGCACCGTGAACATGGTCGTGGGGAAGCCGAGCGCCTTGAGCGTGATGCCCGAATAGAAGTCGATGTTGGGATAAAGCTTCTTTTCGATGAAGTATTCGTCCGTGAGCGCGATGCGCTCCAACTCGATCGCGACGTCGAGCATCGGATCGTCCTTTATGCCGAGCTCGCCCAGAACCTCATGCGTGGTCTTCTGCATGATCTTGGCGCGGGGATCGTAGTTCTTATAGACGCGGTGGCCGAAACCCATCAGGCGGAAGGGATCGTTCCGGTCCTTGGCGCGCGCGATATATTGCGGGATGCGATCGACGGCACCGATCTCGGACAGCATGTTGAGCGCCGCCTCGTTGGCGCCGCCATGCGCCGGCCCCCAAAGGCAGGCGATGCCCGCCGCGATGCAGGCGAACGGGTTCGCGCCCGACGAGCCGGCCAGCCGCACGGTGGAGGTGGAGGCGTTCTGCTCGTGGTCGGCATGCAGGATGAAGATGCGATCCATGGCGCGCGCGAGGACCGGGTTCACATGATAGTCCTCGCAAGGCACGGCGAAGCACATGTGCAGGAAATTGGCCGCGAAGTTCAGCTCGTTGCGCGGGTACATGAAGGGCTGGCCGATGTGATATTTGTAGGCCATCGCCGCGATCGTCGGCATCTTCGCGATCAGCCGGATGGAGGCGACCATCCGCTGGTGCGGGTCGGAGATGTCGGTGGAATCGTGGTAGAAGGCGGAAAGCGCGCCCACGACGCCGCACATCACGGCCATGGGGTGGGCGTCGCGCCGGAAGCCCGAATAGAAGCGTGACATCTGCTCGTGCACCATGGTGTGGCGCGTCACGCGGTAATCGAAGTCTTCCTTCTGCGCCTTGGTCGGCAGCTCGCCGTAAAGGAGCAGGTAGCACGTCTCGAGAAAGTCGCCATGCTCCGCCAACTGCTCGATGGGGTAGCCCCGGTGAAGCAGCACGCCCGCGTCGCCGTCGATATAGGTGATCTTGGATTCGCAACTGGCCGTTGACGTGAAGCCGGGATCGTAAGTGAAGACCCCCGCGTCCTTGTAGAGGCTGCTGATGTCGATGACATCCGGGCCGACCGTTCCCGAGCGGACTTCCAGCTCAACGCCCTTGCCCTCGAGATCCAGTTTCGCCGCCGAACCCGTCATCCCATGCTCCTTCTTGCCCGCTCGAACGCGCGCATCGCGGCCCGCAACGGGCCAGGAAACCTGTGGGGGCGCCGACTTGCTAACTCATTTCCCCAAGCGTGCCAAGCGACGCGGCCGTCCCGATGCTGCGATGCAACAAGAAGAGTTTGGGCCAGTCAGCGAAGTGGGTCTTCGATGCGTCCGAGACTTTCTTCACGCCCGAGCAGGGCGAGCACGTCGAACACGCCCGGCGATGTGTTCCGACCCGTCAGCGCCGCCCTGAGCGGCTGCGCGACCGCGCCGAGCTTCCAGCCGCGCTCGGCGGCCAGCTCGCGGACGGCGGCTTCCGTTGTGGCCGCGCTCCAGTCGTCCGCCACGCGCGCCAGCTTGTCATGGGCCTCGCGTAGGACCGCGCGACCCTCGTCTGAAAGGATCGCGGCGGCCTTGTCGTCCAACCGCAGCGGCCGCTCGGCGAACAGGAACGCCGCCCCGTCGGCGAGCTCGATCAAGGTCTTGGCGCGCTCCTTCAGGCCGGCCATGGCCTGCCGCAGCTTGCGCTCTTTGTCGGGCGTCAGCCGCTCGGCGATGAGCGCGCCGTTGCTGAGAAAAGGCAGGGTTTGGAGGAGGATGTCGGCGAGCTCGTCGTCCGCCATGCGGCGCATATGCAGCCCGTTGAGCGCCTCGAGCTTGGCGAAATCGAAGCGCGCCGCGCCGCGGTTCACGTCCTCGATCTCGAACCAGCGGATCATGTCCTCGATGGACATGACCTCGTCGTCGCCATGGCTCCAGCCCAGCCGGACGAGGTAGTTCTTGAGCGCCGCCGGCAGGTAGCCCATTTCGCGATAGGCTTCAACGCCCAAGGCCCCATGGCGCTTGGACAGCTTCGCCCCGTCGGCGCCATGGATCAGCGGAATGTGCGCCATTACCGGGACCGACCACCCCATCGCCTCGTAGATGATGGCCTGGCGGGCGGCATTGGTGAGATGGTCGTCCCCGCGGATGATGTGGGTGACGCCCATGTCATGATCGTCCACGACCACGGCATGCATGTAGGTCGGCGTGCCGTCGGAGCGCAGGATGATGAAGTCGTCCAGGTCTTTGTTGGGGAAACGCACCTCGCCCTGGACGCGGTCAGGGATGACGGTTTCCCCTTCGGTCGGCGCCTTGATGCGGATCGCGGGCGCGACGCCGGCTGGCGCCTCGCTCGGGTCGCGGTCGCGCCAGCGGCCGTCATAGCGGGGAGGGCGGCCCTCGGCCTTGGCCTTGGCCCGCATCTCCTCGAGCTCAGCGGGGCTTGCGAAGCATCGGTAGGCGCGGCCCCGCGCCAGAAGTTCCTCGGCCACCTGGCGATGCCGTGCGGCGCGGGAAAATTGCGAGATCGGCTCGCCGTCCCAGGTGAGGCCCAACCAGGTGAGCCCGTCGAGGATCGCCGCGGCGGCGGCGTCGGTCGAGCGCTCTCGATCGGTGTCTTCGATGCGCAGGAGCATCGTGCCGCCCGTGTGGCGCGCGTAAAGCCAGTTGAAGAGGGCGGTCCGCGCCCCGCCGATATGCAGATAGCCGGTCGGCGAGGGCGCGAAGCGGGTGACCACGGGAGCGGCCATGGTGCGTGATCCTGTGCGCTGAAACGCGGAGGGAGACCCTGCCGCCAAGACGGGGCGGGTTTAGCACACGCCCTTGCCGGCGCAAGCCGGAGCCCGGCACCCTGGACAGCGTGCGGCGGCCTACTCCGTCGCGCCTTCTTCGTCTTCCTCGGAAGCGTCAGCCTCTTCGGAAGCGTCCTCCTCCGCACTCTCTTCCGCCGTTTCGTCCGCGAGAGCCCTGGCGTATTGATTGTAGTAAAGCGAAACGAACTCGTAGCACATGGTGACCGTTCGGTCATACGAACTGTAGTAGGCGTTCTCCTCGCCGCAGTCGCCCGCCATGAAGGTGACATCGTTCGGGAGAGTGTAGGAGGCTTCCACGGTCTGGGCGGCCCGCTCCAGAACTTCGCCGTTCTTCAAGATCTCGGCGGCCCATTCCGACTCAGGACTCGGATCCTCGTAGATCACCGTGATCTTCGGATCACCGTTGTTGGGGGAGCGGTGAGGTTCCAGCACTTTGTCCCATCCTGTCTTCGCCTGCTCGTAAGTGCCGCCGCAAGCATCCTGCTGATCGGCGTCCAGCTCCCATTCCCGCGCGATCTCGGCGAACTCGTCCTTGTCTTTCCCCACCACGATGCAGACCATGGCGAAAGCACGCTGCTTATCCAAGCTGTGTTCGTCGAACAGGCTGGCCTGATCGATCTCCTGACCTGCCTGCTCCGCGTCTGTCAGGCTCCAATACCAGAACGCGTTGTAGAGGATCATGCCATCCTCGGAGGCATCATAGGCGTCCAGGATCATCAAGGTGGCGAGGTTGTCCGCGGCGTCCTCCTCCTTAGCCAGCATCGGCAGTGCGAACTGGTCGACGAACAGGTGCCCGATCTCGTGAAAGAGCGTGTAAGTGGTGTTGTCGCGGGCGTAGATGATCGCCTCCTCGCGCTGCTCGTCGGTAAGCCCATCCTCCTCCTGCGCCCAGAGTGGTGGGGCGCTCATCGCCAAGGCAAGAGTGAGGACAAGGACGAAACCACGACGGGCGTGAAAGCGGGACGGCATCTGTAAACCCCAAAGGAACGACCATGCTCCGCCTGCCAGCCCGCAACGGCGAGTGCGATCTCGCTCAGCGGCCCACGTCCCGGCTGGGCTCACGCAGCAAGCCAGGAAGTGGACGGCGCCATCGTGCTGGCATTCTGGCGGAAGTGGTGTAGCGTTACTCCGGGGAAGGTTCGGGAGCAAGATCGCGTCGATGGCCGCGGGAGGCGGAGCGTGAGCCTGTCATCTCCCGCGACTCGGCAGCTTCGAGGCGCGGCGGCGTCTCGTGCCGCCTGGGCCGTCCGGCAGGGCAGGGACCATGCGGCCGCAAGCCTCGGGCCATGGCTGCTATTCTTGGCGCGGCGCCTGCAGACGACCCTGGAACTCGAGCGCGAGCGAGGCGCTCTCTATCTCTGCGTCCCCATCGCCTTGGGCGCAGGTGCCATCGCTTATTTCACGCTGCCAGTCGAGCCGCCCGGCTGGTCGATCTTGGGCCTCTTGCTTCTTGCATGCGGCGCGACATGGGCCTCGCGCGGGTGGGACGTGTCCGGAAGGTTGGCGGCGACCTTTCTGCTGGTGGTTCTCGGCGTGGCGGCCGCCAAGTTCGAGACCTGGCGCGCATCGACCAAGATGCTGGGTGCAGAGGTGACCACCACGCTGACCGGGCGCGTGGCGGCGATCGACCCGCTGTCCAACGGTCGAACGCGCCTGACGCTCGATGTGCTTGCTACAGATCGCCCGAAGTTGCGCTACGCGCCTGAGCGTGTCCGCGTCTCCACCCAGAAACCCGTTCCTGGATTGAACGCCGGCTCCACGGCGTCCGGCGTGGCGCGGCTGATGCCGCCTTCAGGTCCGGTGCGGCCCGGAGGGTATGACTTCTCCTTCGAGAGCTATTTCGACGGCTTGGGCGGGAGCGGCTTCTTCATGGGTCAGCCGCGTCTGCTGCCGCCGGATAGCCAAAGCTGGTCCACTTTCGCCGAGCAACTGGAGAATTTCCGCAATGCGGTTGCGGCGAGAATCCGGGACCACATCCCTGGCGCGGAGGGCGAGATCGCGGCCGCGCTTGTGGTGGGCGTTCGCGCCGGTATTCCGGAGGAGGTGAACGAGCATCTGCGCCTCACGGGGCTGGCTCACGTGCTCTCCATTTCCGGCCTGCACATGGCTCTGGTCGCGGCCACCGTGATGGGCGGCGTGCGCGGCGTCCTCGCCTTGTTTGCGAGCTTTGCCGCCCGGCACGCGATCAAGAAACATGCGGCCGTTGCGGCGCTGGTCGTGGCTTCGGCCTACTTGCTCATTTCGGGCGCGGAAGTGGCTGCGCAACGTTCCTTCATCATGCTGGCCGTGATCCTCCTGGCGGTGATCTGCGACCGGACCGCCCTCACCATGCGCAATCTGGCGACGGCCGCCATCCTGATCCTGCTCTGGTCGCCGCACGAGATCATGGGGCCGAGCTTTCAGATGTCCTTTGCGGCGACCGCGGCCCTGATCGCCGCCTATGGCTCGTGGACCTATTCTCGCCGCGCGACGCATCCTAGCCGTTCGGCTTCGGCGGGCACGGCGGGCCTGTGGGCAAGGCGAGGGGCGCGCGCGCTTGTCGGGCTGGGGACGACGTCTTTGGTCGCAGGCGCCGCCACACTGGTTTTCGGCGCCTACCACTTCCATCGGATGTCGCCCCTCAGCCTTCCCGCCAACCTTTTGGCGATGCCGGTGATTTCGCTGCTCGTGATGCCATTCGCGGTGATTGGCATGCTTGCCATGCCGTTCGGCCTCGACGGTCCATTCTGGCGCGTCATGGGCTTCGGGCTCGACACCATGCTGAAGGTTGCAGAGCGCCTGGCCGAGTTGTCGCCCTCGGGCTTGGTCGGCACCGTCCCCGTGGTTTGCCTAGCCGCGGTCACGGCCGCCATCCTGTTGGCCACCATTCCAACATCCCGGTTGCGGTTCATCGCCCTGTTTCCCGCCATTGTGGCTGCTGCCAGCTTCGCCACGCGAAGCCCGCCCGACATCCTGATTGCGGAAGATGGGAGGCTCGTCGGCATGCGCGGCGCAGCCGACACTCTGGCGATGAGCCGTCCACGCCCGAACGCGTTTACGGCCGAGGTTTGGCTCCGAGCGACGGCCAGCACCGCCGCCGTGGCGCTGGCGGCCGATTCGCCCGCGCCGCTCGCTGCGCACGCCCTGGGAGTGTCGGAGAACGGAGGTTCAGGGTTTCATTGCGCGGAGGGGCTTTGCTGGACGCAGCATGCGAGCGGCGCGCGGCTAGCCATCGCCGAAACGGCGGGCCATCTCCGTGACGCCTGCCTATGGGCCGACTTTCTCGTGGTATCCGATCCGACCGAGCGCAAGGTTTGCGGCCGCCGACGGCGAGGCCAGGTCATCTTGACGGGCCGGGAGTTGGCGCGGCTCGGCAGCGCCAGCGTGCATGTCAGAACCTCCGATAGACAATTGCACCTACGATTGCGCCATGCCATCGACGAGCCGTTCCGCCCGTGGCACCAGCATCGGCGCTTCTCGCGTGCTGCGCGGGGCCTCGAGGAGCGGTCATCCGCGTTCGCCCGCCCGACCCACGCTGCACCAGCCGACTGAGTGCAACTCGCGACTTGCAGAACACAACTCGAACAGATAGTGTTTGTTCTGGTTTTGTATCGATCGATTCGTGAGGCCCGGCATGCTCACCCGCAAACAGCACGAGCTTCTTCTCTTCATCCATGAGCGCATGAAGGAGTCCGGCATTCCGCCATCCTTCGACGAGATGAAGGGGGCGTTGGACCTCGCGTCGAAGTCCGGTATCCATCGTCTGATCATGGCACTCGAGGAGCGAGGCTTCATCCGCCGGCTGCCGAACCGTGCCCGAGCTTTGGAGGTGGTGAGGCTGCCCGACTCGATCGCGCCGGGGCTCGCACCGAACAAGAAGTTCTCGCCCAGCGTGATCGAAGGCAGTCTCGGAAAGAAGGCCCCGGAGGCTGCCGGCATACGCCGGCCGCAGGGCGAATCGGTTGGGGCGGTCGCGATCCCGGTCATGGGCCGGATCGCGGCCGGCGTGCCCATCGACGCCATTCAACACAAGACCCATACGATCGCGGTGCCGCCGGAAATGCTTTCGGGCGGCGAGCATTACGCGTTGGAAGTGCGCGGCGACTCCATGATCGAAGCCGGCATTCTGGATGGCGACACCGTCATCATCCGCAACACGAACACGGCCAATCCTGGCGATATCGTTGTGGCTTTGGTGGACGACCAGGAGGCGACGTTGAAGCGGTTCCGGCGCAAGGGGGCGTCCGTCGCACTCGAGGCCGCAAATCCCGCCTACGAGACGCGCATTTTCGGACCGGATCGCGTGAAGGTGCAAGGCAGACTCGTGGGGCTCATTCGACGGTATTAAGCGCAGCCGATCTGGAGAGCGCCGGCGTAAGCGCTGGAATCTTCGGTCAGAGCTGATCACAGCCCGACCGCCATGGTAGTTCTTTCCCACGGGATAGTTCCATAATATATCTTATGCGACTGTCTGCTGGGCAGTCAAAGCACGGGGTAAGGCTTCTGGTGCATGCCCTTCCCTGAACGCGAGGTTCTGCGCAGCGCGTGAGATGGTAGCTGCCGCGAGGCAGTGGCATCTGAGCTGCTCTCAGTGAGCCTGATCCTGGGCGCCGATGCCGGCTTGAAGGTCAAGAGTGGTTGTGGGATGGGCGAGCCTGACGCCGCGTCCCGGCGCTGGTCGGTCGTTTTCACCAGAGGTCGCATGCAGCCATCCTCCGACATTGCCCGCCTGTTCGAGATCATGGCGGCCTTGCGCGATCCGCAAACAGGCTGTCCATGGGACGCTGAGCAGGATTTCGCATCGATCGCGCCTTACACGATCGAAGAAGCGTTCGAGGTCGCGGATGCGATCGAGCGCAAGGACTGGCTCGACTTGCGCGACGAGCTGGGCGACCTGCTCCTGCAGGTCGTTTTCCATTCGCAGATGGCGGCCGAACAGCGCCTATTCACGTTCGATGATGTGGTGCTTGCGATCACGCGCAAGATGATCCGGCGCCACCCGCATGTCTTCGGTGCTGTCACGGCGGAGGACGCCCAGGCCGCGAAGCGGTCCTGGAACGACATCAAGGCCGAGGAGAAGGCTGAGCGAGAGACGGAGCGTGACGGGCGTGGTGCGGCCGAACGCGCCACCGCGGGGTTCTTGTCCGGGCTGCCGGCGGCTCTGCCCGCCCTGGTGCGGGCTCAGAAGCTCCAGGAAAAGGCGGCTGAGGTCGGCTTCGATTGGAGCGAGGCGGAACCGATCTTGAGCAAGCTGGAGGAAGAGATCGGTGAGTTGCGCGCGGCCTTGAGATCGCAAGAAGCGGCGGCCGTAAAAGACGAGATGGGCGATGTGCTTTTCTCCCTCGTGAATCTCTGCCGACATATCGGCGCGGATGCCGAGGGCGCCCTGCGCGGGACGAACGAGAAGTTCCGGCGCCGGTTCCACGCCGTGGAGGCTGAACTCGGACGGCAAGGCTCGTCCTTGCAGGAAGCTTCCTTGGAGGAGATGGAGCGGCTCTGGCAGCAGGCCAAGAGCGTCTGTCCGTAGGTCGGGCGCAAACGGCTCCAGAGCCCCGGCCCGCTCTATGCTTCGGCGATTTCGTCCGGCGGGGGCGTCGGCGTGCGGGGCAGGCGAGCCTGCACATCGTCGGCCGCCGCTTTGGTGGTCCGCACGTGAAGCGCCACGCCGCCATCCTCCCGGTCTTCGCGCGCCACCACGTCCCCGTTCTCATAGATCCAGTCGAGCAGCGCGAGCTGGTCGGGCCGCAAGCGGAGCTCCAAGTTGATGATGTCGCCAGCCAGGCGCGCCTCGATGGCCGAGGTCAGCGCCTCCAACCCCTCACCCTTCACGGCCGATATGGCGATCGGCTGGCTGCCGTCGTCCGGACCGCTGGCCAGGAGCCGCTCGCGGGCGCCCGGCTCTACAAGATCGAGCTTGTTCCAGACTTCGATCACGCGCTCGTCGTCGTCCGGATCGACGCCGAGATCCGCCAGGATCTGCTCCACGTCCTGCGCCTGCGCCGCTGTGTCGGAGTCGGCGATATCGCGGACATGAAGGATCAGATCCGCCTCCACCACCTCTTCGAGCGTGGCCCGGAAGGCGGCCACGAGATGCGTCGGCAGGTCGGAGATGAATCCCACCGTGTCCGAAAGGATGATGGGCGTTCCATGCGGCAGTCGAAGGCGGCGCAAGGTGGGGTCCAGCGTGGCGAACAGCATGTTCTCAGCCAGAACGCCCGCGCCCGTCAGGTGGTTGAACAATGTGGACTTGCCGGCATTGGTGTAGCCGACGATCGCCACCACCGGAAACGGAACCTTCTTGCGTTTGGCGCGGTGGAGGTCGCGAGTGCGCCGAACCACTTCCAGCTCGCGTTTCAACCTGACGATCTTTTCCTGCAAGAGCCGCCGGTCGGCCTCGATCTGGGTTTCGCCCGGCCCCCCCAGGAATCCGGCGCCGCCGCGCTGCCGCTCCAGATGGGTCCAGCTCCGGACCAGCCGGCCCTTCTGATATTCGAGATGGGCGAGATCGACCTGCAGCACGCCTTCCTTGGTGCGCGCCCGCTCGCCGAAAATCTCCAGGATCAAGCCAGTGCGGTCCAGCACCTTGGCCTTGAGCTCCTTCTCCAGGTTCCGCTGTTGAACGGGTGTGAGCGCATGATCCACGATCACAAGCTCCGCCTTCTTCTCCTCGACGATCTCCCGCAGTTCCTCGACCTTGCCCGACCCCAGAAGGGTTGAGGGGCGCGGCTCATTCAGCGTGATGACGGCCTCATGAATGATGTCGAGATCGATCGCGCGCGCCAAGCCCACCGCCTCGACCGCACGCGCTTCGGGCGAGCGCTGCATGCGGGGTCGCTGCATGTTTCGCTCCACGCCCCCTGCCCTGCGCGTGAGGACGGGAACCACGACCGCGGCCCGGGTTTGCCCGTCGCCGCTCTGCCGCTCGCCAGGGGCGGTTGTCAGTTTTTCGTCTCGAGGCACTAACCTTCTCGTGCCCCTTCGTCGCCGTCATACATGTTGACAGGCTGGCTGGGCATGATCGTCGAGATCGCATGCTTGTACACGAGCTGCGAATGCCCGTCCCGCCTCAGCAGCACGCAAAAATTGTCGAATGAGGTCACGACGCCGGTAAGCTTCACCCCGTTGATGAGAAAGATCGTCAGCGGGTTCTTGCTCTTGCGGACCGAGTTGAGAAACACATCCTGGAGGTTCTGAGACCGTTCAGCCATACACCTTCGATCCACTGTTCTTTTTTGCTCGCCACCCCAGCGAGAGCCCCCTCGCCTGCCTGAAGCTATGTCGCCCCATCAGAAAAATCGAGTGAGGTTGTCGCCTTTTCTGCGAAAGTTTCCATGCGCGATCAAATGCATGTCTTTTCCGCAACATCGAAGATGGCTTGCCGGAGCGAGAGCGCCACCGTGCCCGGATGCCCATTGGCGATCACATGCCCGTCGATTTCCACGACCGGCATGACGAGCGTGGTCGCCGCGGTGATGAACGCTTCCCGCGCATCGTAGGCTTCCTTGAGTGTGAACCCGCGCTCCTCGACACTTAATCCGAGCTTCGCAGCGACATCGATGACAGTGGCTCGGGTGACCCCTTTCAGGATGCCGTGATCAGCAGGGCGCGTGAGAAGCCGGCCCTCGGGAGTGACGATCCACGCATTGGTCGCGGCGCCCTCTTTCACTGTGCCGTCGACGTCGACAAACCAAGCCTCTTGGGCGCCGACCTCCTTGGCTTGCTGGCGGGCGAGCACGTTGGGCAAAAGGCCCACCGTCTTGATGTCCACGCGCGCCCAGCGGTTCTCCGGCACCGTGATCACCTTGATTCCGGCCTCGGCTCGTTTGCTGCCGGCCACTGGGTCGGTGCGCTTCGCCGTGACCACCAGCGACGGCGGGGTTCCGGGCCGGGGAAAGACATGGTCGCGCGGGGCCACGCCGCGCGTCACCTGCAGATAGACCATGCCGTTCTCGACCCGGTTGCGCCGGATCACTTCGCCGATGACGGATTGAAGCGCCGCGCGCCTCAACGGCCAGGCGATGGAGAGCTCTCGAAGCGAGCGGTCGAGGCGGTCCAGGTGCCGCGTCAGGTCGATCACGAAGCCACGGGCCACCTCGCAGACCTCGTAAACGCCGTCCGCGAACTGATAGCCCCGGTCCTCGATGTGGACGCTGGCCGCGCGATGCGGAACGTAACGCCCATTCACATAGGTGATGCGCGGCATCTCCCCTCCTGATGCGTGGTGAGGCCGGCCCGGACAAAACTCAGCCGCCGACGCCGAGCGACTTCAGCTTGCGGTGGAGCGCCGACCGTTCCATGCCGATGAATTCGGCGGTGCGCGAGATGTTTCCGCCGAAGCGGTTGATCTGCGCGACGAGATATTCCTTCTCGAACATCTCGCGAGCCTCGCGCAGCGGCAAACCCATGATGTGGACGTCGGACTGGTTGGGCGCCCGCGGCATCACGTCGCCGATCTCGGCCGGCAGCAGGTCAGCGGTGATCGGCGCGTCGGCATCGCCTCCGCGAACCAGAATCAGCAGCCGCTCGACATTGTTGCGGAGCTGCCGCACATTCCCGGGCCAGTTGTGGGCCTGAAGCACCGCGAGCGCATCGTCACCGATCCGGCGCGGCTTGATGCCGGACTGGCGGGCGATCTGCTTCACGAAGTGATCGACGAGATAGGGGATGTCCTCGCGCCGTTCCGCCAAAGGCGGCACGAGAACGGGAACGACCGCGAGCCGGTGATAAAGGTCTTCGCGGAAGCGGCCGTCCGCGATCATGGCTTCGAGGTTGTGCGCCGTCGATGAGACCACGCGCACGTCCACCTTCACGCGTTTGTTGCCGCCGACGCGCTCGAACTGCTGGTCCACGAGCACGCGCAGGATTTTGGCCTGCGTCTCGCGGGGCATGTCGGCCACCTCGTCGAGATAGAGGATGCCGCGATGCGCCTCCTCGAGCGCGCCCACCTTGCGCTCGCCGCCGTTCGACTCCGTGCCGAAGAGCTCGATCTCCATGCGCTCCGGCGTGATCGCCGCCGCGTTCAGGCTCACAAAGGGACCCGCGCTCCGGGCGGAGTTCGCGTGGATGGCCCGCGCCACCATCTCCTTGCCTGAGCCGGACGGGCCGATGATCATGATGCGGCTGTTGGTGGGCGCCACCCGCTCGATCGTGTGCCGGAGCTGAACCATGGCCGAGGACATGCCGATCAACTCGGCCGTGTCGCCGGCGCGGATCTTCAGGTCCGACACCTCCCGCCGCAGCTTGGATGTTTCCAGCGCCCGTTCGGCCACCAAGACGAGCCGATCGGCCTTGAAAGGTTTTTCGATGAAGTCGTAGGCGCCGCGGCGGATCGCCGAAACCGCGGTCTCGATGGTGCCGTGGCCCGAGATCATGACCACGGCGAGATGCGGGTGCATGGTCTTGATCTGATCGAGCAGCGCCAGGCCATCGAGCCGTGAGCCCTGCAGCCAGATGTCGAGGAAAACCAGGCGCGGCACGCGGTCGGCGATGGCAGCCAGCGCGCTGTCGCTGTCATGGGCGGTCCGCGTCTCGTGGCCTTCATCGCTCAAGATGCCCGCGACGATGTCCCGAATGTCCGCCTCGTCGTCCACCACCAATATGTCAGACGCCATCGTAAACCTTCTCAGCTTGGCTCGGCTGGGCCACCGGCTGCGCCGCCGCGTTGTCGGCGGCTGCCGGGAAAACGAAGCTGATCATCGCGCCGCGTCCTTGGAAGAAGTCAGCCGGCGCATCGTTCAGCTCGATTCGGCCACCATGGTCTTCGACGATCTTCTTGACGATCGCCAGTCCGAGTCCTGTGCCCTTCTCGCGCGTCGTCATATAGGGCTCAAGTAGCCGTTGGCGGTTGTCGCGCGGCAACCCCTTGCCATTGTCGATGACATCGACGTGCAGCCAAGAGCCCTCTTCTCGCGCTTGGATGCGGACAACGCCCGTCCCGGACGCGTGTGAACCGGCGGCGTCGATCGCCTCGGTTGCGTTCTTCACGACATTTCCAAAGGCTTGCGCGAGCAGCCGGCTGTCGAAGGTGCCGCGAAGCGGGCGACCGCCGAAATCGCGCTCGAACCGGATGTCGGGCCGGCTCACCTCAATGAGGAAGGAGGCTTCCTGAAGAGGGACGCGCAGATCGAGCGACTTCATCTCGGGCTTGGGCATGCGGGCGAAAGCGGAAAACTCGTCCACCATGCGGCCGATGTCGCCGACCTGCCGGATGATGGTGTCCGTGCACTGGTCGAAGACCTCGCGATCCTCGGTGATCACCTTCCCGTAACGCCGCCGGATGCGCTCCGCCGAGAGCTGGATCGGCGTCAGCGGGTTCTTAATCTCGTGCGCGATGCGGCGCGCTACGTCGGCCCAGGCCGAGGATCGCTGCGCCTGCATCAGATCGGTGATGTCGTCCACCGTTACCACATAGGAACGATCCTCTGGCTGGCGCTCCTCCTCTTCCACGGTCACTTGCACGTTGAAGGTGCGCTCGGCACCGCCGCGATAGAACGTCACCTGGTCACGGTAAACCGGGCGGCCCGATTCGCGCGCCAGTTCGAACACCTGCCCGACATGCGGAAGCACGGCGGAAAGCTCCCGCCCGACCGTCTGGCTGGCCGGCAAAGAGAGCATGGTTTCGGCGGAACGGTTCACGATGGTGATCTGCCCATGCGGGTCCACGCCGATCACGCTGGCCGTCACGCCCGACAGCACGGCTTCGGAGAAGCGCCGGCGCTCATCGATCACGTCCTTGGCGTGAATCAGCTCGTTGCGCTGCGACTTCAGCTCCGTGATCATCTTGTTGAAGGTGTCGCTGAGCGAGCCGACATCGCCGTCCACCATGCGGACGGGCACGGAAACGTCGAGGTTTCCGCTCGCAACTTCGTCGGCCGCGCCGATCAACTGCCGGATCGGCCGCACCAAGCGGTCGGCGACGGCGATGCCCGTCCAGATCGCCGAGAGCACGATGATGAGGGTCACACCGAGATAAAGCAGCGCGAAGGCGATCTGCGTCGTCCGACGATTGGCTTCGAGGCCGCGATATTCATTGGTGTTGGCGGTCACGATCTGGCGGGCGCGGATCACCTCGGGATCGACCAGCCGGATCGTGTAGAGATAAGCGTCATCGATCTCCCTGAGCTTGACGATCGCGCCGACGATGTTGCGGGTCCGGGGCTCGATCAGCACGGGCTTGCCGTCCACGGCTGCTTCCACGGCCTGCGGCGGCGGCTCGGGCATGGCGAAATCCGTCGAAGTCTTTGCGACGATCTCGAACGATCCGTCGCTCCGCAGCAGGGCCGCATGCGCCAGGGCGCGTCCCGCGGCCTGCTCGCTCATGAAGTTCCGGAACCCCGTGCGATCGAGATTGTAGAGGGCGCGCGCGTTGTCGAGGTCGTAAGCCATCGACAGGGTCGTGCCCTGTAGGTTGCGGGCGTTTTCCTGCACATAGGCTTCCGCGATCGACAGGGACGAGTTGATGATCGTCTTGGTGCGGATCTCGAACCAGCGGTCCAAACCCACATCCAGCGTGATCGAGGCGATGACAGCGACCAGGATCGCGGGCAGCGCGGCCACCAGCGAGAACATGGCGACGATTCGCACATGGAGCCGCGACGCCGCCTTGCCGTGCCGTCGCGCCATGACGATGCGGTGAACTTCCCGACCGATCAACGCCAACAACACGCAGACGAAGCCCGCATTGACGGCGATCAGCGTGAGCGTCGCGGCTTCGTCGGGCGCGATCGGCGTGGCGCCCATGAGGATCGCAAAGGAAACGGCGGCGGTCAGCAACGCGCCGGCGACGGCTACGACGCCCGGCAACGCCAGGAGACGGCGACCGTCAGGCGACGCGTGGGGGACTAGCGGTGGTGCTTGGAAAAGGGACTGAGCGTGGAGCGCCATGACGGGCCTGTCGCGGGAATCGACAGACCTATGCAACGCAATGTGGCGATTATGCAACAAGGGCGGCGGGACTAGGGCCGCATCAAACTCTCCCCGCCCTATAAACTGTAACGCCGAACTCCCGGATTTTCTTGCGCAAGGTGTTGCGGTTGAGCCCCAGCAGCTCCGCCGCCTTGATCTGGTTGCCGCGGGTCGCCGTCATGGCGGCCAGGATCAAGGGATGCTCGACCTCGGCGAGCACACGCTGGTAGAGGCCCGGAGGCGGCAGATCGCCGCCGAAGCCGGCGAAGTGGCGTTGCAGGAACTGCTCGATCGCCTGGGTCACGGTGAAGCTGTCGGGCAGGCCCGTGGCGGGTGGCTGGGGCGTCCGCTCCGGTTCCGGGCGCAGCTCGGCCGCGATGATCTCGACTGAAATCTCGTCCTGCGGGTAGAGGGCGGCCAAGCGGCGCACCAGGTTCTCGAGCTCGCGCACGTTTCCGGGCCAGGAATAGCGGCGCATCAGCTCCAGGCCGCTCGGCGCGATCCGCTTGGCCTGCAGACCTTCGGCCCTGCCCTGCTGGAAGAAGTGCCGGACGAGATCGTCGATGTCTTCCGTCCTTTCGCGCAGCGGCGGAAGCCGCAGCGGCACCACGTTCAGCCGGTAGAACAAGTCTTCCCGGAACAGGCCATGCTGGATGAGGTTTCGCAGGTCCTTGTTGGTCGCGGCAACGATGCGGACGTCGGTCTTGATGGGCGTGCGGCCGCCCACGGTCGTGTACTCGCCCTGCTGGAGCACGCGGAGCAGGCGCGTCTGCGCCTCCATCGGCATGTCGCCGATCTCATCGAGAAAGAGCGTGCCGCCTTCCGCCTGCTCGAACCGGCCGGTGGATCGTGCCTGCGCGCCGGTGAAGGCGCCCTTCTCGTGACCGAACAGCTCGGACTCGATCAGGTCGCGTGGGATCGCCGCCATGTTGATGGCCACGAACGGCCCGGATCGGCGGCGTCCATACTCATGCAGGGCGCGAGCGACCAGTTCCTTGCCCGTGCCGGACTCGCCGGTGATCATGACGGTCAGGTCGGTCTGCATCATGCGGGCCAGCATGCGGTAAATCTCCTGCATGGCCGGCGACCGCCCGATCAGCGGCATGACCTCCCCGTCCTCGACGCGATGTTCGGCGGCCCCGCGTTTGGGCTCGGAGAGGGCGCGCCCGACGATACTGAGCAGCTCGGTCAGGTCGAACGGCTTGGGCAGATAGTCATACGCGCCTGCCTCAGAGGCGCGGATGGCCGTCATGAACGTGTTCTGCGCGCTCATTACGATGATGGGCAGGTCGGGACGCGCCTTCTTGATGCGGGGCAGAAGATCGAAGGCGTTGCCGTCGGGCATCACCACATCGGTGATCACGAGGTCCCCTTCACCCGCCGATGCCCAGCGCCACAAGGTGGCGGCGTTCTGAGTGGTCCGCACATCGTGTCCCACCCGCGACAAGGCCTGGTTCAGGACCGTACGGATCGCGGCGTCATCGTCCGCAACGAGAATCCGGCCTTGCGTGCTCATCTGCCGTCGTCCTCCAAGCTCAGAGCGCCGTCACCCTGCCAGGCGGGCATGAGGATGCGAAACGTCGTCCCGCGGGAGCTCGCGTCGCATTCGATGATGCCGCCATGCTCGCCCACGATCTTGGCCACCAGCGCCAAGCCAAGGCCGGACCCGTTCAGCTTCGTAGTCACGAAGGGGTCGAAGAGCATGGGCAGGAGGTCTTCCGGCACGCCCGGACCGTTGTCGTGAACGCAGAACTCCAGCGGCAAGGACACGCGCTTCGCCGTGCCCGGGACCGACACGCGGATGCCCGGGCGGAAGGCCGTGGACAGCCTGATCTCGCCTTCGCGATCGGGACCGATGGCCTCCGCCGCGTTCTTCACGAGATTGAGGAAGACCTGGACGAGCTGGTCGCGATTCGCATGGACGGGCGGCAGCGAGGGGTCGTATTCC
The DNA here is from genome assembly GCA_035998495.1 of Mesorhizobium sp. Lineage (GTDB taxonomy): Bacteria > Pseudomonadota > Alphaproteobacteria > Rhizobiales > Rhizobiaceae > Mesorhizobium_B. The sequence continues at coordinate 200,390 of DASYHP010000067.1, forward strand.
TCCTCGAACCGGATGCCCCGCGCAAACCCGTTTCGCGCCACAGCTTTCACATGGTCGAGCACCACATGAATGTTTACGGGGAATCGCTCGATCGGACGTTCGTCCGAGAAAACTTCCATTCGATCGACCAGCGAGACGATGCGGTCCGTCTCATCCCGAATCAGGCGGGTCAGCGCTCGATCCTCGTCGCCCACCGTGCTTTCGAGGAGCTGGGCGGCACCGCGGATGCCCGACAGGGGATTCTTGATCTCGTGCGCCAGCATGGCCGCCAAGCCCGAGACTGAGCGCGCGGCGCTGCGGTGGGTCAGTTGCCGGTCGAATTTTTCCGCCATCGAACGTTCCTGGAGCATCAGGACGATCGAGCCCGGCAGTTCGGGTGCGGGCGCGGCATAGATATCGACAACCTTCTCTCCGCCCAGGCGGGGAGACGAAATGTCCACCCGGTACTCGTTCACAGGCGAATTCCGCTCCCGAACCTGTTCGAGGAGCACCAGCACGGGGCTACCGAACGGCACGAGCCGGTCGATCGTCGTTCGGGACAGCACACTTGCGCTGGCGCGAAAGAAATCCTCCGCCTCCGCGTTGGCGAAGGAGATGCGCCCCGCGGGGTCGATCATCAGAACGGGCCGACGGATCGTGTTGACCACGACTTCGGCGGCGCTTGAGGCCGGCAGGGCGTCCGCGCACTCATTCATGCGGCGGCATCCAGCGCCGATACGGTCGCGCCGATGAATGCTTCGCGCAACGCCGCAATCACGATGGCCGGGTCGAAGCTGGTCATGGCCAGGTGGCGCAGCGCAGGCGGCGCGAACGGCGAATGGCAATCCAGATACCAACCCAGATGCTTGCGGGCTTGGCGGACGCCGCGCTCGCGGCCGTAATGGGCGAGCATGTCCTCGTAATGGGCGGCGATATAGTCGGCCAGCGCTTCGGCGGATCGGGGCATCTGCATCGCTTGGCCCTGCCTCGCCTGCGCCGCGATTTGCGCGGGCAGCCACGGCGAGCCATAGGCCGCACGGCCGACCATGACGGCGTCTGCGCTCGAGTTCTTCAGCGCGTCGGCCGCAGCCGCCAAGCAGCCGATGTCCCCATTTGCCACCACGGGGATGGTGACGGCCTGCTTGACCGCTCGGATCGCGCTCCAGTCCGCCCTGCCCTCGTAGAACTGGCAGCGCGTGCGCCCGTGGATCGTGACCATGCGAACGCCCGCCGCTTCCGCGCGAGCCGCGATCTGAGGCGCGTTGAGGCTTTGATCGTCCCAGCCCAAACGCATCTTCACCGTCACCGGCGCGCCGACCGCGCCCACGACGGCCCCGATCAGACGCAAGGCATGATCGGGATCGCGCATGAGCGCCGAGCCGCAATAGCCGCCCGTGACCTTCTTGGCGGGACAGCCCATATTGATGTCGACGATGTCGGCGCCCTCGCCCACCGCGATGCGGGCCGCCTCGGCCATCGCCCCTGCTTCCCGGCCGGCGAGCTGCACCATGTGAACATCCACCTCGGACCGGCGCAGCCTTGCGCCCGAATCCGGCCGCTCCCTGACGAGTTCGCCGCTGGCGATCATCTCCGTCACCACGAGACCGGCGCCGTGGGCATGGGCCCGCGCGCGGAACGGCAGATCGGTCACGCCCGACATCGGCGCGAGGAAGACGCGATTGCGGAGGTTTACGCCCCCGATCATCAGCGGCTCGGCCAGTTTCGCGATGTTCGTTGTGCTCAAGTTTAAAGCAACCTTCTTGACTGCCTACGTTCTAACCAGATTGGAGGCGGCAATCAATCGAAGATGGCGGCTGGTGCGTGGCGGCCCTCGCCAAGGGCGCTGAAGCCCGATAGTTCAGCGGGCATGAGCCAAAGCGCGTCCATGCCTGGGCATCCGAAGCTTCCGAACGTAGCCGTGATCGTCGCTGCCGGGCGTGGCGAGCGGGCTGGGGCGGAACATGGACCCAAGCAGTATCGCCGGCTCGGGGGAAAGGCAGTGCTCGCCCATGCGCTGGAGCCGTTCCTCTCGCATCCCGCGATCGGCGAGGTGGCGCTCGTCATCCATCGGGCCGACCGGGAACTTCTGCAGGACGCCTGCCCTGCCCTGCCGATCCAGGTGCGGATCGTCGAAGGCGGAGCGACCCGACAGGAATCCGTGCGCCTCGGGCTGCGGGCCTTGCAGGCGGGGCAGCCGAGCGTGGTTCTCATCCACGACGCCGCCCGGCCTTTCGTGTCGCCAGCCCTGCTCGATGCGGTCTTGGCGGACACCGACGAGGGTCACGGCGCCATCCCGGCCGTTCCGGTTTCCGACACCTTGAAGCGGGAGGCCGCCGACGGCTCGATCTTCGAGACGGTGCCGCGCGCAGGCCTGCATGCTGCACAGACGCCCCAGGCCTTCCCCTATGCCGCCATTCTGGCTGCGCATGAGAAGGCGCATGACGAAGGGCGGAGCGATTTCACGGACGATGCCGCGCTTGCGGAATGGACGCACCTTCCCGTCCGGTTGGTGCCTGGCGATCCGGAGAACACGAAGATAACCACGAAACACGACATCGAGGTGGCCGAGCGGCGTCTGGCCAGCGCCGAGCTCTTCCCGGACGTGCGGACCGGCGCCGGCTATGACGTGCATGCGTTCGAGCCGGGCGACGCCGTCGTGCTGTGCGGTGTGCGAATCCCCCACGAGGCCAAGCTCGCGGGCCACTCGGACGCCGATGTGGGGCTGCACGCCCTCACCGACGCGCTCCTCGCCACCTGCGGCGGTACCGACATCGGCACGCATTTCCCGCCCTCCGATCCGCAATGGCGGGGCGCCGCGTCCCGCATCTTCGTCGAGCACGCCGCAAGCCTCGTGCGGGAGAAAGGCGGGCGGATCGCCAGTGCCGACGTGACGCTGATCGCCGAAGCGCCGAAAGTGGGGCCGCATCGCCCGGCCATGATCGCGGTGATGGCGGATATGCTCGGGATCGAAGCGGAACGCGTTTCGGTCAAGGCGACCACCAATGAGCGGCTCGGCTTCGTCGGCCGGCGCGAAGGCATCGCGGCGATCGCAACCGTGTCCGTCGTTTATCCCGGACGGCTGCCGCCGCCATGAGCGAGGCTCGGGAACTCGCGAGCCAGGTGCTCGAACTGTGCCGCGCGCGAAAAATCATGGTGGCGACCGCGGAATCCTGTACCGGCGGGCTGGTGGCCGCCGCCATCACCGATCTGCCGGGCTCGTCGGAGGCGCTGGAACGCGGCTTCGTGACCTATTCCAACGTGGCCAAGGCCGAGCTGCTGGGCGTCTCGTCGGAAACCCTCGCCCGCTTCGGCGCGGTTTCGGCGGAGACAGCGCAAGCCATGGCGACGGGCGCCCTGGCACAGTCTCACGCGCAGGTCGCCGTCTCGATCACCGGCATCGCCGGACCAGGCGGCGGCACGCCGGAAAAGCCCGTGGGGCTCGTCTGGTTCGGACTCGCGAGCCGCGGCCGGGCGGCACGCGCGCACCACCGCGTTTTCGAGAACGCTTCGCGGGAGACGGTGCGCTCGGCTGCCGTTCGCGAGGCGCTTCATCTGCTGGTCGAGGAACTTGCAGCCGGTCAGGCCGGCGCCAAGGCGTAAACCGCGGCCGCGCGCTTCTCGAACGCCTCGGAAAACATGCGGAAGGCGCGGTCGAACATGGCGCCCATCACCAGGCCGAGCATGCGGCTTCTGAACTCGTAATCCACGAAAAAGCAGACATCCGTCGCGCCGCCTTCGGGCACTTCGTCGAAGCGCCAGCGGCTGGTGAGATAGCGGAACGGCCCGTCCAAGTAGCGGGCCTCGATCATGCGCTCGCGGCGGCGCAGATGGACCTGAGTCGTGAAGGTCTCACGAATGGCCTTGAAGCCGACCGTCATCTCGGCGACGAGCACCGTTTCCTCCTCGCCCTCCTTGCGGGAGCGCACGCGCAGCGCTTCGCAAAGCGGCAGGAACTCAGGGTAACGCTCGACATCGGCGACGAGCGCGAACATCTGGTCGGGCGTGAAGCGGACGCGCCGCTTGGTCTCGAATTGGGGCATGGCGTGGAGAGGTTCAGGCTCGCTTGGCGAGGAAGGCCTCGCGGGCGGCGCGCAGCCGGGCGAAGTCTTCGCCGGCGTGATGCGAGGAGCGCGTGAGCGGGCTGGCGGAAACGAGCAGGAAACCCTTCGCCTTCGCCACCGTGGCGTAGGACTGGAACTCGTCCGGCGTCACGAACTGGCGCACGGGATGGTGCTTGCGGCTGGGCTGCAGGTATTGGCCGATGGTCATGAAATCCACCTCGGCCGAACGCAGGTCGTCCATGAGTTGGAGCACCTCGTTCCGCGTTTCCCCCAGCCCGACCATAATGCCGGACTTGGTGAAGATCGACGGGTCGAGCTCCTTCACACGCTGCAGCAAGCGAAGCGAATGGAAATAGCGCGCCCCCGGCCGGACCGTCAGATAGAGCGACGGCACGGTCTCGAGGTTGTGGTTGAAAACGTCGGGCTTGGCGGCCACCACGACGTCGAGCGCGCCGTGCTTGCGAAGGAAGTCGGGCGTCAGGATTTCGATGGTCGCGCCGGGCGCGGCGCGCCGGATCGCACCGATCACCGCGGCGAAATGCGCGGCCCCGCCATCGGGCAGATCGTCACGATCTACCGATGTGATCACCACATGGCTCAAGCCCATTCGGGCGACCGCATCGGCGACTTTTTCGGGCTCGTTCCCGTCGAGGGGACCGGGAACGCCGGTGGCGACATTGCAGAAGGCGCAGGCCCGCGTGCAGATCTCGCCCATGATCATGAAGGTGGCGTGCTTCTTGTCCCAGCACTCGCCGATGTTCGGGCAGCCGGCCTCCTCGCACACCGTCACGAGGCCGTGGGAGCGCACGATCTCCCGCGTTTCGGCATAGCCCTTCGACACCGGCGCGCGCACCCGGATCCATTCCGGCTTGCGCAGCACGTCCTGGTCGGGCCGGTGCGCCTTTTCAGGGTGCCGTAGCTTTGGAAGTGTGCGGTCGAGGACGGTGACCATCAGAGCAATGCCGGTTCGCGGTCAAGAGATGCACTGCTCATGTAGCGGCTGCACCGCGCAAACGAAAGGCCGCCCGGATTGAACCGGGCGGCCTTGCGTCGATATGCGGCTGTCGTGACGCCGCCTAGACCGTCTAGACCGTGCGCCTGCCGCTGAATGCCCGCGCGATGGCGATCAGGATGCAGGCCCCGATGAAGCCGGCGATCAACTGGCCGATCCAGCCTTGGAGATCGACGCCGATCAGGCCCAACAGGAAGTTGGCGACCAGTGCGCCGACGATGCCGAGAATGATGTTCATGAAGATGCCCATGTTGCTCTTCATGAACATCTCGGCGAGCCAACCCGCCACACCGCCGATGATGATGGCAGCGATCCAACCTACGCCTTCCATTTGCCCTCTCCAAACTCGTTAGCGTCCTCGCCTGCTCCCGACCGGTCTTCGATCGGGTCCGCGAGTCTGCCTATCAACTTCTTGAGGGTATATACGTTCCCAAGCGTACCCAAGCCCTTGGAACGCTGTCCACAGACTTTAGGCGTTCAGCGCGCGTCCATAGGCGTCCAGCACGCTTTCCTTCATCATTTCCGAAAGCGTGGGGTGCGGGAAGATGGTGTGCATCAGCTCTTCCTCGGTGGTCTCCAGGTTCATCGCGACGACGAAAACCTGGATCAGTTCCGTCACCTCGGCCCCCACCATATGCGCGCCCAAAAGCTGCCCTGTCTTCTTGTCGAAGATCGTCTTGATCATCCCCTGGTCTTCGCCCAGCGCGATGGCCTTGCCATTGGCAGCGAACGAGAACCGGCCCACGCGGATGTCGTGTCCCGCGTCCTTCGCCCTGGCTTCGGTGAGGCCGACCGACGCCACTTGCGGATGGCAGTAGGTGCAGCCGGGAACCTTGGCCTTGTCGATCGGATGCACGCCGGGGACGCCGGCGATGGCCTCCACGCAGATCACGCCTTCATGCTCGGCCTTGTGCGCCAGCATCGGCGCGCCCGCGATGTCGCCGATCGCGTAGACGCCGGGCACGTTCGTCCGCCCGAGCCCATCGGTCGCGATGGCGCCGCGCTCGACCTTCACGCCGAGCGCCTCCAGTCCGAGATTCTCGACATTGCCCTGCACCCCGACGGCCGAGATCAGCCGCTCGGCCGCGAGCTGCTGCGCCTTGCCGTCCTTGGTTTGGACATGCGCGGTGACGGTGCCGTTCCCTTTCTCCACCTTCGCGACCTTCGCCTCGGTCAGGAAGCGGATGCCCTGCTTTTCGAGCTGCTTGCGGGCGAAGGCGGAAATCTCGGCGTCCTCGGCCGGCAGGATCGTGGGCAGCACCTCGACCACCGTCACATCCGTGCCCATGGCGTTGTAGAACGAAGCGAATTCGATGCCGATCGCGCCCGAACCGATCACGACGAGCGACTTAGGGATCGCTTTCGGCACCATCGCCTCGAAATAGGTCCAGATCAGCTCGCCGTCCGGCTCGATGCCGGGCAGCGCGCGGGGCCGCGCCCCGGTCGCGACAACGATATGCCGGGCGGCGTACGTCCCCTCGCCCTTGGCGTTCTTGGGCGCGGGCGGCTGCGGCTGCATGGCCGGCTTGTTCGGCTTGGCGACGACGATCTCGCCCGGCTCGTTGCCCTTCGCGGCCTTGGTGAGCTTGGCCTCGCCCCAGATCACATCGACCTTGTTCTTCTTCATCAGGAAGCCGACGCCGCCGTTCAAGCGCTGCGACACCCCGCGCGAGCGGTCCACCACCGCCTTCACGTCCGGCGTGACGCGGCCTTCCAGCACCAGCCCATAGTTCTTGGCGTGCTCGGCATAGTGCATCACCTCGGCCGAGCGCAGCAGCGCCTTGGTGGGGATGCAGCCCCAATTTAGGCAGATGCCGCCGAGATGCTCCCGCTCCACGATGGCCGTCTTCAGCCCGAGCTGGGCCGAACGCACCGCCGCGACATAGCCCCCCGGACCGGAGCCGATGATGATGACGTCATAGGTATCGGCCAAATCCGCTTCCCTGTCGTTAACTGCCGAGCAATTGCCGCACAACCGGCGCGAGCGCCCGGCCGACGGCCCTGGTGTTCTCGGCGTCGAGATGGATGCCGTCGAGCGGCGTGGTCTTCGCGACGCCGCCGGCGTCGAAGAAGGCGCAGCCCATCTGCTGGGCGATGTCCGAATAACGCTCCGCGAGCTTCGGCGACTCCTCGACGGCGCCTGCGAACATCTCGGTGAAATCGCGGTCCTCGGTCGCGCAGACCGGCGGCGGCGAGACGATGACGATGGCCGGCGCGGGCGCGCCCATCGGGTAATCGTGACCGCGCGCGACCTCGATCAGCCGCTCCATGCCCTGCTTGGCCGCGACCGCGCGGCCGGCGATCCACGGCTTCATGTCGTTCGCGCCGAGAAACAGGATGAGGCAGTCGAGCGGCCCGTGCGTGGTGAGGAGCGTCGGCAACAGGCGCAGACCGTTGCGGTCGGCCGCGCCCACATGGTCGTCGAATGCTGTGGTGCGGCCGTTCAGCCCTTCAGGGATGACGAGGAAGCCGTCGCCGAGTTCCCGCTGGAGCACGGTCGGCCAACGATCCTCGTAGGCGTGCCGCGACGGCCCTTCGGCGTTGTAGCCCCAGGTCAGCGAGTCGCCGTAGCAGAGGACCGTCTTTGCAGCGGCGTTCACACCAGCATCCCCATTGGATGCTCAATGTGCCGCTTGAAGGCGGCGAGCAGTTCCGCGCCGAGCGCGCCGTCCACCGCGCGGTGGTCGGTGGAAAGCGTGACCGTCATCATATTGGCGGCCTTGATCTCGCCGTTCCTGACCACCGGCCGCTCCTCGCCCGCGCCGACTGCCAGGATGGTCGCGTGCGGCGGGTTGATGACGGCCGAAAAGTCCTTGATGCCGAACATGCCGAGGTTCGACACGGCCGTGGTTCCGCCCTGATACTCTTCGGGCTTGAGCTTGCGGTTTCTCGCGCGAGAGGCGAGGTCCTTCATCTCGTTGGAGATGGCCGACAGCGTCTTTTCCTCCGCGCGGCGGATGATGGGCGTGATGAGGCCGCCGGGAATCGAGACGGCGACGCCCACATCCGCGTGGCGGTGGCGGACCATCGCGCTTTCGGTCCAGGACGCGTTGGCGTCCGGCACGTCGCGGAGCGCCAGCGCCATGGCCTTGATGACGAGGTCGTTGACGGACAGCTTGTAGAGCGGCGTCTCGCCCTTGTCGCTCTTGCGCAAGGGCGCGGCCGCGTTCAACTGCTGGCGAAGCGCGAGCAGCGCGTCGATCTCGCAGTCGAGCGTGAGATAGAAGTGCGGGATCGTGCTCTTGGCCTCGACCAGCCGCCGCGCGATGGTTTTGCGCATGTTGTCGTGCGGCACGAGCTCGTAGGAGCCTTCGGCGAAAAGCTTCAGCACCGCCTCGTCCGACATCGGCTTGGGCGCGGGCGACGGCGCGGCAGGAGCCGGCTGAGCGGCCGCCGGGGCTGCGGCGGGCGCGGGTTGCGCCGCCGGCTTGCCGCCGCCGGCGTGTGCGGCTTCGATGTCGGCCTTCACGATGCGCCCATGCGGGCCTGAGCCTTGCACCGCGCTCAAGTCGATGCCCGCCTCCTTGGCGAGCCGGCGGGCGAGCGGCGAGGCGAAGCTGCGGGTTTGGGCCTGGCCGTTCACGCCTCCGGCCGAAGGGGCCGGCGCAGGCTGCGCGCCGCCGCCCTGCTGCGGCGGCTGCGGGCCCGTGCCGCTCTGCGGCATGGCGCTGCCGCCATAGCCGTCGCGCACGGGCTCCTCGGATGCTGGAGGGGACGACCCATTGCCGCCGCCGGACGGCTTGGCCACGGGGCCAGTCGTTGGCGGGCTGGCAGTCTGGCCCGCGGGCGCGGCGCCAGCGCCGGCCTCCTCGTCCTCACCGGCGAGCACCGCGATCACCGTATTGACCTTCACGCCTTCCGTGCCGGCGGGGACGAGGATCTGCGCCACCGTGCCCTCGTCCACCGCCTCCACCTCCATGGTGGCCTTGTCGGTCTCGATCTCGGCGATCACGTCGCCGGGCGAAACGTGATCGCCCTCCTTGACGAGCCATTTGGCGAGATTGCCCTCCTCCATGGTGGGCGACAGCGCCGGCATGGTGATGTTGATGGGCATTCAGCGGTCCCCGGCAAAGTAAGGCGTTGCGTCTTCGTTCAGGCCAAGCGGGCGATCCAACGGCCATAGATCGGCGAGCGAGAAGGAGATGGCGTCGAAGGGAGGCGCACTCACCCGATCATCTGAGGTCCATGTTCCTACAAGCAGCCAATGTCCACCTGTCAGGGTGAATACCTCCAGCACCTGCACGCGGGGGTCGAGCAGCCAAAGGTGCTGGACACCAATTTGACCATAGATCACGCGTTTGCGCCCACGGTCTTGATGAACCGTGGAAGCGGAGAGAACTTCGCAGACCCAGTCGGGCGCGATTTCGAAATAGGCGGTGGCCGGCAAAGCAGCGAGCCGTTCACGGCGCCACGCAGCGAGGTCCGGGACAAGCACGTGGTCGGCGATATGGAGTTCTGGTTCGGTCGCAAACACCCAGCCGCCCGGCCCACCTCGACCCTTCTGGAAGGGGCTCGTCAGTTCGTCGGCAAGGGAGTTCGCGGCCAAGGAATGTCTGGGCGACGGCCTCGGATGCGTAATCAGCAGTCCATCGATGATCTCCGCCACGAGGTGTGGCGGCACGGCTTCAAGGTCGGCATAGGTCGCCCGCTGCTTCGCAGGCTCGGCCATGATGGTCGATGCTGCCCCCGACATGCCTTTTGACCAACAGCCCTCAGTTGCGATACGTCACCGCCTTCACGGCTTCCACCACCTCGGCCACATTGGGCAAAGCCAGCTTTTCGAGGTTCGCGGCATAAGGCATCGGCACGTCCTTGCCGGCGATGGTGATGACAGGCGCGTCGAGGAAGTCGAAGGCGCGCTGCATCACTTGGCTCGCGATGTGGTCGCCCACGGATGACTGCGGGAATCCCTCTTCCACGACCACCAGCCGGTTGGTCTTCTTGACCGACTCGACCACCGTATCCAGGTCCATCGGGCGGATGGTGCGCAGGTCGACGATCTCGACGTCGAGCCCCATGCCGCGCAGCTCGGCCTCCGCCTTCACGGCATAGGTCATGCCGATGCCGAAGGAAACGATGGTGGCGTCCTTGCCATGCTTGTGGATTCGCGCTTTGCCGATCGGCAGCACGAAGTCGTCGAGCCTCGGCACCTCGAAGCTCTGGCCGTAAAGGATCTCGTTCTCCAGGAAGATCACCGGATTCGGGTCGCGGATCGCCGCTTTCAACAAACCTTTGGCGTCGGCCGCCGTGTAGGGCATCACCACCTTGAGGCCCGACACGTTCGAATACCACGCCGCGTAATCATGGCTGTGCTGGGCCGCCACGCGCGCCGCCGCGCCGTTGGGCCCGCGGAACACGATGGGCGCGCCCATCTGCCCGCCCGACATGTAAAGCGTCTTCGCCGCCGAGTTGATGATCTGGTCGATCGCCTGCATGGCGAAGTTGAAGGTCATGAACTCGACGATGGGCTTCAGCCCCGCGAAGGCCGCGCCGACGCCGACGCCCGCGAAGCCGTGCTCGGTGATGGGCGTGTCCACCACGCGCTGCGGGCCGAACTCCTGCAACAGGCCCTGCGTGATCTTGTAGGCGCCCTGGTACTCACCGACCTCCTCGCCCATGACGAACACGTCCGGGTCGCGGCGCATTTCCTCCGCCATGGCGTCGCGCAGCGCCTCGCGCACCGTGGTCGGCGCCATTTCCGTGCCTTCGGGGATGTCCGGATCGCTGGCGGCCTGGGCGCGCGGCTGGGCGGCCGCCTTGGGCGTGTCGGCGCGCGCGGCCACGGTCGGCCCCGTGGCGCTGCCCATGTTGAGATTGCCTTCGTCGCCGCGCTCCTGCTCGGGCGAGGGCGCGCCCACCTCAGTGGTGGCGTTGGGCTGCGGCGAAGGCGCGGAGCCTCCATTCGCGCGTGACTGGGGAGTGTTGGCGCCGGCCTCCTGGCCGTCGCCGCTCGAGCCCGCCTGGCTCGCCAAAGTGTCGGCGCCTTCGTCTTCGCCCAAGAGCATGGCGATGGGCGTGTTGACCTTCACGCCTTCGGTGCCCGCGGGGATGAGGATCTTGCCGAGCGTCCCTTCATCGACCGCCTCCACCTCCATGGTGGCCTTGTCGGTCTCGATCTCGGCGATCACGTCCCCGGCGACAACCTTGTCGCCCTCGTTCTTGAGCCATTTGGAAAGATTGCCCTCCTCCATGGTCGGGGAGAGCGCGGGCATGAGGATCTCGATGGGCATCGGCGGCTCTTTCAGCGCAACACGTCGGTCCAAAGCTCGGACACGTCCGGCTCCGGATCGGTCTGGGCGAACTCCGCCGCGTCGGCCACGATGTCGCGCACCTCCTTGTCGATGGCCTTCAACTCGTCCTCGCCCAGCCCGTGCTCGCCCAAGAGCCGCGCGCGCACCTGCTCGATGGGATCGTGCTCCGTGCGCATCTTCTGCACCTCGTCCTTGGTGCGGTATTTCGCGGGGTCGGACATGGAGTGGCCGCGATAGCGGTAGGTCTGCATCTCCAGGATGATCGGCCCCTTGCCGCTCCGGCACCTCTCCATCGCGAGGTCGCCCGCCGCCTTCACGGCGCGGACGTCCATGCCGTCCACCTGGAAGCCGGGGATGTTGAAGGAAAGGCCACGCTGCGAGAAATCCGTCTGGGCCGAGGAGCGGGACACGGACGTGCCCATGGCGTAGCGATTGTTCTCGATGACGTAGATGACGGGCAGCTTCCACAGGGCGGCCATGTTGAAGCTTTCGTAGACCTGGCCCTGGTTGGCGGCGCCGTCGCCGAAATAGGTCACGGACACGTTGTCGTTGCCGCGATACCTGTTGGCGAAGGCAAGCCCTGTGCCGAGCGACACCTGCGCGCCCACGATGCCGTGACCCCCATAGAAGTGCTTCTCCTTCGAGAACATATGCATGGAGCCGCCCTTGCCCTTGGAAAGGCCGCCTCGCCGCCCCGTGAGCTCCGCCATCACCCCGCGCGGAGACATGCCGCAGGCCAGCATATGGCCGTGGTCGCGATAACCGGTGATGACCTGATCGCCCTCGATCTGGGCCATCTGCATGCCCGTGACCACCGCCTCCTGGCCGATATAGAGGTGACAGAAGCCGCCGATGAAGCCCATGCCATAGAGCTGGCCGGCCTTTTCCTCGAAGCGCCGGATCAGGAGCATGTCGCGATAGGCCTGCAGCTCCTGCGCCCTATCGAACTGGGCCGGAGCGGGCGCCGAGGGCGTCGCGTCGGTGTCGGATGAGGGGGAAGACTGGGCTTTCCGAGCCACAGCAACCATGCATCACTCCCTAAGCCGTCTCTTGTCGGACATCAGCGGAATTTGGAGGATTCCGCCTTTGCGGCAAGAGCTAGCATGCGCGCGAGCCTTCGGCCATGCGGAATTATCGCATGCCTGTCATGCGCTTCCCGCTCGAGAGCCGTGGGGCGGCGGTCAGCTTCCCGGAGCGATCGGGCGGATGATCGTCAGCTCGTCGGCATGGGAAAGGTTGAGCGCGCGGCGCGCCTGCTCGTCCACGAGGTCGCGGTCCAGGCTGCCGTCCTGCATCATGGACACCCGGTGCTCCAGCGCCTCGCGCCCCTCGCGCAAGGTGCGCAACTGCGTCTGAAGCTCCGCCTCGCGGGCGAGATAGCGTTCGGTCGAGCGGATGCCGTATTCGCCCTGGAAGGCGTGGTAGCCGAAATAGACGCTGACGGCGGCCGAGATCGCGGGCACGATCAGGCGTCCGGTCCAACTCTGCTTGTGCTGGCGTGTCCACATGGCGGCGCGGGTCCTTGTCCCACGCCACCTTGGCCGAACAGGCTTAACGAGCGGTTGCCGTGGCCGCCCTTACCGCCGCGCGACCGCCATACTTCGCCTGCTTTCCGAGCTCCTCCTCGATGCGGATGAGCTGGTTGTACTTGGCCGTACGGTCGGAGCGGGCGAGCGAGCCCGTCTTGATCTGCCCGCAATTGGTGGCGACCGCGAGGTCGGCGATGGTCGCGTCCTCCGTCTCGCCCGAGCGATGCGACATCACGGCCGTGTAGCTGGCTTGGTGCGCCATGGCGACCGCCTCCAGCGTTTCGGTCAGCGAGCCGATCTGGTTGACCTTCACGAGGATCGAGTTCGCGACGCCGATGCGGATGCCGTCGCGCAGCCGCGCCGTGTTGGTGACGAACAGGTCGTCGCCGACGAGCTGAATTTCCTTTCCGGCCAGCTCGGTCAGCGCTTTCCAGCCGTCCCAGTCGTCCTCCGCCATGGCGTCCTCGATGGAGATGATGGGGAAGTCGCGGGCGAGCTGGGCGAGATAGCGCGCCTGCTCGTCCGGCGAACGGGTCTGGCCCGTGCCCTCATAGACGTAGCGGCCGTCCTTGAAGAACTCCGTGGCGGCGCAATCCAGCGCGATCGCCACCTCCTCGCCCGGCTTGAAGCCCGCCTTCTCGACCGACTTCATGATGAAGTCGAGCGCGTCCTCGGCCGTGTTGAGGTTGGGCGCGAAGCCGCCCTCGTCGCCGACATTGGTGTTGTGCCCGGCTTCCTTCAGGCCCTTCTTCAGCGTGTGGAAGATCTCCGAGCCCCAGCGCACGGCCTCGCGCAGGCTCGGCGCGCCGACGGGCATCACCATGAATTCCTGGAAGTCGATGGGGTTGTCGGCATGCGCCCCGCCATTGATGATGTTCATCATCGGCACGGGCAGGATGCGCGCATTCGTGCCCCCGACATAGCGGTAGAGCGGCAGGCCCGAGGCCTCTGCCGCCGCCTTGGCGACCGCCAGCGACACGCCGAGAATGGCGTTCGCCCCGAGCCGGCCCTTGTTGGGCGTGCCGTCGAGCTCGATCATGGTCTGGTCGATCTTGGCCTGGTCCTCGGCGTCGAGCCCGCCGATCGCCTCAAACAGCTCGCCGTTGACGGCGTCCACGGCTTGTTTGACGCCTTTGCCGAGAAATCGCGTGCCGCCGTCGCGCAGCTCGACGGCCTCATGCGCGCCGGTGGAGGCGCCGGAGGGCACCGCCGCGCGGCCCATGGAACCGTCTTCGAGCACCACATCGACCTCGACGGTCGGGTTGCCGCGGCTGTCGAGAATCTCGCGTCCGATGATGTCGACGATGGCGGTCATGGAAATTCCCCCGGCTGGATCGTGGCGGACCCTCTTAGCCGAAAGGCCGCTGAAGGCAATCGGGAGAAGCCGCCGATCTCAGGACCAATAGGGATCGACCTTGTAATAGTCGTACGACGCGTTGCGCGCGGCCTGCCCGTCGCCGCTGGTCAGATCGTCGAGGGAATAGGCCGGAGCCGCGGCGAGCTGCTCGTAGGTGAAGGGCACAATGTAGCCGCCGCGGTCCTTGTCGTAGTCCAGCACCGACCAAGGCACCGCGTGGTACTGCGTTCCGATCCCCAAGAAACCGCCGAAGCTGATCACCGCGAACATGATGTTGTTCGACAGCTTGTCGAGCATCACGTCATGCACGACCCCGATCTTCTCGCCGTTCTGGTTGAAGACAGTGGTCCCCATGACCTTGGAAGCGGGGATGGCGATCGTGTGGCCGGATGGGGTCGGCATGGCGGCTCCTTTAGCTGTTTCGGCAGGAGAAGCGCCGACGCCCGGCTTGGTTCCTATCGAGCGGCCTTGGCGATCCGGTCGAAGGCCAGAAGCCGTTCGAGAAGCTCAGGCATCCGGTCGAGGGGCACCATGTTGGGCCCATCGGAGGGCGCGTTGTCCGGGTCCTGGTGTGTCTCGATGAACACGCCGGCCACGCCGATGGCCACGGCCGCGCGCGACAGCGTCTCCACGAAGCGGCGGTCGCCGCCCGACGAGCCGCCCTGCCCACCCGGCTGCTGCACGGAATGGGTGGCGTCGAAGATCACGGGCGCGCCGATCTCCGCCATGATCGGCAGGGCGCGCATGTCCGACACCAGCGTGTTGTAGCCGAAGGACGCGCCGCGCTCCGTGACCAGCACGTCGGCATTGCCGGAGCCTGTGACCTTGGCGACCACGTTCTTCATGTCCCAGGGCGCGAGGAACTGACCCTTCTTCACGTTGACCACCCGGCCCGTCTTGGCGGCGGCGATCAGCAGGTCCGTCTGACGGCTCAAGAAGGCGGGGATCTGCAGGACGTCCACGGCTTCGGCCAGGATGCCGCACTGCTCCTCGGTGTGGACGTCCGTCAGCACGGGCAGGCCCAGCTCCTCGCGCAGGTCGGCGAAGATCGGCAGCGCCGCGTCGAGACCCGCGCCGCGCCTGCCGCCGAGCGAGGTTCGGTTCGCCTTGTCGAAGGAGGTCTTGTAGATCAGCCCGATCCCCAATCCGGCCGCCATCTCCTTGAGCCGGCCGGCGATGTCGAAGGCGTGCTGGCGCGTCTCCAACTGGCAGGGGCCGGCGATCAGCGCGAGCGGCAGGCAGTTGCCGAGCCGCACAGTGCCGACCGAGACTTCGCTGTTGGGTTCCATATTCAATCCACCTGCCATGATCGCCGGCCCTCCTGCCGCAATTCGGCAGGCGCATCAAGCGAGCGCCGGTGAGGCCTGGTTAACTGCTCTTTGACCAGAACGGGTTTTCTTGCTTTATCGCCACTGGAACCTGCCGCCTGTGCCAGCCGCCCTGACGCTCTTTTCCCGCCCCTTCGCCGCCCCGTTCAGGGCCGCCGCCTTCGCGCTCGCGGTCGGGGCTTTAAGCGCCTGCTCGACTGCGCAGACGCTCGACGTCTCGGCCCCGCCGCCGGTGGCGGCGCCCATTTCGGCCAAGCACGCGGCCATCGTCGTGGACGGCAGTACGGGCCGCACGCTCTACGAATCGGCCTCCACGGAATCGCGCTACCCAGCGTCGCTCACCAAGATGATGACGCTCTACCTGCTCTTCGAGGCCATGGACCGCGGCCAGGTCTCGCCGGCGACACCGCTGCCCGTCTCGGCCTTCGCGGCCTCGCAACCGCCCTCCAAGCTGGGCGTGAAGGCGGGGCACACGATCGCCGTGGAGTCCGCCATCCAGTCGCTGGCGACGAAGTCCGCCAATGACGTGGCGGTCGTGGTGGCGGAATATCTCGGGGGCAGCGAGGCGCAGTTCGCGTCCATGATGACGGCGAGAGCGCGGTCGCTCGGCATGAGCGGCACCACCTTCCGCAACGCATCGGGCCTGCCGGACGCCGAGCAGCGCACCACCGCGCGCGACATGGCGTTGCTCGGCATGGCGCTGCGCAAACGTTTTCCGCAATACTATGGCTACTTCTCCGCGCGGACCTTCGCCTATAACGGCCGCGCGATCCGTGGCCACAATCACATCCTGTCGCGGGTCGAGGGGGCCGACGGCATCAAGACGGGCTATATCCGGGCGTCCGGCTTCAACGTGGTGAGCTCGGTGAACAGGGACGGCCGCCGGCTTGTCGTGACCGTGATGGGCGGCGAAAGCGCCAAGGCGCGCGACGACTACGCCGAAATGCTGATCGAGCACTATCTGCCGAGGGCCAAGCGCGGGGGGTGAGAGCCTCTCCTTCTCCCGTTTTGGGAGAAGGAGGTGCTTGCGCCGCCGCTCACGGCTCCTTCTCGCGACCCCTTGCACGGCGCGAGCATTGGAAGCGCTTGCGTTAGACCAGCCGGCTTTGATCCACGGCCGCGGCGATGAAGCTCGCGAAGAGAGGGTGCGGCTCGAAGGGGCGGCTCTTGAGCTCGGGGTGGTACTGCACGCCGATGAACCAGGGGTGATCGGCATATTCGACCGTCTCGGGCAGCACGCCGTCGGGCGACATGCCGGAAAATACCAGGCCGGCCTCCTCGAGCTGCGGCTTGTAGTCGGCGTTCACCTCGTAGCGGTGGCGGTGGCGCTCGGAAATGCGGGTGCCGCCATAGATCTCGGCGATCCGCGTGTCCGGCTCGAGCCGCGCCTCATAGGCGCCCAGCCGCATCGTGCCGCCGAGATCGCCCGATTCCATGCGCCTTTCCAGCATGTTGCCGCGCAGCCATTCCGTCATCAGGCCCACGACCGGCGCGTTGGTGGGGCCGAACTCGGTGGAGGACGCGCCCTCGATGCCGGCGAGCGAGCGAGCGGCTTCGATGCAGGCCATCTGCATGCCGAAGCAGATGCCGAAATAGGGCACTTTCCGCTCGCGCGCGAACTTGGCCGCGAGGATCTTGCCTTCCGAGCCGCGCTCGCCGAACCCGCCGGGCACGAGGATGCCGTGGACCTTCTCCAGGAAGGGCGCGGGGTCTTCCTGCTCGAAGATCTCCGATTCGATCCAGTCGAGCTTCACTTTCACCTTGTTGGCCATGCCGCCATGGCTCAGCGCCTCGATCAGCGATTTGTAGGCGTCCTTGAGGCCGGTATATTTGCCGACCACCGCGATGGTGACCTCGCCCTCGGGGTTGTGGATGCGGTGCGAGATCTCCTGCCAGCGCTCCATGCGCGGCAGCGGCGCGGGGTCGATGCCAAAGGCGGCCAGCACTTCGCCGTCGAGGCCCTCATGGTGATAAGCCAGGGGCACGTCGTAGATGTGCGGCACGTCGAGCGCCTGGATGACGGCGGATTCGCGCACGTTGCAGAACAGCGAGAGCTTGCGTCGTTCCTCGGGCGGGATCGGGCGGTCGGCGCGCACGAGCAGGATGTCGGGCGCGATGCCGATGGAGCGCAGCTCGCGCACCGAGTGCTGGGTGGGCTTGGTCTTCAGCTCGCCCGCGGTCGGGATATAGGGCATCAAGGTCAGGTGGACGTACACCGCTTGGCCGCGCGGCAATTCGTTGCCGAGCTGGCGGATGGCTTCCAGGAACGGCATGGCCTCGATGTCGCCCACCGTGCCGCCGATCTCGCAGAGCACGAAGTCGTATTGCTCGTTGCCCGAGAGCACGAACTGCTTGATCTCGTCGGTGACGTGGGGGATCACCTGGACGGTGGCGCCCAGGTAGTCGCCGCGCCGCTCCTTGTCGATGATGTTCTTGTAGATGCGGCCGGTGGTGATGTTGTCGCTCGCATTGGCCGAGCGGCCGGTGAAGCGCTCGTAGTGGCCTAGGTCGAGGTCGGTCTCGGCGCCGTCGTCCGTCACGAAGACCTCGCCGTGCTGGTAGGGCGACATCGTGCCGGGATCGACGTTGAGATAGGGGTCGAGCTTTCGCAGCCGCACGCGATAGCCGCGCGCCTGCAGAAGCGCGCCGATGCTTGCCGCCGCAATGCCCTTGCCGAGAGAGGAAACCACGCCGCCGGTTATGAAGACATATCGCGCCATGGGAGTCGTCAACTAGCGCGGCCGGGCGCGGGTTGCCAGAGAAAAAGGGGCGGTTTCCCGCCCCTTTTCTTCACGTTGGGTCAGGCGGAGCCGCCCGCTCACATCACGATCACCTGCGTGCCGACTGGTACGCGGCGGTAGAGATCCATGACGTGCTCGTTCACCATGCGGAAGCAGCCGTTGGACGAGGCGCTGCCGATGCTTTCGGGCTGGTTGGTGCCGTGGATGCGCAGATAGGTGTCCTTCTTGCCCAGGTGCAGGTACATCGCGCGCGCGCCGAGCGGGTTGTCGGGGCCGCCGGGCATGCCGTCCTTGTAGCGGCCGTATTTCTTGGGCTCGCGCGCCTGCATCTCCGCCGTCGGGATCCAGCGCGGCCATTCCTGCTTGTCGCCGACCTTGACCTCGCCCTTGAACTGCAGGCCGTCGCGGCCCACCGCGATCGCGTAGCGACGCGCCGTGGAGGCGGTCTCCACGAGGTAGAGGAAACGCTTCCTGGTGTCGATCACGACCGTGCCCGGCGCATAGCCGGAAAACGCCACCTCCTGGGGCACGAACTCGTCCTTCACCGCGAACGCCTTCTGGGCGTCGCGGCTCGCCAGCACGCGGTCGAGCGCCTGGGTTTCGGGCAGCATCTGCGGCTCGTCGTCGCCGAGAAGGCCCGAGAAGAGGCCGGGCTTGCGCTTGACCTGCTCGCTGCGAAGCTCGCCATTGTTGCCGACCAGCGTCACGTCCCCGGTCGACGCACCTTCAGCCTCCTGGCCGAAGGCCACGCCGGGCAGCAAGCCCTTCTTGCGCTTGGGCGCGGGTTGCTCGGCGTCCCTGGCCGCGAGCTTGTTCTTCTTGCCCTTTGCCTGCGCGGCCTTTTTGGCCTCTGCCTTGGCCGCCTTTTCGGCGGCACGCTTTTGCGCGGCCTTCTCCTTGGCGGAAAGCTTCTGCTTCTTGCCCGCGGGCTTCGCGGCTTCGGCCTGCTCCGTCTTTTTGGGGAACAGCACCTCCATCAGCGTGGTCTTTTCCGCCCAAGCCGGCGTGGAGACGAGAAGGCCGGCCGCCAGGCCGGCAAGGATGATGCGCTTGAGAAACATCGGACCCCCGCCGCAGGATTCAACGCTGCGCGAAGCCCCCTGCCCCGAACCGCGAGATGGGACAGCCATAGGCAAGGCGCGCGGGCCGCTCAAGCGGCGGCGACGCCCGTCGAGGGGCGCCGCGCCTGATTCCCGAAGAACTGTGTTGCGCCGACCACAGGCCGGCGCGAGCCATCGACGCGGGGCTTACTGGCCGGTCGGCACCTGGGCCGCCGCGGGGGGCGACGTGGGAGGCGGGGCCGGCACGGGCGCGTCAGCCGCGGGATCCGCCGGCGCGGGCTCGACAGGCTCAGGAGAGACGGGGGCCGTCGCCGCAGGCGCGGTCTCGGCGGGCACGCTCGCTGCCGGCGCGGACGCAGCCGAGTCTTGCGTCGCCGGAGCAGCGGCGCCGTCGCCAACGGGCGGCGTCGGCACGGCCGGATCGGTCGTTTCACCACCGCCAAGCTCGTCGAGCACGCCCGCGCCGCCCTCGCCCGCCGGCGCGGTCTGGATGCGCTCGAGGATGTCGGTCGGGCGCTCGCCATAGCGCGCGAGGATGGAAAGCCCCAGCGAGGTCGCGAAGAAGGCGATGGCCAGGATCGCCGTGGTTCGGGTCAGGGCGTTCGCGGCGCCACGCGCGGTCATGAAGCCCGAACCGCCGCCGATGCCCAGGCCCCCGCCCTCGGAGCGCTGGATCAGCACCACGCCCACAAGGGCGAGCACGATCATCAGGTGGATGACGATGATGACGGTTTCCATGACGCGAAATTCCCGGCCGGACGAAGCAGTGGCGGCGCAAAAGGGCGAGCCCAAGGCGTCCGGGCATGTATTCGGCGCGGGCGCGGATTGCAATGGCGGCACAGGGCCGCGCCTCCGGGGCGCGGCGCGCGATCGACGCTAGAACTGCCGATAGGCCTCGGCGATGCCCAGGAAATCGGCCGCCTTCAGGCTTGCGCCGCCCACCAGCGCGCCATCGACATTTGCGATGCGCAGGAGCTCGGCGACGTTGGATGGTTTCACCGAGCCGCCATAGAGGATGCGCATGCGGCCGTGCTCGTCGCCGACGATGCCTTCGAGCTCGGCGCGGATGTGGCGGTGCGCCTCCTCCACGTCGGCGGCCGTCGGCGTCAGCCCCGTGCCGATGGCCCAGACCGGCTCATAGGCGATCACCGTGTCGGCCGCCCTGGAGGTGGGCGAGAGCGAGCCGTGAAGCTGGCGCGAAAGCACGGCGAGCGTCTCGCCGGCCTCGCGCTCGGCGCGCGTCTCGCCGATGCAGACGATCGCCGTGAGCCCCGCGCGGTGGGCGGCGAGCGATTTCCGCTTCACAAGCTCATTGGTCTCGCCGTGGTCCGTGCGGCGTTCCGAATGGCCGACGATCACGAGAGCGGCGCCGGCGTCCTTGAGCATCTCGGCCGAGATGTCGCCGGTATGCGCGCCCTTCGGCTCGGGGTGGCAGTTCTGCCCGCCGAGCTTCACCGGCGTCGAGGCGAGAACCTCTCGCGCCCGCGAGATGAGGGTCGCGGGCAGGCACAGGGCCGCCTCGGTTTCGGCGTCCAGCCCACCCATGAAGCCCGCCGCGACCGCGTGGAGCTCGGCCATGTCGGCGGACGTGCCGTTCATCTTCCAGTTCCCCGCCACCAGCGGGCGCTCGCCAGGCGTCACGGATCCCTCCCCTGCCCCATCAAGTCTCGGGCACCCCTACCAGACTCAGGCCACAAAGCAATCGACACTCCTTCGGCCGTCTCGTATGAGGCGGGGAGAAAAAGAGGAACGGAATGCTCGAGACGCTGCGAAAAGCCGCCGGAACATGGGTCGCCAAGATCCTGCTCGGATTGCTCGTGCTGAGCTTCGCCGTTTGGGGCATCTCCTCCTCCATGATGGTGGGCCCGTCCGGCACCGCCGTGGTGACGGCCGGCGACACGGAGGTTTCGCCGCTCGATTTCCGTCTCGCCTACACGCGCCAGGTGAACTTCCTGTCGCAGCAGTTGGGCCAGCCGATCACGACCGAGCAGGCTCAGGCGTTCGGCGTCACCGACCAGGTGCTGGCGCAGCTCGTGGCGGGCGCGGTGCTGGACGAACAGGCGCGGGAGCTCGACCTCGGCGTGTCCCGCGACCGGCTCGCGGCGCTCACGGCCGAAGACCCGAGCTTTCAGGACGCGGGCGGCCGGTTCGACCCGAACCGCTTCAACTACGTGCTCCAGCAGATCGGCATGCGGGCGGAGGATTACTTGCGCAATCGCGAGCAGGCCGCCGTGCGCGAGCAGATCGTGGACGCGGTGGCGCAAGGCGCGCGGGCGCCGGACGCCTTCCTGAACGCGCTGTCGCTTTACCGCGGCGAGGACCGCACGGTGGAGTATCTCGTGCTGCCGCCGACCCTCCTGGGCGCGGTCGAGGAACCGACGCAAGAAGGACTCACGGCCTTCTTCGAGGAGCGCAAGGCGAATTATGCCGCGCCCGAATACCGCAAGATCGCCCATGTGAAGCTCGAAGCCGAGGACATCGCCGACGAGGCCGCCATCTCGGAGGAGCAGGTCCGGCAGGACTACGAGACCAACAAAGCGAAGTTCACCACGCCCGAGACCCGCACCATCGAGCAGGTCGTGTTCGACACGCCCGAGGCCGCGCAGGCCGCACTCACCGCGATCCGCGGGGGCGCAACCTTCGAGGAGGTCGTGGCCGGCCAGGGCAAGACGCTGACCGATGCGCTGCTCGGCACGTTTTCCCGCGATCAGCTTCCCGACAGAGCCGTGGTGGATGCCGCCTTCGCGCTCCAGCCCGGGCAGGTGAGCGACGTGGTGCAGGGCCAGTTCGGGCCGGTGCTGCTCAGGGTCACGAATGTCGCGCCCGAAGTGGTGAGGCCCTTCGAGGAGGTCGCCCCGCAGATCCGGCGCGATCTCGCGCTGGTGGAGGCCAATCGCGTTCTTCTCGACGTCCAGGACTCTTACGAGGACGCGCGCGCCGGCGGCGACACGCTGCGCGAGGCCGCGGCCAAGCTGAAGCTGCCGGTCGTCGAGGTCGAGGCGGTGGACCGCGCGGGCTTGAGGCCCGACGGCACGGTCGTCGAAGGCATCCCGGAATCGGCGGAGGTTCTGCGCGCAGCCTTCGAGGCGGAGCCCAATATCGAGAACCCACCGGTCGGCACGGCGTCCGGCGGCTCCGTGTTCTTTGAGGTGGAAGGCGTCACGCCCGCCCGCGACCGCACGCTGGACGAGGTGCGCGACCGTGTCGTGGCCGACTGGAAGGCCGAGGAGACACGCCAGCGGCTGGCCGCGCGGGCGAGCGAGCTCGAGAAGCGGATTCGGGATGGCGCGGCGACGCTCGACCAGATCGCGGCCGAACTGCAGCTCGAAAAGCAGGTCAAGCGCGGGCTGAAGCGCGGCGCGAACGACGGCGACCTCGGCGCGTCCGGCACCGACGCCGCCTTCGCGGTGCCGCAGGGCGGGGTCGGCGTCACGCCGGCGCCGTCGGGCGAGGCGCAGATCCTGTTCAGGGTGACGGAAGCGTTCGCGCCTGCCGCGGCCGGCCCCGACGCGATCCCGCAGGAGGAGCGCGAGCGCCTTGGCGAGGGCTTCGGCAACGGTTTGATCGACCAGCTCGTGGATCGCCTGCAGAACGAATATGAGGTCACGGTGGACCCCGCCGCCGCCCAACGGGCGCTGAATTTCTGACTTGGAGCCTGTTCTGGGTTTGGGATGGAGGCGGCGTTGACCGGCAAGCTGACGGATGCGCAAAGGGAGGCGTTGGTCGAAACGCCTCATGGGGCAGGCCCGTCCGAAGTCCAAAACAGGCTCTAGCATGTCGCTCAAGCCGCACATCGCGCGAGTCGCCGCCGGCCGGCCCCTGAGCTTCGAGGAGTCACGGGACGCCTTCGGCATCATCATGTCGGGCGAGGCCACGCCGGGCCAGATCGGCGGCTTCCTGATGGCGCTGCGCGTGCGCGGCGAAAGCGTCGATGAGATCTCCGGCGCGGTGTCCGCCATGCGCGAGCGCATGCTGCGGGTCGAGGCGCCCGAGGGCGCCGTGGACATCGTGGGCACGGGCGGCGACGGCTCGCACAGCCTGAACATCTCCACCGCGTCCGCCTTCGTGCTGGCCGGCGCGGGCGTGCCGGTCGCCAAGCATGGCAACCGCGCGATCTCGTCTTCGGCCGGCGCCGCGGACGTGCTGGCCGCGCTGGGCGTGAAGCTCGACCTTTCAGCCGAGCAGATTGCGCGCTGCATCCGAGAGGCGCGCGTAGGCTTCATGTTCGCGCCGCACCATCACCCGGCCATGCGCCATGTGGGGCCGACGCGGGTGGAACTCGGCACCCGCACCATCTTCAACCTCTTGGGGCCGCTGTCGAACCCCGCCGGCGTCAAGAGGCAGATGGTCGGCGTGTTCTCGCCGGAATGGGTGGAGCCCGTGGCGCACGCGCTTCTGGCGCTGGGGTCCGCCCAAGCGTGGGTCGTGCATGGTGACGGCTTCGACGAGATCACCACCACGGGCGAGACGATGGCCGCCGAGGTGAAGGACGGCGCGGTGCGTGCCTTCACGCTGCGCCCCGAAGATGTCGGGCTGCCGCGCCGCGCCCGTGAGGAATTGAGGGGCGGCGACGCGGCGTTCAACGCGGCGGCCATGCGGGCGCTCCTGGGCGGCAGGCTGGGGGCCTATCGCGATACGGTCGTGATGAATGCCGGCGCGGCGCTGGTTGTGGCCGGCAAGGCGCCGGATCTGCCCGAAGGGATGGCACGGGCAGCGTTGGCGATCGACTCCGGGGAGGCGCGGGAGGCGCTGGACGAACTCGTCCGCGTGTCGCAGGAGGCGGACGGTGGCTGACATCTTGAGGCGTATCGAGGCCTACAAGCGCGAGGAGATCGCGGCGGCCAAGGCGCGCATGCCGCTGGCCGAAGTCACGGCGCGCATCGGGGACATG
The DNA here is from genome assembly GCA_035998495.1 of Mesorhizobium sp. GTDB lineage: Bacteria > Pseudomonadota > Alphaproteobacteria > Rhizobiales > Rhizobiaceae > Mesorhizobium_B. Next base: position 224,600 of record DASYHP010000067.1, read on the forward strand.
GACGAGCCGCGCGGCTTCGTGGCGGCGTTGCGGCGCAAGCGCGATGCCGGCGCGTTCGGGCTGATCGCGGAGATCAAGAAGGCGAGCCCCTCGAAAGGGCTGATCCGCGCCGATTTTGACCCGCCGCAACTCGCCCGCGCCTACGAGCGCGGCGGCGCGGCCTGCCTGTCGGTGCTCACCGACGCCCCCTCCTTCGGGGGCGCGCCGGAGTTCCTGGCGCAAGCGCGGGCCGCGACCGCCCTGCCCGCGCTACGCAAGGATTTCATGTTCGAGCCCTATCAGGTCTGGGAGGCGCGGGCCTGGGGCGCGGACGCGATCCTCATCATCATGGCGGCGGTGACGGACGACGAGGCGAAAGCGTTGGAGGATGCCGCCTCCGGGCTCGGCGTCGACGTGCTCGTGGAAGTGCATGACGAGGAGGAAACCGAGCGCGCGCTCCGGCTGCGCTCGCCCGTGGTCGGGATCAACAACCGCGACCTGCGGACGTTCGAGGTGAGCCTCGCCACCTCGGAGCGCCTGGCGCGAGTGATTCCCGCCGACCGGCTCGTGGTGGCTGAGAGCGGCATCTTCGGCCATGAGGATTGCCGACTTCTCGCCGCATCCGGCATCGGAACCTTCCTGGTGGGCGAAAGCCTGATGCGGCAGGCCGATGTCGAGGCTGCCACGCGCCGGCTCCTCGAAGGCGCGCCCGTCTCGGCGGAAGCGTGAGAGCGATGACGGGCGGCCTCACCCATCTCGACGCCGCGGGCCAGGCCAGCATGGTCGATGTCGGCGAAAAGCCCGACACCGAGCGTACCGCCCTCGCCGAGGGCCGCATCCGCATGGCGCCCGAAACGCTGAAACTGGTGCTGGAAGGCCAAGCCAAGAAGGGCGACGTGATGGGCGTGGCGCGCGTGGCCGGCATCATGGCGGCCAAACGCACGCATGAGCTGATCCCGCTCTGCCATCCGCTGCTTCTGAACAAGGTGTCCGTGGAGATCGAGCCCGACGAGACCCTGCCGGGCCTGCGCGTGACGGCGCTGGCGCGGGTGCGGGGGAAAACGGGCGTGGAGATGGAGGCGCTGACGGCGGCTTCCGTCGCCTGCCTCACCATCTACGACATGGCCAAGGCCGTGGACCGCACCATGGTGATCGAGGGCATCAGGCTGCTGGAGAAGAGCGGGGGCCGCTCCGGCGACTTTCGGGCGGAGGCCTGAATGGCGCTTCTGCCCGTCGATGAGGCGCTGGCGCGGCTGCTCGACGGGGCGGAGCCTCACGGAAGCGAGGACGTGCCGCTCGCGGACGCCGCGGGTCGGGTGCTGGCGGAAAATGTGATCGCCCGGCGCACGCAGCCGCCCTTCGAGGCCTCGGCCATGGACGGTTATGCCGTTCGCGCCCAGGACATCGCCAGCGTCCCCGCGCGGCTGGCGCTGATCGGCATGGCGGCCGCGGGCCACGGCTTCCACGGGGCCGTGGGGGCGGGACAAGCGGTGCGGATCTTCACCGGCGCGCCGCTGCCCCAGGGCGCGGACACCATCGCCATCCAGGAGAACGTCGCGTCGCTCGGCGACAGGAATGTCGAGGTCCGGCAAAGCGAGCCCGTCGGACGGCACATCCGCCAGCGCGGCCTCGACTTCGCAAAAGGCGACGTGCTGCTGGAAGCGGGCCGCACGCTCGACGCCGGCGCGCTGTCGCTCGCGGCAGCCGGCAATCACGCGAGCCTTCCCGTGCTCAAGCGGCCGCTGGTCGCCATCATCGCGACCGGCGACGAACTCGTGCCGCCCGGCGCGGAGCCGGAGCCCGACCAGATCGTGGCGTCGAATAATGTGGGCGTGGCCGCGGTCGTCCGGGAGGCGGGCGGCGAGGTGCTTGACCTCGGCATCGCGCCGGATCGGAAGGAAGAGATCGACCGGCTGCTGCGGCAGGCGAGCGAGGCCGGGGCGCAGCTCGTCGTCACCATCGGCGGGGCTTCGGTGGGCGACCACGACCTCGTGCAGGCCGTGCTGCGCGAGGCCGGCATGGCGCTCGACTTCTGGAAGATCGCCATGCGGCCGGGCAAGCCGCTGATGTTCGGGCGGCTGGGCGGGATGCGCTGCGTCGGCCTGCCAGGCAACCCGGTGGCGAGCCTGGTGTGCGGCCATGTGTTCCTGAAGCCGCTGGTCGCGCGGCTCGCCGGCCGCCCGCACGAGACGCTCATGCGGGAAGCGGTGCTGGGCGCGGCCATGGCGGCGAACGACACGCGGCAAGATTACGTTCGCGCGAGCGCCGAGCGCACGGAAAAGGGGCTCGTGGCGACGCCCTTTCCCATTCAGGATTCGTCCATGCTGCGCTTCTTCGCGGCGGCCGACGCGCTGATCGTTCGTCCGCCCTTCGCGCCCGCCGCCGAGGCCGGCGAGCGCTGCCCTGTGCTCATGCTCAAGCCTGCTTGAGGTCGGCCGGCGCGGCTCCCGCCGCGCGGAAGAGCGCCGCCGGCTCGGCCGAAAAGATCGCGTCATGCGCGCCGGCGGCGGCGAAGACCTTGGCGAAGCCGAGCAGGGTCTCGTCGCCCCAGGCAGGCATGTCGATGCGGTGGCCGATGGGCGACACGCCGCCGATGGCGAAGCCGGTTTCGTCGCGGATGCGGCGCGGCTCGCCCCGCTTCAAGGGCTCGCCGGCGAGCGCGGCGGCTTTGGCGAGGTCGAGCTGGTTCAAGCCCGACACCAGGAACAGCATCAGCCGTCCGCTTCGCCCGCCCTCGAAGACGAGCGATTTCACGATCTGGGCGACCGCGCAGCCGCATTCGCGCGCGGCCTCTTCCGCCGTGCGCGTGGACGCGCCCATGCGGCGCACGTCGATATCCAAGCCGGCTTGGCTTGCCGCCGCCTGCACCCGCTCGATGCTGCCCATTGCCATGTTCAATCCTCATCCAGCGGCAGTTCGACCACCATCCCGTCATAGGCCGGCTCCACACGGGGCGGCGTCTCAGTGAGCACGGTGCGGTAGTCGAGCGGAATGTGCATATGGGTGAGGATCGCGCGCGCGGGCCTGAGCCGATCGATCCATTCCAGCGCCTCGCCGAGTGAGAAGTGACTGGGATGCAGGCGGTATTGCAGGGCGTCGATGACCAGGCAGGCGAGGTCTTCGAGCAAGGGCAGTGTCGTCTCGGGAAAGCCGCTCACGTCCGAGCAGTAGGCGATGGAACCGACCCGGAAGCCGAGCGAGACGATGTCGCCGTGGAACTGCGGCAAGGGCGTGAGGCGGAGCGGCCCCGCCGCACCCTCCACCACCACATCGTCATCGTGCTCGAATTGATGGGCTCGAAGGATCGGCGGATAGTTGCTGCCGGGCGGCGTCTCGAAACAGTAGCGGAAGCCATCCTTCAGGCGGGCCAAAGTGGACCGGTCGGCGAAGATCGGCATGAGCCGGCGCTGGTCGAGCACGAAGGAGCGCAGGTCGTCGATCCCGTGGATGTGGTCGGCGTGGGGGTGGGTGTAGATCACGCCGTCGAGCGGCCGCGGCGGGACGGTCAGCATCTGCTGGCGGAAGTCGGGTCCGGTGTCGATGGCGACGCGCGTGGTCCGCCCGTCCGGCGCGATGCGTTCAACGAGGGCGGCGGCGCGGGTACGGCGGTTGCGCGGCTCGTGCGGGTCGCAGGCGCCCCAGTCGCCGGTGATGCGCGGCGTGCCGGGCGAGGAGCCGCAGCCCAGAATCGTGAGCCGCAGCTTGTCGCCGCTCACAGCGCCTCCGGCCGCGTCATCTTCCTGAACAGCCGAAAGGCGTTTTCCGTGGTCAGCCCCGCCACCTCGTCGGGCGAAATACCGCGGACATGGGCCAGCACCTCGGCGGTGTGGCGCACGTAAGCGGGCTCGTTGCGCTTGCCCCGGTGCGGCGGCGGCGCGAGATAGGGCGCGTCGGTTTCGACCAGGATGCGGTCGGCCGGCAGTTCTGCGGCGATCGCGCGGATGTCGGCGGAGGTCTTGAAGGTGAGGATGCCGGAAAACGAGACATAGCCGCCCAGCCGGATGCCGGTCCGCGCCAGCTCGGCGCCCGAGCTGAAGCAGTGGAGCACGAAGGGGAACGCGCCCTTCGCCGATTCCTCCTCCAGGATCGCGGCCATGTCCGCGTCGGCGTCGCGCGCATGGATGACGAGCGGAAGCTGCGTCCGCCGCGCGGCTGCGATATGGTTGCGGAATCCCCTCGCCTGCGCGTCGCGCGGCGACTTGTCGTAGTGGTAGTCGAGCCCAGCCTCGCCGATGGCCACCACGCGCGGATGCTCCGAAAGGCGCGCGAGATCGTCGGCCGAGACATCCAGTTCCTCGGCGGCGTTGTGCGGGTGCGTGCCCACCGAGCAGAACACGCTGCCATGGGCTTCGGCGATGGCGCGTACCGCGTCGAAGCAGCGTACGCGTGTGCAAATCGTGATCATCCGGGCGATGCCGGCGGCCTCGGCGCGCGCGATCACTCCTTCCCGCTCCGGCGCGAAGTCCGGGAAGTCGAGGTGGCAGTGGCTGTCGATGAGGACGCTCACGCCGGCTCCGCGCCCGCCTCAGTCCCGACATAGCGCGGGAAGACGCCCTGCGGCGCGGGCAGTGCCGTGCCCGGCGCGAGCGAATTCGCGTCCGAGACATGGGCGAAGCTGCGGGCCTCGGCCGGCACGGCGAGCAGGTCGAGGAGTTTCGCGGCCGAGCCCGGCATGAAGGGCTGGATCAGGATGCCAACGCGCCGGAGCGTTTCGGCCGTCGTGTGGAGCACCGTTTCCATGCGCGTAAAATCGGTCTTGCGCAGCGCCCAGGGCGCCTCGCCCGCGAAATAGCGGTTGGCGTCCGACACCACGGCGAAGATGGCGGCGAGCGCCTGATGCAGCGCCTGGGCGCCGTTGACGGCCTCGCGCGCGGTCTCGAGCGACTGGGCCGCGGCGGCAAGGATCGCCTCGTCCTGCGGCGCGAGCGTGCCCCGCGCGGGCACCCTGCCCTCGCAGTTCTTGGCGATCATGGACAGCGACCGCTGCGCCAGGTTACCGAGATCGTTGGCGAGGTCGGCATTGGTGCGGTTGACGATCGCCTCGTGGCTGTAGGAACCGTCCTGGCCGAACGGCACCTCGCGAAGCAGGAAATAGCGCACGGGGTCGAGCCCGTAATGGCCGACCAACGCGAAAGGGTCGATCACGTTACCGACCGACTTCGACATCTTCTCCCCGCGGTTGAAGACGAAGCCGTGGCCGAACACGCGCTTCGGCACCGGCAGGCCCGCCGACATCAGGAAGGCCGGCCAATAGACGGCGTGGAAGCGCGTGATGTCCTTGCCGATGATGTGGACGTCGGCCGGCCAATAGCGCCAGCGCTCAGCGTTCTCGTCGGGGTAGCCGCAGGCCGTGATGTAGTTGGTGAGCGCGTCCACCCAGACATACATCACATGCTTCTCGTCGCCCGGCACGGGGATGCCCCAGGAGAAAGTGGTGCGGGACACCGACAGGTCCTTGAGCCCCGACCTTACGAAGCTGACGATCTCGTTCTTGCGCTCGGGCGGGCCGATGAAGTCCGGGTTCTGCTCATAATGGGCGAGCAGGCGGTCCTCGTAAGCCGAGAGGCGGAAGAAGTAACTCTCCTCCTCGACCCACTCGACGGGCGTGCCCTGTGGTCCCAGCCGCGCGCCGTCGTCGCGCAAGGTGGTCTCGTCCTCACCGTAATAGGCCTCGTCGCGCACGGAGTACCAGCCGGCATAACCGCCCTTGGTGATGTCACCGTTCTTCTCCATCGCCCGCCAGATCGCCTGGCTGGCGCGGTGATGCCGCTCTTCGGTCGTGCGGATGAAGTCGTCGTTCGAGGCGTTCAGCGCCTCCGCCATGCGGTGGAACTCGGCCGCGTTGCGGTCGGCCAGCTCGCGCGGGGAAATACCCTCGTTGCGCGCGGTCTGGAGCATCTTGATGCCGTGCTCGTCCGTGCCCGTCAGAAAGAACACGTCCTTGCCGTCGAGCCGCTGGAAGCGCGCGATGGCGTCGGTGGCGATCAGCTCATAGGCATGGCCGATATGCGGCTTGCCGTTGGGGTAGGAGATCGCCGTGGTGATATAGAATTTTTCGCGCGGCATGCGGCCCTGGCGTGTTCGGCTCGAAGACGCGGCAGGCCATAACTGATCCCGCCGGGCGGCGCCATACCGGCAAAAGGGGGTCAGCGCTGGAACGCCGTGTGGAGCCGGTGGACCGTGTCGAGCGCGGCCTGCTTGCGGTCGAGATTGTAGGCCAGCGTGTCCTGGCCGGTCGCCCGTTCCTGCTCCCAGGCTTCGGAGAAGGAAGCGGCGCGGGCGATCTCGCCGGCCTGCGCGGCACGGGCGGCGGCGTCCGACAGCAGGTCGAGCGCGTGGCGATGGAGAAGCGCGAAAGGCGCCTCCTTGCCTTTGCCGCTCACCTGCTCGGCCAAACGGTGCGCCTCCACCACGCTGAAGCGGGCGGATGAGGCCAGCGCCTCCACAGCAGTGGCGATCGCCAATCCCCCATGCTCCAGGAGAAGCAGGGCCTCGCGCACGCTGCCGTTCGCGCGCGCCGCCAGCGCCTGCCGGTCCGCCTCGGCCGCCGGCAGCGCTGCGCCGATGGCCTCTGATGCGGCGATCAGATCCGCGGGCGGAAGCGGCGAAAGCTTCAGCACCTGGCAGCGGGAGCGCAGCGTCGGCAAAAGCCGCCCGAGCGAATGCGCCACCAGCACGAACAGGGTGCGCGCCGGCGGCTCCTCCAGATTCTTGAGAAGGGCGTTGGCGGCAGCGGTGTTCAGGTCGTCGGCCGGATCGACGATCACGATGCGATAGCCGCCGTCATGCGCGGTGTGCGACAAGAAGCGGCCGATCCGCCGCACCTCATCGACGGCGAGAACCGTCTTGAAGCGTTCGCCCTTCTCATTGAGGGGCCGCGTCAGGTGCAGCACGGATGGATGCGCCTCGGAGGCGACTTGCCGGAACAGGCTGCCGCTCGGCTCGGCCGGCGCGAATTCCTGCGGCGCTCCAGCGCCGTCCGGGAAGCGCAGCAGATGCCGCGCCAGATGAAAGGCGACTGTCGCCTTGCCGATCCCGTGGGGGCCGGCCAGGATCAGCCCCTGCGGCAGCCGCCCTGCCCCGTGGCTGGACAGCAGCAGCTCACGCGCCGCGTGGTGGCCGATCAGATGCGGGTTCTCCGCCGGCTCGGGGAAACCCTCCAGCGTGTCGTGCTGCTCGGGCGAAAGCCGGACGAAAGGCGTCACGCCGCCTGTTCCAGAAGGGCGTCGAGGCGGTCGCCCAGCACGACCATGACGATGTCCGACACGGAATCGGCCACCTCGTCCACGCCGCGCGAGGCGTCCACGACCCGGCAGCGCTCGGGCTCGGACCGCGCGATCGACAGGAACGCCTCGCGGCGGCGGCGCTGGATCTCGAGCGTCTCCTTTTCGAAGCGGTCGGCCGCGACGGCCTCGCCCCGCCGCTCGGCCGCGCGGCGCAGCCCTTCGGCGGGATCGAGATCGAGGACCAGCGTCAGGTCGGGCCTGGTGCCGGCGACTGCCGCGCCCTCCACCGACCGCATGAAGCGCGGGTCGAGCCGGCCCGTGACGCCCTGATAAACGCGCGAGGAATCCATGAAGCGGTCGCACAGCACCACCTCGCCGCGCGCGAGCGCCGGGCGGATGAGCTGGCCGAGATGATCGGCACGGGCCGCCGCGAACAGCAGCGCCTCCATGCGCGGGCCGAACGGCTCGGCCGCGCCGGACAACAGGACGTGCCGCACAGCCTCAGCACCTGGCGAGCCGCCGGGCTCGCGTGTCTCCAGAACCTTGTGGCCGGCGGCGCGCAAGGTCTCCGCGAGCCGGGCGATCTGCGTGGACTTGCCCACGCCTTCGCCGCCTTCGAAGGTGATGAAGAGTCCCTGCGGCACTCAGCGCATCCAGCCGATGGCGAGCTCGCCGACCGCGTCGAACGCGCGTTCATGCAAGGCGCCCACCGGCACGCTCTCGGCGGCGAAGAGCGGCGTTTCCTGCGTGAGCGTTTCGCCGATCCACACCTTGAGCGCGCCAATGGGCGCGTTCTCCTCGACGGGCGCGAGCACGGGCCCCTGATAGACGATGCGCGCGGACAGGCGGTCGGGATTGGCGACGGGGACGAGGATCGAGACCGGGCCCTGAGCGCGCAACGCCACGCCGCCCTTCGCGCCGCCATAGACGGAGGCCTCGCCCACCGGCTCGCCGGCCGCGAAGAGCTCGACCTTCTGGAAGGCGCGCATGCCCCATTCCAGAAGCTTCCGCGCTTCCTCGGCGCGCTCGCGATCTGTCTTCATGCCGTTCATGGCCGCGAAGACCCGCTTGTCGTCGCGCGCCACCGAGCCGACGATGCCGTAGCCCGATTCTTCGGTGAAGCCCGTCTTCATGCCGTCCGCGCCGATGTTCATGGCGAGCAGCGGATTGCGGTTGCGCTGGGTGATCTTGTTCCAGGTGAAGTCGGACTGGGAATAGAATCTGTAAAACTCGGGATAGGTCCGCCAGATATGCATGCCGAGCTTGACCAGCTCGCGCATGGTGACGACCTGGCCTTCCGCCGGCAGCCCGGTCGAGTTCTTGAAGGTCGATTTCTCCAGGCCGAGCTGGCGCGCCCGTTGCGCCATCAGCGCGGCGAAATTCTCTTCGGAGCCCGCGATGCCCTCGGCCAGGATGATGCAGCCGTCATTGGCCGACTGCACGATCACGCCCTGGATCAGGTCCTCGATGCGGATGGCGGAGTTGAGCTGAGCGAACATGGTGGAGCCGCCGGAATTCGCCCCGCCGGTGCGCCAAGCATTCTCGCTAACCTGAAACGTATCATCCAGGCCGTACTGTCCCGACTTGATGGCGTGGAACACCACCTCCATGGTCATCAGCTTGGCCAGCGAGGCCGGCGGCGTCAGCGTGTCGGCTTCCTTGGCGAACAGGATGGTGCCGGTTTCGGCGTCGATCATGTAAGCGTGCGGCGCCTTGGTCTCGAAGAGCTGCGCCTGCGCCTCGACAAGGCCGAGCGGCAGCGCGGCCGAAGCGAGCAGCGCGGATTGGACGAACTGGCGGCGCGTGAACATGGCAGAATCCTTGAGCGATCGGCTGAACGTTAGGAGAAGGCAGTCCCATCCACAATGCGGGAGCCGTTAACCTCCACAATGCTCACGCGAATTTGGACCAGGCAAGGCAGCCGAGCGCCGACCACGAAGAACTGACCACAAGCGCACCATGTGCGTACAGCGAACGAGCCCGGCGCGGGTCGTCGAGCGCGATCGCCCAAAGCTCGCCCGAGCGGTCGGTCCACACCATGCGCCCGCCGGCGGCGTGGACCGCCGCCATCATCGCAGCCGGCTCGGTTCCCGGCCTGAACAACACGAGCGCGCCGTCGCTGTCCGGCGGCGGCAAGGCCGAAACGGGGCCGCCGAGCAGGGTCGCAGCGGCAAGCAGCATGGCCACGCGGTCGGCGCGGAACGCGTGGCCGCTGCCGCCGCCTCCTTTCCGGACAATCCATCCCAGCAGCAGCGGCGCGATCCCAAAGGCCGCGAGCCAGCCGAGATCCCAGGCAAGCGGCGCGTCGCTGTCCATGCGGATGCGATGGATGCCGGTGATCCAGTGCGAGAGCACGGCATCGGCGACATGCCAGGTGCCGAAGCCGATCAGGCCCAAGGCCAGCATCCGGCGGCCGGCCGCCGGTTCGGCGAGGCCGCGCCGCGCCCGCCACAGCAGGACCAGCCCGGCGGCGCCGATGGCATACATCAGCGCATGGAAGAGCCCGTCGGCGAGGATCTGCACCCGCAGGTCGGCGAAGGCGGGCGCGTCGAGCCCGGACAGGAGATGGTGCCACTGCAGGATCTGATGCAGCAGGATTCCGTCGAAGAAGCCGCCGATGGAGAAGCCCAGCAGGAACGCGGCCCAGCCCAACCGGCTTGCTCGCGCCCTGTCATTTCCGGCCGAAATCGACATGGCGTCCTCCCGCTGCCGAAACCCGTCAGCCGGAGGTTTGTTTCAAGCCGGAGGCGTGTTTTGAAGCGAGCTACTCGCGGATGGCGAAGGCTTCGGGCGCGCCATTGGCCCAGGCCGCCTCCAGCAGGCGGTCGCCCGCGAGCCGGCCGTCCGGCCGCAGCAGCACGGAGAAGTCGGTGCGCCCACCGCCCTCGGACGCTTCGATCGATGCTGCGCTGAATTGCGAGAGATGGCCGGCCAGGGCCTGCGCGTCCTTGCGGGAGGCGAAGGTGGCCGCGGCGATCACGTCGCCGCCCGTCGGGGGCGGGACGGAAGCCTGATGATCGAACGCCGCGAAGGCGTCGATCCCCGCCGGGGCCTCCGACGGGGCGTAGCCCAGAGCGGCGACAGCGATGACGGTCTCGACGTCGATGGCCGGTCGCTCGGGCGCCACGGGGCCCGCCTCGGGCAGGTCGAGTCCCGACTGCGTCGCCAGCTCACCGGGGGACGGCGTGGCCGCCCGCGTCGCGCCGCTTGGGCTGGAGCCGCCCATGGCGATCATGACGCCGTCCGGCAACCCGTCCTGGGTGGGGTCGGGAACCCCGCTGCCCGGCCGATAGGAGGCCATGAGATATCGGTCGTCCTTGCCGTGCAGGGGCGCGCGGCCGACATAGTCGACCTGGACCTCGGCCGTGCCTTCCCGCGTGTAGTCGAGAAGCTCGGCGGCCCGGCGTGACAGGTCGATGACGCGGCCGTGCGAATAGGGGCCGCGGTCGTTCACCCGCACGACCACGGAGTGGCCGTTCTTCATGTTCGTCACGCGCGCATAGCTCGGCAGCGGCATGGTGGGGTGCGCCGCCGTCAGATGCGTCATGTCGTAGATCTCGCCATTGGCGGTGAGCCGGCCATGGAAGGCGTCGCCGTACCAGGACGCCTTGCCCTTCTTGCGGTAGCCAGGGTCTTCCTTGGGATAATACCACTTGCCCCGCACCTTGTAGGGCTTGCCGAGCTGGTCGCGCCCGCCGCCGCGCGGAAGGTTGCTGCGCAGGTTGGACACGCGGGGGCTGGCCTTCACGCCCCAGATGGACTCGGGGAAGTATTCCTTGGAGCGTTTCTTGCTCGAGCCGCTCACCGAGCGGGATTCGGTGGAGCTGCAGCCCGCCGCCAAGCCGGCGGCGAGTGCGACGAGCGCGCAGAACGTGACATGCCTCAAGCCCGCGCGCGCGCTCAACGTCATGCAGATGATCCCCGTCCCATGGTGATGCCGACAGCCGCCCGAGTGGCGCGGCCCCTCTGTCTGGCATCCATTCTTTGCCACGATGTTAATGCATTGTGGCGGGAAAGCGGCGTTTCGGCGGCGGGACGGTTGCTGCCAACGCTCTCGCGCCGGCCTGTCCCGCGACATCCCGCATTGACGGCCGATTCGCGCAGGCGTTAGAAGCCGCGCATCGCCACCGCGCCGGAGGGATGGCCGAGCGGTTTAAGGCACCGGTCTTGAAAACCGGCGTGGGCGCAAGCCCACCGTGGGTTCGAATCCCACTCCCTCCGCCACCGTTCAGGCTCAAGTCGTTGTTTCACTTGGGTGTTTCTCACCCACACGAGAGCCGCCCCTAACCAGGTCCCCAACTGTAACAGCTTTAACCAGTCGGATGGCGGAAGCGGCCGCTCGCGATCGGTTGATCCTAGCTCGAAGCCAGTTGCTAACCAGCCGCGAGGGTTGTCGCTCACACGAGCCGTTGACCGGCTTCGAGAGCCACTACTTGTCCAGCCTTTGAGCGTGCAAAAACATCGGAAGGCCCTCCCAGGAAGCCATTTGCCGGAACTCGAAGCAGAGAATGGTTCTGGCAAGCACCCGCGTAGCCCCATTTGGCCGCGCTGATCGGGAACTCGCCCTTCCGGACGCCCTAGCCAGAGCCAGAGCCCCAGCCCCCTCGCTAGGATCAGGAACATGTTCACCGAGATGTCCTGCGTCTAGCGGGTGCGCCAGACCCGCATGAGAGGACCACCTTTTAGGGGGCAGGCCAGCGGCTTACTAAACTACCGGAAGGTCCATCCTCGCAATGAGTTCGCCTGGGCGACGAAAGCGGGATTGGGTCGATCTAATACAGATGCCGGAAGGTGGATGACATGACGGACCGCCCCACCGAAGGCAGCTATCCCACCATCAAGACCGCTGTTTGTAAGCTCTTGCACCTGCAGGTCATTGATATGGGTGCGGAAGTGCCCGTCGAAGGTAAGTAGCCCCCGGTCATAAGCGCGGTGATGTAGGGCGCACAAGGCGATCCCATTCGCCGTTTCATCCGTGCTAGCGGGCTCGGAAACGGGAAGGATATGGGCGCCATCGACCAAGCGAAGCTGAACGCTGCACATGGCGCAACGGTGGCTGTAAGCCGTCAGGACGCGGCTTCTAAAGTCGAGCGCCCTTAGCGCGCGCCTCGTCTTCGTGATCGCGAACTGCCGGTGGCTCGCGATAGTCGCGTCGATCTCTGCCTGAGGCACGGCCGCAGGATCGGCGGCAAGTCGCGCAAGAAGGTCCACCTCCGCAGGAACCTGGCCCGTTGCGTGCAGGGCAGCGAGATTGTCGACGTAGGACCCCAAGAAATCTGGCATGAACGCGACAGCGAGTTCGCCATTGCCCTTCTCGTGCATTGCAAAGCGTTGTTGATTAGCGCCGAGAAGGGCCTGCTCGCCAATTTGAAGTGAGGCGGAGCCGCCGAGCGGACCATCGTGGAAACTATAGTCAAAGCCTGCAAAAACGTCTTCGGCGGTCCAATAGCCGAGGATCAACGTCTTTCCTGTTATCTCGGGGATGAACTGCTGCGGGTTGATACCGGTGATTTGTATCCGGTATTCGGCGACATTCCGGTTCCCGCCGCCGTGGGTGACGTTCCAGATATAGACCTTAAGCGTGTGGTAGGTGCCATCCTTTTCGATGCGGTAGCGGGCTGGGTGTTCGCCCGGTCCGGTGAGATAGAGGACATTCCATCCGCCGGCCTGAAGTGCTCGCTCTACACGGCCGAGTAGGTCCGGCTTTCTAGGCAGCAATGCCATTCAGCTACTCTCCCGGCTCATAGGCCCCGCCCATAAGGTTGCCAAACCTAGCCACGCGGCTCTTTACCGTGTGAGATTTGAAGGCCCACTGTGCAAGCTGGCGCACCTTTAGCAGCGTCAGGAAGCTTCGGTGACCCCGAGCCCGACTCGGCTCGCGAGCGGACACCTTTGACTGAACCGGCCGGGGCCGACTACCCATTGGGGGCTATCGGCTGACCCCTCTTCTGCGCCATCACCCCCGCCGCGTTCGCGGCGACGTGGTCGAGCAGCACCTCGGCCCCTCTCTCCAGATAGCGCCGCACGACAGAACCGTCGACGAGAAGGAACTGCAAGTGCGTCGCCGTCGTGATCTCCCGGGCGTAAGCAAGCGCGTCGCCCGAGAAGCCGCTCGTGGTCACGACGGCCACGACGTGCGCCTTCGAGTAGATAGCGAGTCCGACCTCCTTCGCGACATCGCCGAGGCTCACCTTCGCTCCAACGCACTTGCACTGAAAGTTCCAGCGCGAGAACAGGAGGTTTTTGCCCTCGGCCGTCAGGTCCACCTCGGCGTGGGCGGTGTCGCGGCTTCGCAAGCGGAACGCTCGGGGCTCAAGGCCGATGTCGAGGATCATCCTAAGGGCCAGAAGCTCCAGCCCCAGCCCTCGCTCGTAGGTCTGCGTGCTCTCGAGCAGACGTTGCACCTCAGGGCGCGGCAAGTTGATCTTCGCGCGAAGATCAGCAGGCACTACTTGGTCGAAGTCCGGGACGATCGAGCCTAGCGGAATGCCCATCAGCTTCGGCGAAGGGGTAAGCGTGCCGCTCTTGCCTCCTCGTCCCTTGGAGCCGGCGGCGTGAAGTTCCAGCCAGCCTGCATCCGCGAGCGGCTTGAGAACCTTCGCGCGAAACTGGTCCTCGTCGAAGCGCGCGCGATGGTCCCGAAGGCATTCATCGATGATGTGCTTGGTCGCCAGTTCCACAGCCCCTTCGGTCTCCGCCACGCGGCGAAGGATCTGGAGGAAGATCTGTTGGTTCAGCGGAAGGTCGGCAAAGCCGGAGCGCTCCGAGGCCGATATACCCAACGCGGACTTCATTACCTGCTCGTCTGGTTGGGGGCTCTCTCGCCCTTGCTTCCGGAACAGACCAGCATGGATCATCCAGTTCAGCAGGGTAGTGTGGTCAGTCGTCCCGACGGATAGGCCCTGAATGCCCGCCCCCTCGAGTTCCTGCTTCAGGCTGTCCTTCCCCACGGGCTCGCCGCGGGCGTTCAGGGACCGGACCGCGTCGATGATGGCCATTCCATTGCGAGTGTCCACGACGTGCCGGATGAGCAGCCGCGATGCCGTGACTGCATCAGGTGCCGAGCGGATAGCCTCGCCTTGCTCCGTCAGCGCCAGCGGCGAGCGTGTCATCAGCCCGAGGCTCGTCAGCGTCGCCGGGATGTTGGTCCTCGCGCGCTTGTTCCTTGCGCTCTTGAAGAAGGCGCTGTCCCACTCAGCGACGACTGCGTCCAGGTCGGGGGCGAGCCGCGCGAGAATGTCGAGCGGCCGACGGACGTCCCTGATGATCGCGGGGGAGAAGTCGTTGAAGGACGGGAGGCGCCTCATGCGGCGTTCCGCAGGGTAGTGCCGATGGCTTCGGCCACGCTCCGACCGACAGCCGCGGCTAGCGTCGGCGGAACGGCGTTCCCGATCTGCCGCCACTGCTGCTCGATGGTCCCGGCCAGTTCGAACTCGTCGGGGAAGCACTGGAGGCGCTTGATCTCGGCGATCCGGAGGATCCGATTGCGCCAGTGGAACGGCCCCATGTTGTTCGAGCGACGCGCCTGAATTGTCCAGGACGGCATGTCCGGGCTGAGCTTGAGGAGGAACGACCAGTACCGCCCGCGCCACTTAAACTTAGGGTCTGGATGGCCGCGCTTCTCGGTGAAGAAGAGGTAGTTGTCGCCCAGCGGCACCTGACGGAGCAGGCCGTGGTGCTGCCCCCCAGCGAAGTGCCCGACGTCGGATGCATTCTCCTCGGTGTCGAGGTCCGCCAGGACGGCGCCTGCCGTGACCCATGGCACGAGACCCGTCGCGGGATCCTTCGAATGGGTTGGGAGCGGGAGCGCGACCGTGCGGTCGAGCGCCCCGACGACGAAGCAACGCTCGCGGATCTGGGGAACGCCGTAGTCCGCCGCGTTGAGGACGCCGGTCGTCACCTTGTAGCCGAGCCGTTCGGCACGCGCGACGATCGTGTCGAGGGCCTCGGAGTGGACCTTGTAGGCCAGGCCCTTGACGTTCTCGAGAACGAACGCCCGAGGGCGCACCCAGTCGAGTATGTCGAGGTAGCCGTTGATAGTCTCCCATCCATTCGGGTCCTCAAGCGCCCGCAGCTTCTCCTTCCTGTAGAAGCGGCTCTTCGAGAAGGGCGGGCAAGGGGGGCCGCCGGCGACGAGGTCGACCTCTCCAACGCGGCCGCCGAGAGCCCTGACGATGTCGTCGCGGCTCATGTCCCTGATGCGGCCGACGAGGAACGGCGCGGTCGGCATGCTGCGCCGCCACGTGGCGGCGCAGAGAGCCTCGGCATCCGAGGCGAGCACCGTCTGGAACCCGGCTTGGTGAAGGCCAAGGTCCAGGCCGCCGCAGCCGCTGAACAAGCTGATGCTTCGCACGTCTCCTCCTAGCGCTCGACGGTGTCGAGAACCGCCTCGACCATGCGTCTGGCAAGCGGTGGCGGCACGGCGTTGCCTATCTGACGGACCCGCTCGCGGCGGTTTCCAAGGATGCGATATTCCCGCGGAAACCCCTGCAAAGCGGCGAGTTCCACCGTCCGGAGGCGTCGGCTGGACCAGTGGAACGGCCCTGTCCAGGGTCCCGGGGAGGCAGCGATCGTCCAAGACGGACGGTCGGGTGACAGCTTGAGCAGGAAGTTCCAGAAGCGCGTCTCGGTGACGAACGTCGGGTCTGGATGCCCGGCCCAGGCGGTGTGCGCCTTATAGTTCCAGCCCGGCGGCACGGCACGCAGATGCTCCGCCCAGCGCCCCGTCACCACTTCCTCCGGCTCGAAGAACTCTGGTCGGTCCAGCCCTTCGAGCGCCTCTCCGGCCGTGACCGCCTTCCTGAGCAGAAGCTCGTCCTTCAGGGTGTGCGTCGGGCTGGGCGCCGTCGGGGCTGAGTTCTTGGATCCGAGCAGGAAGACCCGTTCGCGCGTCTGCGCGACGCCGTGCGCCGCGGCGTTCGCGGTCACCTGCGTGACGTGGTAGCCGGCCGCCTCGGCCGCGTGCCGGAACCCGTCGAGAACGGAGCGGTTGCGGGGGTGCTTGATGCTGGGGACATTCTCGAACACGAACCCGTCCGCGTTCGCTTCGAAGATCAGCCGCCAGAACTCCTCGACGAGCGTGCGCCGAGCATCGGGCCTCGCCTCGGTGGGGGCCAGCGGGCGCACCATGGCGACCCCTGCGGCCCGCGCACGGCGGTAGCGGGACTCCTCGCCCTCCTCGACCCAGTAGGCGGCTTTCGAGAACGGCTGGCAGGGCGCGCCCCCGACGACGATCACTGGGTCCCCTGGAGCGAGCTCGGCGGCGGCGCGAAGGTCAAGGCCCGTAATAGCGGCCACGTCGCCCTCAACTACCTCTCCGTGGTAGCTCGCGTTCGCCCGGAGGGTTCGGCAGGCGACGGCATCCAACTCCACGGAAGCGCGCACGTCGCAGCCCGCGTCCGTCGCTCCTACGCTCAGCCCGCCGGCGCCAGCGAACAAGTCGATGACGGGAAGCCGCCCTCCGCGAAACTGTCGTCGGGGAGCCGCGAGGGACCGTCCCGCGTCGGAGTTGACGGCCTCGGTGCCATGCTCGAGCAGGTCCACGTAGTCAGTTCCTGCCTAAGTCGAGCGGAAGCTGGGCGTCCTGGCCCCGCTCCACTAACTGGTCGATCGCGTAGCGCACGAGCCAAGCGACGCTCACCTTGTGCTTGGCCGCGAGTTCCTTCAGCGCCCGCTCCTGGTCACGGGAGAGCGAGGCCGTCACGCGCACAGCACCATCCTGGGCAACAACTGCCATACGCACCTCTGCTGCAAACTGCTGCACTGTTCTGCACGGAGGTCGGTACGGGGACAACGGGGGACGAACCCAGATCACAGGAATTATCCGCCGTGGGCCACACCGCCCACCGCCTCCACCTCGATCTCGGTCTCGACGGCGATGTGGTTGAAGGCCTTCATGCGCATGCGCCGACCTCAGAAATTCAAAGCGCAGAAAAATTCTATACATGGGGGAGCGACGGGTTTGGGGGTGAGAGACCTTCCAGACTTTGACCTCCCCCCTCCGAGATGATTTAGCCGTGCCGCGGGAAAGGGGCGCCTTAGCCTTCGTCGAGAGACTTCAGCAGGGCCCGGCTTTCCTGCACCACCAACCGGGCCATCGCCTTGAGCAGCGCCACATCGCCTGATCTGGTGCCGTGCCGGTAGTTGCCGTTCCTGGACCCTTTAGGCGCGCCACCGCGAGCGCCATGCATCCGGCACACCGACGAGCCCCTTACGGCCGGAGCTTGGCACGGAAGGCCGCTGCGCTTGCTGTGTGCCGTGCAACGTGGTGCCCGTTGCATGGGGTTGATGTCAGATTTTGGTCTCACCCCCACCCCCTTTGCGGACGTTGCCCACGATGGCCTGCCCGCCCTCGTTCACCGTGACGTGCTGGACCGTTACCTTCTGCTCGCCACCGGTGCGGTAGCGCTTGAG
>DASYHP010000069.1:0-4173 GCA_035998495.1 Mesorhizobium sp.
TGTCGCGGTAGGGACGACGGTCTCCCGTCGCCCCCCGCACAGATCCCGGCGAGCGGCACTACCGCACCGGGCTCCCGCCTTGGGTTCTGACGCGAAACCGCACATTGGGAAGCGGATGCCGGAGGCGAGCGGGTGGGAGCCAACGGTTGATCAGCCGCTTCATTCCGGCCCAGTTCAGCGTTCGCGTTTGGCTTCTGCGCCTGAGCGAGCGGAACCAGTACCAGGCGACGTGCCTGTAGAATGAGCTGACGGCCCGGTTGTTGGTGGGAACGGCAAAGTAGTTGAGCCAGCCGTTCACGACCCGCTTCACATACGCCCCCTGCTCATGGATCGGCTTGTGCATCATCCGCCTGAGCGTCTGCTTGACCTCCCGCAGCTTTGCCCCGAGCCGTTCCCGCATCGTGTGCCGCCGCAGGATGAACTTCCCCCTCCTGTTCACGCCGCAGATGTGCGTGAAGCCAAGGAAGTTGAAGGTTTCCGGCCTGTGCCCACGATCGCGGCACCACTTCAGGGCAAACCGCCCGAACGCAATCGTCCGGGTTTTGTCGGGATGCAGTTGCAGCCCGAACTGCTCCAGCCTGAGCACAAGGTCGGCCAGGAACTGGCGCGCGTCGTGCTCAAACAGAAAGCCCACCACCGTGTCGTCGGCGTAGCGCACCACGATCATGTCGCCGTGCGCGTTTTGCTTCCGCCACTGGCGGACCCAGAGGTCATAAACATAGTGCAGGTAGATGTTGGCCAGGAGCGGCGAGATCACCGCCCCTTGCGGCGAGCCCTGCTCGGTCGCGATCAGGCGACCGTCTTCGAGCACGCCGGCTTTGAGCCATTTGCCGATCAGGCGCAGAAGACGCCTGTCCGCCACCCGGTGCTCCAAGAAACGCATCAGCCACTCATGGCTCATGCTGTCGAAGAACGACCGGATGTCGGCATCCACGACCCAGCGCACCTTCTTCTCGCTGATCCCGGCGGCAAGCGCATCCAGCGCATCATGCTGGCTGCGCCCGGGCCGGAACCCGTAAGAGAAGCCGAGAAAGTCCGTCTCGTAGATGGCGTTCAGCACCTCCCCCACCGCACGCTGGACGATCTTGTCCTCCAGCGCCGCGATGCCCAGCGGCCGCTTTCGGCCATCGGGCTTGGGGATGAACTGCCGCCGGGACGGCTTCGCTCGATAAGCACCCCTTTGCACGCGTTCGTGCAGGTCCTGGAGGTTGTTCTCCAGGTCCGCCTCAAAGGCGGTCCATGTCACGCCATCGACCCCTGGCGCCGCTGCCTTCTTTAGCTGGAAGGCGGCAAAGCGCAGGAGATCGACGCTGACATGATGCAGGAGTGCCGTGAACCGGGCTCGTTTGTCCCGCCTTGCGGCGTCACGTATGCGTTCCAGTGCGGGTGACACGCTTTCCCAGCCCTGTGTCTGGCGCGTGCCGCTCTGGCGCGCATTCCCCTTGGCCCCGCCCCTTCCCTCCATCGCCTCCGCGGCAGCAGATGCTGCGTTGTTCGGCGACTTCGCAGGTACTATGGGCAGGTCCGACTTCCCCTGGACGTTCATCATCGGGTTGCGGGTGCGCCCTTTCCGATGCGGACCACCGCCCCAACCATGGCCGTGGTCGTCCAAGGGACCTCCCGGTTCCCGCGCAGGTGCCTTCGGGGCGTGCAAGAGGTCTCAGACCGCGCGAGGTCGGCATGGTGCTCGCCATGACGCGCCATGCCGTGTTGCCTTCCGCGACTCTCCACGGCGTCGGCACCCCGGATGAATAACTTTACGCGGCTCAATGCTCTGCCCGCCCTTTCCCCTGTCAACGCTTCGACGACACCCTTGCGGGTGCCGACGCATGACTCGGGGCCATCGTGACTGGCTTGGTCTTCGAAGTGCAGAACTCGCATCTGCTGACACCTGCCGGTTTTGCCGGCGCACGGAGAATGTTCGTTTTCAGTCCCCTCAGCTCCACCAATCCGGCTGCCCTGAACGTTCTCCTTCGCGTTGGCGATGAGCCCAAAGTCCTTGAATTGCCGGGCTTTTCGCCCGCTGGCTCTGCCTGGCGACACTGCCGGAGAGGGCCATTTTCCTTCTCTCTCGGCGCACTTTCTCCGAAGCTCAGGACTTGGCCCATTCCAACCTGGGCTCCACAACCTTTGTTTTTGTTGAGGTTATCAGCTCAGCCAACTCAGGTCAGTTTGCTGCGCTACCCCTATCGCGACTGTTCTCGTGCTCTGGTTCGCCTTCACCTGGACGACGCGCGTCCGCGGAATCGGCCCGGTTCCCGGTGCCTTATTCGCAATCGCCGTACCCGTCCTTGCCGGCACGCTCTGGCTCACCTTGAGCATAGCGGGACGGCGCGCCCTCGCCGGGGTGGACGTGACCCCGCTGGTCGCGCTGCATGTCACGCGTTGGGCAGGCGGCATGTTCCTGTTGCTGCATGCGCAAGGACGGCTGTCGGACCCATTCGCATTCTACGCTGGTTGGGGCGACATCCTGGCCGCCGTCACAGCTGTGCCCGCCGCGGTCGCCGCCTACCGACGCTCCCCTGGTTGGCCGGTCTGGGTGCTCGCTTGGAATGTGATCGGTTTCGGCGATTTCCTGTTGGCCATATTTTTCGGGGTGACCTCTCAGCCGGACCTGCCCTTTCGACTGTTCTTCGAGCCCCCCGGCGCTGCGGTGCTCACCGAAGTTCCGTGGCGCTTCATTCCTGCCTTCTACGTGCCGCTCTTTCTGATCATTCACGTGGCACTCTTCGTCAGGCTCGTGCCGATGCTTCGACCATCACGGGAGCTGCTCGGAACCTCACACTAAAATGCAGCCGCGCTGCATCGAAACGGATTGGTGCCGAAACCTCCAACGACCGCGCGAGGTGCGGTGTTCGGTTGGTCTTGGGTTTTGTGCCTCCGGCAGGTGTGGCAAGCAAAGCCGCAAACGGCCGAACCTGACCCGAGCGTTCCCATTTACGGCGCAAGCGCCACGGCCCGAGCTGGAGCATAAGCAATGGACGAATGCCGGCACACCGCCCTGATCGGCCCCGTGCGGCCGAGCGCCAAAGGCTGCGAGGAATGCCTGAAATTCGGCATGCGATGGGTGCATCTGCGCCTTTGCCGCAGCTGTGGCCATGTCGGTTGTTGTGATCAATCGCCAGGCCGCCATGCAACGGGCCACTTCCATGCGACGCGACACCCCGTGATCGAGGGCTACGACCCGCCCGAAGGCTGGGGATGGTGTTACGTGGACGAGGTCTTCATCGACCTCGAAGGCGATGTCACCGAGCAGGACGGGCCCATCCCCAAATTCGCTTAAGATCTACCCAGTTCTATTGCAGTCACACCCACGGTGTTGCGTGTGTGGCCCGTGAGCGACCGGCCGGTCGCTCACGTTTCTCAGTTGCCTCGGAAATTGTGCGGTTGTGGCGGGCGCCTCCGAACCGATCCAGCTGCCGCCTGGCCCCAATTCAGGAACCAGCTCCTCTTGTGTGGCTTTCTCAGGGAACATAGGCGCTAACATGCCTGATCCCAGCCGCACCCGTTCCCCTCTCCTCGAGGCTTGGAGCAGGCTGACACTGAAGCTGGCTGGGAGCCAGTCACAATCCCCTGTCTCACAACCCTTTTCTGCTTACGCGTGGGACGTCTGGGATCCTGAAATCGTGCTGGCCATCTTGATGGGGAACGCTGATGGCTTCTTCTCCCAGCAGGAGATCTTGCACGCGGGCTTCTGCAGTTGGGTGATCGCACCGGACAAAGCGAGGCGCAGGAAAGCTGCCATCGCAGCGCAAACCGCGCACGGACTGGTGTGGCTTGAGGAGCGGGCTAGGAAGCGGTTCGGCAATGTCGGTCAACTCGGCGACATCTACGCCCGCGCTGTCACGGATCGCGAGTTTTTCGAGCAGGTTTACTACCCGATCGGCGGCCTCAAGCAGGTGCTCAAATCCCACTCACGCGCCTCGTTGAGCAAGGCCTTCCTCAAGAGTTCCAAATGCACAGGCCCGATCGTCTCACTCTTGAAGCTCTATCACTATCATGTCGAACACCTCCTGCCACTCGGATGGCATCATTGGCCTTCTCCCTGAAAAGTGGTCCTCCCTGAAGTATGCCCGAGGGGCATTTGGAGGACGTGAGAATGAGCCAGAGGAAGCACAAGCCTGAGGAGATCGTTGCCAAGCTGCGGCAGGTTGACGTGTTGGTGTCGCAGGG
>DASYHP010000045.1:0-45927 GCA_035998495.1 Mesorhizobium sp.
CCTGCCGGCCCGCGGGCCTCGCTGGCGGGCCTGGATCTGGGGGGCTCATCACCCAGCCGGGCCACCGCAGCCCGACCGATCCAGCACCGGCCCTCTCCCTGAACACCCGGCGCGCACCCAGGCTTCCCGTGAGAAGGCGAGAGGGAGAGTACGGGAGGCGCCAAGGGGCGTGGACAAAAGAGGATGAGATTTCTTCCAGAGCGCGGCTAAGTGGCTGAAACGGCACAGAAGAAAGTTCGCGGAGCGGAAAATCTGTCCACGGTCGGAATCTGCCCATCGCCCGATCGGAGCCTGGAGCAGGCTGCTGCTCGGCGCGCCGGCGGCTCTGTCCGGGCAGATCGCGAAGAATCTTCGCCGATACCTGAAACTCCCGGCGAATCCCTTTCGTGTCTTCGTCTGCTCGGCCCGGCAAGGTTGATCGTCGGGGCCGAGGCAAGTTCCCAAAAACCGATCGTCCAAGAGAATTTCAGGGAGTTCGACACATGCGCAAGCTTACGTCAGCCGTCTTCGCCGCCGCCCTCGCGGCAACCGCCACCTTCGCCATCGCCCAGGACAACCCCATGGTCGGCGGCGCGCCGATGTATGCGGACAAGAACATCGTCGAGAACGCCGTCAACTCGAAGGACCACACCACGCTTGTGGCGGCCGTCCAGGCGGCCGGCCTCGCCGAGACGCTGCAGGGCGACGGCCCCTTCACGGTGTTCGCGCCCACCAACGCGGCCTTTGAGGCGCTTCCGGCCGGCACTGTGGACACGCTGCTCAAGCCCGAAAACAAGGACATGCTCACCAAGGTGCTGACCGCCCATGTGGTGCCCGGCAAGCTGAATGCGTCGGACCTGATGAGCCAGGCCAAGGACGGCAAGGTGAACCTCACCACCGTTTCGGGCGACGCGCTCACCGTCGTGATCGAGGGCGACAAGGTCATGGTCATGGACGAGAGCGGCGGCTCCGCCGATGTGACGATCGCCGACGTGAACCAGTCGAACGGCGTGATCCACGTGGTGGACGCGGTGCTCGTGCCGAAGTAAGCCTTTCGGCATCCAAGCAGGCCCCTGTCTCCACCCGAGGCGGGGGCCTTTTTCGTTTCCGCGACCCCCGTCGGCTTGGGCCGGCGCACGCAGACCCCTATATCAAGGGGAAAGAGGAGGATCAGCGATGCTTCGCCGCGAGTTTCTGATGGGATCAGCCGGGCTTGGCGCGATCTTGGGCGCGGGCGCTTTCGCGCTGCGCGGAGCGCCGGCCACCGCCGCCGAAGGGCAGTTCGAGATCGCCAAGACCGAAGCGGAATGGCGGGCCGTCCTCTCGGAGGAGCAATACGCCGTGCTGCGCGAGGAGGCGACCGAGCATGCCTTCTCAAGCCCGCTCAACGACGAGAAGCGCAAGGGCGCGTTCCATTGCGCGGGCTGCGACCTGCCGCTCTACGCTTCCGAGACGAAGTACGATTCCGGCACCGGCTGGCCGAGCTTCTGGGAATCCCTGCCGAACGCGGTGAGCACGAAGGAGGACAACAGCCTCTTCATGGCCCGCACGGAGGTGCATTGCCGCCGCTGCGGCGGGCATCTGGGCCACATCTTCGACGACGGCCCCGAGCCCACCGGCAAGCGCCACTGCATCAACGGCCTGGCGCTGACGTTCAAGCCGGCCGCGAACGCGTAGAGGGCTGGGATTGCGCCTCCCCTTCTCCCCTTGTGGGAGAAGGTGGCTTGGCGCGTGGCGCCAAGACGGATGAGGGGTGCTGGACGGAGCGCGGCCGTAGCGATCGAGCGCCAATCAGCATCAGCACTTGGTCGACTTGCTACTTCCAACACCCCTCATTCGCCTTCGCTGACGCTCCGGCTCGGCCACCCCTGCGCGACGGTGATCGACACACTGTGTCGATCACTGCTCGTCGCCTCGACCCACAGGGGGAGAAGGAGAGGCGCTCGTCGGCTCCACCGCCCTGAGGATGGCCCCGCGAACCTCCTCGATCCCAAACCCCTTTTCGGAGGAGGTGGCGAGGATTTCGGGAAAGGCGGCCGGGCGCCTGGCGAGTGCCGCCGCCGTGCGGGACATCAGCGCGTCGAGCTCGCCCGTCTTCAGCTTGTCGGCCTTGGTCAGCACCACCTGATAGGACACCGCCGCGCGGTCGAGCGCGGCGAGCGCGTCCTCGTCGTTCTTCTTGATGCCGTGGCGGGCGTCCACCAGCACGAACACGCGCTTCAGCGTGGTGCGGCCGCGAAGATAGTCGAAGACGAGCGCCGTCCAGCGGTCCACCTCGCCTTTGGGAGCCTGGGCGTAGCCGTAGCCCGGCATGTCCACGAGCGCGAAGGGCGGCAGGTCCTGGCCTTCGCCCGAGAAACCGTCGGGCACGAAGAAGTTGAGCTCCTGTGTGCGGCCCGGTGTGTTGGAGGTGCGCGCCAGGCCCTTTCGGTTGAGGACCGCATTGATGAGCGAGGATTTGCCGACATTGGAGCGGCCCGCGAAGGCGATCTCGGCCGGACCCTCGGGCGGCAGGTGTTCGAGCGCCGGCACCCCGCGCAGGAAGATCCAGGGTTTCGTGAAGATGTCCGCGGTGAGAAGCGCATCGCTCATGCCGCCTGCTCCAGCCGGGAAATGTCGGCGCCGCGGATGGCGTCGAGGTTGCGCGTGATCTTTTCCACGGGCCAGTCCCACCAGGCAAGGACAAGCAGGCGCTCGGCCGCCTCATCAGGGAAGCGCATGCGCACGACCCGTGCCGGATTGCCCGCCACGATAGCGTAAGGCGGCACGTCCGCGCTGACGACCGACCGCGCGGCGACGATCGCGCCCGAACCGACCGTGACGCCGGGCATCATGGTCGTGCCCGCGCCGATCCAGACGTCGTGGCCCACGCGCGTGTCGCCGCGGTTCTCCTTCTCCCAGCTCGCGGGGTCGAAGCCTCGCTCCCAGCCTTGCCCGAAGATGTTGAAGGGAAAGGTGGAGAAGCCGCCCATCGCGTGGTTGGCCCCGTTCATGATGAAGGTGATGCCTTCCGCCAGCGCGCAGAACCGCCCGATGATGAGGCGGTCGCCCACGAAAGGATAATGGTAGAGCACGCAGCGCTCGACGAAGCGCTCGGGGCCGGCCGGGTCGTCGTAATAGGTGTATTCGCCGATCTCGACGTTCTCGGCATCGACGAGCGGCTTCAGGAAGCCGACGCGGGGAAAGCCGGGCATGGGATGGGGGTTCAGCGGGTCCGGGCCGTTCATGGGGCCGCTATAACGAGGCCGCGCGCCACATTCCACCTCGTGAAATGATCGGGCCGCCGCATGAAAACGCCGGGATCCCGCGGAGCACCCACTCGCGGGATCCCGGCCGGCGCCGAAGCGGGCCCGAGGCGGGACAAGGAGGCGCCGAACCTTCCCGAGGGAAAGAAGTTTCGAAGCCTGGAGGTCAGCCGCTTCAACGGAAGCGCCGGTCTGAGATACGAGCCCCGGCACCGACGAAGTTTCGGAGCTCACGAGTTCGTGAAGGCAGGCTGATCACTCCGCCGGCGTGGGCTTCTTGCGGAACACGCCCGCGAGGTTGTCCCACAGCTCGATCTTGGCGCCCTGGCGCTTCATGATGATGCCCTGCTGGACGATGGAAAGCGTGTTGTTCCACGCCCAGTAGATCACCAGCCCCGCCGGGAAGGTGGCCAGCATGAAGGTGAACACGAGCGGCATCCAGTTGAAGATCATGGCCTGGGTGGGATCGGGCGGCGTGGGGTTCATGCGCATCTGCAGCCACATGGTGATGCCCATGATGATGGGCCAGACGCCGATCATCAGGAAGGCCGGCACGGCGAAGGGAAGCAGGCCGAACAGGTTGAAGATCGAGGTCGGGTCGGGCGCCGCCAGGTCCTGGATCCAGCCGAAGAAGGGCGCGTGCCGCATCTCGATGGTGACGTAGAGCACCTTGTAGAGCGCGAAGAACACAGGAATCTGGATGAGCACCGGCCAGCAGCCCGCGAGCGGGTTGATCTTCTCGGTCTTGTAGAGCTCCATCATGGCCTGCTGCTGCTTGAGCTTGTCGTCCGCGAACTTGTCGCGGATTTCCATGAGCTTGGGCTGCACGGCCTTCATGCGGGCCATGGAGGCGTAGGACTTGTTGGCGAGCGGGAAGAAGACGGCCTTGACCACGACCGTGGTGGCGAGGATCGCCACGCCGAAATTGCCGAAGAAGCGGAACAGCGCGTCGATCAGCCAGAACATCGGCTTGGTGATGAAGTAGAACCAGCCCCAGTCGATCAGGAGCTCGAACTGGCGGATGCCGCGCTCCTCCTGATAGCGGTCGACGATCGCCACCTCCTTGGCGCCGGCGAAGAGCTGCGTCTCCACGGTCTGGGTCTCGCCGGGCGCGATGGTAAGCGGGTCGGCGAGGTAGTCGGACTGGTAGCTCGTCCGGCCGTTCGCCTCGATATATTTGTAGGAGGGCTGGAACGGCGTGCGGCCGGAAGGGGCCAGCGCGGCGGCCCAATATTTGTCGGTGATGCCAAGCCAGCCGTCAGTGGACTTGGCCGGCGCGATCTGGCGGTCCTCCTCGATCGTGCCGTAGTCGATCTCCTGCAGGCCCTCCTCGCCGGAAACGCCGATCAGGCCCTCGTGCAGCACATAGGCGGCGGGCGTGGAGGGCTTGTCGAAGCGCGTGACGCGGCCGTAGTTGGACAGCGCGGCGGCGGCTTGGCCGGCGTTTGTCACCTGGTCCGACACGGTGAACATGTAGTCGGCGTCCACCGCGATCGTGCGGCGGAAGACGAGGCCCTGGCCGTTGTCGTGGACGAGCGTGACGGGCGTGGCCGGCGTCAGGGTCTGGTTGGCGCCTTCGACACGCCACAGGGTGTCGGGGCCGGGCAGGGGGCCGCCCGCGCCCGCGCCCGCCACATAGCCCACCTCGGCGTAATAGCCGTTGGGCAGCGCCGCGGGGTTGAGGAGCTCGATCAGCGGCGAATCCGGCTCCACCGTCAGGCGGTAGTCCTTGAGGCGCAGGTCATCGATGCGCGCGCCTCGCAGGTTGATGGAGCCTGTCAGGCTCGGCGTGTCGATGGGCACGCGGGGGTGCTGGCCAAGCGCCGCTTCGCGCGTCTGGGGCGCCGCGCCGTCCGTGCCGGGCAGGCCGGGGACCACGGCCGCCGCGCCCGGCGAGGGCAGCACGCCGTTCTCGTTGGCGGGCGAGCCGGGGGCCGCGCCGGTCTCCTGCGCCGCAACGCGCTCGGCCTCGATGCGGGCGGCGTCCTTCTCCAGGCGCGGGTTCATGTAGAACACCTGCCACACCGTCAGGATCAGGATCGAAAGGGCGATCGTGATGAAGAAGTTGCGATTGTTTTCCATGCCTGGTGTTTGATCCTGCGCCCGGTCGGGGAGACGCGCGCTCCGCGCGAAAAATGGTCAGCGCCGCCCGCGCACCCGCCGCTTGAGCTCGCCCACGAGCTGGCCCCAAGGCGCGCCGAGCGCATCGGTCCGGCCGACGATCACATAATGATCGCCGGGGGCCATGTCACCTGCGGCATGGAGCCGGACCGCCTCTTTCAGCCTGCGGCGCACCCGGTTGCGCACGGCCGCGTTGCCCACCTTCTTGGAAACCGTGAAGCCCACGCGCGGCGGCTCGTCGGGTTTCTTGCGCGGCAGGACTTCCAGCATGAAGAACGGCCCGCGGCGCTTTTCGCCCGCGCGCACGGCCAAAAACTCCGCCCGCTTGCGCAGGCGGAGCGGCTGTTTCGTTTGTTGCGGCCGGTCGCTCGACGGGGCGCTTGCCAAGAACGACCCCCCGTCGTCGCCGGGGCTCAGGCCGACAGGCGCTTGCGGCCGCGGTTGCGGCGGGCCGCCACGACGGCGCGGCCGCCCTTGGTGGCCATCCGCGAACGAAAGCCGTGCCGGCGCTTGCGGACGAGCTTGGAAGGTTGATAGGTGCGCTTCATTTTTCTCAATACCGCGGCGTGCGGCCCTTCTTGAACCGACGCCCATGCGCCGTCGCTTCAGGAAGCGAAAGCCAGGCGTTCGGGAGCGTTTTCCCCGCGGATTTTCTCGGGCGACGCGCCCAAAGGCTCAGCCTGCGGGCGTTCGACGCCCGGTTCCGCGCGTGGGCGCGCTTATAAGGGCAAGCCTCCCGCGAAGTCAACCAAAGGGGAGGGCCAGGCGGCGGCGCACGGTCCCGCCGCGAAGTCACAGGGCGGTGAGAGCCGAAACACAGGCTTGTCCTCGCCCGTATTCTCCCCCAAGGGACGGTTCAAGACATGCCAGCGGAAAGCGAGAACACCATGGGAAAGGGCGCTTGGGCGCCGGGGGGCGGCGCAGCGTCCTCGGCTCCGAAAGCCGCATCCGCGCCTGCCGCGTCTGGCGGCGCGACGCTCAGGCGCTTCCTGCCCCTCATCGCCATGGCCGTCGCGCTTCTGCTCTTCTATGCGCTCGGCCTGCACCGTCACCTGTCCCTCCAAGCCTTAGGCGAAAGCCGCGACGCGCTTCTGGCGCTGGTGTCCGCCCGTCCCGTCCTTGCGCCGGCGGCCTTCGTCGCGATCTACACGCTGGCCGTGGCCTGCTCCTTCCCCGCCGCGGCGGTGCTGACGATTTCCGGCGGCTTTTTGTTCGGCTGGCTTTGGGGCGGCGCGCTGTCCGTGCTGGGCGCGACCGCCGGCGCGACCGCACTGTTCCTCGCCGGGCGCACGGCGTTCGGCGAAGGCCTCAGGCGCAAGGCGGGCGGCTGGGCGGCGGCCTGGGGCGAGAGCTTCCGCGCCAACGCTTTTTCCGCGCTCTTGGTGCTGCGGCTCGTGCCCTTCATCCCCTTTTTCGTGGTCAACATCATCCCCGCGATCTTCGGCGTTACGACGCGGGTCTTCGTGGCCGCGACATTCCTGGGCATCATCCCCGGCGCCTTCATCAACGCCTGGCTCGGGCAGGGCCTGGACAGCGTGCTCATTGCCGCCCGCGCGGCGGGGCGCGACCCCGAACTCGCCGACCTGATCACGCCCGAGATCACCGTGGCCCTTCTGGGGCTGGCGGGCCTGGCGGGTTTCGCCGCCACGGCCAAGCGCCTGTGGGGGCGGAAGCCCGCATGAGCGCCCCGGACCAGGCTCCCCTCACGCCCGACATCTGCGTGATCGGCGCGGGCTCCGGCGGGCTTTCCGTGGCGGCGGGCGCGGCCGCCTTTGGCGCGTCCGTGGTGCTGGTCGAGCGAGGGGCGATGGGCGGCGACTGCCTCAATGTCGGCTGCGTGCCTTCCAAGGCCATGCTCGCCGCCGCGCACCGCGCCCAGGACATGCGCGAGGCCAAAGAGTTCGGCCTAGGCGCTCACGAGCCGCAGGTCGATTGGCGCGCGCTCAACGCCCACATCCACGGCATCATCAACGCCATAGCGCCCAACGACTCGGTCGAGCGTTTCACCGCCCTCGGGGTGCATGTGATCGAGGCCGAGGCGCGCTTCCTCGACGCGCGCACGGTTGAGGCCGGGGGAGTTCGCATCCGCGCCCGCCGCTTCGTGCTCGCCACGGGATCGGCGCCGCTCGTGCCCGACATACCCGGCCTCGACGCCGTGCCCTTCTTCACGAACGAGACCGTCTTCGACAACACGCGACCGATCGGCCATCTCCTGGTGATCGGCGGCGGCGCGGTCGGGCTGGAGCTCGCCCAGGCGCACCGGCTCTTGGGCGCGGACGTGACCGTCGTCACCCGCGGCCGCGCGCTGGGCCGCCAGGATCCTGAGTTGAGCCGTTTCGTGCTCGACCGGCTACGGGCCGAAGGCGTGGCGATCCACGAGAACGCGCAGGTGCTCGGCGTCGAGCGCCGCGGCAAGGCAGGCGTCCGGCTGACCGTCGACGGGGAGGGCGGCGAGACCCGGCTCGACGGCACGCATCTTCTGGTCGCCGCCGGCCGAAAGCCCACCTCCGTGCCGGGCCTCGACGCGGCCGGCGTGAAGGTCGGTCCGGACGGCATCGAGGTGACGCTCAGGCTGCGGACCACCAATCGCCGGATCTACGCCGTGGGCGACGCGGTGGCCGGCGCGCCGCGCTTCACCCACGCCGCCAACCATCATGCCGGCATCGTCTTGCGCGCGATCCTGTTCCGGCTGCCCGTGCGCTCCGACGCCAAAAACATCCCGCGCGTGCTCTACACGCAGCCCGAGCTCGCGCAGGTCGGCCTCACCGAAGAGGAGGCCCGCAAGAAGGTCGGGCCGGTCAACATCCTGCGCTGGCCTTTTTCCGAGAACGACCGGGCGCAGGCCGAGCGGCGCATAGGGGGCGAGATCAAGATCGTCTGCGGCAAGGGCGGCACGGTCCTGGGCGTCGGCATCGCAGGCGCGCGTGCGGGTGAGCTGATCGGCCTGTGGTCGATGGTGGTCGCCCAAGGGCTGAAACTGTCCGACGTGGCGGGAACGGTGATGCCCTATCCGACATTGGGCGAGATTGGAAAGCGTGCGGCGATTTCCTATTTCTCAGGTACGGCGCGCGCGCCGTGGCTGCGCCGGCTGCTGGGTTTCCTCCGGTTCTGGGGCTGACAGGACGCGCCGACAACAGGACAAGCCGACAAGAGGTTGAGCGGGGCACGCCGGTGACGAGGTGGCAGCCCAAGGGCCGGGATTCCACGGAGGCCGCCACGGAGAAGCGGGCGGTCGTTCCCCTGTCGCATGGGCTGTCGCTTAAGCTCCTGCTGCTCACCATCATCTTCGTGCTGATCGCCGAAGTGGTGATCTTCATGCCCTCCATCGCGAGCTATCGGCTGCGCTGGCTCGAAGAGCGGCTGGGCACCGCCGCGGCGCTGTCGCTGGTGCTCGTGGAGCGCGAAACGGCGCGCCTGTCGCGCGGTGCCGAGGCCGAGCTCCTGGACCTGATCGGCGCCGACGCGATCGCGCTCAGGGACGGCGACGCCTCGCGGCTGCTTGCTTCGCGCGAGCGGCCCGCCGACCGTCCGCTGGTGGTGCACGAGCATGTGGACCTCGATGGCACCGGGCCGCTCGAGGCGGTGGCCGGCGCGCTCGACACGCTGGTTTCGGGGGGCGACCGCACCGTGCGCGTGTTCGGCCGCGTGGGCGACAACCCCGGCCAGTTCGAGCTGGTCCTGCCCGACCGGCGGCTGCGCGAGGCGATGCTCGACTACAGCCAGAACATCGCGCTGCTGGCGGCGCTGATCTCGCTTTTGACGGCGCTCCTCGTCTATGGCGCCATCGACCGCATCATGATCCGGCCGATCCGCGCCATGACGCGCTCCATGCTGCGCTTCGCCGAGAACCCGGACGATGCGAGCCGCATCGTCCGGCCCGGGGACCGCTCGGACGAGATCGGCGTAGCCGAGCGGGAGCTCAGCGACATGCAGGCGCGGCTCCGGCGCATGCTCGCCGAGCAGAAGCACCTGGCCGATCTCGGCCTGGCGGTGAGCAAGATCAACCACGACATGCGCAACATGCTGTCGTCAGCCCAACTGCTCTCGGACCGGCTGCGAAAGGTGGAGGATCCCACCGCCCAGTCGCTCGCGCCAAAATTGTTGCGCGCGCTGGACCGCGCGGTCAGCTATTCGGAGAACGTGCTGGCCTATGGAAGGGCGCAGGAAGCGCCGCCGCAGCGGCGGCGGCTGCGGTTGCGGCTTCTGGTGGATGAAGTCCTGGAGACGGCCGCGCTCGACGCCGCCGAACGCGTCGAGTTCGTGAACGCGGTGGATCCCGGCTTGGAGATCGACGCCGACGCCGAGCAGTTGTTCCGCATCCTCTCCAACCTGTGCCGCAACGCGGTGCAGGCCATGACGGCTAGGCTGGGCGCGGCGAGTGAGGGCGGCAGCGCCGTGGTGCGGCGGCTCACTGTCGACGCCGAGCGCCAGGGCAGCGTGGCGCGGGTGCGCGTGGAGGACACCGGCCCCGGCCTGCCCAGGACGGCGCGCGAGAACCTGTTTTCGGCCTTTCGCGGCTCGGCGCGCTCGGGCGGCACGGGCCTGGGGCTGGCGATCGCGCAGGAGCTCGCGCGCGCGCATGGCGGGACGGTGGAGCTCGAGGAAAGCGTGGGCGGCCGCACGGTGTTCGCGATCTCCATTCCCGACCAGCCGATCCGGCTGGACGAGGCCCGTCCCTTTCTGCGCCGCCCGGCGTAAGGGAGTAAGGGAGTAAGGGAGTAAGGGAGTAAGGGAGTTTCGCCTCGCGCTTGCGACCGTCAAGCCTTTCGCCCTATCGGCCTCTGATACGAAAGCGAAAGCCGCGCGCGCCTCATCCCCCGCTCTCCTAGCCGGCACGGGCGGCGTTTTTCTCCGCGCCGGCTTGCAATCCCCGGCGGCCCTCGCTAGATGGCGGGAACAGCCGGGCGGGGCTTCCGCTCGGCCGTCGGACCGCATGACGCGGTTCTCGCGCGCCCGTAGCTCAGCTGGATAGAGCACCAGACTACGAATCTGGGGGTCAGAGGTTCGAATCCTTTCGGGCGCGCCAGCTTTTCCAAGGGTTTCAGCGAAATGGCCCAGAAGGGTCGATCTTCCGGGGGCACACCGGGGGCACTCTCGGAGTCTGACGAGCTGACCGGACCCCGTTTCCGGTATCGCGATGATGACTGGCGCGAGATCGAGGCAACAGCCCCGGCGGCCGCGGCCGCGGGCGCGCGGCACGAGATCGAGTTCTTCGCCCATCGTCTTTTGAGGCAGCCAGCCGCTGGCGAGCTGGCCGCTTACCATGACGCGGAGATCCAGTGGCATAAACGCGCTAACGCGGCCGCAGCCGAGCTGGCGGCAGTTTTGGGCTAACGTGCCGACCCCCACGACACCCTGGTCGCCGAGGTGGAGAACTTGGCCGCTTGGTCCGAGTGGATGGTCGGCTACTATGAAGCCGAGCGCCCGCACGGGAATGCGGTCCTCGGCTGGCAGGACTTCCTGCTTGCACTCTGCCGGACCGCTCACCTGAAATTGGCTCTGCCCCTCAAGCAGCGGCGGAGCCCAGACGGCGCACCCTATGGGCCGATGATCGATTTCCTTGTGGCCGCGGCGGGCCCGTGAAGGCCTTGGCCACGTCAGCGAATCTGACGGGGCCGATGACGCCGGAAATGGCGCACCGGGCCGTTCGGCAGTATGCGGAGATCCTGGCCGAAGAAGCACAAGAGCAACAGGCCGCAAACGTTGTCTTTTCGGCCGTGGCGCGAAAATCGCCGTTCAACTGAAAATTCGCACCATTGGTCAGATGCGCTATTTCGCGCTTCCCTGCACTCCTGAACAACAGGAGTGCCGACATGGCGACACGTACACTTCTGATTTCCGAGGTCGTTGACCGGACCGGCTTGTGCCGTCGAACCATTTATCAGGAGATCTCGGACGGCCGGTTCCCGCGACCTGTGCAGCTCACCGCGCGCCGGGTGGGTTGGCCGGAGGAGGAGATTGACGCTTGGCTGCGCGCCAAGATCGAGGCGCGTGACCGCGAGGCCGCGTAATGAGCGCGCCCGACGCCGAGTTGACGCGGCACACGCGAGCTGAGCTCGTGCGGCTCATTATCAAGGCTGTGGAAATGACGTTGGCCGGCAGTATGCCGCCAGCGATCGGTCCGCGCGTCAATCGGCTCGCGCTGGCAGCTCAGATCTGCTTCCACCATGGGGAGCTTTCGCGCACGCGCGGCTACATCCGCGAACTGCGGCTTCTCTTGAGGTGCAGCCGCCAATGACCAAGGTGCAGGCTGCGGAACCGGCGGCCCGGGCTGGTGCTCCATGAAGGCCGAAAGAAATGGCCGCGCTGAGGGGCAATCCAGCGCGGCCGGCGAAGATAGTTCACAGATGAGCGGAAGCTATGGCAGCGACGTGGGCGATGCAAGCTCAACATTCGGCTTGCCGTACTTCAACCTCTGGAAAGACCGCTGGTGGCAGATGCTGCGCGGGCTCGAGCCGTCCGACTACGCCATTCTCCTTCCGCTCTCGATGGAGATTCACACCCGCGGCGGCCCATTGCACGACCCGGACGAGCGGTTGGCGCGCATCTGCAGATACAAGCTGGCAGCGTTCAAAAAGGCCCGAGATAACTGCCTTTCGGACGGCGCACTGGTCATTCGCAACGGCGGCTTGATGATGCCAGTGATGGAGTGGGTGATCGAAAATCAGCGGAAAAAATCGAAGAAAGCTTCGCATGCCGCGAACGTTCGGCACGAAAAAGAAAAGAGAAAACAGCGAAGCGGTGATGCGGACGCAATGCGAACGCAATACCAACCAGAGGACAGAGGACAGAGGACAGAGGGCGAGGGGCCTCCGGCCCCCTCGCCTGGACCGTCTGCGCAGTCTTTAACGTCTGAGCGTAACTCTGGGGGAGCGCGCTCGCCTGGAGGCTCGCGCTCCCCCGGCTATCGAGTCGGGCAGATGATCGAAGTGGCCACTTTCCCGTACGAAGTTGTGTGGATCGAAGGCGATCGGCTGACGATCCGCGACCCTGAAACACAGGACGAGCACAAGATGCTCATCCGCGCCAACGGTGAGCTCGAGGACGTGCGGGAGGAAGAGCGGAAGGGCGACCTTGACGATGACTGCCCCTTCTGAGCCCCCCCGGGGTTGGGTCCTCCTCCGCCCCCGGCACCACCGCGGGGCGGGCGCAGCGCAGGTTTCGAGGGCTTTTTGGTCCGAACGGATTCGTATTTCCCTTTCCCATTCTGAGGACCGCACCGCATGCGCGTGAAGGCAAAACTTGAGAACCGGGCCGCGATCGGCCGGATGAAGAAGCGCGCGCAGATCCTCGCCGGCGGGAAGTGGAAGCGGGAAGCGAACCGGGGCGTGATCGACGCCGGCCGAAAAACGAAAACAGCCGTGCAGCGGGCCGTCCATCAGCAGATGAACACGAAGTCGGTCCAGTTCGTGTCGCGGTCAACGCGCGGCGTCGGCAAGCCGGGCGAGCTGGCCTACGAGATTTTCAGCCCGATCGGCGGCCAGCGCGTCGAGCTCTACAAGGGGCTGCGGTCGGTGAAGTCGGGCAAGCTCGCGGCCGATCCCGACGCTGGCACGGTGCGCTCAGCGGTTTGGAACGCGCCGCGCGTATTTCAAAGATCGTTCGCAGCCAACGGCGGGTACTTCGCGACGCTGCCGGGCGGCGGAAGCACCGTCGCGCCGCGGATGCTTTGGAGCTATGGTGCCAAGCACGACCAGTCCCGCGATGCCGGCGGGCGGTTCCTATCGAGCGGCAAGCTTTATGGCCCGGTTCGCAGGCTGGCCGGCCCTAGCCTGCGGGAAGAGCTCGGCAAGGGCTAGGCGCTGACCACCTTTATGACGGTGGGTGCCAAGTTGCTCGAAGAGAAAGTCGTGCCTCGCCTGACGAAGCTGCTGCAGTTTTGACGGCTTGCAACCCGTTGCGGCCACCGACTGTCTACTCCGAGATCAGCTTAATGGAAGAGAGCTCGTTATCTTTAACGGGAAAGTTGTGCATATTGGGATAGTCACCAGGCCCCAAAGTCATCCTCGCGCCATCGTGGTTGACGTGCTCGAAAAACTCCCAAGTACCCGATACAACGCGTATTGAGGACGTCTCATCATTCCAGTTGAACCCGATGCCGTTCGTGAAGTCGCTCAGGTCGTTCTGAGTTGATCTCAAACCGAGCGATGAGCCTGAAAAATTCTCATCTACATAGAGATAAACCAGCGCCATAGAGTCCTCCCGTGGATCCCGCAGCATTCGACTGCGTTACTCAACGTCACCACGGGCTCGGGACGCACGCAAGCTTGTTCCCTGGCGGGGTGAGCTTGACGTGAATCATGAGTGGCCGCCGCGCTTTATGACGGACGAGGAGCTGCGCGCCGTGTTCGGCCTTTCGGGCCGCGCGCTCAACCGGTTGCGTGCCACGGGCAAGTTCCCGGCCAAAGATCCGCTCGTCGGAAAGACCGATCGGCGCGCCGTCGATGCGTTCTTTGACCGGCGGGCGGGGCTGAGCTCGGGGCCGAGCGGCCCTGACGGCGAGGAAACTGGGGCGACCAAGAGCGCCATCAACAGCGTCCTCCCCCGGAAGGGGAGCGCTTGACCCGAATCAGCTTGGGGGGCAGGCTGGTCAGCGGGTGTGACAACCCTGACCGCGATAAGCAGGACCTCGATTGGCGTCGAAGGCCATCTCCGATCCGTATGTCGTGGCTGCCCACGTTCAGCGAGCTTTTCGGTTAGAGTTTCGGGGCGGCGGCGACAACAAGCCAGCCAGCCTGAAGGCGATGCCGGAGATTTTATCGGCGAGCTGCTCGCCCCTCGCCACGTTTCCCGCTGGCCGCAGTTCTTCCTGAACGGCGGAGGCAAGGGACAAGGGCGATGCAATCGAAGCTGTCGCGACGCATCCAGTGGCTGGTTTTCGCAGCCGCCCTTATGTTGTCCGCCGGCGCCGATGCCCAGTCGCTCCAGATCGTCGCGCTTGGCGACAGCAACACCGCCGGCTACGGGGTCGGCAGACGGAATGCGTTCCCCGCGCTGATGGAAGCACAGCTCAGGTCCGCCGGTTATGATGTGGATGTCTCGAACAGAGGGATCAGCGGCGACACCACGGGCGGCATGCTGTCTCGCCTCGACAAAGCCGTGCCCCGCGGAACACGGATCGCCATCGTGCAAGGCGGCTACAACGACCGACGTCGGGGTGTGCCAGCGCAGACCACAGATGAGAATGTTGATGCCATCCTGGCTCGGTTGAGCGCGCGCAAGGTGAGGGTTGTGCTTTGCGGTTTTTCCGGCGCACAGTGGGCCGGCATTGCCCGCAGGCATCGGGCCGTGCTGGTGCCCGGCAGCACGTGTTACGACGCCAGCAACCGTGGATTTGACGGCCTTCACATGAACCGAGCCGGTCATCGGGTTGTCGCGGCACGCCTCGCACCGGTGATCCAACGCTTGCTCGGCCGACGCTGAGCAAGCCCGCTGACGAGTTTCCCCAAAAGCTTGCACCTTTGGCATCGCTGCAAGTTGCTCCATGAAGCTTCGGATCTAGCCTTCGCAGACTGCTGATCACAAGATGTGTTTGCTTGCGCCACGATGGGCACAAGCCCACTCGGACTCGCGTGATGAGAGTCATCGCGGGAGCTGGGGTTGACAATATCTACAGCTTGGTGACGAATCTCGCTCAGGAATTCCTGTCAACCAAGAGTAAGCTCCGAGCGTTGTAACCGTTGTCAAAGCGGCCGTTCAACGCAGAGGACAGACATGTACGCCATCATCTGGATTGTTGGCGCGGTCGTGATCGCAATCATGGCCCTGTCAATCGCAGGTCTCTATTAGGCAATCAGCCGGCGACGTCTCTGGGCACCCGGCAGATCGAAGGCCCTGCTTCTTTGGTGGTGGGCTACCTGCCTGTAGTCGGTTGAAATGAATTGCAGCGCCGCGCTGACGCTATCGGTCCGATCCGCCCTGATTCGGCAATAGTGAGCCGATCACTTGGCGCGCCGCGTTGGCCAGCACGCTGCCTGCCTCGGGCTCGCCGCCGAGCACAGCACTCATGAAGTGCCGGGCCTGCTTCAGCGTGATGTGCGGGGGCAGGGGCGGGACGTTGGGGTCGGTCACCATGTCGAGCACGAAGGGCTTTTGGGCTGACAGCGCGCGGTCCCAAGCCGGGCCGACATCCTCCGGGCGTTCCACGCGCAACCCGTCGAGGCCGATCAACTTGGCCCATTCCGCATAGGGAACATCAGGCAGTTGTTGGCTCGCTTCGAACTTCGGGTCGCCCGCCTGCACCCGCTCCTCCCAGGTGACGTAAGCCAGGTCGCGGTTGTTGAGCACCATGACGACCAGCCGCGGGTCCGCCCAGCGCCGCCAATATTTGCTGATCGTGATGAGCTCGTTGAGGCCGTTCATCTGCATGGCGCCGTCGCCGGCCAGCGCGATCACGGGTCGGTCGGGGTGGGCGAATTCGGCGGCGACTGCATAGGGGACCGCGCAGCCCATGGTGGCGAGCGTGCCCGAAACCGAGCCCATCATGCCCTGACGGAACTTCAGGTTGCGCGCATACCACACGGAGGTGGTGCCGCTGTCGGCTGTGACGATGGCCCCATCGGGTAAGCGCTCGGACAACTCATGCGCCACGCGTTGCGGGTTGACGGGATCGGCGTCGGCAAACGCCATGCCGCGCGCCTGCTCCCAGGATCTTCCCGCATCGGCCTCGATCCCCTCGCGCCAGGAGCGATCCTGCTTCCGCTCGAGCAAGGGCAGCAGCGCGGCAAGCGTAGCCCTGCTGTCGCCGAGCAGATTGACCTCGTTCGGATAGCGCAGCCCGAGCATGCCGGCTTGCCTGTCGATCTGCACGCCGCGTGCCTGACCGGGCTTGGGCAGGAACTCCGTATAAGGAAAGCCCGTGCCCACCATGAAAAGCGCGTCGCAGCCCTGCATGAGGTTAGAGCTCGCCTCCGTGCCGAGCAGGCCGATGGAGCCCGTGCAGAAGGACAGGTCGTCGGGCAGCGCCGCCTTGCCGAGCAGCGCCTTGGCGACGCCTGCGCCCAGCTTTTCCGCCACGGCCGCGATTTCGTCCGTCGCACCGAGCGCACCAGCGCCCACCAGCATGGCAACTCGTTGCCCCGCGTTCAGCACCTCCGCCGCGCGGCGAAGCAACGCGTCGTCGGGCACGCGCGGCGAAGCGTCGAGCCCCACGCCCGAGTGCGTGGCGCCGTGCTCATGCGACGGGTCCTGCATGCGCATCTGCTGGAGGTCGTTGGGCACGATCACAGCGGTGACCCGCCGCTCGGCTTTCGCGATGCGGAAGGCGCGGTCGATCAGATGCGGCACCTGGGCCGGCACGAAGGCCGTTTCCACATAGGCGCTCGCGACATCCTTGAAGAGCGACTGCAGATCGACGTCCTGCTGGTAATGCGAGCCGATCGCCATGCGCGACTGCTGGCCGACGATCGCCAGCACGGGCTGGTGGTCGCCCTTGGCGTCATAGAGGCCGTTGAGCAGATGGATGGCTCCCGGACCTTGGGTTGCAATGCAGACGCCCACCTCGCCCGTGAACTTGGCGTGTCCCGTTGCCATCAGGCCGGCCGTCTCCTCGTGCCGGACCTGCACGAAGTCGATCGCCCCCTCCAGCCGGTCGAGCGCGGCCATGAGCCCGCCCACGCCGTCGCCGGGATAGCCGAAGATCCGGCGCACGCCCCAGGCCTGGAGGCGGGACCAGATGAAGTCGGCGACGGTTTCGGCCATGGCAGCCTCCGGCAGGCGCGCCCGCCTGCGTGAACTCAGGCGCGGAAAAGCTTATCGAGGGTGATCGGCAGGTCTCGGATGCGCTTGCCCGTCGCGTGGAACACGGCATTGGCGATCGCAGCCGGGGTCCCTACAATGCCGATCTCGCCCAGGCCTTTGACACCGATCGGGCTTACCTTGTCGTCTTGCTCAGGCACGAAGATCACGTCGATGTCATGGATGTCGGCGTTCACCGGCACATGGTACTCGGCGAGATTGTGGTTCATGGTCCTGCCAAGCCGGTGATCGGTCAGGGCTTCCTCGTGCAGCGCCATTCCGATGCCCCACACGACACCGCCCAAAACCTGGCTGCGCGCCGTCCTGGGATTGAGGATGCGGCCCGCCGCCACGGCGTTCACCACGCGCGTGACGCGGATCTGGCCGAGTTCCTCGTCCACCCGCACCTCGGCGAAGACGGCCGAGTGTGTGTAGCCGGAATAGCGCTTCTGATCACTGCTGGAGGGGCTCGCCGTTTCCTCGGCCTCGACCGTATCCACCCCGCCGGCCCGCATGGCTTCTTGCAACGTGACTGACTTGGAAGGATCGGCGTTGAGCACAATGCGCCCGTTCGCAAACGTCACCTGCTCCAGCGTCGCATCGCCCAAGGGTGCGCCGTCCACTTTGCCCGCATAGTTGAGCAGCGTCTGGCGGACGGTGTCGCAGGCCGCCTGCACGGCCGTGCCCGCCGAGGCCGCGGTCGCGGAGCCGCCCTCGACAGGAGAATGCGGCAGCGTCGTGTCGGCCAGCTGTGCCGTAACGTCCTCCATCGGCAGGCCCAGAGCGTCGGCACCGATCTGAGTTAGGATCGTGTAGGTGCCTGTGCCAATGTCCGCCGTGGCGGTGGCCACCTCCAGCTTGCCGTTGATGGTCAGTGTCGCGCGCGCAGACGTCTTCTTCATCTGCGCTTCCCACACGCCCGTCGCCATGCCCCAGCCGATCAGCTCATGGCCATCCCGCTTGGAACGGGGGGCGGGGTTGCGCTCCCTCCAGCCGAAGCGTTCGGCCGCCAACTGGTAGCAGGCGCGCAGCTCCTTCGAGCTGAACGCCTTGCTCTCGTTGTTGTCGTGATCCGTGTAGTTCCTCAGCCTGAGCTCGATGGGATCCAGCCCCGTGGCGTAGGCCAGCTCGTCCATGGCGCTTTCAAGCGCGAAGACGCCGAGTGGCGCGCCCGGCGCCCGCATGTCGCCGGGCGTGTGGGTATCGACCTGGGCGAGCTCGTGGTCGAGCGCGAAATTGGGCGGCGCGTAAAGCAGGGTCGACCAGTTCACGACCACCTCCTGGTGGTCCTCGTAGCGCGAGGTTTCGCCAACCGCGTCGTGCCGCAGCGCCAAAAGCTTGCCGTCGGGCTCGGCGCCCAGCCAGACATTGTTGATCGTGTGCGGCCGGTGGACATGGGTGAACATCTGGTCGCGCGTCAGCTCGACGCGAACCGAGCGGTGCAGGTCGAGCGCGGCCATGACGGCCAGAAAGAGCTGGTATTGCGGCCTCAGCCCCGAGCCGAAGCCGCCGCCCACGAAAGGCGAGATCACCCGCACCTTGTCCTTGGACAGGTTGAACACGCTCGCGATGTAGCTTTGCGTGTTCATCACGCCCTGGATCTTGTCGTGGACGGTGAGCCGGCCATCGCCTTCCCAGACTACCGTCGAGGCATGCAGCTCCAGCGGGTTGTGATGTTCCGTGGCGACGGAATACTCGCCCCACACCCGCACGGGCGCTTGGCTGTAGGCGCCCATGGCGTCGCCGCGGGGCTTTTTTGGGGGCGTAATGCCCGACCGCTGCTTGGGCGGATGGTAGCCCTTGGCGCGCGCGAGCTTGAGGTCGGTCTCGTGCGGCTCCTCGTCGTACTCCGCACGGACGAGCGAGGCGGCGTGGCGGGCAAGCTCGAAGCTTTCGGCGATCACAAGCGCAATCGGTTGGCCGCTGAACTGAATTTCGTCGCTGCCAAGCGGCCGGAAGGGCTTGCCGGGCGGCGCCACCTCATCCTGATAGCTTGAGTCGAACCAGGCCGCCCCCGGTCGGTTCTCATGCGTGTAGATCTTGATCACGCCAGGCACGGCCTCGGCTGCGGACACGTCGATGCGCGTGAGGCGCCCGCGAGCGGCACTGCCCGAAACGACATAGCCGAACTGCAGATCATCAGCCGAGAA
Organism: Mesorhizobium sp.; assembly: GCA_035998495.1. Classification (GTDB taxonomy): domain Bacteria; phylum Pseudomonadota; class Alphaproteobacteria; order Rhizobiales; family Rhizobiaceae; genus Mesorhizobium_B. Next base: position 19,232 of record DASYHP010000045.1, read on the forward strand.
CTCGGCCGCGTATTTGGCTGCACCCGTCACCTTGGCCGGGCCATCCACCCGATCGCGCGGCGCGCCGATATGGGGATCGTTCCTGAGCATGGGCCGCCCTACTGGATGCGCTTGTCGGTTTGGGATTGCGGCGTGCCGGCGGCGGCTTGGGCCAGCGCGCGCGGGATCGCCTTGCGGGCGAGCTCGATCTTGAAGGCGTTGTGCTCGTAGCCTTGGGCACCTTCGAGCAGGATGTCCGCTGTCGCGGTGAAGGCGGCGCGCTCCGGCGCTTGGCCTTCAAGCAGAGCCTCCGCCTCACGCCGGCGCCAAGGTTTGTGCGCAACCCCGCCCAAGGCAATCCGCGCCCGGCGAACCACGCCGCCCTCGATGGCGAGCCCCGCCGCGACCGAGATGAGCGCGAAGGCGTAAGACAGCCGGTCGCGCAGCTTCAGATAGGTGTGGTGCCGGCCATAGGCAGACGCTTCGGCCGGCAGCTCGATCGCGACCACCATCTCGCCGGGCATGAGCGTGTTGTCGCGGTGAGGCTGATCGCCGGGCAGGCGGTGATAGTCCTCAAACGCGATCGCCCGCTCGCCCTCTGGCCCCGCCACATGGACGATCGCTTCAAGTGCCGCCAGCGCCACGGCCATGTCGGAAGGGTGGGTGGCGATGCAGTGCTCGCTTTGGCCGAGGATCGCATGGATGCGGTTTACGCCGGGAATGGCCGGGCAGCCCGAGCCGGGCTCGCGCTTGTTGCAGGGCGTGTGGGGATCATAGAAGTAGTAGCAGCGGGTACGCTGGTTGATGTTGCCGCCGGTGGAAGCGGCATTGCGCAATTGCACCGTGGCGCCGGCGAGGATCGCGCTCGCAAGCAAGGGGAAACGCTCGCTGACGCGGACGTCGTAGGCGAGCTCGGTATTGGGCACGAGCGCGCCGATCCGCAAGCCACCGCCACTCGTTTCCTCGATCCTTTTGAGCTCCTCGATCCGGGTCACGTCCACCACGCGCGAGGGGCGCTCGACATCATACTTGATGAGGTCGACCAAGTTTGTGCCGCCTGCGATCAGCCTCGCTGCGGGATCGGCGGCGAGCGCAGCAACCGCGGCCGGCACGCTGTCGGCGCGAACATAGTCGAAGCGGTTCATTCCACCGCCTCCCGGAAGCCGCCGGCTCGTTGAGCCGCAACCTCTTCGATCGCGTCCACGATGTTCGGGTAAGCGCCGCAGCGGCAGATATTGCCGCTCATGTGCTCGCGGATGTCGTCGCGGCTCTTCGCACGGCCTTCGGCCAGGAGCGCCACGCCCGACACGATCTGGCCCGGGGTGCAGTAGCCGCATTGAAGCGCGTCGTGCCTGACAAAGGCCTCCTGCAGCGGGTGCATGCGCCCGTCCTGCGCGAGCCCTTCAATCGTCGTGATCTCGCGCCCGTCCTGCATCACGGCCAACAAAAGGCACGCATTCATGCGCCGCCCATCCACCAGCACCGTGCAAGCGCCGCATTGCCCGTGGTCGCAGCCCTTTTTGGTGCCGGAAAGGTCGAGTTGGTGGCGCAATAGGTCGAGCAGCGTCGTCCAGGGCTCGATTTCAAGCGCATGGCTTTCGCCATTCACGACCATGGAGACCCTGAGGCACTGCGGGGCCTTCGCCTCTGCTTGGATCATCTCCATGCCCGCTCCCTTCTCTGGCCGAACCGGTCCGCAGTCCGATGCTGAGACCGGCAAACGCAGCACCTTGCGCCCTGTTCCGGCCTCCGGGGGCGGCGGCGTCACTCCCGCGGTTTGGCTTGTTCCATGTTGCCGGCGAGTTTGGGAAAGAGCCGCAGCGCGTTGCCGCCAAAGACGAGCGCATCATCGCCGGGCGCGCCCGCTAGGTTGGCCGCAGCGCCGTCGATCGTCGCGCGCACGCCGTCCTCCGGCATATAGGGCCAATCCGTGCCGAACAGGATGTTTGGGCCGGCACAAGCGCCTGAAGGGCTGCGAGCGCCATGGGCGAGGCAGAAAGAGCGGTGTGGTAGTAGAAGTGCTGAAGTGCAGCGATAGCGCCCTCGGGTGCGTTCTCCTGCATGGCCGGCAGCCGCTTGCCTGTCTGCTCAAGCCGCCAGGCTAGGTCAGGCGCCGCACCGCCCGCATGCGCCAGCACGAAGCGGATGTCGGGACAGCGCTGAAGCGTGCCGGACAGGATGAGGTTTGCGGCCGCGCGTGTGGTGTTGAAGGTGAATTCCACCAGGAATGGCGGCAGCTGAGGATCAGCGAGTTCAGCGCCCGGCGGCGTCGAGGGGTGGATGAACACGGTCGCGCCGCGCCGGTTCAGCTCGGCGAAGAGCGCGTCGAAGCCGGGGTGGCCGAGATAGCGGCCGCCAATATTGCCAAGCAGAATGACACCGTCGAGCTCAAGCGTGCCCAGCGTGCGGTCGAGTTCGCCTAAGGCCGCGTCCAGGTCGGGCAGCGGCAGAACGGCCAGCGCGCCGAAGCGCGAGGGATGCTCGGCTTTCAACCCCGCGAGGATGTCGTTGCATCGCCGCGCCAGATCGCGGGTGAAGGCGAGGTCGCCGAAAAAGATGCCCGGCTCGGAAATGGACAGCACTGCGGCATCGATGCTGTTCGCGTCGAGCACCTCAAGGGCGTGCGCAGCGCTCCAGTCCGGCAGCGGCGCGCCACCCGAGCGGTCGGCGCCAACGCTCTGAAGCGCTTCCACATAGGCCGGCGGCAGGATATGGTGATGCGTGTCGACGCGCATCGCCGCTCAATCCTTGAGCGGGTCATGGCCCCAGTTCATGAGGGAATAGCGCCAGCGCGAGTGTTCCTTGTCTTCGGCCGGCCCGCCCTGGGCGAGATGGCGGTGCACATAGCCCACCACTTTCCGCATATGGGCGTAGTCGTCGTCGGTCAGCTCGCTCTTCTTCTTGCGCTTGATCTCCACGATGCGGCGGCCTTCCTGGTGGCCCACTGCCTCGCTCTCGCCATCATGCTTGAAGCCAACGGCCTGGCCTTCTTCGCTCGCAAGGTGCTTTTCGAGCGCGGCAGGGGTCATGTTCACAGCCTCTGAGAAGTTCTTCCAAACCGCCTCGTGATCGGGTTCTGCCGCAGCCATCGCCTTCTCCCATCGGACAAGTTCCGCGGGGGAACAGGACGGCGGCCGAGCCGTTCCCGGACCCAGACCAATTGACGACGAAATGGAGGCCACGCCCAGACCAAGCAGCTGAAGAGCGGGGACAAGGTGAGCTGGGACTCGTCGGGCGGACACAGCGTGGGCAAAGTGGTGAAGAAGCAAACCACGTCGACAAAAATCAAGGGCCACAAGGTTGCCGCTTCCAAGGACAACCCGCAATACATCGTCAAGAGCGACAAGTCCGGCAAGGAGGCCGCTCACAAGGCCGAAGAGCTCAAGAAGGCCTGAGCCTCCGTTCTTCCAGCATTGATTGTGTGAGGTTGATTCTGATGCTTCGACACCGCGCGACATGGCTAGCCGCGCTCGCCGGCGCCGCCGTTTTTGGCCTCGCCGCCCAGAGCTGGGCGCAATAGGCGGCAGAGGACGCCGCCTCCCAAACGGGGCCGCGCCTGAGCGTCGTGGCCGAGTTCCCCCATCAGGTCACGGGCGTGACCGTGGCTCAGGATGGCCGCATCTTCGTGAACTTCCCGCGCTGGACCGAGGACACGCCCATCTCCGTGGCCGAGGTCAGCCCGGACGGGTCGCTCAAGCCGTTTCCCAACGAGGAGTGGAATGCCTGGCGCAACGCCAAGAAGGACGAGATAAGCCCGGGCGACCACTTCGTGTGCGTGCAAAGCTTGGTGGCCGACAGCCGCGGCAATCTCTGGGTGCTCGACCCGGCCGCGCCCGCGCAGGACTAAGGTGGTGCAGGGCGGACCCAAGCTCGTGCGGATCGACCTTTCGGCCAACCAGGCGGCGCAAACCATCGCCTTCGACGAAAGCGTGGCTCCGCAGGGCTCCTACTTGAACGATGTGCGTTTCTCGCCCGACGGCAAGCATGCCTTCATCACTGACTCGGGCGCCAAGGGTGCGCTCGTGGTGGTCGAGCTTGAGACCGGCCAGGTGAAGCGCGTGCTCGACGGCCACCCTTCCACCCAGGTCGAAAAGGGCGTTGTGGTGAAGGCGGACGGCAAGCCCTTGCGCCGGCCCGATGGCCGCGGCGTGGAGTTCTCGGCCGACGGCATCGCGCTGTCGCCCGACGGGCGGCACCTCTACTGGCAGGCGATCAAGGGCAAGACGCTCTACCGCATTGCGACCGACCGGCTCGCGGCCGGCCTAAACGGCGAGGACGTTTCCGACGCGGTCGAGAACTTCGGCGAGAACGGCGTGGCCGACGGGCTTCTGATCGGCCGCGAGTCGGGCCGGATGTATGTGACCGCGCCCGAAGAGGACGCAGTCAAGGTGCGGGACCTTTCGGCGGGTCCGCAGGGCAGGCCCGAGATCCTCATCCAGGACAAGCGCCTGCGCTGGCCCGACACCTTCGCCGAAGGGCCGGACGGCGCGATCTATGTCACGACCTCGCGCATCCAGGATTCCGCCTTCTTCAAGCCCGACGCGCCGGCCGCGCTCACCACACAGCTCTGGCGCATTGACTTTGGCGAGGGCGAGGCAACAGGAGCCGTTCAGCCCTGACGGGGCACAAAGCCGATTGGCGCGATGACGCCAACCCGACCGTGGTCAGCGCGCCAGCGCCCGCTCGAGTTCCGCCTTGCCCATCTTGGAGCGGCCGGGCACGTCGCGCTTCTTCGCTTCGGCGTAGAGTTCGGCGCGCGTGTGCTCGCCGGCCTTGCTTGCCGCGCCGCCCTTCCGCTCCTTGGCTTTGGTTTTGCGCAGGTTCTCGCGGTTCTTCTTCGGGCTTTCCTGGTTCGAGGCGCCCGCCTCGTGCAACGCGATCGCGATGGCCTGCTTGGGGTTCTTCACCTTGGGGCCCGTGCCGCGGATGCGAAGCTCGCCATGCTTGAACTCGTGCATAACTCGCTCGACGGTTTCTTTCTGCTCCGGCGTCTGCTTGCTGGCCATGGATGCCTCCTGCTCGATGCCCAAGCAACACCTGCCGGCGGCCCCTGTTCCTTGTCGCGCTATTCTCAGCTGGCCGGCAGCTTCTCCACCGGCATGATGACGAGCTCATGCACGCGCCAGTCCAATGCCTTGGCCTCTTCAACGGCCTGGGCGAGCTTGGACAGGAGATCTTCCGTGCCGGGCTTCGGCACCACGAACGCGTCGCCCACGAAGATATGGCCGGAGTCGCGCATCCGAACTTCGGCCGCCTCGACCCAGTCCATGCCCAGAAGCAGGTTTTTCACCTCCTCGGGCAGGTGCTCCCAATCCGAATCGTCGCTGCGGCGGGGCTTGCGGTCGATCAGGTCCGCGACCGCCGTCCAAAGATTCTTGCCGCCGTCCTTGAGGATATCGGCCGAAACGAGAGCGGCCGCGAGCGGGTCGAGCCACCAGAAGCCGAAGCCGGTGCCGATCACGCCGATGGCTGTGGCGCTTTCGGCCATCCAGTCCGCCTTCATCATGTCGGCGTCAGCGTGCAGGACCTTATCGTGGAGCTCCGGCGCCAGCTTAAGCTTCATGCGGCCGAGGATCACGGACGGAACGCCCGTGTAGATGAGCGCGCCCAGCATGGGCCAGCCGGCCCAGATCACCGTGTCGAACAGGACGATGCCGCCGATCGTCGGCTTCTCCCCGGCCAGCACCATGGACACGGCCTCGTAGAGCAGGAACAGGCCCATGGCGGTCAGCGCCACGGCCGCCACGAGATGCGCGATGGAGGTCGCGCGGTGCGTGCCGTAGGGATAGGTCGCGCTGGGCGAGCGGCGCGCGACCGCCGTGCCGACGAGAAAGGCAGCAGCCGGCACGAGGCTGATCACGTCCTCGTAGAAGCTCGTCCGCATGGCTTGCGATGAGCCCATCGTGAGATAGAGGAGAACGGCGGCCGATGAGATGTAGCCGAGCGTGATCCATTCGATCCGCCGCGCCTTGCGGTAGGTCTTTTCGACGTCTTCGGGAAACTCGAACTGGTCGATTGGCCTCATCGGCGGGCCTCCGCCGCGACCCGTTCGGCGATCCAGCCCTCGCGTGAATGCAGGAACCGGTCGAGCGCGATCGCCAGCGCGTTCTCGGCCGGCGGGGTGGCGATCACGCGATCCTCCGTCAGAAGCGTTTCACCGGTCGGGAACAGGCCATGCGGGCCAAGTTCCTGCGCATAGGCTGCCCCGATGGGCTTGAGATCGCCCCCGGGCTCGACCGGCACCGGCTCGGCGCCGATGCCGCGCAGAAGCGCGTCGAATTGCGGCCGGCGGCGGTCGTAGCGAACGGGAACCCCGTCCCAGCTTTCCGGAAGGGTCGTTCCTTCCGCGGCGCCGATCACGGCGGTCGTCGTGAGGTAGTTCTGCGTCTGCCCGATCCGTGCGCCCCAGGGAGCATCCACGGCGAAGCCGGCGATCCCCAGATCGACGGCATTCTCCGCCAGCGCCTCCACGAGCTGCGCCTCGCCAGCCGGCACCCACTCAATCTTGGCGCCGATCGACTGGGCAAACTGCCGGACCAGTTCAGCCTCAAGACCCGTGGGCTCCGCTTGGCCCTCGCGGACCCAGGGCTCGGCCGCGCTCCAGCCTACGCGTAGCGGCCGACCCGCACGGACCTCATTCAGCGTTTCATTTGAGTCCTTGGGGAACTCGCCGCAACCGGCAAGGGCAAGCAGGACAGCGGCAAGAGCGGCGCGAACCCGCAAGGCAGTCCCCAGGTAGGTGGAACTCACTCACAACGCCGTGATCGCGCCATCGTTGCACTTTCGTCGGATGTCGGGCCGAATCGCCGACACCCCCCTGCACGGGCCGGTCGCGGCTGCCTCAGAGCCGCGCCTTTGCTGCGCGCGTGCCGATCAGCATTGCAGCGCCGGCCAGTGCGACGATGCCCACGGTCCGATTGATCGTGCGCGCCGAACGGGGCAGGCCCTTCCTGTCGCGCCAGCCGCCGCTGACGCCGCGGCCCGCGTTGACGGGCCCAAGAAGCGCGCCCTCGGTGCGCGGCGCGGGGCTTGCCCGGTCGAGCGAGCGCCGGACCGCGGCGCCCATCAGGTGCTCGGTCGGGCGCGGCGCGAGCGCATAGGCGATCTGCGCCGCCCGCGCCGGCCAGCCCACCGCGACTTCGTCGCGGGGCCGGCGCACCAGCGCCACAAAGGTTTCGGCCACGTCCTCGGGCGCATGACCAAAGGGCCGGGGTCGATTTGCTTACCAGAGACGTTCGCGCCATGATCGAGGCCAGGCGTGTCGATCATGGCCGGGAACACGCCGCAGATATGGATGTCTTTGTGCGGGGCCAGTTCCTGACGGAGGCTCGCCGAAAAGCCGCGCAGCCCGAACTTGCTTGCCGTGTAGGCTGAAGCGAAGGGCGTGGGCGCCCAGCCGCCGAGCGAGATGTTGTTGATGAGCACCCCGCGCCCCTGGCGCAGGAAGACCGGCAGGGCGGCATAGGCGCCGTGCATGCTGCCCAGGAGGTTCACCTCGATCGTCTTGCGGTGGAGCGCGAGGTCGGCATCCTGATAGGGGCCGAACACGCCCGTTCCGGCATTGTTGATCCATACGTCGATTGGGCCGAAGGTCTCTTCGGTCTTGTCGGCCAAGCGCTGCACCGCCTGGGCGTCGGTGACGTCGGTCGGCACGGCAAACGCCTCGGCGCCTAGTGCCCGGCAATCGCCGGCAACCTGTTCGAGAAGCTCGGCCCGCCGGGCGGCGAGCACCACGCACGCGCCTTGCCTGGCAAAGGCGAGCGCGGCCGCGCGGCCGATGCCGCTGGACGCCCCCGTGATGACCACGACCGTGCCCGCAAGATCCTGCATGGCGCGCATTCCTTCAGCTTTCTTGCTCGGGCTCGGGCCCGCGCGTGACGTCGAGGCCTTGCGATGGGGACAGACGCACGGGCGCGTTTTGGGCCGCGGACTCGTAGATCGCCTCCATGATCAGGTGATCCTGCAGCCCTTCCTCGCCCGGCGTGCGCGGCGTGCGGTTCTCGCGCACGCATTGCGCCATGTGGTCCAATTCGAGCGCGAACTGGTTCTTTTGCCCGAGCCTCAACTGCTCCACGCCTTCCGCCTCGCCCGCGCGCCGCGCAAGCCGCAGCTGCTGGCCCTCATAGGCAAAGGCGCGCTCCAGATCGATCGTGCCGCGCTCAAGATGCACCCGCAAATCCTTGTTCTCGTGCGCGCCGTAGGAGGTGGAGCAGTTGGCGAGCACGCCCGAGGGGAACTGGAGCATGAACGACACCGTCTCCTCCACCTCGCGGTAGCGCGGGTCGCCGGGCGGGTTGAAGATGCGCCCATACACCTCCACCGGCTACTCGCCCGTCAGGTAGCGCGCCGCGTTCAGGCAGTAGATGCCGATGTCGGGCAGCGCGCCGCCGCCTGCCAGTGCCCGGTTGAACCGCCATTGGTCGGCCGGCCCCATGGTCTGCACATTGGTGGCCTCGATTTGCCGCGCCCGGCCCAGCGCGCCCGAGCGGAAGATCTTGATGGCCTCGCGGTTGTAGGGTTCGTACTGGCAGCGATAGGCGACCATCAGCTTTACGCCCGCCGCCTTGCACGCCCCGATCATGTCGCGCGCCTCAGCCGAATTGTTGGCCATGGGCTTCTCCGACATCACGTGCTTGCCGGCCTGTGCCGCACGCATCGTGAAATCGCGGTGCATGCCGTTGGGCAACACCACATAGACCACCTCGACCTCGGGGTTCTCGGCGATCCGGTCGAAGCTTCCGTAGTCGTAGATCGCCTCCCGCCCGATGCCGTATTGCTCGGCCACGACGCGTGCCTTCTCGGGGGTGCCCGACACCAGCGCCACCGGCCGCGCGCGCTTGCACTCGCCGAAGGCCGGCAGAAGCTCTTCGAGGTTCAGCCGGCCCAAACCTACAACGGCGAAGCCCACGCGTTTCTCGGGCGGCTCGGGCGCGGGCGGCGGGGGCGAAGGCCGGTCGGCCTCGCCGCGCCAATTCGGAAACTCGACGCGGCCGTTTTCCACCTTGCCGATATCGATGGGGCTTGGTGGGGGCACCTGCTGCGCGAGCGCGGGCGCGCTCATGGCAGCGCCCACTAGGCCCAGCCCGCCTGCGGCAAGAACACCCCTGCGGGACAGGATCAGCCGATCGGGGCGGTCCATGCGTACTCCTCGAGGCTCTCGGGGGTTCGGCGTCGTGGAACGGGCGGGCCCCGCTCAGGGGCCCACTTCGCCGCCCGTAGAGCCATACACGCTGCCCGTGGCATAGCTGTTTTCGGCTAAGGCCAGGCTGACATAAACGGCCGCGATCTCGGCGGGTTGGCCGGGGCGGCCGAAGACGGAGTCCGCGCCGAACTCCGGCAGTTTTTCGGGCAGCTGCCCGCCGGAAGGCTGCAAAGGCGTCCAGAACGGGCCGGGAGCGACGGCGTTCACCCGGATGCCCTTGGGGCCCAACTGCTTGGCCAAGCCCTTCGAGAAGTTCACGATGGCCGCCTTCGTCATCGAGTAGTCGATGATCTGCTCGGGCGGGTTGTAGGCTACCACGGACGCCGTGTTGATGACCGACGAGCCGGGTTTCAGGTGCGGAAGCGCGGCCTTTGTGATCCAGAACATGGCATAGAGGTTGGTCTTCATGGTCGCGTCGAAGTCCTCCGACGAGATCGCATCGAAGGAGGGCCGCGCCTGCTGGCGCGCGGCGTTGTTGACGAGAATGTCGAGCCCGCCGAGGTCGCGGACGGCATCGGCCACGAGCCGCTGGCAGAACGCCTCATCCTGGATGTCGCCGGGGATTGCGACGGCGGCACGGCCTTCTGCGCGGATCAACTCGATCACCTCGGCCGCGTCCGGCTCCTCTTGCTGCAGGTAGTTGATCGCGACATCCGCGCCTTCACGCGCATAGGCGATCGCCGCCGCCCGGCCGATGCCGGAGTCGCCGCCCGTGATCAGCGCCTTGCGCCCTTGGAGTCGGCCCGAGCCGCGATAGCTCGCCTCGCCATGGTCGGGCCGGGGGTTCATGTCCCGCGCCAAGCCCGGCCAGGGCTGCTGCTGGGCAGGGAAGGGCGGCTTGGGATATTTCTCCGCCGGGTTCTCAAGCGGAGCGGCCCCGGCCCGGGCTGAACCGCTCGTGCCCGACTGTGCTCCCGCCTGTCCTGCCGCAAGCACCACTGGGGCCGCCACAAGGCCCGTGCCCAACCCGCTCACAACGGCGCGGCGCGTGGGGTTTGTTGCGCTATCTTCAGAAGCCATGCCTGATCCTTTCCCGAGTCCGCCACGTTCAGCACCGAACGGGCGACGACGTCCGCCGCCCCGGCCAGCGACGCACGGAGGGCCCAACGGGGGCGGCGAAAGGGGGTTCCGGCACGCGGCGTGCTTTCCGCTCCTCCTCACCGAGCTGTGTTCGGCGGCTTGCCGCGCGTCCTGGTGCCCGCGCCGGAACAAACATCCGCAACAGGGCTTCGGGGGGTGAGGGCCGACGCCACGCGGCGGCGGCGCGCCCCGGGGGAGCGTCGGCACAAGAAGGTGACTCAAGTTTTCTCAGCGGCGGCCGACACGCGCTTCCGTGTCGTGCTCGTTCTCCTTGCGCTTACAGGCCTTGGCGCAGGCGTGGCCGGATTCGCCTGGTCGCGTTCGGACAGCTTCTGGAATGTCGGGGTGCCGGCGCCCCAGCCGATCCCCTTCCGCCACGACCTGCATAGCGGCTCGCTCAAAATCGATTGCCGTTACTGCCATTGGAGCGTGGAAAAGGCGGCGGATGCCGGCATGCCTTCGGCTCAGACCTGCATGAGCTGTCACTCCCAGCTTTGGGCGGGCGCCAGCGTGCTTGAGCCGCTGCGGTCCAGTCTGGCGCTCGGTCAACCTGTGGTCTGGACCTCCGTTCACCGCCTGCCGGCGCATGCCTATTTTCACCATGCCGCCCATGTGACGGCGGGTGTCGCCTGCGAGACCTGCCATGGGCGCGTCGACCAGATGCCGCGGACGGTCAAGGCCGAAACCATGTCCATGGGCTGGTGCCTGGATTGCCACCGCGATCCCCTGCCGCGCCTGAGGCCCACCGATGATGTGTTCGCGTTCGACTGGCGGCCCGAGCCGGCAAGCCCAGCGGCCGCATCGGCTGAGGCCCACATCCTGCCCGTCGAGCAACTCATCAGCTGCAACACCTGCCATCGCTAACCATGAATGACTCTCCGCCTTTCTCTTCAGGCAGCGCGCCAAGCGCGCCGCGCCGCTTGTGGCGCAGCCTGGAGGAGCTTCAAGACGCGCCCGACCTGCAGGCCTGGCTCGATGCCGAGTTCCCGAACATCGCGCGGGCCGGCAGCATGGACCGGCGCAGCTGGCTCCGGCTGGTCGGCGCCTCGCTGGCGCTGGCCGGCCTTCCCGCCTGCAGCGGCGAAGGCGCCGTGGGCGACCCGCCGCTTTTGTCGCCGCCCGAGCATCTTCCTGGCCACGTGCCCGGCACGCCGCTCTTCGTGGCGACGAGCCTGGAACTTGCGGGTTTGGGTCGCGGCGTGCTCGTGAAGACGCAGGAAGGGCGGCCCTTCAAGATCGAGGGCAACCCGCTGCACCCCGCTAGCCTTGGCGCCACTGATGTTTGGGCGCAGGCCGAGGTCCTTTCCCTCTACGACCCCGACCGCTCGCGCACGCCCCTGCAGCAAGGGGCAGAGCGGACTTGGGAGGACGCCGAGCGGCTGTTGGCAACAATGCGAACCGAGCTTGCATTTGGCCGGGGGAAGGGATGGCGCTTTCTCCTGCCGCAGACCGCCTCGCCGACGCTCGACCGGCTCGTCGCCGCCATGCGGCAGGGCTTCCCCGAAGCGCGCTGGCACCGGCCGGCCCCGCTCGCCCCCAGCGGCGCCCAGGCCGGGGCCATCTCGGCTTTCGGGCGCGCCGTCGACCTCGTGCCGGACCTCACCCAAGCCGATCTCGTCCTGACGCTCGGCGGCGACATCTTCCTGTTCGAGCCCGGCCACATCCGGCTTGCCGCCGACTGGCAGGCGCGCCGCCGCAACCGCGAAAAGCCTTTGCCGCGGCTCGTGGCGGTGGAAAGCACGCCGAGCCTTGCCGGCGCGCGCGCCGACCAGCGCATCCCTTTGCGGCCGCGCCTGGTGGAGGGTTTCGCGCATGCCCTCTGGGCGGGCCTCGCCCAGAACGCTGTGCCTGCCGAGGCCCATCCGGCCGTTGCCACGCTCCTGGCAGAGCTGCGCCGCGCCGGTCCCCGCGCCGTCGTGCTGGCCGGCCGCGAGCAGCCGGCGGCGGTGCATGCCCTCGCGCTCGCCATCAATGCCCATCTCGGCGCCTTCGGCACGACGGTTCATGCCATTGAGCCGGTCGTGGCCCCGACCCCGCCCGAGGAGGATCTTCCCGCCCTCGCCGAGGCGATCACGGCCGGCGAGGTGTCGGGGCTGGTGATCCTTGGTGCCAACCCGGCCTATGACGCCCCGGCCGATCTCGACTTTGGCCGCCTCGTCCGGCGCGTGCCGCTTTCAGTGCATCTGGGCTTTGGCCGCGACGAAACCGCAGCAGCCTCCACGTGGCACCTTCCCAAATGCCACCCGCTGGAGAGTTTTGGCGACCTCCGCGCCTTCGACGGCATCGTCGGCTTCCGCCAGCCCGCCTGCGTCCGGCTGGTCCCGAGCCTAAGCCCGGAAGAGCTGCTCGCCAACCTCCTCGGCCAAGCGCCGGACGGCCGCGAGCTGCTCGCCGCCACATGGGCAGAGCAATGGGGCGCAGACTTCGACATCCGCTTCACCCGCGCGTTGGAGGACGGCGTGGTTGAGGGATCTGCCGCGCCGCGCATCCCCGTCGCGCTGCGGCCGGACTGGAGCCCCGCGCCGCGGCCCCCGCTGCCGCCCGCGGAGCTCGACATCCTGTTCAGCCTAGATCCATCCTTGTGGGACGGCAGCTACGCCAACAATGCCTGGCTGCAGGAACTGCCGAAGCCTCTCACCAAGCAGGTCTGGGGCAATGCCGCCCTGATCGCTCCGGAAACCGCGGCCGCCCGCGGCCTTTCGACGGGCGACCTCATCGAGGTTATAGCAGGCGAGCGCCGTGTCGCCGCGCCGGTCTGGCTTCTTCCCGGCCACGCGCCGGACACGGTCACGCTGCCCTTGGGCTATGGCCGGGAGAGCGCCGGCGCGGTGGGCTGGCGGGTCGGCTTCGACGCCTATCTCCTGCGGACGGCGGCGGATCCTTGGATCACCTCCGGCACGTTGACGCCGCTCGGTTCACAAGTCGAGCTGATCTCAACCCAGCACCACCACGCACTTCCCGGCCATGCCGTTTTCCGGATCGTCTCGGCCGATAGGCCCGATGCGGGCGGCCCGCCGGCCAAACTGCCCTCCCTCTATCCGGAATGGCGCTACGAAGGCCACGCCTGGGGCATGAGCATCGACCTCGACGCCTGCATCGGCTGCAATGCCTGCGTGATCGCCTGCCAGGCCGAGAACAATGTCATGGTGGTCGGTCCAGAGGAGGTGGCGCGTGGCCGCGAAATGCACTGGCTCCGGATCGACCGCTACCATGGCGGCGCACCGGAGAACCCCGACACTTTCTTCCAGCCCGTGCTGTGCATGCATTGCGAAAAGGCGCCTTGCGAGGTCGTGTGCCCGGTGAACGCCACCGTGCATTCGGCGGAAGGGCTCAACGACATGGTCTACAACCGCTGCGTCGGCACCCGAACCTGCTCCAACAACTGCCCCTACAAGGTGCGCCGCTTCAACTTCTTCGACTACAGCTCGGCTGAGCTCGCACCACCGGACGACGCGCTCAACCCTCATGTAACGATCCGCGAGCGCGGCGTGATGGAGAAATGCACCTATTGCATCCAGCGTATCTGGACGGCCCGCACTCAGGCCAATGTCGAGAACCGTCCGATCCGCGACGGCGAAATCGTCACCGCCTGCCAACAGGCCTGCCCGACCCAGGCCTTTCGGTTCGGCGACGTGAACGACGAAAACAGCGCCGTCAGCCGGCTGAAGCGGGAGCCTCGCGATTATGCCATGCTGGGTGAACTCAACACCCAGCCGCGTACGACCTATCTCGCCCGCATCGCGCCAACCGGCGAGAACGGGGGCTGACCGCGATGTCGAGCCAGGCCCAGGCCTTCACCACGCCGCTCGCCGAGGCGCCGCTGAATTCCCGCTTCGGCCTTGCCTGGCGGTTGGCGCTCCTCGCCTCATTGCTGCTCGTTGGCCTGCTAGTGCTGACGCTTGGCGCGTCGATCTTCTGGGGCGTGGGCCTTTGGGGCGTCAACATCCCCTTCGTCTGGGGCTTCGACCTCATCAACTATGCTTGGTGGGTCGGCGTCGCCAACGGCGCCAGCCTGTTCGCCGCGATCCTCGTGCTTCGCCAGCACGACTTGCGGACGGCCGTGAATCGCTTCGCTGAAGCAATCGCGCTGTTCGGCGTAATCTGCGCAGGCCTGTTCCCCATTGTGCATCTCGGGCGGCCTTGGCTGTTCTACTGGGTCTTTCCGTATCCCGCGACCTACCATGTCTGGCCGCAGTTCCGCTCGACGCTCACTTGGGATTTCTGGGCGATCAGCACCCATGTGATCCTGACGAGCCTGCTCTGGTATATCGGCTTGATCCCCGATCTCGCGACCTTGCGCGATCGGGCCCGCCGCCCGAGAGTGCAGAAGTTCTACGGGTTCTTCGCGCTGGGCTGGCGCAACTCCGTCCGCCACTGGGTGCACCATCAGGCGGCGCACCGGTTGGTGGCGATCCTGATCCTGCCGTTGATCTTGATTATGCAGAGCACGGTGGCCTTCGAATTCGCGTCCACCCTCATCCCCGCCTGGCACGACACGCGGCTGCCCCTGCATTTCGTGGCGACGGGCCTCGTTCAGGGGCTCGCCGCCGTGCTCCTGGTCGCCTGGCTGCTGCGCTGGGGGTTGCGGCTCGAGCCATTCATCGATGACCGCGACGTGGACCTTCTGTCCTGGCTCGTGCTCGCCAGCGCGCTGGTCACGGGCTTTCTTTATCTCGACGAGGCGGCGGCGGCGCTGCTCGCCGAACCCATGCAAACGACGGCCTTTCTCAACCGGGTTTTCGGCGACTACGCCGCCTTCTACTGGATGGCTGTGCTGTGCTGCGTTCTTGCGCCGCAGATCCTCTGGTGGAAGCGGGCACGCAGGAGCGTGCTTCTCGGTGTGATCTTGGGGTTGAGCGTGAGCGCTGGCGTCTGGCTGGACCGCTTTTCCATCATCGTTGGCGGCTTCCAGCGCGACTACCTGCCCTCCATGTGGCGCAGCTATTCCCCCACCTGGACCGAAGCCGGGCTCTTGGTCGGCACAATCGGCCTGTTCGCGGCCCTGCTGCTTCTGTTCGCCAGAACCCTGCCTGCCGTTTCCATGTTCGAGTCGCGCCACGACGAGCATGAGGACCGCGCCTGATGGCCGCCGTTTTGTTCGGCTTGGCTGCGGAGTTCGACACGCCCGAGCGGCTTGTGCAAGCCGTCGAGCGGGCACGCGAGGCCGGCTACACCAAGCTCGAAGCTTTCAGCCCATTTCCGCTGAAGCAGGCGGCGGACGGGCTCGGCGAGCGCGCGCTCCCGCTGTTCGTGATCGCGGCTGGCGCCGCGCTCGTCGGCGCAAGCATTCAATATGGCGCGCAGTTCTACCTCAACGCCGTCGACTACCCACTCAATGTCGGTGGCCGCCCTCTGCACAGCTGGCCTGCCTTCATTCCCGCCACCCTGATCGTCGCCATTCTCTGGGCCGGCGTGGCGACGCTGCTCACTTTTCTGTTCAGGGCCGGTTTGCCGCGCCTCCATCATCCCGTTTTCGCGGTACCCGGCTTCGAACGGGCGTCCGAGGACCGCTTCTTCCTCGTGATCGAGCACGGGGACCCTCAATTCGAGCCGCAACGTTGTGCGGCATTCCTGGAAAGCCTCGGGCCGAGCACCGTTCGGGAGGTGCCAGCGTCATGAAGCGAAGCGTGGTCGGCCTGCTTGCGCTCGTGCTTGCGGCCTGCAGCGAAGGCACGGAGGATGGGCGCGACGTGAGCTCCACTCGCGTGGTGCAGCGTCCGCATGCCCCTCTCCCCCCTGGCACGGTGCCGCGCGGCGCGCGGGCTCATGCCGACAGCCTCGCGCCGCCGGAACCGCCGGCCGCAACGCCGGCGCTCCTCGCGCACGGCCAGGAGCGCTTCGCGGCCTTTTGCACGCCCTGCCACGGCGCACGCGGACACGGCGATGGCGTGGTGGTCAGCCGCGGCTTTCCCGCGCCCCCATCCTACCACCAGAAGCGGTTGCTCGACGCGCCGCCCGAGCACTTCGTTTCCATCATCACCCACGGCAAAGGCGCGATGTATTCTTACGCCGAGCGCATTCCGCCCGAGGACCGCTGGGCGATTGCGCTCTACGTGAAGCAACTCCAGGCCGACGAGGCCCGGAGCTCCGCGACAGCCGCGCCGGTGCCAGCGCCATGAGCGCGGTGCGGAGCTTCGGGCTTGTCGCCGCAGCCGCTGGGGCTGCCGCGCTGGGCGCGCTGCTCGCGGCCCAGGCGCCACCCGAGACCGCGTATCTGATTTTCGTCGCGGCCGCGGGTTTCGCCGTCGGCAGCCTGGCACTCTTGATGATCGGCTATTTGATGCGTGAGGAATGGGTCACGCCCATCCGCGCGGAAGCCGAAGCGGCGGCGCTGACGACGCCGCTGCTCGTCGCCTTCGCTTTGCCGCCGGGCGCCTCGCTCGGAGCGCTCTACCCCTGGGCGGACCCGCAGGGTGGGTCCGGCACGATCCGCGACCTTTATCTCTCCGCCGAATTTTTCCGGCTGCGCGGCCTCTTCTATCTCGCGGTCTGGACCGGGCTTGCGCTGTGGCTTGCGCGCGCCCGCAACCTCCAGCGTGCGAGCGCGATCGGGCTGGCCCTGCTCGCGCCCACTGCCATCTTCGCTGCTAATGACTGGGTCATGTTCCGCGACCCGCAATTCTGGTCGGGCCTGTTCGGCTTCGCCTTCACGCTGAATGAGCTTCTGGCCGCGCTGGCCGGCGCCATCCTCGTTTCCCTGCTCAGGCCCGAGCACCCCAGCCCGACGCGCATGCAGAGCCTGGAGCGCGCGCTCTTGACGTTGGCGCTTCTCGCGCTCTGGACGTGGTTCGCGCAGTTCCTGATCATCTGGCTGGGCAACCTGCCCGCCGAGGCCGGCTGGTATCTCGGCCGCTCGTCGCGGGAGGGGTTTTGGCTTCTCTTCGGCGTGGCGCTGCCGGCGCTCGTCGCGTCGATCCTGATCCTGATCCCGCCGGGCTTCGGCCGTCGGACCATGATCGTGGGATGCGCGCTGATCCTCTCACACCACTTTGCCCATCTCCTCTGGCTGGCGGGCTCGTTCGCGCACGGGGCGGCAGCAGCGGGGGAAGACTGGCTGTTCGGCGCGGCACTTGCGGCGCTCTGGGCCGCCTGGTTCACGGTGGCGCTGCGAGGCCGCCCGACCTTTGCATCCGAAGCGGCAGGGCCGGCCTGAGCTATTCCCCTTGAGCGCCGCTCCCTTGCAGCCGGCGAGTGCGTGGCGTGGTGTCTGCCCGGTCCGGCCCGCCGGTCGGCTGGTCGCCTGCCTGGAGCACGGGCTCCTCGCGGCCGCTCAGCGCGAGCGGCGGGCCGCCGGGATAAATCTCGGTGCGTTCGCCGCCCAGCGTGTAGAGATAAGCCGCGATGTGGCGCGCCTCCGCTTCCGAAAGCCCCATCGGCGGCATGCCGGACTGCGGGTCAAAGGCGACGGGATTGATGAGCCAGGGCACGAGGTGCTCGGGTGTGTTGGGTAGGATGCCGGCGAGCAGCGAGCGCTCGGCGTAATTTTCGAGCGAGGGCCCCACCGTGCCGCGCGCCCCGCGAACGCCTTCGATGACGTGGCAGGCGCCGCAGCCATAGGCATGAACCAAACGGTGGCCTTGCTCGGCCACCCCGCCGGCAACATGGAGATAAGTCGGCGGCTCGGGCGACTCGCTGCAGGCTGTGAGCCAACTCGCCGAGACCAAGGCAAGGCCGGCCAGTCCAGTTTTCGTGCTGCGTCCGTTCATGCTGTCGGGGTCCGCTGCCTTTCGAAGCGAGTCGCGGGCGCTTCTGTTCCCTCGGCGGGGTGGGGCGCGATGACCCGCGCCGCTAGGAGCAGGCCAGCCAGCAGGTAAACGAGTCCTGCGGGAACCCACATCACCACGCCCGCAAGCTGCTGGTCTTCTAGTGGGGTGAGCCCCCAAAGCGGCGCGCCGGCGGTGGCGTCCGGATAAAGCACTGCCGGGCTGAAGACGAGAAGCGCTGCCAGGAAGCCGGAATGCACCAAGGTGGCGAGTGCGGACGCGGCCCCTGCCAGCGCCGCTTCAGGCGTCTTGGCGCGAACGACCCCGTGCCAGAACAGAAGCGCGGTGGCGAAAAAGGAGAAGTGTTCCAATGCGTGCAGCCAGACGGAGCGCTCGGCAGCTTCGAACAGGGCCGGGGCGTGCCAGGCCCACAACGCCGCCCCGTGCAGGACAGCCGCCGGCAGCGGGCGCCCCGCGGCGCGAAGAGCAGCCAGCCCAGCGCGCACTGCGCGAGCCCGGAAGAAGTTGACACGCCAAGCCCTGGGCAGTCCAAGCGGTCCAAACAGTTCGGGCCGGCCGAGCAATAGGAGCGGCGGAGCGAGCGCCACCAAGAGCACATGCTGGATCATGTGGGCCGTGAACAATCCGCCGCTTGTGGCGAGCGGCGAAAGCAGCGCGATCGAGAGCACGATCTGGCCGCAAAGGAAACAGGCAGGGGCGAACGGCCCCGCGGCCGCAGGCTCCCGGCCTAGGCGGCGGACAAGCCGCCACCAGCCCGCGACGTAAGCAGCCGTCGCAGTGACCACGGCGCAGGAAACAAAAGCTTGGAGAAACGCTTCGGCGCCTGTTGGCTCAGGGCCGAGGCCATGCGCCAGGGCTTGGCCGGGCAAGGTCAAGATCACGGCCAGTGCGCCTACGGCCAGCGAGGCGCCTGGCAGGCGTCGGAGGGGAGGGGTGGACAAAATGGCTTTGAGCGCTCCCGAAAAGCTGGCACCTAGGGCGCGATGAGCGCGGGATCGACCCGATCAGACCTAGCCTATCGCGGTCCGAGCGCTGGCGCGAGCGGTCCGGGCCGAAGGCTTGCGCTGTTCGGAGCGGCAATGCTGCTGCCGCTCGCGGGTTGCACGGGCGTCCAGTCCGCCCTCGACCCCGCTGGCGACGATGCCCGGCACATCGGCGTGCTCACGGCGGTCCTGTTCATCGGCGGCGGCGCCATCTTCTTCGGCGTCACCGCGCTCCTTCTTTACGCGCTGTTCCGCGCGCCGGAGCGGCGTGCCTGGCTTGGAACGCGCCGCACCGTGATCCTTGGCGGGCTGGCTTTTCCGATCGTCACGCTTACCGCGCTTCTGCCCTACGGGCTTTACGCGCTGCGCGTCACCGACGCCTCCGAAGGCGGCGAACCCCTGTTGGTCGAAGTTGTGGGCGAGCAGTTCTGGTGGCGTGTTCACTACCCGGCGGAAGCCGGCGCACCCGCGTTTGATACGGCCAACGAAATCCGCCTCCCCGTGGGGCGTGAGGTGAGGGTCGCCATGACGGCGGCCGACGTCATCCATTCCTTCTGGATGCCGAACTTTGCGGGCAAGCTCGACATGATCCCGGGCCGGGTCAACGAGCTCGTCTTCACGCCGGAAAAAGTGGGCGCCTATCGCGGCCAGTGCGGCGAGTTCTGCGGCGACCAGCATGCGCGGATGGCGTTCGACGTGTTCGCGCTCCCGCCGGAAGACTTCGCGGCGTGGCGCGAACGCCAGGCACAATCCGGCGCCGCCCCGGCCGATCCATTCCTCCAGCGGGGCAAGCTGCTCTTTATCCGCAATGGCTGCGGCAATTGCCATGCCGTGCGCGGCACCGAGGCCGTGGGCAGGCTCGGCCCCGACCTCACCCATGTCGGCAGCCGCGCCACGATCGGCGCGGGCCAGTTCCCCAACAATGTCGGCACGCTGGCCGGCTGGATCGCCGATGTCCAGCACCTCAAGACGGGCGCGCGCATGCCCTCCTACAGCTCGCTTTCGGGCGAGGAGCTGCGCGCGCTCGCCGCCTATCTGGAGAACCTGAAGTGAACGCGCCGCCAAGCAGAGACGCGTTCCGCGCGGACGTGCCGCCCAACCCGCTGCCCCGCCCGCCCGAAGAGTTCGAGATCCTGAAGAAGGCGTGGGAGCCGCCCAAGGGCCTCGCCTTCGTCACGGCCGTCAACAACACCTATGTGGGGCTCTGGTACATCGGCACGGCGCTGCTCTTTTTCGTGCTGGCCGGCGTGCTTGCGCTGATCATGCGCACGCAGCTTGCGCTGCCCGAGAGCGAGATCGTCGGCCACGATCTCTACAACCAGCTCTTCACCATGCATGGCACGGTGATGATGTTTCTGTTCGCCGTGCCGGCGGTGGAGGCGGCGAGCGTCTATCTCCTGCCCAACATGCAGGCCGCCCGCGATCTGCCTTTCCCGCGCCTCTCGGCCTATGCCTTCTGGGCCTATTTCATCGGCGGGCTCGTCTTCTTCACCACTATCTTCTGGGGGGTGGCGCCCAACCAGGGCTGGTACATGTACCCGCCGCTGACGAGCTACCAATACTCGCCCGAGGACAATGCCGACTGGTGGCTGCTCGGTATCGGCTTCATCGAGATCTCGGCCATCGCCGGGGCCATCGAGATCATCGTGGGCGTGATGAAGACGCGCGCGGTGGGCATGAGCCTCGACCGGCTGCCCGTCTATTCCTGGGCCATGCTGGTCTTCGCCGTGATGATCGTGGTGGGTTTTCCCGCGATCATCCTCGGCACCGTGCTGCTCGAGCTCGAGCGCGCCTTTCACTGGCCCTTCTTCATCGCGGAGAAGGGCGGCGACCCCGTGCTGTGGCAGCACCTATTCTGGTTCTTCGGCCACCCGGAGGTCTACATCATCTTTCTGCCGGCCACCGGCATGGTGTCGATGATCGTGCCCACGATCGCGCAGACGCCGCTGGTCGGCTACCGGCTGATCGTGCTCGCGCTGATCGCCACGGGCTTCCTCTCCTTCGGCCTGTGGGTCCACCACATGTATTCCACGGGCCTGCCCAAGATGAGCCTAGGCTTCTTTTCCGCCGCTAGCACGGCGGTGGCGGTGCCCTCCGGGATCCAGGTCTTCGCCTGGATCGCGACCATCGCTGCGGGCCGCGTGAAGCTGACCACGCCGGCGCTCTTCGTGATCGGCTTTCTCTTCATTTTCACCCTGGGCGGCCTCACCGGCGTGATGGTCGCGATGGTGCCTTTCGACTGGCAGGCGCATGACAGCTACTTCATCGTCGCGCACCTGCACTACGTGCTGATCGGCGGCATGGTGTTCCCGCTCTTCGCGGCGTTCTACTACTGGACGCCGGTCGCCTCGAAGAACCCGCTGTCCGAGCGGTTGGGCCGCTGGGTGTTCGCGCTGATGTTTGGGGGCGTGAACCTCGCCTTCTTCCCCATGCACCTGACGGGCCTGCTCGGCATGCCGCGGCGGGTCTACACCTACCCGCCCGGCCTCGGCTGGGACGGGCTCAACATGCTTTCCACGATCGGCGCCTTCACGATTGCGGCCGGTATCGCGCTGTTCCTGTTCGACCTCGCGCGCAACTTCCGGCTCGCCAGCGAGGACAATGCCGGCAATGTCTGGAATGCCGGCACGCTCGAATGGCTGCCCAACGGCAACTATGCCACGCGCTCGATTCCGCATGTCGCAAGCCGCGACCCGCTGTGGGACCGGCCGGACCTGCCCAGAGAGGTGGAGAACGGCCAGTGGTACCTGCCGGGCGCGCCGACTGGCCGGCGCGAAGCACTGGTGACGAGCCCAATCGATGGTCGTCCTCAATACATTCTCCAGATCCCCGGGCCCGGTTGGCAGCATTTCCTGGCAGCCGTCTTCACCGCAGCCTTCTTCCTGCTGCTCACCGTGAAATGGGTAATCCTGGCCACGATCTGCGGCGTGGCTGCCTTTGCCTCGGTGATCTGGTGGCTGTGGGAAACCGATCCAGGCCCCACCCGCCCGCCCGCCGACATTGGCGGCGGCATTGTGGTTCCCGTTTACGTAACGGGACCGACCAACCACTCCTGGTGGGCCATGATCGTGCTGATGGTCGTATCCGGCATGATCTACGGCTGCATGATCTTCTCCTACCTGTTCCTCTGGCTCGTGAATCCCGACCAGTGGCCGCCGCCTGGCACGGACGTGCCGAGCGGGATCTACCCCTTGGCTGTCGCAGCACTTTACCTCGCGGGCAGCGCCTTGATCGCCTGGGCGAGCCGGCTGCTCCGCGGCGAGGATCGCCGCAAGCCTCGTACTGTTGCCATCCTGCTCGCCCTTGCCGCGCCGTCCGTGCTTCTGGCAGTCGGCATCGATATCTGGTCGCAATGGGGCTTGAGCCCCGAGGCGCATGCTTATGGCGCGGCGGTTTACGGCTTGCTCTCGCTCCAGGCCCTGTTCGCCGGAACGGTGGCGATCATGGCACTTTACACGATCGCCCGCTGGTGGGCTGATAAACTCGACTCCGTGCGACGCTCGACCTTCGACAACACCATGTTGTTCTGGCACTACACGACCGCCCAGGGCTTGGCCGGGATTCTTGTGGTGCACGGGTTCCCGCGCCTGATTGGAGGCGCGTGAGGTGGCCAGCAGGCGCCTGACCCAGCTCTTCCTCGCGCTCAGCGGCATGATCGCCTGGGCCGTCCAGTTCACCGTGATCTATGGCGCAACGAGCACCCTATGCGAGCGCGGCTGGGCCGATTTCGCGCTGGTGGGCATCAACATCGTACCGCTGGTCGTGGTGGGCGCGACGGCAGTCGCGCTGGCCGCGACAGCTTACGTCCTGTGGCAGGCGCTGGGTTGGCGCAAGGCCATGCAGGAGGGCACGCCGCCGGCCGACCGCTTTCTCGTCGACACGACGGTCGTCGTGAGCGGGCTCTCGCTGGTGTCCATTCTCTGGCAAGGCTTGCCAGGGGTGCTCGTGCCGCCCTGCTACTGAGGCCGGCTGGCAGCGCTGGGAACTTTCCTCCGGCCCTGCGGTTGAGCTCTCCGGGCGGTTTGCGAGGACCGGCCCGCCTTTGATCGAACCGGGGGGCCGGCCCGTGAGTGGTGCCGCAAGCGTCGAGCCGTATGAGGGTCCCGCCGGCGGTTGGGGCTCGCTCAAGTCGGCCGCGCGGCAGGCGGCACATCAGTCCGCGCCGACCGGCCTCTCGGTCCTGCACCACCAGAACAAGCCCGAAGGCTATGCCTGCGTCAGTTGCGCCTGGGCCAAGCCCGCTCACCCGCATGTGGCCGAGTTCTGCGAGAACGGCGCCAAGGCGACGTTTGCGGAGCTCACCAGCAAGCGCTGCACGCCCGACTTCTTCGCCCGCCATACCGTCGGCGAGCTGCTGACCTGGGCGGACCACGACCTTGAGATCCAGGGCCGCCTGACCGAGCCCATGCGATATGACCGCTCGACCGACCGCTATGTTCGCGTGGGCTGGGACGAGGCGTTCTGGGCCATCGGGGCGGAACTCAAGGCGCTGGACCCCAAGTCGACGGTCTTCTACACGTCGGGCCGCGCCTCGCTCGAAACCTCCTACCTGTTCCAGCTCTTCGCGCGCCTCTACGGCTACAACAACCTGCCCGACAGCTCCAACATGTGCCACGAGAGCACGTCGGTCGCCCTGCCCGAGTCCATCGGCGTGCCGGTGGGCACGGTGCGACTCGACGACTTCGCCAAGACCGACTGCATCCTGTTTTTTGGCCAGAACGTGGGCACCAACGCGCCGCGCATGCTGCATCAACTGCAGGAGGCGGCCCTTAGGCACGTGCCGATCATCACCTTCAACCCGCTGCGCGAGCGCGGGCTGGAGCGCTTCGTCAACCCGCAAAGCCCGACCGAGATGCTGAGCGGGGATGCGACCCGCATCAGCTCGAGCTACCACCAGGTGCTTCCGGGCGGCGACATCGCGGCCATCATGGGGCTTGCCAAGGCGGTGGTCGAGCTGGATGACGCGATGCTCGCGCGGGGGCGCACCGGCGTGATCGACCGCGACTTCATCGCCGAGCATACCCACCATTTCGATGCCTTCATCGAACGGGTGCGGGCGACCTCATGGGAGGAGATCGAGCGCCATTCGGGCCTAGCCCGCGCCGAGCTGGAAGAGGCGGGCTTCACCTACGCCAAGGCGAGCGCCTGCATCGGCATCTACGGCATGGGGCTGACCCAGCACAGGCTGGGCGTCGAGACCGTGCAGATGCTGGTCAACCTGCTTCTGCTGAAGGGAAGTATCAGCAAGGGGGCGCGGGCATCTGTCCCGTGCGCGGGCATTCCAACGTCCAGGGCCAGCGCACAGTGGGCATCTCGGAAAAGCCTGAGCTCGTACCGCTCGACAAGTTGGCCGAAATGTTCGGCTTCGAGCCGCCGCGGCAGAAAGGCGTGAACACGGTCGAGGCCTGCGAGGGCATTCTCGATGGCTCGATCAGGGCGTTCATCGGCTTGGGCGGCAACTTCGTTCGCGCCATTCCCGAGCGGGAGGCGATGGAAAGTGCTTGGCGCAAGCTGCGCCTCACCGTGCAAATCGCGACCAAGCTCAACCGCAGCCATCTCGTGAACGGCGAGGTCACCTATCTCCTGCCCTGCCTGGGCCGTCTCGAGATCGACGCCCAAGCCAACGGCCCGCAGATCGTGACGATTGAGGACAGCACGGCCTGCATTCATTCGTCGGGAGCCAAAGCTGAGCCCGCGGCCGACACGTTGTTGTCCGAGCCGCGCATCGTGGCGGAACTCGCCAAGGCGACCCTGCCTGCGAACCCCAAGGTGACCTGGGACGCGTGGGTGGCCGATTACGGCCGTATCCGCGACCTCATCGCCGGGACCTATCCCGACGATTTTCACGACTTCAACGCCCGCATGGACACGCCCGGCGGATTCGGCCGCAACGTCGCCGCAAGCCGACGAGTCTGGAAAACGGACACGGGCAAGGCGAATTGCAAGTTGCCCTCCGCGCTGTCCGCCCATTTCGCCGGCGATGGCGGCCCCGACGTGTTGCGCCTGATTACGCTCAGAAGCAACGACCAGTTTAACACCACCGTCTACGGCTATTCGGACCGCTTCCGCGGCATCGAGGGTACGCGCGCCGTGCTGATGATGAACCGCGACGACATCCTGCGCCTGGGTTTAAAGGATGGCCAGACCATCGCGATCTCAAGCGCCGCTGGCGACGGGCAGGCGCGCGAAGTCAGCGGATTTCGCGCTGTCGCGTACGACATTCCCCCGGGCTGCTGCGCAGGCTACTTCCCCGAGTTGAACGCCTTGATCCCGCTGTCGCACCATGCCGAGAAGAGCAAGGTGCCGGCAGCCAAGGCCGTGCCGGTGCGCGTCCATGCTGCCGCCTGATCCCGCCATGAACGCACCCGTCGTCGCCCTAACCGGTGCGTCCGCCGGCGTCGGCAGGGCCACCGCGATCGCTTTCGCCGAGCAGGGCTTTCGAGTGGCACTGATCGCTCGCGGACGCGAACGTCTTTCCAGCGTGGCAAAGGAGGTGAAGGCCGCCGGCGGCCACGCGCTCGTGCTCGTCGCCGACGTGGCCGATTCATCAGTCCTCGAGGCGGTCGCCGCGCAGATCGCCTCGCAGTGGGGCCGCATCGATGTATGGGTCAACAACGCCATGGCGACCCTGTTCGGTCCCGTCTCTGCCCTAAGCGCCGACGAGGTCCGGCGCGTGACCGAGGTGACCTATCTTGGCCAGGTCCATGGCACGCTGGCCGCGCTTAAGCAGATGCGCCGCCAAGGCGAGGGGACGATCGTCCAGGTCGGCTCTGCGCTCGCCTACCGCTCCATTCCGCTGCAGTCGGCCTATTGCGCGGCCAAGGCCGCCGTCCGTGGCTTCACCGATTCCCTCCGCAGCGAGCTCTTGCACGAGGGTAGTCCGATCCGGTTGACAATGGTGCAACTGCCGGCGGTGAACACGCCGCAATTCGATTGGGCGCGCAGCCATCTCCCTCGACGCTTGCAGCCCGTGGGCGCGATCCATGCGCCGGAGGCTGCGGCCGCCGCCATCCTGAAGGCGGCGCGTGCGGCGCCCCGCGAGCTTTGGGTCGGTGGCCCCACGGTGCAGGCCATCCTCGGCACGGTGGCCGCGCCCGGCCTGCTCGACCGCATGATGGCGCGAAAGGCCTGGGACGGGCAGATGACGGCGGAGGCGGCCCGGCCGCGCGAAGGGAACTTATTCGAGGCACCTGCGGGTGATCCGGGCGCCGAAGGGGGTTTTTCAGAGCGCGCGAGTTCGGGCGCGGTGAGCATCTCCGGCACGGCTGCGCGGGGCGGAGTAGCAGTGCTCGCGGTCGGGCTCGCAGCCGGGGCGGCTGCCGCGGCTTGGCGCCTCGGTGCGAGCCGGGCAAGGGCTCGGTTGCGCAACGCAGCCGAGCCGCCGGCGAGGCGCATCGGCCCATAGAGGGCGCCCATGCTCGACCTCTGGTACAAAAACGCTGTCATTTACTGCGTCGACGTCGAGACCTTCATGGACGGCAACGGCGACGGCGTGGGCGACTTCAAGGGCCTTGCGGACCGGCTCGACCATATCGAGGCGCTGGGCGCCACCTGCGTCTGGCTCCTGCCCTTCTACCCCACGCCCAACCGCGACAACGGCTACGACGTCACGGACTTCTACGGCGTCGACCCACGCCTCGGCACGTTGGGCGACTTTGTGGCTTTCACCCATGCCGCGCACGATCGCGGCCTGCGCGTGATCGTCGACCTCGTGGCCAATCACACCTC
>DASYHP010000041.1:0-38355 GCA_035998495.1 Mesorhizobium sp.
CTGATGACCTCCATCGCAGGCTCCGCTGACATGGTGGCGCTGGTGCAGGCCTCGGTCACGCTGCCGGTGATGATCTTCTCCCTGGCCTCGGGCGCCGTCGCCGACACGCTCGACCGGCGCAAGGTCATGCTTGCAGCGCAAACCTTCATGCTGATCGTGTCAATGCTCCTTGCCCTGTGCACCTATGCTGGCCTGATCACGCCCTGGACGCTGCTCGGCTTCACGTTCCTGCTCGGCTGCGGAACGGCGCTTAACAATCCGTCCTGGAAGACATCGGTGGGCGAGATGGTGCCGAGGGCCACTCTTCCGGCTGCGGTGTCGCTCAACAGCGTCAACTTCAACCTTACCCGCAGCGTAGGTCCGGCGATCGGCGGGCTGATCGTGGCGGCGGTCGGGGCGTCCGCTGGACGCGCCAACAGAGCACCCTGCCGCCCGAGGCGCTGGGCCATGCCATGACGGCGGACCTGCGTTATGTCGCGGTGTCCCACAGCTCACGCGTGATGATGGTGCGGTGCTCGCCGGGATAGCTCACAACCTTGCGCATCGCTGGCGCCGATAGGTCACTATTCTTCGCAGAGCCGGCAACTTAGCGCACCATCGACGTTTGCTGCTCCTTCCACCACGATGGCAACTCGATGCCCCTGGCGATGGTGGCAGTTCCGATCTCCAGCTCAGTTGTTCCCCTCAGCACGCCGGCAATGAGCTCAGGCGCGAGGAATGCAAGCCTGATCACCTGGGCCACGTAGCGCTCGCTCACGCCTTCCTTGGCTGCGATCTCCGCGAATGTTGCGGCCCGCCCTGATGTGAGATCCTCGTACCATGTGACTGCTCGGGCGATCGCCTTGATGAGCGCCTGGTCCAGGTGCTCCGTTGCTGCCTCGCCGCCCTCGCCTGGGTGCATCACAAGGCGCGTCTCCCCGCCCCGGCTGATCAGCCGGGCTGACACGGGGATCGTGGGGTATGGCGGACTATTATGGGATTGATGATCCTCCACGATGCGCCCACCTGCCGGCCCAGTTTCGATCCAAGCCGCTGCTTCCAGCACCTCTCGCTTAAGCTGGACCGAAAGGCCGTTGTTGCCCACGATGGCCCTCTCCACTAAGCGGTGCAGTGCTGCTTGCTGTCTGGCTGCTACGGGATCCTTGATCTCGCTTGCGATCGCCGCCGCCGCCTGCACGACGTGCAAAATCTGATCCGGCGAGGCGCGTGCCGGTACCGTGTTGTTCATCAGCCATGCGCGATCGGTGAGGTGGGCCGCGATGGCATCAATGACCAGCGGCTCGATCTCAGCTGCCGGGATGCGCGTGGCGCGCCTCGTCCAAGAACTCTGCCGAGCATCGGTGCTCTCCAGGCGACCCGCATCCAACTCACTGCGCTCGGCACCGGTCTGCCTTGGCCCACCCTGCCCTGCTACTCCATCCTGCGCATCGGCCTCGCTGACATAGTACCTGTAGCGCTTTCCGTTCTTCACGGCATGTGTGGCCTTGAAGCGGCTGCCATCTTCACTGAACAGCAGCCCTAAAAGCATGTTGCCGTGCTTGGCATGGGTGCGCAGGCGGTGCTTGGCAGTGCGCTCGTTCAGCTTTGCCTGGACAGCCTGGAAGGTGGCGCGGCTGACGATCGCCTCGTGCTGGGCCTTGTAGCGGCTGCCCTTGTGAGCGACCTCGCCCGCATAGATCGGGTTCTTCAGGATGGACCAGAGATGGCCGATGCTGAAGGGCTTGGCGCCATGCTCTTTGTTCGAGCCCGATGTGAAGGCACGCGTGGTGATGCCCTGCCGGTCGAGCTCATCCTTCAGCTCTCTGACTGAGCCTAGCTTCAGGTAGCGATCGAAGATGCGCCGGATGACAGCCGCATCCTCCTCCGCGATCCTGAGGCTCCTGCCCTCCTTGGCATAGCCCATGGGCACATAGCCGCCCATCCACAGCCCCTTCTTCTTCGAGGCGGCGATCTTGTCCCTGATCCGCTCGCCCGTGACCTCGCGCTCGAACTGAGCAAACGAGAGCAGCACGTTGAGCGTCAGCCGCCCCATGCTGGAGGTGGTGTTGAAGCTCTGGGTGACGGAGACGAATGACACGCCTCTTGCATCGAACGTCTCCACGATGCGGGCGAAGTCGGTCAGAGAGCGCGTGAGCCGGTCTACCTTGTAGACCACCACCACGTCGATGAGGCCGGACTGGATGTCCGAAAGAAGCCGCTGCAGGCCCGGGCGGTTCATGCTGCCGCCCGAGAAGCCGCCGTCGTCGTAAGCTGTGGGGAGCACCTTCCAGCCCTCATGCCGCTGGGAGGTGACGTATGCCTCGCAGGCCTCACGCTGGGCATGAAGGGAGTTGAAGCCCTGCTCGAGCCCTTCTTCGGAGCTCTTCCTCGTGTAGATGGCGCAGCGCACCACGCGCTCTCTGGCCGAGGCACGATCAAGCATGGGCGGGCTCCCCGTGTTTGGCACTGGCTCGATCCGCAGGCCCGATCGCGCCACCACCAGCCATGGCGGCATGCTTGTTGCGCGCGGGCCTGCGTTTCAGGCCAAAGAAGGTCCAGCCGTTCCAGTTGGTGCCGGTGATCGCCTTGGCGATTGTGGAGAGCGAGCGGTGAACCGCGCCGTTCCACACAAACCCTTCAGGCGTGACTGACACGCGGTGCACCTGATCTTGCCAGACACGCACGAGAATGGTGCCGGGGCGAATGGAGGAGGCGCCAAGGGTCTCGTCGAAGTGGCCCTGGCGGGCAGCCACGGCGAGCTGGCGAAGGCGGCGCTTGGTGGCAGAAGAGAGCCCGCCCAAGTGCGCCACCTGGATTTCATAGGCGAGAGCACGTCTCATCATCTCTGTGCGGAAGGCCTTAGGTGCGGGCCTGCCTGTCACTTGCAGCCAGCGGGAGCGGAGCTCAGGAAGGGCAAGCGTCTCGATCGCAGCAAGCTCGGTCGTGATCAGTTCATGCACATCATCGTTGGCCTTGCGGCCACGCTTGCCAGTGGCTGTTTCAGCGGCAGCGCCAGCACCTACGTGCGGGGCACCTGACGGTGCGAACCTGCCGGAGCCCGCACCCTTGCTGTTCCGGGCAAGCATCAGGCCACCTCGGGACCAGACTGCTGATCGGAGGCAACCGAGTTGCCGTCTGCAGTGGCTGAACCGGTGTCCGCTGCCGGGAGCACATAGCAGCTCACGCCGTCAGCTCGCTTGCTGCGGCTCACGGCAAGGCCACGCTTGCGCAAGCCGGTCAGTGCTGCACGAGCTGTATGCGACAACCAGCCTGTGGCAGAGGTCAGCTCATCGAGCGAGGCACCCTCGGAGCGCTGGAGGAGAGCAATAACTTCGACCAGCTTGGAGCCAGATCGCGGGCTCTTGGTGCTGGGCAACGTTGGAGCGGTGGTCGTGGCAGGTGCGCTGTACTTCGCTGGGGCTCCCGCCGCGCGTTCGCCAGCTAGGTCAGCCTCGCTAAAGCCCTCGTGAGCGCCCTCCTCCCTCTCGAGTCCAAGTGCCGCCAAGCCTGCTTGGCTAATGCGGAAGTCTGTGGCGCCGGGTACTGGCTGCTTCAACCCCGGCGACCCGTCGGTGAAACTATTGTGCTCAGGCTGAGACTCGATCAGCTCCTTGGCTTCGAGGGCTGTAAGCAGCTTTTCAGCAGCCCCGCCCTTCAGCCGATCGGGCAAGATGATGAGGCCGTCCTCACGTTGTGCGGCTTGCGAGAGAACAACGAGCTGGGTGTCGGAAAGCTTGGTGGGCATGTTGGTCTCCGTTGCTGGTGACGGAGCACCCTGCCCCGACACCAGCTCAAGCCCCGAACCGGCACATGGTCGGTGGGGCGGAGAGCACCAGGCAGGCAACCAGGACTCGCTCGGGTTCTGGCACACAGCAATGCTTGCTTTGCAGCGGAAGTGAAGCGGGTCTTGAGGGTGATGTTCGGAACAGCCGATCAGGCCCAACGAAAGGGTACGCAGCTGTGCGCCCATCCCAGCCATTTATCAGCGCGCCTCCCTTCCCCAGAAGCGGACGTGACGCCGGTCCCGTGCAGAAACCGAGCCCGTCGTGAAGACGACAGCGTCAGTGCGAGTCGCCCAAGGCGTGATCAGATGGCGGAACCGGGGTATAGCTTCCACCGGGGAAGGGAGCTGAGCCATGGCAGAGGCGGTCACGAGAGAGCAGGCCATACCGGCAGCGATCAACAGCGACCTGTTGCAGGATGCGATCGAGTCGATCGCGGAAGGCTTCTTGCTGTTTGACGCGCAGGATCGGCTCGTCGCCCTCAATCAGCGCTATCGGGAGCTCTTCGAGATCCCAGATGACGAGGTTCTCCTGGGTTGCACGTCCCTTGAGCTCTTGAAGCGATGCGTCGCCAAGGGCTGCTACAAGCAAGCAATCGGTCGCGAAGAGGAGTTCATTGCGGAGCGACTCGCACTGCGGCGCGACGTCGGGCGAAGCTATGATGTGCAGCTTTCGAATGGCCGCTGGATGCGCTGCAGCGATCGACGGACGCGGGAGGGTGGCATGGTGTCCATTCGCGCCGACGTCACGGAAGAGAAGCGCCGTGAGGAGCGTCTTGCAGCAATGGAGCGGGAAGCTCGCGAGAGCGAGGAGCGCCTGCTTGAGATTGTTCAGGCCAATCCGCTGCGGATGACCATCACACGGGTAAGCGACGGGAGCGTCGTCTATGCCAATCAGCGGGTCGCCGAGATGGTGCGCGTTCCCCTGAATGAACTGCTCGGCCGGCGCTCGATCGAGTTCTACGCCAAGGAGGCGGATCGTGAGATTGTGATGAGGCAATTGCGAGAGGAGGGCCAAGTCGAACTCCTCGAAGTGCAGTTTAAGCGTGGCGACGGCAGCACGTTTCCAATCGCCGTCACCGGCCGCCCGATCTCCTATCGCGGTGAGCCGGCCATTGTTGCGGGCCTGCACGATCTGTCCCCCTGGCGGCGCATGAAGGAAGCGCTGCATCAGAACGAGAAGCTCGCCGCGCTAGGCTCACTTCTGGCCGGGGTCGCGCACGAGCTCAACAACCCCCTGGCTGTGGTGCTCGCCCAGGCCGCTCTGATCCAGGAAACGGTGCAGGATCCTGCCGCTTTGCGCCGCGTCGACAAGATCCATACCGCCGCACAGCGCTGCGCTCGCATCGTGCGCTCCTTCCTTGCAATCGCTCGACAAAGGCCCCCTGAGTACCGCGTCGTTGATCTGAGTGAGATCATCCGCGATGCGCTTGAGCTCACAGCTTATGCGCTGCGCAGCAACGGCGTCGAGGTCAGGCTGGACCTCCCTGGTGATCTTCCCCCCGTCTGGGGCGATGCCGACCAGCTGGGCCAGGTGTTCATGAACCTGATCGTCAACGCGCAGCATGCCATGCAATCGAGGCAGGGACTGCGTCGCTTGACCTTCTCTGGGCGGCTCGACCCAGTGCGGCATCAAGTCGTGCTTAGGATCGCAGACACTGGGCCTGGTGTGCCGCCAGAGATCCGCGGCCGCATCTTCGATGCGTTCTTCACGACCAAGCCGATGGGTATGGGCACAGGCGTGGGGCTCTCGGTGTGCCTTGGCATCATTGGTGCCCATGGCGGCACGCTGCAGCTCGACGAGGCAGCAGCTGAGGGCGCAACCTTTGTTGTCGCTCTTCCGGCCCTGAATGCCCAGGCCCGGGCCGCCGCTGACCCCGTCCCCACGGCGACGGTGGAGCAGGCCTCATGGACGATTCTGATCGTCGATGATGAGCCGGAGATCCGCCAGACAATGGCGGAAATTCTTATGCCGCTGGGCCGGAGGATTGACCTTGCTGCGAACGGTCTCGAGGCGCTGAAGCTCATCGAGGAGCGGCAGTATGATCTCGTTGTGAGCGACCTGCGCATGCCAGAGCTCGACGGCCCAGGGCTTCACCAGCGCTTGCAGGCGCGGGGCAACGAGTTGAGCGAGCGCATGCTGTTCTTGACCGGCGACACGCTGCACCATGAGCTGGACGGCTTCCTCAAGTCCACGCGAGCCCCCGTTCTGGAGAAGCCGCTCGCACCAGCGGAGGTGCGCCGCAGGGTCACTGAGTTCATGAGAGGCGCTGTCGAGGGGATGAAGCTACAGCCTTGAGCGGATGACTGCTTCGCGCCCATTGTGGCCATTCAGGCTGCGCGACGTCCAGTCCACAAGCGGACCTTTGCCGTAGCGTATCCAGGATTGCCGAGAAGCCGCTCTCGCTCGTAAAGACCTTCGGAGCGGACCAGGAGGAAACGCGTGCGGGAAGAGCGGACTGACGAGATCCCGGCCATCGACATTGAGCCGCTGTTTGGTCTGCCTTCAGCAGAGCGCGAGCAGACGGACCGCCAGATCTTCGATGCGGCATCCAGCATCGGCTTCATGACGGTGCGCGGGTTTCCTGGAGCCGAACTGCTGACGAGCGCAAAGGGCGCTGAGCTCCTCCGGATTTTCGAGCTGTCGGATGCTGCAAAGGAGAAGCTCCTGCGCTGGAACTTCGATCCGTCGCAGCCGAACTACTATCGCGGCTGGTTTCCTCTGCAGCCCGCGGCTGTTTCCTACAAGGAGGGGATCGATATGGGGCCGGATGTGGCCCACGCAGATGCCGCCCATGATCCTGAAGACCCGCTGCTGGAGCGCACGCCGCTGCCAGCCGAGGCCGAGCTGCCCGGCTGGCGCGCCGTTGTAGGGCGCTACTATGTGTCCATGGAGAATGTCGGTGCGGCGCTGATGGCGTCGATTGCCCGCAGTTTGGGGCTGAACCAGAATGCCTTTGACGACTTTTCGTGGCGGCATCTCCACGCTGCGCCTGATCCGCTACCCCCTGCGCGATGAGAATGCCGACATCGACCTGTCTGCGCCAGAATACTGTGTCATGCACAAGGGCGAGAAGCGACTGATCATCGGCCGCGAGCACGCCGACTCCGGCTTCCTCACGCTGCTTGCCCAAGACAGCGTCGAAGGCTTGCAGGCAAAGAACCATGCCGGCGAGTGGATCGACGTGCCCCCGGCCGACGGCACTCTGGCCGTCAATTTCGGGCAGTTGCTTGAGAAATGGACAGGCGGGCTGGTGCAGGCGACGCGCCATCGCGTCATCGCGCCAAAGCGCGTGCGTTTCTCCATCCCCTTCTTCTACGAACCACGCATTGATGCCCTGATCACGCCGCTGCCGATCAACGGCGCAGACGGCTTCGCGCCGTTTCCTTATGGCGACCACCTCTGGGAAGCCGCGACCAACTTTGTCGAGATGGCAGGCGTGAAGCATCTGCGAGCTCCGCGCCAGGCCAAACTCTCCTGACGGCAAACTTGCGCCCGTTTGCGCCGTCTAGACGCTCCTACCTGCAGCTCCAAAGCAGACACCGAGGCACGTCGGCCGGGTAGAGCCGCCGGCTACTGAACGGCGCTGGTTGCTGCGCTAAACTCACCCAGTGTTGGCAACCCGCCTGTCGCACGATCGTTGTTCGTCCAGTGCATGGAGGTGAGCATGGCCGGCAACACGCATGAGCGCACCTTGTGGACCATGGCGGCAGTCAATGCGGCTGTGGTGATGGGCTCGATGTTGTGGGTGGGGTTCGACGACAGCGCGGCGCCCACAGTGACGCAAACCGCGCAGGCCACAGCACCCACTCCGCCGCCCACCCTGCCAATCAACTTCAGCCCTGCCGCAACACCCGGCGATGGGCCTGTTCGCGGTTAGGGTTGCCACACACGCAGCGTCCTCGCCTGTCGTCTGCTCTGTGGTCAAAGGATCGCCTGAGACACATACGCCGCCAGATGTTCAAATCATCGGCAGCGAGCGCAGCTTTGGCCCTCGGGGGAAGGCTGCTTCGAGCCTGTCGTGCTCGGCTGCGCTCAGCTGAAGGCTGGCTGCGGCGGCATTGTCCTCGACGTGGTCAGGGTTTGAGGCCTTCGGGATCGCGAACGCGGAACTGTGGCGGGTGAGATGGGCAAGCGCAACTTGCCGCTCCGTCGCGCCATGTTCGGCCGCGGTCTCCTCAAGCACACGCCCGCCAGTGATGCGGGGCTTGGGAAGTCCTGCTGACCAAAGGGGCTATAAGCCACCAGCGCCACGCCGTGCTGCTGGCACCAGGGCAGGACGGCATGCTCAATGGCGCGTTCGCCTAAGTGATAGAGCACCTGGTTGCAGGCGATCTGGCCTTCGCCTGCCATCACTAGCGCCTCTTCGAGGTCGTCCACGTCAAAGTTGCTCACGCCCCAGGACAGGATCTTGCCAGCCCGCTTGAGTTCGGCGAAGGCGGCAATGGTGTCCTCCAGCGGAAAACGCCCGCGCCAATGCAGAAGGTAGCAGTCGAGCCGATCGGTCCCGAGCCGGGCCAGCGACCGATCACAAGCCTGCAGCGTGCCTTCGCGTGAAGCGTTCGATGGCAAGACCTTGGAGACCAGGAATACCTCGTCACGACGGCCGCTGATCGCTTCTGCCACCAGTTCCTCGGCAGCCCCGTCGCCATACATCTCGGCCGTGTCGATGTGGGTCATGCCGAGGTCGAGCCCGCGGCGGAGCGCGGCCAGCGCCGCACCACGCTCGGCCTCCTCCAGCATCCAGGTGCCCTGGCCGATGGTCGGCACTGCTCTTCGAGTTGGCCCGAAGGGTCGCTGCTGCATCGAGTTCTCCTGCCTGGGAATGGGCCGACAAACCTTCATGCGCCGGGCCTGACAGCCATGTCGAGAGGCCGTCCGGCAAACGGGAAAATGCATTGCAGCCTTCAGTTCCAGGCCGGAACGTCGCCAGGTCCACTGCTGCTTTGCGCCCGATCCAGCCGTAGAGACCTACTTTGCGGCATCCTGAAAGCAGACATTGGCGGCGGAGCTCCAGGTCAGGGATTGCACCAGAAGCGCCCGAAACCGCTGCAATCCAAGGGTTTGTCGCCCACAGGGTGGTTCGGGTCTGCACTTGACTTGAGTTGCCTGAGCCGGTCGGAGTTCACCCTGATTAGTGGAGGAGATGTCGATGCAGGCGGACGAGATCACAAGGCTTTCCGCCACCGCGCTTTCGCAGTCGATCCACAGCCGCCAGCTCTCCTCGTTTGCTGTTATGGAGGCCTATTTGGCGCGGATCGAGCGCTTGAACCCGGCCATCAACGCCATTGTCAGCCTTTGCGACAGTGCGGCGCTTCTTGCCGAATCCGCCGCATGCGATGCGGAATTGGCCGCCGGCTCCTCGCGCGGCTGGATGCACGGCTTGCCGATTGCGATCAAAGATCTCTGCGAGGTGAAGGGCATTCGCTGCACCTATGGCTCACCGGTCTTCGCAGACTTCGTGCCGAAAACAGACGAGGTGATGGTGGAGCGCATCCGCATGGCAGGCGCGATCTTCATCGGCAAGACGAATACCCCGGAACACGGGTTTGGCTCACAGAGCTACAATCCTGTACATGGCACGACGAAGAACCCTTACGACCTGACGAAGACCGTCGGCGGATCGAGCGGCGGCGCGGCGGCGGCGCTTTCCGCGCAGCTCCTGCCGGTTGCCGACGGCAGCGACATGATGGGCTCGCTGCGCAACCCAGCAGCCTTCAACAATGTCGTCGGCTTCCGTCCGAGCTACGGCCGCATTCCGTCCTCGCTGAAGTCTGAGCTCTTCATGGGCCAGCTTTCAGTACTCGGTCCAATGGGGCGGACGGTGGCAGATACCGCCGCCTTGCTTGCCACGCAGGCCGGCTACGATCCTCGCGACCCGCATTCGCTTCCCGCCGAAGATTTGACGCCGCAGCCCGGACGCGACTTCTCCGGAACCCGGATCGCTTGGCTGGGCGACCTCGGGGGATACCTGCCCTTTGAACCAGGCGTCCTCGATCTTTGCCGCTCTACCCTGCCGGTCTTCGAGAAGATCGGCTGCGAGGTGGACGCCATCGTGCCAGACTTCGACATGGCGGAAGTCTGGTGTTCTTGGACGACGCTGAGAAGCTGGCTCACAGCCAACAGCATGCGCGACAGCTATGACGATCCCGCTAGGCGGGCGTTGATGAAGCCGGAGATCATCTGGGAGGTTGAGCGGGGCCTCGGCATGACAGGCCGCGAGGTGCACATCGCCTCTGAGCGCCGCAGCGCCTGGTATCAGTACATGCTGACTCTGTTCGAGCGCTTCGACTACCTGATCCTGCCCTCGGCGCAGGTCTTCCCCTTCGATGCGAGAACCCATTGGCCAAAACAAGTCGGCGGCTGCACAATGGATACCTACCACCGCTGGATGGAAGTGGTAGTTCCCGCTTCGATGGCTGGCTTACCGGTCGCGGCAATGCCCGCAGGGTTCGGCGCCAACGACCTGCCGAACGGCATCCAGATCATCGGTCGGCCCCGCGCCGACAAGGCAGTGCTGGAACTGGCCATTGCCTATGAAGGCGCTACGGATTGGCTGAGCCGGAGGCCAGCCCTCTAGTCACCGCGATGCAACATTGTGCGCAAATTGCAGGCCAAGGCTGCGCCCGCCTAGCGCCCAAAGTAGCCGCCTTGCGCCTGAAGCTCCGACCCGAAACCGGACGTCGAGGAGCGGCGGATTGTCCCGGATGTGCCGCTTCGGCGAATACAACCTACCACCGGCTGCACTTCAAACTTCAGGGGAGTAGCACTGTCCGCGCTTGCCGCGCCCCCATCCCAGTGCAAACCTTCCGCGCCTTGTGGACCGCCTCACGTTCGACGGCGGTCAACTGGTCTATCGATCATCCAGTCGAAGCATCAGCCGAATACCGCCATCGCGGCACACGCCCATAGTGCTACCGCTCGGTTCTATGCGCCCCTTCCAAGCTCCGGGCAGCCTTAAGAGCGGCATCAAGTTGGCCATCCGACCGTGGCCGCCGTACCAGCAACTGGAACGATCACGGGGCTGCCCAGCACTTCAGCGATCCGGAGCGGCCAGCCGAAAATGCCGCTCAAAAGCTTTGGCTCTATGACGAATTCAGTGGGCCCCGCCCTCGCCACCTTGCCATTATGCAAGGCGATCACTTGGTCCGCGAAGCGTGCCACATGACCAAGCTCATGCACGACCATCAGCACGCCGCCGCCGCGCGTTGCATAGTCTCGCGCAAGGCTCATGATCCCCATCTGATGACGGATGTCCAAGTTTGATGCGGGCTCGTCGAGCAGAAGGAAGCGCGGACCATCCGGACCGAAGGGCTCCCAAGCCTGCGCCAGAACCCGGGCCAAATGCACGCGCTGCTGTTCCCCTCCCGAAAGCTCGGAGAAGAGCCTGGGCCCAAAGCCGTCCAACCCAACTCTCCTGAGGGCCAACTCGGGCAGGTCGCGGGCGAAGCCGGAGGAACCCTGGCCTGCTCCCGCAAGCGCGCCCATGCGCACAACTTCCCGCACGGTGAACGGAAAGGCGAGCGCACCCGCCTGCGGCATCACGGCCCGGATCTGCGCGAGTTCCGCCACGCGCCAGATCTTCAGGCTCCGGCCGTGAAGGCGGATATCGCCGGAGAACGGAAGTTCCCCGGCCAGCGCCTTGAGGAGGGTCGATTTGCCCGAGCCGTTCGGGCCGATCACGACGGTGACTTTTCCCGCTGGAACTTCGACGCTCACGCCGCGCAGCACCACACGTCGACCGAGACTCACGATGAGGTCGCGCGCTTCGATCATGAGCTTAATCGACCGTGAAGCCCCGACCTCGGAGCAGCACCCAAAGGAAGAAGGGCGCGCCGATGCTGCCGGTGACAATGCCGATGGGGAGCTCCGCGGGCGCCACGAGGACGCGCGCGGCTGCGTCTGCCATAAGCAGGAGGGATGCGCCGAGAAGCGCTGATGCCGGCAGGAGGTATCGGTGAGAGGGGCCGATCAGGAGGCGCAAGAGGTGCGGGGCGACGATGCCCACAAAACCGATGCCGCCGCTGACCGACACGGCTGCGCCCGTGGCGGCCGCAACGGCAGCTATCGACACATGCTTCAGCATCTGCACGGGCCGGCCGAGATGGCCGGCCACCGCCTCGCCCAGCGCAAGCGCGTCGAGCCCGCGCGCAAGCCACAGGCCGGCCGCCAGGCTCGCCATGATGATCGCG
The DNA here is from genome assembly GCA_035998495.1 of Mesorhizobium sp. Taxonomy (GTDB): domain Bacteria; phylum Pseudomonadota; class Alphaproteobacteria; order Rhizobiales; family Rhizobiaceae; genus Mesorhizobium_B. Next base: position 11,954 of record DASYHP010000041.1, read on the forward strand.
CCTGCGACGAAGACCTTCTCCCAGGTCGCTCCCGCGAGCGAGCCGAGCGACCAGAAGGTCAGCTCGCGGAGCTGCCCGTCGTCGGCCACGAACACCATCACGCCGGTGAGCGCACCGGCGAGAGCGCCCAGCGCAATGCCGGCCAACAGCAAGGTGGGAACTGAGGTGCGGCCGGCTCGCGTCGCGATGCGGTAGAGAAGAGCCGTGGTGACGAGCGCCCCAAGAAAGGCAGCAACCGGCAGCGCCACGACGCCGAGTTCCATGGCGGCCGCGAGCGGCCCGCCCAACACGATCACGGCCACCGCGCCGAGCGCAGCGCCCGACGATACGCCTACAATGCCGGGATCGGCCAAGGGATTGCGGAACAGGCCCTGCATCACGGCGCCAGAAAAGGCCAGCGCAGCGCCCACGAGCACGCCCAACGCGACACGCGGCAGGCGGATCTCGAACAGGATAAGCCGGTCGCGCGCCGAAAGTGCTTCGCCCCCAGTGACTAGGCCCAGGCCGGCCTCCCAGGCGGAGACGTCCGACGCGCCGGCCGACAAGCCGACGCAAACGGCGAGGGCCAGAAGCACGGAAAGCAGCAGCAGCGCTGCCCGAGCCCGGGCGGCGCGGTCGCCCGGAACCCCGCGCCGGCCCGGGCCGACCCAGCCCCGCAGGCCTGGGGCGAACGGCGGCCAGACCTTGTCAGTCGCCGTCATGCGCCGACAGGCCCTGGGCCAGATCGCGAACCGCGCCGGCGGTGCGAGGGCCGAATCCCAGGAGATAGGAACCGTCCATGCGGATCAGCGCTTTGCTTGCTGCCGCCGGTGTCGCTCGCAGCGCCGGAAGGTCGAACAGCGCGTCGGCGTCCAGCGAATGCTCGCCGGCTCGGTCCATCATCAGCACCACGTCGGGAGCGGCCAGAAGTGCCGCCTCGTCCGACAATTGCTTGTAGCCTGAGTAACCCTGGACGGCGTTGACCGCACCCGCCATGCGGATGATGCCGTCGGCGGCCGTGCCCGCGCCTGAGGCGAGCAGCTTGCCGCCCTGGACGGACAAGACGAACAGCACCCGCTTGGGCTGGTTTTCGGCTGCGGACGCCTCCGCCTGTGCCAGGTCAGCCGCGACCTGGGCTGCCAGCTTCTCGGCCTTTTGCGGCACGTCGAGCGCTTGGCCGACCGTCTTGATCTTCTCGATGATGCCTTCGCGGGAAAACGTTTCAGGCACCAGCACAAGCGGCACGCCCGCGCGATCGAGCACCTCCATCGCTTCGGGCGGGCCGCTCCCGGCAAGCGCCAGGATACCGTCGGGGTTCACGGACAGCACGCCTTCCGGCGAAAGCTGGCGCATATAGCCGACATCGGGAAGCGTTGCGGCTTCGGGCGGAAAGGTGCTCGTCGAGTCGCGCGCGACCAGTCGCTGCTCCTCGCCGAGAGCATGGACGATCTCAGTGAGCGAGCCCCCGATGCTGACAAGGCGGTTGGCTGCGGACAGCTCGCCTTCGGCCCACGCAGGGGCGGCCAGCGCAAGCCAGATCACGCTGAGCGCCGCCGGTCGTTGCGTTCGCCCGGGCCTCATGCCGCGTCGACCTGGTTTTTTTCGAGCGGCAGCACTTCAACCACCTCGCGCCATTCCCGGCGCTCGTCCTCGCCTTCCCGCCGCTTGCCGAAGAACTGGATGATGAGCTCGCCCGCCGCGTCATAGGCCTCGACCGAGGTCACATGTCCTTCGCTGTTCGGCTTCCGGACAGCCCAGAGCTCACGGATCCGGTCGATCCGCAGATGGAGGTGGAAGGTTTCGTCCATGACATTGAGCCAGGGGCCTATCGGCTTCACGTTTGAGATCGGGCCGGAATGGATCTGGATGCAGCCGCGGTTGCCGACGAAGCACATGATGGGCAGCCCCGCCTCAACGCTTCGCGCCATCATGGCGGGTACGGCATCGGTTGCCAGCGGCCAGGCATAATCCGTGCCGATCAGATGCACGGCCTCGCGCCGGGTCAGGTCGAGCGCGCGCAGAATGCCGACGAACTGGTGTACGTCGGTCATCGCGCTCCAGCGGTCGCGCAAATCTTGCGGCTCGACTCTAGGGATCGGGCGCGAAACGGCGGGCGTCGGCGGCTGCACGTCGACTGTCTGGCTCTGGTCAGCCGCGGCGAAGCGCTGGACGAGAGTGAGATAGGCTTCCCTGTTGGAGGCGGGGCGAAGATGCACTTTGTGGACGGCATCACCGGCCGCATCGAAGAACTGCAGGCTGCGCCGAACGTCCACGCCGACCCCTTTCTCCACCGCGAAGCCGAACGCCCAGTGTTTCGGGAAGATGCGCAGATCGATCTGCTCGCCTAGCACTAGGGCTGCGTGCCGCCCTGCGGTTACCTTTTCGAACGGCCCGATCTTCTCATGCACTGCACTTTCGTTGCGGGTCAGCGCCATCACTTCGCCGAGCGCAGGCAGCGCTGGCAGAAGTTCGTCTACACGCGGGTCGATGCGGATGACGGAAAGGCCGCAATGGGCGGCCACGAATTCCGCTTCCGAGATGCCGAGCCGTTGTGCGAGATCGCGCTCGCGCAGGTCCGGATTGTCCTTGCCTGCGGCGCGGATCTTCTCCGGCTCCGGTCTGGTCGCCCGCATGGTTCTTCCCCTCACTTGTTCAGGATCAGCTTGCCCGCCCGCGTGATCTTGAGGCGGTATTCCGCACCGGCATGGGTCAGGCGGATCTCGGACGCGCCGGAAAACAGATCTTCGGTGCGGAAAACCGGAGGGGCGCCGCTCGCCGGCCTTTCGGCTAAGGGGCGCATTTCTGACCGCGCAGCGGCGACCGGATTGAGATCGGCGGCTTCTCTCGACATGGCGCAAACGCTCAGGAAGCGCCGGGCTCGCTGAAGGCTGGCTGGGCGACGTCGGTTGTAAGTTGACTCTTCTTATCATGTTTATTAGACAGTGCAACAGCGGATCGGCGGGATGTGCTCGCCCCCGCGGTCAGCGAGCAAGCGCGAGAAGCCAGCCAGCCCGACCTCCGAGTTCTCAGAGGGGTGAATCGTGGGACTGGTCTCAAGGCACCGGAAGGCGCTGCTCCTGGGCGTCGCATCCATACTTTGCACAGGCATTCTCGGCGCGCGCGTGGCGCAAGCGCAGGAAACGGCGGCAGGCAAACAAGGGCGTGTCACGCTTCTGGAGCGCCTGGTGGTGGGCGCCGGCGTGGAAAAAGTGGCGATCGACACGCCGCAGGCCGTCACCGTGGTTGAGCAGGAGGAAATCGACCAGAAGCAGGCGGCCACGGTGGGCGAGATCCTGCGCGATATTCCCGGCGTCAACACGTCGGGCTCCGACCGCGTGCTCGGCCAGACCTTCAACATCCGCGGCGTCGGCGCGCCGGAGTCAGCAAACGAGGAAGGGCGCATCATCGTCCAGGTGGACGGGGCGAACAAGTATTACGAGCAGTACCGCGTGGGCGGTTTCTTCGCCGAGCCCGAACTCTATCGCCGGGTCGAGGTGCTGCGCGGGTCGGCGTCGTCCACGCTTTACGGCTCGGGCGCGCTGGGCGGCGTGATCCTGTTCGAGACCAAGGACGCGTCCGACTTCATCCGCGAGGGCGAGAACGGCGCGCTTCGCCTGAAGGGCGGCTATACCTCGAGCGACCAGGGCGGGCTCGGCTCCGCCATCCTCGCCCAGCGCATGGGTCAGGACGCCGAGTTCCTGCTCGCCGGCACCTATCGTGCTGCCGACGAATACGAGACCGGCGATGGCAATGTTGTGCGCAGCTCGGACTTCGAGTCCTGGTCGGGCCTGGCCAAGGGCACGTTCGATGTCGGCGAGGAGGGCAAGCTGCGACTCTCCTACCAGCAATGGGATTCGGATGCCGACGACCAGGATTTCGCGCAGCTCGGCACGCAGACGACTTTTGGCACGATCGATCGTCACGTGATCGACCGCACGGCGGTGGTCTCTTACGAGAACCCTGTCAGCGGCAACGACATGCTCGATCTCAAGCTGTCGGCCTCCTATTCCGACACCACGGTCGAGCAGACAGACGCGAGCGGCAATTCCGCCTTCCGGCTGACCTGCCTTTCAAGCGTGCTCTTCTGCGACTCTGAATACGCCTACCGCACCTGGCAGCTCAACGCCGAGAACCGAATGGAGTGGCAAGGTGAGGCGTGGGAGAACTTCCTCACCGTCGGTGTCCAGACCGCGCACCAGACCCGTGTCGCAGATGTCGTGCGCAACGGCGACGACCTGCCCGTCACCTTCCACCCGGAGGGCACCGACCTCAAGGCGGGCGTGTTCGTCCAAAACGAGTTCATCTGGGACGAGCGACTGACGCTCATCCCGGGAGTCCGCGTCGATTGGCGGTGGCTCGAACCGGACGAGGCTGTGATCGGCGGGGAGGCGACCGAAGACACGGCGCTCTCGCCCAAACTCGCGGCACACTACAAGGTGACGGACTGGGTGGCCGTGTTCGGCTCGGTGGCGCACACCGAGCGCTTCCCAAGTCTTGACGAGACATTCTCCACGAGCAGCAGCAGCTCGGTTTTCCTGCCCAGTCTCGACCTGGAGAAAGAGCGCTCGAACAATTACGAGCTGGGCTTCGCGCTGTCGGGGTATGACCTCGTGCAGGCGGGCGACGCCGCGCAGCTCAAGACAACGGGCTTCTACAATGACATTACTGACCTGATTGCACTGAATCCAGCACGCGGGCCGACGATGCCCGGCTTCATCAATGTCGGCGAGGCGGAGATCTACGGCTTCGAGGTCGAGGCGGCCTATGATTCGACCCATGTGTTCGCCAGTGCCGGCTACTCCTATGTTGAAGGCAAAGACAAGCAGACGGACGAGTATCTCACCACGATCGCCCCGCACGAGCTGTCCTTCACCCTAGGCGGCAAGATCCCCGAGCACGCCCTTCGTTTCGGCTGGCGCGCGCGCTTCGTGGCCGATCCGCAGGACGAGCGCCGCCGGTCAGACGAGCCGGTGATCGTATCGCCCAGCCGGGCGGTATCGGACCGCTATGCCGAAGCCTTCAAGGTCCACGACCTGTTCGTGAGCTGGACGCCCGAGGAAGGGCGGTTCGCAGGCTGGGACGCACAGTTCGGCGTCGAGAACGTCTTCGACAAGCAGTACAAGGAGTTCCTGCACAACGACCCGGCGAAGGGCCGCACTTTCAAGGTGTCGCTCGCCAAGCAGCTGGGGTGGTGATGATGCGCGCCCCGTTCACGCTCACGATCGCGGCTCTCCTCGCCCTCGCCGGTCCGGGTTTCGCGCAGGAGAAGGTCCAGCCAAAGCTCTTGCTGGAGCTCAACGCGCTCGAAAGCCAGCCAGGCGGTTGCCGCCTCACCCTTCTGATCGAGAATCGGCTCGGCGCGGCGCTCAACCTCGCAGCATTCGAGGTCGCAATGTTCGGCCCCGCTGGCCAGGTCGAGCGACTGGCCCTTCTCGAATTCTCCGATCTTCCGGAGGGCAAGACACGCGTGCGCCGCTTCGACCTGCCGGGGCCGGACTGCACCCATTGGAGTCGCCTGCTGGTGAACGACGCCCCGCAGTGCCGGGGCCAGGGGGTCGAGCGGAAAGCCTGCCTGAAGGCGCTCGGCACTCAGAACAGGTCGAACATCCCCTTCGGGGGCTGACGTGGCGCCCGCCGCGGTCTGGGCTGGATGTTGGCGCGACCCGCCGCCACTGCCTGCGGCGAGCGAACTGATTCTCTTGCCCGAACCATTGTCAAACGAGTCCGAGACGGCGGCCCTCGAGCCGGCGGTCGCGGCGTTGGACATAGTGGCTCCTCCGCCTCGTCTTACATTCACTTTCTGCGCGCCATCACCCACCAAAACCTGGCCCGCGCTTGGCCTGTCTCTCCTTCTTCACGCCGGCCTCGGCCTGGCCCTGGTGGCCGGTGCCGAGATCGTGCAGATCGCCGGCTCCGAAGAGGCCGGCATCGTCATGTTGGGCGGCGGGGTGCAGGACCAGGCAAGTGCAGGCGACTTGGCGGATGACGGCGCGATAACGGTCACCTTCGTCACCGTGATGACGCCTGAGCGGCCGGCGACACTTCAGCCCGAGATGATTGCTCCAGCTGCGGCGACAGAGATCGTCGCAGCGCTTCCTGCCGACGAGCCCGCCGACGCCGCGCCGGCCGAGACAATTGCGTCCCCGGCTGCAGCAGAAGAGCTGGCGGCGCAAGAGGCGCCCTCCCTAGGAGCGGCAGGAGTTGAACCCAGTCTTGCGGTCGCGTCGACCGACCAGCAGACCCCCGCGGCCAAGCCCAATGTAGCGGAACCCGTCCAATTGGCGCCGGCCGCGCCTGCTTCTCCTTCCGCCGGCCGTGTTCCGGCGAGAGAGAGCGTTTCCATCCCGAAAGCGGCTGCAGAAGTGCTGGCCCGGAGCGAGCCCCCTTCCGAAGCGGCCGAGGCGGCCGCGACAGCAGTTGTTCCCAGGGAGACGTCCAGGGAGATACTGTCTGCCCCCAAGACCGACGAGGCGGTTATTGTTGTGTCACGATCCGCGGCCGCCGCCCCGGCGCCGGCCGGCGCGGCAACGGCTACACAACCGCCGATCCCGGCTGCACCCGGCGAACGCTATCTGGCGGTGACGCCTGAGCCCCTCGCGCCGGCCACCGAGCCGGAACCATTGACCGAGCCTGCCAATACGTCGGAAGCCCGCGTGGCCGAGGCGCTCGCCGCGCTTGAAGACATTCCGACGCCCTCGCCGCGACCGCCCGATCTGACCGAGGGGACGCAAAAGGCCTCGGATCCGGACCCGAAGCGCGAAGCCGCCAAGGGGAAGCCGAAGAGGACGCAGGAAGCCGCTGAGGCCAAACCAAAGCAGCTCGATGCCGCCAAACCGGGCAAAGCGAAAAAGCATGCTGCCGCCGCCCGCGAGACATCCGGCAGCAGGGGCAAGGCCGAATCCGACGCCAGGCGCGGGATGGCCGCCGGCAAGGCCGAGGGCACGAAAGCGACGGCCGGCAAGGCGGGCAAGAGCAGTTCTGCCGGGAATGCCGCCGCGTCCAACTATCCGGGGAAAGTGGTTGCGAAGCTGCGGCGCGCCTTGCGCTACCCAGCCGATGCGCGCCGCCAAAAGCTGCGCGGCGAGGCGATGGTGGGCTTTACCGTGAACGCCGACGGCGGCACGCGCGGCGTGCGGCTCCTGCGCAGTTCGGGTTCTGCCGTGCTCGACAAGGCAGCCCTCGACGCGGTGCGCCGCGCGGCCCCCTTCCCCTCAATCCCCGAGGCAGCCGGTCGCTCCCAGTGGAGCTTCGAAGTGCCGCTCGCCTTCACGAGGTGATGTGCCAGCCTCTGTTTCGCAGGAGGCCGATCTGCTTCGCAGTTTGAGCTGGCAACCCGTGATCTGCGCGAACGTCCGCTTCCTTCCCGCGCAGGAAAAAAGCAGCCATTCCGCTTGCGGCCACTTCTGGCCGCTCAGCCCTCCCCCGTCGACCTCTGCTTTTCCCACTCCCTTGGAACACCGTGCAGCAGCGTCTGCCGCTGCATGGCTGGTGCTTGCCTTCCGTCCGGAATGGCTTCCCACAATCTCAGGCGCAAGATGCGCCGCAGCCATGGTCCACCGGGTATCTGGGTTCCTCAACACTGGCGCGGATCGCAATCACCGGGTGGTCGCGGGGAATGGCAGCGCTGACGACGATACGATGCTGGGATCGCCGAAAAGGCGCTCCCCTTCGCCCGCCAGACCTCGTCTTGAAGGCGCTCCGACTAATGCGACCCTGACCGGGCGGTTCGCCAGGGCCACTTTGCGCAAAGAGTCAGCGCTTGGATCTCGCACCCCAAGGTGCTGACTCGGCATTCTGGCCAAGGGGGTCGGCTCAGACTTCGTCTCCGCCACCGCCCGTCCGGGCTTGACATTCCAACCGCCGGGAAATGCATTGGCACCGTCCAGGCCGGGAGGAGTTCGGCCGAAGCTCAAGAGACGCATACGGGAGGGATCGATGTTTTCCAGGCGAGTCGTTGTCTTAGGTGCGCTTGCCGCACTCACTCTGCCTATAGGGCCAGCGCCGGCGCAGCAGGCGCTCAAATGGGCACATGTCTATGAGACCTCCGAGCCATTTCATACGGAATCGGTCTGGGCCGCCGAGGAGATCGCGAAGCGCACGAACGGCCGCTACACGATCGACGTGTTCCCGGCTTCGCAGCTCGGCAAGGAGTCCGACATCAACCAGGGACTGACGCTGGGCACGGTCGACATCATCATCTCCGGCTCAAGCTTCGCCGCGCGCGAGTTCCCTCCCATTGGCGTGACTTACTTCCCCTATATCTTTCGTGATGCCGACCACCTGCTCGCCTATGCCAAGAGCGACATCTACAAGGATCTGACCAAGGGCTACGAGGAGGCGTCCGGCCACCATATCGTGGCGACTACCTATTACGGGACCCGCCACACGACATCGAACCGGCCGATCGAGAAATGTGCCGACATGCAGGGCCTCAAGATGCGCGTGCCCGACGTGCCAGCCTATCTCGCCATGCCGCGCGCCTGCGGCGCAAACACCGCACCCATCGCCTTCGCGGAGGTCTATCTCGCGCTTCAGCAGGGCACAGTGGAAGCTCAGGAGAACCCGCTGACCACCATCGAGGCCAAAAAGTTCTTCGAGGTGCAGAAGCACATCGTCCTGACCGGCCATATCGTCGACCACCTCAACACGATCGTCTCGCAGACCGTCTGGAACCAGCTTTCCGACGAGGACAAAGCGATCTTCACGGAAGTGATGCAGGAGGCCGCCGCTCGCGCCACAGAGAAGATCGTCGCGCGCGAAACTGAGCTCGTGCAGGTGTTCAAGGATCGCGGCATCACCGTGACAGAGGTGGACCGCGCCGACTTCGAGAAGAACGTGATGGAAAAGGTCACCTTCGAGGAGTTCGGCTACCGCAAGGAGGACTGGGAGGCGATCCGCGCCGTCCAGTAATTGAGCCTGGTCACGGGCCCGGCGCATGTCGCCGGGCCGTTTCCCTTCCATGACCCGGAGGCTGCCCGTGGCGCAAGAGGTCCACACGCCGGTCACGGCCGAGGAACTGGCACACGCCTTCGAGGGGGCGCCGCCTGTCGACCTCCGGCGTTATGCCGTCGAGGATTGGGTCACGCTCGCCGTGTTCTGGGGCATGGCGCTCTGCGTGTTTCTGCAGTTCTTCACCCGTTACGTGCTGAACGACAGCTTCGCCTGGACCGAGGAGATCGCCATCAACTGCCTGGTGGCGGTGGTCTTTCTTGGGGCAGCCATGTGCACGCGGCTCACGCGGCACATCCATGTGGACGTGCTCTACCACTACCTTCCGCAGCAGGTCGGGCGCGTGCTGGCGCTTTTCGTGAGCATCGCGACGATCCTGTTCTTCGCCTATATGTGCTGGCTGCTTTGGCGCTATGTCGGCATCGTCCATCGCGAGCGGATGGTGACGATCGACCTGCCCCGCAACATCGTCTTCTATGCCGTGTTCGCGGGCTTCGCGCTGATGCTCCTGCGCCAAATCCAGGTCTTCGCGGCCGACCTCCGTCGCGGCTATTCCGTTCTCGAGCGCCCCGGCGCCTTTGACGCACTGGGGGAGTAAGCCATGCTTCTCCTGATCGGCTCCTTTCTCGCCTTCATGCTGGTCGGCGTGCCGGTCGCTGTGTCCATGGCCATCGCCTCCCTGCTCTACCTTTTGATCTACGGCGTGGCGCCCGACATCATCGCTGCTCAGCGAATGATCGCCGGCGTGGAAAGCTTTCCGCTGCTGGCCGTGCCCTTCTTCATCTTCGCCGGCAACCTCATGAACATTGCGGGCGTGACCGGCCGAATCTACACGTTCGCGCTGGCTTTGGTCGGCTGGATGAAGGGTGGGCTGGCCCAGGTGAACATCATCGGCTCCGTGATCTTTTCCGGCATGTCGGGGGCTGCACTGGCGGATGCCGCGGGCATCGGCACAATCGAGATCAAGGCCATGAAGGACCACGGCTATCCCGTGGAGGCGGCGGTAGGCGTGACCGCGGTGTCGGCCACGCTGGGACCGATCTTCCCGCCCTCTCTGCCCTTCGTGATCTACGGCATGATGGCGAATGTCTCCATCGGCGCGCTCTTCATGGCCGGCATCTTGCCCGGCTTGGTCATGACCGTGCTGATGATGGTGACTGTGGCCGTCTTCGCCTATCGCCGCGGCTGGGGCTCCGACACGCCTTTCGAACTGCGCCGCCTTGGGGCGGCCTCTCTCGAGATTATCGCGGTCGCGGCCTTCCCGGTCGCGGTGTATCTGCTGATGCTGGCCGGGCTTTCGATCAATGTGGCGGTCGGCATCGCGCTTCTCGCCCTGGTCCTGGCCGACTGGTATTTCGACTTCGCCGCCGTGATGGCCCTGATGACGCCCGTCATCCTGATCGGCGGCATGACCATGGGCTGGTTCACGCCGACGGAAGCCGCGATGGCGGCCGTGATCTGGTCGCTGTTCCTCGGTCTCGTGCGCTACCGCACCATGACACTCGCGACACTCGCCAAGGCGAGCTTCGATACGATTGAGACTACGGCCTCCGTGCTCTTCATCGTCACTGCGGCCTCCATCTTTGCCTGGCTCTTGACCGTCAGCCAGGCGGCGCAGGCCTTTTCCGCGCTAATCGCTTCGATCACGGATTCCAAATGGGTGTTCCTGATCCTGGTCAACGTGCTCATGCTGGTGGTCGGCTGCTTCCTCGACACCATCGCCGCCATAACCGTGCTCGTGCCGATCCTTCTCCCCATTACCGCGATCTACGGTATCGACCCCGTGCATTTCGGCCTCATCATGACCCTGAACCTGATGATCGGCCTTCTGCACCCGCCGCTTGGCATGGTGCTGTTCGTGCTCTCACGCATCGCGAAACTGTCGGTGGAGCGCACCACCATGGCGATCCTGCCCTGGCTCGCGCCGCTCCTGCTTGCCCTGATCCTCATCACCTTCGTGCCCGCCATCACCTTGTGGCTGCCGACCCAGATGGGGCTGATCCGTTGAGCACGGCGCTGTCCGCCACCCTGTTCGGGCCGGAAGACCTGCGGCTGACGGAAATTGCGCTGGGGGATCTCGCGCCCGGCATGGTCCGGGTGCGCTTCGGCGCGGGCGGCATCTGCGGCTCGGACCTGCACTATTTCCGACACGCCCGAACGGGCGATTTCGTGGTCACATCGCCGCTCACCCTCGGCCACGAACTAGCGGGCGTGGTGGCCGAGATCGCCGGCGACGTCCCGAGCCTCCAGCTAGGTGACCAGGTGGCCGTAAACCCGTCCCGCTGGTGCGGAACCTGCCCGCGCTGCCGCGAGAGGCGCCAGAATCTGTGCGAAAACATCTTCTTCATGGGCTCGGCCTCAAGAACGCCCCACATGCAGGGCGGCTTTTCGAGCCTGTTCGACGCGACGCCCAATCAATGCGTGAAGGTGCCGGACAGCCTGCCCATGGCCGCCGCCGCGCTCGCCGAGCCGCTAGCGGTGGCTCTGCACGCAGTCCGCCGAGCCGGCGATGTTGCGGGCAAAAGCGCCATTATCTTCGGCGCGGGGCCAATCGGGCTCCTGGTCCTACTGACAGCCAAGTTGAAGGGTTGCGGGACGGTTGCCGTCGCCGACATCGCTGCAGCACCCCTCGCCTTCGCCGCAAAGCTCGGCGCCGACTGGACTCTCGACCTTTCCGGCGGCGACGAGCCTCTCAAGGATTATGGGGCCGAGACCGCCATCGACCTCGCCTTCGAAGTGTCCGGCACGGTGGCGGGCCTCGCCTCCGCCATTGCAGCCGTGCGCCGCGGCGGCACGGTGGTGCAGGTCGGCAATCTTGCGGCCGGGCCGCTTCCCGTGCCCGCCAATGCCGTGATGGCTAAGGAACTCGACCTGAAGGGCAGTTTTCGTTTCGGCTGCGAATTCGCAAAGGCGGTCGGCTTGATCGCGTTAGGCGAGGTCGATGTGCTTCAGCTGGTCACGGCCGAGCGGCCGCTCGCCGCTGCGCCCGCCGCTTTCCGGCTCGCCCTCGACCGCTCCCAAAGCGTCAAGGTGATGCTGACGGTGACCTGACCCCCACAACAGCCCCAAGCTACTCTGCATTTCTCTCCCCTGCCGCTCTCGGTCGAGCGCAGAAGGGCGTCAGTTGCCCGATTGGATTGTCAGGGCCTCGCGGCATATGACAATTGTCTCCGCGCCGCGTGATCGCTTCTGGTCGGGAGCGGCCGGATGACGCTTAAGCTGTAATGTTCGCTATGGCCGCAAGGCGCCGATTGTGTTGAAAAAGGCGGACTTGCTGCCGGTTTGAGGTCCTGATTCAGTTCTTCTGGGATGGAGGACAAGCCGATGATGGGCGAGCGGACGGTGATGCAGGAGGCGCTGTTCTACGAGTTCAGCCTGGAGCGGCATGTGCCGGCCGACCACTTGCTGCGCTTGATTGACCGCTTTGCCGATCTATCCGGCATCCGCGAGCACCTGCGCCCTTTCTACAGCGAGACGGGACGCCCCTCGATCGATCCGGAACTGATGATCCGCATGCTGATCGTCGGTTACTGCTTCGGCATCCGCTCCGAGCGCAGGCTGTGCGAGGAGGTGCATCTGAACCTCGCCTATCGCTGGTTCTGCCGTCTCGGCCTTGAGGGCGACGTGCCGGATCACTCGACCTTCTCGAAGAACCGGCACGGCCGCTTCCGCGACAGCGATCTCCTGCGCAAGGTGTTCGAGACGACCGTGCAGCGCTGCATGGCCGAGGGGCTCGTCGGCGGCGAAGGCTTTGCGGTGGACGCCAGCATGATCAAGGCCGATGCCAACCGGCAGCACTCGGTGCCGGGCAGCGAGGGGCTGCCGCCCGAGACGTCCAACCATGCGGTGCGCGAGTATTTGGCGGTGCTCGACGATGCCGCGTTCGGTGCTGCCACGCCGGTTGTGCCGAAGTTCATCTCGCCGGCCGACCCAGCCTCGCGCTGGACCGGGGCCAATGGCGGTCTCGCCTTCTTCGCCTACTCGGACAACTACCTGATCGATCTGAAGCACGCCGTCATCATGGACGTGGAGGCGACCACCGCTGTCCGCCAGGCTGAGGTGACGGCAGCCAAGCGGATGATCGAGCGCACGCAGGAACGCTTCGGCACCTGGCCCGAGAAGCTGGTGGCAGACGCCAGCTACGGCTCGGCCGAGAACCTCGCCTGGCTGGTTCATGATCGCGGGATCGAGCCGCACATCCCGGTGTTCGACAAATCCGCGCGGGCAGATGGCACCTTCGAGCGCGCCGACTTCAGCTATGACAGGCGCCGGGACCTCTACAACTGCCCAGGAGATCGCGAGTTGCGCCGCTACTGGCAGCAGGGCCGCGCCGCCAAATGGAAGCCGCCGGCTGACGGCCTTGAACGCTATCGCGCCCGCAAGGCTGATTGCGACACCTGCGGCCTCAAATCCCGCTGCTGCCCCAACGAGCCGCAGCGCAAAATCCTGCGCTCCGTTCACGAGGTGCTCGCGACATGGCGCGCGACATCGCCAAAACCGACGCCTACATCACCTCACGCCGTGAGAGGAAGAAGGTCGAGATGCTGTTTGCGCATCTCAAGCGCATCCTGAAGCTCGACCGGTTGCGACTTCGCGGTCCATGCGGCGCCCGCGATGAGTTCCATCTGGCCGCCGCCGCACAGAACCTGCGGAAGATGGCCAAGCTGATCCCGATACCGGCACCGTATCCGGCCTGAGGCGGACAAACCGCCTCCTTCGCCCGCCCCCCTTCGAACCAACACGCCGCAAGGCCGCCGCCACCCGCGAGTTCTTCAACACAATCGCCGCAAGGCGCCCATTGTGGCCATTCAGGCTGCGCCACGTCCAGTCCACAAGCGGACCTTTCCCGTCGCGTGTCGGGGATTGCCCAAAAGCTGCTCTCGCTCGTAAAGTTTTGCAAAGCTCGCCCGGAGGGACATGTGCGCAAAGAGCGGACTGACGCGATCCCGGCCATCGACATTGCGTCGCTGTTTGGTCCGCCTTCAGCAGAGCGCGAGCAGACGGATCGCCAGATCTTCGATGCGGCATCCGGCATCGGCTTCATGACGGTGCGCGGCTTTCCTGGAGCCGAACTGCTGACGAGCGCAGAGCGCGCGGAACTCCTCAGGATTTTCGAGCTGCCGGATCCCGCAAAGGAGAAGCTCCTGCGCTGGAACTTCGATCCGTCGAAGCCGAACTACTATCGTGGTTGGTTCCCTCTGCAGCCCATGGCTGTTTCCTACAAGGAGGGCATCGACATGGGACCCGATGTGGCCCATGCAGATGCCTCCCATGATCCTCAGGACCCGCTACTTGAGCGCACGCCGCTGCCAGCCGAGGCCGAACTGCCCGGCTGGCGCGCCCTGACAAGGCGCTACTATATCTCCATGGAAACGGTCGGCGCAGCCCTGATGGCGTCAATCGCGCGCAGCTTCGGACTGAAGGAAAACACCTTTGACGCCCACTTTCGTGGTGGCATTTCCACGCTGCGCCTGATCCGCTACCCCTTGCGCGAGGAGAATGCCGGCATTGACCTGTCGGCCCCAGAATACTCCGTCATGCACAAGGGCGAAAAGCGGCTGATCATTGGCCGCGAGCACGCCGACTCCGGCTTCGTGACGCTGCTTGCGCAAGATGGCGTCGAAGGCTTGCAGGCGAAGAACCTTGCCGGCGAGTGGATCGACGTACCCCCAACTGACGGCACACTGGCCGTCAATTTTGGGCAGCTGCTTGAGCGTTGTACGGGCGGGCTGGTGCAGGCAACACGCCACCGTGTCATTGCGCCCAAGCGCGTGCGCTTCTCGATTCCGTTCTTCTACGAGCCACGGGTTAGCGCCCTCATCACGCCGCTGCCAATTAAGGGGGCAGAAAACTTCGCGCCCTTTCTTTATGGCGACTATCTTTGGGAAGCAGCGACCAACTTTGTGGAAATGGCAGGCGTGAAGCATCTCCGAGCCCCGCGCCAGACTAAACTCTCCTGACGGGTTCGCGCCCACTGCGGTCGTCCGCTACTCCCATTCCACTTCTCCAAAGCGGACATTCCGCATGAAAGCGGTTTTACCTCGCTGTTGGCCGTGTTAACCCGCGGGCATGCTTGATCTGGAGAAGCCGCCGGTGTCCGTTCTCAGGCGCAACAACGTCCATGTGAGCGGTTCGGGCGAGAAGGCCATGATGTTTGCTCATGGCTTTGGTTGCGACCAGAACATGTGGCGCTTCGTGGCGCCTGCCTTCGAGGATGAGTTCAGGGTCGTGTTGTTCGACCATGTCGGTGCGGGCGGGTCCGACCTCTCGGCCTTCTCGCACCAGAAGTATGCGACTCTGGACGGCTATGCAGATGACGTGATCGAGATCGCGCGCGAGCTCGAGGTCGAGAATGGCATCTTCGTCGGCCACTCCGTCAGTGCAATGATCGGTGTTCTGGCAGCACGTAAGGCACCCGAGCTGTTTGAGGCGCTCGTGCTGATCGGTCCCTCGCCGCGCTACATCGATGATGCCGACTATGTCGGCGGATTCAGCCAAGCGCAGATCGAGGAGCTCTTGGAGTTCCTCGACAGCAACCACATGGGCTGGTCGGCAGCGATGGCGCCAGTCATCGTGGGCAATGCGGATCGTCCGGAGCTTGGGGAAGAACTGACGAACAGCTTTTGCCGCACGGATCCCGAGATCGCCAGGCACTTCGCGCGAACCACGTTCATGTCCGACAACAGGCGTGACCTGGCCGACGTGCCTGCACGATCGCTCATCCTTCAGTGCTCGGAGGACGTGATCGCGCCCAAGGCCGTCGGCGAGTTCGTGCACAAGGCCATGCCCAACAGCACCCTCGTCCTCATGCGGGCGAGCGGCCACTGCCCGAACCTGAGTGCACCAGACGAGACGATTGCCGCGATCAAGTCGTTTGTCTGAGGCTTGATCCGTGAACCAGCAGAGGCCTCCCCCCGGCAGCGCGGATGCCACGGCGCCCGAGGAGAGCCTCGAGGACCTCTACGAGAACGCCCCTTGCGGCTACCTCTCCTTCTTGCCTGATGGCCGCATCGTCCGGGCCAACCAGACGCTTCTGACCTGGACCGGCTATGGCCGTGAGGAGCTGATGGGGCAGAGGTTCCAAGACCTGCTGCATGTGGCTGGCAAGATCTACTACGAGACGCATTTTGCGCCCTTGTTGCGCATGCAGGGCTTCTTCCACGAGGTCGCGCTTGACCTCGTCTGCAAGAACCAGGCCCGCATGCCCGTTCTGGTGAACGCAACCGAGCGGGAAGCCCCGTTCGGTTCGGACCGTTTCATCCGCATGACCGTCTTCAACGCCGTTGACCGGCGACGCTACGAGCGAGAACTGCTCGCCGCCAGAAAGGCGGCAGACGAAGCGTCTCGCGAGCTCCAGGCGCTCAACGCTACGCTTGAGCAGCGCGTCCAAGAGGAGGTCCAGGAGCGCATCAAGGCGGAAGAGGCGCTTCGCCAAGCGCAGAAGATGGAAGCCATTGGCCAGCTCACAGGCGGCGTGGCGCACGACTTCAATAATCTGCTCACCGTTATCATGGGCGGGCTTGAGACGATCGGGCGTCAGCTCACGAACCTGCCGGAGGGCACCGACACCGGCCGTATGACGCGCGCCCTCAACATGGCGCAGCAGGGTGCCCAGCGCGCGGCGACACTGACGGCCCGCCTGCTAGCTTTCGCTCGCCGGCAGCCGCTTGACCCAAAGCCGATCGAGCCGAACCGGCTTGTGTCCGGTCTAGCTGACCTTTTGCAGCGGACGCTAGGCGAAACGATCTCGCTTGAGACCGTCTCGGGCGCTGGATTGTGGAAGGCCCAAGCCGACCCCGGCGAGCTCGAGAACGCGCTGATCAACCTCGCCATCAATGCTCGCGACGCGATGCCGGCAGGAGGCAAGCTCACGATCGAGACCAGCAACGCTCATCTGGACGAGGCCTACGTTGAGGCGCTCGCCGAGCCGGTGCCTCCCGGACAGTATGTTCAGATTGCCGTGTCAGACACAGGCTTCGGCATGTCCGAGGAGACGCTGGCGCGGATCTTTGAGCCCTTCTTCACCACCAAAGAGGCCGGAAAGGGCACAGGCCTGGGCCTCAGTCAGGTCTATGGCTTTGTGCGCCAAACAGGCGGGCACATACGCGTCTACAGCGAGCTTGGGCACGGCACGACGGTCAAGATCTACCTGCCGCGATATGCGGGCGACACCACGGCCGCCACGGGCTCGCTGCCGCTCCAGAGCGGGCCAGCTTACGGAGGAGATGAGACCATCCTCGTGGTGGAAGATCACGAAGACCTGCGCGCCTATAGCTGCGGCGTACTCCGTGATCTGGGCTACCATGTTCTGGAGGCGGGCACCGGAAGGTCTGCACTTGAGATGCTACAGGCCAGCGACAAGGTCGATCTGCTCTTCACCGACGTCGTTTTGCCCGATGGCATGGACGGCCGACAACTGGCCGATGAGGCGAAACGAAGAAGGCCTGGGCTGAAGGTGCTGTTCACCACCGGCTACACCCGCAATGCCATCGTTCACAACGGGCGGCTCGATCCCGGCGTGGAACTCATCGGCAAGCCATTCACGTTTGACGAGCTCGCAACGAAGGTCAGAGCCATTCTCGATCGAGGATGAGCGCTGGAGTAAGTGGTGCCCTGTCGCAAGCGGTCAGCGCACCTCTGGCGGTAACCACCCGATTAGCCACGTCCAATCGGCTGTCGGGTATGCAGCGACCGTGTGGCGCCCATTACTCACTCGCCAAAGCGGACGTGGCGCTGACGCTATGCTTAGGGTCGCCTGGTGTCAGTCGGCCTCAGCTCAACCTGGATCTTCAGCAGAAGTCGACCTCGATGTGTTTCGACTCACGCGCTGCAACGCGGCACTCCCGCTCCAAATTGTCCGCCAGAAGCACGAGCGTGAAGCGGTCCGGCACGTCGCGCGTGTTCCACACGTCGATGCCTGCCCCGTCCTCGCCAAAAGAGCGCACGGTACAGTCGATCGTGGAGTTCCGGTGGTTGAAGAGAATCCTGCCGCCTCTGAGCACGCGACGGCGCGCCTTCCGTGCCGCGGTCCCGCCGGCGAACGCCACACACTGATCGCGCCCGCCCGCCTTGGCTCGGTAGAGCGCCTGGTCCGCATTGGCAAGCAAGCTCTCTAGATCCGCTGCTTGCTCGTCAAGCACTGCTGCGCCGGCGCTGGCGGTCACCTGCAGAACAACCTTGCCGAGGTCGGTCCGGCTTCGCTGAATGGTTCGACACAGCTTCTCTGCCACGTCGCTTGCAGCGCTAAGGTCAGTGTGAGGCAGAAGCACGGCGAACTCGTCACCTCCGATCCGCCCCAGCAAGTCGGTTGCGCGCAACTGGCTGCGGCAAGCAGATGCTACCGCCTGAAGCACTTTGTCGCCGGCCGCATGCCCGTGCGTATCGTTTGCTGCCTTGAAATGATCGATGTCGATGACCACGCACGACAAAGGGTGGCCATGGCGGGCGGCCAGCGAGATGGCACGCTTCGCCTGTTCCTTGAAGGCGAGCCTCGACAGCATGCGTGTGAGCGGGTCAAAGTCGGCACGGCGGCGCAGCTGAATCTCGCTCATTGTGACCTGAGCGAGGTCGGTCAGGATCTGCAGCTCACGTTCCGAGAAGTCGCGCGGCTTCGTATCAACTGCACAAAGAGTGCCGATGTTGAGGCCATCAGGCGTCTGCAATGGCACACCGGCATAGAACCGTATGCCGGATTCGGCGGTGACGTGAGGATTCGCAGCAAAGCGCGGGTCGAGCCGCGCGTCATGCACCACCAGTGGCTTGCCGTTTGCGGTAGGCACGCGGCAAAATGTGTGCTGCCGCTCCGAAGAGTCACTGCTTAGGCCAACACACGCTTTGTGCCACTGGCGGTGTCCATCCATGAGAGACACCAGTGCGATCGGAACGCCAAAGATGTTGGTGATCAGCCGGCTGATGCGATCGAAACCTTCCTCGCGTGGTGTGTCGAGGAGATCGAGCGCCTCCAGCGCGGCCAAGCGCTCTTGCTCGATGAGCTCGGCAGCAAGCACCGGGTCGAAAGCAACATCCTTTTTCAGCATGGCAGGATCCTATACTGAGCAACCTGCCCCGGACTGTGCAACCCCGCCGTTAAGGAGACCTGAACACAGACGGATACGTCTTCCGTGTTTCTGCCGGCGAAACGAACCCTGCACACCGAAGCACCGGGTCGTAGGACCGGCCATCGCCCACGCCGCAGCAGACCCACTCCATGCCAGGCATGTGAAGCCACGCTTCCGTCAGTCTTCGCGATGGCACCATTGCGCCCCTTACAGGCGCACACCGTTACCTATGCAAACCGGCCGTTCATTCCTGAACGCAAGTTGTGGGTCGTCAGCCTGCCTGCCGCGGCAAGCTGATCAGCCAAGCCATGCAGTTCCACGGCGAAAGTCGCCGACTACACACTCCGTTGGACATCAGCCGAACCGCGCGAGCGCCACCTTCCTCTTCTGAGGCACCAGAGGTCCTACATCGAACGTGGTGGGGTTTCGCGACTGCTCAAGCAGGATTTCAGCCGAGGGGCCGCCTGCTTTCCGAAGGGACCGTTCGTCGCAATGAGCGGCGATCGTGAAGCTCAACGACCGCATATGGCATCGCGAAAAGCAGAAGGCTGCCAAGGCTGCCCGCTGCAACATCGGAACTCCCTCCAAGATTTCTGCGAGACGCCCCTCGTCGGAACGCAAGAGCAGAGCGAGGGTGTCGAGCGAAACCGGGCTGACAGGTTCGTTGGGCACATATCGGCTGGCCATCGCGAGCTCCTTGTTCGAGTTGTTGGAGCACACGGGTGTGCTCTGATAGGAGAGAGTCAAAGCTGATGTAAGCACGTCAACTTGTGTGGGGCTGCCGGGGAATGCCCTTCCTGCCGCCTAGGAAACTCGCCGACGCGCATGGCGGGCTTTGTGCTGCCCAACAGCTTCCAATCGCTGTCGCGCGTCCGCGGGCGGTTTCTGACCGCGCGTTGAGGTGATGTTGCCGTGGAGGAAGCCTATAACCGCTGGCGAGCGGTGCAGGAGACTGATCCGGCCCGGAGCGAGAAGACCGACGTCGCAATCACTCCCGAAAAGCGGGGTCGGGGCCAGCGTGTTGCCGAGGATGACAGACCGGGTGTGTCGTCAGAGCACACCACGAAGTGAGCGCGGGTTCGGCCCGCGCTCATTCTTGTTAAACGTCTGACCGTCAGGCCGGTCGGTGGGATGATTTAGCGGTAGCGGTCGTCCTTGCCATTGGGGCTGCCGTCGCCGCCGCCATTGCCATAACCGTTAATGCCTCTTACCCTTACGCTTAGCCTTACGCCTGTCGCGGTCCTTATCGCGATTGTCCTTGTCATGGTATTTCTGGCGGTACTCCATATCCCGGTACTTGGACGGGTAAGACGAAGCATTGCCGCCAGTGGCCGGTCCGGATGTCGCATCACCGGACATAGCATTGCCGCCGGTGGCCGAGCCGCGGTAAGACGAAGCATTGCCGCCAGTTGCAGCCCCCGACATGGCGTCACCGGACATAGCATTGCCGCCGGTGGCCGAGCCGCCCGTGCCACTGTGATTAGCCATGGCTATAGCCGTTCCCCCAAGCAGGAACGCGCTCACAGCAGTCGCTGTCAAAACCTTCTTGATGCGCATAGCTTTTTCCTCGTCTGAGATCCACCGCCAGTAGCGGATCGTGGATCGCGTTAGACCGAGGTAATCAACGGGCTTCGCAAACTGTTCCCGTTATTATAAATTGGTTAAAACCGCACAGAAGGGATGAATGAAGAGCAAACTTACAAATGTTCTTGACCTGCATCCCAAGCCAGCAAGATGAACGCCAGATGAATACTACCTGCGACCCGCTTTGCCCCCGTGGCCCTTGCCAGAGCTGTCGGGCGGCCGTGCTGAGGGTGGAGGATGCCTTGAACCGCTGGTGGGTGGTGCGGGAGATACGGCCATGAGCGAGATTGCAGGGCCGAAGCGCGGGGCCGATGATCCCGACCGTGAGATCGACTGCCAGGAAGCAGCGGAGGCGGAGTTTCAGGAGTTCGCCGAGCGCATGGAGGCGGCGGGCTGGACAGCGCAAGAAACTGACACCGCCCTGCTCGCGCTCGCCATGGCGAGGATCAAGGCGCGGATGGCGAACCGAGAGCTGGAAGCGGCGATCCAGCGCGCCACGGAGAGCATGGGGGAGGCGTGAGGCGGCCAAACAGCTTCCGAGACCCGCAAGCCTCGTGACACGCCCAGCGTCTACAAACCGACCCATCAGTAGGGGACGGGTTGAGTGCATGAGACGTAGCGATGGAGTTGGGGAGCCGAGCCCTCGCGGGTGACAATGCCCATGCGGCCCAGGAACTGGCGGAGAAGCTGAAGAGCTTTATCCGCAGGCGAGCTGAGGAGCTGCTGCGGCTGCCCGCGGACGAGCGTGACGTGCGCTTGTCCGACGTCCATGCCGCTGCCATGTATCTCGCGACAGAGCATGGCAGAGCCGAAGCTGAGGCGATGGCCTGGGCGATGAAGATTGTCCTGATCACGCGCGCCATGATGCAGGCGCTAGAGGAGCAAACTTCCCCAGCTTGGCTCGCATCTAGGCTCAGGGCCGTGATGGAGCGAGACAGAGCGGAGGTGGGGCAGTCGATCCGGTGGACGCAGGAGAGCTTGGGCGAGGGCTGAAACGACGAAAACCCGTCTCAGCTTGGGAGGAAGCCAAGACGGGCTTTGGTGTCGCATCCCCCGTCGGGTGCCAGGGCAACGTAAGCGCGCTGGCTTGTGCGGAACTGCCCTGAAACGACAAAAGCCCGCCGCGCCAACGATGCGAACGCCCTGCTTGATTGCCCGGACAACCGCAACCCACCCCCAACCTGTAGCTTGCGCCACCACTCAAAATTTAACGACGCTACCTTCGCGCGCGGCTAAGAAGATGTTCCAGCAATAGTTGTCGTGCTAGCGTTCAGTGGCCGGGAAGGGACGACCGGCCAAAGGGTCACAGGGGAGGACCGTGGCGGGTGACTGCCGCGGGCGGGACACGTGGCAATGGACAGCGAAGTTTTCGACTTTATCGAGCGAGCCGAGCGGCATCGCTCGCCAAGAGCGTTGCTTGACGATCTGCTGAGCATCGTCCGAAACTACGGCTTCACGAACCTGATCTACAGCGGTGTGCCGGTGGGCGGGCAGAAGCTTGCGCCGATGGTGGAGCTGAATGCCTGGCCCGCCGGGTGGTTCGAGCGATATGTGGCTGAAGAACATGCAACCGGCGACGGTGTTTGCCTTTACTCAGCCCGCACCCTGAACCCCTTCATTTGGTCGGACGTGCCGAAGCCGCTTTCCGGTACGCCGCGCTCCCGCCGAATAGCCGGCGAAGCCACAGAGTTCGGCATCCGCTCGGGCTTCGCCGTGCCGATGCTGAGCCCCACGCACTGGCAGAGCGTACTCTCCTTTGCGTCGCCCGAGCCAACCCATCGATCAGCCCGTCAGCATCAGGGCGGCAGACGCTCCCTCTTCGGTTCCCTACGCGCTCACCTCCCACCATGTGGGCCATTGCACCTTGTGCGGGGTTCGTGTGGCTTTGACGATGATCTGCTGCTCCTCTCGCGTGAGCCGCCGCTCGCCAAGCTTTGCAAGCGCTGCCTCCACAAGCCACGGCTCGAGCAGCATGCGCGCGGTCTCCCGATAGCGGTCGAGCTTGATGGCCATGCGAAGGGGCTGAAGTGCCGAGTTCACGCTGCCGGGCGCAACCCCGACCAGCACGATTGCGTCCACCCTCCCCTCGCCTGCCCCGGGCCGCGACAGGCGCGCCTGCTCGATCGCTGCCATGGCCGAGCGTGCGGCCGCTCCATCGCCCTCCAGCCCGCGCTTGGTCATGTGCAGCAGGAAGGCTTCAGCCGCCGTTACCCGCCGCTCGACACCACCTTCGCGGATGGCCACCATCTGGCCCAGCACAGCGTCATAGGGAGGTCTGTTGTGCCGCCCCTTCGGCCGGCCTTTCGGATTGCCGCTTTGTCCCTTCGCAAAGCGCGTGGCCGCAGGTGGGCGGGCATAGCCCACGGCCTCATCGTCATGGTGGCTTCGCCCCTTGCTCATCTCTCGCTCCCTGGCGTCCCGCCGGGCCAGCGCAGCGTCTCAGCGGCGCGTGTGCAGCGCCTGATCTCGGAGACCTCCTTCTCCGTGAGCTTCCAGCCGCGGCGCCGATCGAGCGCCGCCTGCACAGCCCAGGGCTCAAGCAGGAGGTGCTCGTTAGCGTCATTGCCGTCCGTCCAGCGCGCGTTCGGCTCCGCAATCCCAAGCAGAAGCAGTGCGGCATGGGCGTTGGTTGGGTCCGTGGGCTCCATCAGCCTCTCAACGGTGTGCCGCTGCGGCCTGCTCTTGGCCAGCCAATGCTCGCGCTTGGCGATCATCTTGAGCACCTCGCGGCGCGCACTCCGGTTGCCGGCGAGCGCCTCCTGATAGGTCTTCTGCTGCAGCGCCTCCTCGAGCGTCACCTCGCGGGGCTGGCCGCTATGGGTGAGCGTTAAGGTGCGCTCGATGACCATGTCGAAGGCGGAGCCCACATCCGCCCGGCTCTTGCGCGGGCGCCCCTTGGGATTGCCGCTCTGGCCCTTGCGGAAGCGAGAAGCCGCTGGCGGCTGCTTTGGGCCGACCTTGTTCTTCACCCAGCGGTCCTTCCCTCGACCCGCTCAGGCGTGCCGCCCGTCATCGCTGCCCAGCGCTCCACCGCCACATCCACATAGGCCGGATCGATGTCGATGCCGCAGAACCTGCGCCCACAGCGCTCGGCTGCAATCAGCGTCGTGCCGGATCCTAAGAAGATGTCGAGCACCCGATCGCCGCGACGGGTCACGTCCTGCAGGGCATCGGCCACAAGGGCTGTGGGCTTCACGGTGGGGTGCAGATCGAGATCCTCGCGCCGACTGCCGGCAAGCGAGTTCACGGAGGCATAATCCCACACATTGGTGCGGTTTCGGCCATGTCGGCCCAGCTCGACTGCGTTGAAGTGCGGTGCTGAGCCCACACGGAAGACGAACACCAGCTCGTGCTTGGAGCGGTAGAGCGAGCCCATGCCGGCATTGCTCTTGTTCCAGACGCAAAGGTTCAAGAGATCGCCATAGAGCTCCCGGCCCACGGCACAGACGTCCTCCATGTGCCGCCAGTCCATGCAGATGAAGTGCACCGCACCGTCACGAGAGACTTGAGCCGCGGCGCCAAGCGTCTCCGTCAGGAAGGTGCGGAAGGCCTCGTCCGTCATCTCGCCCGAGGCCATGGCAAACTCGCGATGGCGGCCTTTTGCATTGGCATGGCCGTTGATGCGCACGTTGTATGGCGGATCGAGGAAGGCTGCATCGACCTTTGCGCCTTCGCCGATCACTCGGCTGAGGAAGGCAAGGTCACGGCTGTCGCCGCAGCCCACGCGATGATCCCCTAAGATCCAGATGTCGCCGGGCCTGGTGCGCGGTGTCGTCGGAATGGGCGGGATGATGTCATCATCAGGATCGTCTTGGCCGCTCAAGAGCACGTCGAGCTCGCCTGTCGAGAAGCCCGTAACAGTGAGATCGAGATCGACATCGAGCGTGGAGAGCTCGGCCAATTCGGTTCTGAGAAGGTCGACGTCCCAGCCGGCATTCAGCGCGATCTTGTTGTCGGCAAGCCGCAAAACACGCTTCTGCGCTTCGCTCAGCCCGGCGAGCTCGATGGTGGGCACTTCCGCGAGGTTCAGGGCCTTGGCCGCAAGCAGCCGACCATGTCCCGCAATCAGCACGCCCCCTTCGTCAACGAGGACCGGGTTGGTGAAGCCGAACTGGCGGATCGAGGCTTTGATCTGCTCGATCTGGCGCTTGGAATGGGTGCGCGCGTTGCGCGGGTCTGGCCTCAGGCGGTCTGTGGCCCGATAGGTGACGGACAGGGGATGAGAGAGGGCGGGATCACCGCTTGAGAGGGGCGCACGCATAAAGGCATGTTAGGCGAACAAACCAGGAATGAACAGCCGGCAGCGGGAATCCCACGGGTTGTGCCCGCCATCCACAGGAGCAGCGCCTACAAGCTCAGCGGGCGAGGCTCCCTGTTCCGACAAAGAATACCCAGTTCGGAACTTAGCGATAACGCGACGCAACCTCGTCGATGTGGCGGTGAAGATTGGCTGGGTCCTCATAGACGCGAAGGGCGCCACTGCGCTCAAGCTCGTATTGGCCATAGCCGCCCGACAGCAGGCCGACGCCGATGGCGCGGCACCGCACGGCAGCCAGCATGTCCCAGATGCTGTCGCCCACCACGATGGCGCTCTCGATCGGCGCGCCCAACCGCCTCGCAGCCTCGACGAACAGATCGGGATCGGGCTTGGCGAAGCGCACCTGATCGCGTGTGACGACGACCGCGGCGAGAGGATCGACACCCAGCGCCTTCAGATTGGGCGCCGCCGTCTCCATCCGGCCACTCGTGGCAATCGCCCATGGCACGCCCTCGCTCGTCAGGCTCTCCAGCAGTTCTCTCGCGCCTGGCAGCGGCCGCACAGTTCCGACCAGGCTCTGGTAGGCTGCGGCATGCCGCTCGCGAAGGCGCTCGATCAAGTCCGGCCCGACGGGCGCATCGAGTTCGCGAAAAAGCTGGTTGACGAACAGGCCGCCGCTCATGCCAATCCGGCGATGGATGCGCCAGATCGACAGCTCGATGTTCTCGGCCTTGAGCGCCTCGTGCCAGGCGAGCACATGCTGGTAGACGCTGTCCACCAGCGTGCCGTCCAGGTCGAACAGGAAGACGCTGCCTGTTGTCATCACCAGCTCCCCAGCATGTCCAGGCTCCGTCTTATCACGGATTGCCGGATCGCCGGTGATCGCCGACGTGAATGCAATCGCGCTCGGCCGGATCGCCATGCCCCTCAGTGAAGCCTTGTAGGATCCCAAGCACAGCTAGGCCATCCCGCGGGAGCCGGGGTTGAACCATCCGATGGCGCGAGGCTTCCTGTTCTCGCGTCCACGCACCCTGTTTTCGCGAAAGAGCTTCCCTGTTCGGCGTCTGACAATTCCCTGTTCCGGTAAGGAACAGGAAAGTGAGTTTGAGCGGATGTAAGTCCCTGCAACTGCTGGCGAATTCAGTGCGAGGCGTTGGCGGATCACCCGCATCGTCCCTGTTTTTGGCCCCAAATTGCAGGATTTTCCCTGTTTCTACCCTGTTTTCAGGGAAACACAGGCCGAGACGGGTTCGCCTCAGACTGCCTCCACCGCCACATTCATCAGAGAAGCCGTTGTGTCGACTGGTTTTTCCAGCGCGTATATTGCTGTGGCCCCAGCGCTAGCCCCAGCAGCGCGTCACTTCTCACGCTCTGCTGCCTGATTCGGAGTCTCCCTAGCCCAGCTGCGCAGCTCATCGACGAGCAGCTCCGGCTCTTCGAGCGCGGGAAAGTGTCCGCCCCGCGCCATCTCCGTCCAGCGCACGACATTGTAGCCCTTGACCACGAGACTGCGCGGGGGATGCGGCTGAAGGGGGTCGTTGAACCAGGTGAATGCGGTGGGCACCTCAACCTTG
>DASYHP010000087.1:0-107646 GCA_035998495.1 Mesorhizobium sp.
CCTGGATCAACCGCAGCCGACGCCTCGCCAAGGACTTCGAAGGCACGATCAACTCCGCCCGAGCCTTCCTCTACGCCGCCTCGGTCCTGCTGCTCACCCGCCGACTGGCAAGCTCAGCATGAGTTTCGAGTCGGACTCTTAGGGTAAGGCTCCATAAACACAACGGTTTTGATCCCGGCGGCAATGATGTGCTTTGCACAGTTGTGGCAAGGGAAGGTGGTGCAAAAGAGCGTTGCCCCTTTTATACTCCTTCCCAACCGTGCCGCGTCGCAGATTGCGCACATTTCAGCGTGTACCACTCTGCCGAACTCCGTCAGGTCCATCACCCGAGCGCCTGTGAGTGACCCCTCATGCGGCTTGGCCTCAGACGCCCGAGATTTTGTTGTCAATCGAGCTACGATCTCTGCAGGGGAGCCAATCGCCATGGCGGCGTCCGACAACAACCCGCCCATCATCAGGCGCTCGAATAGGTCGCGCAGTATCTGCTGCCGCTCATTATGGTTTGGGTCACGCCCAAGTTTCACGTCGCGGAAATCTGGCTCCTCGAGATCCCAGTAAGTTCCGCCCAAGGCCTTGGGCACCTCGTTGCAGCCCTGCGCGATGAGCTCGCCGTCCCCCGTGAAAATCGCCGCGCCCACCTGTCTCGAAAGATCCGCCGAGCGCAGCGAAGCAGATTTCGCTGCGTACATCCCGTACTCTGCCTTTGAAGGGGTGATGTCGGTCTTGCCGAACAGGGCATTGATGAAGCGCTCGACCTTCGCGTTCATCTTCTGAAAATCGATCCCGTCTACAAAAACATCGGCGAGGTGAAATGTGTCACGAAGCTGTTGCCCAGACTGGTCATCGTCCTCGCTCGCGTCGCGTTCCATCAGTTTCTCAGCGTGGCTTGACACGTCGCTCGCCCGCAGGAGCGTGGACACACTCCCTTTGATCTTATCCTCAAGCCTAGCTTTGCGTGCTTCGGCGGAACCATAGGCAGAAAGCAGGATGAACTGCCTGCCATAGACTCGCCTCATGAGTTCGATCTCGGCGGGACGCTTGAACTGCCGGATGATGTAAGCGAGGCGCTCAGGGAGGGGATCAGGTAGCGGTGCATCAGCCGCCGGTGTTTGGTCCCGGGTCGCAGGTTCGTTAGCGGGAACGGAATCGGACGGGGCTGCCCCGCCAACGAGTGGCGCGGGCGAGCCGGCCGGCACGTGCGCCCTCCTCCTTTTCCTGATTTCGTCGATAGCAATGCGGGCGAAGAAGGCTGGGTCGTATCGCGAGCACAGAGAGTTCCCGTGTTCGATCTTGTACTTCATCAGCGCGAAATAATCCGGCTGCGGCGGTACGTCGACGCCGCTGGGAAACGATGCGACCGTGGCGGTAAGGCGTATGACTTCCGAATCGTACCGCACCCGACGCAGGTGCTCAGTCAGGCAACTTGCGATCGCATCGATGTCGACCCCGATAGGACCCGCTATCCCAAATATCAGCTCGGGGAACTGCGAAGGCTCGGAACATGCGGCCATGATTCGCTCTTCCTGTTGCGATCGAGCACTATTCGGCCCCCTCCGGCTTAGCTACGGTGCTCGCACGCGGGCGATTCAACAGGGAGGATGGAGAATGCGCAAGGTGCCCCATGATACCCCAGACATGGAGCGTATCCTCATGGTTGCTTCTCGGATGGCTGCCAGAATGAATATGCGCATTGAGGTCGACGATCAGAAGAAGGATGACTTCGCTCGCGTGCGGCGGCAAGCCGGCGAACCGCTCGAAGCTGACGAAAGCCTCAAGGTTTCTGCAGCCTGACATCCCACGACAAAAAACCCCGCCAGCCTTCCGGCCAGCGGGGCGAGGTGTTTTAGGGAGGAGCCTGACTGTGCGCCGTCAGGCCTGGGCGGGGCTGGCGGGTGCTATGCTTGTGCTTGCGGCATTCAGGAGCTGCGACACGGCCGCGACGATCTGAGCCGGTGCGAAGGGCTTTTGGACAATCATGCTGTTGGGCACGCCTTCTCACGTGCCGCGGCATAAGCGGCGAGCCGCATACCGTTCTCGCCGGCGTCGTTGAGATCCTCGATCAGTTTTACTGTCTCACGCCACAGCGCGCGCTCCGGATTGCCCGAAGCGATCCGCTCGATGCTCTTGCGAAGGGCGAGAACATCGTCCTCGACAAAGCGCAGCTTGTCGAAGGTGATCCGACCACCGGCAGATGCGTACTCATCGAGCGTACGATCCCACTCCCCCTTGCCCGGCTTGCCCCGAGCCCGGCGCCACAGCGCCGCGCTGGCCTTGGGGATGTTTGCCGAGATGCGGACAACCTCACCAAGGGTGAACCCCTCATCGAGGAGGTGGATTCCGCCGGTCGTCGCGTCTCTGATGATGTTTGGAATCACGAACGCGGGGTTCGTGCGTGTGTTCACCAGCGACTGCCAGTGCGTCACCTGCCTCAGCAGCCTGAACACGGGCCCCATCTCGGTCCTGTAGAGCTGCTTGAGCGCCCGTCCGACCTTCGGGTCTTTGAAGCGGATGAAGTAGGCCCGCCCGCCGACCTTCACCGCCACAGCCTCATCGAGATTGGCAAACGGGTTGCCGGTAGAGCGGTTGATGACCTTGCCACCCGCGCCCAGCTCGCGGCGGTAAACCTTCTCGACCTTGGTGATGTCGAGGAGTTCGCTGTCGTCGGCCCAATAGACCTCCGCGATGTGTTCCCCGGCCGGGTCGAACTCGTTGATGAACCGCAGCAGCGCCTTACCAATCTCGTTCTTCTTCTGACGCAGGATGGAGCGCTCCACCTGGTCGATCGCATTCACGATGACGTTGTCCGCCTTGGAGAAGCGCCCGGCGGCGCCCTTCCACTCTTTGCCGCGCACGTCGAAGCCTCGGCCCCGCGCAGGCCTCCAGTTGCCCTGCAGGTCATGGCCGTCCTGCCCCATGAGGGGTACGTAATTCTTCCACTGCCGCGTAAGCAGTTCGAAGGTCTCGGTTGAGATGAGGCCTGCCGCACGCTGGTCGCGAAGGCTCTGGTCGAGCATCGCACGCACGTGTTTGGCGGCGCGCTTGAGTCCTTCGGCCCTCTTCGGATCGGCTGTCAGTTTGCCGATGGTGGCGCGCGCCTCGTTTGTGGACATGCCCGACGCGCCTGTGATGGAAGGATCAGCCACGGCCCGGAATAGCTCGCTGTCGTCAGGATTGCGCAGGCCGACGACCCGGTTTCGCTCCTCCGCATGCAGCGCGTAGAGGTATTCGTGGACCTCCTCGATCGTGAGGCCGGACGCTGCGATGTCGCTCACCAGCGGGTGAGCATACTTGTCGTGATTGGCCTGGATCTGCGCTAGCGCGGCATCTTCAGCCAGGCGGGCTTGCAGGTACGCATCCTGCATGTCGTTCTTCGGGCCGCCAGCGCGCTCCTGCATCATCTTGAGCGGGTGCAGATAATCGACCCACTTCCGATGCAGATAGTCGCTCAAGCCTTCGCCATCGTCTTTGAGCGGCCGACCCTGCTTGCTGCGGGCCTTCATCGCCGCGACCGCTTCGGTCAGACGCTCACCGAGCAGGGCTTTCGGCGCATCGAGAGGCTTGGTGTCCGGCGAGATGCGGCCCGCCAGCGAGTAGGCGGCTGGACTGACAAACCGGCCCCGCTCGTCGCGCGGCCGCTCCCCTACCCTGCCCTCGTCAACGGCGCGGAAGATGGCATCGGTTGACGTGAAACCGGCCCCTTGCAGCGCATTCGTCAGTGCCTCGATCAGCGCCTTGATGCGCTTGAAGCTGCGGACGATCACACCATCGAACTGCTTGCCGTTCAGCCAGTCGGCATAGGCGTGGGCGATCCCCTCCTCCACCTGGATCCACTCGGGGAACGAGCCGTAGCCCGTGCCGGCGATGTCGTAGCGCGTCATCCACGCCGACCGGCTCTTGCGCTCGAGGATCGACAATTCTCCGTCCGTGAACAGGTGCATGCGGCGCATGGCGTGGATGGCCTCGTGGCCGAGCGTAGTGCTCGGGTTCGGCCCATCCAGCGCCACGTCGATCAGACCTTTGAAATACTGCCCGTCAATCGCGTAGGACTGGCCGCCAATGACGGCGCGAATCCGCTCCGAAACGCGCAAGCCGACATCCTTGAGGCCCATGCGGTCGAGCTGGTCACGCAGGGCCGCACCGATCTCGGCGGCCTTGGCCACGAACTCCTCGGTCAGAAGGAACTCGGTGTCCGTGCCGCCGGCCTGCTGGCGCAGGTAGAAGGGCTGCGGCGCATTGAAACGCTCGGCCCACTCCGCTAGATTTATGGAGCCGGCCTCGAACTGTGGCACTTCCAAGCTAGGTAGCGTGCCCTCGGCGCGCCCTCCGCGATCTACCCGCGGCTTTTCGAGATCGGATGAGCTGGCGGCGCTTTCTTTGCTGTCGATCGGGCCACCCCGATAGGCCAACTGGGCACCAATCCCCAGGCCGCCAGTCTCTCTGTCGCCATGCAAATCGTAGTGATAGCGCCCGTCCGCCGTCTTGTGGACGGAAACCGCAAGCTGTCTCACCTGGCCCAGAACCTCAACCGGGGCCGAGATGACTAAGCGCTCGATCACGCCTTCGCGGTTGCCGGGCTCCCGGTGAACGATGCTGCCCTTTTCGATGATCCCCCGGATAGCGGGGACGGAGCGAAGCAGTACGTCGCCTCTGGCGGCAGACGTGCTTTTGCCCATTCCCTTACGGGTGAAGCGGACCACGCCCCCATCGGCCATGGTCGCAGTCGTGCCGCGCAGGTTTTCGTCATACCAACGACCTGATCGACGATGGCCGTGCGATCATCGAGCGCATGGCACAGGCGCCCGCCATGGCCACGCCGGTGGACGCCGCCGATGCTGGTGCCGCCGCAGCCGCTCGTGCGGAGGAGAAGCGGCGCGAGCAGACCCAAGCTGCGAAAACGGAGCGGCAAGCGAGGGCGCTGGAGCCTGTGCCGGTGCCTCCTGTCGAGCGCGCGATTCTTCGCCGGGCTGGTAGTGCGGACGTCGAGATCGACGCGATGTCGCGTGAGGAACGTCTGGCCGATGTTCGCCAGGCGATCGACGCCGGCCTGCGGCCGAGCGAGGAGGAATTCGCAGCAGCCAAAAGCTACAAGCCGGCCGGGGCGCAGGGTGGCGCGGTGGCGGCATCGCAGCCTCCGCCAACCGGGGCCAGGACCAACAAGGCGCAGGACGAAATCGCGGGTGTCGTTGCCGATCGGCCCGTTGAGCAAGCCGTCACCGAGCCAGTTGCGGCGGTCGAGACGGCGCCGACAGGCCAGCAGCAGCCCAAAAGTTCGTCACCAGCCCGCTTCAACCTCTTTGCCGATCTCGTGAGGCCGGATGCGGCTACGGCTGTTCCTGCCCCTTCTGTGGCCGAAACAGCGGCCGTTGATGCTCCCGCCTACGGCCCAAACCCGCAGGAAACCGCTGTTCCTGCCCTCGAAAACGTCACGACTCTCGCGCCGAATGTCACGGAGCCGCAAGCGCCCAGGCGCCACAAGGGCGGGCGTGATGGAGCGGTGATCGGGTGGGGAGGGCATCAGGCGGCCAACCTCTTTGCCGCCGCGCTGGCGGTCTGGCGAATGAAGTCGCTGAGTGTCAGCCCTCGCGTGCGAGCAGCGGCGATCAGGCGGCGCTTCTCCTCCGCCAGGAGGCGGACCCTCAGCAGATCAGGCATGGGAACATCTGCACGACGGTTCATGTGTGGCTCCACAGTCCAACTGTGGCCACAGTAGCAAGCGGAATATCTTGTCAGAACAATGGCTTAGCCGGACGCACGTGGACGCCCACACACAGCAGCACACGTCCTCGGACGCTCGCGGGCTGTGACCTATCCCCAGATCAATTTGCTCGGGCGCTCTCCTCGCGCGCGCGTTCCAGTAGACCACGCGGTTGCGCCTAAGCCGGGACTTCGCGGGCCTTACAGGAAACGTGCAATCTTGTGAAAAGTGGTTGCAAACTTAAAGGGCTGCGCCTATATGCCCCTCCGAACGATGGAGGGAACGTGGCCAAGAAGCCCAGGCAAGAGACTTTTGCTGACAGGTTGTCGCGAACTATGGACGAGCTGGCTATGAGTTCGTCCGACCTCGCGAGGTCGGTGGGCGTTACGGCTACCGCTGTTTGGAATTGGCGCAACGGGTCGATACCCCGAAGCGAAACGCTGACAGCGGTTGCGGAAAGTTTGGGAGTGACGAAAGAGTTTCTGCTCAAAGGTGACGACGGGATGCCCGCCCTGCAAGCGGCGCCCGGCACGGTGGCCGAAATTGTCGAAGACGCGAAGCGGCGTATCGCAGCCGCAAGCGGCTACTCCGTTGATCGCGTCAAGCTGAGTCTTGAATTCGACACGGACTAAAAAAGCGAAACCCCCGGAGGGCCTTAGGGGCTGTCCGAGGGCTCTATCAGGTCCGGTTCCGCATGCTAGGCAGTGGCGGGAGCCGGCGCGCGCTTGGAAACTACTCGTTCATGCCGATCCGTCAAGACCCTATTGCAGCAATCGTTACGCCTGCCCTAATGACTGCATTCAGCCGAACCGTATCACCCGGTCGGTGGGGCACGTACCTGGAGGCCACAGGCTTCAACGAAGAGGTTGCCCTGCGTCTCTATCTATGGAACGCGGCAGTCGGCCAAAGTTTCCATTTCCCCTTGCAGGCTGCGGAAGTCGCGTTGCGAAACGTTGTTTCCGCCGCCATTGCCGCAGAATTTTGTCCAAACTGGTGGAGCGACGGGGCTTGTAGAGCGGCACTGGGCTTAGATCGGTGTGGCGAAATCGACAAAGCAGCGCAGCGCATTCGTCGGAAATATGGAGTCGAACCACACACGGATCAAATCGTGGCCTCCCTGATGCTCGGGTTCTGGGCTGCGATGCTCAAGCGTGAGCACAACCCCCACCTTTGGGCTACGAGAACTCAGTCGGCGTTCCCACACCTCGGGCCGGGCCAAGGCATCAGGAACGTAAGCAGTACCACAAATACCGTTCAGGATTTGCGGAACCGCATCTTCCATCATGAGCCCCTGATCGGGCGCAACCTGTCAGAGGATTATGCGGCGATCCTCCGCTTGCTGGGCTGGATCTGTCCAGAGACGCGCCAGTGGGTTCGCGAGCACTCGTCCGTGCCGCTCGTCATGCGCCAGCGCCCGCGCGCCTAAATTCAAACTGAGACACTACCGACCACGCTGTGGTCTCGCCAACGGCGTTCAGTCAGTCCTCGTCCGGGGACAATGAGGGGATCAGGTTGGGGAACATAGCCGGCACCAATCGGCTGGCTGCCTCCTGGTCGTAGATCGCCATCAGGAACTCGCGGCCAGGCGTCGCCTCCTGCTCGTCAACGAGACGGCCGACCTCCACGAACTCTAGCCAGAATTGCTGATCCGGGAGTCCATCGAGGCGAATGGCGATCTGGGCGTGCACGGTCTCCATGGTGGCGAGATAGTTGGCCACCCTTCGCTCGGGGCTGAACGCAATGTGCGGGACGGAGCTCATGATGCAGTCCTCCATGAATGTGTTCGCCTCGCGCGCGGGCGGGCGCGTAGTGTTCCCGAAACGGGCTGGTCACATCGACCTTGCTCGTATCAGGACGGCTTGGCGGATCGCTTCGATCGCGTCGCCCGGACTCAGGCCAAAGCGTTCTCGAAGTGCAGGCACGACCGGACCGCCACGCGCGTCTCGCGGTGTTGTGGCCAGCCATTTAGCTGCGGCGCTGATCGGATCCTCTGCAAAAGGCGCCGCGATATTCATGAGTCCTCCCCAAGGATGACCTGTCCGTCGCTTGTCACCACCTGTCCCTCGCGCGCGCGAGGCGAATGTGCGGGCAAGAGAGAAATGGACATGATGATGATTTTCGAGCCGCGCGCGGAAGGGACAAGTGGTGACAACTACTGCTCGTCCTTCGGGAGGGAGGCGATGATGGAACGGGCCTGGTCCCGCCGGGTTCGCTCCTGCACGGCGCGCTGCTCAAACAGGGTTCTGACCCGAGGGTTCACACTCCATCGGGGGGCCGTTCCATTCGGAGGCTTCGGCGCAGGGTCTAACCAGCCAAAGTATTCCAGTCGTTCGAGTAGCTTCTGCGCCTCATCGCGCGTCAGGGAGCGCATTGTGCGATCACCCCGCTGGATGTCACGGAACGCGATTTCCGAAAGCTCCGGGTGGGCAAGGATGTAGCCGGCCAGAGAAGTGAGCCGGTCATGCTCATCGGACAGGCCGAGCACGCCGCTGTAGAAGGCCAGGGCGTGAGGCAGCAGAAAGCCGTGCAGGAGGGCCGCAACTCGACGGGCGACGTCCACCCCAGACCCGCAACCGCTCCTCCCCCTGCCCACGTGCGGCGCGGCTTCTAGACCGCGCACGCGCACCTTGGGGGTATGGGGGTTGGAAAAGCATAGCCGTTGGAAGGGATGGCATGGCGGTTGGCATGGGCGTTGGCATGGGCGTTGGCAGGGGATGGAAGCTAGTTGGCAGGAGGGTTGGAAGTGGCCTCCTGCATGGTGGCATCAGAGGCGACTATCTTGCTTCGGGTTCTTGTCGGCGGGCCGTAGGTTTCCACGACTAGCCGTTTCTCGGCGAACAGCCTGTTCATCGCCTTCTCGAGAGCGACCTTGGTGTTGCCGCTGGCACGCTCGTCCTTAGCGAAAAGGGATGGTGCATAGTTCTTTGACGGGTTTGCACTGACGGGCCGGCCCTCTTCTTCGTAGGCTGCCAGCAGCTCAAGGAAGGTATCTTCAGCTTGTCGTCCTACTTTGCCCGCAGTGGGTAGCGGGGTGTTCGGGAGACGGTCGTCCTTGTGGAATGATCCCTCACGCCAGCGAAGGCAGAGCGACTGCCCGAGCGGGCCATAGTTCGCCTTCTTGAGGCTCAGTTGCCGTCGATCCGGATCCGGTTCGATCAGCCTGCGCTGGTCTCCTTTGCCGCGCCATTCGAGCAGTCGCTCAAGATAGATCCGGCTCCTGACGCTGTTGCTCCAGCCCGTTGAGCCCGAAGTTCCAGTGCCACTATTGATGCCGGTCAGGGACGGATGGGCCAGGCAGAGGACAGTTGTTCCGACCGGTAGTGTCAGCCGGCGCAGCAGGCCGACGAACTGCCGAGCTTGGCGACGGTCGTTTTCATCACCGCCGAAAAGGTCGGCCAGTGTGTCGAGAATGAGTAGCGCGGGCCTGACCTGACTGACCGCGCTCTCCACCGCGTAATAGAGCGCCGTCGGTTCGACCTGCCGTGTCTCTGGATCCAGAATGCCCAACAGCGCGTCTTTGCCCACCCTGGAGATGATGTGAAGGTTAGAAAGGTCGCTCGGGGGAACTGCCTCCAGGTGTGCTATTGCGTCAAGCCGACGGTGCACCTCTTCGTCATCGTCCTCGGCGGTGAGGAAGATGCACGGCCCCTGGATGATGGGCCTTCCGAGCCAGGGCCGACCGGTTACAGTAGAGACGCCCAGTTGCAGCGCGAGTTGGCTCTTTCCCGTGCCGCCGTCGCCGGAGAGCAGCGTTGGCTCGCCGGCCGGCACCATCCCGGGCACGTGCCATTCTCGCTCGCGGGGAGGCGAAGAAAGCAGCTCATCGGCGCCCAAGAGAGAAATCTCTGCTGTGGCCAGGCCAGCAGCTCCGGTCCTCACCCAAGATCGCGGCACGTGCCTAGCGAACAGTTCGGCGATCCGAATTCCCTCCTGGAGGGAGGGAGCCGGGAACGTCCGCAGCAACATGGAATTTGCGAAGATCTCAACCGTGACCGTGATGTGGCCGTATTTGTCCAACCTGGATTCGACATTGAAGACCACTTCCCAGCCGCGCTCGACGGGGAGGATTAGTTCCGACATGCCGCGGCGCATTTCCGTCTCATACCCTTCAACTAAGGGCATAGTGTAGGCGGATTGCCTCCACAGGGCGGGCAGCTTAGGCAAGGCGCTCACGACGGTGCACCCATGGGGCGGGCTATTGCGCGCACTTGCTCCGCTGCAGTATCTACAGTCCGCAGGGTCATGGCAGGGCAGCTAGGACGCTCTGACAATGCGAAGTCCGGATGGTCAACGCCTGTTAGCTTGATACCGGGGAGGGTTCGGACGTTTGCCGCGTCCGGCCCTTTTTCGTTTGTACTCATGGCTCGCCTTCACGCTGCGCTCGGGAGGGATTCGACAAAATGCTTCAGCTCGGAAACAAGGATCAGGGTTTTCGAACCGTCCTTCTTCCTGGTGAGCTTGCCTTCGTCGAACAGTTCATAGATGCGCGAGCGGCTGAGGCCGGAAATCTCTGTCGCGCCCTTGATGGTAACGCTGATCTTGTCCACGCTTGCATTCTCCTTGCTGTCCGCATGGATTTGGTCGGACACGCACAACTTGCATGGACGGAATTGAGCAGCCTAATTGAGCAATCGAGCCGAAACTGAGCCGGCCGCTATCTTCGCTCGATTATAGAGCCGCCATCACTATGTGCCGGAGGTTGCCGATCTCCTGCTCACGGCGAGCGTTTCGGGGACCGCGAGGCCCGGCCCGATCAGGCCAGTCGGATGGCATATTGGCGACATAGAAGTCGCGGAGGCTGTCGCGCTTCACCCGAGCTTCGCGAAGTATCTCAACGAACTCCCGCTTGGTCGGGGGGAGCCAACCGCGGCTCTTGCAGTGACCATCCAACAGTTGAATGATTCTGCCGAGGTCGGCACTGCTCACCGGCTTGGCCAAGGTGGAGACGTCTGGCGCAGGCTCTAACGCTGATCGTTCTTGGGCGACCTCGCCTGACGCGCTGATGTTCCCGCCCAGTGCGGTGCGCTGAGACCACCGCCTAAATTCCTCTTCGTCCACGCAAAGAGTGCAGCCTGCCCATTCGAGCCAATCTGCCTCGTTGCCGGGAGGCTCGGAGTCGCAAAACACTGCCGTCGCGAAGGTGTCTCGCCAGGGCTTTGTCGGGACCAGCACGACCTCCGCTACCCGCCAGACCGCAGCCTTGAGCTCGCCAGAGCGGAGCGCCTTGTGGAGCTCGTCATCAGCCCGCTTCTTGAGGGTCCGAAGTGTTTCCGCATCGGCACCCGAGGCCGGCGCAAGAACTTGGACTATGTGCCTGTCCGCGGCTTCGCGCAGTTCAATGTGGCCCTTGGGTATGCTGCTGGACATCGCGCGCCTCGCGATGCGCCTTGAGGGGCCGCAGGGAAACCGAAGGCGCTCTCGGCTTGTCGGCTGGCCGGCCTATCCCTGCGGGTCTGTTGACACCCAGCGCCGCTTTGAAGGGCGCGGGCCGCCCTCCCTCGCCGCTCGGGTCCGCGAAGATGCGATCACCCGGTCGTGTGGAGATGAACCCACTTCGGGTTCAGGACGCTGCGCCGGTGAACACAGCCGCAAGTCTCGACCGCTCGATAACCCAGCGATTGCCGACCTTGCGTGCCGGTAGCTCGCCGGTCTGACACATGTGAAAGGTCTGCCGATCGGTGCGGCCAATGAGTTGAGCGATCGCGTTCACCCCCCAGACTAGATCTAAGGGTGCAATCTCCGCCTTGGCTTCCATCTCACACGCTCCGTTAACATGCGGGTGTCTATGTATCTCACTGTGGTAGATTGACTGTCAAGTGCAATCTATCACAGTGAGAGGCGAGAGGGGCGCGGGAGGTCGGGCATGGCAAAGACGGGACGTCAATCGTTTCAGTTTATGCTGCGTCTGCCGGATGATCTCCGGGAACGCTTAAGGGTCGCTTCAGAGGCCAGCGGACGATCTATGACCGCCGAGATCGTTTACCGCCTGGAGGGGTCTTTTGAGATTGAGGGCATCGCCTATGATTCCGCAGCCGACCTTGAAGCAAATAGACCGACAAAAGATCGTTTTCTCTATGTGGCGATTGATCAGGATGGTAGTCCTGTTTCTTATCGGGAGATTTGGACACTTCTGGAAGAGATTGCGGCAGCGGCTAAAGTTCCGCTTGAAGGTATCTCAGCCCGCGTTTTCGAACCCAAGCTCGTAGCAAGCGACGAGCGTGAGGAAGAATGGGTGAGACTTCGCAACTGGTTCAAAGCGCATAAACCGGCAGACTAAATCGTGGCAGTCCGCAAGCGCACATGGAAGACTGCGAAGGGCGAGGAGAAATCCGCCTGGGTTGTCGATTACGTGGATGCCAAGGGCATCCGTCGCCTAAAGACGTTCGAGCGCAAGAAGGAAGCGGACGCGTTCGCCGCCACCGCCGCTGTGGAGGTGCGCGACGGCGTTCATGTGGCGGACCGCGAGACTGTCACCGTGAGGGACGCGGGCGCGCTCTGGCTGAAGAGCTGCGCAGCGGCCGGGCTCGAGCGATCAACGACCGACCAATATAAGCAGCACATGGACCTTCACATCGTGCCGATGATCGGCGCGACGAAGCTCAGCAAGATCACCGTGCCGGTGGTGCGCGCGTTTCAGGAGCAGTTGCGCGAAGCGAGGCGATCGGAGGCGATGATCAAGCGCGTAACTGTCAGCCTGGGCAGCATCCTCTCCGATGCCCAGGAGCGTGGGTTGGTGGTGCGGAACGCCGTCAACGAGATGTCGAAGCGCCGCGGCAAGAGCGCCGGCCAGGCGGAGAAGCGCGCCAAGGCGCGTCTACGCTACGGCGTGGACATTCCCACGATGGCGGAGGTCGCGGCCATCCTGAGGGCAGCCGAGGGCCGCTACCGGCCATTGCTCGTCACCGCGGTTTTCACGGGCTTGCGGGCGTCAGAGCTACGGGGCCTCACATGGGCCGACGTGGATTTCGCCAAAGCCCAGATCCACGTTCGCCAGCGCGCCGACAAGTATCACATGGTCGGCATGCCAAAGTCTGACGCCGGCCAGCGTTCGATCCCCCTCACTCCCATGGTGGTGAACACGCTGAAGGAATGGCGCTTGGCCTGCCCGAAGGGCGAGCTCAACCTCGTCTTCCCGAATGGTGAGGGGAACATCGAATGGCATCAGAACATCATCAAGCGGGGCCTGTGGCCGGCGCTCGTCAAGGCAGGCGTCACAGACGACAAGAAGGGCGAGGACGGTGAGCCGGTGATCGTGCCGAAATACACCGGACTCCACGCCCTGCGGCATTGGTTCGCGAGCTGGTGCATCAACAGGAAGGCTGACGGCGGGCTGGAGCTGTCGCCCAAGGCGGTGCAAGCGCGCATGGGGCACTCGTCTATCCAGGTGACGTTCGACACGTATGGCCACTTGTTTCCGGCGGCTGACGAGGCTCAGGCCTTGGCCGATGCGGAGAGCCGGCTCCTCGGTCTCGCTGCGACATAGACGCGACATGGCGGGAAAAAGCGCAGTGAAAACAGAGGCGCTTAGAACACTCTGACTCCGTTAGTCCTGGTTCGAATCCAGGTTCCCCAGCCAAATTTCACTTTTCGCCGATGCGGCACTCTCGACCGCCTCGGCGCGGGGCAGCATAAGCCACCCGCACCAAAAGCCGTACTGTGACCGGTCGCGCAAACCGGATCAGTCTTGCTGGCCGCCCCAGCCGTAACTGCAAGGCCGGTCATGCACCAAGGTCAACCCCGGATCACCCAATGGGGTCAGGTCAAGACTGCACCTCGGAGGGCAGCAAACAGCCAATCAGCAGCTTAACGTGCAGTCATGGTTGAGCTTCGGTGCCAGCAGAAGCCACGGCAGGCCCCGTTTCAGCTATAACGGCCAAATCTGCCGACTGGGCGGCTTGCTTCGGTTTAGCCGCCTCAGAGAGCTGACCAGTTGCAAGGAAGTCTTTGATCCCTCTTGTAAACGGCTGCATCCGTAGGAACGCGAGTTGAGAGGTGGCGAGTTCGTATTTCGCCTCGTTCTTCACAGCGCTTTCCAGATGAATCGCATTGCGCAATTTATAAAAGCCTTTGATCTCGGCACCGATCACATCATCCAGGAACCCGATTTTTACCGCGGCATCTACCTTATCGTCAAATTTGATCGACACGCGCGGCGTGCGTTGGAGGGTTTCAGCACAGAGGTGGACTGGCTCTCCATCTGTTGTGTTGAGTTGGAGCGTTGTTGGAAGGCTTGCGACTCGGCGAAATCCCTTATGGAATTCAATCGCAACTACCGCCGCGTGCTCAGCGAACTTTGTCCAGAGCAGATGAACGATGACTGCTTCATAGATGCTGGCATATTGCACGACTTGGAATTTGACATGTGAGTGAAGCTGGAGCTCATCGGCTGCAAGGGCTTCTCCTAGTTTGTAGATGTAGCGGGCAGCCTGGAACTCCGTCCCAATCTGATCCCGCAACTTCGCGTCTTCAATGAAGCCAAACATCGTGGCCACGTCGGCAGATGGTGGCAAGTGCGCATTGCAATACTGGATGACCTGATCTCGAACTGCTTGCTTCAATGGCATAGGGCTTCCTCATAGTTGCGGCGATCTGAGTAAACCGATTGCAGCGTACTTTTCGGGGGCAAGCGGCCAAGCTGAAATTTCGCACCGCCTAAAGAGAGTGACGGAACTCGGCATTCTGGCTGATGCACATAGTTCTATAAGTATTCAGGAACGGCCGCCATCTTTCCTTCGACACCACACATATCGGCTTGGCTGAAATCGGGAATGCGTTCCAGGTCAGCTCTGCCTGCGTAGATTCGCGCGGGCGAAGAGCCACGCCAAAGCCTCGCTGAACCGCAGCACGCCAGCCGCGGAAGCGCCGGAGGTTCAGGGCGCCGCGGCGGGGCCGGGCACGCCGTTGCCGGCAGTCAGGAGCTGCGAAACGGCCGTGATGAGCTGTGCCGGGACGAAGGGCTTGGCCACGAGAAGGCTGCCGGGAACGCCATAGGCCGTCCACTCGGTCGCCGGGTTGGCCGTCACATAGACGACGGGACAATGGGGCTTCAGCTCACGGGCGCGCCTTGCCACATCCCAGCCGGTGAGGCTGTCCCTGCCCAGGTTGACGTCCGTCAGAACCGCCCGGAAATCGCCGGGACTGCGCTCCAGGAGCCGGATGGCCTCTTCCCCGTTGGCGGCCTGCACGACCGTGAAGCCGCCCTCCTCGAGGGCTTCCTCCAGGGACATCATGACCAAGGGCTCGTCTTCGACGACGAGCACGTTCACAACTTCGGCTAACACGGTGCCTCAGGTTCGCCGGCGCTTGTCCCTCGCGCCGGCCGTTGTTTACGACTGCTCCCTGACGCCCGTTAAACGGTCAGCGCAGATTACGCAAAGGAAGATTCGCAGCGTCCCGCCGGACGCAGCCGGGCGGTCACGTCAGGGGAGCGTCGCCCGCGAGCCCACGCTGGATGGCGGAAAGGTGAACGGTCAGGCGCACGAGGCCGTCCTCGTTGCGCTCGCCGCGCTCGAACAGGTGGATAAGCTGCGCGGCCGCGCCGTTGCGCTCCGCCTCGTCATCGAGGCCAAGCTCCACCGTCACGCGCGAGAAGGCGCGGGAAAGCAGCGTCAGTTCCTCGGGCGTGATCACGCCCTTGCGGTCGAGTTCGGCCATTCCGTTCTGCCTCGTTCCGCCCCACCCCTGAGGCAGCAGCAAGACTGGCACATTTGGGCGGTTTTGGGAAACGATATTTGGCCCGCTTGCCGAGTCGCCCTTTGGCCAGCAGCAGCCCCGCCGGCTTCAGCGCTTGCCCCTCGACTTCACGCCCAAAAACCCGCAGAGGCCCGTGCCATGATCCCCGCCGCCATCTCGGCCGCCCTCGCCAACCTCTTGAGCCCAGAAGCCCGCAGCGTCTTTCTCAAGACGGTGGGCGCGGCGCTCGCGATCCTCATCGCGGGCTGGTTCGCGCTGAAAGAGCTGTTGGACTGGTGGGTGATGCCTTTTGTCGAGGCGGGCCTGTCCGGCCTGCCAGCCTGGGCCGCGTTCCTGGAGTCGGTGGCCGCTGTCTTCGCCGGCATCGTGCTGGCGATCGGACTGGCGCTGCTCATGGCCCCCGCCACCGCGCTGGTCGCCGGGCTCTTCCTCGACGACGTGGCATATGTCATCGAGCGCCGGGATTATCCCGCCGACCCGCCCGGCCGGGCGGTGCCCACATTCGTCTCGCTCGTCCTTTCGCTCAAATTCCTCGGCGTGGTGATCCTCGGCAACCTGTTCGCGCTGTTCCTGCTGCTCGTGCCGGGCGTCAACCTCGTGGCCTTCCTGCTGGTGAACGCCTACCTGCTCGGCCGCGAGTTCTTCGAGTTCGCGGCCATGCGATTCCGCCCGGAGGCGGAAGCCAGGGCCATGCGGCGGCAACACCGGGGAACCGTGTTCCTGGCTGGCCTGGCGATCGCCGGCTGGCTCGCCGTGCCGCTGCTCAACCTGACCACGCCGCTTTTCGCCGCGGGCCTCATGGTGCATCTGCACAAGCGCCTGTCGCGGCGGGCGCCAGCGACCTAGCCTGCGAAGGCTTCAGGCCGCCTCGGCTTTCCCTTTGATCTCCTGAAGCACCTCGAACCCCTCGAACTGGGGCGGCTCGAGATAAGTGGGCGCGCGGCCCGAGGTTTTCGGCTTGGCGTGGGACGCGCGAAACGCGTCCGAGCGCGTCCAGGCCTCGAAATCACCCTTGCTCCGCCACACCGTGTGCGAGGCGTAGAGCACATGATCCTCCCGAGCGGGACCGCGCAGCATGTGGAACTCGACGAAGCCGGGGGTCGCCTCGAGATGGCTTTCCCGGTTGAGCCAGATCGCCTCGAAGGCTTCCGTCGCGTCCTTGGCGACCTTGAAGCGATTCATCGCGATGAACATGGATCACTCCCGTGCCGAGGGCGGACGCGCCGAAATCGGCGGCGGCTCAAAAACCGCCGCCAAAAAGGAAAGCCCGCGGCTTACTGGCCGCGCAGATCCTTCAGCTCCGCCATCATGCGGTCCACCACGTCCTGGCCGATGGTGGGCGCATGCTTGTCATAGACAGCCTGCACGGCCTCGCGCATGGCGGCCTGGGCTTCGGGCGAAAGCTCCGTCACCTCCATGCCGGCCTCCTTGACGTTGTTGAGCGACTGCTCGCCAAGCTCGCGGCTCGCCTTGCGCTGCACGTCACGTCCGACGATGGCGCAGTCCCTCAGGATGGTCTGCTCCTCGGGGGAGAGCTGGTCCCAGAGCGGCTTGGAGTAGAGCACCATGAA
This sequence comes from Mesorhizobium sp., assembly GCA_035998495.1. Lineage (GTDB taxonomy): Bacteria > Pseudomonadota > Alphaproteobacteria > Rhizobiales > Rhizobiaceae > Mesorhizobium_B. Next base: position 16,960 of record DASYHP010000087.1, read on the forward strand.
GGGCGTGTAGGCGTGGCGCGACAGCGTCAGGTAGTCCTGCACCTCGGAGAACTTGGAGGTGTCGATCGTCACCACGGGGTTCTCCTGGCCGTCGATCGCGCCGGTCTCGAGCGCCGAGAACACCTCGCCGAAGGCCATGGGCACGGCGTTGGCGCCGAGGTTCTGGAAGGTGTCGAGGAAGACGTTGTTCTGCATCACCCGGACCTTCAGCCCACTGATGTCGTCCACCGAGTCGACCGCCCGCTGGGAGTTGGTCAGGTTGCGGAAACCGTTCTCCCAATAGGCGAGGTTGACGAGGCCGTATTCCGGCATCTTTTCGGAGATGAACTGGCCGAACTCGCCGTCCAGGATCGCGTCGGCCTCCTGCTCGTTGTTGAACAGGAACGGCAGGTCGAACACGCCAAGCTCGGGCGCTATCCCTGCGAGCGGCGAGGTCGAGGTGATCACCATCTCCTGGGTGCCCGAGCGCAGCGCCTGGGTGGCGTCGAGGTCGCCGCCCAGCGCGCCGCTCCAAAACGCCTGGAGCTTCAGCTTGCCGCCGGACTTCTCTGTCGCGCATTCGGTCATGGCTTTGACGCCGTTGCCCACGGGATGGGTTTCGGCGACGCCGTTCGACACGCGGATGGTGCGGTCCTGGATCTGCGCCATGGCCGGTCCGGCGAAAACGCTGGCGGCGAGCGTCAGCGCGATCGCCTTGAGTGCGTTGGTCTTCATCCAATTTCCTCCCTGTTGGTCTTTGCCGTGGGCATGCTCGTTGAGCCTCGCTAACTTAGGGCGCGTTGCGCCGCTGCGAAACCCGTTGCGCGCCTGGGCGGGAAAAAGCGTCGGCGCGCCGGCGCGCCGAATCGATCACCTGAGCCAGGCAAGCGGCACGAGTACGAGCTCGGGAAAGAGCACAAGCAAGAACAGCACCGCGACCTGGGCCAGGAGGAAGGGCCAGACGCCCGTGATCACCTGCCCGAGCGGCACGCGCGCCACGCCGCTCACCACGTTGAGCACGACGCCGACCGGCGGTGTGAGGAGGCCGATGCAGTTGTTCATCACGAACAGGATGCCGAAATAGACGGGGTCGATGCCGGCCTCCCGGATGATCGGCATGAGCACCGGGGTCAGGATCAGGATGGTGGGCGCGAGGTCGAGCGCGGTGCCCACCACCAGCACCAGCACCATGATGACCGCGAGCAGGAGCTTCGGCCGGTCCACCAGCGGCTGGATGAGCCCGCCGATCTCGGCCGGGATGTTGGCCGACGTGATGAGCCAGGCCGAGACGATGGCCGCCGAGACGAGGAACATCACCACGGCGGTGGTCTTGGCGGCGGCCAGGAACACGCCGTAGAGGTCGCCGATCTTCAGTTCCCGGTAGATCACCATGCCCACGAACAGGGCGTAGACGGCCGCCACCACGGCGGCTTCGGTGGGCGTGAACACGCCGAAGCGGATGCCGCCCAGCACGATCACCGGCATGAACAAGGCCCAGCCGGCCTTCGCCGTGGCGCGGAGTTTCTCGCGGGTGGGCTGGCGCGGAAGCACGGCCACGTTTTCGCGCCGCGCGACCACCAGCCAGGCCACCACGAGCGACAGCGCCATCATGAGGCCCGGCACGATGCCGCCCAGGAAGAGCTGCGTGATGGAGACGTTCGCCGCCACGCCGAAGATGATATAGGCGACGGAAGGCGGGATCACGGGAGCGATCACGCCGCCCGCGGCCATCAGGCCGGACGCGCGCGGCACGTTGTAGCCGGCCTCGCGCATCATGGGGATCAGGATGGAGGCGAGCGCCGCCGTGTCGGCGGCCGCCGAGCCCGACAGGCTCGCCATGATGACGGCGGCGATGATCGCCACGATGCCCAATCCGCCGCGGATGTGGCCCACGCAGGCGATGGCGAAATCGACGATGCGCCGCGACAGGCCGCCCGCGTTCATGATCTCGCCGGCCAACAGGAAGAAGGGGATCGCGAGCAACGTGAAGGTGTCGGCGCCGGTGATCATGCGCTGCGACACGATCTGCGTGTCGAAGATGCCCCCATAGGTCATCAGGGCGATGCCGCAGAAGATCAGCGCGAAGGCGACCGGCACGCCGATCGCCATGGCCCCGAGCAGCGAGACGAGGAAGACGAGGATGGTCATTCCGCGCGCTCCCGCACGGCCTGGGCCGCCATGCCCTCGCCTGCGAAGGCCCCCACCTCCTCGTCCGAGATGCGGCCCGAAACGATGCGGAACAGCCTGAGCGCGGCCATGACGCCGATGCCGATGCTGGTGAAGAACGCGGTCCCATAAACCCAGATCATGGAGATGCCCACGACCGGCGCCTGCATGGAGGCGTTGATGGGCGCCTGCCGCCAGGTGCCCCAGAACAGCACAGCCATGCACAAGAGGATGACGATCTCGCTCAAAGCCATGCAGACGAGCCGGCCGCGCCGGCCGAAGCGCTGGACCAGCGTTTCCACGCCCAGATGCGCACTTTCGCGAAACGCCACTACCGCGCCGACGAAGGTCAGCCAGACGAAGAAATAGCGCGACATCTCCTCCGAGATGACGATGCCCGAATTGAAGCCGTAGCGGAGCACCACATTCCCGAACACCATGGCCACCATCCCGGCCAAAAGCACCACCAACACCGCTTCCAGGCCACGGAACAGCCAATCAGCACTTTTCCGCACGGCGCCCTCCCTTGCTCCGTTCCTTGGCTCCCGCCCCTCCGGCATGCGCGGGCCGGCGGCTGAAGCAAGGTGTCTGGTCATGCCCGCTGCGATCCGGCGCAACAAGAGGCGAAACGCATATTTCACCAGCGCGAGCGCCGCGGAACCAATGTCGCGCCGTCCGATTGCCCGCGATCCCATGAGCATCGCGGCGCAGGCGGCGCGCAGCCGCCGCTTCGCGGGCCCATGAAGCCGGGCTGGGCGATGGAGGAGACCACGACCATGACGCGTGACATCGGCGGGCTTTCCGTCTTCATCACCGGCGGGTCGAGCGGCAGCGACCGCGCCGCCGGCAACAAAGGACCGCCGCGCTCCACCGGCACGATCGGCCGCGCCGTGGGCGTGGCGGCGCTGGCCGCGGGCCTGCTCCTCATCAGCACGAAAGCGGCCCAGGCGCGGCGAAGCCGAGCCCTAGCCTCCTCAGACTAAACGCGCGGTCAGCCCTCGCCGAAATCGTAATGCACGTCGTCCAGCGCCGATGTGGGGAACAGAAACAGAAAGCGCAGCGGCTCCGAGCCCATCGCCGCCGTGCGGTGCCAGACATTGGAAGGAATGAACAGCGATCGGCCCGGCGAGAGCGTGTAAGTTCGGCCTTCGATCTCGACTTCCCCTTCCCCGCTCACCCCGTGATAGATCTCACCGGGCGCGTGGCGATGGCGGGGCAGCTCCCCGCCCGGCGCGATCTCGGCCAAGCCCATGCTCATCTCCGCAGTCGGCGTCTTGGGCGCGGAGAAGAGCAGCTTCCAGCGCAGCTTTGTCTCGTCGATGAACGGGCTTTCGGGCCAGCTTTCCCATTCGACCGCTTCGGGATCGATCCTTGTCGGCTCCATGCGGCGTCCTTGCTTCGCGTGTGTCGGGCTTCGTGCGGCGCCGCAAGCTTGAGAACGGCGCTCCGTCGGCATCGTTGCGCAAGAGCCTTTCCGGCCGCCTCCCGCTCGGCTACAGCAAGCCTTCCCGCCTTCGTCAGAGTTCACCCATGCGCTTTACCGACCAGGACGCCGTTCGCGTGGCGGAGATCCTCCGCGCCGCGGCGGCCAAGGAGATCATGCCGCGCTTCCGCAGGCTTGAAGAAGGGGCGGTCCGGCTGAAAACCTCGGCCACCGATCTCGTCACCGACGCCGACGAGGCGGCCGAGCGTTTCATCGAAGCGGAATTGCTTCGCGCCTTTCCCGGCGCGGCGGTGATCGGCGAGGAGGCGGTGAGCCGCGATCCTGCCCGCCTCAAGGGCCTGGGCGAGGCGGAGATCGCCTTCATCCTCGACCCCATCGACGGCACGTTCAACTTCGCGTCGGGCCTGCCGCTGTTCGGCGTCATGGCGGCGGTGACGATGCGCGGCGAGGTCGTATGCGGGGTGATCCTCGATCCCGTGATGGACGACTGGGCCGTGGCCCTGCGCGGCGAAGGCGCTTGGCTCCAGCGCCCGGACGGGGAGCGGACGCTGTTCCGCGTCGCCTCCCCGGCCCCGCTTGGCGAACTCGTCGGCAACGTGTCCTGGGCCTATCTGCCAGAAGAGCTGCGGCGCGCCGTCCCCGCCAATCTCTGGAAGTTCGCGCTCACGCCCGATTTCCGCTGCGCCGCCCACAATTACCGCCTGCTCGCGTCGGGGCATCTGCACTTCACATTCTCGTCGAGCGTCAAGCCGTGGGACCACGCCGCCGGATGCCTGATCCACCGCGAGGCCGGCGGCTACACCGCCCATTTCGATGGCTCGCCCTACCGGCCCATCAACTTAGGCGGCGGCCTCATCTCCGCCCCCGACCGAAGCACATGGGAGGCGGTGCGCGACGCGCTTCTCGGCGGCCCTTAAGCCCTGCCTCAAGCCTTCGTCCACACCTGACCCGGGCGGACGGCGATGAAGCGTTCCGGCGGAACGTCGCGCCGGGCGAGCGCCGCCGCCAGATCGGCCGGCGGCTCGTCCACGCCCTCATTGGTGAGCTGGAACGTTCCCCAGTGATAGCCGAGCGCCTGCCCGGCCCCAAGGATGCCGAAGGCTTGAACCGCGTCGTCCGGGTTCATGTGCTGAGGCGCCATGAACCAACGCGGCTCATAGGCGCCGATGGGCAGGAGCGCCACGTCGATGCGGGAATGGCGCGCGGCGATCTCCCTGAAATGCGTGCCGCCGCCGAACCCCGTATCGCCAGCGAAGTAAAGCGTGCCGCCCTCGGTTTCGATCACGAACGAGCCCCAAAGCGCGTGGTTGCGGTCGTTGGTCCAGCGTGCGGACCAATGATGCGCGGGCTCGATCGTCACGCGGCCTGACGCGCCGACGCGCACCGTCTCTCGCCAGTCGGCCGCATGGACCGCGATTCCCTCGCGTTCGGCGCGGATGATCGCGTCATTGCCGAGCGGCGTGACGATCGCGGGACGGTGGCGCTGCCAGAGCCGCCCCAGCGTGGCTGTGTCCAGGTGGTCGTAATGGTTGTGGCTGACCAGAACGGCGTCGATCGGCGGCAGGTCGTCGAAGCGGATGCCGGGCGGGTTCGCCCGGCGGGGGCCGGCGAAGCCGAAGGGACTCGCCCGCTCCGACCACACGGGGTCGGTCAGGATGTTGAGCCCGCCAGCCTGGATGAGGAAGCTGGCATGCCCGACCATCACGATCCTGATGTCGCCCTCGCCCACGCGCGGAGGCGGGCGGTCGAATGGAAAAGGGCTGGGATAGCGTTCCGGCCAAGCGTCTCGACGCTCGCCCAACTGCCAGCGCAGGAAATCGCGAAAGCCACGCGGCCCCTCCCCGCCCGGATTGAAGAAAAGCTCGCCATCGAAATGGTCGCTGGGCGGACCGCGGTAATAGACATTTCCCGACGCCGAGTGTGACAGGCCGGCGAACAGCCCAAGAACGGGCACGCCGGCCAGCGCCGCCAGAACCTTGCGGCGCGTCAGCACGCGGGAGCCGCCCGACCGGCCAGGCGGCCGCCCTGCTCATGTCTTGTCATGGAGAGCATCTGCAGGATGATGGCTGCGGCGCGCAAGAGCCAAGCGCTCCGATGCGTGCTTCGCACGTCACATTCCCCCGCGGCCAAGCGCCGTGCGCAGGGCGCGGATTTCCGCCCTGAGTTCGGCGATGTCGGACGCGCTGGCGACCTCGCTCTCCTTGGCCGCGGCCTCCTGGCCGACGAAGAAGCTGGCGAAGCTCGCGGTGATGTAGCCGAACACTGCGAAGCCGTAGAAGGCCAGCAGCAGGCAGAGCAGACGTCCTTCGGGCGTCTGCGGCCAGAACTCCGAGCCCATCGTGGCGATGAGCATGGACGTCCACCACAGGGCGTCCCAATAGGACGTGAAGCCGTCCTCCACCTCGCCGGCGGGCTCGAAGGCGAGCATGCCGGCCGCGCCCAAGAACGCCAACAGCACGGTGAGCGCCAGGACATAGCCCAGGCCCCGCCGCCCGAGGCTTGCCTTCAGCGCGTTCATGCCCCGATTGGCCGTGCCCACGATCTTGACGAGCCGGAACCCACGCGCGGCGCGCGCCAGGCGCAGGACGCGAAAGACCCGAAACAGCCGGAAGGCCGGCACCGCAAGGGCGATGATCGTGACGACGTTGCTCTTGAGGAAGTCGAGCTTTTCGGGCGCGAGTGCGAAGCGCAAGGCGAACTCGGCGATGAAGACCACCCAGATCGCCATGCCGAAGGTTTCCAGCAGGCTCGAGGCGCCCCACACGAACTCCGCCAGCACCAGCAGCAGCCAGACGAAGCTCAGGACCAGCATGGGCGTTTGCAGCCAGTCCTCGAGCTGATGAAGCAAGGCCCAGCGTTCGTCGTTCGGTTCGCCCGGCGCGGCGCGCATGTCCGTGTCCGTCATCGGCCTCTTCCCCTTCGAAAGCGGCGCGCCCGCCGCTCTCCACATGGCCGAACGATGGTCAACCGACGCCTAGATCGCAAGAAGCAGCGCCGCGTAGCCCCCCATGCCGAGCGCGAAGGCGCAGAAACGGCTTTGCCGCTCGCTCGGCACCTCTTCCTTCAGCACGTTGAGGATCACGCCGCCGGCTAGGAAGGCGATCAGCACGCCGACAAACGCTTCCGAAACCTCGACCGTCAAGCCCACGGCGAAGCCCAGGAGGACCGCCGCCGCCAAAATCCATCGTCCCACGCGGCGGTAAAGCGACTTGTGATGCTCGGCGAGCCCGTGGTCGTTGACGATGAAATGCAGCGCCATGGCGAACGCGAAGAACAGAAGCGGGCCCACCGCGCCGTCCTCCCGGTGCAGCAGAAGGTAGCCGATCAGCGCGTTGTAGAGGGCGAACGAGCCCATATGGACCCAGAACACGGCGGGGCCGGCATCGGCGCCCTCCTCCGCCTCCTGTCGCCCGCCGCCGACGGACGCCCCGGCGCGGCGCGAGCGGGCCGTCAGCGCCATGCGGTCCAGGCCATAGAAGACGGCGAGCCCGAGCAGCGCCACGAGATAGACATGCCGTTCGGCGAAGAGCTCGACCGCGCCTTGCGCCAACTTGCCGACATGCTCCTGCGCCTGCGCGAGCTCAGGGAGAAGATGCACGAAGACGTAGGCCACCGACACGCCGCCCGCGAGCGACAGCCAGATGCTGCGCGGCGTGACGTCCAGGAAGCGCAGCTTGGGCGTGAGCAGATGCACCGCCGCCAGGACGGTCGCCGCGAGCAGCGCGGCGAGCGCGAGCCCGCTCATTCCTGGAACTCGACCACCGTCCTGCCCGGCGCCACGAGTTCGGCCAGTTCCTGGGCGTCCCAGTTGGTCAGGCGGACGCAGCCATGGCTCGCGGTCTTGTCGATCACGGCCGGCTCCGGCGTGCCGTGAATGCCGTAGGTCGGCTCGGTGAGATCGATCCACATGATGCCGACCGGCCCGTTCGGTCCCGGCGGCAGCACCAATGTCTCGTCGTTGTCGCCCTGCTGGAAGTTCTTGTCCGGGTTATAGGTGTAGGTGGGCTCCGGCGCGATCGCCTTGACCTTGTGCGTTCCCTTGGGCGACGGGTTTTCTTCGGAGCCGATCGTGGCGGGGTAGGCCGCCACCAGCCTGTCCTCGGCCTCATAGGCGAAAAGCTCGCCGCGGCTGCGGTCCACGACGATGCGCGTCACCGTTCCTTCCGCATCCTTGCCGGGAACGGTCACGAGGATTTCCGTGCCGGGCTTGGAGAAGTCCGCGCCCGGGTTCAGCGCCGCAAGCAGGTCCTGGTCCATGTGGAAGCGCTCGGCGAGCATCTCCTTCGGCCCGGAATAGCCCAGCCATTCCATCTCGGCCAGTTTGGAATAATCTTCCGGCAGGTCCTCGACATAGCGGCCCGACACGTCTTCTTCCGTGATCTCATATTCCTCAACGGCTGCGCCGGCGTCCTTGGCGAGCGCCGCCCAAATCGCCTCGTCCATCTCCTCGCCTTCGCCGATCTTCTCGCGCTCGCGATAGGCGCGGATCGCCTTCTTCGTGTTCTCGCCGAAAAGGCCGTCGATCACGCCTGGGGAGACGTCGGCGCGGTCGAGCAGAACCTGGACGCGGATCAGAAAGGGATGGGGACTCTCGCTGGCTTGCGCGTCGGCCTCCGACCAGCCGGTGAAGTCGGCGGCGTTGACGGCCTCTCTGGTCAGTTTGGGCGCGGCGCGGCCGGGCAAGCAGGACAAAAGAAGGAACAAGGGCAGGAACGTCAGACGCAGCATGGAACCTCGGCAAGCGAAACCGGAACGGACACAGCCGCAAAAAACGGCCGCGCCGAAAACCCATGGAGGTCCCGGCTGTTCCCTGGCAGTCGTTCAAGTTCTGTTTGCCGGCGCACCGTTGGCCGATGCGCTCACCGCCGGCCGATGAGCCGCGACCGGAGCTTGCCCGAGATCACGTCCATGACCGTGACCATCAGGATGGTCAGGATGATGTAGTAGGTGACTTCCTCCCAGTCCTTCTGGGTCTGGATCGCCTGGGTGAGAAGCAGGCCGATGCCGCCGCCCACGATCGCGCCGATCACGGTGGCGCTGCGGGTGTTCGATTCGAAATAATAGAGGATCTGGCTGATGATCACGGGCGCGATCTGTGGCATCACGCCGAAACGGTTGCGCTGGAGCGCGTTCGCCCCCGTCGCGCGCAAGCCTTCCACCTGCTTGCTGTCCACATTCTCCAGGGCTTCGGAAAAGAGCTTGTTGAAGGTGCCGGTGTCGGTCAGCAGAATGGCGAGGCTCCCCGTCAGCGGGCCGGGACCGAAGGCCCGGCTCAAGACGATCGTCCAGATCAGCCCGTCCACCCCGCGCAGGAAGTCGGCCAGGCGGCGCACGGCGAAGCGGACGATCCGCCCCGGCGCGAAATTACTGGCGGCGAGGAAGGCCAGCGGCAGCGCGATCAGCGCCGCGCCCATCGTGCCGAGAAAGGCCATCAGGATCGTCTCGAAGATTGCCCACGCGACGTCGCCGTGCCGCCACATGGGGTTGTTCCAGAAATCCGAAGCCATGGCGGCCAGGTTCGATTGGCCGGGCCGCACGCGCTCGTCGGACAAGGCGAGCGACAGAAGCTCGCCCGCCGATCTACCGTGGAAGGGGCTATCCAGCGTGAAGAAGAACAGCTCCCAGCCCAGGAAGTACCGAAACACTTCCGCGCGCGTCCGCGTGACGCTCAGGCGACCTTCGGGCGTGGTCACGGACACGCGCGCGTCCGATGCGTTGATCCAGTCCGGAAGCTCCGCCCTCGGCGCGGAAACCGTGATGCCGCCAGCGCCCTGGGCGATTTCAAGCAATCCGTATCCGGGAACGTTGAACCGCACGACGTCGGCATCGAAGCGGACGACGCCGTCATTGGCGAGTTCGATGACGGTGGCCTCGCCGTCCCGCCGCACCCAGTCCGGCCACTGGCCGTCGCGGTAGGTTCCCTTGCTCTCGCCCTCGACCGCGACCACGGTGCGGCCCGTGCGGTTGTCGCGGCTCACATGGGTCTTGTGGCTGTAGGCGTCGGCGAGAAGGATCTGGGCGTTGTCGAGTCGCGCGCGCTGCGCGATGCCGAAGATGTCGAAGGCGAAGAAGACATAGACGAGATAGGCCAGCGCCGCGGCCGGCGCGCCGAAGGCCAACAGGCGCTTCTTCCGAAAGAGCCGGTCGGCGGACGCGCGGATCGCGGCCAAGTCGTCGCCCATGTCGAGAACGGTCATGGAGCTCCCCTCACAAGCCTGTTGCGGGTGCGGCTCGACAACTGGTCGATGGCGACGATCGTCAGGAACAGGAGCAGAAAGATCGCCGCCGCCGCATCGTAGCGGCCGGCGCCCCAACTGATCGCAACCCGAAGCTCCGCGCCGATGCCGCCCGCGCCCACGAAGCCCAGGATGGCGGACGCCCGCACATTGATCTCGAAGCGCAGCAGCGCATAGGACAGATAGTTGGGCGCGACCTGCGGCGCCACGCCCAGCCACATGCGCTGCGCCCAGGACGCGCCGACCGACGCCAAGCCCTCCACGGGCTTGATGTCCACATTCTCATTGACCTCGGAGAACAGCTTTCCCAGCGCGCCCCCCGTGTGCAGCGTGATCGCGATCATGGCCGGCACCGGCCCGCCGCCCAGGATGAAGATGAAGACCAGCGCCACCACCAGTTCGGGCAGCGCGCGAAGCACGTCCATCACGCGGCGGAACACTGGCGCCAGGCGTGGCCAGCGCGCCAGCCCGCGGGTGGAGAGAAGCGAGAGCAGGATCGCGAGCATCGTGCCGAGCAGCGTGGAGACGGCCGCGACGTTGAGGGTCTCGATCAGCGCCGGCAGATAACGCAGGAGGTTGGCGGGAAGCTCTGCGATCTTGTCGAGGGCTTCGCCGACCAGTTCGGCGGGAAAGGCGAACACCATGGGCAGGCCGTCGATGAAGCCGCCCGCATTGCGCTCTTCGGCGAGGTTGAAGCCGGCCGCGAGCAGGGCCGCGAACACGATGAGCAGAAGCCCCGAATAGATGCGCTTCCTGCGCACCATGTCGAGATAGTTCTCGCGGATACGACCGCTCGCATCCGCGGCCATGCCGCTTGCCATGCTGAAGCCCTGAAGGGAGAATGGGCGAGCCAACTCTTTGCCTTGGCGCAGGATCCTGTCCAAGACGTCTGCGACGTCTTGGGGCCAGCGGCAGAGAGGCCCGCCCAGAGGAGGAGCCGATCAGTTCGTCTGCGCCTCGCGCACGGCGATGATGCTCTCGTAAGCCTCATGCGTGACCGGCTTGAAGCCGGCGGTGTCGCCCGCCGCCACGTTATACGCGCATTGCGCGTCGCGCGCGTGCAAGCCAGCCATCAGCTCGGTCATCTTGGTCTTGACCTCCTGGGGCAGCGCCTTGCGCAGCACGACCGGACCTTCAGGGATGGGTTTGGACTTCCAGATCTCGACGATGTCGTTCATGTCCACGAGGCCCGAGTCCACCGCCTTGCGCAGCGCGCCGGAATTGTAGCCATCCTCCCATGCGCCCTGGCCATCGGCCCAGGTGACGCCGGCGTCCACGTCGCCGTTCGCCACGGCCACGATGGTCTGTTCATGGCCTCCGGTGAAGACCACCTCGCCGAAATAGTCGCCGTTCTCCATGGAGGCGCCGGTCTCCTGCGGGATTTCGATCGAGGGGATCAGATAGCCCGAGGTGGAGTTCGGGTCGCCGAAGCCGAAGCGCTTGCCCTTCACGTCGGCGAGCGAGGCGATGCCGGAATCCTTCCGGGCGAAGCCGATGGAATGGTAGGTGGAGGAGCCGTCGAGATTGGTCTTCACCAGCACGACCTCGACCGCTTCGGGATCGGTGAGATAGGCCTTGGCGTAGGCCGACGCGCCGAGCCAGGCCATGTCGATCGTGCCGCCGAGCAGGCCCTGGATCACGCCGTCGTAGTCGGCGGGCGTGAAGAGCTTCACCGGCACGCCGAGCGCTTCCTCGGTGTAGGTCTTGAGGCATTCATGCGAGTTCAGGCGATCCTGGGCGTTCTCGCCGCCCAGGATGCCGACGCGGAACTCGGAGATGTCCTGGGCCGCGGCCGGAAACGTCAAGACCGTGGCCGCCAAGGCGGCCGCAACAAGCTTCTTCATTCGTCTCTCCTGCTGGGTTGAACCCCGCCGGCCTTTGCCAGCGGAAAAGAGCTCTCAGACCGCCATGGCAGCCTCGCGCCGGACCCTTTCCACCACGGGCTCGAGCGTCTCGATCCGGGTGGAGGTGGACGTCTCGGAAAATCCCTCGCCCGCGCCGTAGATCTCGCGCGCGGCGGCCGTGGTGAGTTCGGAGGGGCGGCCGTCGAAGACGATGCGGCCCGCGCGCATGCCGATCACGCGGTCACAATAGCGGCGCGCGGTATCCAGCGTGTGCAGGTTGCACAGGATGGTGCGGCCGTCCTCGTCATGGATGCGCCGCAGCGTGTCCATCACCACCTGCGCGTTCATGGGGTCGAGCGAGGCGATCGGCTCGTCGGCCAGGATGATCTTGGGATCCTGCATGAGCGCGCGGGCGATCGCCACGCGCTGCTGCTGGCCGCCCGACAGCGCCTCGACGCGCTTGGGCGCGTGCTCGGCGATGCCGAGCCGGGCCAGGATGTCGATGGCGCGGTGGATGTCAGCTTGCGGGAACAGGTTGAAGACGGTGGAAAGCGTGGAACGGCGGTTCAGCGTCCCGTGCAGGACGTTCGACACCACGTCGAGCCGCGGCACGAGGTTGAACTGCTGGAAGATCATGGCGCATTCGCTTTGCCAGCGGCGGAGCGCGGCCCCCGCCAGGCGCGAGACGGCGTCGCCGCCGAAGGCGATCACGCCATCGGTGGGGTCCACCAGCCGGTTGATCATGCGCAGCAATGTCGATTTGCCCGCGCCGGAGCGGCCGATGATGCCCAGCATCTGGCCCTGCGCCACATCGAGCGAGACAGAGCGGACGGCGAGGTTGCCGGAGAAATCCTTGGAAACGCTTTGAAGCCTCAGCATTCCAATGGTCAACCCTGTTCAAGACATCGCTCTCCTACGATGGCTCCAAGACAGATGGATGACAGATCCGGCCGAAACTTTGCCCATTTATTTCTGTGAAGGAGCGATGTTTGCTGGCTAATCTTCGATGACCATCTCGGTTTCTCTCTTGAAAGCAGCGGCGCGCGGAAACGTGACAGGCCGCCACACGGCTGGAGTCCTTGCTCCAACGGTTTGCACGGATTGCGGATTTCCCCACCTTTTCCGCGCGGCTTTTCGGCCTGCGGCCTTGACGCTGCGGCGTCCTCCCCATCTTCTCTCGCTGAATCGGAGGCAGCAGGATGCAGGACTGGCCGGACCGGCTGCTGGCCGCGGCGCTGATCGCAGGCATCGTCGGCGGCGTGCTCTACATGGCGTCGTTCTTCACCGCGTGGCCGACGATCTGGGGGGCCTCGACCGACATCTCCAGCGAGGAGCAAGCGGAGATCGACAAGTGCCTGCTGGTCATCTCTGACTACAACAGCGGCCAGTTCGGCACGCTGGACGCAGCCGACGTGCGCCGCTGCCAGGACCTTCTGGAAAGGTCTCAGCCGCAAGCCGGACAGTGAGCCGAGGGCGCAGGCGTCGAGCCGCTCCTTGAGCGGGAACCTTGGGGAAGCTCGCGGATTCGGGCCGGATGCGCCGCTCCGCCGCCCTCCCCCTGCTCGACCCGTCACCGCGCCAGAAGGCGCTGGCGCTGCACGAAAAGCTTTGCCGCGAATGTGGCTGCCCGATCCCCTACTTTCGCGATCTCGACCCCTTGAGCGAACTGGTCGGCTCGCTCCTGTCCCACCGTACGCGCAACGCCGATTCGGGCGCGGCCTTCCGCAGCCTGCGCGAGCGCTTCCCCACCTGGGAGGCGGTGCGCGACGCCGACACATCGCAGGTGCAGGAGGCCATCGGCCGCGTCACCTGGCCCGAGCAGAAGGCGCCGCGCATCCAGGCCGTGCTGCGCGCGATCACCGCGCGGGCGGGCCGGCTCGACCTCGGCTTTCTGGCGGCCCTGCCGGTGGCGGAGGCCCGCGCCTGGCTTGAAACCCTGCCCGGCGTCGGCGCGAAGACCAGCGCGGCCACGCTCAGCTTCAGCACGCTGCGCCGGCGCGCGCTGCCCGTGGACAGCCACCATCACCGGGTGGCGCAGCGCACGGGGCTGATCGGCGAGGGCGTGGCGGTCGGGCCGTCGCACGCGATCCTCGAGGCGCTCCTGCCGGAGGATTGGGACGCCCAGGCCGTTTATGACCATCACGAGGTGATGATGCTGCACGGCCAGAAATGCTGCTTCTTCCGCAACCCAGCCTGCACCCGCTGCGTGGTGCTCGATCTTTGCCCCACGGGCCAGGCCCGGCTCAACGCGGTCGTGGTCGATGACGCGCGGCCGCGGCAAGGCTCGTCGCAACGCCTCGCGCGAAAACTTGCTGGATGATCTTCTTCACGAGCGACACGCATTTCTCCGACCCGCGCGTGCTGCGCATCGACCGCCGGCCCTTCGCCTCGCTCGCCGAGCACGACGAGGCGCTGATCGAGAACTGGAACGCCGCGGTCGGGTCCGCCGACGAGGTGTGGCACTTGGGCGATTTCTGCCGGGCCGGCCCGCCCGGCCATGCGGAGGCGCTGCTGCGCCGCCTCAACGGGCGAAAGCATCTCGTGATCGGCAACAATGACGGGCCTGACACGCTGCATGCGCCGGGCTGGGCGAGCCGCCAGCACTATGCCGAGCTGGCGGTGGATGGGCAGCGGCTGGTGCTCTGCCACTACCCGTTCCGAACCTGGAATGGGATGGGCAGGCGCGCCGTCAACCTGCACGGCCATTCCCACGGGCGGCTCAAGCCCATGACGCGCCAGTACGATGTGGGCGTGGACCCGCAGGGGCTGAGGCCCGTGACGCTGGAAGCCATCCTGGCGGGGCGTCGGCGCGCCCGCGCGACCTCGCCTCCTGCCGGCAAGCCGGCCTAGAGCCTGTTATGGACGTCGGATAGGCCGCGCTTGGCGGTTGCCCCGCAGCTCCAGGCACGGCAAAGAAGGCACGGTTTTTTAGCGGAGGACGGCATGCCGAAGTGGAAAGTCGCGGGCGTCAACTTCGACCATTTCCACATGGGCGACCTCTTGCGGGAGGCATTCGAGCACCCGGACGTGGAGATCGCCGGCCTGTGCGACCGCGACCCGGCCCGCATGCAGGGCGCGGTCCAGAACTTCGGCGTCCCGCAAGAGCGCGTCTTCACCGATGTGGATGCCTGCCTGGAAAAAACCCGGCCCGATCTCGTGATCCTGTGCCCGGCCACCGCCGACCACGCCGACTATGTCGAGAAGGTCGCGCCCTTCGGGGTCCATGTGCTCGTGGAAAAGCCTTTCGCCGCAACCCTCGCGGAGGCCGACCGCATGATCGCGGCCCAGGAGAAAGCCGGAAAGCTGCTCGCCATCAATTGGCCGCTCGCCTGGGTTCCATCCCACGTCACGACCAAGCGGCTCATCGACGAGGGCGCGATCGGCGAGGTGATCGAAGTTCACCACTATGGCGGCAATCGTGGCCCGCTCTACCACCTGGCCGACAAGGTCGAGGTGACGGAAGAAGAGGTCCAGCGCAGAAAGCCCGACTCCTGGTTCTACAAGCGCTCGTCGGGCGGCGGCAGCCTGCAGGACTATCTGGGCTACGGCACCACGCTCGGCTCGTGGTTCATGGACGGCCAAGCGCCCATCGAGGTGACGGCCGCCGTGGACGAGCCGGAAGGGTTGGAGGTGGACGAGCACGCGGTGGTGGTCGCGCGCTACCGCAGGGGGTTGAGCAAGTTCGAAACGCGCTGGGGCACCTTCACCGACCCCTGGACGCTCCAGCCCCAGCCCAAATGCGGCTTCGTGGTGGTGGGCACGGCGGGCACGATCTCATCCTACGATTATGACGATCACGTCACCGTGCAGACCCGCGCCCGCCCGGAGGCCCACCCGATCCCCGTGGGCAAGATCTCGGCGCCGCGGCGCAAGCCCATCGAATATGTGCTGCACTGCATCGCCACGGGCGCAGCCCTCGAAGGGCCGCTCAGCCCGAGGCTGAGCCGCATCGGCCAGCAGATCGTGGACACGGCCGTGATCGCCGCGCGGGAGAAGCGCACCGTGCCGCTGGTGGGGTGAGTCAGGCGCTCAGGAAAGCGAGATCGCAGGGCAGCGGCTCGGAACGACCATCCGCGCCGGTGACCCGCACGCCGCCCTCCGCAGGCCCCACGGCAGCCACCCTTCCGCCCGCCCACGCCACCGAGCCGATCACGTGGCGGACCTCCGTCACCTCGCCGTCCCCGAGCGTGAGGCCGGTGGGCACGCCCGCCGCCTCCAGCGGGTGCGGCTCTTCCCGAGCCGATGCGCCGAGCACCGCGCGGCCCACGCCCTCCTCCACGCCGAGCACGCTCACATGCCGGCCGTTCCACGGCGCGTAGTCGCGGCCGCCATTGGAGAACCACAGCATGGTCAGCGGCAGTTTCTTGGGGTCGCGCAGGCTCAGGAACAGATCGCCTTCCGTTCCCCTTTCGACCGCCGTCCAGCCCAGCTCCGAGCCTTGGGCCTCCACGCCCGCGCAAAAATCCTCGTGGCGCTCGCCGAAGGGATAGCTGGTGAGGTCGGCCATGCTCCCATCGGCACGGGGAAATCTTCGCGCGTCCGCTGACTTGGCCGGGTAGCGCAGGAGCGACCGGCCGCGCGCGGGGTCCGTCTCCAGCGGCTCGGGCAGGTTCTCGAACCAGCGTTTGGGCGAGAACGACAGCCGGCCCCCTTTCGGCAGCGAAAGCATGGCGTGATTGGCGACAGGGATGGTCCCCGAACCGCCCTCGAAGATGTGGCGCTGGTAGAGGAAGGGGTGTCCGTCCACCAGGCGCAGCTCCTTGGTGAGCTTCGCGCCCATCGCGCGGCGCGGGAGTTCGAATCGGGCGACTGTCCCGTTCCCTTGTCGCTCCGTGCCGCGATGCGCCCAAGAACTGTTGGCGGGCCAGCCATGGGGCGGCGCACCATCGGCCTCCGCATTGCCAAAGGGCGCGCAGAAGAAGTCGCCGGCGAGCCGCTTGAGATGCGGGGCCGCGCTCGCGGGCAGCGCGTCCGCCCGGCCATGCCACGGCGCCTTGTGCAGCATGGACACGGTGCGGCCGCCGCGACTGACCGCGAGTTCCTCCACCATGCCGAAGGTCGGATCTAAGCGGAGACGGATCCCCTCCGCCTCGATCGCGATGGCTCGAACCGTCATGGGCCACCCGTTCAGGCGCGGAGCGCGTCGTTTCCTGCAAGCGCGCCGAGCGGCTGCGGCTTGCCCAGGAAATAGCCCTGGCCGCGGTTCACGCCAAGCATTTGAAGCGTGCTCATCTCCTCGGCCGTTTCGATTCCCTCGGCCACCACGGTGGAGCCGGTTTCGCGAGCGTAGAACACCATGGCGCTGGCGAGCGCGCGCAGCGCCGGATCGGTGTCGATGCCGCGCGTCAGGCTCATGTCGAGCTTGATGATGTCGGGCGCGAGTTGAACGATGTGCTTGAGGCCGGAATAGCCCGCGCCCGCGTCGTCGACCGCGAGCGTCAGGCCAAGACCTTGCAGGGGCGTCAGCTCGCGGCGCAACGCAACGTAATCCTCGACCCTGGCATGTTCGGTGACCTCCAGGGTGGTTCGGTGGAGAAATCTCGGGTCCAGCGCCTCCATGAGCCTTCCGCTGGCCACCGTCTCGGGCGAGGCGTTGACGGAGAGCCCGGCATGCGCGGGCAGCGTCTCGAAGGCGGCCATGGCGGCGGCGATCGCCGCCAGCTCCAGGTCGACGCCAAGGCCCACCTCTATGGCGTCGTTGAACCACTGGTCCGGCGAGCGATAAGGCTGAGGCGCAAAACGGCAAAGCGCCTCATAGGCGACCGGCAGCGGTTTGCCGATGTCGAAGATGGGCTGGAACATCATGGTGAAACCGTCCCCGGCCATCACCGCCCTGATGCGCCGCGCCTTCAGCCGCGCGGTTTGCTCCTTATCCAGCTCGGCGTTCACGTTGCGCGCGGCGAGCGCGGCGAACATCTTCATGGTTTCGAGATCCCGCGCGTTGAGCGTCGGGTTCGGTCTCGAGCTCAGGCAGCAGAACATCCCGTAGGGCGTGCCATCGGCGCGCAGGATCGGCACGCTAACATGCGAGCCGATCGGCACGGCCGCCGTGATCGCCATTCCCATGGCGATCGGCTCCGCGGCCGTGTCGGGGATCAGCTCGGGCAGCCGGCCGGCCAGGATATGATTGCAATAGACTTCGTCGAGCGCGCGCATGTCGCCGGCTTTGATCAGGTGTTCGAGGCCGGGCGCATCGACGCTGCGGAAGACGCTCTGTCCATCGACGAATTCGGAGAGATAGGCCACCTCCATGCCGAGATGCTTGCGAACCGAAGCCAGGGCCTCCTGGATCACCTCCTGGGCGCGTTCCGCGTCCGGCTGGGACAAACCGCTTTCATTCGTGAGCTGCTTCACCCTTGGCTTTCCTCAGACGACAAACCCGCCAGCGGAAACTCTGACCGGAAAGGGATGAAGGATTTACTGCCCTCGCCCAGGGGCCGCGTTGCACTTTCGTAGAGGCGGGATCGCCGAAATGCGCCGCGAAGACGGGCCATGCCCTCTCGCGCGTCCACGATCCGCCCTCGGCGCCGGTCCGGACGTTCCATAGATTGGAACGAAAGTTTCATTTCTTGACGAATGGAAATTTCCATGCGGATATCCGGCCGCTGCGCGATGAGGGCTGCGGAACTGACATGGTCTATGCCACGGCGGACGGCGTCGGCTCGCGCCGGCTGAGGATCGGCATGGTGGGCGGCGGGCGCAACGCCTTCATCGGCGCGGTCCACCGCATGGCGCTGAGGCTCGACGACCGGGCGCAACTCGTCGCTGGCGCGCTGTCTTCCGATCCCGGGAACGCGCGGCTGTCGGGTGCCGATCTCGGCCTCGACCCCGAGCGCGCCTATTCGGACTACCGCGAAATGGCAGCGAGAGAAGCCGCTCGGCCCGATGGCATCGAGGCGGTGGTCATCGTCACGCCGAACCACATGCACGCGCCCGTGGCCCGCGCCTTCCTGGAGGCGGGCATTGACGTGATCTGCGACAAGCCGTTGACCGCCCGCCTCGACGAGGCGGAGGAACTGGCTGCGCTCGCGCAAGAGTCGGGGCTCGTCTTCGCGGTCACGTTCAACAACACGGGCTACGCCATGGTGCGGCACGCCCGCGAGCTGGTGGCCTCCGGCGCGCTGGGCGACATCCGCATCGTGCGGACCGACTACATCCAGGACTGGCTGACGCTACCCATCGATGCCGACGGTCAGAAACAGGCGGAATGGCGCACGGACCCCGCGCGCGCCGGCCGCTCGGCCTGCCTGGCCGATATCGGCGTGCATGCCTTCAGCTTGGCGCATTTCGTGTCGGGCCTCGCGCCAACCCAAGTTCTGGCCGACCTCTCCACCTTCGTACCCGGCCGCCGGCTCGACGACAACGCGCATGTTCTCCTGCGCTACGAGACCGGTGCGCGCGGCGTGCTGGTGGCGAGCCAGGTCTCGCCCGGCAATCTCAACCGCCTGTCGCTGAAGGTTTACGGCGCGAAGGCGGGGCTTGAATGGTACGCCCACGAGCCGGAATTCCTGCGCTTCGCGGAGTTCGGCAAGCCGCCCGTCACGCTGACGCGCGGCGGCCCCGGCGTGGCGGGCGAGGCCGCGCGGGTGTCGCGCATGCCGGCCGAGCACCCGGAGGGCTATGTGGAGGGTTTCGGCAATCTTTACCGCGACGCCATCGCGCTGATCCGCGCGCGGCGGCGTGGGGAAAGCGTGGACGGACGTCTTGCGGCGCTCGTGCCTTCGGTGGCAGACGGATTGCTGGGAATGCGCTTCGTTGAGGCGGCGGTGACGTCGCAGGAGGGAGGAAGCGTCTGGACACCCGTTTCCGGGCGGGCCAGGATCGGAGCAACCGGGGCGCGCGCCGGGTAGAAACGGCGGCGCTTCGGAGCAAAGGGCTCAAAAAGCCGACATAAGGGAGAGACGAATGAAGAATTGGACGAGAATGAGCCTGGCGGCGCTTGGCGCGACCTTGCTCGCCACCTCCGCCTTCGCGCAGGACAACCAGTACACGATCGGCGTGTCGAACACCGTGCAGGGCAATGGCTGGCGCGAGGAGATGATCTGCGCGATCAAGGCGCAGGCGCTCGCGAGCGGAAAGGTCGCAAGCCTCAACATCGCCCATCGCAACACCGACGCGGCCGGCCAGTCGGAGGACATCCGCAACCTGATCAGCGCCGGCGTCGATGCGATTGTGGTCAACCCGGCCGACCCGGCCGGCATCGCGCCCGCGGTCGCCGAGGCCACCAAGGCCGGCATCACCGTCGTCGCCGTGGACCAGGCGGTCACCGAGCCATCGGCCTACATTATCTCGAACAACCAGGAGGAGTACGCCTATCTGGGCGCCAAGTGGCTGTTCGAGCAGCTCGGCGGCGAGGGCAATGTCGTCTACATGCGGGGCGCTGCCGGCGCCTCCGCCGACAGCGACCGCGACAAGGGCTTCAAGCGCGCGCTCGCCGAATACCCGAACATCAAGGTCGCGCACGAGGTCTTCACGGGCTGGCAGCAGGACCAGGGCAAGCAGCAGATCCTCGACTACATCGCGACCGGCGTGCCGTTCGACGGCATCTGGACGAGCGGAATCGACAACGTGATCGTCGATGCGCTGGTCGAGAGCCAGGCGGAGCTGGTGCCGGTCGTCGGCGCCGACAATGCCGGCTTCGTCGGCCAGCTCAACAATGTGGAAGGCCTCAAGGGCGCGGCGGTGACGAACCCCGGCTCCATCGGCGGCGCGGGCGTGACCCTCGCGCTGCAGATCCTGGACGGCCAGAAGCCAGCCGAGCAGACCGTGCTGGTTCAGCCCGAGCTGTGGGAGAACGTGACCGAGGAAGGCAAGGCCAAGCTTCAGGCCGCCGCCGACCCGTCGCTGTCGCCGGAATGGCCGGTTTCCATCTCGATCCCCGACTGGACGACCTACACCAAGGACCAGATCGTGGCCTGCAAGGGCCCTGGCGAGTAAGCAGCCGGCGCTAGCCGGAGCCGTTGGTTCAACGCCTGCGGGGCCATTCCCCTCCCCCTTGTGGGGAGGGGTAAGGGGTGGGGGTAAAAGCACCGACATTTTCGCGGCGGCAGCGCCGCCACCCCACCCTTAATCCCTCCCCACAAGGGGGAGGGAAGCACGCGAGCCTGAATCCGCTCGCGGCTGTCTCAGCCGAAGTCATAGCTGGTCTAGGCACTCTCATCGTGACGACCGCCCCCCTCCTCGAAGCGACAGATGTGGCCAAGCGTTATGGCGCGGTGGCGGCGTTGAAGAACGCGTCGCTCTCCGTTCTGCCCGGCGAGGTGCATGCGCTGATGGGAGCCAACGGCGCTGGCAAGTCCACGCTCGTGAAAATCCTCACCGGCGCCATCACCGCCAATTCGGGACGCATCCTCGTGCGCGGAAAAGGGCATGACATCCGCTCGCCGGCCGGTGCGCGCAAAGCGGGGCTGGTGCCTGTTTATCAGGAACCCTCGCTGATTCCCGATCTCGACATCCTTTCCAATCTCCGCCTCACCGAAACGCCCGTCGAGCCGTTCCGCGAATGGGTGCGGGAGCTCGGCGTGCCCGATCTCGACCTGCGCGAGGCCGCCCGCGACGTGCCGCTCGCGATCCAGCGCGTCCTCGACCTCGCCCGCGCGCTCGCGGCGGAGCCCGACGTGCTGCTTCTCGACGAGATGACGGCGGCGCTGCCCGCCAACCTCGCCGAGCGCGTGCTCGATGTCGTCCGGCGGCAGAGCCGGACCGGCCGCTCCGTGATCTTCATCTCCCATCGCTTCGTGGAGATCGCCGCCCTTTGCGACCGGGCCACCGTGCTGCGCGACGGCGAGACGGTCGGCGTGGTCGATATCGCCCCCGGCGTGGAGGAGCGCATCGTCGAGCTGATGCTCGGCGCGAAGGTCGAGAAGCGGCGCGTCGCGCAGCGCGTGGCGGACGGGGCCGCTGCTCCGGTGGCCCCAGGCACGCCGCGCCTCGCCGTCCGCAATCTGCGGGTCGGCACGAAGCTCCAAGACGTGTCCTTCGACCTGAGCGATGGCGAGGTCGCCGGCGTCGTGGCGCTCGAGGGTCAGGGCCAGGACGAGCTTTTCGCCGCCCTCGCCGGCTCGATCCGGCCGACCTCCGGCACGATAGAGGTGGACGGAAGGGCGGTGAGATTCTCGCACCCGGCCGATGCCGTCGAGGCCGGCCTCGCCTATGTGCCCGGCGACCGCACCGAAGCGCTCGCCATGCAGCAGTCCGTCCGCGAGAACATCGCCCTGCCCTTCTCCGCGCGTTTCAGCAACTGGGGTCCGATCCGCCGGGCGCGCGAGGACGCGGTGGTCGCGAGCGCCATCGAGCGGCTGCAGATCGACACCCGCGCCCAGCGCGAGGTGCAGCGGCTGTCGGGCGGCAACCAGCAGAAGGTCACGATCGCCCGCTGGATCGCCGCCGACGCGCGCACGCTGCTTTGCTTCGACCCGACGCGCGGCATCGACGTCCGCACCAAGCACCAGCTTTACAAGCTGCTCCGCGAGCTGGCGGACGGGGGGAAATCCGTCCTGTTCTACACCTCCGAACTCGAGGAGGTTCAGCTCGTCTGCGACCGCGCCATCGTCATCTTCGGCGGCCGCGTCGTCGATATCCTGCCCGCCGAGATCGCCGACGAGCCAGCACTGACGCGGGCCGCCTATGGCCTGCCGCGCCACGTTCAGGCCAATGTCGGCGTTCTCGCCGGCGTGGCAGCCGACAGGAGCGCCGCGCCGTGATCCGCACCCTGCGCCAGAACGGGTGGGTCGTCGGCCTGATCGCCCTTTTCGTCCTTCTGTTCATCGTCACCAAGCTGATCCAGCCGAACTATGGCGCCGGCGACTTCAACTCCCTGGTGCGCGCGGTGCTGCCCTACGCCTTCGCCGTGGCGGCGCAGACCATGGTCGTGATCGCCGGCGGCATCGACCTCTCCGTCGCCGCGATGATGGCGCTGACCAGCGTGACCGCGGCCTCCATGATGGACGGCGCGAGCGAGGAATACGCTCTTTTCGTCGTGCCCTTCGTGCTTGGCCTGGGCTTGGTGCTCGGCGCCGTCAACGGCATCCTCATCGTGGTGACCCGCGTGCCCGACATCGTGGTGACGCTGGCCACGCTCTTCATGCTCCAAGGCGTGGC
This sequence comes from Mesorhizobium sp., assembly GCA_035998495.1. Lineage (GTDB taxonomy): Bacteria > Pseudomonadota > Alphaproteobacteria > Rhizobiales > Rhizobiaceae > Mesorhizobium_B. The sequence continues at coordinate 39,729 of DASYHP010000087.1, forward strand.
GCTGCTGGTCCTCGGAGCGCCGGGCGGGGCCGCCGCCGAATGGCTGAAGGCGCTGGTCGTCGGCACGGTCCCCATTCCGGGCGTGCCTGAAAGCGTCGCGGCCTGGATCCCCAAATCGCTCGTGCTTCTGGCCGTCCTGCTCGCTGTTGTCTGGATCCCGCTCAGGCGCTCCAAGCTGGGGCTCTCGATCTATGCGATCGGCTCGAACCCGCTCGCGGCCTTCCGCAGCGGCGTGCCCGTCGCCCGCACCAAGATCGCCGCCTACGCCATCGGCGGCCTCTTCGCGGCCATGGGCGGGCTGTCGCTGACAATGAGCACGGGCATCGGCGCGCCGATCCCCGGGCCTTACCTGCTCGCGTCGGTCGCGGCGGTCGTTCTCGGCGGCGTGGCGCTGGGCGGCGGCAAAGGCGGCCTGCTCGGCCCCATCATCGCCGTGTTCATCCTCCGGCTGGTCCGCACCGACCTGACGCTGCTCGCCATCGACCCGAACGTCACGGCCATCGTCGAGGGCGTGATCCTGGTCGCGGTGGTCATGTTCGGCGCCTTCATCACCATGCGGAGCCGTCCGTCATGAGCGTCACTGCGACCACTGCGGAAACCCAGCCCTTCGGCCGCCGCGCAAAACGGTTCATGACCGACTACCCCCTCGTGCCGCTGATCGTGCTCCTGCTCCTGCTGGTGCTCGTGCTCAACATCATGCAGCCGGGCATCGTCAACCAGCGCTGGATCGCCAACTCCGTGAAGTTCGCGATCCCGCTCGCGCTGCTTGCCGGCTGCCAGACCATGACCATGCTGACGGGCGGCATCGATCTCTCCGTGGGCACGGTCGCCACCATGGCCGCCTTCTTCGTCGCGACCCAGGCGGTGGACAACCCGACCGCCGTCGCAATCGTGATCGCGCTGGTGCCTGCTCTGCTGATCGGCTTCGCCAACGGTATCGGTGTCGGCGTGTTCCGCGTCCACCCCCTCATCATGACGCTCGGCACCAGCCTGATCGGCGTCGGCTTCCTGCAGGTCTATCAGCGCACGGTGATCGCCTCGGGCGCCAAGGTCCCGGATAGCCTCACCTGGCTCGGAACCGGCCTCACCTGGGGAATTCCGAACGCCCTTCTGCTCTTCGTGCCGGTCGCCGCGTTCCTCATCTTCATGCAACGCCGGACGGGCTTCGGGCGTCTGCTTTATGCGATCGGCGACAACGAGCGCGCCACAAGGCTCGCCGGCGTCAAATACTGGCAGGTCATCCTCGCGCTCTACATGCTGTCGAGCGTGCTCGCCGGCATCATGGGGCTGCTTTACATCGGCCTGATCCGGGCGCCGTCTCTGTCGCTGGCCGAACCACTGGTGCTTCCCTCGGTGGCGGCGGCCGTGATCGGCGGCACGTCGATTTTCGGCGGCCGGGGCGGCTACACCGGCACGATCATCGGCGCGCTGATCCTCACCGTGCTGACGACGCTTCTCACCATCCTGCAGATGCCGGAAGGCGCGCGCCGCATCCTTTTCGGCGCCATCGTGCTGCTCGTGACGGCGGCCTATCTCAGGATCATCGAGGAGCGATAGGCGGACCCCCGCCTGCCCGGCGTCGCGGCCCTGTCGCCCCTCACCTGTCCTTGATCTTGGTCCTCACCTGCGCCGCGAGCTCTGGCGTGACCTCGATCCCGTGCGCCTCCTTGGCGTGCGCGGCCACCTTCTTGAGCAGCTCCTGCTCGGTTTCCGCCGAGGCCTTGAAGCCGCAGCCCGGCACCACGTCGCCGCATGCGATCTCTTTCACGGCGTCCTCCCTTGCGGACCTCTTCCGCAGGGGAAGGTTAAGGACCGCCCCGGGCCCGTGTCAATCCGTGAGGGACGAGCCGTCCATCCCGCCGAAAGGCGGCCTCAGCGCGCCGCCGGCGAAAGATAGCCCAGGCTCATAACCAGCGACTGGCACAGCACCATGGCCGGCACCTGGGAGCGGAAATGGCCGAGCCGCGCCTCCTTCACGAACAGGCTGTGCGCGGCGAGCGGCACGACGGGGCTCAGCTCGTTGTCGGTGATGGCGAGCACCTTTCGCCCCATCGCATGGGCGGCCCGCGTCAGTTCCACCGTCTCAAGAGTGTAGTCGTCAAACGTCATGACGAGCAGCGCGTCCGTTTCGGCCATCGCCTTCAACTGCTCGGCGCGCATGGCGCCCAGATTGTCGATCAGAAAGGCGCGCTTGCCGATCCGCGACAGGCCGTAAAAGGTGTAGCTGCCCACGCCGAAGGCGCCGCGCGCCGCCGCGATGTGGATGGCCGAGGCCTCCCGCATCGCCGTCACGAAGGGCGCGAGTTCCGCCCCCGCCACGTCCTCGCGCAGGCGCAACAGCGCGTCCACCGCCGCTTGGATGAAGGTGTCGGCGACGGTGTGGGGGTCGCGCGAGTCGTCAAGATCAAGGGCGCGCTCGCGCAGCGGCCGACTGACCGCGCTGAGCCGGTCGGCATAGCTCATGCGCGGCCCAAGCAGGCGCTGCTTGAACACCGCCTGCAGGCCGGCAAAGCCGTCGAAGCCCATCTCCTTGGCGAAGCGGGTGATCGCCGAGGGCTGCACGCCTGCCCGCCGAGCGATCTCGACGATGGTCAGGATCGCCCCATCCTCGGGATTGTCGAGCAGGTATTTGGCGACCTGCCGCAGCCGCTTGCTGAGCGTGCCCTGGCGGGCGAGCACGGCGGAGACGAATTCGCCGTAGTCGCGGGTCGGTTCGGGCGTTTCGGCGAGGAGGTCATCGCGGGCCGTCATTCGGGACCGCCGCTCGTTCCGAGGCGGCCGAGGGCCGCATCGACGCCATCGGCAAGCAGCGCATGGCACCGCCCGGCCACTCGCCCGGCGAAGCCCGCGTCATCGACCAACGCGCCGAACACCCCGCGCTCACCAAGCATCGCGCGGGCGAACACGCGGACGTCCCCGCCGGAAGCTCGCGCCGCCGCAACGGTCGCCGGAAGCACGGGGTCGTTCGCTTCCCAAGTCGCCCCGAGCGCCGATTGCGAACGCGCGAGATAGCCGAGCCAGGCGGCCACCGCCGTTTCGAGCAGCGGCGAGGCGAGCCCCTTCGCCCCGCGATCGCGGATCGGCTGCAAAATGCGCTGGTTGATCTTCTGCGAGGTGTCGGTCGCGATCTGATGATTGGTGTGCCGGATCGCGCTGTTGCCCAGTCGCCGGATGGTTTGGGCGAGATAGGGCTCGACTTCCATCCCTCGCAGGTTCGGCAGCACGGCCGCCGTTTCCGCCAGGATCATGCGTTGGACGAAGCCAGCGAGCGTGGGATCGCGGATGTCATCATAGGTTGTGACGAGGCCCTTGAGCGCGCCCAGGCAGCTCAGCGCCGTCTGGCAGGCGTTGAGCACGCGCATCTTCACCTGCTCATAGGGCTCCACGTCGCGCACGAACGCCGCGCCCGCAAAGTCCCAGCGCGGGCGCGGCACGTTGAAATCGTCCTCGATCACCCATTGGCGGAACGGCTCGCCGACCACCGCGCCGCGGTCATCAAGCCCGAGCTCGGCCTGGACGCGGAAAAAATCCTCGGGCCTTGTCGCCGGCACGATGCGGTCCACCATGGTGGAGGGAAAGCGCACATTGTCCTCGATCCAGCGCGCCAGGTCCTTGTCCAGCCCCTCGGCGAAACCCAGCACGACGGATCGCAGGATGCGCCCGTTGGCGGGAATGTTGTCGCAGCTCAGAAGCGTCACCGGCGCGCGGGACGCCATGCGAACGCGAAAAACCTTGGCGAGCAGGCCGGGCAGCGTCGAGCGCCCGTCGCGCCGGGCCAAGTCATCGAGCACGGCGGGTTGCGCCGCGTCCAAAAACCCCGTCGCCGGGACGTGGCAATAGCCCTTTTCCGTCACCGTCGCCGTGATCACGTCGATATTCGGGTCGGCCAGAGCCGCCACCGCGTCGCGCCGCCCAGGGCTCGCGTCAATCACGCGGCGGATCGCGCCGATCACCCGGAAGTCGGCCCGGTCGCCCTCCACGAGCATGCGCGTGAAAAGCCCGTCCTGGGCGTCGAGCTGGTCTGTGATGGAAGGAGGGCAGATGTTGACGCCGATCTCGGCGCGGTCGTCCACGCCCGCCTCCAGAACGTCCTCCGTGTATTCCGCCTGATGGCAGCGGTGGAACGCGCCGACCCCGATATGGGCGAAGCCGATGCGGGTGGCCGCGCGATGGTAGGACGGGCGGCGCACCGCCGGCGGCAACTGCGCGAGAGCGGCCGGCGAAAGCCTCGTCATGCCGCGTCCTTCGGCCCGTGGACATGCTGCTCCTGATCGATCAGCGCGCCCGTCATGGGCTCGGAGGCCGGCGACAGGAGGAACAAGGCGAGCCGCGCCACGTCCTCGGCCGCGAGCAGCCGCCCCCAGGGCTGCGCGGCGGCCTGCGCGGGCAGCCATTCTTCGCCCTTACCCAGCACCTCCGCATGCATCCGCCGCTCGGCCGGCGTGTCGGCCCAGCCCATGTTGATGCCGTTGATGCGGATGCGGTCGAAGCGATGGGCGTGGGCGGCGTTCTTGGTGAGCAGCGCGAGCGCCGCCTTGGTCGAGGCATAGACCGCGAGGTCGGTCGCCCCGCCATGGACGTTGATCGACAGGATGTTGACGATCGCGCCCTTTCGGCCCCGGCCGCGCATGTCGGCGATGGCCCGCTGCATGAGGAAGAAAGGCGCGCGGGCGTTCACGGCATAAAGCCTGTCCCACAGCGCCGGCGTGGCGTCGAGCGCCGAGCCGCGGTCGGTCAGGCCCGCTGCGTTGACGAGCGCATCAATGCGCCCGAATCGTTCCAGCGCGGCGTCGGCGATGCGGCCGGGCGCGTCACCGTCCGCCAGATCGTCCGCCACGAAATGCGCCTCAGCACCCAGCGCCGCCAATTCGGCTTTGGCCGCTTCGCCCTTGGCGCGGTCTCGGCCCGTGACCAGGATTTTCTCCGCCCCGTGCCGCGCCGCCTCAAGCGAGATGGCGCGCCCTACCCCGTCCGTGGAGCCGGTGACGACCAGAACCATTCCGGCCAGCGACAAATCCACGGCGACCCTTTCCGGGAAGGAGCGGCCGGCCGGCTGCGCGGCCGGGCACTCGGATTTCCAGTTTTCAGAAAATAGAAAACCTCTTCCGAACGGTCAATCGCCGGGCATCGCAGCCCTGGCCTCCAGATCGGCCGCCGCCGCGTCGGCCAGAAGCTCGGCTTCCCGGATTTCCGCGATGACCGTAGCCGGCCAACCCGGCGCGTAAGCCTCCGCTGCGCCGATGCGCCGAAAAGCCTCCCGCTTGCCCGCGCCCGTCAGGATCATCGCGGCGGCCTTGGCGCCGGCGATGGTCGCCACGCCCGCCGTGACGCCCCAGCGCGGCACCTCGTCCAAGCTCCGGAAGGCGGGAAATGTGGCGAGGTTGTCCCGTCGCGTGTCTTCGGCGATCCGCATGACGCGTGTGCCCGCCTCCCGCGGCGTGCTGGCCGGGTTGAAGGCTACATGGCCGTCGGACGCGCCCGAGGCCAGGATGAAGAAATCGACGCCGCCCGCCGCCCTGATCCTATCGTCGAAATTTTCCGGACTTGCTGGATCGGGGAACCAGGCGTTCTCCGCCGGCAGCCGCAGCTCCGGCGCCAGCACGGCGTTCCACGGAGCCCGCATCTCCCGCTCGCAAAAACCGCGGCAGGAGAAATGCGCTTCGTCCGGCGCGTAGGCCAAGCCCTCCGGCGTCTCCACGAGATATTCGTCCATCATCACCAGCACGAGATGGACGAGGCTTTGCGGCCGCGCTTGAAGCCGCCGCGCCATGGCGCGGTAGGTGGGCAAGGGCGAGCGGCCCGTCGGGCAGCCCAGAAGGAAGCGCCTGCCCCTGCGCTCCGCCTGTGCGATCTCGCGCAGAAGCCGTTCGGCGAGATGATCGCCCAAAGCCTCGGGATCGGGGAAAATGCGCGTTCTCACAAGAACAACCCCGCCGCGCCGATCACGCCCTCATGCCCGTTGAAGCGGGCGGAAACGACCGGCACGCCTTCGGCGAAATGCGGCGAGGCGTTGCTCAAGAAACTTTCCCACGCGGGCTTAAGCAGCGGCTCGCCCACGGTGGCGGTCCCGCCGCCGATCACGATGCGGTCGGGCTGAAAGAGATGCGCCAGCGAGGCGAGCGCGAGCCCAAGATAGCGGCCGGCCTGCGCGAAGACCGCGAGCGCCGCCGGGTCGTGCTCACGCCCCCGCTCGATCAGCTCGCGCGCGGGCAGGTCCGATTCTTCCTCCAGCGTCGCCCGGCCGACCATCGCCTCCACGCAGCCCCGCGCTCCGCAAGGGCAGCGCCGGCCGCCCGGCGCGACGATGACGTGGCCGGGGTCGCCGATGCACTCGCCCGTGACGCGTAGGGGTTCGCCCTCCACCAGCACCGCCGCGCCCACGCCGGTGCCGACGGTCACGAACAGAAGCCGGCGCGCGCGCTGGCCTGCGCCGAAGCGCTGCTCGGCGAGCCCGCCGGCATTCGAGTCCACGTCGAGCCGGGCGGGGCGGCCTGTCGCCTCGGCCACCGCCGCCCGCAGGGGAAAGCCGGACAGGCCCGGCAGGTTGGCGTTGTAGCTCATCCGATCGCGCCCGGGATCGAGGAAGCCCGCCACCGACACGCCGACGCCCTCCACGGCCCCTTGCGCGAGCAGCGGTTCGAGCATCTCCCTGAGCGCGGCGAGAAGCCTCACGGGGTCGCCGTCGTCGGGCGTCGGCGCAAAAGCCTGGGCGAGCAGCGCCCCGCTTTCGTTCACAAGGCCTGCCTTGACGCTTGTCCCGCCGATATCGACGCCGATCGCGCGCCTCATGCGCCAAGCGCCGCCCTTGCCAGCTCCGGGTTCTTCCAAAGATCGATGGGCTTCTCGAGGCCCATGGGCCGGAACGGCAGGTGGATTTTCTGGCCCAAACCCGCCGAGGCATAGGCCGCGTAAAGCACCTCCTGCACCACACGGCCCGTCTCGCCGTCGGCGACCGGCGTCTCCAGCCCCCGCACGCAGCGCGCGAAATGGCGCATCTCCTGCGGAAAGCCGTAGTTCCAGTGCTCCTCGAACACGGGCCAGGTCCAGCCCTTGGTGGTGGTCGCCTTCTCCACGGCATAGCCGAAGCCGACCTCGGAATAGGTGGGCAGCGCATTTCCCATCAGCATGTCGGCATATGTCTGGCCCTGGCTGCCGAAGATCTCGATGGAATCGTCCATGCCGCCGGGCTTGGCCCAACTGTTCTCCACCATGCCCACCGCGCCGCCCTCGAACTCCATGATGCAGAGGGCCTCGTCCTCGCCTTCCGTGCGGTCGCCATGCACCTGGGTGGAAAGCTGGGCATAGACGCTTTTGACCTTGGGCTTGCCCAGAAACCACCAGCAGAAGGCGATGCCGTGGCAGCCCAGGTCCATGAGCGCCCCGCCACCCGACTGGTTCACATCCCAGAACCAGTCTGAATGCGGCCCGAAATGCTTCTCGCCCTGCTTGACGAGATGGATGCGACCGAAGGCGCCCTCGTCGGCCATCTGCTTGGCCTTGACGTATTTCGGCGCGAAGAAGAGCTCTTCCGCATACATCAGGAGAACGCCGGCGCGGCGGCAGGCTTCCAGCATGGCGTCGGCCTCCTCCAGCGTGACGCAGAGCGGCTTTTCGCACACCACATGCTTGCCGGCCGCTGCTGCCGCGATCGTCATCTCGGCATGAAGCCGGTTGGGCGCCGTGATCGACACCATCTCGATCTCAGGGTCGCGCAGCATCTCGCGATAATCGGTGAAGTGTTTGGCGATCCCGTGCCGCGCGGCGAAGTTGCGCGCGTTGGTGCCGGTTGGCGAGGCCACCGCCACGAGCTCCATCGCGTCGGGCGACATCTTGGCGGAATGGGCGATGCAGTCGGCCTGGAAGCGCGACCCGATGATGCCGACCTTGACCCTGCCCTCGCCTGCCATTCCGTCCTCCTCCGTTCGCCAAACAGGCTGTTTGATGGAGTGCCACAGGTCGGCGCGCTCCGCCAAGGGGCGTCGAAACTGTCCCCCGCCGTGTGCCGCTCGCCCCTTGCTTCGCCACGCCTCGCGGCGCTATCCCGGAACGAAACAGGATCGCCGGCGAGAATATGCCCTTCCGCTTCGTCCATACGGCCGACATCCATCTGGACTCGCCGCTCCGCACGCTCGCTCTGCGCAACCCGGAGCTGGCCGAGCTGATCGCGTCGGCCACGCGCCAAGCCCTTTCCGCCATCGTCGATCTCTGCCTCAACGAGGCCGTGGACGCGCTCTTCATCTCGGGCGACCTCTACGATGGCGATCAGACCTCCATGAAGACGGCCCGCTTCCTGGCAGGCGAGCTTCGTCGTCTCCATGAGGCCGGCATCCAGTGCTTCGTCGTGCGCGGCAATCACGACGCGCTGTCCAAGATCACGCGCGAGCTCGTCCTGCCGCCCTCCGTCAAAGTGTTTGGCGGGCGGGCGGAAACCACCCTGATCCAGGCCGAAGGCGGCTTGGAGGTGGCAGTCCACGGCGTCAGCTTCGCGAGCGCGCATGCGCCCGAAAGCCTGTTGCCGCGCTACAAGGCGCCGGTGGAGGGCGCGGCCAATTTGGGCCTGCTCCACACCAGCCTGTCGGGCGCCCAGGGCCACGACCCTTACGCGCCTTGCTCGCTCGCCGACCTCGCGGCGTCGGGCTTCGACTATTGGGCCTTGGGCCACGTCCATAAGCGCTCGGCCCCGCAGGGCGAGCGCACCGTCGTGATGCCTGGCATGCCGCAGGGCCGCGACATCAACGAGGCCGGCGCGAAATCCGCCACGCTGGTCACGGTGGGCGACGACCGCAGCGTGCGTGTCGAGGAACGCCTCACCTCTCTCGCCCAGTTCGAGCGCGTTGCCGTCAACCTGGAGGGCGCGACGGAGTGGGCAGAGGTCGCGGCCCGCATCACCTCGGCCCTGGAGCAGGCGCGTGAAACAACCCGCTCCGAGCACCTCGTCGCCCGCCTCAAGCTCGAAGGCAGGACGCCGCTCGCCTGGCGCATCCGCCGCGACGCCGACCTTCTGCGCGCGGAAGCCGACGAGCGGGCGTCGGCGGTCGGCAAGAGCTGGATTGACAAGCTGGAGATTGACGGCCTGTCCCCGCCCCCGCAAGCCGGCTCCTCGAAAGCGCCCGCCGAGGCCGACCCGCTCACAGAGCTGCGCCGCCTGGTCAGCGACGAGGTCGCGGCCTCGCCTGAACTTGCGAACGAAGCCCAAAGCATCGTGGAGGAGCTTCGCGGACAACTTCCCGCCGAATGTCGGCACATCCTCGGCCGCGACGAGGCGGAGTTCCAGGCGCTGCTCGCCGAACTCGTCGCCGAGGGCACGGAAGACGTGCTCGCCCGGCTCGACGGGCGCGCGCCCGAACGAGCGTGATGCGGCTCAGACGGCTCGACCTCACCCGCTACGGCCGCTTCACCGACTTCTCGCTCGATTTCGGGGAGCGGGAGGCCGGCCGGCCCGACCTGCATGTGGTCTACGGCCCCAACGAGGCCGGCAAGACCACCGCCTTTTCCGCCTTTCTCGACCTCCTCTTCGGCATCGAGGCGCGCTCGCGCTATAACTTCCTCCACCCCTACGACGCCATGCGGATCGGCGCGGCGCTGGAATGGGACGGCGACACGCGCGAGCTCGTGCGCGTCAAGCGCAACAAGAACAGCCTGCTTGGCGCGGGCGGCCAGGCGATTGGCGAGGCGCTGATCGGCGCGGCTTTGGGCGGGCTCGGCCGCGACGCCTACCGCACCATGTTCTCGCTCGACGACGACACGCTGGAAAAGGGTGGCGACAGCATCCTGCAAAGCCAGGGCGACTTGGGCGAGATCCTGTTCTCCGCAAGCTCGGGCTTGGCCGATTTGAGCCGCACGCTGGACGCGCTGCAAAGCGAGGCCGACAATTTCTACCGCTTCCGCGCCCGCTCGGGCGAGTTGATCGAGTTCAAGCAAAGGCTCGCCGAACTCAAGGCGGAACGGGATTCCATCGACACATTGGCCGGCGCCTACGCCCAGCTCGTGGCTGAGCGCGACGCAGCCAGGGCGCGCTACGACGAGCTTGCCGCCGAGCGCGCCGACGCCCGCTCCCGCGCGGAAGGTCTCCGCGCGCTTCTCAAGGCGCATCCGCTCTGGCTGCGGCTCCAGAACCTGCGGCGGGAACTGACGTCAGGCGAGGACATTCCCGCCGCCCCCGCGCACTGGCCGGACGAGCTGGCGATGCTTTCGCGCGAGGAGGTGGAGCTGCAAACGCGGCGCGAGGCGCTCACAGCGGCCATCGACCGGCTCGACGCCGAGATCGGCGCGCTCACCCCCGACCGGGCCGCGCTTGACCTCGGCGAGCGCTTCAAGCGACTGGGCGAGCTGGCGCACCGTTTCATCACTGCCGCGGATGACCTGCCCAGGCGCCGCTCGCTGCTGAAGGAGGTGGACGCGGCGATCGAGCGCATTCTCGCCGATCTCGCGCGCCCGACCGCCGACGACCCGCGCGAGCTGCTTCTGCCCGTGGCGCTCTCGGTGCGGCTGCGCGAGCTTGGTGAGCGCCGCGCGCTGGTCGCCCAGAAACGCGAGAGCCTGGAGCGGGAAGCCCAAACCGCCGCAGAAGAGCTCGCCGCGGCGCGCGAGAAGCTGGCGGGCCTCGGCGGGGCCGAGGCTGAGCCCACCGCACTCAAAGCCGCGCTCGACGCTTGGCGGCAAGGCGGTTTTTACGCCGCCCGCCGCCTCGCCGAACGCGCGCTGGACTCGGCCCGGGCCACGCTTGACGAACGGCTTGCGCAGCTCGCGCCCTGGTCTGGCGCGGCGGAGGCGCTGCAAGCCATGGCCCTGCCCTCGCCCGCCCGGATGGAGAGCTGGCGCGCCGCGCTCAAGGCGGCCGAGGGTGGCCTTTCCCGAAGGCTGGAAGCCGTCGAGCGTCTGGAAAGCGAGGAAATCCGCCGGGAACGCGAGCTTCTTCGAGAACGCCTGGCCGTCGATGAGGGGGCGGCCGATGCCGCGCGGGCAGACCGCGAACGGCTCTGGCAGGAGCACCGGCAAAAGCTGGACGCGACCTCGGCCGAACGTTTCGCGGCGGCCCTGGCCGAACACGACCGGCAGAACGCGCTTCTCCTGGCCCATGCCGCCGAACTCGCGCAGTCGCGCGAGCTCCGACGAGCGCTGGTGGAGGCGCGCGAAGACCTCTCCCGCGCCCATGCCAAGGCGGAGGCGGCGCGGGAGGCGCTCCAAGCGCTTCACGCCGAGATCGACGCGGGTTTCGCGCAGGCGCTCGGCGTGTCCGCACCTGGATGGCATCTCGCGGACTGGGAGGCCTGGGCCAACCGCCGTCAGGCCGCGCTCGACGTCTGGCGCACCATGCGCGACGCCGAGCGCGAGGCGCGGGAGGCCGTGGCCACCGAGGAGCAGGCCAAGGCCCGGCTTGCCGAAACCCTGGCCGCGGCCGGCCGGCCGGCTGAAGGCCCCGCCGAGGCGCTAGCCGCGGCAGCCGAGGAGCTTTTGGCGCGAGAGGCGGAGATCCGCGCCGCGCGTTCGGAAGTCGAACGCCGGGATCGCGAGGCGGCCGCCCGCGCAGCCCAGCTTGCGGCGGCCGTCCGCGAGGAAGAGGAATGGCGCGCCGAATGGGAGGCCGCGGGCCGCGAAAGCTGGATTGGCGCCGAGGCCACGCCGGCCCAGGCGCGCGCCGTGCTCGACGCGCTCGCCCGGCTCGCGCCCGAGATCGAGAAGCGCGCGAGCCTCGCCGACCGTATCGGCAAGATGGAGGCCGACCAGACAGCCTTCCGGCGCGAGGTGGAGATCGTCTCGCTGGCGCTGGGGATCGGCGGCGAAGGCGACGCGATGGCGCGCTTCGAGGCCATCGGGGCGCGGGTCCGCGCTGCCGAGAACGCGGAAGAGGCGCGCCGCCGCAAGGAGAAGGAGCGCCGGAGCGCCGCCGATGATCTCGTGACGCTCGAGGAGCGGATCGCGCTCCACACCAGGCGCGCGGCCGAGATGACGCGCTTCTTCGGCGTGGGCTCGCTCGGCGAGGTGGCGGAAAAGCTGCGGCAGGCCGAAGCGCGCGAGCGCCTCAAGACGGAGGCTTCGACGCTCGCCCGCGACATCACGGCCGCGCTCGGGAAAGCCGATCTCTGCGAATGCGAGGCCCTCCTGAACGACGCCGATGCTGAGGCGCTGGGGCGCGAGCTGGGGGAGCTGGAGGCCCGGGCGGAAAGCGAGGAGGCGCGCGCCCGCGAGTTATGGACCCAGTACTCCAAAGCGTCCGACCGGGTGGAGGCCGTGGGCGGCGACGACGCCGTGGCGCGCATCGAGGAGAAGCGCCGCACGGTGCTGCTCGAAATCGAGGAGCGCGCGCTGCACCACCTGCGCCTGCGCATCGGCATCGTTGCCGCGGAACGCGCGCTGCGCGCCTACCGCGAAAGACACCGCTCCTCCATGATGGAGCGCGCGTCCGAAGCGTTTCGCACCATCAGCCGCGGCGCGTATCAGCGCCTCGGCACCCAGCCCGAGCGCGACGCCGAGGTGCTTGTCGGCATCGCCGCCGATGGCGGATCGAAGCTCGCCCCCGACATGTCCAAGGGCACCCGCTTCCAGCTCTACCTCGCTTTGCGCGTGGCCGGCTATTTCGAGTTCGCGAAGATGCGCCCGCCCGTACCCTTCGTTTCCGACGACATCATGGAGACCTTCGACGACTTTCGCGCGGAGGAGGCGTTCCGGCTGTTCGCGCAGATGGCGGAGGTCGGGCAGGTCATCTACCTCACCCACCACCGGCACCTGTGCGACATCGCGCGCTCCGTGGCGCCAGGCGTGGCGGTGCATGAGTTGCCGGGGCCGGGGTAGCGGGCACACACCCTCACCGTCTCGCCCCTCCGCTTTTGCTTCGGGGCGATCCACCTCTCCCCCACTTGCGTGGGAGAGAGGAAAAGCCCCAAGCTCGCGGCCGTGGTTCCTCGCCCTCGCTCCGCGGGGGAGAGGTGGATCGGCGCGGCACGCGCCGAGACGGTGAGGGGGCACCGCCGCCTCGTGGTCGGAGCCCCCGCCCCTCGCATGTCTCCCAGCCCTTCCGGGCGCTCACCCTTTCGTCGCGCCAAGAGCCGTCCCTATGGCTCTTGGCCGGCTCTGCGGGCCGTCGCTCCTCAAACCCCAAACGGGAACGTGTCCGGCACTCCGCCCTTCTCCGCGCCGGGCAGCGGCGTCACGGCGCTCGTCTGGTCGAACCACGCGAAAGCGTCGAATTGGCGCGGCAGCGAGGCCTCGGCATAATGCGAGCGCATCTCCGTTTCGGGACGGTAGATCACGCCGATGAAGCGCTCGATGCGGCGCTCGAGCAGCTTCTCCCGCACCGCCCGGCTGCCGTCCATCTCGAAATCGAGCACGCAGGAGGCGACGCCCGAATCGTGGAACAGCCGCTCATAGGATTGCCCGTGCGAGGGCTTGACCTGCTTCACCTTCATGGGCTCGTCCCAATCGTCGGCGGCCGCCACCGTGCCGGAATGCGTGCCGAAGCCGATCAGCGCGGCGTCATTGCCCCAGCGCTCGCGGCAGAGCTGGCCGAGGTTCAGCTCGCCCTGGCGGAACCCCATTTCGGTGAAGCGCGCGTCGCCGATATGGCTGTTGTGCGCCCACACGACCGCGCGCGCGTTCTCGCCCTTGGCGTCGATCAGGTGGCCCAGCGTCTCGAACATGTGCGTGTCGCGCAGGTTCCAGCTCTCCGCCCCGCCGCGATACATAGTGCGGTAATAGCGCTCGGCCGAGGCCACCAGCCGCGCGTTCTGCGCGGCGTCCAGAAAACTCTCCCCACCCGTCTCTCGCGCGTAGTCGAAGGCCTTCTCCAGCAGCTCGCGGCACTGCTCCACTGCCTTGTCCTCGCAGGTCTCGTAGCCGAAGGAGAGCACGGCGCGGCCGTAATGCGCGGGATCCTTCCGCCAGGGCGTCAGGCAGCCATAGCGCTCATGCGCGTGTTTCGCCGCCTCGGGATCGACGCCCTGCAGATAGGTGAGCACGGCCGAGATCGAGGCGCTCATATTGTAGATGTCGAGCCCGTAGAAGCCGACCTGGTCGCCCTCGGGCCGGCCGTCGTTGAACTCGCGCAGGGCGGAAAACAGCGCGGCCGCCTCCCTGTTGCGCCACATCCAGAGCGGGAAGCGCTGGAACGGCGGGGGCGCGCCGGCCGGGTCGGGGCGGCGACGGATGCGGCGGTTCACGGCGGCCGCGTCCGGCCAGTCGGCCTCGGCCGCCACGATGCGGAACCCGTGACGCTCCACCAGCCGTCGCGTGATCGCCGCCCGCGCCCGGTAGAACTCCGACGTGCCATGCGTCGCTTCGCCCAAGAGCACCACGCGGCGGCTGGCGAAGCGATCGATGAAGCGGGCGAAACCGGGATCGTCGATGGGCGGCAGGGGTTCCGCCGCCTGCGCGATCATCTCGGGCAGGGATTGCGGGCGGCGCAGCGGCACGGCGGCCGCGCCTGAGGCTTGCGCCCAAATGTCCTCCGGCCAACCGTGACGGCCAACCAGGGGCACGAAGGCGACTCGGCCCAAGTCCTCTTGCGCGAACTCCTCCTCGCCGATGCGCGTGACGCGCAACAACGTCTGGCGGTTCTGCTCGGGGCCGACGGGGATGACGAGCCTTCCGCCGACCGCGAGTTGCCGCTTGAGCGCGTCGGGAACTTCCGGGCCGCCGGCGGACACGATGATGGCGTCAAAGGGCGCTTGCTCCGGCCACCCCTCCGTCCCGTCGCCCGTGTGCAGCGTGACATTGTCGAAGCCCAGCGCTTCCAGCCGCCTGCGCGCCTGTTCGGTCAGCGCGGCATGGCGTTCGATCGCAAACACTTCGGCCGCGATGCGGCTCAGCACGGCGGCCGCGAAGCCCGAGCCCGCGCCGACTTCGAGGACGCGCGAACGCCTGCTGAGCTTGGCCGCCTCAGCCATCAGCGCCACCACGAAGGGTTGGGAGATGGTCTGCCCCTCCGAGATGGGGAGCGGCCCGTCCCGATAGGCGAGCGCCGCGTTTTCGTCCGGCACGAAGAACTCCCGGGGGACCGTGCCCATCGCCTTCAGCACCGCCGGGTCGCGGATGCCGCGGCAGAAGATCTGGCGCTCCACCATGTCGGCGCGGGCCCTCGCCTGGGCCTGGGCGTCTACCGTGTCGTGTCGCATGGCTCTGTCCTCCCGGCTTGTAAACGCCTGGAAGCCGCCCGCGGTTCAGCTTGATCTATGTTAACGCGCTGAAAAGACTGCCAGTAATTCGTCAAGCGAATTGATGAATCGGTCGGGCTCCGCCTCGACCGGCTGCCCGTAGCCGCCATGCAGCAGGACCGAGAACACGTCGGCCCGGCGCGCGGCTTCGATGTCGGCCGGCCCATCGCCCACCATGACGGCGTCTTCCGGCGCGACGCCCAGGCGCTTCAGGGCCGCGAGCAGCATGTCGGGCGCGGGCTTCTTCTCCACCCCCGCATTGCCGCCGATGAAGGTGTCGATGAAGGGCGAGAAGCCGTAATGGTCGAGCACCTCGGCGGTGAACCGCTCCGGCTTGTTGGTGACGACCGCGAGCTTGCAGCCTTCGCCCTTGAGCCGACTTACCACCTCCAGCGCGCCTGGGATCGGCACGGTCTCGCCGGTCAGATGCTTGCCGTAGATGTCGGAGAGCATCACGTCGAACTGCCGGTCGAGCTCGGCCGGCGACAGCCTCCGGCCGGCGGCCTCGAAGGCGCGCTCGACGAGCAGCTTCGCGCCGTCGCCGATCATGAGCCGCACCTGGTCGAGCGAAAGCGGCCCGAGCCCGTTCAGGCCCAAAAGCTCGTTCACGGCGTTGCGCAGGTCGGGCGCCGAGTCGATCAGCGTGCCGTCCAAGTCGAACAGCACCGCGCGCGGCCAGGGGCTCACGCCAGGAAACCCGCCGCGCGGTCGGCCGCAAAACGCATGGCTTCGATCGGCCCGGCATAATCCGGCGCCTTGCCGAAGATCGCGGAGCCCGCGACCAACACGTTCGCGCCCGCCGCCGCGACGGCTTCGGCAGTGTCGGGCGCGATGCCGCCATCCACCTGGACGTCTACCGGACGGTCGTCCAGAAGCGCGCGGGCGGCCCTGATCTTGGGCAGCATGGCCGGGATGAAGGCCTGCCCGCCGAAGCCCGGATTGACCGTCATGATGAGGAGAAGGTCGATGCGGTCGAGCACATGCTCGATCGCCGAGAGCGGCGTGGCGGGATTGAGCGCCACGCCGGCGCGGCAGCCCAAGTCCCGGATCGCCTGCAGCGAGCGGTCGAGATGCGGGCTGGCCTCAGCATGCACGGTGATCGCGTCCGCGCCAGCCTCCCTGAAGGCCGCGAGGAACGGGTCGGCCGGCGCGATCATCAGGTGGCAGTCGAAGGGAAGCTTCGTGCGCGCCCTCAGCGCCTTCACCACAGGCGGGCCGAAGGTGATGTTGGGCACGAAATGCCCGTCCATCACGTCGAGATGGATCCAGTCCGCGCCGGCGGCTTCCGCCGCCGCCGCCTCATCGCCCAGCCGCGAGAAATCGGCGGCCAGGACGGAGGGCGCGATCAGGTTCCGGCGGCGCATCAGTCGGAATCTCTCCTGACCAGGCAAGACAAAGATTGCGCGGAAAGCCGCTCCGATGAGTCAGATGGTGGTGGCGTCGAGAACCGGAGCGCAGCGGACATTGCGTCCGTGAGCACCGGAAGCGCAGACGACGCCGGCAGATGGCCGCCGGAGGGGAATTTCCGCACGATCTTTTCAGGCCGCCTTCCGGGGAGCGATCTGCGGGTCGAGCTTGCCGGCCTTGTAGCGCTTGGCCATCTCGCTCATCGGGACAACCTTGATCTTGCCCGCCTGGCCGGCCGTGCCGAACTCCTCGAAGCGTTGCCGGCAGAGCGCGCGCATCGCCTCCATTGCGGGCTTGAGGTATTTGCGCGGGTCGAACTCCTGGCGGCTTTCCGTCAGCACCTTGCGGATCGCGCCGGTCATCGCCATGCGGTTGTCGGTGTCGATGTTGATCTTGCGCACGCCGTGCTTGATGCCGCGCTGGATCTCTTCGACAGGCACGCCCCAGGTCTGGGGCATCTCGCCGCCGAACCTGTTGATGATCTCCTGCAGCTCCTGTGGCACGGACGACGAGCCGTGCATCACGAGATGCGTGTCGGGCAGCTTCCGGTGGATCTCCTCGATCACATGCATGGCGAGGATGTCGCCCGAGGGCTGGCGGCTGAACTTGTAGGCGCCATGGCTCGTGCCCATGGCGATCGCCAGCGCGTCCACCTTGGTGAGGCGCACGAACTCCACGGCCTCGTCGGGGTTGGTCAGAAGCTGGTCGTGGGACAGCGCGCCTTCCGCGCCATGGCCGTCCTCGGCCTCGCCCTTGCCCGATTCCAGCGAGCCGAGCACGCCGAGCTCGCCCTCGACGGACGCGCCCACCCAATGCGCCATCTCGGCCACCCGGGCGGTCACGCCCACATTGTAGTCCCAGTCGGCCGGCGTCTTGCCGTCTTCCTTGAGCGAGCCGTCCATCATCACGGAGGTGAAGCCGTATTTGATCGCGGTCAGGCAGGTCTCCTCGTTGTTGCCGTGGTCCTGATGCACGCAGAAGGGAATCTGCGGGTAGATCTCGGCCAGCGCCTCCATCATCTTCTTCAGCATGATGTCGTTGGCGTATTGGCGCGCGCCGCGGGAGGCCTGCATGATCACGGGCGAGTCTGTGGCCGCCGCCGCCTCCATGATCGCCAGCCCTTGCTCCATGTTGTTGATGTTGAAGGCGGGCACGCCGTAGCCGTTCTCGGCCGCGTGGTCGAGAAGCTGGCGCATGGTGATCAGGGCCATCGAACGTCTCCCAAGGCTGATGTCGCGGCCCGGCGCTCCGGGCCTTGTCCATATGCTCCCACATGCCGGATCGGACGCGCGGCGACAAGCCCCGACCGGCCGGAACGGAACCAAGGGGGTTCGCGACGGATTGAGAGCCGCAGCCTCACTTGTGCCGGTTCCGTTCGCGTATGCTCCAGAAGAACAACGACCCCCGCGTGCCGGAAATCGCGGCCGCGCTCGCCTCGCTCTCCTATGCCAACGACTCCGAGCCCGGCATCCGCCGCCGGCGCGTCGGCAAGGGTTTTTGCTACTATCTCCCCGACGGCTCCCGGCTCTGCGACAGGCAAGCGATCAAGCGCATCGCGAGCCTCGCCATCCCGCCCGCCTACAAGGATGTCTGGATCTCGCCGGACCCCGACAGCCACATCCAGGCCACGGGCCGCGACGAGAAGGGCCGCAAGCAATACCGCTACCACCCGCGCTGGGCCGAGGTGCGCGACGAGGCGAAGTACGGCAACCTCGTCGCCTTCGGCCACGCGCTGCCCGCCATCCGCACGCGCATCGACGCCGACCTGCGCAAGCGCGGCCTTTCCAAGGAGCGCGTGCTCGCCTCCATCGTGTGGCTGCTCGAGCACACCATGATCCGCGTGGGCAACCACGAATACGCCAAGCAGAACAAGAGCTTCGGCCTCACCACGTTGCGCGACCGGCACGTCCAGGCAAACGGCGACACGTTGCGCTTCAAGTTCAAGGGCAAGTCCGGCAAGGAGTGGGATCTGGACCTGACCGACCGGCGCATCGTCAAGGTCGTGCGCGGCGCGCAGGACCTGCCGGGCCAGCACCTGTTCCAGTATCTCGGCGAGGACGGCGAGCGGCACGCCATCCGCTCCAACGACGTGAACGCCTACATCAAGGAGATCAGCGAGTGCGACTTCACGGCCAAGACGTTCCGCACCTGGGACGCGACGCAGATGGCCGCGAAGCTCCTGCGCGAAACGCCTTTGCCCGAAACCAAGAAGACGCAGGCGCAAGCGCTTAACGCGGTGATCGACGCCATCGCCAACCGTCTCGGCAACACGCGCGCTGTGTGCCGAAAATCCTACATCCACCCCCGCGTGATCGAGCATTGGGGCGAGGACAAGCTCGGCGAGGAGATGTGGCGCGTCCGACAGAGCTTCGAGGAGCCGATCGGAGGCCTCGACGAGGACGAGACGCTGCTCTTGAAGTGGCTGGAGGCGACGGGCTGAAGCCTCGCGCGCCGCCGCACCGTTCCAGCATGCACTCCCGCGATCCAGGAATGGGAATGACGAAGGCGGAAAGGACATCGGCAATCGCCCATGCTGGTGATTGGCTCCATCATCCATCCTTTCGTCATTCTCGCCCTTGAGGCGAGAATCCATTCCGTGACATCTCCATCGCCACCAGCCGACGCGATGGAGCCTCTTCGGCATGCCTCTGCACCTTCCCGCTGCCACGACCATTGTCCGCCGGCTCGACACCCCCGAGGCTGCAGCGCGATTGGATGAGCTTGCCGGCATCCTCCTCGATGCCGTCGCCCATGGCGCGTCCGTGAACTTCCTGGCGGCGTTCAGCCACGGCGAAGCGCGGGCGTTCTGGGAAGGGCAATTTCCGGGGCTCGCTAAGGGTGACCGGCAGCTTTTCGTGGCCGATGACGGCCGAAAGCTCCTCGGCACCACGCTGCTGTTCTTCGCCCATCAGCCCAACCAGCCGCACCGCGCCGAGATCGGCAAGATGCTGGTCCATTCCTCGGCCCGCCGCCAAGGTTTGGGCCGACGCCTGCTGGAGGCCGCGGAAGCCGCGGCGCTTGCCGCCGGCCGCACGCTCGTGATGCTCGACACCGAAACCGGCAGCGCGGGCGAGCATCTCTACCGCGCCTGCGGCTGGCGGGAGTGGGGCCGCGTGCCGGGCTATGCGCTGACCACCGCCGGCGTGCCCGCCGAGGCCACCTTCTTCCTCAAGCGCCTGGGCTGACGCCCATCACCCCAGAATGCCCGGCAGGTCGAGCCCGTGCTCCCGCGCGCAGTCGAGCGCGATGTCGTAACCCGCATCCGCATGGCGCATCACGCCGGACGCCGGATCGTTCCACAAGACCCGCTCGATGCGCTTTGCCGCTTCCTTTGTCCCGTCGCACACGATCACCATGCCCGAATGCTGGGAGAACCCCATGCCCACCCCGCCGCCATGGTGCAGCGACACCCAGGTCGCGCCCGAAGCGCAGTTCAGAAGCGCATTCAAGAGCGGCCAGTCCGACACCGCGTCCGAGCCGTCCCGCATGGCCTCCGTCTCGCGGTTTGGCGAGGCGACCGAGCCCGAATCCAAATGGTCGCGGCCGATCACCACCGGCGCCTTCAATTCGCCCGAAGCCACCATCTCGTTGAAGGCGAGCCCTAAGCGGTGGCGGTCGCCCAGCCCTACCCAGCAGATGCGCGCGGGCAGACCCTGGAACCTGATCCGCTTCCCCGCCATGTCGAGCCACTGGTGGAGGTGCGTGTCGCCGGGCGTCAGCTCCTTCACCTTGGCGTCGGTGCGAAGAATGTCCTCAGGGTCGCCCGACAGCGCCGCCCAGCGGAACGGCCCCACCCCGCGGCAGAAGAGCGGGCGGATATAGGCCGGCACGAAGCCCGGAAACGCAAAGGCCTCCTCGACCCCCTCCTCCTTCGCCATCTGGCGGATGTTGTTGCCGTAATCCACCGTGGGCACGCCCATGCGGTGGAAGTCGAGCATGGCCCGCACATGGCCGGCCATGGATTTCCTGGCCGCCGCCGCCACGGCCTTGGGGTCGCGCTCGCGCTTCTCCTCCCATTCGGCCACGGTCCAGCCCTTCGGCAGATAGCCGTTGACGGGGTCGTGCGCGGAGGTCTGGTCGGTCACGGCGTCGGGCTTGATCCCGCGCCGCACCAGCTCGGGAAACACGTCCGCCGCGTTGCCCAGCAGCCCGACCGAAATGGCCGTCTTCTCCCGGCAGGCGCGCTCGATGATTTGCAGCGCCTCGTCGAGATCCTGGGCCTGCCGGTCGAGATAGCCGGTCTTCAGCCGCATTTCGATGCGGCTCGGCTGGCACTCCACGGCCAGGCACGACGCGCCCGCGAAACTTGCTGCGAGCGGCTGCGCCCCGCCCATGCCGCCCAGGCCCGCCGTGAGGATCCAGCGGCCGGCGAGATTCCCGCCATAATGCTGGCGGCCGAGCTCGACAAACGTCTCATAGGTGCCCTGAACGATGCCCTGGCTGCCGATATAGATCCAGGAGCCCGCCGTCATCTGGCCGTACATCATGAGCCCTTTTCGGTCGAGCTCGTGGAAATGGTCCCAGGTGGCCCAGCGCGGCACGAGGTTGGAGTTGGCGAGCAGCACCCGTGGCGCGTCGGGGTGCGTGCGGAACACGCCGACAGGCTTGCCCGACTGCACAAGCAGGGTTTCGTCGGCTTCCAGCCGCCTAAGCGTGGAGACGATGCGATCGAAGCTGTCCCAGTCCCGCGCCGCCCGCCCGATCCCGCCATAAACCACGAGCTCGCCCGGCTTTTCCGCCACCTCCGGGTCGAGATTGTTCATGAGCATCCGGAGCGGCGCTTCCGTGAGCCAGCTCTTCGCCGAAATCTCGACCCCGCGCGGCGCGCGGATCGTTCGGGCGTTGTCGATGCGGGGGTGCGCGTTCATGAAGCCGCTCTCCTCAAACTTGGTTGGCCCGGTCGCGAATGGCCAAAAGAATCCGTCGCAAGACCTCGCGCATTGGCGCGGCGAAATCGGGATCGTAGGGTACGGGCCAGTTCTCCGGCGTGCCCTTCCCCTCCGGCTCGCGCAAATAGCCGCGGTTGGAAATCTCCATCTGCAGGGCGTGAACGCCGCCGGCCGGGTCGCCGTAGCGCCGCGTGATCCAACCGCCGCGGAAGCGGCCGTTCAAGACATGGCTGCGGCCCGAAACGGCCATGAGGCCGGCCACTTCGCGCTCCAGTTCGGGCGCGCAACTCGCGCCGCCGTTCGTGCCGAGGTTGAACACCGGCAGTTTTCCCTCGAACAGAAGCGGCAGGACCGAGCGGATCGAGTGGCAGTCATAGAGCACCACCGCCGGGTGTCTGGATTTGAGCCGAGCGATCTCGGATTCCAGCGCGTGATGGAAGGGCCAGAAGAAGGCCTCCTTCCGCCGCTCGATTTCGGCTGCATCCGGCTCCCGGCCGGGCTTGTAGAGTGGGTCGCCGTCGAAATTTTCCAGTGGGCAGAGCGCGGTCGTGGCCTGGCCGGGATAGAGCGAGACGCCCGATGGGTCGCGGTTCACGTCGATGACGGATCGCGACACGGCGGTATGCACCACGGTCGCGCCGAGCCCGCCCGCGAAATCGTAGAGCTTGTCGATCCACCAGTCCGTGTCGCGCCGCGTTAGCCAGGGCGAGACGAAGTTCTCTTCCAGCCCCATCAGCGCCGTGCCCGTATGCGGCAGGCTGACGATCAGCGGGGCTTCGCCGCGCGAGACGGACAGCCAGGCGGCGGTCACCCTTCCACCCCCGGCAATTCCACTGCCCGCGCCGCGGCCACCACCGCGCCGCTCGTCACCAATTCCAGCGCCGCCTCGATGTCGGGCTGGAAGTGACGGTCGTCCTCGAGATGCGGCACCTCGGCGCGCAGGAGCGCGCGCACATCCTCCAGCGCCTCCGACGAGCGCAGCGGCAGGTGGAAGTCGCAGCCCTGCGCGGCGGCCAGAAGCTCGATCGCGATCACGCCCCGCGCGTTCGCCGTCATGGCGGTGAGCCGCCGCGCGCCATGCGCGGCCATGGACACATGGTCCTCCTGATTGGCCGAGGTCGGGATCGAGTCCACGCTGGCCGGCGTCGCCCGCTGCTTGTTCTCCGACACCAGCGCCGCCGCCGTCACCTGCGGGATCATGAAGCCGGAATTCAGCCCCGGCCGGGGCGTCAGGAAGGCGGGCAGGCCCGACAGCGCCGGGTCCACCAGCATGGCGATCCGCCGCTCGGCGATGGACCCGATCTCGCAGATCGCGAGCGCGATCACGTCGGCCGCGAACGCCACCGGCTCCGCATGGAAATTGCCGCCGGACAGCGCCGTGTCGTCCTCTGCGAAGATCAGCGGGTTGTCCGACACGCCGTTGGCTTCGGTCTCCAACGTGACCGCCGCCTGCCGCAGAATGTCGAGCGCCGCGCCCATCACCTGGGGCTGGCAGCGCAGGCAATAAGGATCCTGCACGCGCTCGTCGCCGACCCGGTGGGACTCGCGGATCGCGCTCCCCGCCATCAGTTCGCGAAGCGCCTGCGCCGCCTCGATCTGCCCGCGATGCCGCCGCAAGGCGTGGATGCGCGGATTGAAAGGCGCATCGGAGCCGCGCGCCGCGTCCGTCGAAAGCGCACCCGTCACAAGCGCGCTCTTGAACAGGGCTTCAGCCTCGAACAGCCCCGCCAGGGCGTAGGCGCAGGAAAATTGCGTGCCGTTGAGCAGCGCCAGGCCTTCCTTGGCCCCAAGCTCGACCGGCCCGAGCCCGGCCTCGGCCAAGGCTTGCCCCGCCGGCATCCGGCCGGCGGGCGAAAAGATCTCGCCCACGCCGAGCATGGCGGCCGTCATATGGGCGAGCGGCGCGAGGTCGCCCGACGCGCCCACCGAGCCTTGCGCGGGGATCACCGGCAACAGCTCGGCGGTGAGCATGTTTTCGAGAAGCGCAAGCGTCTCGGGCCGCAGGCCCGACGCCCCCTGCCCCAGGCTTGCGAGCTTCAAGGCCATCATCAGCCGCACGACCGAGCGCGGCATGGGCTCGCCCACGCCCGCCGCATGGGAAAGCACGATGTTGCGCTGGAGCACCTTCAGGTCGCTTTCCGCGATGCGGACGCTGGCGAGCTTTCCGAAGCCCGTGTTGATGCCATAGACCGGCTCCCCGCGCGCGAGGATGCGCGCGATGGCGTCCGCGCTCGCCGCGACCTTCGGCCGGCAGGCATCGTCAAGGCGCGGGATCGCGCCGTCATGGACCGCGCGCCAGTCGCCGAGCCGCGCCTCGCCGGGCGTGAGGACCAAGCCCGTCATCGGCCCCTCCGGACGCGCGCGTGAAGTCGGTTCAGCCCCATGGCATAAGGGACCTCCGCGAGGCTTTCGGCGTCCCAGATCGCGAGATCGGCTTGCTTGCCGGCCTCCAGCGCGCCTTTGCTCCCCTCCATGCCCAGCGCCTTGGCAGCAAAGCGCGTGACGCCCAGCCAGCATTCCTCCACCGTCATGCCGAACAGGGTCGCGGCCATGTTCATGGCGAGATGGAGCGAACAGAGCGGCGAGGAGCCGGGATTCATGTCGGTGGCGACCGCCATCGGCACGCCGTGCCTGCGGAACAGCTCCACCGGCGGCTTCTTCGTCTCGCGGATGAAGTAGAAGGCGCCGGGCAGCATCACCGCCACCGTGCCGGCTTGGGTCAGCGCCCGCGCCCCGTCCTCGCTGCAATATTCCACGTGGTCGGCCGACAGCGCCCCGAAGCTTGCCGCCAGCGCCGCCCCGCCGCCGTCCGACAACTGGTCGGCATGCAGCTTCACGGGAAGCCCCAGTTCCTTGGCCCTGACGAACACGCGCGCCACCTGCTCGGGCGAGAACGCGATCCCTTCGCAGAAGGCGTCCACTGCGTCCGCCAAGCCCTCGGCGGCGATGGCCGGCAGCATTTCGTCCGCCACGCGGGCGATGAAACCGTCCTTGTCGCCCCCCGCCTCCGGCGGCAAAGCGTGCGCGCCCAAGAACGTGGCCGCCACCGTCACCGGCCGCGCCTCGCCCAGCCGGCGCGCCGCGCGCAGCGACTTGCCCTCGCTGGCGAGGTCGAGCCCATAGCCGCTCTTGATCTCCAGCGTGGTCACCCCCTCGGCGATCAAAGCGTCCAGTCGCGGCAGACTTTGCTCTACGAGATCGTCTTCGGAAGCCGCGCGCAGCGCCTTGACCGAGGAAACGATGCCGCCGCCCGCCCGCGCGACCTCTTCATAGGATGCGCCGGCGAGCCGCATCTCCCACTCGTCGGCCCGGTTGCCCGCGTGGACGAGGTGCGTGTGGCAGTCGATCAGCCCGGGCGTGACCCAGCGGCCCTCGCAGTCGATGACCTCCGCGCCCTGCGCCAGCCGAGACGGCAAGTCGGCCTCTGGCCCGGCGAAGACGATCCGCCCGTCCCCGTCCGCGGCCACGGCCCCGCTTTCGATCACGCCCAGCCCCGGCAGGTCCTCGCGCATGGTCGCGAGCCTTGCCCTGCGCCAAACGCGCGCCTGTCTCCCGTTCTGGCCTTCCGCGTCCCTCACGCCGAATCCCGCTTTATCCGAGAACTGGAATATGTATAGACATATCATGGATCGAAGCAAGCCGCGCGAGAGGACGACCATGCCCGCCATCTTCGCCGAGCACGCGCTTCTGCCCGAGGGCTGGGCAGCCAAGGTTCGCATCGGCCTGACGGGCGCGGCCATCGCGTCGGTCGATATCGATGCGGCCCCGCAGCCCGGCGACGAGCGCGCCCCCGTGCTCATCCCCGGCGTCGCCAACCTGCACAGCCATGCCTTTCAGCGCGGCATGGCGGGCCTGGCTGAGACGCGCGGGCCGGCCGCCGACAATTTCTGGACTTGGCGCGAGGCCATGTACCGCTTCGCGCTGACGATGACGCCCGAGCAGAACGAGGCCGTCGCGGCGTTCGCCTATGCCGAGATGCTGGAGTCCGGCTTCACGCGCGTGGGCGAGTTCCACTATCTCCATCACGCGCCCGACGGCTCGCCTTACGCCGATCTCGCCGAGATGGCCGGACGCATCGCCGCCGCCGCGGATGCCGCCGGCATTGGGCTGACGCTCCTGCCCGTCTTCTACGCGCATTCGGATTTCAGCAGCCAGAAGCCCTCGTCCGGCCAGCGCCGATTCCTCAATGGTTTGGACAGCTTCGCCCGCCTTCATGAAGGATCGATTCGGGTTGCCTCCGCCCTGCCCGGCGCGGTGGTCGGTGCGGCCCCCCATTCGCTCCGCGCCGCCACGCCCGACGAGATCGCAGCGATCGAAAAGCTCGCGCCCGCCGGGCCGCTGCACATCCATGCCGCCGAGCAGACGCGCGAGGTGGAGGATTGCGTCGCCTGGTCCGGCCAGCGCCCTGTCGAATGGCTGCTCGACCACGCCGATGTGGACCGCCGCTGGTGCCTGATCCACGCCACCCACATGACCGCGGAGGAGACCGCCCGTCTCGCCCGCTCCGGCGCCGTGGCGGGCCTCTGCCCTCTCACCGAGGCCAATCTCGGCGACGGCGTCTTTCCCGCCCGCGCCTTCACGGATGCCGGCGGCAGATGGGCCATCGGCAGCGATTCCAATGTGTTGGTCGGATTGGTTGACGAGCTGCGCCAGCTCGAAGCCGCGCAGCGCCTGACCCTGCGCGAGCGCAACGTGCTCGCGGCGCCGGGCCGCTCCACGGGCCGCAGCCTGGTCGAGGCGGCGCTTCTTGGCGGCGCGCAGGCCTGCGGCGTGCCCGCGAACGGCATCGCCGCGGGCGCGGCCGCCGATCTCGTCACCTTGCGCCCGCTCCATGCGTCCGCCGCCGCGGGCCAAGAGGACGCCGTGCTCGACGGCTGGATCTTCGCCCGTTCCGCCGCCGTCGAAAGCGTCTGGGCGGCGGGGCGCAAAGTGGTGTCCGAGGGCCGGCATGTCGCGCGAGAAAAACTTCACGCGCGCTTTCGCAAGGCGCTGGGCGAGTTGCTCGCTTGAACGAAACCTCGTCCGACGAGCCGCTGCACCGGCGCATCCTCGCCGCGGTGGAAAGGCCGATCCTGTCCGGCGAATGGAAGCCGGGCGCGAAAATCGCGTCCGAACAGGAGCTTGCCCGAAAATTCTCCTGCGCGCGCATGACCGTCAACAAGGCGCTGTCTGAACTCGCCCGCAAAGGGCTGATCGAGCGCAGGCGGCGCGGCGGCAGCTTCGTCGCCCGGCCGCAGGGCCAGGCGGCGGTGCTGGAAATCCGCGACATCCGCACGGAGGTGGAGGCGCTCGGCCTCACTTACGCCTACGAGCTGTTGAGCCGGGAGAAAGGCTGGGCGCGGGCCGGCGAGCGGAAAAGCCTCGGCCTCGGGAGCGCCGACCCGGTGCTGCGCCTTGCGGCCCGCCACCTCGCGGGCGAAAAACCGTTCTGCCTGGAGGAGCGCGCGATCAGCCTCCGAACCGTGCCCGAGGCCGAGGCGCAAAGCTTCGCGGACGAGGCGCCCGGCTTCTGGCTCTTGGGCAAGGTGCCCTGGAGCGAGGCGGAGCATCGCATCTCTGCGGCCGGCGCCGACCGTCCGGCGGCGGATGCGCTCGAGCTTGAGCCGGGCGCGCCCTGCCTGGTCGTGGAGCGGCGCACCTGGTGGGGCGGTCGGGGCGTAACGGCGGCGCGTCTCACCTATCCGGCCGCCGCCCACGCGCTGGTCGCCCGCTTCTCGCCGCGCTCCGGCTGAAGCCGCTCCCTGTCCGCTGCCGCGCCAGATGGCCGGCTCAGGCGTTGCGAGGCCTGCCGCGCGGTGGCAAGAAAGAACGAACGCGAAGGAGCTCACGCCCATGGAATTCCGCCGGATCGCCGCAGACTACGCCGTGTCCGGGCAGATCCGCCCCGAGGATGCGGACGCCATCCGGCAGGCGGGCTTCCGCAGCGTGGTCTGCCACCGGCCCGACAACGAGGATCCGGGCCAGCCCTCCGTCGAAACCATCCGGGCGGCGGCACAAAAGGCCGGCCTCGAATTCCGGCATATCCCCGTGTCGGGCGGCCAGTTCCCGCCCGAGGCGGTGGCGGCCATGCGCGCAGCGCTCGAAGAGCTGCCGGGGCCGGTCTTCGCCTATTGCCGCTCGGGCGCGCGCTCCACCAACATCTACGCGCTCGCCAGAACTCAAGCCTGACATGCCCGCTTCGCCGAACACGAGCGCCACGACCGGCTCGTTCCCGATCTTCGACCTCGGCCGCTTCGAGCGGGCCGAAGGCGGCGAACGCGCGGCGCTCGCGCGTGAGGTGGACGACATCTGCCGCAGCACGGGCTTTCTCGCCGTCCGCGATCATGGTGTGCGAGCCACCGTGATCGACGCCGTGTGGGAAAAGGGCGCGCGCCTTCTTCGACCTGCCGCTCGAAAAAAAGCGTCGGGCCGCAGCAGTCCGGCCCGGCTACCCTTACGGCTATCTCGGCCCCGAGCTGGAGGCGCTCGCAAAATCGCGTGGGCAAAATACCCCGCCCGACCTCAAGGAAAGTTTCAACGGCGGCCCGCAGGCCGCGCCGGTGGGCATGACCGACCCGGACCCACTCGACTTCTGCTACGCGCCCACGATCTGGCCCGCGGCGCCCGAAGGCTTCAAGGAAGCCTGGCAGGCCTACTACGCCGCCATGGAGGATCTCGCGCGGCGCGTCATGCGGCTCTTCGCGGCCGCGCTTGGCCTGCCCGATCGGCATTTCGAGCCCTTTATCGGCGCGCCGATCAGCGCGCTGCGCGCGTTGAACTATCCCGAGCAGCGCGTGGCGCCCAAGCCCGGCCAGCTTCGCGCCGGCGCGCACACCGATTACGGCAGCCTGACCATCCTTTTGCCGCAGGAGGGCTCGCGCGGGCTCGAAATCCTGTCGCCGTCGGGCGACTGGACGCCGGTGCCGCCCGTGCCCGGCGCCTTCGTCATCAATATCGGCGACCTGATGGCGCGCTGGACCAACGACCGCTGGGTGTCCACGCTGCACCGCGTGGTGAACCCGCCGGCCGAACAAGGCGGCGCGGCGCGGCGGCAGTCGCTCGCCTTCTTCCACCAGCCGGACTGGGACGCCGAGATCGCGGTGCTGCCGCACTGCCTCGCGCCGGGCGAGACGCCAAAATACGAGCCCGTCCGCTCAGGCCCCTACCTGATGGGCAAGTTCCGCTCGACCACCAAGTAGCCCCAGAGCCATCGGCCGCTCACTGCCACAGACCGTCGATCCACTCGACATTGGCGCGGTTCAGCCGCACCGCATAGTTGGCGGTGTCGTCTTCGGCGACCTGGACGCCCAGCACGATCCGGTCCGAGCCGTCGAAAGCGTAGAACGCCCCGCCGCTTGTGCCCACCGTCGCGTCGCAGTCATGCGCCAGCCAGTCGTGATCCACGTCCTCGGCCAGCACGTCGCAGGAGGCGCGCCACATGGTCCCGTTCGGCTTGTCGCCGGGATAGGCCACGAGATGGCCGCTGAAGTCGCCGAGGCCATCGTAATGGCCGTAGCCCAGCCAGCCGAGATCGTCGCCGACCGGCTCCTGCAGCGTGACGACGCCGAGGTCGCGGGTCAGCACGTCGTCGTAAGCCCCGAGATAATCGTCGATATAGGCCTGCTGAACCGTGACGGTGTCGTAAGGATAGCCGCCATAGGGGACCTCGTCGAAGCTCTTCATGCCGGGATAGAAGACGAACTCATCCATCCAGCCGCCGTCGTCATGGTTGAAGAGGCACTGCGCGGCGGTCAGCACCGTGCGCGGGCCGATCAGCGCGGCCGAGCAGGTGAACCAGGTCCCCGATGCCGTCTTGGCTTCGAGATAGCCGATGGCCGAGAAGGGATAGTTGGTGGTGCCGTTGATCTGCACGCGGTCGTCGCGGCCGAAGACGTGGCGGGTCGCCTCCTCCTCCGGCGCGCCCGCCCCGTCCGCCCTGGGCTTCAGCGTCTTCGCGCCGTCCCCAGGCGCAGCATCGCCCTCTTCCACGATGCGGCGCAGCGCTTCGCTGGGCGGGGTCACGGTTTGCTTGCCCTCGCGCGAGCGCGACACCGCCGAAAGCCCTTTGACGAGCGCCTCCGGCCCGGCAGCGCGCGGCGATGCGCGGGAAACGCCTTTCACCGTCTTGAGCGCCGCCGGCGCGGCGGCCCTTGGCCGGAGCGACCCGCCGCCTTCCGTCGAACGCTGTGCCGCGCCGGTCCCTACGCGAGCCTGGCCGGGCTCCTGCGCGAGAACCTGCGGCGGCAAGGCCGTCGTCAAAACAAAAGCCGCCGCGGCGGCCCATGCGATTTGCGCCTTCATGGCAATCCCCTTCCCCTAGGTGAGCCTCATCCATGCCGGAGATGTTGTCGAGATCATGGAGAGGCGGATTGGGACGCGGACGCCCGACCGGCGCCTTCGCGCGGTGCGGCGCTCCGAGGTGGACAGGCCCGCCGGGCGTGAGCCCGGCGGGTCAGGAGCGGCATCCGGTCCCCTCCGCCGGGCCGCTCGAACGGTGCGGCGTCTCCCCGACGCCGGCTGGAGCGGCTTCGCCTGAGGTGAAGCCGCTTGAGCCCGCGCGGCGTTTGAGCGCGCCTTCCGGGCAAAAAAGAGAGCCGATCCCACGCCGGTGAAAGCGGCTCCAGGCCGTCAGGCGGCGAGCGGCGCGCCCACCACGTCGATGTTGTTGCGGCGGCAGGTCTCGACGAGTCGGGCGATGGTTTCGGGCGTGGGCGCGGCTTGCGGCGGCAGTTCGGCGGCCGACGCCGGCACGCTCGCCTCGCGGACCATGTTCTCGAAATCCGGGCCCTGGGTCATCACGAGCACGCGCGCGCCTTCCGGCGACTCGATGCGGAAGGTGTGGGGCACGTTGCGGGGCGCGAGCACGGTCTGGCCGGCATGGGCCGTCATCTCGCCCCCGTTCACATGGAAGCGCATCGTCCCTTCCAGGATGTGGAAGATCTCGTCCTGGTTGCGGTGGATGTGGAGCGGCGGCGAATGGCCGATGGGCAGCGTCATCTCGAGCACGCTCATGCCCTGCACGCCGCTTTGAGCGGAGACGCGCACGGTGACGAGCGAATCGCCGAACCAGAGCAACTCGGCATCGGGCTTGGCGGTGAAGTAGTTGAACATGGTTTCCTCCTGGATGTCCCTCATGGCGGCGAGCGCCGTCGAGGGGCGATCTAGAAGGAGGCGGTTTCCGAACGATGCGACGGCCGGCGCGGCGTGTTTCGGGCCGCGGATACAAACCGGGTTTCCTCGGTCCCGCTCTCCTGGCGGGGCTCAGGGAACAGACGGTCCGGCAAGGCTGAGCGAGGTTCTCGGGCGTTTCTCCCGAGGGCGCTTGGCTGGAGAATGTGGACAAGTCCTCCTGCTCTGCAAATTTCTTTGCAGGCGTTTCAGCCACTTAGCCGCACCCTGGAAGAAGCCTCATCTTCGTTTGTCCACGTCCCTCCGCCCTCCTTTACTCTTCCTCTCGCCTTCTTGCGGGAAGCCTGGGTCATGAACCGGGCGACAGGGAGGGGGCCGGTGCTGGATCGGTCGAGAGGACGGTGGCTCGGCTGGGCGATGAGCCCCCGGTCCAGGCCCGAAGGAGGCCCGATGGGCACGTTGGGTGAGGGTCTCCAAAGAGACAGCCACAACGTGACACGCCCCTCCAGGGCAAGACCACCGACCGGCGCATGGCGTGAGCCATGCAAAACAACAGTCGGAAGGCAAGCGCCATGCGCCGGCTTCCCGAACCTCTCGCCAGAGAGGACGCTCTTTGACATTGGCCAGACGCGAAAGCGGGCGTGGCGAAGAAGAGGCATGTCTGTTGCCCGCTTGGCAGCCACTCACGCCGCGAGCGTGAATTGCGCCTCCGGCAGCCGCTCCACGGCAGGCTTGGCGAAGAAATAGCCCTGCACGAGGTTGATGCCGGCCGCCCGGATCACCTTGAGCTCGGCTTCGGTCTCGATCCCCTCCGCCACCACCGCGATGCCGAGCTCGCGGCAGAGCCAGGTGAGCGCGGCCACGATCGCCTGCTTGCGGCGCGACGCCTCGATGCCGCGCAGGAGCTGCATGTCGATCTTGATGAGGTCGGGCTGGAACTCGGACAAGAGGCTCAAGCCCGCATAGCCCGCGCCGAAATCGTCCAGCGCCGTCGTGAACCCCATGCGGCGATAGGCCTGGATGATGTTCTTCACATGCGCCGTGTTCGCCATCGGCTCGTTTTCCGTGAACTCGAACATCAGCCGGCGCGGGTCGAAGCCCACGCGCGCGGCGGCGCCCAGCGACGCGCGGATGCAGGCGGTGGGCTCGTAGACCGCGTTCGGCATGAAGTTGATGGACAGCTTTTCCGCGCCCCCGCGCGGGAAGAGCCGGCCGGCGAGCTCGATCGCCTTGACGCGCGCCGCCTGGTCGAATCGGTAGAGATTGTCCTCGTCGAGCCGGCCGAGCACGTGGCCTGCGCCCTCGCCGTTCACCCCCCGCACCAGCGCCTCGTAGCCCCAGGGCCGGCCCGCGCCCAGATCCATGATCGGATGGAAGGCCATGGTGAACGAGAACGGCAACTCCTCTCCGTCGCGACATCCCCGGCATTTGGTCCTGGCGGTTGCCAGGTCTTCGCCCCCGGTCCCGTTGTCGTGGTTTGGCATTCCCGTCTCCGCGCGCCCCCGCGCCAGGAAATTGCCATCACGGGTTTAACGAAACGTGGCCGACCGTCGCGCCTCACGACAATGCGGGCAAACCTCGCAAGCCGGCGATAACCAAGACCGCGGATGCCGGCCCGCCAGGCTTCCCGCCTTCGCCGGCCATTAACCCCACCCGGACGAAGGTCCACGCGGTCAAGAGGGAAACGTCCCGATGTGGGAAGGAGCCAAAGCGAGCGCGGATCAGCCCACGCCGGCAGGGGCCGAGCGGCTCGTGTTCTTCATCAAGACGGCTTACTGGACGGCCCTCGTCATCATCGCCGCCATGGCGATGGCGTCCTATGTGCTGCTCAAGGAGATGATGGCCGAGCAGCAGAAGGACCAAAACGTCCTGGCCCTTGTGGAGGCGCAGCGGACGCTTTCGCAGCGGCTCGTGTTCCTGATCAATGCCGACCACGCGACGCCCCGGGAGCGCCGGGCCGGCCTCGTTTCAGAGATCCGGGAAACCGCGGCGACGTTCGAGCGCGACCACGACCGGCTGCTCGGCCTCTTGGAGCCCGTCCTCCAGACGGAGACGGCCGATGCCCAGGCGCTGAAGGACGCGCTTTTCGCGTTTCCGCATCATGTGGATTTCTTCACCGCCCAGCTCGCGGCGATCAGCCACCGCTTCGCGGCGGCGCTCGAAACCGAGCTGGGCCTCGCGAGAGGCGAGAAGGCCTATCGCGCGGGCGCCGAGCGCGCGGAGCTGAGCGCGACCGTCGCCGACGCCGCGCTCAACGGCTACGGCGCGCTGCGCGAGCGGATTTCGGGGATCGCCGACGCGCATCTCGCGCGCATGCTGAGCCTGCACCGGATGCTGTTCTTCGCCACGATCGGCGTGATCGTGCTGGTGGCCCTCTTCATCTTCCAGCCGATGTCGCAGGCGATCCTCAAGCGCACGCATGAGCTCGTGGACGCGCGCAACTCCATGGCCTTCCTGGCGGTGCATGACGGGCTGACGGGGCTTCACAACCGCACCTTCCTGACCGACCATTTCGACACCGTGATCAAGGGCGCGCACCGGCGCGGCGAGCGGCTCGCGGTGCTGCAGCTCGACCTCGACCGCTTCAAGCAGATCAACGACAGCCTGGGCCATGCGGCGGGCGACTTCGTCCTCGTCGCCACCGCCCAGCGCATGCGCGACTCCTGCCGCGCGTCGGACCTCTGCATGCGGCTGGGCGGCGACGAGTTTGTGATGATCCTGAACGCGGCGGGCGACACGCACGACATCGAGGCGCTCGCCCGGCGCATCCTGGCCCGCGTGAACCAGCCCATCATCTTCCAGGGCGCCACCATCCATCCCGGCGCGAGCGCAGGGATCGCCGTCTACCCCGTGGACGCCGACAGCGCCTCCGACCTGCTCGTCCATGCCGACCTGGCGCTCTATGCCGCCAAGAAGCTCGGTGGCGGTGCCTTCTCCTTCTTCTCGGAAGAGCTGAGGCGGGAGCTCGAACACCGCAAGCGGCTCGAACAGGATCTGAAGCGCGCCATCGCCGAGAAATCCTTCAGCATGCATTTCCAGCCGCAGGTCTCGTTGAAAGACGGCTCGATCATGGGGGTCGAGGCGCTGGTGCGCTGGTTCCATCCGGAGCGGGGGCAGATTTCGCCGGCCGAGTTCATCCCCGTGGCCGAGAAGTCGGGCCTGATGGCGGCGATCGGGCGCATCGTGTTCGCCAAGTCGATCGCGGCGGCCGCCGGCTGGCACCGGGCGGGCCTTCATTTCGGGCGGCTCGCCATCAACGTGTCCGGCACCGAGCTGCGCGAGAACGATTTCGACCGCTTCCTGTTCGACATGCTCGAGGCGCAGGGGCTGCCGCCCGAAAAGCTGTCGCTGGAGATCGTGGAGTCGGTGATCCTCGACGACGAGAAGACCGGCATCGCCGCCAAGCTCCGGCACATTCGGGCGGCCGGCATCCATCTGGAACTCGACGATTTCGGCACGGGCTACGCATCGCTCAGCCACGTCAACCCCCAGGAGATCGACCGGCTCAAGATCGACCGCCGCTTCGTCCAGAACATCGATTTGAACGGCGACAACTCGAAGATCGTGCGGGCGATCACGGAGCTGGCGCGGGGTTTGGGCATCGCCATCATCGCCGAGGGCGCGGAAACCTCGGCCGAGCTCGACAGCCTCTCGCAGCTCGGCTGCGAGGCGGTGCAGGGCTATTCCGTCGCCTTCCCGATGCCGGAGGACGCCACGCGCGAGTGGCTCTCGGCCCGGCTCGCCAAGCGCCCCGCGCTGACGCTCGTGGCGGGCGCGTGAGGCGTCGGACCGGGGCCGCTTACTCGCAGTCGAACTCGCTCAAGCGCCATCCTCTTTCGGGCGACGCGATATCGGCGACCTTCCACGCGCCGTCGATCCGCCTGAGGTTCCAGACGATCGCGGAAGGCTCCTCCTGCTGGTCGGGGAAGTGCTCGAAGGTGGCGGTGACTTCCGCCTGGTCGCCCGTCACGACTTCGGAAAATCCCAGCGTGCGGTCCACGGTTTCCTGGTCGTAATCCTGCGCGTCGATGGACAAGGCGAAATCGAGGCAGCCGAGCTCCTCCCCATTGTTGGAGAGCTTGTCGTTCTTCTCGAAGATGGCGACGGCGGGTTCGGTGAAACGGTCGCGATGTTCAGGGAGCCATTCCCCACCTTCGACGGGCTCGTAGAACCGACGAACCGCCTCGGTGGCTTCCCCGGCCGCGGCGGGCGAGGCTCCGGCGAGGATCGCGAGGATCAGCGCAACGGGTCTGTTCATCCGAATGCTCCTGCCGCCTTGAGACTGTTTGGAATTTCGGGAGCAGGCCTCTCCAACGCCTGACGAAACCGCTATATTGGACGCATGCCGAT
This sequence comes from Mesorhizobium sp., assembly GCA_035998495.1. Classification (GTDB taxonomy): domain Bacteria; phylum Pseudomonadota; class Alphaproteobacteria; order Rhizobiales; family Rhizobiaceae; genus Mesorhizobium_B. The sequence goes on from DASYHP010000087.1 coordinate 74,632, forward strand.
CCGCCAACTGCCGGAAACGATCGTCAACCGCATCGCCGCCGGCGAAGTCGTCGAGCGGCCCGCGAGCGTGGTCAAGGAGCTCGTGGAGAACGCGCTCGACGCCGGCGCGCGGCGCATCGAGATCGTCACGGCCGGCGGGGGCTTGAGCCTCGTTCGGGTGACGGACGACGGCGCAGGGATCGCGGCCGACGAGCTGCCGCTCGCGGTGGCCCGCCACTGCACCTCGAAGATCTGGGCCGACCCGGGCGACATCCGCACATTGGGCTTCCGCGGCGAGGCCCTGCCCTCCATCGGCTCGGTGGCGCGGCTCCGCTTACGCTCGCGCCCGGCGGATACCGAGCACGGCGCGGAGATCGCGGTGGAAGGCGGCGCCGTCGGCCCCGTCAGGCCCGCGCCGGGCAATCGCGGCACCACCGTCGAGGTGCGCGACCTGTTCTTCGCGACGCCCGCACGGCTCAAATTCGCCAAGAGCGAGCGCGCGGAAGCCACGGCGATCACCGATGTGGTGCGCCGCCTGGCCGTAGCCTTCCCCCATGTGCGTTTTTCGCTGAACGGCGCCGACCGCTCGCCGCTCGACTTGTCCCCCCATGCGGCGGACGGGCAAGAGGGGTGGCTTGCGCGGGTGGCCGACGTGCTGGGCGCCGACTTCGCCCCCAACGCCGTCGCGGTCGATGCCGAGCGCGAGGGCGTGCGGCTCTCAGGCCATGTGTCCATTCCCGCCTTTCACCGGGCGAACGCGCTTCAGCAGCATTTCCTGGTGAACGGCCGGCCCGTCCGCGACCGGCTGCTCGCCGGCGCGCTGCGCGGCGCCTACGCCGACCTCCTGCCGCGCGACCGCCACCCGCTTGGCGCGCTGTTCGTGGAGATCGACGGCCGGGACGTGGACGTGAACGTCCACCCGGCCAAGGCGGATGTGCGGTTCCGCGACCCCGGCCTCGTTCGCGGCCTGATCGTCGGCGCGGTGCGCGAGGCGCTCGCCCGCAGCGGCGTCCGCGCCTCATCCGAGGCGACGGACGGCTTGGCGGGGGCATTCCGCACGCAAGCGCCGTCCGCCGCGAAGCCCGCAAGGGCGGGCAATGGCCGTCCCGCCGGCTTCGATCCCGCCACCTCGCCCTCCAGGCCCCTGGAGCCCGGCTTCGGGGAGGAGGCGTCGACCGGCTGGCGCGCCGCGTTCGAGCCGGCCGCCGATCTGCGGGCGGACGAAGCGCCGATCGCGCTCGATCATGCGCCTTTGGGCGCCGCGCGCGCGCAGGTGCATGGCAACTACATCGTGTCGCAGACCGAGGACGCCCTCATCATCGTGGACCAGCACGCGGCCCATGAGCGGCTCGTCTTCGAGGCCCTGAAGTCGGCCTTGCGCGCGCGCGCCCTGCCCTCGCAGGTCCTGCTCCTGCCCGAGATCGTCGATCTGCCGGAAGAGGACGCCGAGCGACTGGCGGCTCACTCTGAGACCTTCCGCCGCTTGGGCCTTGGGTTCGAACGCTTCGGGCCGGGCGCCGTCATGGTGCGCGAAACGCCGGCCATGCTGGGCGAGATCGACGCAAGCAAGCTCGTGCGCGATCTGGCCGACGCGCTGGCCGACGGCGGGGACGCCGATCTCGTGGAGAAGAAGCTGGACGCGGTGGCGTCCTCCATGGCCTGCCACGGCTCGGTGCGCGCGGGCCGCCGCCTGAAGCCTGAGGAGATGAACGCGCTCCTGCGCCAGATGGAAGCCGTGCCGGGCTCGGGCACCTGCAATCACGGCCGGCCGACCTTCATCGAGTTGAAGCTCGCCGACATCGAGCGCCTCTTTGGCCGGCGGTAAAGAGCAGGCGCGCGAAATCGCGGCACGAACCTGTCGAGCGGCACTTCCCTGCGGCTGGCGGCACCATATCTTGCGCTCCAACGGAGGCCCATGAAGCCGGCTGAGCTTGACCGCTTCCCCGCTCCATGCGTGAAGGAAATCCAAAAGGGTTTGGCATGATGAACCGCTTCGAAGGCCCAGGCGGCCGGGAAGCCCGGATCCGCTATCTCGACGGCGACTTCCAGGTGCTGAGCCCCGGCGCCTTCGTGCGCTGCGCGGTGACGGGCGACACCATCGCCATCGACGAGCTCCGCTACTGGAGCGTCAGGCGCCAGGAGGCCTACGCCAATGCGAGCGCCTCGCTCAAGCGCGAGTTGGAATGCGACCCGAGCCTTCGCCGGCGATCATAAAACCCGCCGCCGCCAGGCAGCCCGCGCCGCCTCGATGATGCGCTGCGGCGCCTGGGGCGGCTCGAAGCGCGCCGCCACCTCGAACACCAGGAGCTTTTCGAGGAAGGCCGGTTCGGCCAGCCCTTCCAGCCGCGCCCGGTCCTTGGCGGTCGTGACCAGCACGAGCCCCTCGCCGTCCGCCTGGGCGGCGAGCGCGGCGAGTTCGGCCGACGCGTAGTCGTGGTGGTCGCCGAAGGCGCGGCGCTCGACGACGGAGCCGCCCGCCGCCTCCAGGCCCGCGAAGAACTTCTGGGGGTTGCCGATCCCGGCGAAGGCCAGGAGCCGCCGGCCGGCGATCGTGCGGCGGTTCACGGGTTTCAGGCTCGCCCCGAACACGGGACGGCCCGCGCGGGCGGCGGTACGGACCGCGAGTTCCGCGCCCTTCGCCGGCGCCCTGCCGCCCTTGAGCACGAGAAGCGCGTCGGCATGGGCCATCTGGGCGGCCAAGGGCGCGCGCAAAGGACCGGCCGGGAAGACGCGCGCATTGCCCATGCCGCGGTCGCCATCCACCACGATCAGCGCGTAATCGATGGCGATGCGCGCGCTTTGGAAACCGTCATCCATGATGAGGAGGTCGCAGCCCTTCTCGATCAGGGTGGCGGCGCCGGCGGCGCGGTCGGCCGCCACCGCGGTGGGCGCGTGGGCCGCCAGAAGCAGCGGCTCGTCGCCGACGCTGCGCGCGTCGTCGCCCACCTCCACCAGCCGCAAGTCGCGGGTGCGTCGGCCATGCCCGCGCGACAGGAAGCCGGGCTTAAGCCCCATCCGCTTGGCCGCGTGCGCGAGCGCGATGGCCGCCGGCGTCTTGCCGCTGCCGCCCAGCGTGAAATTGCCCACGCAGATGACCGGCGCGCCGACCGCCACGCGCGGGGCCCTGTCCATCCGCCGCCGCGCCACCACGCCATAGAGCGCGGCGAGCGGCGCGAGCGCCTGCGCCTGCCACGCGCCCTCGGCCCACCAGAATGGGGGCGCGCGCCCGTTCATGCGTCGGGCTTCTTCAGGCGCGCCTTGACGACCAGAGGTTGGATGAAGGGCTCAAGCGCGCGCAAGGTGCGGTCGAGCGCGCCGCGCATCTCGGCCACGGTGGCCGCGCTCGCCGCCATCATGGCATGCCGCGCCGCGTCGTTCCTGAGCAGGAAATGCACGGCCTGCGCGAGGGTGTCGCGGTCGCGCACGAGCTTGGCGCCGCCGCCGTCGATCAGCCTGCAATAGGCGTCGCGGAAATTCTGGACGTTGCGGCCGGCGAGAATGGCGGTGTCGAGCATGGCCGGCTCCAGCGGGTTTTGCCCCCCCTGCGCGCTGAGCGAGCGTCCCACGAAGGCGATCTCGGTGAGGCGGAGATAGAGGCCCATCTCGCCGATCGTGTCGCCCAGGAAGACATCCGCATCCGGGCCCACGGCGTCGCCGGTGGAGCGGCGGACGACGTTGAGACCCATGGCGGTGAATTGCTCGGCCAATGCGTCGCCGCGACCGGGATGGCGGGGCACGACGATCGTAAGGAGCCCGGGATGGCGCGCGCTCAGCGTCGCATGCACCTCCGCCGCGATCGTCTCCTCGCCCTCATGGGTCGAAACGGCGGCCCAGATGGGGCGCGCGCCGATCTGGCGCTTGAGCTCATGGAGCTCCACCTCGTCGGCCGGGGGCGGGCGCGTGTCCACCTTGAGGTTGCCGGCCACCGTCACCGGCCGCGCGCCCAGCGCCAGGAAGCGCTCGGCATCCTCCTCGGACTGGGCGATCACATGCGCCAGGTTCTCGAACAGCGCTTCCGCCACATGGCTGCGCTTTCGCCAGGCTTGGAACGAGCGCTCCGACAGCCGCCCGTTGACGAGCACCTGGGGCACACGCCGCGCGCCGAGCTCCAGAATGGTCATCGGCCACAATTCGGATTCGGCGATGAGCGCGAGGTCGGGCCGCCAATGACCGAGAAACCGGCTGACCGCGGGCTTGAGGTCGAGCGGCACATATTGATGGATGACGCGCCCACCCAACCGCTCGGACGCGACCTGGGCGGAGGTCACGGTGCCCGTGGTGAGAACCACGCTGATCTCGTCCTCCAGAATACGCTCGATCAGGGGAATGACGGCCATCGTCTCCCCCACGCTGGCCGCATGCATCCAGACGAGCGGGCCTTCGGGGCGGGGGTGGCTGGCAAAGCCGCGCCGTTCGCGCCGGCGGCGCGGGTCTTCCTTGCCCTTGGTGGCGCGCCAGGCGATGTAGGGCCCGACCAGCGGATAGGCGGCGGCGCCCGCAAAGCGGTAGCCCCTGAGCATCAGCCGCGCCAGGCGCTCGCTCATCGTCCACCATCCGCCAAGCGATGGGCTTCGCGCGTGGCGAGGTTCAGCGCTTCGGTCAGCTCCCGCCGCTTCGCCTCCAGCATGGCTTCGTCGGCGTCGGCCGGCACTTCGACGAAGGGGCCGATCGCGATGGCCGAACGGCCGAAGGGCAGGCTGAGCGTGGTCTTGTCCCAGCTCTTCTCCAAAACCTTGCGGCGGCTCGTGGCGACGGCCGAAGGCATGATCGGCCGGCCCGAGATGCGGGCCAGCGTGATGATGCCCATGCCGGCCTCGCGCGGGGTGCCATGGGGAATGTCGGCGATCATGCAGACGTTCTTGCCGCGATCCAAGAGCCGCTTCAAGCCGACCAGGGCGCGGGCGCCGCCCTTGTCGGCGTCGTTGCGCCCGCCCCGGCCGCCCGAGCCGCGCACGGCCTCGACGCCGAATTTCTCCAGGACGCGCGCGTTGAGCTCGGCGTCGGCGCTGCGCGACACCATGGCGGCCAGCCCCTTGCCCTTCGGGTAGAAGGTGGGCGTCATGAAATGCTGGCCGTGCCAAAGCGCGACGATGAGGGGCTCCCGCCCTTCGAAGGGCACGAGGTGCGAACCCCGGACCAGCGGGTTGGTGAGCCGCACGAAGCGCAGGGCGCCGACCAGCGCGCCGGCCGCCAGCTCCGTGACGATGGGAGAGCGCATCAGCGGCTTGCGCAGGCGCTTCCACCATGTGTCGGGGCGCTTCCTGCGGCCCTTGCGCGCCGCGCCCTTGCCTTGGACCGCCGTCACAGGCTCAAGGCCTGCCCGCCTCATGGGTGTCGGGCTCGAGCAGGCGGTGCAGATGGACCACAAAATAGCGCATATGCGCGTTGTCCACGGTGGCCTGGGCCTTGGCCTTCCAGACGGCATAGGCCGTGGCATAGTCGGGGAAAACGCCGACGATGTCGAGCGCGTTCAGGTCGCGGAACTCGTTGCCCGTCAAGGATTTCAGCTCGCCCCCGAAGACGAGGTGGAGAAGCTGCTTGCCCCGTTCGCCAGCCATCCGACGCTCCTTTGACATGCCTGCGTTCAGGCGGCGATTTGCGACTGAAGCCCCCTCATGTCAACCGCGGGAAGGAGGCGATCGCCCGTGCCGCCGCGTCAAGGAGCGGGCCGCTGCCGGCCACCAAGGCGCCGTGCCGCGGCACGGCCGCCAAGCCGTAGCGAGGCGGCTCGCGATCTTCGGCGAGCACGAGCCCGCCGGCTTCCGAAAGGATCAGGTCGGCGGCCGCCAAGTCCCAGTCATGAGCGTTGGGCCTCACGAAGGTGGCGTCGAGCTCGCCCTTGGCGATCATGGCCAGCCGATAGGCGAGCGAGGGCACATGGGGGACGCGCCGCATGCCCTCCCGCCAGCGGCGTGGAAGCGCGTCCACGAAGGCCTTGGGGCCGGCGACCTCCGGCTTGGCCGAGGAGGGCCGGACGCGGATCGGCCGGCCGTTCAGGAAAGCGCCGCGGCCAGGCAGCGCCTCGAAGATCTCGCCCTTGGCCGGGCATTCGAGCACGCCGGCCACCGGCCGCCCCTTCTCCACGACGGCCACGCTGACGCACCAGGTGGGCAGCCCTGCGAGGAAAGCGCGGGTGCCGTCGATGGGATCGACCACGAACACCCGGTCGGTGGCCAGGCGATCGGGGCCGTCCGCCGTTTCCTCCGACAGCCAGCCATAGGCCGGCCGGGCCGAGCGCAGCGTCTCGTGCAGGAAGCGGTCCGCCGCGATGTCGGCCGCGCTGACCGGCGATTGCCCTTCCTTGAGCCAGCTCTCCGGGTTCCGGCGAAAGAAGCCCATGGCGATGCGGCCCGCCTCGCGGGCGGCGTCGCGCAACAGGGGCAAGTCCTCGGCGTCGGCGAGGAGGGCAGGCTCAGCTCCCGGCAAGCGTCATCCCTTCCACGAGAAGCGTGGGCGCGGCCGTGCCGAAATTGCGGTCGAGGTCGTTGGCCGGCGTCATATGCAGAAACATGTCCTTGAGGTTGGAGGCGATCGTCACCTCCGACACGGGGAAGCCGATTTCGCCGTTCTCGATCCAGAAGCCGGCCGCGCCGCGGCTATACTCGCCCGTGACCATGTTGACGCCCTGGCCGAACACTTCCGTGACGTAGAAGCCCGTGCCGACCGCCCGGATCATGTCCTCGGGGCTCTGGTCGCCCGGCTCGATGGCGAGGTTCGTGGAGGATGGAGACACCGACGAGCCGCCGCGCGCGCCGCGACCGTTGGTGGCGAGGCCGAGCTCGCGGGCGGCCGAGGTTGAGAGAAACCAGTGCTTGAGCACGCCCTTCTCCACCATCGTCAAAGCCTGGCCCTCGACGCCCTCGCCATCGAAGGGGCGCGAGGCCTGGCCGCGCGGCTTGAGCGGATCGTCGGTCACGGTGATGCGGGCGGACGCCACCTGCTTGCCCATCATGTCGCGCAGGAACGAGGTCTTTCGCGCCACCGATGCGCCGTTGATGGCACCGGCCAGGTGCCCGGCGAGCCCCCGCGCCACGCGCGGGTCATAGACCACCGACACCGGCCCCGTCTTCACTTTGCGCGGATTGAGCCGGCGCACGGCGCGCTCACCAGCCCGGCGGCCGATCGCCTCTGGGGGTTCGAGCGCATCGAAGTGGATGCGCGAGGAAAAATCGTAGTCGCGCTCCATGCCGGTCCCCTCGCCCGCGATCACGCTCGCCGAGCGGCCGAAGCGAGAGCCGACATAGTGGCCGAGAAAACCGTCCGATGTGGCGAGCACCAGCCCACCCAGGCCCGCGCTCGCGCCGGCGCCGCTCGAATTGGTCACGCCGGGCACGGCGAGCGCCGCCTCTTCCGTGGCCAGCGCGTCCTCGCGCAAACGCTCGGCGGAGACCGCCGTGGAATCGAAGAGGTCGAGGTCGCGCGGGTTCTTGGCCAAGATCGACGGGTCGGCCAAGCCCTGGAACGGGTCTTCGGGCGAGACCTTCGCCATGGCCACCGCGCGTTCGGCCAGAACCGTCGGGTCGGAGGCGGCCGTCGCGGAGATCGAGGCCACGCGGCGGCCGACGAAGACGCGCAGCGACATGTCGTCGCTCTCCGCCGACGACGTGCCCTCGACCTTGCCGAGCCGCACCGACACGCTCGCTGAACGGCCGCGGACGGCCACCGCGTCGGCGGCGTCCGCGCCGGCGCGCTTGGCCGCCTCCACAAGCGCCGCCACGCGGTCGGTCAGGATCCTGGCGTCAAGAGCGTCGTTCATGCGGCATCCTGATTGAAGGCCTGCGGGCTGCGGGCCGAAACGGGGTGTGGTTTTCGCGCCCCATCTATGGCTGCGCTCCTTCCCGCGCAATGGCGGCGGGCGTCAGGCCAGCCGGAGCGCAGCGGACCGGCCCGCATCCGGCCGCCAGGCGGCGATCGCCTCATCCAGCGCGCGCTTGGCGCGCTCCTTGACGGGCGCGGTCTCGGACAGCACGGCCTCAATGTTCCAGAAGTCGAGCACGCGAAAGCCGCTCACGGCCGGACGCACGAGCACGGCCGGCGCGCCCTCGCGGAGCTTGGCCGCGGTGATCGCCCCCATCATCAACTGCGACGCCCCCAGCGCCAGGTCGAGCGGCGAAAGCCGCCCCTTCGCCTTGGGCGAGGGCGCGCCCACCACATCCACCGCCAGCACGATGTCGGCTCGGGCGCGGACGAGGTCGAAGGGCACCGGGTTCAGGATGCCGCCGTCGATCAGAAGCCGCCCGTCGCGGCGTACGGGCCGGAACACGGCGGGAATGGCGGAGGACGCGGCCAGCGCCTCGGGCAGGTCGCCGGTCTCAAGCGCCACGAGTTCATGGCCGAAGAAGTCGGTCGCCGTGACCTTGAGCGGGATCGAGAGTTCTTCGAACGTGGCGGGAATCGCCGGCGGCAGGAACGCCTTGAGCAGGCGCTCGATATGGAACAGCGTGAGGCCCACCCCGCCCGTTTCGCGCTCGCCCGGTGGCATGGGACGGGAGCGCCACACGCGGGCGGCCACCTGCCGCCTGTCGGACAAGACCGAGCGCGCATGGTCCGCGATGTCGCGGCCGGTCATGCCCGCCGCCATGCCGGCGCCCATGATGGCGCCGATGGAGGAGCCCGCGATCGCCGCGGGCCGGACGCCGAGCTCGTCCAGCGCCTCGATCACATGGACATGGGCCAGGCCCCGCGCGCCGCCCCCGCCGAAGGCGACCGCGACGCTCGGGCACGCGCTGCCGCTCGGCGGGGCATTCATGGACCGGCTTTGGTTTCCGGCCCGACCACCATGACCGTCGGCTGCGCCGTGAGCAATTCCCGCGCCACGCGCTTCACATCCTCGAGCGTGACGGCGTCGATGATGGCGGCGCGCCGTTCCATGTAGTCGCGGCCCAGTTCCTGCATCTGCAGGTCCACGAGCGTCGCGGCCACCCCGCTTGAGGAGCCGAGATTGTTGATGGCGAAGGCGCCCGTGACGAAGCGCTTCACGGCGTCGAGCTCCTCGGCAGTCGGCCCCTCCTCCGCCATCCGCCGCACGACGTCCTTGATGAGCGCCAAGGTCTCGCCCGCCTTGTCGGCGCTCGTGGCCGTGCCGATCTGGAGCACGTCGCCATGCTCGCGGGTGGAAAGCGAAGCGCCCACGCCATAGGAGAGGCCGCGCTTTTCCCGCACCTCTGTGAAGAGGCGCGAGGCCATGCCGTCGCCGCCCAAAATCTCGACCATCAGATGGGCGGCGAAGAAGTCCGGGTCGTCGCGGCTGACGCCGGGATAGGCGAGCCGCAGCGTGGCCTGAGGCAGGTCGTAAGCGACCCGCAGTTCCTGGCCGAGTTGGGGCTCCGCCGGCCCTACGGGCCGCAGCTCAGGCTTTTCGGGAAGATCGCCGAAAATCCGGTCGAGCTCGCCTTTGAGGGTTTCGGCGTCGATCGCGCCGACCACCCCGACGATGAGGTTCGAGCGGGCGAGCTGGCCGGCATGGAAGCTTTGCAAATCGGCCGGGGAAATCCGCGCCAGCGAGGCTTCGGTGCCGATTTCGGGCCGCGCGTAAGGGTGATCGCCCCAGAGCGCCTCGTCCCAACGCCGCTGCGCCTGCGCCTCGGGATCGTTCGCCTGGGCCGCGAGCCCGGCCAGGATCTGGCCGCGGATGCGCTCGAAGGGCTCCGCGTCGAATCGCGGCTCGTTGACCGCAAGCCGCAGCAGGTCGAAGCTCTTTTCTCGGGTCTCGGCCAGCGTCCGAATCCCGCCATGGATGGCGTCGGGACCGGCCGAGAAGCCCATCTCGGCCCCGGCCTCGTCCACCGCCATCTGAAAGGCTTCGGAAGAGAGCGCGCCCGCGCCCTCGTCGAACATGCTGGACATCAGCGTGGCGAGACCCTCCTTGCTCTCGGGATCCTGCGTGCTGCCGCCCTTGAAGGCGAAGCGCATGGAGACGAGAGGGACGGAACGGTCCTCCACCAGCCAGGCGCGCACGCCCTTGGGCGAGACCACCTCCTGGATGGTGACCGCGCCGGCCGGCCCGGCCGCCGCCGCCGCCGCGAAGAGGACAATGAGGAGGATCGGCTTGAGGATCGCGCGCATGGTGGTCACTGCCCTTCGTTCACGGCCGGCATGTCCGCTGGCCCGTCCACAGGCGCCGCCGGCGTCGGCATGGGCGGCTCCGGCACGGCCGCCTGCGGCGCGGCCTGCGCCTCGCTCGGATCCTCGGCGTCCGGCGGCAGGAGGTAGGCGCTCACGCTCCGCTCCGGATCGAGATATTTTTGCGCGACGGCCCGCACCTGCTCGGGCGTCACCGCGCGGATGCGATCGGGCCACGCCGCCACATCGGCCACCGTGCCGCCGGTTGTCAGCGTCGAGCCGTAGATGTTGGCCAATCCCGAAGCGCTGTCGCGGGCGAAGATCATGGCGCGCACGAAGCGCGTCTTCGCCCGTTCCAGCTCCTCGGAGGTGACGCCGTCGCGCTGGATCTTCCGGATTTCGGCGTCCACCGCCTTTTCCACCTGTTCCAGCGTGGCTTTTCCGCGCGGCGCGCCATAGACAGAGAAGCTCGTGTCGTCGAGCGTCGTGCCTTCGAAATAGGCGCCCGCCGAGGCCGCGATTCCCTGCTTGACGACGAGTTCGCGATGGATGCGGCTTTGCAGGCCGCCGCCCAGGACCTCCGAAAGCAGGTCGAGGGCTTCCGCCTCGCCGGACTCCGCCGTGGTGTAGGAGGGCACCACCCAGTTGCGGCTGAAGCTCGGCACGCCGACGCGAGGGTCGCTCAGCGACACGCTGCGCGCGGTGTTCTGCTCAGGCTCCTCGGGGCGGTCGCGCGGCGGCAGGTCGGGTCCGCGCGGGATCGCGCCGTAGGTGCGCCGGGCAAGCGCGCGGACGGCTTGCGCATCGACGTCCCCGGCGACCACCAGCACGGCGTTGTTTGGCGCATAGAAGCTGTCGTAGAAGCTCTGCGCGTCCTTGAGGTCGAGTTCCTTCATCTCATGCATCCAGCCGATCACCGGGATGCGGTAGGGATGGTGCTGGAACAGCGTGGCCTGAACCTCTTCGGCCAGGAGCGCGTCGGGGCTGTTCTCGATGCGCGAGCGCCGCTCTTCGAGGATCACGTCGCGCTCGGGCGCGATCACCTCGTCGGTCAGGACGAGGTTGCGCATGCGGTCGGCCTCGAAGCGCATCACCGTTTCCAAGGCATCGGGTGAAACGGTCTGGTGATAGGCGGTCTGGTCGGCTGTGGTGAAGGCGTTCTCGTTGCCGCCGATCGCCGACACGGCCGCGCCGAACTCGCCGGCCGCGTGGTTGCGCGTTCCCTTGAACAGCAGATGCTCCAGGAAATGCGCGATGCCCGACTGGCCCACCGGCTCGTCGGCGCTGCCGGCCTTGTACCAGACCATGTGGGTGACCACCGGCGCGCGGCGGTCGGGGATCACCACCACCTCCATGCCGTTGTCGAGAACGAAGTTTTCGACCTCCTGCGCCCTGGCGGCAGCCGACAGGCTCCACGACCAAGCGAGCACGGCCAAAAGCAGCGGCATCAGTTTGGAAAGCGGCATAAGGTGTTCTCCGGCCGGCGCGACTTGGCCGCCTTATAGGCGGGGCCTGCTCCTTGCCGACAATAACTTGTCCGTCATGAGGCGGAGAGCGGCGGGGCGAACAGGAAGCGCACGGCCGTGTCGCCATAGGCGCGGCTTTCCTCCAGGCGAAAGCCGGGCGGCGGCTCGAAGGGCGCGTCGGCCGCCTCCTCGACCACGCAAAGCGCCTCGGGCTCCAGCCAGCCGCCATCCCGCGCGGCGGCGAGCGCGGGCGCGGCCAGGTTCCTGCCATAGGGCGGGTCTGCGAAAAGCAGGCGGAACGGCGTCATGGTTCCACGCTCGCCCAGCCGGGTCGCGTCGCGGCGGAAGATTTTCGTTCGCCCGCCCAGCGCCAACGCCTCGACATTGCTGCGGATCAGCCCGCGTGCCTCGACCGCTTCCTCCACGAAGAGGCAGAAGGAGGCGCCGCGCGACAAGGCCTCGAGGCCGAGCGCGCCGGTGCCCGCGAACAGGTCGAGCACGCGCGCGCCCTCCAGCGCTTCCGGGAAACGGTGGGCGAGCACGTTGAACACGGCCTCGCGGGCGCGGTCGCTTGTCGGCCTCGTGCCGCGGCCGGCCGGCGTCGCCAGGGCTCGGCCGCGAAACGCGCCGCCGACGATTCGCATCAGCTTCTGTCGGGCCGGCCGCGGGGACCGCCCTTGGGGCCGCCGGTGCGCGGCTTGGATGGACGCTCGCCCCTACCTTCGCCGGCCGGCCGGCCGCCGCCCCCCCGCTGTGGCCTGTCGCCTGTCGGCCGGTCGTTCGGGCGCGCGCTGCGCTCGCCTTTGGGCCGGAACGGCCTGTCGCCGCTTGGCCGGTCGTTCGGGCGCGCGCCGCGCTCGCCTTTGGGCCGGAGCGGCCGATCGCCCTTCGGCCGATCTTCGCCTGGGGCGCCCTCCCTTCGCGGGCGGTCCGGGCGCGGTTGGTCGAAACGGGGGCGGGATGGGCGGTCGGCCTCGTCGCGGTCCGGTCTTGCGCCTCGCGCGGGCGCGCCGCGCGGCTTGAAGGGGCGAGACGCCCCGGCCGGCCGTTCGCCTTCCGGCCGGTCGCGGCGGGGCGGACGCGCTTCACTGTTGTCCTCGCGGAAGGGCCGCGGGCGAAACGCGCGCTGTTCCCCACCTTCGGCGGCAGGCGCTCGGCGGTCGTCCCGACGGCGGTCGCCCGTGAAATTTTGGGGCCGCTCCCGACCCGCCTCCCGTTCCGCGCGGCCGGGGCGCGAAGCGCCGAAGCGCCGCTCGCCGCCGTCGCGACCCTCCTCGCGACGGGCGCGGAACGGCCGCTCGCCAGACTTGGCGTCGCCGTCTCGGCCGGGCCGCTTGGGCGGCGGAGAACGCCGGCGCTCGCCCTCCTCCGGCTTCGGCTTGCCTTCGGGCCGCGCGCCTGCCGCCATCCACACATTGCTGGCGCGGGAGCGCTTCGGCTCCTCCCGCCGTTCGGGGCGCGAGGTGTGCAGCCGGTCGAGCGCGTCCTCGCGGCCGCCGCGCCGGTCGCCGCGTTGCGGGCGGCCGGGTTTGCGGATCAGCCCGCCCTCGCCGGCGCGGGCCAGTTCGTCGCGCGACACGCGCTCGCGCGGCGTCCTCTTGTCGGATAGGGGCGGGGACGACGCTTCGCGCCGCGTGGGCTTGTTGCTGAAGGGCTTCGCGATCTCGGCTTCGAAATCCGCGCCGGCCTCGGCGATCAGCCGCTCGCCCAACTGGTCGCGCAGCATGCGGCCTTTGATCTCCTGCACATGGCCCTCGGGCAGGTCGCCCAACTGGAACGGGCCGAAGGACACCCGGATGAGCCTCGTGACGTCGAGCCCCAGCGCGCCCATGACGTTCTTGACCTCGCGGTTCTTGCCCTCGCGCAGGGCGATGTTGAGCCAGGCATTGGTTCCCTGCCGGCGCTCCAGCGAGGCCTCGATCGGGCCGTAGAACACGCCCTCCACGGCCATGCCCTCGGCAAGCGCCTTGAGCCGCGCCTCGTCCACCTCGCCATGGATGCGCACGCGGTAGCGCCTGACCCAGCCGGTGGAGGGAAGCTCCAGGACGCGCGCGAGCCCGCCATCGTTGGTGAGCAGCAGCAGCCCTTCCGTGTTGATGTCGAGCCGGCCCACCGTGATCAGCCGCGGCAGGCCTTCGGGCAGAACGTCAAATACGGTTTGTCTTCCTTCGGGGTCGCGATTCGTAGTCACCACCCCGGCCGGCTTGTGGAAGAGGAACAGCCGCGTGCGCTCGGGCGCGGGGATCGGCTGGCCGTCGAGCTCGATGCGGTCGGCGGGCGACACGTTGACGGCGGGCGAGGTCAGCACCTCTCCGTTCACGCGGATGCGGCCATCGACGATCAGCGACTCCGCCTCACGGCGCGAGGCGACGCCTGCCCGTGCCAGGCGCTTGGCGATGCGTTCGCCCTCTTCGGCCGGCGCCGGAGGGTCCACGCGCGCGCGCGGCTTGGGAGCGCCGTCGCGCGAGGGCGCGGACCGGAACCCGCCGTCTCGTTTGCCGCCCGCGCGAGGCGGCTTGGGAGCTTTGTCGTCCACCATGACTTGATCTCTTGGGCTGTCGCCGCTTGACGGGGGTGCTATCACCTAGAGCATGACCGCTCCAGCTTGAAGCGATCATGCATTGCGGCTCTTGTTTTAACGCGTGATCTGGCCTGGAAGTCCGCAACTTTTCGCCAGCGCGGACCTTCGGTTCGGGATCACGCCTCCGGGAACGCCTTCGCGAGGGTTTTTGTGGCACGGGAAACGAGCAGCGCGCGGCCCGATTTCATGGCGCTGGCCCTTGCTGAGGCGGAAGCCGCGGCAGCGCGCGGCGAAGTGCCGGTGGGCGCGGTGGTCGCTCTCGACGGCGAGGCGGTCGCGCAAGCGGGCAATCGCACCCGCGAGATGCGCGACCCTACGGCGCATGCCGAGATGCTCGCGATCCGCGACGCCGCCCGGACGCTTTCACGCGAGCGGCTGGGCGGAGCCGATCTCTATGTCACGCTGGAGCCCTGCGCGATGTGCGCGGGGGCGATCTCGTTCGCGCGGATCCGGCGGCTCTACTTCGGCGCTTCCGATCCGAAGGGCGGCGCGGTGCTGAACGGCGTACGCTTCTTCGCCTCGCCCGCCTGCCACCACGCGCCGGAGGTCTATGACGGCATCGGCGAGGCGCGGAGCGCCAGGCTGTTGCAGGACTTCTTTCGCCTGCGGCGCGAGGATTAGCTTAAGCCGCCCGGTCAGACGCCGGGCAGCCAGTCGAACCAGCCGCCGCCCCCGCCCTTCTTCTTGGCCTCGGCTTTGCGCCGCTTTTCCTTGTTCCACTCGTCCTCCCCAAGCTGGTCGGTGGGGGCCGTGGCGGCCGGGACGCGGTATTCGAGCGGCGGCTCGCTCAGATATTTGCGCTGGGTCGGGTCGCCCTGGCGCTGCTCCTTGAGCCGCTGTTCGACGGCGAACTTGGTGTTGCCGGCTTCCCAGCGCGGCGGCCCGTCCGCGGCGGCGCCCAAAATGCGGTTGCGGCCGAATTTCGTGCTTTCCGCCACGCCGTCCATGGCGACCTCGGGTTGATACATCGGGTCATCCTGGTTGGCCGTGGCTTCGGCGCGCAGCCGCGCCCGGCGCGCTTCAGGCGATTCCGGCCATTGCGGGTTGCCTGCGGGATCGGCCGCGGCCTGCTGCGGCGCGGGCAGGGATGCCGCATCGACCTTGCCGGCCGGCTTCACCAGTTCGGGTCGCGGCTTGTAGTCGATTTGCTCCCCCTTGGTCGGGCCCAGGGCCAGGATGTTGGAAACGTCGTTCGCCAACTGCTCGTTGGCCGACACGCCCGTGCCATAGGTCGGGCCGCCCATGCAGCCGGACAGCGCGGCCGCCGCGGCGAGCGCCGCCAGCGTGCCAAGCCTGTTCGCCCTGTTTGCCCTCACGATGCACCCCCGATCCAGGCGGACCCGCGCCCGGTCATTCTCGTTTCGGCTTCCGGCACGCCAGTTTCCCCCGGCCGGAGCGCTCTCCTGATGGCCTTTCCGGCGCGAATCCGGCGACAATGGGGCGCGCGGCGCGGAAAGCCACCCTGGCTCGTCTAGCTTAACTCTCGGTTAAGGACAACGTGACGCTCAAAGCCGCCCGAGCGCCCGCAATTCTCGAAGCGCATTGGCGTCGCGAAGGCTCACATCCGGGAACTCGGGGTCTTGGCCCACGTCGCCCGTCCAGCGCCAGGATCGCGCGCAGCGCCTCAAGCCCCGGTCCTCGGCCCGTTCGATCACCACGGCGATTCTGGTCGCGTCGGGCAAGGTGAAGGCCCCTTTCGGCGCCTCTTCCGGCGAGAGCAGCACGTCGCTGGTGATGGTGATCTCGGCAAGGTCCACGCCCGACAGCGCGCCTTCCGCGACCCGATCCGGGAGATGGACGATCGGCACGGCCTCCAGCGAGGAGCCGATGGTCTTCTTCGCCCGCTCCAACTCCAGCGCGCCGGTAACGACGCGGCGGACCTGCCGGACGAGCCGCCACTTCTCTTGGAGCGCGTCGTTGCGCCAGGCCTCCGGCACGGCCGGGAATTGCTCTAGATGGAGCGAGGCGCCTTCCGGATGGCGGTCGAGCCAGGCTTCCTCCGTGGTGAAGGGCAGCATGGGCGCCCACCACTTCACGAGGCATTCGAAGAGCTGGCGGACCACATAAAGCGCGGCCTTGCGCTTGGGGCTTGACGGCGCTTCGCAATAGAGCGCGTCCTTGCGGATGTCGAAATAGAAAGCCGAAAGCTCCACCACCATGAAATCCAGCAGCGCCTTGGCGACCCGCTTGAAGTCGAAGGCGTCGTAGCCGGCCCGCACCACCGCGTCGAGCTCGTGGAGGCGGTGAAGCATCAGCCGCTCCAGCTCTGGCATACCGGCAAGCGCCACGTCGTCACCCTCGTCGTGGGCGAGCGTTCCCAGCATCCAGCGGATCGTGTTGCGGAGCTTGCGGTAGGCGTCGATATTGGTCTGCAGCACGTTCTTGCCGAGCCGCTGATCCTCCCAATAGTCGGTCGTCATCACCCAGAGGCGCAGGATGTCCGCTCCGGACTGCTTCATCACGTCCTGGGGCGAGACGACGTTGCCCAGCGATTTCGACATTTTTCGCCCATCCTCATCCATGGTGAAGCCATGGGTGACGACGGCGTCATAGGGCGCGCGGCCGCGCGTGCCGCAGCTTTCGAGCAGCGAGGAGTGGAACCAGCCGCGATGCTGGTCAGAGCCCTCGAGATAGAGGTCGGCGGGCCATTTGAGGTCCGGCCGATCCTCCAGCGTGAAGGCGTGGGTGGAGCCGGAGTCGAACCAGACATCCAAAATGTCGGTGACTTGCTCCCAGGCCTCATTCGCGCGGGAGCCCAGGAAGCGTTCTCTCGCGCCGGGCGCGAACCAGGCGTCCGCCCCCTCCTCCTCGAAGGCCCGAAGGATGCGGGCGTTGACGGCCTCGTCCTTCAGCACCTCGCCGTCCACGTCCACGAAGATGGCGATGGGCACGCCCCAGGCGCGTTGCCGCGAAAGAACCCAGTCGGGCCGCTCGGCGATCATGGCGCGCAGCCGCGTCTGGCCTCCGGGCGGAACGAAGCGGGTTGCCTCGATGGCGGCCAGCGCCCGGTTCCGCAGCGTGGTTCCGTCGCCGAACGGCTTGTCCATCGGCACGAACCATTGCGGCGTGTTGCGGAAGATCACCGGCTTCTTGGAGCGCCAGGAATGTGGGTATTGGTGCTTGAGCCGCCCGCGCGCGAACAACATCTTGCGCGCGATCAACGCCTCGATGACGGCCTTGTTGGCGTCGCCCTTCTTGCCGGAGTCGTCGATCACGCGCGCAGGCCCGCCGGGCCGGCCGGGGCCGAAGCCCGGCGCGTCCTTGGTGAAGAAGCCGGCGTCGTCCACGGGAAACGGGATCGTCGTGTCGATGCCGCGCGCGGCCAGTTCGCCCGCGTGTTCCGTCCAAACGTCGAAGTCCTCGCGGCCATGGCTGGGAGCGGTGTGGACGAAGCCCGTGCCGGCATCGGCGGTGACGTGCTCGCCGGCGAGCATAGGCACCGGAAATTCGTAGCCGCCGCCCAACTGGCGCAGCGGGTGGCCACAGAGCAAGGAAGCGCATTCTTCAGCCGCTATGTCACGTAGCTTCCGGTACTGTAGCTTCGCCTTCTCGAAGGCTTCCCCGGCCAACCTTTCGGCGAAGATCAGCTTCTCGCCAGGGCGGGGGCCGAAATCGTTCTCGGCCGCGGTGACTTCGTAGAGCGCGTACTGGACGCGCGGCGAATAGGCGATCGCCCGGTTGCCGGGGATCGTCCAAGGCGTGGTGGTCCAGATGACGACGGAAGAACCTTGCAAATCGCCCAGTGCGCCGCCATCCGCATTCTGCCTGATGGCTGCTTCGCGGTAGGCCTCGCCCCTCTCAAGCGTGAGGCCCGGCTCGCCCAGACGGACCACTGGAAACTTCACCCAGATCGTGTCGCTCTCGTAATCCGCATACTCCACCTCGGCCTCGGCCAGCGCGGTGCGCTCGACCACGCTCCACATCACGGGCTTCGAGCCGCGGTAGAGCTGGCCGCTCATGGCGAACTTCATCAGCTCGCCGGCGATCCGCGCTTCGGCGTGAAAAGCCATGGTGGTGTAGGGGTTCGCGAAGTCGCCCGCCACGCCGAGGCGCTGGAACTCCTCCGACTGCACCGCGATCCAGCGCGCGGCGAACTCCCGGCACTCCTTGCGGAAGGCGTTGATCGCCGCGCCGTCGGAGAAATCCGGCTTCTCGCGGCCTTTGGCGCGATACTCCTCCTCGATCTTCCACTCGATCGGCAGGCCGTGGCAGTCCCAGCCCGGCACATAGTTCGAGTCATAGCCGCGCATCTGGAAGGAGCGGGTGATCACGTCCTTCAGGATCTTGTTGAGCGCGTGCCCGATATGGATGTTGCCGTTGGCGTAAGGCGGGCCGTCATGCAGCACGTAGAGCGGCCGGCCGGCGGCGGACTCGCGCAGGCGACGGTAAAGATCCATCTCCTGCCAGCGCCTGACGAGCTGCGGCTCACGCTCGGGCAGCCCCGCGCGCATGGGAAAATCGGTTCGCGGCAGGAACAGCGTCTTGGAATAGTCGATCGGCTCAGCGGTCATGGGTTCGGCCAGGCGGGGCTTGCGCGGAAGGCGGCAAGCGGAGTGAGAACGGCAGGCGAAAACGTTTCGGCCTTTTCGGCGGGTTCAGCCCCGCGAAAAAGCCGGGCCGGTAATTCGCGCAGCCAAAGGCTTGGCGCGCCAAAGGAAAAGGCCGGCGGAAAACATCTGCGGCGTCATAACGAAAGCTGTTCCCGGAAGGAAGCCTGATTTGGCGCAGGCGGCCGGCCAAGGGGAACCTCGCTTGCGCGAGCGACGTTTGCTTGCAGCCAACGTCAGCTCAGGATGTCTCGGAGGGACGCCGATGTCCGACAGCTCGCCTTCCGCTTCCAGTTTCGACACCACGACGCAACGGACCGGCAAGCTGCCAATGTCGGAGATGCGAGCCAAGTGGGGCTGGTTTCTGGCGCTCGGCCTCTTGCTCGTGGTGCTCGGCACCATCGCTCTTTACAACACCTTCATTGCCACTGTGGCCTCCGTCTTCACGATCGGCTTCCTGCTGCTGATCGGCGGCGTTGCTCAGATCGCTCACGCATTCGGTGTGAAGAGCTGGTCCGGCTTTTTCTGGTGGCTCCTCGCCGGCATCATCTATGCGCTGGGCGGGCTTTACGCGATCTTTGATCCAATACCCGCTGCTCTCATCCTTACGCTGCTTCTTGCGTCGGTCCTGATTGTTGGTGGTGTTCTGAGGATCATCGTCGCACTTCGCGAGCGCCCGAGACGTTTTTGGGGTTGGGTGCTTGCCGCCGGCAGCGTTTCGCTTCTTGCAGGCCTTGTGATCGCTATCGGCTGGCCGATCTCGGGTCTATGGGTGCTCGGCCTTTTCCTGGCCATCGACCTGATCTTCCAGGGATGGGCGCTGGTTGCGGTGGCGCTCGGACTGCGCCGCGGCGATTCGGCTGACGCGACGACGAGGGCCTGAGCGTCAAAAGGACAGCGCGGCATCCAGAGTCCCCAGCGGCTGGACGCCTGCCAGGAGCGCGCGGGCATCCGCCTCGTCCCGCCGCATCTGCGCCATGAGGGCATCGAGGTTCTCGAATTTGGCTTCGGAGCGCAGGAAGCCGAAGAACGATACGCTGGCCTTCTCGCCATAAAGGTCGCCGGAGAAGTCGAAAAGATAGGTCTCCAGGAGCGGCGCGCCCTCCTCCTCCACCGTTGGCCGGCGGCCGAAGCTCGCGACGCCATCATAAAGCGAACCGTCGGCGCGGCGGAAGCGCACGGCATAGATGCCGTGCTTCAACATCGTGCCTTCGGGCAAGCGCATGTTCGCCGTCGGATAGCCGAGCGTGCGGCCGAGCCGCCGGCCGCCCTCCACCGTGCCCTCCACGAGCCAGCGATAGCCGAGCAGGCCCGCGGCCTCCACGACCTCGCCTTCTCCCAGCAGCGCACGGATGCGGCTGGACGAAACAATCTCGCCGCCCTCGTCGCGGAAGGCCGGCACCTGCCGTACGTCGAACCCCAGCGCCCGGCTGGCCTCGGCGAGAAAGCTCGGCGTGCCGGCCCGGCCCTGGCCGAAATGAAAGTCGAAGCCCGTCACCGCGCAGCTCAGGACGAGCTGGTCCACCAGCAGCGAGCGCACGAAGCGTGCGGCCTCCATCTGCGCCAGATCGGGGCCGAAATTCTGCTCGACGACGGCGTCGAAGCCGAGCGCATCGAGGAGACGCGCCTTGAGTGGCGCTGGCGTCAGGGCGAAATGCGGCTCGTCGGGCCGGAAATGTCGTCGGGGATGCGGCTCGAAGGTCAGCACCAGCGCAGGCGCCCCACGGACGCGCGCTTGTGTGAGCGCGTCGCCCAACACCGCCTGATGCCCGCGGTGGACGCCGTCGAAATTGCCGATCGCCGTCACCCCGCCTTTCAGTTCCGGCGGCACGCCATGGGCGCCCTGGATACGACGGATCCCGGCCATTCGGGATCAGCGCAGGCCAGCCATCACGGCCACGGGTCTTTGGCCGTGCTTGGTCAAGAAGGCCAGGAGCCGGTCGGGGTCGGGCACGTGGCTCGCGTCGCCATAGTCCCGCCAATGGATGCCGCCGGAGACGTATAGAACGTCCAGCCCGAAATCGGCCGCGCCCTTCACGTCGGTCAGCATGCCGTCGCCGACGGCCAGAACCTCGTCCTTCTCCACCGGGCGACCCAAGACGTCCGCCGCCTGACGGAACGCTTCCTCATAGATCGGCGCGAAGGGTTTTCCCGCGATGGACGTGCGGCCACCGAGCTGGGCGTAGTCGCGGGCCAGCGCGCCCGCGCACCAGATCAGCCGCTCGCCGCGCTCCACCACCACGTCCGGATTGGCGCAGATGAAGGGCAGGTTGCGCCCGCGGAACCGCCGAAGCATGTCGGCATAGTCCTCGGGTGTTTCCGCCTCGTCATCGAAGAATCCCGTGCAGATGACGACATCCGCCTCTCCCTCCTCGACGAGTTCCACATCGAGCCCCTCATAGAGGGAGACGTCGCGTTCGGGGCCGAGATGGAACGCAAGCCGCGGCGCGTGGCGGATCAGCTCGCGCGTCACGTCGCCCGAGCTGACGAGGCGGTCCCAACTGTCGCGGCCCACGCCGAGCGCGTCGAGCTGCGCGACGATGGGCGGATGCGGCCGCGGCGCATTGGTGATCAGCACGACGGCCAAGCCGTGGCGGCGCGCGCGCGCCAGCGCCGCGGCGGCGTCCACCGAGGCTTCCACGCCATTGTGAACCACGCCCCAGACGTCGCTCAGGATCACGCGGTAACGTTCTGCCAGCCCGTCCAGGGCCTCGATCATGTTGAGAGGGTTGGTTGCGTGCATGGGCTCTTCGAAAAAGGCGTGATGCGGCAGGAGCGCGAGGAAGAGCCGGATAGCGCATGGCTCGCGCGGTGTCACGGGCCTACGGCGGGCGTGGGTCGCGCATGCGCTTTAACGCCATGTTGAGCATGCCTGAAAAGATCGCCGGGCTTTCCTAAGCCCTTCTTCAAGACTCGCCGATAGCGTGGAAGCTGGGCATCAGTGGAATGCCGGTCCAGGCCGGGCGCGGAGAAGATGGAATGTTCCTGAACTTTCTTCGGGATCGCAGCGGCGGTTATGCCATCATGACCGCCATCATGATGGTGCCGCTTTTGGGCGGCCTGGCCATCGCCATCGACTACGCCGAAATGTCGCGCGAGAGGCAGACGATGCTGAACGCCCTGGACGCGGCGGGCATCGCGACCGCACGCCGCCTGACCGAAGGCGCCACGGAAACGCAGGCCAAAGACTACGCCAAGGATTTCTTCGCCTCCAACCTGAATGCAAGCGGCCTCGAAATGGCCACGCTGGACGTCACCCTCCCCGACAACGCCGCCGGCATCGCGACGCTGAAGCTGTGCGCGAACCACACTTACGCCCCCTACTTCTACCCGGCTTTTTACACGCTGCTGACCGGCGGAACGAGCGGCACGTTCCCGTTCTCCGCATGCACGGAGGTGCGGATGAAGAATACGATGGAGGTGGCGCTCGTGCTCGACAATTCCGGCTCCATGCTGGAGATCGGCAAGGGCTCGAGCAAAGTCCGTTTCGACCTGCTGAAGGAGGCGGCCAAGCAATTGGTGGACACCATCGCGGCGGAAGCGGCGGGAATGAAGCAGGTCTCGAAGCCCGTCCAGTTCGGTGTGGTGCCGTTCGCGGCTTCCGTGAATGTCGGCTCGGGAAACGCCAACGCCGCCTGGATGGATGTCGACGGGATTTCCCCCGTCCATCACGAGAACTTCGATTGGGGCAGCTTCTCCAAAGGCAACCGCAAGATCGAGAAACAGGGCTCAAGCTATGTGAAGAAGGGCTCCAACTGGGGTGGAGAGGTCAACAAGAAGGTGACTCGCTTCACTTTGTTTGGGGAACTGAAGCTCGACAGTGGTGCGAGCTTCGCGAGCTGGGGCGGTTGCGTCGAGGCTCGCCCCCACCCCTACAACAGCAGTGACGAGACGCCGACCTCCGGAACCCCTGCGACCCTGTTCGTGCCGATGTTCGCGCCCGACGAGCCGGACCTCGAGGATCAATGGGGCCGCCGCGGCTACAACAACTGGTGGTCCGACAGCATGAACGGCAATGGCAATCACAAGAAGCGCCAGGAGGACACCAACAAGTATTTCGAGAAGGCGCCGGCCGGCGTCTCGGCCATGGGCATGGGTAATGGCCCGAACCTGAGCTGCACCACAAAGCCGATCACACCGCTGACGGACGTCTCGGCTGCGGCCGGCGTGGCCAAGGTGAAGAAGGCGATAGACGACATGGTGGCGGAAGGCGCCACCAACGTGCCGGAAGGCATGGCCTGGGGCTGGCGCGCGGTGTCGAGCAAGGCGCCCTTCACGGAAGGGCGTTCGGAAGCCGAGCGGGGCAACGACAAGGTCGTGATCGTGCTGACCGATGGCGCCAACACCTACTATACGCCGGGCTCGGTGATGGCCCCGGCCTATTCGGGCGGCAGCTACTCGTGGGGCGGCAACGACCTTGCCGAGAGGCGCTCGATCTACTCGGCTTATGGCTACCCCGGCGTGCCTTACGCGGGCGGCGACACCAAGCTTTTCCGCGGCACCAGCACGGCGGTGAGCCGATCCGACTACTCGAACGCGAATTATGGCAAGGCGATGAACGAGCACTTCACCCAGCTCTGCGGCAACGCCAAGGCCGGCAACGTCATCGTGATGACCGTGGCCCTCGACCTGGACGAGGCGAAGGCTGCCGAGAAGACGCAGATCGAGCTGCTGAAGTCCTGCGCCTCCAACTCACGCTTCCGCAAGGACGCCAATGGCCAACCGGCCAAACTGTTCTGGAACGCGACGGGCGGCAGCCTTGCGGACAAGTTCAAGGAAATCGCCGACGAGTTATCGAACATGCGGATCGTGAGCTGAGCCGACCCCGCATCGCCGGCGAGCGGCACCGGCATTCTGCCCACGCCGTTCGCCGAGCAGAGCAAGGCCCAGGCTCTCATCGCCCCAGTGGAACCGATGGTTTAGGGGCTGCGTCGGCCTCGGTCCGCCCCATTGCAAGTCCTGCAACAAAGTTGCTGCCAACCGGCGGGACCATCTTGACGCCCGCGCCGCAGCCGATTATCTCGCGCCATCGTTAGCACTCTCCGATTGCGAGTGCTAACGGCCTCCGGCCTTGCCGGAGCATCGCAGTTTTCCAGACCATCTTTGCTGAGGACGAACAATGGCAAACGCGAATTTCCGCCCGCTCCATGACCGCGTGGTCGTGCGCCGGGTCGATTCCGAAGAGAAGACCAAAGGCGGCATCATCATCCCCGACACCGCCAAGGAGAAGCCGCAGGAAGGCGAAGTGATCGCGGTGGGCCCCGGCGCCCGCGACGATCAGGGCAAGCTCCAGGCGCTCGACGTGAAGGTCGGCGACCGCATCCTGTTCGGCAAGTGGTCGGGCACCGAAGTGAAGCTCAATGGCGAGGATCTCCTGATCATGAAGGAATCCGACATCATGGGCGTGATCGAGCAGGGCGAGGCCGCCAAGAAGGCTGCCTGAGACGCTCCACCGCTCCCAAACAGATAAAACGAGGGCATAGCAATGGCTGCCAAAGACGTACGTTTCTCCCGTGAAGCCCGCGAGCGCATGCTGCGCGGCGTCAACATCCTCGCCGACGCGGTGAAAGTAACCCTCGGCCCCAAGGGCCGTAATGTCGTGATCGACAAGAGCTTCGGCGCACCCCGCATCACCAAGGACGGCGTGACTGTCGCCAAGGAGATCGAGCTCGAGGACAAGTTCGAGAACATGGGCGCCCAGATGGTGCGCGAGGTCGCTTCGAAGACCAACGACATCGCCGGCGACGGCACCACCACCGCGACCGTTCTCGCCCAGTCCATCGTGCAGGAAGGCCACAAGGCGGTGGCCGCCGGCATGAACCCGATGGACCTCAAGCGCGGCATCGATCTGGCCGTGACCGAAGTGGTCGCTCATCTCGGAAACGCCGCCAAGAAGATCGGCACCTCCGAGGAAGTGGCGCAGGTCGGCACCATCTCCGCCAACGGCGACGAGTCGGTCGGCAAGATGATCGCCGAGGCCATGCAGAAGGTCGGCAACGAGGGCGTGATCACGGTTGAGGAAGCCAAGACCGCCGAGACCGAGCTCGAAGTGGTCGAAGGCATGCAGTTCGACCGCGGCTATCTCTCCCCCTACTTCGTCACCAACCCCGAGAAGATGGTGGCCGACCTCGAGGACGCTTACATCCTGCTCCACGAGAAAAAGCTGTCCAACCTCCAGGCCATGCTCCCCGTTCTTGAGGCGGTTGTGCAGTCCTCGCGTCCGCTCCTCATCATCGCCGAGGACGTGGAAGGCGAGGCGCTTGCCACGCTGGTCGTCAACAAGCTGCGCGGCGGCCTCAAGATCGCGGCCGTCAAGGCGCCCGGCTTCGGCGACCGCCGCAAGGCCATGCTGGAGGACATCGCCGTCCTGACCGGCGGCCAGGTGATCTCGGAAGACCTCGGCATCAAGCTCGAGAACGTGACCCTCGACATGCTGGGGCGCGCCAAGAAGGTGTCGATCTCCAAGGAGAACACCACCATCGTGGACGGCGCCGGCCAGAAGGCCGAGATCCAGGGCCGCGTCGCCCAGATCAAGAGCCAGATCGAGGAGACCACCTCGGACTACGACCGCGAGAAGCTCCAGGAGCGCCTCGCCAAGCTCGCGGGCGGTGTCGCGGTGATCCGCGTCGGCGGCGCGACCGAGGTCGAGGTCAAGGAGAAGAAGGACCGCGTGGACGACGCGCTGAACGCAACGCGCGCGGCCGTCGAGGAAGGCATCGTGGCCGGCGGCGGCGTGGCGCTCCTTCGCGCTTCGTTCGACCTGAAGGCGGAAGGCGTCAATGCCGACCAGAAGGCGGGCGTCGCCATCGTGCGCCGCGCGCTGCAGGCGCCGGCTCGTCAGATCGCCGCGAACGCCGGGGCCGAGGCCTCGATCGTCGCCGGCAAGATCCTGGAGAACACCGGCCCGACCTTCGGCTACAACGCCCAGACCGGCGAATATGGCGACATGATCGCCATGGGCATCGTCGATCCCGTGAAGGTCGTCCGCACCGCGCTGCAGGATGCGGCGTCCGTGGCCGGCCTGCTCGTGACCACCGAGGCCATGATCGCCGAGGCTCCGAAGAAGGAGTCCGGCGCGCCGATGGGCGGCGGCATGGGTGGCGGCGGCATGGGCGGCATGGGCGGCATGGACTTCTAAGCCTGGCGCACTCAGCCATCGGAACCACGGAAGGGCGGCAGCGATGCCGCCCTTTTTCGTGTCGCGGGAAGCCGGTTCATCCGGGACCTTCGCCCCGCGTCTGCGCGCCCGGCCTCGACAAGGCGGCCGCGAGTTCCTCGACGGAGCGACTCGCCAGCCTTTCAACCAGCAGAGCCTCGGCATCCGCCAAAGCGATGTCGACGGTGTGGTGCAGCGCGCGCTCGATCGCGCAGTGCGGCGGGTTGTCCTCGCCGCCGGCATTCCGCATCAGGAACGGTTCTCCGACCGCCTTGTAGACATCCGACAGCTTGATCTCGGCGGCAGGCCTGGCCAGCGACCAGCCGCCCGCATGCCCCTTTTCGGACGTCAACAGGCCGGCCTCACGCAGCAGCCCCAGAACACGCCGGACGACGACCGGGTTGGTCGCGTTGTGATCGGCGATCAACTCCGAGGTCATGGGCCTGTCGGGCCGCACGGCCATGTGGCCAAGCGCGTGCAGCGCCAAAGAGAACTTGCTATTCCGCTTCATGTAACTTATATTGTTGCATGAAAGTCATCAGGAGAACAATCATGTCCTCGACCCTTTCGCGCGGCCTGCCCGACCGGCCCTTGGATGCCGGCATCATCGGAGGAAGCTTCGCCGGACTGAGCGCCGCATTGTATCTGGCCCGCGGGCGCCGCAGCGTCGCTGTTTTCGACAACGGCTTGACCCGCAATCGGTTCGCCGATGCCGGTCATGGCTTCCTGGGTCAAGACGGGCAGGCGCCGGACGCGATCCGGCTCGCCGCCCGACGGGACGTGCTCGCCTACCCGACCGTGTCGCTGATCGAGGACACCGTCGAAGCGGTGGAGGCCCGTGAGGGTCTCTTCGTGCTGTGCTCCCACGCTCATCCTCCCGTGACCGTCTCGCGCCTGATCCTTGCCTTCGGCATGAAGGACATGCTGCCGGATATCCCTGGCCTTCAGGAGTGCTGGGGCCGGTCCGCAATGCAATGCCCTTACTGCCATGGCTACGAGGCCGCGGATCGCCCGACCGGCATATTGATGACGGGGGAAGCCGCGCTTCACCAGACCAAGCTGATCCCGGAATGGACAAGCTACCTGCTCCTGTTCTCCAACGGTCATCTGATCCGGGCCGAGGACCGCAGGGACCTTGAGGCCCGTGGCATCGGGATCGTCGACAGGGCCGTGGCGAGGATCGAGCACAACGCGGGCGCGATGTCCGGCGTGGTCCTCGACACGGGCGACCGGATCGCCCGCGAAGTGCTTTACCTCGCCACGGCGGCGCGTCCGTCCTGCGACCTCGCAGATCGGCTCGGCTGCCGGATGGAGGAAGGCCCGTTCGGACCCTACATCCATGTGGACGCCCAGCAGCAGACATCGGTGCCGGGAGTCTATGCGGCTGGCGATCTCACGCGGCCGGCCTATGGTTCGACGTTTGCGGCAGCCGACGGAGTCCGCGCAGGAGTCGCGTGCCACCAGTCCTTGCTGGCTGCCGCGAAGCCTTCCCCTGCGGCCGCCTGACGCGCGGGCGGCGGCGCCATGGCCTGCCCTCTCCAAGTTGCCGACGCATCGTGCGCGGTCTGCCATGCAGGCTCCCTGCATAGCTGCGGCTTTGGTGATCGCGTCGGCAACAGAAGGCGACGGCAGGCTTGAAGCGACGCCCGGCCCGCGATAGGCCCGCTCCCGTAGGTTCGAGCGGAGCGACCATGGCGCAGGCGAACGACACGAGAACCGAAACGGATACCTTCGGACCTATCGAGGTGCCGGCCGACCGGCTGTGGGGGGCGCAGGCGCAGCGGAGCCTCGGCAATTTCAGGATCGGTTGGGAAAGGCAGCCGCTGCCGATCGTGCGGGCTTTGGGCATCGTCAAGCGCGCGGCGGCCGAGACCAACATGGTGCTGGGCCGGCTCGACCCCGCGCTCGGCCGCGCGGTCGTGCAGGCGGCCGACGAGGTGATCGAGGGCAAGCTCGACGATCATTTCCCGCTGGTGGTCTGGCAGACGGGCTCGGGCACGCAGTCCAACATGAACGCCAACGAGGTGATCGCCAACCGCGCCATCGAGATCCTTGGCGGGGAGAAGGGCTCGAAAAAGCCGGTGCACCCCAACGACCATGTGAACATGAGCCAGTCGTCCAACGACACTTTTCCGACGGCCATGCACATCGCCTGTGCGGAAGAGCTGGTCCACCGCCTCATCCCCGCGCTCCAGAAGCTCGGCAACGCGCTGAACGACAAGGCGGAAGAGTGGAAGGGCATCGTCAAGATCGGCCGCACGCACACCCAGGACGCGACGCCGCTGACGCTCGGCCAAGAGTTCTCGGGCTATGCGGCGCAGGCGCGCTATGGCGTCGAGCGGATCGAGCTGACGCTGCCGCGGCTGATGGAACTCGCGCAGGGCGGCACGGCGGTCGGCACTGGGCTCAACGCGCCGGTCGATTTTGACAGGCTCGTGGCGGACAAGATCGCGCAGATCACCGGCCTGCCCTTCAGGACCGCGCCCAACAAGTTCGAGGCGCTGGCCGCCCACGACGCAATGGTGTTCTCCCACGGCGCGGTCAACACCGTGGCGGCCTCTCTCTTTAAGATCGCCAACGACATCCGCTTCCTCGGCAGCGGTCCCCGCGCCGGCTTGGGCGAGCTCGCGCTGCCCGAGAACGAGCCGGGCTCCTCCATCATGCCGGGCAAGGTGAACCCGACCCAGGCGGAAGCCTTGACGCAGGTCTGCGTGCAGGTGTTCGGCAACCACGCCGCGATCACCTTCGCGGGCAGCCAGGGCCATTTCGAGCTCAACGTCTTCAACCCCGTGATGGCCTACAACTTCCTGCAATCCGTGCGGCTGCTGGCGGACGCAGCCGTGAGTTTTTGCGACAACATGGTGGTGGGCATCGAGCCTCGGCTCGACAACATCAAGGCGGGCGTGGAGCGCTCCTTGATGCTCGTGACGGCCCTCGCCCCAACCATCGGCTACGACAACGCCGCGAAGATCGCCAAGACCGCGCACAAGAACGGCACGACCCTGCGCGAGGAGGCGCTGAAGACGGGGCTCGTCTCGGCTGAGGACTATGACCGGCTGGTCGACCCCGAGGCGATGACGCGGCCGGGCTGAGCCGCGCCGCCAGGGCTTCAGCCCACCGTCACGCCGGGCGCGGCGGCGAGCCGCGCCGCCACGTCCGAGAGCACCATACGCTCCTCCTCGTCGCGCGCGCGCCGGCTCGCCACGAGACAGGCCTGCGAGCGGAGAATGACGCCGTCCGACAGAACCTTGAGGTGATTGGCCCTGAGCGTCGCGCCGGTCGTGGCGATGTCCACGACGATGTCCGCCGTGCCGCCCGCCGGCGCGCCTTCGGTCGCGCCCAGGCTTTCCACGATGCGATAGACCTGGATGCCGTGCTTGCCCGAAAAAAACTCGCGCGTGAGCCGCCCGAACTTGGTGGCGATCGCCAGCCGCCGCCCGTGCCGGGCGCGGAAATCGGCGGCCACGTCGTCCAAATCCGCCATGGTCTCCACGTCGAGCCAGATCTCGGGCACCGCCACCACCACGTCGGCCTTGCCGAAGCCAAGCTTGGCCGCCACCACCATGCGGCGCTCCATGTCGCCCCAGGCCTCGTGCAGGAGGTCTTCGCCCGTGACGCCGAGATCGACCGTGCCGCGGCCCAGCTCATGCGCGATCTCGGCAGCGGACAGGAAAGCGACCTCCGCGCCTTCGACACCTTCGAGCCCGGCGCGGTAGCGGCGCTCGTCGTCCGGCACGCGCACGGGCAGGCCGGCGGCGGCGAACAGCGCCAGCGATTCGTCCCGGAGCCGGCCTTTGGACGGCAGCGCGATGCGCACGGTCATGACTGCGCCCTCTCCCCGCCCGCGAGCGCCGCGACGCGGTCGAGCCATACGGAGAAGCCGACGCCGGCGATCGGCGCTTCGGCCCCCAGAAGCGTCAGCAGGCGATCATAGCGTCCGCCGCCGGCGAGCGGTTTCGGCTGGCCAGTCGCTGCGATCTCGAAGACCAGGCCCGTGTAATAGTCGAGCGGCCGGCCGAAGGCGGCGTCGTAGCGGACGGCGCCCTGCGGCAGACCGAAACCGGCGACGGCCTCGGCCCTGCGGGCGAAACCGTCAAGAGCGCCATCGAGGTCGAGGCCCGCGCCGCGGCCGAAGGCGTGGAGCGCGTCCACCGCGCGCTCCAGGGCGACGTCGATGCCCAAGAAGATGGTGAGGGCCTCAAGCGCCTCCGGCTTCAGGTGGAAGCTCGCCAGCTCGGCTTTCTCGAGAAGCCGGCGGGCGATCTCTTCCGGCGTGCGCCCGGCATGCGGCGAGAAGCCGGCCGCCTGCATCTCGCTCTCGAGCAGCGTGGCGATGGTTTTGAGGTCGCTGCTGGCGATCTGCTCGCCGATGCCATCGGAGAGCAGGCCGCGCCGCGCGGGATCGGCGAGGTCGGCGAGCACCGCCGAAAGCTGGTCGGGCGCGCCGAAGGCGCGGACGAGGCGCCGCTGCCAGCCGCGCGGGAGGCCGAAACCGCCCAGCACGGCTTCGAACACCGCCTGGTCGCCCAGCGTGACGGAAAGCGCCTGGTTCGGCAGCGCGCGGGCGAGAAGCGCGAAGGCGTCGGCGACCGAGCGCGCGTCGGCCGCCGCCGCGTCGGGCTCGCCCAGGTCTTCGATGCCGGCCTGAAGGAACTCGTGCCCGCCTTCGCGGCGCTGGCGGAAGACTTCACCCATATAGGCATAGCGCCTGGGGGTGTCCGCCCGGTTGCGGATGTGGTCGAGGCAGACGGGGATCGTCCATTCGGGCCTTAGGCAGAGCGCCTCGCCCGTCTCGGACTCGGTCAGAAAGATGCGGCGGCGCAGGTCTTCGCCGGCCATGTCGAGGAAGGGGTCGGCGGGCTGGAGCACGGGCGTCTCCACGCGCGCCGCGTCGCGCTCGGCGAAGAGGGCGAGGATAGTTTGGGAGAGGGTTTCCGCGGTCATGGTCGCGCGCCCCTCGTGACGGTCGCGCTCCGGCCAACACCCCTCATCCGCCCCTTCGGGGCACCTTCTCCCACAAGGGGAGAAGGAAGGTGCCAACCTTTCGCCGCCGCAGCCGCGGCGCGGCAAGCACGAGCACCTCCCCTTCTCCCCTTGTGGGTCGAAGCGACGAGCAGCGACAGACACAGAGGTGTCTGTCGCCGTCGCGCAGGGGTGGATTGCCCCTGAGCAAAGCGAAGGAGCAAGACGGATGAGGGGTGCTGGACGGGGCGCGGCATCTCACTCCCCTCCCCGCTCGACCTTCTGCGCGTCGAGGATGCGGCGGACGGCTTCGACCAGCTCGGTTTCGGGCACCGTCTCCTGGGCGGGGCGGGATTCACGCCATTCCTTGTTATCGGAAATGTTCTCGGCGAGTCGCTTGCCTTCGATCAGGTCTTTCACCTGAACGACCGGCCCGCCCTCCGCCTCGCGCTCGTCCTTGCCCTGGATGACGACGCAGGGGCTGTTTCGGCGGTCGGCATACTTCATCTGTGCCTTCATGCCCGCGCCGCCGAGATAAAGCTCCGCCCTTATGCCGGCCTGCCGCAATTGCCCCACCATGCGCTGGAGGCGGCCCAAGCTTTCCGTGTCGCGGTCCATGGCGAGCACCACGACGGGGCCGGGCTGCTTGAGCGCGTCGAGCTTGCCCAGGTTCTTCAGCGCCGTCATCAAGCGGGACACGCCGATGGAGAAGCCCGTGGCCGGCACCGGCTCGCCCCGGAACCGCGACACCAGCCCGTCATAGCGCCCGCCGCCGCCCACCGAGCCGAAGCGCACGACCTCGCCCTGCTCGTTGGTGACGGGGAAGGTCAGTTCGGCCTCGTAAACGGGGCCGGTGTAGTATTCGAGGCCGCGCACGACGGAGGGGTCGATGCGGATGCGCTTTGTGCCGTAGCCTGCTGCTGTCACTAAGTCAGCTATTTGGCTCAGCTCGGACGCGCCCTCCGCGAACTGGCTGCTGAGGAACCCGAGCGACCGGAGTTGGAATGCCATGCTCACGTTTGAGAGCGGCAGCTTAAGTTGCTCAAAGCCGGTGGACACTATTTCATCGTCTTCAAGAACTCTTGTGTCGTCAGCTAGATTGTATGCCTCTGTGGTGCCAGGAGGAGGTAGCAGAAACAAGAGAAGCTGGTTGGCCTGATTATCATCTAGACCGGCACCCTTAGTAAAATCTCCGCTCTCGTCCAGCCGCCCCTTGCCGAGCAGCTCCCGCACGCCTTCAGGGCCGAACTTGTCGAGCTTGTCGATGGCCCGCAGCACCGTGACGCGCCGGCCGGCGTTCTCCGGTCCGCCGAGGCCGATGGCCTCCAGCACACCGTCGAGCACCTTGCGGTTGTTCACCCGGATCACGTAGTCGCCGCGGGAAATGCCCAGCGCCTCCATCACGTCGGCCATCATCATGGCCATCTCGGCATCGGCGGCGACGGAGCGCGCGCCCACCGTGTCGGCGTCGAACTGCATGAACTGGCGGAAGCGGCCCGGCCCCGGCTTTTCGTTCCGAAACACCCAGCCGGCGCGATAGGAACGGTAGGGTTTCGGCAGCCGTTCCCAGTTCTCGGCCACAAAGCGGGCAAGCGGGGCGGTCAGGTCGTAGCGCAGCGACAGCCACTGCTCGTCGTCATCCTGGAAGGAGAACACGCCCTCGTTGGGCCGGTCCTGGTCGGGCAGGAATTTGCCGAGCGCGTCGGTGTATTCGACCAGCGGCGTCTCGACGGGCTCGAAGCCGTAGCGTTCGTAAACCTCGCGGATGGTCTCCATCATGCGATGGGTGGCGGAAATATCCTCCGGCGCGCGATCGACGAAGCCGCGCGGCAGCCGCGCCTTCATCTTCTCTGGCTGGTCAAGCATGGGGCACTCGCGAGGGTTTTTGTCGGGGAACAGCGCCGCACGATATGGCGTGTGGGCGGCGGGTTCCTAGACCACGAGTCAAAAGGGGGCAAGGCTTGGGGCTGACCGTCGCGGCCCTGTCGCTCCTGACCGTCTCGCTCCTCCGCTTACGCTTCGGTGCGATCCACCCTGCGCGACGGCGATCGACACCTCCGTGTCGATCGCGGCTCGTCGCTCCGACCCCGATTGGGGAGAGGAGCCGCGGCCGCAAGGTTCGCGCACCCCACCTCCCCCTTGTGGGGAGGTCGCGAGCGTAGCGAGCGGGTGGGGTAAATGGCGCCAGCCGCGCCAAGCTGGAGCACCCCCACCCGGCCCTTGCAGGGCCGACCTCTCCACAAGGGGGAGGTGAGGCGCGCG
>DASYHP010000093.1:0-1738 GCA_035998495.1 Mesorhizobium sp.
TGTCCTTGACCACCTGTTCTGCAAGGGCCTTTTGCGGCCCGGCTTTCTGTCTCATCTGCGCTCCTTGAAAAGCTACAATGAGCCAGAAATCCTCCCTTCCTCAACTCCTCAGATCTGTCCCATTGGTGCTGACGCCGGACAATCAGCGCAATCCGTCGCTGCGGCGACCACGGCCGAAGAAGCGGTCGCTCCGCTGTCGGGAAGGCCTAGCCCCAGACATCATCCAGAACAGGATTGCTCCGAAGAGCGGAGCGCTGAAGAAGGCAAGGCCCAGGGAGATATCACATGCTTGCAGGCCCCCTTTGCACACTCCGGCTCCTCCCAGGAATACGACCACGAGCGCAAAGACGGCAGCGGGCGTCAGCACGGCACCGGCGAGAGCCCAGAGCACACGGCGTAAAACATTCATGCACGGTCCTCCGTCAGCAAGTCACCGTCTCCACGCCCGCGCCAAACCGCGGATAAGAGTGACGGAGAAGAACAGCATAAAGCCCAGAGGAGCGGCGGCGATGGTCACCAGCGCGACAAAGATCTCGCACCCCGCGCTGTCCCCCACCACACTGCACTCGGGCAGAGCCCTGTAGAGCGCGACCATCAGGGCGAAGACAACAATGGGCAGGATGATGGACCCGCCCAAGCCCCAAAGGAATGCCGGTCCAAGAGCCTTCACGCGCTTCCCTCCGTCGGCTCCGCCCTGCATTCAACCATGCTTTCCAGGGTCTTGATCACATAGGCCGCGTGGAGAAGCGCCAGGGCCACTGCCTTGGGCGTGAATGTCTGGGGCGCGTCGGCTATGGCGAGAAGCCCCGAAGCAATGGCGGCGGGCTGCATGTCCGAGGGTCGACCGCAATGGGTAACCTTTGCTCGCATCTTCTGGATCTCGTATGCGGCACTCCGAAGCAGCCAACTCTGTTCAACCGCGCTCACACTCTGAATCTTGTTTGCCGCCCGGAAAAGCTCCGCCACGAGGCCGGGAGCTATGCCGGGCGGCGGGCTCACGCGCTCCCCTCCGTCCCTACACTGATCGTCAGTCGCATAGTGCCGTCGCCACGTCGCCGAGACCAGACTCGCACGGGTTCGGAGAAATAGTCTCGACGCCCGCTCCCGCACCTCCTTCGCCGCCGCTCGATGCTTCAGGGCCGGCAGGCCCCGGCGGGCCTTGGGGTCCAGGCTCGCCCTGCGGTCCTCTCGGCCCCTGAGGTCCGGGTGGACCTTCCGGACCCGCCGGACCCTGTTCCCCCTGAGGACCGCGCATACCCGCAGGGGCGGGCGGACCAGGAGGACCAGTCTCCCCCAGCAGACCGCGTTCACCTCGTTCACCCTTTTCCCCAGCCGGGCCGCGCTAGCCGGGCCGCGCTCGCCCGGTGGACCGGCTGCCCCTTGTGGTCCCGGCGGACCAGGGGGGCCAGGTGGACCCGCGGGGCCGACAACCTCACGCATGTCTCGATCTGACGGGCCGGGCTGCGGGCTGAGGTTCACCTGAACGGCAAACGCTACCACAGCCGCTAGCGCAACCGCGAGCAACACTGCCGCAACGTCTCCGAACTGCGGACGCCACACCTACCCGCTCCCCTGCGTCGGTGTGCCGGCTTCTCGCCCGCGCTCAACCACCACCTCGTGCTGGACGCTGACCACGGTTCGGATCGCCAGGGCAGCGTCCAACAGCAGCAAGGCGACTTCCTGACCCTCGTTGTTCGCCGACCTGTGCGAGGCTGATCGGAGGCGAACCAGCAGATCG
>DASYHP010000094.1:0-3225 GCA_035998495.1 Mesorhizobium sp.
GAGGGGCGCAAATACAGGATGCTCAACGTCATCGACGAGTTCACCAAAGAGTGCCTGGCCATCCGAGTGGGTCGCAAGCTCAAGGCCACTGACGTGATCGACACCTTGACCGACCTGTTCATCTTGCGCGGCGTGCCCGGCTTCGCTGACACCCGCAATCGGCGGCGTTCGGCCCGGCCCCATGCCCACGGGCCTTCCTGCCGCTCCACCCGCTCCCGCATTGAGCGCGGTTCGACCCTCGCTTCCTGCCGCTCCCATGCCAGCGGCAAAGCCCGCTCCCGCTATTGTCGCTGCGCCGGCCAGAACGCCTGCCGCCATGCCGGCTTCTGTCACCGTGGCCGCCCCCGCTGCGCCACCGGCGGCTATGCCTGCCAGCTTCCGCCAGCCCGCGCGCCCCGTCACGCCAACGCCGCTCCAGGCCCTTCCGACGCGGCAAGTGCCGAGCCTTGCGGTTCCGGCCAAGGTGGCCGCCGTCAACCCGCACGTCACGCCGGCCATAACGCAGCCGGCCCAGCCCGCCGTTCCTTCGATCCCTGCCCAGCGCCAGCGTCAGGCAACACCCGCGCCCATGCGTGCGCCTGCCCCGCCTCCTGGCCCGTCTGTGGCCGACCTCGCCAACGCCCGCGCCTATGGCCGCGCCTTCGATCCCGTGAGCGGCACGACCATCAGTCGCAACCAAGCGGGCTATACAATGCGGGAGAACAAGTTCGGCGCAACCACCATCACCAATCCTCAAGGGATCGACGTTGGAACGCCGCAGAGCTTCCGCGACAACTTCATGGACATGGGCGCGGCCCGCCCCGGCTCCCTTGGCTTCGGCCTTCCCGGCATGGGCTCGGCCAAGAAGGGCCTCGACACGCGCAGCAAGAACGGGCTGGCCACGGCGGTCGGTGCTGCGGTCGGCGCGGCGATCGGCGGTCCCGCTGGAGGGCTGCTCGGCGGCATGTTGGGGCGTGAGGCCTTCGGCTCGCCCTATGGCGACAAGCTGTCTCGCGCCGCGCCGGGCACACCCACGAAGAGCTTCACCAAAGGAACGCCCGGCCAGCCCAGCCCAGATCGCGCCAAGTCGGGCGGGTTCTTGGGCGGCTTGTTCGGCGGCGGGGGCGGGAAGTCGGGCGGCGGCAAGTCAGGCAAGAGCGGCTCCACCGTGGGCGGACGCTCAAGCTGGGCCGGCAAGTGAAGGGAGGCGGCAGCACATGACACCGGAACAAGCAGAGCCCCAAACCTCAGTCACGCCTCTGCAATGGCTCGACCAGCATTCTGCGACCATCTCGGCCGTGGTGGGCGACCCGACGCGGCTCAATGATGACGAAGCGAACGCGGTCTATTCCAGGCTCAGCGAGCTGGCGGTCTCGGCATGCCAGGGCGGCCACATCGCAAGCATGGAGACCATCCTGGGATACGTCGCCACGGCTCACGGGCTTCATGCCGCGGCCAGTCGCCTGCGCGAAATCGGAGAGGAAAGACGGGCCGATGAAGTCACGGGCCTTGGGCAAATCTTCCTGGCCTATGCGGCCGGGGACGTGTGTTCGGTTGCGGCCTTCCTTGTCGCGGCTGATGAACTCAACCAGGGCGAGACGGTGCATTGATGGGCAAGCGACGAGCAAAGGAGGCAGCCCAGGCTCCACAGCTTCCGGCCGTGCCCTATGCGCCAACTTCGAAAGAGGTGGCGGCAAGGCAAGCCTTCGAGGAGCGCGACTCCAAGCGTCGCCCGTGCCCGCCTATCAAGATAAAGGTGGAGGCGGACGGCAGCCATTCCATGTCCATCGATCACCCCGACCCGGCGTTGGGCACAGCATTGATGCTGGAAGCGGTGGGCTCCACCAGCGTCCCCTTCCTCTCGGGAGCGATGGGCCACCTCGGCAGCATCTCCCAACGCGGCCAGGAGATCGACTTAGAGCAGCTCAACTTTGCCCTGGCGGTGATCCAGGGCATCGAGCCCAAAGACCAGCTCGAAACCATGCTGGCCACGCAAATGGCCGCGATCCAGTCAGCAACCATGCTGGCGGCCTTCAAGCTGAACGCGAGCACGGACCCCAAGCGATGGGAAGTTTACGAGCGGTCGCTGAACCGCCTGGCCCGCACATTCGCGGCTCAGATGGAGGCCCTGAAACGCTATCGGTCCAAGGGGGAACAGCGCGTCTATGTGGAGCGGGTGAACGTCGAGTCCGGCGGGCAAGCCGTGGTCGGCCTGGTAGAGCGAGGGGGTGGGGGTGTCTGAAAATCCGGCCGTTAATGCCATGAACCTTGCGCCACGATGCACGGCGACCAGCAAGCGCACGGGCTTGCGATGTCAGGCTCCGGCCGTTCGGGGCAAGCGGGTTTGCCGCTGTCATGGGGCCTATGCGGGCGCACCGCGCGGATCGGCGCACGGGCGCTATGTTCATGGCCAGCGGACCATCCAGGCGCAGGCTGAGCGGCTCTATGAGCGATTGCTGCTCAACGAGGCCGGGGACCTTCTCTCGGCCATGCTCCAGGCCCGCTTGAAGAAAATCGTAGAAAACGGCAGGCGCGACTGCTTAAACGACCGGCAAGACAGGCTTTTCGAGAATGGCCCCAACGTGGATGGGATAAGGAATGCGTTCTGATGGCGGTATCGTGGGCTGAAGCGCCGCTCTCGCCAAAGAGAAAGCCGGCAGCGACCGGGTCCTTTTCTGAGCCTGTCAAGCCCGTCTAAGATACCGCCTCTGAAGCTTTGCCATCACCGCAGAGGGGTCAGTCGCTGCAGGCAGACAGGAATATAGCACGGGAGCGAGGTGCGGAAAACCGGGCCAGAAACAGCTCTAGGACGCGCTTTCCTCCGTCAGCAAGTCACCGTCTCCACGCCCGTGCCCAACCGCGGACAAGAGTGACGGAGAAGAACAACATAAAGCCCAGAGGAGCGGTGGCGATGGTCACCAGCGCGACACCGATCTCGCACCCCGCGCTGTCCCCCACCACACTGCACTCGGGCAGAGCCCTGTAGAGCGCGACCATCAGGGCGAAGACAGCGACAGCGGTTATAACGGCTCCACCCATGCCCCAAAGGAGTGCCGGTCCAAGAGCCTTCACGCGCTTCCCTCCGTCGGCGTGCCGGCTTCTCGACCGCGCTCAACCACCACCTCGTGCTGGACGCTGACCACGGTTCGGATCGCCAGGGCAGCGTCCAACAGCAGCAAGGCGACTTCCTGACCCTCGTTGTTCGCCGACCTGTGCGAGGCTGATCGGAGGCGAACCAGCAGATCG
>DASYHP010000095.1:0-22355 GCA_035998495.1 Mesorhizobium sp.
ACGGCTGCGTAGACTTCCACCGCAAACATCCCGGCCGCCCCCACAAAGGGAAGCAGCCTAGCCAATGGCCGGATTTTACTCCGCCGCGCTCAGCACCGCGCCGGCGCTCCATTGGCTTGGTTTGTCACCGCCCTACACACCCCTCCAACAAATCGGACGTTGCCGCTTGCAAACTGTAGAACGAGGACCTGTTCAAGCGTGTCGGGAAGAGGAACGCCGCGGAAGACGTCGTTGATGTATCTGCGTCCTCTCTCGAACTTGTCTCTGAAGCGCTGCTCGCGTTTTTCCGCCGAGAGCGCGTCTAATGAACATTCAATGTGCAGAAGATGCTCCGTCACCGGATTGAGAGCAACGACGTCCAGTTCACCCTCGAAGCCCCCATTCGGTCTGGCGCCAACCTGAACCGATACCCGGACAAAGTAGCCGCAGTGTTGCAGCCATTCCGACACAAGCTGCTCTAGATGGTTCACCCTGTCACTCGCAATCTGTCGGGCCCGCGTGGGCGGGCTCCGGCACACCGTTCGACCAAGTTAGATGCCCAATGCTCCTCCATCGCACTTTGGGCAACGTCGGTGGTGGAAGTCTGAGCCGTTTGCACCATAGACGTGCCCGCAGCCGTCACGCTCACACTGGAGCGCCCAGATGTATTGGAGGTGGTCGGTTCCTTTGAACTTGGTTTTCCGCAGCAGCCGCTGTTCGTTCCGGTTCAACTCGCCTTCGTCTGCCAAGGCTGATTGCTCCATGTTTAGCGCCGAGCATACAGGAGACCCGAGCCACGGGCGATATGGTTGTCAAGGGCGGGGATTGCCAACTGAGACACTACCGGAAGGGGCGCTGCCTGCGGGGGGTCTCGCCTCATGTTTTCTGAAGCGCCAAGTGGGCGCCGAGCCCGACGAGGATCGTCCCGCCAATGCGCTGTATGAGGCGCTGCACTCCGCTCGACTGTCTCAGACGCTCGATCAGAAGGCCTGCGAGACAGATGAACACGATTTCGGCGAACGAGAACATCACGTTGATGGCGACGCCGAGAATGGTCAACTGGAGCCAAAGCGGGAAGGCGGCCGAGGCATCGACGAACTGCGGCAGGAAGGCAAAGAAGAAGATCGCCGTCTTGGGGTTGAGGATCTCCACGACGATGCTCTCGAAGAAGGCCTTCCGCCCCGGCTTCGCGACCGCGCCGGCAACGTCGCCTTCGCCCACCGGCTTCGCCCGAAACAGCGATATAGCCAGCCAGATCAGGTAAGCGGCTCCAAGGGTTTTCACAGCGATATACAGGAGCGGTATTGCGTGGAAGAGCGCCGACAAGCCTGCCGCAGCAGCCGCGACATGGACGTAGCAGCCAAGATGGATGCCCAGGGCGGACATCAGTCCTGACCGACGACCGCCGGCCATGGTCTGCGCTGCGGCATAGAGCATCGACGGTCCCGGAATGAACGCGAAAACGATCGAGGTTAGGAAGAAGGTGATCAGGATGTCCGTGGAAGGCATGGCAATCTCCTGAGCACTCGGCAGATGGTGCAGGTATTCAGCGGCGGCTATCGCGCGTTCCTGCGGATAAAACAATCCTGCGCAAACAAACTGGTTTCTGCGCAATCCTGTCAGGCTGACCGGCCCATGGGTGCTGCGCTATATTCCGGGGCATGGATGAAGCAGGCATCAACATGCTCGCAGCTGGGACGCAAGGACGGCAGTTTGCTGCCACGGAGATCCACATGGCAGGGCAAGCCGACCTGGACATGCTCTTGGCAGTGATCGAGAAGCTGGATCGTCCTGATCGCCGGATCGACAGCCTTCTTGACGTTCTGCTGGCCGACCCACGCACCGGCAGGCCAGCCCCGTCCTACACCGGCTCCGTTGATGCAGCCGTCGAGCTGGTGAAGCATGTCCTGCCCGGCTGGCTCTGGCGGGTGATGTCGTGCTCGGTGTCGGATGACGCTTGGGTGACGTCCGACTTCAACGACCCCGTTCATGGTGCGCGTCTCAAGGGTGAATGGCCGCCAGAGTGTCACTCTGATCCGCTGGGCTACCTCGGCACAGACCTGGACCGCCGACCCTCAGGGCAGCCGGCCATTGCTCTCGTTCAGAGCCTGCTCGTCGCGAAGCAGGCAATCGGCACGGAAAGGATGCGGCGTGCGGGAGGCTCTCGCGAGCACCTTGCTCCTCGCCTCGCATGACCGCGGGGGGTCAGAAGTGTGTGAGGGTTGAGATGGAGACCGGCGCTGGCCCTCATCTTTCAACAACGCGAAATTGGCAGGGGGGTATCCCCTCGCCTCGCCTGACAAGAAACCCAAATATCACGGGCGTTTAGCCCCACAGGGTGCGCCCAAACCGCCCCAAAACACTCGACTAACTCTGGGGTAAACCGGGAGTCTGCGCGGGCCAAACGGAGCCATCACGGCCATGATCCAGAGCTCCCCTCCCCTTCAGGTCAGCTACCGCCCCTTGTCCGAGCTGATCCCCTACGCGAGAAACGCCCGCACCCACTCGGACGGGCAGGTGGCGCAGATCGCGGCCTCCATGCGCGAGTATGGCTGGACGAACCCTGTCCTGGTAGATGGGGAGAGCGGCATCATCGCAGGCCATGGCCGGGTGCTCGCCGCCCGCAAGCTCGGCCTGGATCAGGTGCCCGTGATCGAGCTTGGCCATCTCAGCCCCGCCCAGAAGCGTGCCTATGTGCTGGCCGACAACAAGTTGGCCTTGAACGCGGGCTGGGACGAGGAGCTGCTGGGCGTGGAGCTTGCCGATCTCCAGGAGCTCGGCTTCGACCTCGCGCTGACCGGCTTCGGTGCCGACGAGATCACCGCCCTCACCTCCCGCGGCTCGCCTGGGCTGACCGACCCTGACGAGGTGCCGCCCACCCCTGCCGAGCCCGTCAGCAGGCCAGGCGACCTGTGGGTGCTTGGCAAGCACCGGCTCATCTGCGGAGACAGCACGGATCAGAGCACGGTCGAGCGCCTGCTTGGTGGCGTGAAGCCCCACCTGATGGTGACGGACCCGCCTTATGGCGTGGACTACGAGCCCGGATGGCGAGTTCAGGCTGGCGTTGGTGATCGGGGTAGCACTGCAACCGGCAAGGTGCTGAACGACCACCGCTGTGACTGGCGCGAGGCATGGGCGCTCTTTCCAGGAGACGTGGCCTATGTCTGGCATGCCGGGCTGCACGCCGGCACTGTGGCTGACAGCCTTCTCGCCTGCGGCTTTGCCCTTCGCTCGCAGATCATCTGGGACAAGGGCCAGCTGGTGCTGAGCCGTGGCGACTACCACTGGAGCCACGAGCCCTGCTGGTATGCGGTGCGCAAGCAGGCAAAAGGGCACTGGTCAGGCGACCGCAAGCAGACCACCGTGTGGCAGATCCCGAAGCCCGCTAAGAACGAGACCGGCCACAGCACGCAGAAGCCGGTCGCCTGCATGCAGAAGCCGATCGAGAACAACTCCTCGCCGGGGCAAGCCGTCTACGAGCCGTTCAGCGGATCAGGCACAACCATCATCGCAGCAGAAATGACGGGCAGGGTCTGCCTCGCCGTCGAGCTCAACTCTCCTTACGTCGATGTCGCTGTCGAGCGATGGCAGCAGTTCACGGGCGAGACAGCCATGCTGGAGGGTTCAGGGCTGAGCTGGGAAGAGGTGAACGCTGAGCGGAGCGCCGAATGAGACTAGCAGCTTTTCAGACGCCTGCGCCAGCAACCACCGTGGTGCTCTGCCAGCCCTCGCCGGAGGAGATCACGCAAGACTTGCCATCCGTGCCCGTGGCCAGAATGGTCCAGGTGCCGCTATCGGAGACGAACACCTCGAGAACTGCGCGTTCATCGACGACGCCCAGAGCTGCGGGTATTTCCTTGAAGTGCTTGCTGAGCTTTGCGACCATGTCGGCCCGAGCGCTGCAGATGGGCTCATCCGCTCGCACACCGGTCGCAGAGAAGAGTGCCGCACCAAGAGAAAGTGACGCGATGAGCGTGGGCAAGCGCGGCATGGTTCGATCCTCCCCGGTCCTGGAAACGGACTTTCTCCTGTTTCGTTTCAGGACAATCGCACGATCTTTTCAGGCGCGCTTCAGCAAGCTTGCATTAAGGTTAGCTCAGCTGGATCGTGCCGAAGCCGAGCTCGGCCAAGCCCAGCCAGCCATCGCACGCGAGTTCGCCTGACATGGCCCGCCCCTCCCATGCACCCGATCCTGCCTCTCGCCGGCAGGTGGAGGCTCTTGCCGGCTTTGGTGTTCGCGAGACCGACATCGCAGGCCTGATCGGGGTGGATGCCAAGACGCTGCGCAAGCACTACCGCACAGAGCTCGACCAGGGGCATGTGAAGGCAAACGTGAAGGTGGCCGAGAACCTGTTCAAGAAGGCCACAGGCGAAGGGCGGGAGGCTGTCACGGCCGCCATCTTCTGGCTGAAGGCACGCGCGCAATGGAAGGAGATCGACCGGCACGAGCTGGTGGGCGACCCGCATCAGCCCATCCACGAGATCCGCCGCATCATCTTGGTGCCGGGTCAGCCGCAAGCGGCACGCGCCCTGCCCTCAGGCAGCAGGGACGATGAGGCATGAGCGCCCCTGCTTTGTCGGACCGGCCCTTGGCGGCGAAAGTGGAGGCGCTGACCGGCTTTGGCCTGTCTGCCCAAGAGATCGCGCGTGTGCTGGAGCTGGACGAGACGGAACTCGCCCAAGCCTACGCCCGCGAGCTCGGGGCGGGCGCCATCAAGGCCAATGCACGGGTGGCTGAAAGGCTGTTCCGCAAAGCCACGGGCGAAGGCCGCGAGGCGGTGACTGCTGCGATCTTCTGGCTGAAGACCCGCGCACGATGGCGAGAGGTGAACACGCATGAGCACACGGGCAGCCTGCACCAGGGCACAGCCCTCACCGTCACCATCACGGCAGGCGATGAGGGGGTGCTTTAGGCAGGCAAGGCACTCAAATGGGGTTCTTGCCCCTTTGTCATGTCCTGGCGGACTGTAGTTCTCTATGCCGCTGCTGAGCGGGCTTCAAGAGCATCGGCCAGAGGCTTTCTCCGACGATCTGCATCTGCCAGCATCGCGGGTATCTCCCTTGCAGGTCGGGGCCTACTGAAGAGATAGCCTTGCACTTCAGTGCAGCCCTCCTTCCGGAGCCTGTCGAACTGCTCCTGGGTCTCCACTCCTTCCGCCGTCGTGGAGATACCCAGGTCTGAGCTGAGGGTGGTCACCGCTCGCACAATGGCAGCACTGTCCGCTTTGTCCGACAGGTCCCGAATAAAGCTTTGGTCGATCTTTATCTTGTCGAAGGGGAACTTACGCAGGTAGCTCAGGGACGAGTATCCCGTCCCAAAGTCATCCATCGAGATGCGGACCCCGAGTTCGCGAAGCAGGTGCAGGATGCCAAGCGTCGTTTCAGTGTCCTGAAGCATCACTGTCTCGGTGACCTCCAGCTCGAGGCGATGAGGGGACAGACCTGCGGCACCGAGTGCTGAGGTCACATCAAGTACGAGAGCCTGGCCCTTGAACTGAACGGGCGAGAGATTGACGGCAATCTTGAGGTGTTCGGGCCATTTGGCAGCCTCGCAGCATGCCTGCCTGAGGACCCAGGCACCAATGCGGCCGATCAGGCCGATCTCTTCCGCCAAGGGGATGAACTCGGAAGGTGGTACATAGCCCCGCTCAGTTTGCTTCCAGCGAAGCAATGCTTCGAACCCTGTGATCTGCTCCGACTTGGCTTCAACCAGGGGTTGGTAGAACACCTCAAACTCGTCGTTCTGCAAGGCCTTGCGAAGGGCCATCTCGAGGGCGCGACGAGACTGCATTTTCGCATCCATCTCAGCCTCGAAGAAGCGATAGGTGCCGCGCCCGTCGGCCTTGGCCCGGTAAAGCGCCATGTCGGCGCACTTGAGCAACTGGTCCACATCGATGCTATCGCTTGGGGAGAGAGCAATCCCAACGCTGGTTCCAACGATGATTTGGTGGCCTTCAAGATCGTAGGGCATACCGAGCGCCCCGATGAGCCGCTGAGCGAGTGCAGTAGCGTCTTCAGGGCTTGCGATCCCAGCCTGCACCACCGCGAACTCGTCGCCTCCGAGGCGAGCAACGGTGTCTGAACTTCGCAGGCAGTCACTGAGGCGGCCCGCTACTGCCTTGAGCAAGGCGTCCCCGATCGGGTGTCCCAAGGTGTCGTTGACGCTCTTGAAGTGATCAAGATCGAGGCAAAGCACCGAGACTGTCTCACCACGATGGGCCCGAGCTACGGCTCGGTCCAGTTCTTCGCGAAACAGCAGACGGTTGGGGAGTCCCGTCAAAGCATCATAGTGGGCCAAGTAGGCCATACGCCTCTGATGCTCGCGTTCATCGCTCACGTCATCATAGGTTAGAATGCCGCCGCCGTTCACCGGCCGACAGGAGATGCTTAGAACCTTGCCGTCATCAAAGCTCTGTTCGACACGCACAACCTCCTCTTGGCTCATCCACTTTCCATGGTTGGCAATGGCGCGCTCGGCCCACTCCTCATCCCGGCCATTGCGCTTAGCGAAATTTGCGATGAAGTCGCGCGACGGCATCCGATCCACCAGGTCTCCAGCTTGGAGATTGAGAAGTTCAATCGCACGCTGATTGTGGAGCTTAATGAGTCCGTCGGCGCCAAATACGACGAGCCCATTCGACATGTTGTGGAGCGCACTCGAAAGC
This sequence comes from Mesorhizobium sp., assembly GCA_035998495.1. Classification (GTDB taxonomy): domain Bacteria; phylum Pseudomonadota; class Alphaproteobacteria; order Rhizobiales; family Rhizobiaceae; genus Mesorhizobium_B. The sequence goes on from DASYHP010000095.1 coordinate 6,645, forward strand.
AGTTCTGCCTGCTCAGCCAGCCGTTCGGCTTCGGCCTGCTCCCGCTTCTCAAGCCTGATCTGACCAAACACAGCTGCAAATGCCGCAGAAAGGATCATCAGAGCTGTGCCAGATAGCACGACGCCCAGCAGTTCAGGCTCGAACACCAGACTGGAGGGATCGAGTGCCTGCGGCGTCAGTCTTGCGCCACCGACAGCGGTAAAGTGCAGCAAACAGACGGCCAGAACCAAGAGCGAAACGGCAATAGGGTATCGCCACCCGACCGGGCGAATCCCCAGGGCGATTGAGGCAAAGCTTGCGCCAAACACCAGAGACAGCAGTGTCGTGAAGAAGAGATGGCTCACGGCGCAGCCTTGCAGCGCCGCCATACCTGTGTAGTGCATGGCGCCGATCCCGAGCCCTCCCAGGGCTCCCCACGCTGCGCTCTTCCGGCGGCTGTTCGCGATTGAGGCGGCAGAGAAAGGTACTCCTACCGCCAGGACACCCATCAAAGCTGAAATGAGTGTTACGGCCGGATCGTAGCCCAGCACTAAGTCGGGACGGAAGCCTAACATGGCCACGAAATGCGTGGTCCAGACACCAACGCCCGCGATGACGGCGATTGCAGCCATCCAAACTAAGCGGCGACGACCATGAAGTGATTTGGTCCGTTCGACTAAACCGACGACCAGACTAGCCATCAAGGCGCAGATTAGGGCTGCGGCCAGGACCAAGCCGATCGAATGCTGTGAAAGCACGAGAAGAATCTTCGCCATGGTCGGTGGCGTAGTGCGAAGCCGGTTCCTGATCAGTAAAGGTGGGCTTGCACTGCTAAGGCAGAGTTAAGGGACTCATAACGGCGCGTGGCTTCCGATCCGCCCTGGAGTCCTCCAGTCCTGCCAGGCAACGCTGTTCAGCTTAACGCGGTCACCGCGAGCGAGGCTCTCGCCGCAGACGCTGGGGCGTAGGACCAACTGGCAGGAGCTGGCGCGGGCAGCTCCTGCGGTCGGGCCAGGGACCGGACGACCGTAGATGCCGGGCTGCCTGCATCGGTGTTACTGCTTCCCGGCGGGGGGCCGCGTCTTAACAACTTGCCTGTCTCACCCTCGTGAGCAAACAGCAAACGGTGGTTTGCAGTTTGAACAGTTGAGTTGGAGGAGGACGCAGTGCAACATAGCGGGGCCGAGACAGCGGGTAGTGGTGCTGAACCCTCGGCAGCAGCTTGTGAAGCGGCCCCTGCCGTTGCCTACCTCCGCGTTTCCACACAGCGCCAGGGCCGCTCAGGGCTGGGGCTTGAGGCACAACGTGCTGCGATCCTGCGCTTTGCCCAAGGCGAGGGCCTAACGATCACGGCCGAGTTCGTGGAGGTGGAGAGCGGGAAAGGATCAGATGCGCTCGAGAGGCGCCCTCGCCTGGCGGAAGCGCTCGAGGCTGCCCGCAAACTCCGCTGTCCCGTGGTGGTGGCCAAGCTCGACCGGCTTTCGCGTGATGTGGCTTTCATCGCAGGGCTGATGGCCGCCCGTGTTCCCCTCATCGTGGCTGAGCTTGGGGTAGATGCTGACCCCTTCATGCTGCACCTCTATGCAGCGCTCGCCGAGAAGGAACGAAGGCTCAGCTCCGAGCGAACCAGGGCAGCGCTGACGGCGAGAAAGGCTGAAGGCAAGCGCCTCGGCAACCCGTCCAGCTCAGCGGAGGCCGCGGCCAAGGGCAGGCAGGTTTCACAGCAGGAGGCGGAAGCGTTCGCCCACTCCGTCCTGCCCGTCATTCACGCCATCCAGCGTTCAGGCACCACAAGCCTACGGGGCGTTGCATCAGCGCTGAACGCCCGAGGCATCCGCACGGCACGCGGCGGAACCTGGCAGGTCAGCAATGTCAGGAATGTGCTGAGAAGGGCAGCGGCACCGGACGGTGTGGCTCAGGCATAGGAGCAGCAAGGGTGGCTTTTCTAGGCGGGAGAAACGCAAAGCGCCCCAGAGGGCATGGAACAAACCCACCGATGCCACCTTCCTATGCATCTCCGGGAGTTGTTGCGGAGGATGTTTTTTGCAGGCGAGACAGGGAGGCTTCACTATGCTTAAATGGCTATCGGCCACGGCGGCCATCGGGGCACTCCTGACAGCGACGGCGCTCGCCCAGACAACAAGCGGCGGCACCAGCGCCATGACTGAACAGGATCTCCAAGAGTTGGAGAACGTGTTCGAACAAGCCGGCTTCACTGATTTTCAGCCCGTAGCCGGCGCAAGCGTCTTCCGTGGCGTCTCGGGTGAAGGGGACTCGGCGGTTATCGCCGTGGCTCCCGACGAAATGGGTGCGACTGGGGGTGCGACCGGCAATTCGGCAGGCATGACAGGTGCCCAGGTGTTCCGCGTTACAACAGCGGAAGGCCGATCGCTCTTCATTGTGGTCGCTCCGCAGATGGCAGGCAGCACCGGTGGTGGCACGACCGCTGGCGCGACCGATACAAGCGGTAGCGGCACGTCGGGCGACAGCACGGCTGGCGACACAACTGGTGGTGCGACGACTGAGAGTGACGCGACTGGTGGCGCCACGACCGGAGATGGCACGACCGCCGGCACAACTGATGATGACACGCCTGAAGCATCGGCTCAAGCTGAGACCATGAACTTTGAGACGGAGCTCACGGGCGAGCAGGAAGTGCCGCCTGTGACCACCTCCGCCAAGGGCGAGCTGGCGGTTACCTATGACAGCTCAAGCCAGATGCTGTCCTGGAAAGGCACCGTCTCTGACCTGTCAGGAGAGGTGACAGGGGCCCACTTTCACGGGCCAGCGAAGCCTGGCGAGAACGCCGACGTGCTCGTTCCAGCGCCTGATGTGCAAGTGGGCGAGTTCGAGGGCTCAGCCACCCTCACTGACGAACAAGCCAAAGCGCTGATGGATGGCCAGATCTACTTCAACGTCCACACGGAAGCGAACCCCAAGGGAGAATTACGCGGCCAGATAGTGGAATGAAGAACTGAAGCAAAGGAGGGAGACGCCGATTCTGGACTCCCTCCTGGCGCTTCTCCACCGTCTCCAGCCAGAGGCCTCTCAGCCCCTGCCCCTGTACGCCGGCACCCCCTGGTCGGGTGCCCAGGTTCCCTTGGGCAGCTCGCCTGACTGCCAGAACACATCGATGGGAATGCCGCCTCGCGGGTACCAGTAGCCGCCGATCCGCAGCCATCGGGGCTCCAGCAAGCTGACGAGCCTTTTCCCGATGGCCACCGTGCAATCCTCGTGAAAGGCGCCGTGGTTCCGAAAGGAGCCCAGATAGAGCTTGAGTGACTTTGATTCGACCAGCCACTGATCGGGAACATAGTCGATTACGAGGTGAGCAAAGTCGGGCTGGCCTGTCACGGGACAGATCGAGGTGAACTCAGGGCGGTGAAGCGGGTGACGTAGTTCACGTCGGAGTGCGGGTTGGGAACCCGCTCAAGCTGTGCCTCGTCGGGAGACGAGGGCAAGGAGGTGGGCAGGCCAAGCTGGGTTAGGGTTAAGGTGTTCATTCGCTGCTCTGCAGGTCGAAAGGCGGCGAGAGCAAGGCGGCACCCGTTGATCGCTTCACGGCCAAGGAGCAGTCAATGTCCTGTGCTTCATGTCAGGGGAGCATCAACCGTGCAGACAACACCCGACGGCGCAAACTCGATCCTCACCTCGCCATCCAGCTCTTGCGCCAACCCGCGCTCGATTAGCCGAGAGCCGAATCCGCGCCGGCTCGGCATTGCGACTGGTGGACCGCCGCTCTCCTCCCAGCGCAGCCGCAGCCGAGACCGAACAGACGAGGTGGCCACGTGCCAGCTAATTGAGATCTGCCCCTGCTCGCCAGAAAGTGCACCGTATTTGGCAGCATTTGTGGCGAGCTCCTGAAGCGCCATGGACAGCGACAATGCCATCCGCGGCGGAACACGCACCCTTGGTCCTCCAAGGTGGAGCCGGTCTTCCCGCACATTGCTAAAGGGAGCCACAGCTTCCGCGACCACCTCCCACAACTCGGCGCTTTCCCAGTTCTCGCGCGTCAGCACATCGTGTGCACGCGCCATCGCCTGGATGCGCGACTCGAGGGCCTTGCGCGCCTCGCCAGTGCCCTGGGCGTTGCGCAGCGTCTGGCTTGTGATCGACTGAACCGTGGCGAGACTGTTCTTCACACGGTGATTCAGCTCGTTGACCAGCAGCTTCTGGTGCCTGTCTGCCTTCTTCTGCTCCGAGATGTCGTCAACAACCCTAATGCCGTAGAGCATGGCACCCGAGCCGTCCCGGACAGCTGAAGCAGACAGCTTGATCCACACCTCGTCGCCGTTCTTGTGGATGTATCGCTTCTCAAGTCGGTAGGCGTCGAGTTCACCGCTGATCTGTTGCCGAAAGAGCCGCTCATCCTCAGCTCGGTCGTCTGGATGGGTGATCGCAAAGAGGGTTCGCGTGAGGAGCTCCTCCTGCGAATAGCCAGTCAGCAAGCAGAACTGCTCGTTCACACGCGTGAAGCGACCTTCGAGATCCACTTCGCCAATGCCGGCAAAAGCATGCTCGTAGGTGGCTTTGAGCCGCTGCTCACTTTGCCGAAGGCGCTCCTCGTGTTGCTTGCTTTGGGTGATGTCGCGAACGAAGGCCGTAAAGTGCCGGGCGCCAGGAGTATCGATAGGGCTGATCGCAAGCTCCATGGGGAACCGTGTTCCATCGGACCTTATTGCCTCGACTTCTATGCGCCGGCCAAGCACCGGGCCCTCGCCGGTGCTAAGATAATGGCCCATGCCGGCACGGTGTGCCCCCCGAAGCTCAACAGGCACGATCAGGTCCGTCATGTCGCGCCCGAGCGCCATGTCACGAGAGTAGCCAAAGATAGCCGCGGCCGCAGTGTTCCACTCGACGATCCGGCTGTCTTGATCGATCGTGACGATGCCATCGAGCGACGCATTTAAGATGGCGGTTTTGAACAGCTCGCTAGCTTGGAGAGATGCCTCGGCTTGCTTGGAGTTCGTCACATCAAGCGTGACACCGACCATGCGCATTGGCCGGCCGCTCCCGTCGTAGACCGCGTGTCCTCGTGCGAGCAGCCAATGGAGGGAGCCATCGGGCCAGATCACACGGTATTCAACATCGTAGTCCTCGCCCTCCCCAATAGCATTGCGGATCGCAGAAGTGACCCGCCCCACGTCCTCCGGGTGACGCATGCGCTGCAGATCATCGAACGTGAGTTCAGCGTCGGCAGGTAGCCCCAGGTTCGCCTTGCAAAGTTCGGTGGTGGTGAACTCGCCGGTCTGGAGATCACGCTCCCATGCACCAAGCCTCCCGGCGGCCAAAGCGGCCCGTAGCTTCTCCTCACTGCGCCGCAGCGCGTCCTCAGCTTGTTTCCTGCTCGTGATGTCACGCGCAGACATGCCCAATCCTTCTGGGGTCGCAAAGACGCGAATCTCAAGCCAGTGGTCTGGCCACACGGTCGATCGGGCCTCGAAAAACTCATCGCTCCGACTTTGCATGACTCGCCGGTAGCGAGCCTCTATCTCGGTGCCGTCGAGCTCGGGAAAGACCTCCCACAGCGACCTGCCCAGAACATCGCTGCGCTTAAGGCCCAAGAAGGACTCTGCAGCCCTATTGAAGAACGTGACCAGCCAGTCCCGGTCCACCGCGTAGAAACGGTCCCCTATGCCATCCAAGATCGCAAAGAGGCGCTCAGCGCCTGGGGAGGGTTCGGTCAAGGCCACATCAGTTCCTGAAGCTCGCCTCAGCTGCTCTTAGCAGCCGCCTGCGCGGGTGTCGCTCACGTCCACCTCCTTGACTGCGCTGCCCTTGCGAAGGCCGCGACAGCCGGAGAATAGCGCCGTCCGGGTACGCTAACGAGGCTGATGCTTCGCTCTACAGCTGGATCGACCAGCAGGCGCGTGATGATGTCGGGGTGGGTCACTGAATGTTCCGGCATGAAGGCAAAGCCGATATTGGCCAGCACCATGGCTTGCACCCAGTCCTCGCGCTCGGACCGGAAGCGAGCATATAGCTTCACGCCGCGAGAGTTGCAGACGCCCATCACCATCTCCCGCATCTCACAGGAAAGGCGGTCCACATAGGGCTGCTCGGACAAGTCCTGAAGGGCTATGACGTTGCGCTCCCGCAGCGGGTGCTCAGGCGGAAGCAGGACCACATAGCGCTCCGAGTAGATGGGCTCGCAGCGATAGCCCTCCCCCAGCCCCTCCAGGGGGTTCAGAATGGCGAGGTCAAGCTCATCGTCGCTCAGCTTGCCCTTGAGCTCACCGAGCGAGCCTTCGTGAACGGCGATCTCCACACCGGAGCAGTCCTGCTCGAAAGCAGCAATGAAGCGGGCGAGCCGCATGGGGCCGATGGTGGACATGACGCCTAGCCGGATGGGCACCTGATTGAGGAGGCGGAAGCTTTGGGCGACTGTTTCGGCCACTTCGGTCTGTTCCAAGATCTGGGCCAGGTGCGGCTGCATGCGCCTGCCGAACTCAGTCAGGCTCAAGCGACGCCCCTCCCGGTGGAACAACGGGCTACCAAGGCGGTCCTCGAGCTTCTTGATGGCCGTCGTGAGCGCGGGCTGGGAGACGTGGCAGGCCTCAGCCGCACGCGTGAAGCTCATCGTGCGGGTGGCTGCAAGGAAGTAGCGGACTTGGTGCATCTCCATGCTGACCACCCCTCCAGAGGAGAGGCGAGCTTAGCTCATCCCATAATCCCTGACTATGAAGCGATAAGCAGTTTGTAGTTCTCACAGCCTGCAACCAGCGCTCATATGTCCCCCGCTGATGATCAGAGGAGGACACGATGCCGGTCTACATGGTGGAACGTGAACTGAAGGGCATTCCCATGAGTGACCTCGCCGCCGCCCAGCAGCTCGCGATCAAGACTTCCCAAGAGCATACGGCCCAGGGCACGCCCGTCCGCTACATCCGATCGACCTTCGCGCCTGAGGACGGCCGCTGCATGTGCCTGTTCGAAGCGGGCTCAGCCAATGAGGTCAAGCGCGTCAACGACGAAGCCCAGATCCCCTACTCACGCGTGGTCGAAGCTCTCGACCTGACGCCCTGAGGCCTCCTCAGCAAGGCGAACTCATCAGCGCTGCCGTGGTTGCGCCAGCGCTGATGAGCGGAATTTCTGCACCCCCAAGAATGCGGTAAGCTGGGGTCGCACGAACAACCTGCATCGCATGTTTGGGAGGAGATGATGGACAATGAGCTTTCTGGCCCCGGCGTTCTCGAATGGCTGGGTGTCCGCTACAAGACCATCCTTTCTGCTTCCGAGAGCGGCGGCGCCATGTCCATTGTGGACAGCCTCAGCCCAGCCGGAAGCGGGCCGCCACGCCATGTCCACGAGCGAGAGGACGAAGCCTTCGTGCTGCTGAGCGGCGAGTGCGAGTTCTGGCTGGAAGGGCAGACCTTCACCAGAGCAGCAGGCGAGGCCACCCTGATTCCACGCGGGCGCGAGCACACCTTTCGTGTGGCGGGAGGCCAGCCTTGCCGCCACCTGATCATCCTCCCGCCCGGCGGGTTCGAGGGCTTCTTCGCAGATATGGCTAACGGCCGCTTCCGCATTCCTGAGGACATGGAGCAGGTTGGCGCCTCAGCCGCTCGGCACAGCCTACGCTTCACTGGCCCGCCGCTCGGGGCGGAGTGACAGGGCCAACTCGAACAGCCAGGAGGCACCACGATGACCTCGAGCTTCAATGTCCACAAAGCCTCTGGCTACGAGCAGCTGATGGGCCGCTGGAGCCTTAGGCTCGCGCCCTTGTTCATCGACTTCGCTGGCTTGGAAGATGGCGAGCGCATTCTCGATGTGGGCTGTGGGACGGGCAGCCTGACCTTTGCCCTTCCAGAGGCAGCAGACGTCGCAGCAGTGGCCGCCATCGATTACTCGCCCGTGTTCGTTGAGGAGGCTCAGCGGCGCAACACGGACCCGCGGATCTCGGTCGAGCAGGCGGACGCTTGCGCGCTCCCGTTTCCCGACAACCGCTTCGATCGTGCGCTGTCACTTCTTGTGCTCCACTTTGTGCCGGAGACGCATAGGGCAGTGGCCGAGATGCGGCGGGTGGTGCGCCCCGGCGGGGTCGTCGCGGCTGCAGTCTGGGATCACCTAGGCGGCATGCCGGGCATGCGCATGATGTGGGACACCATGGCAGCACTGGACGAAACTGCAGTCCGGCTCAGGAGCCAGTACTGCTTCCAGCCGATGATGAGGCCAGGCGAGATGAGAGAGACCCTTGTCGGGCAAGGTCTCCTGAATGTGGAGGAAACCTCCCTCCTCATCCGCATGGACTACCAGTCGTTCGACGACTTCTGGGAGCTAATCGCTGCTGGCGAGGGACCGCTTGGCAAGTATGTGGCCGCACTGGACCAGACCAAGCGAGCAAAGGCGGACGAGGCAGTGAGGGCAGCCTACGAGGCCGGCCAGCCCGATGGCCCACGCTCATTTGCAGCAGTCGCTTGGGCGTGCAGGGGCGTCGTGGCATAGGCCTATGGCCCTGATCAACTCGGGAGCAGCGAGCTCGCTTTGGCAGCTCGATAAACAGCAGCGCAACTGCAGCCCAGGATGAGAACACTCGTCGCCGTTCACGGCGCCTGGTCTGCCGGCTGGGCCTGGCGCAAGATGAAGCCGCTGCTCCGCGAATATGACCTCGAACTGATTGCGCCCACCCTAACGGGCCTCGGCGAGCGGGCACACCTTCTTGCCCCGAGCGTCGGCTTAGAGACTCACGTCCAGGACATCACGGCCATGCTGGAGATGGAGGAACTGAGCGGCGTCGTCCTGCTCGGCCACAGCTACGGCGGCATGGTGGTAACCGGCGTGGCGGATCGGGTTCCCGAGCGCATCCGTCAGCTGATCTACCTCGATGCCTTTGTGCCGGAGAACGGCCAATGCGTGTTCGATCTCCTGCCGCCCCAAATCGCTGGAAGCATGCGGGCGCGGGTGACAAACGACGGTGAGGGTTGGATGATCCAACCCAACCCGCTGCCACCCGACACGTCAGAAGAAGACAGAGCCTGGATCCTGCCGAGGCGGGGACCGCAGTCCCTAGCCACGCATGAGGAGAAGCTATGCCTCAGATCGGGCCAGGCACCATCCTACCCCCGTGCTTACATCTACTGCCTGCGAGCTGGTTCTGGAGACGTGTTTGGCCCCACGGCAGCGTGCATCCGATCACAAAAGGAATGGACCTACAGAGAGATCGACGCCAGTCACTCGCCACATGTGACTGCACCTGCAGCCTTGGCAGTGCTGCTCTTGGCGCTGTGCCCACCTTAGGCCGGCGGACATCGGCGGCGTCGGGAGCTCGCTGAAGGGGGATCGAAGCCGAGCCTGCCTGTGGGGCGACAGCTGGCGTTTGACAGGCTTCGCCCTTCCTGATGCTCTGGCCGGGTGCACATGAGGCAGCAGCCGACTGGAGACAAGGCCGGAGCCATCGGGAGGCGGGCCGGATCAGAAGTGACCGGCCCGCCCGCTTAGCTCGTCAGTTTAGTGCTGGTGATTGCTCGCTGGCGCGTGCTTGCAGGTGACCTTGGGATTGAAGGGCTCGAAGGCGCCGTTTGGGTTATCGCGGAACACCCAGGCGTGTAGCTCGTAGTGTGGTTCAAACCCGTGCGCTTCATCAGCAGGCGTGCTGGGGTCGTCGATCATGGTTGCATAGGTGTGGCCGTTGAAGGATGGCGGCGCAGTGTTGCCGGCCTCCTTCCACCCCTTCTCGAACACCAGGTTCTCGACCGCCACCAGGGTCATGCTTCCATCTGCTTGCGGCTCGTAAACGAGAACGCCCGGCTTTTCGAAGTCGGTGTGAGTGCCCGTGCCGCTCACGCGTGGGCTCGTGCCAGTGATGCCAAGCAGGTCAGGGCGGAAGTAGTGGATGCCCATGTCTCCTTTCTCTGCAGGCTGACCCTCCATCTCGGCTGTCACGCACATGCCGGAGGGATCAGCGATATAGCCCTCTGCAAGCGCGACCTTCACATCTTCGAAGCGCTCGCTAGCCGTCCGTAAGCTCTCGATCAGAGCGGCTTCGTCTGCCGCAGAAGCCGGCCCAGAAAAGGCCAGCAATGCCAATCCTAAACCGAGCGCGATATTGCTCGGTCTGCAGAATGCGTACCTGTTCATTTTGCTCCTCCCCATTTGGCAGCCTACCGTACGCTGCCAGATCACCGCATCTCCCTGGACTCACCTCCACAACCAGGTAGACGCAGGTTCAACGCTAAATCCGTTCCGCTGCGGAAGCCAGAGTCGCACCGTATCTGGTGCGTCTAGCCGCGGGTCGGCGGACATCCTCAAAGGACCTGCTCTCCTGGGAACTGCACGCCGAAGCGCTGGACGAGCCCAGGAATGGTGTCGGGCTGCATCTCAAGGCCGTAGCGGTCGCAAAGGCTGGCTAAGACCTGAGGAGCCGCCTGTGCGGCCCCGCCGAGTTCCACGAGCTCGCGAAAGAACTCCTCAAAGCCTGCGGGCGAGATGATCTCCAGAATGCGGGCTGGCCCGTCGCCGGCGTTCCAGAAGGTGTGCCACTGGTCGCGCGGCTTGAAGATGAGATCACCGCGCTTACCGATGACGACGTCGTCGCCCAGGAGCGCGCCGACCTGTCCTTCCAGGACAAAGCTGTATTCGTCTTCGCGCGTGTGCTTGTGCAGGGGTGCGGCCAGCGCACGCGGCCCCATTGGGTGCTCCACCAGCGAGAACCGCTGGCCCGCCTCCAGGCCATCGATCATGAACCGCACGCCGATGCTGCCCAGAAAGCCGGCCATACCGTCTCGGGGGCCAACAATCTTCGGCTTTGTGATGTCTGCCAGTTCCACAGCGCCCTCCTTTGGTGATACATTTCTGTATCTCCAAATCTACGCTTGGCTGCGATGCCCTGTCAACATTGATTGAACACGTATGTCTGATGAAAAGCGTTCCTACCGTATGACCAAGCGGGCTGAGCTCGAGGCCGAGACACGCCAGCGGATCACCGAAAGCGCGGTGGAGCTGCACGGCACCTTGGGCCCGGCGCGCACCACAATCAGCGCCTTGGCTGAACATGCGGGGGTGCAGCGGGCTACCGTCTACCGGCACTTCCCCGATGAGACGGCGCTTTACGCCGCCTGCTCGTCACATTGGGAAGCCCAAAACCCGCCACCGGACCTGAGCGCCTGGGCTGCGGTCGAGAACCCGGACGAGCGCCTGGATCATGCTTTGAATGAGCTCTACGGCTACTACCGGCGCACCGAGCGGATGATGACCAACATCCTGCGCGACGAGACGACAGTTCCCATCCTCACTCAGCTGCTGGCTGGATATCGGCAGTATCTGGAGGCCGTGCGGGAGACGCTGATGGTGGGCCGCTCTTCCAAGGGTCCCAAGCACCGCCAGGTCCACGCTGCCCTTGGCCATGCCCTTGCCTTCCAGACTTGGCGTTCGCTGGCCATCGACCAGGGCTTAGACGACGCTGAGGTCGTCCACGTGATGAAGCTCCTCGTCATCGGCGCAGAAGGCAGCTAGCCGGACAGATGGTGGGCACTTCCGCTAGGATTCAGCCGACAAACCATTCGCCATGCCTAGACGTGGCTGACCGGCCCGCGCACCAGCTGGCCTGGGGCAGGGACTTCGCACAGGTTGTGGCACAGGAAGGCGGTTGTACCCGGCTCCACACCAGAGAAGGCTCGCTGGCAGTTCCCTTCCCTCTCGCTAGCGAAGGAACTGCTCCACAGCCTGCATGATCTCGGTCCAGGCCGGATCCCTGGGAAGCGGAACATGATTGCGGCTCTCAAGGACATGAAGCTGGGCGCGCTTGATGCCGGCGGCCAGCAGGCGCGCCTGTCCCAAGGGCTGGACCGAGTCCTCGCGGGCGTGCACCACGAGTGTGGGAGCAGTGACGTGAGCCAGCAAAGGCGTCACGTCATAGGCATCAATGGCCATACGCATGGCAACGACGCTCTCAGGCGTGGCCGAGGCGAGCTGCATGTCCACCATCGACTGGAGCTCCTCCTTAGAAGAATCAGGCAGGTAGATCATGGCAAAGGCAGCTGCGAAGGCGCTCCCGCTCCGCCCCCAACCCTGCTGGATGAGCGTCAGGGCAGCTTCGGCGTTGCGCCTGTCTGCGTCCGTTCCACGCACCGTCCTGCCCTGAGCATAGCCGCCATAGAGGACGAGCCCAGTAACTCGCTCCGGGCACCGGACGGCAAACGCGATTGCGACCGGAACCCCTTGCGAGGCAGCAAAGATCGGGAAGCGGTCGAGGCCGGCCGCGTCGGCTACAGCCTCCAGATCATCGGCCAGCGCTTCCAGCGACAAGTCGGCGCCGGCTTCGGAAAGACCGGTGCAACGCTGGTCGTAGCGCGTGAGGCTAAAGCTCTGCCCCAAGCGGTCCAGCAGAGGGCGCCAGATCGGGCTCGTCCAATCTAGCTCAAGATGAGTGAGCCAGTGGCCGGCCCGCAGAAGCGGTGGGCCGCGGCCCGTGGTGGCATGCGCAATGCGTGTCCCATCACGCGAGGTCGCCACCCGGATCACTTGAGTGTCGCTCGGCCTTGCAAGGGGCATTGGCGCGTCCTCGCTAAGGACGGCTGTCACTGGGACGACGAACCGGAAGCCGCGCCGCGGTACGGTTTGCAGCATCGCCTGCGCAGTGCCGTCGTCGCCGATGGCGTGCCTGACCGCGTTGATGCGCGAGGAGATGGTTGCCTCGGACACGATGCGGCCCCTCCAGACCTCCTCCATCATCCGGTCGCGGTCCACGAGTTCGCCTGCATGGCGCAGGAACAGCGCCAGAAGGTCAAAGACCTGCGGCTCGAGCGGGACCGACAGACCGTCGCGGGAAAACACGTGCCGCCTCAGGTCGAGCTCGCATTGACCGAACTTGAATAGCATGAGGTGAAGCAGCTCTCCGACTAGACGTCTGTCAAGCAGGCCAGTTCTATGAGCCAAATCTCAAGAGGAAATCAACGAGATCTGAAAGGTCTCCTCAAGCAGCTCTGCCACGCGCCCCGCATGCTCCTCGGACAATAATCAAAGGGGAGAACACCATGCGTAGCGCAACCCAGGGCTCCGTCCGGCGGCGGCCCGACGGCTCTCTCGATGTCGCGCACTACGTTGCCGTGGCACATCGCGACCGGGCGGACGAATCTCGGGCGATACGCGCCGCCCTTTGCGCGGCGCTTCAACATCTGCTGCTCCGATGCAACCCGTCTCGGGCCGAACGGGAGACCGTCGCATCTGCCGCCACCAGGCTCTAGAGGAACGCAACATGACGCAGGTGGATCAATCAAAGCTTGAAGCGCTGGTGGGTCAAGTGCTCGGTGATCTCGGTGGTGCAATGAGCGTGCCGTTGGTGCGAATCGGTGACGCGCTTGGCCTTTACACGGCGCTGAAGGAGATCGGGTCAACCGCGGATGACGAGCTGGCCACGGCGACGGGCTGTGACCGCCGCTATATCCGGGAGTGGCTGGCCGCGCAGGCGGCATCTGGGTACATCACCCATGAAGATGGGCGGTTCCGGCTTAGCCCGGAGCAGGCGCTTGTCTTTGCCGAGCCCGACAGCCCGGTCGCCTTGATTGGAGCATTCGACACGGCCGCCGCCATGGTTGAGAACCAGCGCAAGGTGCAGACGGCGTTCAAGTCGGGCAAGGGCGTCGCTTGGGGCAACCAGGCCGGTTGCCTCTTCTGCGCAGTTGCTCGCCTGTTCCGGCCGGGCTATGTGAACGCCTTAGTGCAGGAGTGGCTGCCCGCGCTTGACGGAGTGGTCGAGAAGCTCAGGAAAGGAGCAAAGGTCGCCGACGTCGGATGCGGGCATGGGCTGTCCACCATCTTGATGGCACAGGCATTCCCCAGCTCCGAGTTCATTGGCATCGACTTCCACGAGGCGTCGGTCGGTGCAGCGACAGCGCACGCTCACGCCCATCAGATCAAGAACGTCCGGTTCGAGGTGGGACGAGCACAAAACTTCGCGGGTAGCGAATTCGACCTGATCACGTGCTTTGACTGCCTGCACGATATGGGTGACCCACAGGCAGCGGCCGCCCGTATCCGCAGAGCGCTCAAGGAAGACGGCACGTGGATGGTGGTGGAGCCAGCTGCGGGCGATGAACTGGAAGAGAACCTCAACCCCGTCGGACGGCTCTACTACTGCGCCTCGACGATGATCTGCGTGCCAACCTCGCTGTCGCAGGAGACGGGGCTGGCGTTAGGTGCGCAGGCCGGCGAGCGGCGGTTGGCAGAGGTCATCAAGTCAGGCGGCTTCTCCCAGGTACGCCGCGCGGCCCAGACCCCTCTCAATATGGTGCTCGAAGCCACCTGAACGCGGGCTACCATCGTGGCCTGCCCCCCTTGGGTGGTCCGGGGTTGATCTTAGTGCATGGTCGGCCTTGCAGCTATGGCTGGAGTGGCCGGCGAAGCTGGTCCGGGTTGCGCAGCCGGCCACAGCACCGCTTCTGGTGCGGGCGGCTTGGCATTGAAGCTCTCGCAATAGCCATTCTCCCATGGACTGCCGGGCTCGATAAAGGCGCACTTCGTGCCCACGCCTGTGATCCACTCGCGCACGGCTTTGGCCACGAACTCCGGCCCGTTGTCGGAACGGATATGGCCGGGCATCCCGCGCAGGATGAACAAGTCCGCGAGGGTGTCGATCACATCTGCGGCCTTGAGCTTGCGAGCGACCCTGATGGCCAGGCACTCCTTGGTGAACTCGTCGATCACGTTGAGCATGCGAAAGCGGCGCCCCTCATGGGTGCGGTCCTCCACGAAGTCATAGGACCACACATGGTTCGGGTGTTCCGGCCTGAGGCGGACGCACGAGCCGTCGGCAAGCCAAAGCCGGCCCTTCTTCGGTTGCTTGGCTGGCACCTTGAGCCCTTCCTGTCGCCAGATGCGCTCGACCCGCTTGGCGTTCACCGCCCAGCCTGCGTCCCGCAGCAGCGCCGTGATGCGGCGATAGCCGTAGCGCCCATACCTGGTCGCGAGTGCCACGATGTCGGCGGTCAGCGCCGCATCATCAGCCCGGCCTTGGGGCACCTTCCTTTGCGTTGAGCGATGCTGCCCCAAAACCCGGCACGCCAGGCGCTCCGACACGCCAAGCTTGACCACCACCTGCTCAACGCAAGCACGGCGACGGGCGGGGCAAGTCAGTTTCCCGAGGCAGCCTCTTTCAGGATCAGCTTCTCAAGCGTGAGATCCGACACCGCCTTTCGGAGCCGCTCATTCTCCTTCTCCAGCTCCTTCAGCCGCCTCACCTGGTCCGACTTCAAGCCGCCAAACTCCTTGCGCCACCTATAGTATGTGAACGGCGTCACCTCGATCGTGCGGATCGCCTCGGCTACTGGCCGGCCTTGTGACGGTTTCCCGTCGCCCCCCGTACAGATCCCGGGGAACACCGGCTGCCACCTTTGGTTCTGACGCGGAACCACACGTCTGGAAGCGGATGCCGGGGGCGCGGGTTCAACCCTGCACAGCGAGGTGTCGGGCTGCCCTTGCGGGAGGCTGGTGGAGCTCCTCATGTCCCTGTCCCGCCCGACTGGCTGACGCCTCAGGCAGCAGTTCCGGGCTGTCCTTCCAGAGCCGCAACGGAACCTATCGGGCAGCCAACGATTGTCTTTTGTGCACTGCAGCAATTTGCTGTGCGAGAGGTTTCCAAAGGGGGCCATCAGACAGATTGGCCTTCTCCCTGAAAAGTGGTCCTCCCTGAAGTATGCCCGAGGGGCATTTGGAGGACGTGAGAATGAGCCAGAGGAAGCACAAGCCTGAGGAGATCGTTGCCAAGCTGCGGCAGGTTGACGTGTTGGTGTCGCAGGG
>DASYHP010000018.1:0-2054 GCA_035998495.1 Mesorhizobium sp.
CACATCCTGAACCTGCTGCATCGACTGACCGACGGCACGGCTTCCCAGGTGCCGCCGATCGAGGCGCCCCAGGCCCTGGTGCTGGCGCAGGAGCCCGAGGCCAACGTCGCTCGCTACGACAGCCTGCGCCCGAGGCAGGGAGGCCGTCATGCGTCATGATCCGGCGGCTGCCGCCATCACCATCATGCTGCGCAGCCTCAAGATGCACGGCATGGCACAGGCCGCGGCCGAGCTGACCGAACAGGGCGCGCCTGCCTTCCAGAGCGCGGTTCCCATCCTGTCGCAGCTGCTCAAGGCGGAGCTCGCCGAGCGGGAGGTCCGTTCCATTGCCTACCAGCTCAAGGCTGCACGGTTCCCGACCTACAAGGACCTCACCGGCTTTGACTTCGCCGGCAGCCAGCTCAACGAAGCCCTGGTGCGCCAGCTTCACGCCGGCGCCTTCATCGAGAAAGCCGACAACGTCGTGCTGGTCGGCGGGCCAGGCACCGGCAAGACCCACGTCGCCACTGCGCTCGGCGTCCAGGCCGTCGAGCATCACCGCAAGCGCGTGCGGTTCTTTTCCACGGTGGAACTGGTTAACGCCCTTGAGCAGGAGAAAGCCGCCGGGAAGGCCGGGCAGATTGCCGCTCGACTGCTCCATACCGATCTGCTGATCCTCGACGAACTGGGCTACCTGCCGTTCAGCGCCTCAGGCGGTGCCCTACTGTTTCATCTGCTGAGCAAGCTATACGAGCAGACCAGCGTCATCATCACCACGAACCTCAGTTTCAGTGAGTGGGCGGCGATCTTTGGAGAGCCGAGCGTTTCATGATGCCTTCCTCCTTGAGGGGCTGGTACGTCGCACAAGCGCTGCCAGCGTGCGGACCCGGTCGTCGGAGAGCGTGATCTGCCAGGGCTGACCCTTGGTGCGCTGGTGGCCCTGGAGACGGCCTTTCCGCAGCCACTTGAACACGGTCTGCGCGGTGATGCCCAAAGCAGCGGCTGCACCCTGAACGGAATAGCTCCCGTCCGGCCAGCGCTCCGGGTTCGGCTCGACGCCGTTGATCTTGACCGTGCCGATCTTCCAGCGCTTGCGGAGGAGATGGACGGTTCCGCCCGAGAATGGCGCGCCGTGCGCGGTCCGAAGTCCCTCGGCGTTGAGGACGGTGGCGATCTCGCGATCCATCATGCCGGCGCCGTTCAGCGCTCGCACCCGTCGTTCCAGCACTTCGGTATCGGCACATTCGGCGTAGCCCTGCACCGCGCGGCGGAGCTTGTGCTCGCTGGTGGCGCCGGTCTGCCAGGCGATGCGCACCGACACCACGCCGCGTTCCCGTTTCTGGTCGAGCACAACCTGGCTGATGACGAGGCGCAGGATGCGCTTGCGCTCCTCCGCCGTCGCGCCACGCCAAACCCGCTCGAGATCCTTGGCCATGCCGAGCACCTCGCCGCGCTCGGTTTCCGAGAGCGGGCCAGGCTGGGCATGCCGCCATGCCTCATAGACCTGCTCTACCTTCTCGACCTCACGCAACCGCTCCTCCCAGGCCCGCTCCAGCGTGCGTGCCACGAGCCGGTTCTCCGGCTCGACCTTGTCATACTGCCGCCGTGCCCGTTCAGCCTCGTGGCGGGCCCGTTCGCGGCGCAGCGCCCACTGGCGCTCCAGCGCCTTGGCGTCCGCCTCGATCTGCTCGACCGCAGCCACCGCCAGCGCGATCCGCTCGGGTGTCAGCGTCTCCAACAGGATCCGCTCACAGGCTGCGTCCACGGCCAGCGCACGCACCTCCTGGCAGCGTGCCTGGCCGGCGCCGACTTGGTCGGCGCTGCAGTGATAGACTGGATAGTCACCATGCGGACCGGAATAGCGAACCCCCATCTGCCGCCCGCACCGGCCGCAGAACACGACGCCCTGCAGCAGTGCCGGACCGCGGCGGGCCACACCGGGCCTGCCCGCATCACGGCGGGCGACGTTGCCCGCCAGCCTCGCCTGATTGGCCACGAACTCCTCCCAGCCGATGTAGCCCGGGTGGGCATCGCGCAGGCAGATCGGCCACTGCTCGAGTGCGACCTTGACCGTG